>CAWFVX010000004.1:0-330960 GCA_963819345.1 uncultured Alphaproteobacteria bacterium
AGAAAGATCGGGGTGCGGGGTCTCAGGCGTTCGCGAGTTGGACAGCATGAAGTGTGAGGCTATCTAGCGCATTTCCCGAACCGCGCGGACAATAACAAAAACCCCACCCAGCGACCGCAGCTGGAGTTTTCGGTATTGGCAGAAATCGGGCTCAGGCGATCACGTCGACGACGCTGCGCATGCCGAGACGACAGAACAGGTCTCTCGCACGCGGGTAGCAACAGTGGTAGTGTACTACAACTCGCAACCTCAGGAGGTCCGGATGGAGCACGATGCACCGGAAGTGGGAGCAAAGGCCGTGCTTACCCCGGACGGTTTGCAGGCGCTGATCACGGGGCTTGTCAGCCGGGGCTATCAAGTAGTTGGACCAACCCTGCGCGACGGCGCGATTATTTATGACACCTTGAGCGACTTGGCCGACCTTCCCGCGGGCTGGACCGATCAGCAGGATGCTGGGCGCTATCGGTTAGAACACCGGCCGGACCGGGCGTTATTCGGTTACGCGGTTGGGCCTCACTCCTGGAAGCGCTTTCTACACCCGCCAACCGAACGGATGTGGCAGGCGCGCCGCGAGAGTGATGGGGGATTTGCCGTCCTCCAGCCGCAGGAAGCGCCGCCGAAATTAGCATTTATCGGTGTGCGCTCCTGTGAAGTGCACGCGATCGCCATTCAGGATCGAGTGTTAATCGATAGCCCCTACCCCGACACCGCCTATCGCAGGCGCCGTCACGATAATTTCATCGTCGCCGTAAACTGCGGTCAGGCGGGAGGTACCTGCTTTTGCGTTTCGATGAACACTGGGCCGAAAGTGGAGGCCGGCTTCGATCTGGCGCTGACCGAATTGATCAACGGCGAAGATCATCGATTTCTCGTCGAGGTCGGAAGCGCGATCGGCTCGGCGGTGCTGGCCGAGTTGCCGCGCGGCCCAGCCTCACCGGAACAGCGCGAAGCAGCCGAGGCCGTTGTCAAGCGCACCGCGGGCCAGATGGGGCGTCATTTGGATACCAACGGGCTTAAGGAGTTGCTGCAAGGCAACCCGACGCACAAGCAATGGGACGACGTCGCTGCCCGTTGCCTGACATGCGCCAATTGCACCATGGTCTGTCCGACTTGTTTCTGCACGACAGTCGAGGATCATACTGATCTGACCGGCCAGACCGCGGAACGGGTAAAGCGCTGGGATTCATGCTTCTCGCTCGATTTTTCCTACATTCACGGGGGCAGCGTCCGCACCGAGGGGAAGTCGCGATACCGGCAATGGATGACGCACAAGCTGGCGAGTTGGATCGACCAGTTCGGCACGTCGGGCTGCGTCGGCTGTGGACGCTGCATCACCTGGTGCCCGACCGGCATCGACATCACCGCCGAGGCGGCCGCGATACGCGCCAACCCCGGCAACACGACGGAGGCCCGACATGGAGGGGCTTGAACGCATCGTCCTGGCGCATCCATTCTTCACCGGCCTGGATCCGAAGCTGGCTGAAGTCATTACCGGCTGCGTGCGCAATCATCGCTTCGATCCGGGCCAGTATCTTTTTCATGAAGGCGACGCCGCGAACGAGTTCTTTTTGATCCGGCATGGTTCAGTAGCGTTGGAGATTCTGCCGCCCGGTCAGCCGGCGGTGGTGGTATCGACCGAACACGAGGGTGCCGTCGTTGGCGTCTCCTGGCTGGTTCCGCCGTATCGGTGGCGATTCGATGCCCGCGCCCGGGAATTGGTTCGCGCTATCGGTGTCGATGCCAAGTGTCTGCGCGACAAGTGCGAGGCTGATAATCATCTCGGCTACGAGATGATGAAGCGCTTTCTGCCGTTGGTGGTCGGACGGTTGGAGGACGCGCGGATGCAGTTGCTCGACGTATATGGGACCCGGAGCGCGTGAGCCACGCAGCCGAGCTCGACCCGTGGGTGCCGCTGGCTTATCGGGTTCATCGCGCCCGGCGCGAACTGCCTGACATAGCGACGCTGGAACTGGTCCCGGTCGCCGGTGAGGTGCCCTCCTTCCTGCCGGGCCAGTTCAACATGCTGTACGCGTTCGGGATCGGCGAAGTGGCGATCAGCATGAGCGGGGACCCGGCGCGGACCGGCGTGTTTGTCCACACGGTTCGCGATGTCGGCGCGGTCAGCGGGGCCATCGCACGACTGGGGACAGGCGCGGTGGTCGGGGTGCGCGGGCCCTACGGTACCGCTTGGCCAGCCACGGCCGCTGAGGGCAGTGACGTGGTAATCGTCGCGGGCGGTCTGGGCCTCGCGCCGCTGCGGCCGGCGATCTACCAGGTGCTGGCAAACCGAGCGCGCTACGGGCGTGTGGTAATCCTCTATGGCACCCGAAGCCCGAAAGAGATTCTGTTCCGATCGGAGCTAGAGAACTGGCGGCGACGGCTGGATATCGAGCTCATGGTCACGGTCGATCATGCCGACGCCAGTTGGCACGGCGATGTTGGAGTGGTGCCGAAACTGGTCTCGCGTGCCGGGTTCGATCCGGACCACACTGTGGCGATGGTCTGTGGGCCTGAGGTAATGATGCGGTTTACCGCCACAGCGCTGTTGGGCGCAGGCGTGCCGCCCAAGCAGATCTATCTGTCGATGGAGCGCAATATGAAATGCGCTGTCGGTTTGTGCGGGCATTGCCAGTTCGGCCCCGACTTCATCTGCAAGGATGGCCCGGTCATGAGCTACGACCGCATCGCCGGCTTCCTCGCCATCCGGGAGATCTGACATGGCAGCCAAATCACGTCCCCGTCTTGCGGTGTGGAAATTTGCCTCCTGCGACGGCTGTCAGCTTTCACTCCTCGACTGCGAGGATGAGTTGCTGGCGGTGGCCGATGCGGTCGAGATCGCACTATTCCCCGAAGCTTCCAGCGCGATGGCAAAGGGGCCGTTCGACGTGTCGCTGGTCGAAGGTTCGATCACCACGCCGCATGACGCGAAGCGCATACAGCAGGTGCGCAAACAGTCGAAAGCGGTGGTGACGATCGGCGCTTGCGCCACGGCCGGGGGCATTCAGGCGCTGCGCAATTTTGCCGAGGTGGATGAGTTCGTGGCGGCAGTCTATGCGTCGCCGAAGTACATCAAGACGCTGGCGACCTCGACGCCGATCTCCGCCCACGTGAAGGTGGATTTCGAGCTCCGCGGCTGCCCGATCAACAAGACGCAACTGCTGGAGGTGCTGTCAGCGTTCCTTGCCGGTCGCAAGCCGGCAATCGCCGGGAATAGCGTCTGCGTCGAGTGCAAGCTGCGTGGCACCGCTTGCGTCATGGTGAAAGGCACCCCCTGCCTGGGCCCAGTCACCCATGCCGGCTGCGGCGCGATCTGTCCCGCCTATAACCGCGGCTGCTACGGATGCTTCGGCCCGATGGAAACGCCGAACACGGCGGCATTGGCGGCGGAGTGGAAGCGCCTCGGCGCCACGGAACGCGATGTGCATCGGGTGTTCCGCACGTTCAATGCCGCTGCCGAACCGTTCCGGCTCGAGAGTGACGCGCATGGCGAATAAGACGATCAAGGTCGACCTGATTGCCCGCGTCGAGGGTGAGGGCGCGCTCGATCTACGGATCAAGGATGGACGCGTCACGTCGGCAAAGCTGAAGATTTTCGAGCCGCCGCGGCTGTTCGAGGCACTGCTTCGTGGTCGCGGCTACGCCGAGGCGCCCGACATCACTGCGCGCATCTGCGGCATCTGCCCGGTGGCGTATCAAATGAGTTCCGTGCACGCGATGGAGGACGCGCTCGGCATTTCGGTCGGCGGGCAACTGAGGGCGCTGCGCCGGCTGCTGTATTGCGGCGAGTGGATCGAGAGCCATGCGCTGCATGTGGTGATGCTGCATGCGCCGGACTTCCTGGGTTACGAAGACGGCATGCAGATGGCGCGGGAGCATGGCGACGCGGTGCGGGGCGGACTGGCGCTGAAGAAGGCCGGCAACGAACTGCTGCGACTGCTCGGCGGGCGCGAGATCCACCCGGTGAATGTCCGCGTCGGCGGCTTTTACCGCGTGCCCAACCGGAAGGAATTTGGCCCGGTCACGGAGGGGTTGAAATGGGCGCGCGATCGTGCCGTGGCAACGTTGCGGTGGGTAGCGGGCTTCCCGTTCCCGGAGATTGAGCGCGACTATGAGTTCGTTGCGGTGCGCCACCCGGAGGAATACCCGCTTAACGAGGGCCGCATCGTTTCCAGCCGCGGCCTGGACATTGCCGCGGCCGACTTCGACAGTGAATTCGAGGAACGGCACGTCGCATACACGACCGCGCTCCACTCGGTGGTGAAGCGTCGCGGAAGCTACCTGACTGGGCCGCTGGCCCGCTATAATCTTAATTTTGATCGCCTACCCGCGCACCTGCAGGCGCTGGCTGCCGAGTGCGGACTTGGGCCGAAATGCAATAATCCGTTTCGTAGCATTATCGTGCGTGGGGTTGAACTGGTTTATGCCTGTGACGAGGCGCTCCGTGTTATCGCCGCCTACGAGCCGCCGGATGCGCCGTTCGTGCCGGCCGAGCCTCGTGCCGGGACCGGGCATGCGGCCACCGAGGCGCCGCGGGGCATGCTGTATCATCGCTACGCCCTGGCAGAGGACGGCAGCATCCTCAATGCCTGCATTGTTCCGCCGACTTCACAGAACCAGCGGAGCATCGAAGAGGATTTGGTCGAGGTCGCGACGGACGCGATCGATTTCGCCGATGACAAGCTGCGCCACCGCTGCGAACAGGCCATCCGCAACCACGACCCTTGCATTTCGTGCTCCTGCCACTTCCTGAAGCTGTCGGTGCATCGGGAGTGACGGGTGTGCTGGTGGTCGGGATCGGCAATCCGGATTGTGGCGATGACGCGATCGGCCCACTCGTCACGCGAAGTCTTGTTGGGCGGGTTCCGCGCGAGGTGACGATCGTCGAGCGGGCCGGCGACATGATAGGATTGCTCGAGGACTGGACCGGACGAGACGCGGTGGTGCTGATCGATGCGGCTGCCTCGATTACCACGCCAGGTTCCATCCATCGGATCGATCTGCTGCGGGAGCCGCTACCCAGTGGACTGGCATTGGCCTCCACGCACGCGTTCGGGGTGGCGGATGCGGTCGCTCTGGGACATGCGCTCGGGCAGTTGCCGAACAGGCTTATTGTCTATGCTGTCGAGGGCTGCCGGTTCGAGCCGGGCGCTACGCAGAGCCCGGAGGTCGTTGTCGCAGTTGATGAGGTGGCGGCGCGGGTGGTCTTGGAAGTAATTGAGTTCGCCGGCTCACCGGCGCCGGATAAGCGGAGTTCGCCGCTACAGGCTTCAGGTGGCGCGGCCACGCGTCACGGCTCTGCCGACGCGCGGTTCGATGGGCTATCCGCCATTTCCTCTACGCAGGACCAGAGAAGCTCAAGGTGAGCGTCCAGCCTATGCTTTTTTAGCCATGAGTTGAACTGGGCGGGAGTGATCGCGACTTCGCGCGATCCGTTTCGAGACCGCCGGTAGGACACGGCCTTGTGGTGATCTTGCTGCCATTCCTCGTAAGAGACGTCCATAAGCTCCTCGATCATTCGCTGAAAGCTAGAGTAGTCCGCTTCATTGATCAGTGGCAGGCAGCTTGGAGTCATCTCATTCTCCCGGGATCACGAAACCGCGATACTAATGCGATAGCGCAATTTCAGTCGAGAAGAATCAATCCTTGGGCATATCCGCGCGCTCACCACGCCCGTAGCAATCATGTCGCGGCGCTGCCCGGGAGGGCGGGCTGCGACATTTGTTCGGTCGCCTTGCCGCTTGTCCATCGGCATATTGATAGACAGCTGACGGTCCGCTTTCGTTGCTGGCCTTCGCCAATCAGTCGGTCTGTAGACTGACCGGAGACTATTCTGTGGGCTTCAATTCCGGTCGCCGAGCAATTGTCGTTTCAACCGGGGCGTCGGAGGCTCAACGCCGATGAAGGTGGCGAGCATTATTTCGGCAAAGTGGGGATCGTTGATGGCGCCCATGGATTGACCATTAAGCCTTACGCCGACGCCGTTCGGGGTAAACAGAAGCGTTGTCTCATCGCCGTTATGCACGGCAGGAACCGCCGCGAGAAACCGCTGGACGTCGTGCGGATCAAGCGAACAAGGCTTTTTGCAATTTCCCTCAAAGCCTTCCACCCACGCCTTTCGGGCAGCTTCGGCGTCTACATCGCGTAGAAACCGAATGTCGAGCAGTTTGGTTTCCGTAGAGTGCATAATTGCGTCAGGGTTGTCATTTCGCCGTTCCAAATACAAACCGGCCACATAGATCGGAATGCGAAGAACGGAGAAAGTACGAAGCCCGATGCCATTCAGCTGCACTTGGGTCCCGTCCGCCATTCGCGTATCGGGCATCGCTACACCATTCAAATCGGCCGCTCGCGTCAGAGACAACGGCGCCAGTGCAACCATTGTTGCCAAGATCAAAATACGGATCATGGTTTCAATTCCCCTTACCCGTCAATTGCGCAGCGCCCCCCGATTTTGTCAACGACCGACGATACCAGCGAGTTCCAGCCGCGGACAATTTGAGGGCCAGCGGGTGTGGATCGTGGCCATGTCGCCCGAGTGCAGTGCGCACCTGTGCGGGTCAAGGGAGCAAGTTACAAGGCGCTGGACCGGGAAGTGACCGTCGCAGGGGTGCCTTGCCAGGCATTGCCCGATGGCGCGACGGTCAAAACTGGCGACAGTGACTTTGAACCGGCGATTGATTATCGTCGAAGTCCTCTCACCTGGGACGACGTCCACGGATACCGGCGGCAAGTTGGCTGACTATTTCGGTGTGCCGTCGGTCGCGCACTATCTTATTGTGCATCCGACGCGCCGAACGATTACGCATCACCGCCGGCTTGGCGACGGCATCACGACCCGGATCATCGTCAACGGACCGATCACGATGGATCAGCCCGGGATCGTCATTTCCACGGAAGCAATCTACGGCGCCGTTCAGGCTGATCGCGTTTTACCGCGAGGTCCGTGGGTTCGATGTGCCGGCGCACTTGGTCTTTAGGACTATCCCAGCCCGGAATTGAGACGCTTACCGCCTCGGTTCCAGACATTTCCCAGCATGCGCTCACCAAGCAGCCAAATCGATCGTCGCCGAAATCAGCACCAATTTCGAGCCCAGCATGAGCCAAGCGTCAGCAGACCATTGAGAAGTATCGGTGAATTTCGTGGCTGGGGGACCTGGATTCGAACCAAGGATGCCCGGGTCAGAGCCGGGAGTTTTACCGCTAAACTATCCCCCAATGGGGGCGCGCAAATAGCACGCCCCTCTGCCGCTCGCAATGTCTTCAAGACGGCTGGTCCGGGAGGGCTCACACCAACCCGCATCTGCCGCCCGTCCGGATAGGAGGGCAGTTCAGCCTTGGCTGGTCGGGCGAGCAACGTTAGCTCGTCGTCCTTGTCGTTGTACTACCCCAGCCCGTTCAGTTCCCGCCTTAGTTCCGCCGCATGCGGACTTTGGAAAGATCCGAACAACACGTCGCGCGCGGTGACCGGCCGGCCATAGAACTCGGCGTCCATGTTTGGTTCGGACCGGATCACCGACCCGTCGACTGTTAGCCCGCCGTAAAGGCCCGTAGAGGATGACCACACCACAACATCCGGCAGCGAAGCACCGCCGATGGCGCCCTCAACGCCAGACCCCAGGGTAACCACCGAGATCCCCGCCTGAGCGCCGATCTTGAAGTTGTCACGCATCACGCCGTCCAGACCTTTTTGGGTCATAATCAACATGATCATCTCGGATTGTTCTAGTCCAACCTGAAGGCCGAAGGACCCCGCACCGATAGCGTAGAAGGCCGGTGCGCTCCAGCCGGTGTGGTGATGAGCCATCAGCACACCGTTGCCGCCCTCTCCGCCGACGATGAAGCCGCCCTTGATCAGCTTGGGCACGATGAACACAGCCTTCGCCTCACGCATCAATTTCGCTGCGTTGCCAAACGCCTTGTCGTGCCGCAGGTCGGAAAGGACCTTGCGCGCGCCATCGACGGTGACTTGCTGGCTGGATTGTGCCCGGGCCACCATCGGCGAGGCCAGCATGGTGACCGTCAAGAGCGCGGCGCCGCTCAGAAATTTCGCTCGTGTTAACATTTCGCTTTCCTCTCGTGCCATGACGCACAGAGTTGCATATTTAATTTTCGGAAGCCGACAGTAGGGTCGGGTTGATGACGACTGCGCGATGACGCCTATCGTCACAATCGGGCACTAGCTGTTAGATGGTAGTTCGATCGGCATCCCGAGATCAGCCCGCGTGAGGTTCCAGACCGCCAGCGCTTCCGCCAGCGGCACCGATCCCGGTGGCCGGGGCGTTGCTAGCTTCGTCGATCCAAAGCGAGGCGCGGGAGCAGGCTGGCGCTCGCCGTTGACATCGATAAAGGCGCCACGTGCCTGATTGTGCGGATGCGTATGCGCTTCCGCCATCGACAGCACGGGCGCGAAGCAGGCGTCTGTGCCCTCCAGAATACGGCACCAATCGTCACGGGTACGGGTCAGGAACCGCTCGGTCAGCACTTCCTTCCATCGTGGCCAGCCCGATCTATCGCGCTGCGCCGGCATGCCGGACGGATTGATTTCTAATCGGCGCAAAAGTTCGTCGTGAAATTTGACCTCTATTGGCGCGATCGAGATATATTGCCCATCAGCGCATTCGTAGACCTCATAATAATAAGATCCTGAGTCGAGCTGATTTTCGCCGCGCGCGCCCTCCATCCGGCCTCCAGCCAGCATCGCATAGGCTGGCGTCATCAGCGACAGCGCACCATCGACCATAGCGGCGTCGACAACCTGGCCGGCCCCGGTAGAGCGTGCCGAAATGATCGCCGCTAGCAGACCGGTCACAAGGTAAAGCGCGCCGCCGCCGTAGTCGCCGACGAGATTCAAAGGTGGCGTCGGTTTTTGGCCCGCGCGGCCGATAGCGTGTAGTGCGCCGGTCAGCGCGATATAGTTCAGGTCATGCCCGGCCGCCTGCGATAGCGGACCCTCCTGGCCCCAACCGGTAACGCGGCCGTAAGCCAACTTGGGATTGAGACGCAAGCAGGTCTCTGGGCCGAGGCCGAGGCGCTCCATCACGCCGGGGCGGAAGCCCTCGATAAGCGCATCGGCGCCCTCAATCAGCTTCAGTGCCGCGCCAACCGCGGCCGGCTGCTTCAAATCGAGGTGCAGAACTGCCCGGCTTCGGCGAGTGAATTCATATTGCTCGGCCACCGGGAGGCCGAGGTCAGTCGCCGCGGAACGATCGATGCGCACGATCGTGGCGCCCATGTCGGCCAACATCATGGCAGCCATCGGAGCCGGCCCGATGCCGGTAAACTCGACGACTTTGACTCCTGCCAGAGGTCCCATGGGTCGGTTTCCTTGATTGTCCCTCGGGAGTTAATGCCGGTGCTGCCCGGGGCGCAATCGCGTGACGATCTGTCAACCAAATAACTCGGCGCGTCCGAAGCATTTACTGGCCTGCGCGGCCGTCGGGCCCGGGCGAGCCGGGCTCGAATATTGGGCTTAAGCCCGCTGAACGAGTTCGATCTTATAGCCGTCCGGATCCTCGACGAACGCAATGATCGTCTTGCCAAACTTCACGGGACCGGGCTCCCGCGTTACTTTTGCCCCAAACGCCCGGAGTTTCTCGGTAGTCGCGGCGACGTCCGGCACGCCAATGGCCAGATGCCCAAAGGCGGTGCCAGCATCATATTCTTTGACGCCATAGTTGTAGGTCAGTTCGATGACGGTGCTGCTTTCCTCGCTGCCATACCCGACGAAAGCTAGGGTATATTTACCGTCGGGCACGTCGTTGCGACGGATTTCGTTCATGCCGAAGCCCTTGGTGTAGAAATCGACGCTGCGCTGCAGATCGCCGACACGTAGCATGGTGTGCAAGAACCGGCTCATCGAGAGTCCCCCTTCAAGGTTTCAGGATCGAGGCCCAACATGAACACGCCCGCCGCATCCGCCGCGGCCAGGCAGGCCTCACGCTCTGCCAGAATGGTTGCCTTTGCTTCGAACGCAAGCCCCCTCAGCCCGGCCGCCGCGGCGTTTTGCACCGTATCGATGCCAATGGTCGGCAAATCCGCCCGCTTGTCCTGGCCCGGCTTCACCAGTTTAACCAACACGCCACCGATACCATCCCGGCGCAATTCGCTCGCGCGCAGCAGCATCGCATCAGTCCCCTCGATCGCTTCGACGGCGAGGACCAGCCCTTGCTGGACAACACAGGCCTGGCCCACATCGGCCGATCCCAGCAGCCCTACGACGTGCACGCCGCGTTGGATATCCGCCATTGCCTGGGCGTCAGGCCGCGTCTTGGTAAGCACGCCGGCAGGGGCCACGACCTCCTGGATGATTTCCTGCGCGCCGATCACGCAAAACCCTTCCTCGGTCAACACTCGGATGACGGCCGCGAGCAACCCATCGTCGCCAGCAAACGCCGCCCGACCGATCCGGGCAAGCAGCTTGGCGCCCTCAACGTCCGGTCGCAAATCAAGCAGCGACGGCCTGCGCACCGGTCCGATCATCACCAGATCCTGACAGCCGTTTTCTCGCAACGCCGCGATGATGCGTGAAGCCGCACCTAACCGCCGGATCTCGTGTGGCCAAGGCGCCAGAACCGCGGGGTCCGCGAAGCCTTCCAACCCGACGATGAAGACTCCCCTGCCGGCCGCCCGAGCTGCCGCGGCGACCTTGACCGGAAGCACACCGCCGCCGGCTATAATCCCCAGCCTGCGTGGCATTTCTGCCTGTTTTTTCATTGCAAATTCCGCTGCACTTACTCTTTTCTTGTCACCGGTGCAGGATTTTCCGCATAGGGATGAGGCTCTGTTTCACGCTCAGGTGAGACAGCCTGCAGAGATTGGCTGGCCATGATTGATGACGATTTGCCCGACCCGGTTCGACATGCGACCGCGGCGAATGTGCTGCAGTGCCTTACGATGTTGGCCGAGGAAACGGTAAACCTCAATCTACCTCGGTACTATGTTAGCCCTGCGCAAAGCGATCAGGGCTTGCCAAGCCGAGCAGGCTCGGCCAATTCCACTACGCGCAAGGCGGCATTTAGTGTTGCATTAGCAGTGAATTAGCAAAGGATTCGCGTCCTCCGCGTTGTGCTGCGCCTGCGAAGGTTGCGTCCGGGACCATAGCGCCATAATTGTGTCTGGAACCCCCGTTCTCGAGCACAGCGATGCTTGGCTTGTAGGTACGGTGGTGTGCTACCGCACCCCAGCCAAGGACATCGCGCATGAGCGCCCCAGCCAAACGGTCTGTCACGGTCACTCTCGACGGCACGAACAAATCAACTAAATTACCGCTGCTGTCCGGCACTATCGGTCCAGATGTGTTCGATATACGTAAGCTATACGGCGACTTGGGCGTTTTCACATATGACCCGGGTTATGGCGTGACGGCGTCCTGCGATAGCAAAATTACCTATATCGATGGCGATCAGGGCGTTCTGCTATATCGCGGCTACCCAATCGAACAACTGGCGGAGCAGTCCAACTTTCTGGAGGTCTGCTATCTGCTCCTGAACGGCGAACTGCCAAATGAGGCAGAGGGGAAGGATTTCGAACTCGGAGTGATGCGGCACACTATGCTGCATGAGCAGCTTCGTACGTTCTTCAACGGCTTCCGGCGTGATGCGCACCCAATGGCAGTGATGTGCGGCGTGGTCGGCGCGCTTTCGGCATTCTATCACGACAGCCTGGACATCCACGACCCCGAGAGCCGGCGGATCAGTGCCTTCCGGCTGATCGCCAAGGTGCCGACGATCGCGGCGTGGACGCACAAATATGCGATCGGGCAGCCGTTCATGTATCCGCGCAACGATTTAAACTACGCGGAAAACTTCCTGCATATGTTCCACGCCGTGCCGGCGGAAGAATACAGGGTCAACCCGGTGCTATCGAAAGCGATGGACCTGATTATGATCCTGCACGCGGACCATGAGCAGAACGCCTCGACCAGCACGGTCCGGCTCGCGGGCTCGACTGGCGCCAACCCCTTTGCCTGCATCGCCGCCGGTATCGCAAGCCTGTGGGGACCGGCGCACGGCGGCGCCAACGAGGCGGTGCTAAAGATGCTGTCCGAGATCGGTCATGTCAACAATATCAAGCAGTTCTTAGCCGACGTTAAGGACAAAGAGAACCATACTAAATTGATGGGTTTTGGGCATCGAGTGTATAAAAATTATGACCCTCGAGCGAAAATCATTCAAAAGGCCTGCCACGACGTGCTGCAGGAGCTGGGAATTAAGGGCGATCCACTGCTGGATCTGGCGATGGAGTTGGAACATATCGCCTTAAACGACCCCTACTTCGTTGATCGTAAACTATACCCGAACGTCGATTTTTACTCTGGCATCATTTTGAAGGCGATGGGTTTCCCGACCAGCATGTTTACCGCCTTGTTCGCAGTGTCGCGAACAGTAGGCTGGGTCAGCCAATGGAAGGAGATGATGGAGGACCCGCAGCAGCGGATTGGTCGTCCTCGTCAGATGTATACCGGGGCGCCACAACGCGATTACCTACCGGTCGCGCGACGCGGCTGAATCGGGCTCTGTCCACCATCCTCGCCGGTGACCCTTCTGGGCCACCGGTTTTTTTGTTATTTCAAGCGGTTATTGAAAATGCACAATTTCACAGGGTGAAATTCATGCTGGGGTTCGTATGTGGTAGAACACGTTCCGCGAGAGTTCTCGTGTGGTGTAAGGATGAGATATGATAGTAATTTGATTCAAAAAGAATACTATGGAACCACAGTCGTTCTAAGGGCTTGATGTATGAGTATATTCCTAATCTGGATCTTGTTGGGATTTCAGTAATGAATTAGAAACCATGCGAATTATCACTATTTCGTGTTCAACTAATTTGATTTCGAAACGAGACCAGCTCATACACGCATAGATTGTATCCGAACAAAACGTTCTGAAAGGCAATTATGCGTGGAGAAGTTTCGTTGGATCTTCTCGTCAAAAGTCAACTCAAGCGATGGGGCCAGCGACCTCCAGGCGTGAAACCGCGCCGGGGCAGAGAGTCGTGGCTCCGCGGCCGGCCGTCCGAGGACGAAACCAAGATCAGTAGCCCTTTTCTAAAAATTCCTGGCAGCACGCGGTTACGCACTCTCCCCGATGGATTGTGGCTGAATTTCGGAGGCACGTTCGCAGAACCTTTCGTAGATATCCTTGCGATTGAAGCCTGCAGCACGATCCAAAACCTGCTCGACAAGCGGTCGCGTTTTGCTCCTAGTACCCACTCTATGATGTGCCTGTGCCCAATCGAATGGTTACTGGCTCCCATTGCACCGACGGACCCAACCCCCCGATGGCGGACCACGGGTGTCATTATGCATGAACCGTACACCGATGTGGTGGTCCCGGTGCGCGAGATGCGCGTGCTCTATGGTCTCAAAAGCGGTCACTACAAAGGTTTTGCCAAGCACCAGTTGCCTCACGCTCACGAGTTCTTCGTGCCTATGGAGACGCTGACCGAGGAGAACAGCCAAGACAATCCGGCGCTGCGGGATCTAATTGCTCGAACCTCGGTTTCAGCCAACTTTTTGAACCCCTGAGACGCGACTAGTTGGCCCTTTCAAAATTGCCGGTCCGGGCTCGCAAAAAATCGAAACGTATCGACACTGTCCATCGGTCTCGCCGCGGGCATCTTTGAAACGAACGACCGCGTTGTCGATATTGCCGCTTGTGGCTCGTGAAACAGACATTGTCCGGTTCAGTGAAACCGCACGGCGGGAGCGCACCATGAAGTGATGGCGAGCGAGCGCCCGGACTACCACGTCGTTATCGCGTCGGGAGCGCACCTCGAGCGCGCTTCCGGCCATCTTTAGGAAGGACACGAACTATGGCAAATACACGACTGCTCCAGGCGATTTGCACCGTTGCTATGCTGGCGGCCGCGCCCGCTATTGCACAGACGGATACGGCGCCTGCTTCTACCGGAGCCGGCAACAGCGTGAATGCGCCAACCGGAAGCGGCTCCTCGGGCACGATGGCTACCCATTCTCATCATTCTGCAATGGCGGGCCATTCGGGCAAGATGATGCACGGGAGGAGTGACGCGTCTCAGGATGCGGCGGTCAATCAATTGAATGACCAAAGTTATCAGGCCGCCCAGCGCGGACAGGCATTCGGCGCTTCGAACATGGGCTCGAGCGGAATGACTTCGGGCGGCATGAACGGCATGTCGAGCGGATCAGGCGCGGGCGCGCCAGATACCAGCAATACCTCCGGGAAGTAGTCATACTTACGTCTGGTTAAGACGATCTCTGGCGCAGCGTTGCTTCCGTGCCCGGTCACGCCAAAGGGTTGCGGTGCGAGGCGACGCTTCCAGAGCATTGTCGGATAAGTCGCGATGCGATTAGGGTTCCATCGGATAAGAACCGGAGGAACCTACCATGAAAGCGGCAGTCTTTCACGCGGCGCACCAACCTCTCACGATCGAGGAAGTGGAGATCGAAAAGCCCAAGCGCCGTGAAGTGTTGTTGCGCACCGCTTTCGCCGGGCTCTGCCATTCGGACCTGCATTTCATGGAAGGGCTGTATCCCTATCCCACCCCCGCGGTGCTCGGTCATGAAGGCGCCGCGGTGGTTGAAGCGGTTGGCGAGGACGTCACTTATGTCAAGCCTGGCGACCATGTCATTACGTGCCTATCGGTCTTTTGTGGCGAGTGTGAATACTGCACCACCGGCCACACCAATCTGTGCGACAACACGGAGGTCAAACTGCTTCCCGGAGCCGCCCGCCGCCTGAAGTGGAAAGGCGAGGTTCTGCATCAAGCATTCAACCTTTCCGTCTTCGCTGAGCAGATGGTTGTCCACGAGCACGCCGTGGTGAAGATCAACAAGGATATCCCGCTCGACCGTGCTGCTTTGGTGGGCTGCGGCGTGATGACCGGGGTCGGGGCGGTGTTCCATGCGGCGAAGGTTGAACCAGGCAGCACGGTCGCTGTCATCGGCTGCGGCGGCATCGGCCTGTCGGCGGTGAACGGCGCAGCGATCGCTGGGGCCGAGCGTATCATAGCGATCGACACCAACTCGTCGAAGCTGGAAAAGGCGAAGGAGATGGGTGCAACCCATACCATCAACGCCTCAAACGTTGATCCCGTGGCCGCGGTGAAGGACCTAACCGATGGCAAAGGCGTGCCTTACTCATTCGAGGCGATCGGATTGAAGATCACAGCAGAACAATCGTTTGCCATGCTGCGCCCCGGCGGCGTCGCGACGATCATCGGGATGGTCCCGTTCGGCACGAAGATCGAGTTGCACGGAGCCGACTTCCTACGCGACCGCAAGATCCAGGGCACCAGCATGGGCGGCAACCGGTTTCGAGTGGATATGCCTCGGCTGCTGGAATTGTGGCGGCAAGGTCGGTTGAAGCTGGATACGCTGGTGTCAGGCCAGGTCAAGCTGAGTGAGATCAATGAGGGGTTCGCAATGCTGAAGACTGGCGCGCCGGTCCGCAATCTGATCAACTTCGGGGTGGCGTAAGGGGGCGATCTCAAGGGTTGGGCAACCGTCGCCGCCGGTTGATCGGCGAACTGCGAACGCCGAAGCTTCTTCCTCCAGCGCTCTTGCGACACGTTCGAGCACGCCAGCCCAGTCGCCTCGGCTGGTCTGGCGGAACAGTCGCATGGTTGGATACCAAGGAGTATCGTCACGACCCATGAGCCAGCGCCAGCATAAATCGAAGCGGTTCAGCATCCACACTGGTTTGCCAAGGGCTCCGGCGAGGTGGGCAACCGCGGTATCGACCGCGATCACCAGATCAAGCCCGCTAATCAGTCCCGCGGTGTCCGCCCAGTTCTCGATCCGTCCACACACATCGTGTAACCCGTTCCGATCTGGTAGAGCCTGCATCTGCGACGCCGGTGGCCCGCATTGTAGCGACACAAAGCTGCAACCGGGCACTTTCAATAACGGGGCCATATCGTTGAAATGCATCGAGCGGCGCTTGTCGATTGCGACCGCATGAGGTTGTTCGATGCGCGACTTACCGGCCCAAACCAACCCAACCTTTAGACCCGGCAACCCAGCAAGAAAGCCCCCCCAGGGCGCCGGATCCCCTCGGAGATACGGCACCGCAGCGGGGATCGTCTGCATGATTGTGCCGAACGCCAGCGGCAGGCTGAGTAGCGGGCAGTGGTAGTCAAACGGCGGAAGCGCTTCATCCTCTTCAATCAGCACTTTGGCCACGCCTTCCAGCGTTGCCATCAGTTGGCGCAACGCTTTTGGCACCACCAGCACGACCCGCCCCCCGGCGGCGGCAACCATTGGGGCGTAGCGGCAAAACTGTAACGTATCGCCGAACCCCTGCTCGGCGTACAGCAGGACGGTCTCACCATGCAGCGCCTGTCCAGTCCAGCGCGGTTGCGAGAACACCGGCGCCGGGGCGCCCATTGCTTCAATCTCCCAACGGCTTTCGTAGACGCGCCAGCCTTCCTCCAAGCGCCCTAGCGAGAGCAGCGCCAGCGCGAGGTTGCCCCGAGCTTCCGCGTAACTTGGGCGTTCCGCCAGAACCTCCCGCAGGCAGCGCTCTGCTGCTTCCGGCTGAGCTTGCTCCATCAGCGCAAGCGAGAGGTTACTCTTTCCATGGCAGGGATCGACGCCCAACGTTAAGGCACGTCGAAATAATACTTCAGCTTGTTCGACACGATTAAGAACCTGCTGCGCGGATCCCAGATTCAGCGTCGCATTGGCATGGTCCGGGCGCAACCGCAATGCGGCCCGGAAGCAGTTCTCTGCCTCAGCTATATGCCCAAGTGCGTAGTGCGCCATCCCCAGATTGTTGTGCGCTTCAGCGCTATCGGGGTCGAGGCGCAGGGCCTCGCGCTGACACAGCAGTGCTTCCTCCGGGCGCCTCTGAGAGAGGACGGCGAGGCCGAGGTTCGTCCAGGCCTCCTTGAACTCCGGATCCAGGGCGAGGGCTCGGCGATAAAAAGGTTCAGCCTCCGCCACGCGGTTGTGACGGTGAAGCTGAAACCCAAGGCTGTGTTCTGCTCGTGCTTCGACGTCGTGCGCGTTCCGACGCAAAGCGGCCGGGCATTCCGATTGAATCCAGCCGGTGATTCCGACGCAAAGCAGCCACCGATTCCGAGGCAAGCCAGCCGCTCTTGAAGGGGTTGGCGGCGCGGTCTGAGGGCAGTCGTCCAGCGACGGCATGCTGCCTCCCTGACCCAAGGGGAGCGCCATGCCAGCCGAGAGATTGCCGATGCGTCAGGTTCGAGAAGTTCTTCGCCTCAAGTATGCCTGCGGCCAGAGCGGCCACCGGATCGCCGCCGCGGTCGGGATCAGCCGCTATACGGTGGCCGAGTATCTGCGCCGCGCGGCGGTGGTTGGCATCACTTGGCCGGTGCCATCGGACCTCGACGACACGGCGCTGGAGCGCAAGCTGTTCACGCCGCCCGGCGCGATGGCGACGGAGACGGTGCGTCCGCAGCCGGACTGGGTGCGGATCCACGCCGAGATGCGCCGTGCGGGCGTCACGCTGCTGCTGCTTTGGGAGGAGTATCGAGCAGGGCAACCGGATGGATACGGCTACAGCCGGTTTTGCGATCTCTACGCCGCTTGGCGGGGTCGTCTGTCGCCAACTATGCGACAGAGCCATCCAGTCGGAGAGCGGCTGTTCGTGGATTATGCCGGGCAAACCGTGGAGATCATTGATGCGATCACCGGCGAGGTACGCGCGGCACAGATCTTCGTTGCTGCCCTCGGTGCCTCCAACCTAACCTATGCCGAAGCTCGCTGGACGCAGGGGTTGGCGGATTGGATTGGGTGCCACGTCAACGCCTTCGCCTTCCTCGGCGGCGTCACGCGCCAGGTTGTGTGCGACAATCTCAAGGCGGGCGTCACCGCGGCCTGTCGCTACGAGCCCGGCATCAACCGCAGCTATGCTGACATGGCGGCGCACTACGGCACTGCCATCGTGCCGACGCGGGTGCGTAAGCCGCGCGACAAGGCCAAGGTCGAGGTCGCCGTCCAGCTCGTGCAGCGCTGGGTGCTGGCCCGGCTGCGGCATCGGCGGTTCTTCTCGCTGGCCGAGCTGAATGCCGCGATCGGCGAGCTTGTCGACGTACTCAACACCCGCCCGATGCGCCATCTGGGCAGCAGTCGCCGCGCGCTGTTTGAGGCGACCGAGCGCAGCGCATTGCTGTCGCTGCCGACGGAGCCATACGTCTACGCTGAATGGCGCCGCTGTCGCGCGGGCATCGACTACCACGTCGAGGTGTATGGACACTGGTATTCCGTGCCATCCCGGCTGATGCGCGAGGCAATCGAAGCGCGGATCACCGAGCAGACCGTGGAACTGTTCCACCGTGGCACTCGCATCGCCAGCCATCTCCGCAGTCCACTGCGTGGGCGCCACACCACAATCGCTGAACATATGCCGAGTTCTCACCGACGCTACGCTGACTGGACGCCAGCACGGTTGATGCGCGAGGCAGCAGTGATCGGCCCGTCCACGGCCGCCCTGGTTGAGCAGATCCTGCATGCCAAGCCGCACCCCGAACAGGGCTTCCGGGCTTGTCTCGGCATCCTGCGGCTGGTGCGTGCCTGGGGTGGCGAACGCGTCGAGGCCGCTTGTCAGCGTGGCATCGATATTGGCGCCCGTAGCTACAGTTCGATTGCGTCGATCTTGCGTAACAATCTCGACCGGGCCTACCGCCCACAGTCCGTGCCGGACGAGCCGCCTGTTCAGCACAGCAACATCCGTGGCGGCCGTTACTACCATTGAAGGAGGACACCTTGCTTCACCATCCCACCACTGACCATCTGCGCGAGCTTGGCCTCGTCGGCATGGCCCGCGCCCTGGAGGAAATGCGGCGCCAGCCGGACAGCGCCACTCTCGACTTCGAGGATCGGCTCGCCCTGATGGTCGACCGCGAACGACTGGAGCGCGACACCAAGCGGCTGCACACCCGCCTGCGCTTTGCCGGGCTGCGCGTGCAGGCGACGCCGGAAGATGTCGATTATCGCGCCGCCCGGGGCCTCGATCGTGCGATGTTCCAGAAACTCACCGGCGGTGAGTGGATTGAACGCCATGAGAATTTGCTGATCACCGGGACGTCGCTCATACCGCCGTAGGTTGTGTGGATTATAATCCTGACAAGATCTCAGGACAGAATTTTTTCATATTCGCGGATGGGCAGGTATCGCGGCTCTAAAATATCACGCGTCACCTTTCTCTCGTTCGGGTGATTTTCTGAGGATCCGATTATAAATTACGAAGTCGCACTGATGGCTGCTTCATCTCAAGCGGCGACACCTTGCCCGCCCTTGTCGCGAGTCCGACAGGCGTATGCGAAAAACACGTCCTGTTAGCACTTTGTTAACCAATTTCGAGTAGTTTGTATTCAGGCGTCCTCTCCGGGATTGATGAGCAAACGGTTGTTGTTTCTTCTTGGCCATTTCAGCATTTTGTACAGTAAAGCGTTTCGATCCATATGATTGCAGATGACCCGGATGAGGACGCCGCCACACTCGACGATGGCGCGGTGTTTGAGAGTTACCTTGGGGATACCCCGCCAAGGAACGACAATGCCGCTTCCGACGCCACGACCCTTCCGGACTGGCCGGAGGCGGTCCGAGACATCGGGCTGAACCTAGATGCCGAAACCCTGGCGTGGTTCAAGGCGGCCAATACCAACTGGCGCTCTGCAATGCGATCCGTGCTACGAGCCTGGGTCGTCGCGAACACAGTGGCAGAGCAAACCAAGACGCCGGCTACGGCTGTCGTAGAGGCCGGTCAAATCGAAGACCGGCCATAACGATTTTCGTAACAGCGACGGTTAGCGGGCGCGCTTACCGTTGCTGATCGAGCCACGCCCAGGGCGTGTGCCAAGAACGGCGCGCGGCACGGTTTCGGGTGCGCCTCTCGCCTGCATGAACGCCTTCAGGACCTCATTAATTCGAGTTTGATAGCCGGCACCAAAGCCACGGAAGAAACGGAGCACATCCGCATCTAGCCGTAGGCTCACCGCCAGTTTCGGCTCTCGCACATCGAAGACCAAATCGGTCGCCCATCCTGTCCGAACCGGATCGACCGATGGGCGAGCAGGGGATTGTATCTTAGCGGCTGCGGCTCGAGAGCGAGATTTCGCTGATGGAGGCGAGCGGCCTTTTAACGTTGCGTTATCGGTACGGTTAGCTTTAGCCATTTTATCCTCCCATCGTGTCGAGCCTGGTTGGTTCCAAGCCCGATCAAGCGCGTACCGCAATGTCCAGGACCGGCACGCAACCCGATGTACGCACGGCTGTGGCTACAGTCAAGCGGAAGCTTCGCCGGCCATGACTTCTTCGCAATAGTTTATGCCCGGTCAGATCAGCAACTCGATCAGAAATGGGCCCGGCCGTTTCACCGCATGGGCCAGCAGATCGGCGAAGCCTTCGGCGGTATCGGTTCGCGCTGCCTCGACCCCCAAGGACCGAGCCAGGCTGGGCCAGTCGATATTGGGATTGCCGATATCCATCATGTCCAGCGCGGTGCGTCCAGGGTTGGCGCCCACGTTCGCGAGTTCGCCCAACAGGATTTGGTATTTTCGGTTTGATAAAAGGACGGTGGTGATGTCCAATTTCTCCCGCGCCTGCGTCCACAGCGCCTGCAGGGTGTACATCGCCGATCCGTCAGCCTGAAGGTTTATCACACGCCGTCCGGGCGCCCCAATCGCCGCCCCTGTCGCCAGCGGCATGCCGCCCCCGATTGCGCCGCCGGTTACGTTCAGCCAATCGTGTGGGGGCGCTGCCTTGGTATTGGCAAAGAAACCACGCCCGAAACTGACAAACTCGTCTGCAATCACTGCGTTCTCCGGCATCAGCGCACCAAGTGTAGCAGCGACGGAATCCGGGGTGAGCGCACCGCGTCCGGCTTCGGGCCGCATGCCGTTGTTGGGCGGCGCGACCTTCGGACAGTCCAGTGCATCGATCAGACGCGCCAGCGCCTCAACGACGTCTTGTTCTGGACGAGCCAGAATATAGATCTCGGCATCGTCCGGGATCGAAGATTGCACCATGTCCGGATAGGCAAAGAAGGTAACTGGTTTGCGGGATCCCACCAGGATAAGATGTTTCGTTCCCGCCATCGCCTTTACGGCCACATCGACGACATAAGGCACACGCTCCAGCGACAGACGCCCCTGCCCGCGCGAGATGCGGGCATTCGAGCCCTGTGCGACGACGCGGCAGCCCGTGGCGGCCTGAATACGATGCGCCAGCGCCAGTCCTTCTTCGTGCAGCGCGACGCCGCCCAGCAACAGCACAACGCCGGCACCCCCACGGCGCAGTGCCTGTGCAGCTGCCTCGATTTGGTTAGGGGATGATGAAGGCGGTGGCGGGCGCGGCAGCGCTTCGGCGACCACACCGCCATCGTTCCAAGATGTGTCAGACGGAAGGATTAGCGTAGCCACCTGCCCGGGTGGGGTCATGGAGGCCTGCACCGCCGCGGCAGCATCGCTTCCAACCATATTCGCAGCGATGGATGTTCGGACCCAGCCGGAGACGCCGCGCGCCCACCCCTCCGTGTCTGCCGTCAGCGGCGGGTCCAAGGGGCGGTGATAGGTTGCCTGGTCGCCGACGATGTTGACAACCGGTGTGGCGGCGCGGCGAGCATTGTGCAGATTGGCCAAGCCGTTCGCCAAGCCTGGACCGCAATGCAGCAGTGTGGCGGCAGGCTTACCGGCCATACGTGCGTAGCCGTCAGCCGCGCCAGTCACTACGCCTTCGAACAGACCTAAGACACAATGCATGCCGGGGACGCGATCGAGCGCCGCGACAAAGTGCATTTCCGACGTGCCGGGGTTTGAAAAACACGTTGTAACCCCGCTTCTCAGCAGCGAATGCACAAGACTTTCAGCGCCATTCATTCGTTCGTCTCCTGGTATTTCCAGACGCTATGAAGGGGTCCGAACGAGCGCAAGCCAGTGGCGGCCCGCCATAGGCTCAACCGAAAGCCGACAGCGGGATGTGCTGCCACCTGCCGGGGTTTTACTTGCTGCTTACCGGTTTGGCCACAAACCGGGCGTCGCTACCTCAAGCGAATGCCCGTCGGGATCGCGAAAGTAAAGGCTGATACCACCCGCGGGCCAGTCAATCCGACTCTCCAACGCGACCTCCTGTCGAGAGAGGTGGTCCTCCCACGCCGCCAATTCGCGCACCGGTATGGCAAACGCCAGATGGAGCGCGCCACGCCCATGATGCGGAGGGATCAGGCCGCCAGGCACGGGCGCTGGCTGGTCAGTCATCCCGTGCCGGAACAGCAGCAAAACCTGCTCTCCAGGCACCTCCATCGCACACATACGTTCGTCATCGAATATAGTGGCGAAACCAAAAACGCGCTCGTAGAACATGCGCGAGCGCACCAAATCCTCCACGTAGAGAGAGGTTTCCAGAACCTGGCTAACCCGTGGCGCTACTCGCTGCATGGCTACCTATCCTTCCTGCCGGAGCCGGCCAGCCAGGGCTACCGCGTTCGAGTGATCGACGTCGGCGTTACCCATTGGCCGAGCGGCGCCCCGAGACAGTGCCAGCAAACCGCGCGGAGGCAGTCTTGATCGTCCCTTTGTCTCGCTCCTTGTTCAACAAGCCAGCATCACGAATCGTGCGTTTGAGCGGGTTCCGCTTCGGCTGGCGCGGTGCCATCCTGTTCGGCCTTACGGCGTACCGCCGCGGCGTCCTCTCGTTCCCGCAACTTCGCTTCCTTCTTCGCTTGCTTTGCGCGGTCGCGCTCGGCGCGCTGATGATTATAATTCGGTTTGAATACCATGTTGCATCCCTTCGGCCTGCTTCGGGATGAAGCCGTTGCCTGCGAGCCTATTAAACGGCGGCTTGCCCCGCCGATATCGCGAGATCAGCCGATTTCCCCTCGGCCTCTTCCGCCATTCGATCCGAACGCGCGGTGTCAGCCGTCCTTCCATCAACCAGCTTCTGCGTGAGCTTGATAATTGCATCTGCTTTGTCGGTTCCGACTACACCGGCAAATTCCCCGGCGAGCCTGTCAATCGCCAACTCGAACAGGTTCCGCTGGCTGTAGCTCGGTGCCGACCCATTCGCCGCACTTTGTAGATCGCGACACACCTCCGCGACCGCCTTCAGGTCTCCGGAGTTGATCTTCGCCTGGAATTCCTGGGCCCGCTTCGCCCACATCAATCGGCTGACACGCGGACGTCCAGCGAGGATCGTCATGACCTGCGCCATAACCTCCGGCGTCGCGAGCTTGCGCAAGCCGGTGACCCTGGCTTGGGCTACGGGAACGCGCAGCGTCATCTTGTTTTCATCAAACGAGATGGTGATCAGTTCAAGTTTGTGACCGCCGATCTCCTCCGACCCGATTTTGTCGATCTTGCCTACGCCATGGGTTGGATAAACAACGTAGTCGCCCACTCTGAACGGATCGCCGTCGCGCGGTTTCGCTTGCGCTGCCGTCGCCCCGAAAGCCGCCGATACCATAGCCGTCGTGATTTCTGCTGCCGCCAATTTGCCCACCCACGCTAAAGTCCGACGTTATATGGGATTTCGCGGGCGAGATACACCGTTAGGTTTGGCCGCCGACCGCGCTGCCGCGATCAATGCAGCGTGGAGAGGTAAGCTATGAGGTTGGCGCGCTTCGTATCGTCTTTCAAACCGGCGTACGGCATGATGGTCTTTGGCACCACAGCCTGGGGATCACTTAGATACCGATCCAGCGTCGCCGCGTCCCATGTCAGTCCGGAGTCTTTGTTCGCTGGCGAGTAGTGGAATCCCGAGATCTGCCCCGCTTGCCGCCCAACCACGCCGAACAGGCTGGGCCCGACGAGATTTTTGCCTTCGACCACCGAGTGGCAGATGCTGCACTGCGTCTTGAACACTGCCGCACCAGCGGCGGCATCCTGAGCCCTTGCTGCCCCGGTGCTACCTACTATGACCGCAGCCACCAGGATGATCTTCGAATGCATCACCATCTCGCTCAATATCCCCAGCGGAGATCGGCCTAGCCGGCAAGTCGAGCTATGGCCGATGTTGCACCGCAGTCAGCATCGCCAGGTTGGAAGTTGTCAACCCGCGCTGTCCAGCTGCGGCGTCGCTGAGGGCCGTCGACGCGCGCCACGTCCGTTCATCTCGACAGCGCCAGACCTCAGCCGAGGTGGCTGTGGCGATGCCGGTCAGGCCGCGGCTTGCGTTAAAGCGATAGAGCATCAACCTCGGCGGGGCGTGCTCTGCGGCGCGTTACCAACGGGCGCTTCCTATTTGTAATAGCCGACACCGCACATCTGATTGGCCACCCTGGTGAAAAAGGTCACCTTGTTTACCGGCACGTGGGAAGCCGGTTCCGGCCACATATAACTGATCGCCTTGATCTCGCCCTGTCGCGCGATCGCCATCATCTCCTGGCCGAATGCAACGCCATCAATGTCGTACAGGTCTTTGATATTACGGCCAATCTGCTTGGGATCGACATGCGCGTCGACCGTGCCGTCGGACCTGGCGCAAAAGACGTAAAGGTCATGGTCACGAAATCCGGCCGCGCCGGACCGGAAATCCGCCAACGCTTTAGGTTCGTTGGCTTTCACTGCGACGACAGCGCGCTCCAGCATGGCCCTGGCCGCCTGTGGCGACCCTTTGCCCCCTGAATATGTGTCCGCCGCCTCGGCCATTCCGGCCGCCAGCAGCAAGCCAGCGAAAATGCCGACCGCCATACGTGATAGGCTCATCGTAGCCTCCATCCGCCGTCGTTGCGACGTAGAGCCAGCCTGATATCAGCTCAGATGGGCTCTCACTCTTTTCGATCGCCATGGTGCGATGGTTTACATGTTCGGCCCAGGGATCCAACTCTCTAGAAGATCAACCACGCGAACACATACAGCGCATTGTTGTCGCTTGCCGCGCGCCCGAAGCCGTCGTAGTTACTCGTGCCGCCGTTGAATTGTGTATACATTGTGTATTGTACACCGAGCTTCAGGTTGACCCATATGCCGAAGCGGGAGTCGGCTTTGCCGAACGGCACGTAGTCGGCCTCGAAGATGAACGCGTTGCTGTTGGGCTTGCCATTTGCGCTCCCGGTCAATGGCGCGGGCGCGTAGAGCACCGGATCGGCGGTGCCCCAGGTCTTTTGCCAGGCGACCGTCGCCCCGTAGGTTTGCTGGTAGTAATAAGTGGCATTCACGCGAAGCTGATTCAGGGTATTTCCGGCTTGGCTCGCCGCTGCAGTGGCGAACGAGCTGGAGAGGCTTTGTTCCTCGTGGTCGATGATCCCAAGGACCGAGACGATATTCGTTCCGTCTCCGATCCATTGATAGCCACCATCGACCGCGTAGTCGTTGTAGACGTCCTGGCCCGCCGAACCATTGCTGGCGAAGGTCGAGACGGCGGGATTGATGTTGGAATGCAGGAAAATACCGCCCACATGCGCGGATTGTCCGTTCCAGTTCCACTCATAGGCGGCGCGCACGTAGGGTGCGGGGTTCGCCGTAGCGCCCGGCCCATATCCATTGCCGGTATAGCTCAGAAGGCTGGGACCATAAGTATTGTACAGTCCCGCCTCGAGATACAGGGAGCGATCGTACCAGGCATAGACTGTCGCGCCGATCGAGTTGCCGATCAGGCCGCCGGCCAGCAACGGCTGTGCCGTAGGCGTCGGCACGAGTGCGGAGGCCACAAAGGGATAGCCCCACGCATAGGTCGAATTGAACGGATCCTGCACCGTCGGGCCGTTGTTGATGTCCAGCCCGAGTCGCACTTCCGTGTCGCCAAAATTGAACGGCGAGGTAAGGCGCAGGTCGGTGTTGTCGAGTTTGAATGAACTGGCGATGCCGTCGAACGTGCCCTGGACAAATGCGCCGGCGTAATCGGTGATGCGGCCACCGGCGAAGAGGCTGATTTGGTCCATCGCGAAGTTGCCGTTTGCCCCATAGTTATTCGCCGCGGGCGCGCCCTGCCCCTTGGTTGTGTTGCTGTATGAGCCTAGCAGCATCAGCGACAGCGGAATGGGGGTGCCTTCATCGCCACCGGTCTGCGTATAGCCGCCAATCTTGAACGCCCGTCCGAATGCCGTCAGTTGCGGCCCGTAGGCGCCGATATGGCATGCGGTGCAGGGCTGACCTGTTTGCTGGGCGTAATTCGGAACCGCCTTGGCGAGCGCCGGAAACAACAACGTCAGGACCGCCGCGACGACTACTTTTTGCAGTTGCATCGTTCTGTTGCGAGCCATCGTTCCCCCAAAGGAGCGTCTGCTCCGCCTCTGCTCGTAGGCCCCGATGTGGATTTCAGTGCATCAATGCAAACTGGCCAGATAGGCGATCAGGTTGGCTCGCTTGTCGGCGTCCTTCAGGCCGCCATAGGTCATGATCGTATGCGGCACCACGGCGCTCGGACTGGTCAGGTAGCGATCGAGCGTCGCTTGGTCCCAGGTCAACCCAGAGTTCTTGTTGGCCGGCGAGTAGTGAAAATTGGCCACCTGCCCGGCCGGCCGGCCAACGATTCCGGCCAAACTCGGCCCGGTCTGATTGCGGCCCGCCTGCACCGAATGGCAGATGCTACATTGCGACTTGAAAACCGCTTCACCCGCGGCTGGATCGGCCGCCTGGGCGACCCGCACTGCTGCATTCGCCAGCAGCGCGGCGAAAACGGCCAGCAGGAACTGTCTGTTGTTCATGTTGTCACTCCCCGGGTGGTAAAGTGGTCGGTCGCCGGTCGATCGGGAGCACGATGACGATTTCGGCTAAATTTCAATTGATCTGGATCAATATCCACTAACCGCACCGGTCGTCCGACGAAGTTTCTCTTACCACTATTGAACTTTTCTCGTGGCACGCCCGGATCGGTCCGGAAGAGATCCCCGCGCCTGTTCGTCCGAAAGGGCGGGGAATTTTATCTCTTGGCACTCACATAGGAGGAGTGCTAATGCTTGCACGCCGGCGAAACACCTTTGTCGGGGCGGTAATTAGTCGTCCGCCGATTGGCGCCCCTCTCCGCACGCGATAGGGGTGCGAGTGCTGCGCTTGGCGAACGACCAGGAGCTTCGTCAGCGGTCGCCGCCGATTTGGCGAACCGGCTTACATTCGATTTTCGGGAAGGATACGCAAATGCCTGCGAAGGACGTTCGGTTTGGTGGCGATGCCCGCCAGCGCATGATGCGCGGTGTCGATATGCTCGCCGAGGCCGTGAAAGTCACACTCGGTCCCAAGGGACGCAACGTGCTGATTGATAAGAGCTATGGCTCACCGCGCATGACCAAGGATGGGATCTCGGTCGCCAAGGAAATCGAACTGTCGGACAAGTTCGAGAACATGGGCGTTCAGCTTGTACGGGAAGTGGCCTCGAAGACCAATGACATCGCCGGCGACGGCACGACGACGGCCATCGTACTCGCGCAATCGATCGTACGCGAGGGTGCCAAGGCGGTTTCCGCCGGTATGAACCCGATGGACGTCAAGCGTGGCGTGGACAAGGCTGTTTTGGCGCTGGTCGAGGAATTGAAGAAGCGCTCCAAGAAGATCACGACACAGTCGGAAACCGCCCAGGTCGGCACGATCTCGGCCAACGGCGAGCCCGAAATCGGGAAGATGATCGCCGAGGCGATGCAGAAGGTCGGCAATGAGGGCGTCATCACCGTCGAAGAGGCCAAGGGCATGGTCACGGAACTCGACGTCGTGGAGGGCATGAAGTTCGACCGCGGCTACATGTCGCCGTACTTCATCACCAACGCTGAGAAAATGACCGTTGAGCTCGAAAATCCTTATATCCTGCTCAATGAGAAAAAGCTGTCGAACTTGCAGTCGATCCTGCCGGTGCTGGAAGCCGTCGCGCAATCCGGCCGTCCGTTGCTGATCATCGCCGAGGACGTCGAAGGCGAGGCCCTCGCGACCCTGGTGGTGAACAAGTTGCGCGGCGGCCTGAAAGTCGCGGCTGTCAAGGCACCCGGCTTCGGCGATCGCCGCAAGGCGATGCTCGAGGATATCGCCGTTCTGACAAAGGGCGATGTGATCAGCGAGGACCTCGGCATCAAGCTCGAAAATGTCACCCTCGCCATGCTGGGCTCCGCGAAGAAGGTGCTGATCGACAAGGAAAACACCACGATCGTCGAGGGTGCCGGCAAGAAGGGCGACATCCAGGCGCGTTGCGGCCAGATCCGGGCGCAGATCGAGGAAACCACCTCTGACTACGACAAGGAGAAGCTGCAGGAGCGCCTGGCCAAGCTGGCGGGTGGTGTAGCCATTATCCGCGTCGGCGGCGCTTCCGAGAGTGAGGTGAAGGAGCGTAAGGACCGCGTCGATGACGCTCTGCACGCAACACGAGCAGCGGTCGAGGAAGGCATTGTCCCCGGCGGCGGCGTTGCCTTGGCCCGCGCGTCGCAGATCCTGCTGAAGCTGAAGCCGGACAACGACGACCAGCGCGTTGGGATCGAGATCGTCCGCAAGGCCGTCCTCACCCCACTGCGTCTGATCGCCTCCAACGGCGGCGAAGATGGTGCCGTCATTTCCGGCAAAACGCTAGAAAAGGACGAGTACAACTACGGCTTTGACGCCCAGACCAGCACCTTCAAGGATCTGGTCAAGGCCGGCATCATCGATCCGACCAAAGTCGTGCGCTGCGCACTGCAGCACGCAGCCTCCGTGGCCGGCCTGATGATCACCACCGAGGCGATGGTCGGCGATCACGTCGAACCCCCCGCAGAAGCCGCCTGATCGCTTAAAATGCTGACACCTGCCGCACTGACGTCGTGTGGCAGGTGGCTGAGGGGGATCGCGATGCCCGACGATGATAAGCCTGGCGTCGTCTTCGAAACGTTTTCGGCGCGCCTAATTCGACGCGAGGCGAAGCGCCGAGCCGCACTGGAATTGTCGACGGCGACCCCCGCCGGCCTCGAAAGCGCCCTCGCCAGGATCTCCGCTGAGGTGACTACGGATGCGGCCGAGGCCAGGACGAAATCGAAATCGTAGAGGCTAATGCCCTGACAGGCGTCGGCCTTAGATTTCCCTCAAGCCTAGCCTTTTGCCACGACCTCCTCGTCCGCTACCACCTTGAAGCTGACAAGGGTGTTTGGGCCGAATGTGTTGCTGATCGGAACATCGACCGCGTCGCGGCCGCGGGCGATAAGAACGCGCCCAAATAGAGGCTTGTTGTTGCGTGGGTCAAACGTGTGCCAATTGCCGTCTAGGTAGGCCTCGAACCAACCAGCGAAATCCATCAGCGAATGCGGTGGCGGCACACCGATGTCACTTAGATACCCGGTGCAATATCGCGCGGGAATATTCATGGCACGGGTGAACGCGACGGCAAGATGAGCGTAGTCGCGACAAACCCCTCGCCCCTCGTTGTAAACTTCCCATGCGGTCTTGGTGGAGCGCGCCGCCATGTAGTCAAAAACGATATGCTTGTGGACAAAATCGCAGATCGCCTGAACCCGGCCCCATCCGGTCGGCGTCTGGCCAAACAGTGCCCAGGCCGTCTCCGACAGCCGGTCCGTCTCACAATATCGGCTTCCCAGCAGGAACATTAGCGCATCGTCCGGCAGATCCTCCACCGCATGTTGCTGCGCCGACGGCACGCTAGGGTCCGGCAAACCGGCATCATTAACGACGGCCGTGCTGGCGATCCGGGTTCGTCCGGCGGGCGCCACAATCCGGCTGCACCAGTTTCCGAACGCGTCGTGGTATGCACGGACCTGCAAAGCCGGCTCCGTCACCAGATGGTCCGGAACAACGATATCGGCCACCCGCGAATGGTGGACGTGCAGCATCAACACCATCGGCGTCGGTTGAACGCAGTCATAGACGATTTCGTAGCCGACTCGGATCTGCATGATAGTCCTTGTTCAGGGATGGCTCGGTTTGGAATTCAAACTGATGTCGCAGGGTTAGGAATAATTCTCCATGGCGCGTGAGACTGTTTTTCTCGTTCAGGCATTCAGACTCGGCAAAGGCACTCGGTTAACCGCCGACACTCCTGTCCGCTGCCGGTCACTGGAACTCGCCCACAAGAGAGCAGAGGACCTCGCATCAACTCGGGCGGGTGTCGTCGCCTTTTCGACCTCGGGCGACGCGGAACTGGGTGAATACGACGACGAGCCGACAATAATATTTAGGGCCGGACGTTTACCGGCAGCGTTTGAGGAGGCATGAAAGATTCGAGATGCCTCTCCCTGGCGGCAGTGCCTCTCGAGAGCCCAGCTTAATGGTTTTGGGGCCACCTTGCCAGGGGTCGACGGCGGCAGACTTGCATTTTCAAGCGAACATGCGCACTTATGGGCTACGAACTCACGCGGCACATCCGGCTAAACTCGGCTAGACAAACTATTGTCTGCGCGATCTGACGGCTTTTGCTCAATATGCCTGCTTTGGCGTATTGGCGTTAAATCTTAGATCGACGTTACCGTGCGACAACTTACGAAAAGGAAAAATCATGAGCGCAGCGACCATCCACGACCCGAACCGGGACGATGCCACACCGGCGGGAGATGACGGCGCTGATGCCCTCAAGGACCAGTTGCGCAAGGACGTCGCGTCTTGGCGAGAAGGGCGCGCCGACGGATCGAGCCGGCAGGCCACGGAACTCAGCGTGGCCGTCGCACGTTCGATCGTGCCGCCGACTTCCGCGAAGATTAAGCGGTCCAAACCGGCTGCCCCGGAGGCGAAGGCGGGCACCACGGAGAAGAAGCCATTTGGTATGTCCTACGATGGGACCAGCCGGGCGGATTATATCAAGCTGATGATTTCTCGCGGCGCCCGGTGAGTTGGGTCACATTCGAAGCTGCCACCGGCGGCTTGGTGGTGGTGCAACTCCGCCATATCGCGGCGATTTACGATGAGCAGGGCGAGGTAAAGCTCGCAACCACCGCGGGCGGCGTGCACAGCCTGAAAGACATCACCGTTCGGCGCGCCGCGGCTATGGTTTCCCGTGAGGAGGATGCGACGACTGTGCGGCCGGAGCCGGTATAATCCTCAATCGAGTTCGTCGATCGTCATGCGATCCATCGTCAGGCGCCCCAATCTTCACGTGCAGTGAGGCCGGGGTCGTGCCATCATGTCTGATGGCAGATACTTCTTATCGTATTGTCCACCGCGAGGACGATAGCTTCGTCGTTGAAATCATTAGAGTGGGTGCACTTCCGCAAACGGCCGCCGGGTTCGATTCCGAGGCTGCGGCACAAGGGTGGATCGCCCAGGATCAACGACTTCGGACAGCGGCCGAGCCCTTTGGCACAACGGCCAGCCGGAGGTGGCGCGGATACTGATTGGCCACCCGTCGGATTATGCCGCGACAGGCGCACAGTTTGCGAATTAGCGTGCCAGGACCGTAGCCTCGGCCAGATGCTGATCCGATATCGGGAGTGATACAGAAGGCAATGCGGCTTGCCCAAGCACCCAGCCCTCCCAGCGCTCAATCCATGGATCGGCGGGTACGGTATCCGGCCGATTGCCCGCAAGGACATTCAGCACGCACAATACTCCCAGAACACTATCGAACCGGTCTTCGCCGTTGGCGTCCGCGCCGAAGCCATCGAGGATCGCTTGACGCATTGCGACGTTAGGTGAGGCGCCTTGCTGATCCATTGCCGCCAGCAGAGCGCCGGCGGTAGCACAGCGGTCGGCGTGCCGGCGCTTGCTGCCGCGCAAGCGGATGCCAAGATGACGTAGCGCCTCGGCTGGGTAGGTTTCCGCCAGAGCAATCCAGCCGGGGGATAGCAAGGACCGAAATGAACCCTCGAACGGCCACAATCGAAGCTTCGCGTTTTCGGTAAGCGCAGGCAGAACCATGTGTTTCCAGGCAGCGATCGCGGCCTTGCCGGACTGATTCGCACCCAGTGTCCAGAACAACGGCGCCCCCGCTGGCCGCTCCGCCGTCGCTCGGTCGCATGCTCTGGAAAGGGCCGACGCGTCGGGTAGACCGAGCGCAAGCGCGTGCGAGAGACGAGTTATCCCGGCGATGCCACGGGCCGGATAGAAAGGACGCTCCGGCCGAATGTCGCCCACTGTAGTGCAGACGCTGAAGAACTCCGGCAGGCTTCCAACATCGCGTAAGAAGGTTGGGAAATCTGGCTCTGGTCGAGTGGCGGCGTAGGCTCGCGGCAAGCCTATCGGTAGATCGACGCCCAGAGCAACCGCACCGCCCTCGGCTATGCTGTGAAGGCGCGATAAGAAGGTTGAGACATCTCCGACAAGCCGGGGGGCGATCAAAGTCCAGCCGGCCGTTGTTCGTCGCGCGATGGTCACCCATCGCTTGCGCGGATGGATGCTCCAGTCCGCATGGGCTGCTAGACTAGGATCCAAGCGGCTTCTGAGCGCGCTCCAGCAACCGCCCGAAAAAGCCCGGTGGCTTTGGCGGCTTGGCAACGGTGACGGCCTTCAGCGCGGCCTTTGCTTCGGCCTCCCGCTCGCGCTCTTTGCTGGAGAGCCATTTTTCAAGGCTCATACCAGCCTTGGCAGCGCGCCTGGCTTCGTACGCTTTCTGACCCTCGGTGAGTGGCTTGGTCGGCGGCACGTTTGTTCCCCAAGGTTGCCGGGAGCTTTTTCGCAGGCGGAGGGCCGGGGATCAAGGGCTTCGAATCCCCGTCTCGCACGACGTCAAAAAAGCGTTCTGGAATTAGGGCGACCGGCGCGGCGGCCGCCCCTCCCCTACTGAACCGTAGATTTCGCTGTAGGCACGATCCGCGTCACCACGATTGCCGAGCGGTCCAGATATTCTGGCACACGGGGCGCAATCTGAGTCTTCCAATACTCCGACTCATAAACCGCGGCGTAGAGCGCCACCCTTTGCTCCTCGCTCTCGAACCGACGCAGCCAGATATAAACCGAGGAGTTGGTTTCGCCCTGGAAGCTGCCGGTAATCACCATCCCCTTGGCAACCTGGAACGGGATGATTTCCTCCTCCATGATCTTCACCCAGCCCGCCATCTGGCCGGGCAGTACTTTGTATTGGCGCAGTTCGTAGAATGCCATTGGTCCCCTCCTGAACAGACGGTGCTCAGGAAGCCACGTCAGCCGGCAGGATGCAACTCAGTGCTCCGCTGATGCGCCCTGGATCGGGGGCGGGAGCGCCTTGCCCCCGGCACTCGCCCGAGCTTGCTGCAGCAACTGGCCACAGCGTGCGTCTTCCGCCTCCGAGGTGCCGAATTGGATCGTTGGCAAGATCGCCAACGGCGCGAACAGGGCCGCTAATCCCGCCACCGCGCCCGCCCGGGCCCCGACTTCGGCGCCCGGCCGGATTTTCGGGTCCTTGAACGTGCCACTGATGTTGATGCGCGTCGGGAGCGATCCGACCGAGAAATGCTTCGCGTCCGTTTTCAACGACAGGTCGATGGTTTCTTTCGACAAATCGACGTTGCCACCGACATTGGTGATGCCCTCCCCGGTGTCGAGCGTCATTGCCTTGAACTCGAGGATGCCGCGGTGCATTCCAAGATCGCCAACAAAGCATTGCACCTGCGTTTTGTTTGGGACACCCAGCGCGGAAAGCAGTGCGTTGCCGAAATGCAAACCGGTGAGGTCAACCAGCACCGCGGATAAATCGCCACCGGACATCGCCATCTTGACCTCGCCATTGCCATTCGCCATGAGCGACGCCAAGGAGTTCTCCGGAAGAGTTGATCGCTCCGACGCCGCTGACGGACCCGGCGCCCTCGAACGTATGGGTGGCCGCCATCATCCGCGAGACATCCAGGTTGCGCATGCGCAAATCGATCTTTGCATGCACGTTTTTGCCGGACTCCGGGGTCAGATCGATGTTGCCGGTCAGTTGGCCTTTGCCTACGCCAAAGCTGATCGGATGCACGGTGATCCGGCCGCCCACCGCATCGAGGGCGACAGTCAGGTCGTCCAGCGGAATATTCCGACCCAAGATATGCGCACCGTGATAGCGCAGGTGAATATCCGCCCAATCGAATCGCGGCACGCTGATCGGGGTATCAGGCAACAGCTTCGGACTGGCGTTCGCTTTGGCCGCGGCTTCGCGTTGTTCAGGCGTGGCGTTGGCGGTGTTGGATCGGGCGGGCGTTCCGCCGATGAACCCGTTCAGATCCGTCAGATCGACCCGGTTCGACCGCAAGTCCATTGTTACGACAGGCTTCGTCTTGCCTTTAACCTCAGTTCCACTCGGTTGCTCCTCGATCGTGCCGGCGATGTCTGAGTTCCCGAGGCGCCCCTGAAAATCTGTGAAGCGAATCTTATCCAGACCGTGAACGTCAAGCTTGCCCTGGAGCTGATAGGCCGCCGTTTTCGGAATTGGGAAGCCAACCAGCGGCTCCAACAGTCCCATATCCGGGCCGCTGAATCGGAGCCGCACATCAGCGCCCTCGAACGCGACGGGGTCTTCCACAGCACCGTCCAGGCTGACGTGCGTCGGCCCGTTTTCGACATTCAGCTCCACCGGCCACGGATTTTTTGTATCACGCAGGGACAGCAGAGCCCCTCCCACCAAACGCGCCGTTATCGGTTGCGCGGCATAGGTGCCTTTGGCATCCACCACAAGTTTGGCGGCATCGCCATCTCCCTGGGTTTCGATCCTCGCGTTGAAATCCGCTTTCAAAGGGGGAATTACCACGTGCGCGTCGCCGTCGATGATGCGCACTTCACCGATTTTCAACGAACTGCTGCCCCCACCCGCCGTCGAAAGGCGAAAGTTGGCAGCGCCATCTTTCGTTTCAGCGGCCAGGACACGTGGACCGTCAATTCCGATCACGGGAAGTATGAGGCCGATACCGCGAACATAACTCCATGCGTCCGCCTGGATGGTTAGTGACTTGATCGACACGAACGGCGGGTCATCCTTTGGCCAGTCGGGGGGATTGGCAACCACCACACCGACCGCGACTACCGTTACCACACGACCCAAGCGCAAATGCAGGTGGGAGATGGTAACAGGGCGGCCAATCGCAGCGGAAGCACGCGACTGCACGATCGGGATGAACCAATCCCAGTTCCAGAATGCCGCCAGCGCGATCAGTAACGCGACCGGAACGCCGATCCAGGCGAGACGTCGGGTGGTTCGCGGATTGGGCATAACAGCGAAACGGCCCGCCGCCTCGCTAGGTTTCCGCAACATTTATCAAATCTGTCTGATACGGACCCGGCGAAGCTTTGCGCCGGCCGGACGTCAAGTCTTCAATCGCACTCGTTGTTTGCTCGCATGAATCACGCGCCGGTAACGTTCCACGGCGCTATCGTGCTTTTAGTGTCGGACCATCCCGACGCCGGACGCCCTATCCTGCCAGAACCGGCGCAAGCCGAGGACACATACCGGCAATACCTGCTCCGCGTCCTGCATCAGGCCCTCGAGGGCGTCGTCGGACATCGCCTGGCCGCCCCGTTCTAACTCCGGCAGCGTCATGCCCGCAAGGCTGGCGATCGGGATCAGCAGCATGGAGGCATCCTCATCGGCCAGCGCCGGTTGCCAAGCCTTGGCCCGAAGGCTGACGGCCTGCATGAACCCCGCGGCCCAGTCTTCCGCGACCGTGGTCCCGGCCTCGTCCTGCCACAAGATTGCGGTATAACCCAACGGGGTAGCGCTCAATCCAGACTCGATGCCGGCGTAGCGGTCAAAGATGGCGTGTTCGACAGACTCCTGTTCCGAATTCGTCGAGGTAGTCCGGTTCTTCATTGTCCCACACCTCGGCCAACCACTCCTCGCGCGGCACGATTTCGGGTCCAGCGACCAGGCCGGCCAGAAATCCGTCCAATTCGGACAAATCCATGCAGCCCTGCGGAGCGCTGCTGGAATTCAGGAAATTGGCGAGTTCGTCGAGAGACACCGGACCACCGTGCGCTACTGTGCGGGGTGATTATAGAGCCTGCCTCCGCGGGAGGGGAACGGGCCATTAAATGACAAAGCGGCATAGTGAGGCCCGCAACTGTCTCAGTTCTTCCCTTCGTCATGGTGCCGAACGAAAATGCAGCGACAACCAAGTCAGCGAAATCGTTGCGCCGCGTTCCCCATCTTCAGCGGCTACATTGTCGCGCCAAGCACCCAGGGCGCGAACTCCGCCGCGCCAAAATCGAACTGCTCACTTTTGGTCCTTTCGCCTGATGCCACGCGCAGGATCAGGTCGAAAATCCGCTGCCCCGCTTGCTGCACCGTTTCGTCACCGTCCAGCACGGTGCCGCAGTTCACATCCATATCGTCCTCGATATGCTTATACATCGGAGTGTTAGTTGCGAGCTTGATCGATGGCGCGGGTTTGCAGCCAAACACGCTGCCACGCCCGGTGGTGAAGCACACGAGGTTGGCGCCGCCGGCTACCTGTCCCGTTGCGGCAACCGGATCATAGCCCGGCGTGTCCATGAAGACGAAGCCGTGCGCCTTCACTTCCTCTGCGTAGCGGACCACGTCGACAAGGTTGGTGCTGCCGGCCTTGGCCATCGCACCGAGCGACTTTTCCAAGATCGTTGTTAGACCGCCGGCCTTGTTGCCGGGGGATGGATTGGCATTCATCTCCGCACCTTCCTGGCGCGTGTAGTCCTCCCACCAGCGCATTAGTCCGACCAGCTTTTCGCCGACTTCCTGCGACACGGCCCGCCGCGTGAACAGATGTTCCGCGCCGTAGGTTTCCGGTGTTTCCGACAGGATCACCGTGCCGCCGTGACGCACCAGCAAATCGCTTGCGGCGCCCAACGCGGGATTGGCCGATACGCCTGAGTAACCGTCGGACCCGCCGCATTGCAGCGCGACCGTCAGGTCGGCGGCCGGCACTGTCACTCGGGTCACCTGGTTCGACTCCGCCAGGATGTCTTTGACGAAAGACACGCCCGCGGCCACCGTCTTGCGGCTGCCGCCCATCGTCTGGATGTCCATAGCCTTGAGGCGACCGGCGAGGCGTTGCTCCTCCATCAGACCACCGATTTGGTTCACCTCGCAGCCCAGGCCCAGGACGATGACGTGGGAGAAATTGGGATGGCGGGCGTAGCCGGCCAGTGTGCGCCGGAGCACCCGCAACGGCTCGTCCTGCGTCATCCCGCAGCCGGTCTTGTGGGTCAGAGCGACCACCCCATCAACATTCGGAAAATCCGCCAGGGGGTCGTCGCCGGTGAACGGATTGCGCCGGAACATATCCGCAACGACCCCGGCCACGTGCGCCGAGCAGTTTACACTCGTCAGGATGCCGATGTAGTTGCGCGTGGCGATTTTCCCATCGGGCCGGCGGATGCCTTGGAACGTCGCCGCCGGCTCGAAGAAGTCGGTCGGACGGGCATCGACGCCATAGGCATAATCCTTGGCAAAATCCCCCATTTCGCAGTTCTGCACATGCACGTGCTCACCCGGCGAGATGGCGGCGGAGGCAAAGCCGATGATCTGCCCATAGCGCCTGATTGCGTCGCCGCGCGCGATCGCGCGAACCGCCACCTTGTGCCCGGCGGGGATGCGCTGGGTGGCCAGCACATTGTCGCCGACCGGAGCCCCCGGCAAGAGCGTGGCGCGTGCAATGACGACGTTGTCCTCGGGGTGAAGACGGATGACGGGCGGCGGTGCCATGACAATTTCCTCGGTCAGGAGTTCGGCCTTCATACAGCCTTTTAACGCTCATCCGCAAAGGGCGGCCCGATTTTCGTTGAACCCAACGGACGGACCCTCGTTGGAGTTCGGGTGATCCGTATAGATCACACCTTAAGGCAATAACGGAGAGAGAAATGGCACCGATTCAAACCAACCCGGATACCATCTCCCAGGATATGGTGGTCAGGGTCGGTTCGGCCGCCGGTCTGGTCGCTCGAATTCAGCAGGATTTCGCCATGCAGGCGGAGTCGGAGTCAGACGATGACACCCGGGAGGTGTTGGCAGACAAAGCGCGTGCTGCCGCGGAACGCGTGATCGGCGAGCAGGGAATTTCGATCCAGGACTACAACTCGGTGCTTCAGGCCGCCGAGGCTAATGAGGATCTTGAACGCCGGCTGGTCGACGCGGCTCGGGAGGTGCTTTGACATGCGACGTATCGTAACCTTGGCTGCAACCGCCGCCCTTGCGCTATCCCCGGCGCTGGGCATGGCGCAGACCCCAGACACCCAAACAAGCCCCTCCGCCATTCCCGACCAAACCATCGGCAAAGCCGGAGCGGCGCTGCATGACGTCGCGAAACTGCAGGAGAAGTATCAGGGGCAGATGGACTCCGCCTCGCCGGAGCAGAAGAAGGGCCTCAGCGAGCAGGCCAATGCCGAGGCGGTGCAGGCCATTCAGTCCCGCGGGATTTCGATTCAGGAATACACAACCGTTATGCGCACCGCGCAGAACAATCCGCAGGTTAAGCAGCGCGTGTTGGACGCTGCGAAACAATCCAACTAGTCACCTGCGGGGCGGGATCATGGTCCCGCCCTGCAGCTCACATTGGGGGCCTAACCGGGTTCACGCCATAAGCAGAGTCTGGCTTCTCACAAGTCTAGAATAGAGCCCGTCCCGGTTCATGAGTTGGGCATGGGTGCCACATTCCTGTGCCCGACCATCTGCCAGCGCCACAACCAGGTCTGCATCGCGCACGGTGGATAGCCGATGAGCGATTACGATGGTAGTGCGGCCCTTTCGCAGTGTTGCCAGTGCCGTCTGCACGGCGGCCTCGCTCTCGGTGTCAAGCGCGCTAGTGGCTTCGTCCAGCAGCAGAATGCGGGGATTGCGCAGCAATGCTCTGGCCAGTGAGACGCGTTGACGTTGGCCGCCGGATAGGCGTTGACCACCGGGACCAACCACCGTCTCGTAACCCAACGGCAACGCCGCGATGAAGCCAGAGGCGGCTGCAGCCTCGGCGGCAGCCTCGATTTCGGGGCGCAAGGCGTCCGGGCGGCCCATGGCGATGTTCGCGGCAACCGTGTCGTCGAACAGCAGCGCATCCTGACCGACATAGGCAATACTGTCCCGAAGGCTGTTGAGGGTGACCGTCCGGACATCAGCGCCATCGATCCGTACCGCGCCGGAGGAGGCATCCTGCAGCCGCGGGATCATAGCCAGCGCCGTGGACTTGCCGCCGCCGGACGGCCCGACCAGGGCGACGGTGGTGCCGGGAAGCGCCTCGAACGAGAGGCCTCGCAAGCCCTCGCGACCGTCGGGGTAGACGAAGCGGACATTGTCGAACACCACGTATCCGCGGCCGGGGGGCAGCGAGACGGCATCGTAGGCATCCTTGATCGTCGGCTGCTCGTCGATAATGGTGAAGACGCGGACCATGCCCGCCAAGCCCTCTTGCAGTGCGGCGTTCAGCGTTCCGAGGGCGCGCAGTGGGCGGGCGGCGATCAGCAGCGCGGCGACGAAGCCGGTGAAATCACCGAGCGCGTGGTCGCTGACGGCGGCGCGCCAGCCCTCGAACCCGATGACGGCAGCGACTGCGCCGCCACCCAGGACCTCCAATACCGGGTCTACCCGGGAGCGGCTTTTTGTCATCCGCAGCAGGGATTTGTAGAGCTGGGTGAAGGCGGCCTCGGCGCGATCGGTTTCTTGCGCCTCCAGGCGGTAGGCGCGGACAGTACGGGCCTGGGCGAAACTCTCGTTCAGCAGAGCGGCGGTCTCGCCGACGCGTTCCTGCATGCCGCCGGAGGCGCGGCGGACGCGCTGACCGATGCGCTCGATCGGCAGGATGGCCACGGGATACATCGCGGCGGCAATCAGCGACAGCAGCCAGTTCAGGTAGATCATGCTGGCGATCAGGCCGATCACGGTGACCACGTCGGCAATGCCGTTGACGGCACGGGTCAGTGCCTCCCGGATGGTGGCGGCGTCGGTCGTAAAGTGGGCCGCGAACTGGGCCGGGGCCTCGCGTTCCATGCGGGCGAGATCGGCGCGGGTAAGGTGGGCGAACATCCGGCCCTGTAGCTCACGAATGACCAGCAGCACAATCTGCTGGACCTGGACGTTCTGAAAATACTGAGCGAGTGCCTTTATCCCGGTGACGGCCACGACCAAGGCCGGGATTTGGTACAGGATGCGCCGGTCGTGGTTGGTGAACATGTCGAAGGCGTGGTTGATGACCACGGGGTAAAGCGCGGTCGCGCCGGCCATCAACAGGGTCAGGGCGGTGACCAGCAGCAGCCTTGGTCTGTGGTGGATCAGGTGGTCGCGCCATAGGCGGCGGAGCAGTTCGAGGGTGCGGTCGGAGCGCTTCGACGTCATGACGGCGCCGTGTATCAGCACCGGCGCTCTTTCACCATGCGGTTGATGGGGGCAGGATTACACGCCAGAACGGGAGGACCCACATGGCGCACCGTATCAACCGAGCCATCGAACTGCTGGAGCAGGGGCAGGCGATTTATTACGACGGCGAGCATAGCGGCCACGTGCTGACCCATGAGCAGGGGCGCCACGACGCCGGCACCTGGGCCGATTACATCAATGTCGGGATGGAGCACGGGGCATTCGATATGACCGGGCTCGAGGAGTATTTGCGGGGGTTGGTGGATGGCGGGCCGGCCCGATCGGGTCACCGCGCGCCGGCGGTGATCGTGGAGGCTCCGGTCAACGGCACGGATGAGGCGAATGTTCGCTTCAACGCCTGGCAATTTCGCCAGATCCTGGGACGCGGCGCGCATGGAATTCTGCTGTGCCAGGCAGAGACGGCCGACGCGGTGCGGGCGTTCGTGGAGGCTTGCCGGTATCCGCACCATCTCGGTGGTGTCGATCCTGGGTTGCCGTCGCCGGAGGCTCGGTTGGATGGCGCGGTTCGGCCTCGGGCGCGGGAGGGGCGATTGGGGATCGGTACCCGCGGGCGTGGGTCGGAAACCAGTGCGGCTCCGGTTTGGGGGGTGTCCGCCGAGGATTATATGGATCGTTGTGATCCGTGGCCGCTGAACCCGCGCGGGGAGTTGCTGCTGGGGGTAAAGCTGGAGAGCCCCGAAGGGATCGCCAATGCCGATGCCATCTGTGCCGTGCCGGGGCTCGGTTTTGCCGAGATGGGCCCTGGGGACCTGAGTTTGTCGTTAGGGTCCGTGAAGCTGTTGCGCGACCCGTATCCGCCGGTGATGCAGGCGGCTCGGGACAAGGTGTTCGCGGCGTGCCGGCGCAACGGGATCGCGTTCCTGGAGGGCTGTACGCCCGGGACTATCGTCGAGCGGTTAGACGAAGGGGTGCGGGTGATCGCCGGCCATAGCGAGGAGATGGCGCGTATCGGGCGAGCACACCAGAGGCGGGAGATGACGGTCTAGTGGTTTTCTATAATGCTCTCTGTATCGATGCCGCAACTGGAAACGCGAGGTCGTGGCTGCGATGGTCGTTTTTCCAAACAAAATTTCTATATTGTAAAATTTCAGCCGCAATCCGATTTATGTTTCGCTCGCTATTCTCTGATTTTTGTCTCGCTCGCTATCCCCGAGAGTCAGCGTTACTCTCGAAAGCTCGATGAAGTCACTGCAGCTTTCACTTGAGAGAGGTGCAGCGTAGCGAAGGTTATCTCAGTATTGGCTCACCTTCGGCACAACTGTCTTCGAAACTGGTGGCATGCCAGAAGCCCCGACAGCCCGGATCGGAAGATGGTTGGGGGGCCCGACGAACGCAGTGACCGGCGGTCTTCCACCAGTCGCGACGCGCGTCGCGGCGGTTCTGCGGATCGATCCCACCCCCGGGGTTGGTGCGCCAGAAGCGGCACTCGCCACACGAAACCGAAACCGGCGCCTGATCGCGCATGATACCCTGACCGCAACGCTCTTGCGCGTCCGTCATCGGCCAGTGGGCGATCTCGTCAGGAGCCTCGGTCGGGCGCGGCGCATTGCGCCGGCAGGTGCCATCGCGGGGGCCGTGCTGGCGCCAGAATGCACACTGTTCACATGAGGGGGCCAGCGTCACAGCAACTTCTCCAAAGGCAGATCAGCAGTGGTCCACCCGCCGCCTGTCGCCTTGATCAAGCCAATACTCGCTTGCAGCCGGCGGGTACGCAAATCGAGCGCGGTTTGCTCCGCCTGCAGCGCCGCAGTCTGAGCCGTTATCACCTGTAGGTAATTCTCCGCGCCGTCACGATACAGCGTTAGTGCCATGGAGACGCTTCGCTGCGCGGCCGTGACCGCGGCATCTTCATCCTGTGTTGCCTGCCGCAGCCAGCGCAGCAACGCGAGGTTGTCTTCGACTTCCTGGAAGGCGTTCAGCACTGCGGCTCGATATTGTGCCGTTGCCGATTCGAACGCTGCCTTGGCGCCGGCGAGTTCGGCACGCCGCAGGCCGCCTTCGAACAGTGGCAGCGAGACTGAGGGCCCGAGTGACCAGAACGAGTACGGAACGCTGAACAGGTTCACTCCTGTGCTCTGCAGGCCGCCGCTCGCGCCTAACGAAAACGATGGGTAGAACGCTGCTCGTGCCACGCCGACCATCTGATTGGCCGCCGCCGCCTGCCGTTCGGCCGCGGCGACATCCGGGCGCCGTTGCAGCAACGTCGACGGAAGGCCCGCCGGCACGTTCGGCTGGCGGATTGGCACCGCCGACTCCCCCAGGGAGAACATCGAGGCCGGCTGACCGATCAGCGTGGCGATCGCATGTTCCAGCAACTGCCGCCGCGACATAACATCGGAAATCTGCGCCTTCGCACTGGCGAGTTGCGTCTCCGCCTGAGCGACGTCAACCCCGGAGGCAATATCGCCCCGGAACCGGTTCTGCACCAAAGTCAATGCCCGCCGATAGGCAGTTACCGTGTCGTTTAGCAGCCTGATCTGCTCATCCAGACCACGCAACGTTACGTAGTCGTTCGCCAGTTCGGCATGCAGGCTGAGGCGAAGCAACTCCAAATCGGCAGCGCTCGCCTGAGCGGATGCTTTGCCGGCCGCCACGAAGTCGCGGACCCGACCCCAAACGTCGGCCTCATAATTTGCCTGCGCGCCGATCGTGTTGGCGCCATAATAGTTTGGCTGGTTCGCGGAACGGAGCGGCCGGCGTGTCGATTGTTTGTTCGTAGTAATGGTTCCACCGACACCGACCGTGGGGTATAGGCCAGCCTCTGCCTCCTGTGCGAAGGCGCGAGCCTGGTCGTAGACGGCAACAGTGGCTGCGAGCGTCTGGTTGGCGACGTCAACCTGGGTCTCCAACCGGTCCAGCTCGGGATCGCGGTACGCCTCCCACCAAGGGCCTCGCGGCGCGGCGTCCGAGGGTTGCGCCGGTTGCCAGGGACCGGTTTTCGGTTGCCTCCCCGGCTTGGCGACGACTTCCTCTCTGAAGGCATTGGGCATTGCCACAGCCGGCGGCGTGTACGCGGGGGCCAGATCGCAGCTCGCGAGCCCAATCGCACACCCTGCGAGAACACACAGCCTTGCAGGCATCAGTGCTCAGCCCCGGTATCCTGCTTCGAGCTGGCTATCTGCGGGGTGTTGTCGTTATTGGTTGCACTCGCGACCTTGACCGTATCGCCCGTGTTAATCGAGTCTGGCGGGTTGTCGATAATCCGGTCGGACGGGCTGAGCCCGGAAAGTATCTCGATCTCGGTGCCCAGGTCGCGACCGGCGCTGACCGATTTGAGTGAAACCTTGTCGTCGGCGCCAACGGTGGCAATCTGCAGACCATGCTCCCGAAAGACCAGCGCACTGGTTGGAATGTGATAGACATCGGTATCCGGCGGCAAGTGGAAGTGCACTTCAGCGAAGGTGCCCGGCCAAAGCTTGCCTTCCGGGTTATCCGCCTTCAGTTCGACAAGCACGGTGCGCGATTCCTTCGAGATCGCGTTTGAGGTTGTCTCCAGGCTGGCCTTGAAGGTCTGATGTGGGTATTGCGCCAACTTCAGGTCCGCTTCCATCCCCTGCTTGAGCTGGCTCGCATAGGCCTGGGGAACCCGCACATAAACGCGCATCTGATGGATGTCGGCGACCTTGAACAGCTCCACACCCGAGCCGCTTCCGGCATTGATCAGCGCGCCGATATCGGTCTCCCGCGCGGTTACAACCCCATCGAACGGTGCGGTGATGTATCTGAAGTTCTCCATCGCCTGCAGCCGGTCCACGTTGGCCTGTGACGCCGCGACAAGGGCTTTCTTGGCAACCGCATCGCCTTCTTTCTCATCCGCCGTTTGCTGCGAGACCGATTGGGATGCGAGCAGCGAGTGCCATCGCTTCGCGGTCAGCTCAGCAAGGTTAGCGCCGGCTCGCACGCTGGCGAGATCGCTTTTGGCCTGTTCAAGCTGTTGATCGAGGTCGGGTGTGTCGATGACCGCAAGCTGTTCGCCAGCCTTCACGTGGGCACCAATATCCTTGTACCACATCTTGAGATAGCCGGGGACGCGGGCATAGATCGACGCTTCGTAGTAAGCCTCGATGTCGCCCGGTAAGATAAGTTCCTGATCCTTGGCGCCACGCTCCGGGGTTACAACGGCGACGGTGGGAATGGCCTGCGCCTTGGTCCACCGGGTCAGCTCGGCCTCATTTTGCTGCCGGCTCCAAATGCCGGACGCGCCCAATGCGATGGCGCCGATAAGGATCACAATCAGCACGAGGCCCAGCATCCTCGGTCGTTTGCCCGGCGGCTTGCCCTCGCGTTGCCCGCCGGGAGGTTCCGCTGCGGTGTCCCGAGGCATCTGGCGTCCCTCTGTCTCAAGCATGCGAATGGGCCCGCTGTTCCTGGCGCGATGACGATGTGGATGCCCGCGCGGTATTGTGGTGCGCGATCGAAAACACCACCGGGACGAAGAACAAGGTTGCGATTGTTGCGAAGAGGAGTCCGCCGATCACTGCTCGGCCGAGCGGCGCGTTCTGTTCGGCGCTGAGGGCCATGGGTGCCATGCCGATGATCATCGCCAGTGCGGTCATCAGCACCGGGCGGAAGCGGGTGGCGCCCGCTTCCTTGGCGGCGGTCACGGCATCAGCGCCGCGCGCCAGAACCTCGCGCGCGAAGCTGATGACCAAAATGCTGTTCGCGGTCGCGACGCCCATGCACATGATCGCTCCGGTTAATGCAGGCACCGAGAGGGTCGTGCCGGTGCCGAACAGCATCCAGACAATTCCGGCGAGGGCTGCCGGCAGCGCCGTCACGATGACGAACGGATCCAGCCAAGACTGGAAGTTGACGACAATCAGCAAGTAGATCAGCACCACCGCCATTCCAAGGCCCTCGATCAACTGTTCATAGGCGCTGGTCATGGTGGTGACCTGGCCGCGCAATACTATGGTCGAGCCGGGCGGTGCCTCGGAGGCCGTGTCATGCAGGATCTTGCGGACGTCGGCCGCGATCGCACCGAGGTCGCGGCCGTGGGTGGTGCCGTAGATGTCGATGACCGGCTGCACGTTATAGTGGGAAACCACCGCGCTGCTGGGACCGCGACTGATAGTCGCCATGGCGCCCAATAGTTGAGTACCGCCCTCCGCGGTGATCGGCATGTTGTTCAGCTCCCCCATGGTATCGATCCGGTATTGGGGCATCTGCACGGCGATAGGATAGGAAACGCCGGTTTTCGGGTTCAGCCAGAACGTCGGGGCGGTCTGGATGCTGCCGGCGAGATTGTCGAGCATGCTGGTCGCGAAGTCGCGCTCGGTTAGTCCGACCTCGCTCGCGAACGAGCGGTTGACGTCAACATTGAGCGTTGGGGCATTGAAGGCCTGCTGGATCCGGGTATCCGCCATCCCCGGCACCTGAACGATGCGCTTGAACAGCTTGTCGGCATAGGCGCGATTGGCGGTTAGGTTGCTGCCGATCACCTGGACGTCGATCGGTGCCGGCAGACCGAAATTGAGAATCTGGGTCACGATGTCGGCCGGGAGGAAGGCGAAGGTTGTGCCGGGAAAGAGTTGCGGCAGGCGCCCTCGCAAGGTGGTGACATAACCGGCTGTTGGATGATGGTCCGGCTTCAAGGAGATCAGGATATCGGCATCACTGACGCCGATTGTTCCAGAATTAGCGTACGCCATGTTGATGCCGCTGATCGGCAGGCCGATGTTGTCAACGACATTATCGAGTTCGTTGGGCGGGATGGTTTGCCGGACGGCGTCCTCGACCTGATCGCACAGCTTGGCGGTCTCCTCGATCCGGGTGCCGACCTGAGCGCGCAGATGCAGTTTGATCTGGCCGCCGTCGACCGCGGGGAAGAAGTTCTCGCCCAGGAACGGAACCAACATGAATGAGGCCGCGACCACGGCCAAGAAGCCGATCACGAAGATCCAGCGCAGGCTAAGCGCGATGTCCAGCAGGTTTCTGTAGCCGGAGCGGATCTGCTCAAACCGGTGCTCGAAACCGCGCTGAAAGCGCACCAACGGGTTGCGGGTGGGCGGCTTCGCATGGGGATCGTGGCCGCCGTCCAGCGTCTGGCCGCGCAGCAGGTAGCTGGCCAGCGTGGGCACCAGGGTGCGCGATAGGATATACGATCCGATCATCGCGAACACCACCGCCTCGGCGAGCGGTCGAAACAGGAAGCCGGCGACGCCGCCCAGGCCGAACATCGGCACGAACACGATGCAGATGCACAGCAGCGAAACCGTGGCCGGCACGACGATCTGGCGGGCCCCGTCCATGATCGCCGGCTCGATCTCCTTGCCCTGCTCCAGGTGATAGTTGATGTTCTCGATGGTTACCGTGGCGTCGTCCACCAGGATGCCGACCGCGAGAGCCAGGCCGCCAAGCGTCATCACGTTGATGGTTTCCCCCAACACCGACAGCGTGGTAATCGAGGCCAGAATGGCGAGCGGGATGGAGATCGTGATGATCAACGTCGATCGCCAGCTTCCGAGGAAAAGCAGGATCATCAGCCCGGTCAGGGCGGCAGCAATGGCGCCCTCGCGGATCACCCCCGATACCGCGTCATTCACAAACACGGACTGATCGCCGACGGCATGGAGCGACAGGCTTTTCGGCAAGGACTCCCGGATTTTCGGCAACAGCTTCTTGACGCCATTGATCACGTCGAGCGTAGAGGCGGAGCCGGACTTCTGGATCGTCATCAACACCGCATGGGTTCCGTCGACCCGCACCACGTTGGTCTGCGGGGGCGCGCCGTCGTGCACGAAGGCCACGTCGCGGATGTACACGATAGTACCGTTCACCTTCTTGATTGGCAGGTCATTCAATTCGGCGATTTCGCGCGGCGCGTCATTCAAAGAGACGATGTATTCGAACTTTCCGATCTTCTCGGTGCCGACAGGAGTGATCAGATTCTGCGCCGCCAGTGCCTCCACGACGTTTTGTGCCGACAGGTGATAGGCCTGCAGCTTCTGCTGGTTGATGTCGACCTGAACCTGCCGCACCTTGCCGCCGTAGGGCGATGGGATAGCGGCGCCCGCGACCGTGGCAAGTTGCGGGCGAATAAAGTTCTGCCCATCATCGAATAAAACCGATTGCGACAGTGTATTGCTCGACAATGCCAACTGCAGTATCGGCACGCTGGAGGCGTTGAAGGTCAGCACGTAAGGTGGCGTAATGCCCGATGGCAGCAGCTTCAGCACGGTCTGTGAGGCGGCGGTGACCTGCGCCAGCGCGCCGTTGATGTTGACGCCGGGCTGGAAGAAGATCTTGACCACACCGTAACCGGGCAGCGACTGCGATTCGATATGCTCGATATCGTTGACCTGGGCGGACAACGTTCTTTCATAGTAATAAACGATGCGTCCAGACATGTCGTCCGGCGGCAGGCCATTGTACGTCCATACCGCGCTGATCACCGGAATGCCGATATTGGGGAAAATGTCGGTAGGCGTGCGAAACCACGACAAAACGCCGAACAGCGCGATCAAGATTGCCAGCACAATAAAAGTATAGGGCCGGCTGAGCGCGATGCGGACAATGGCGATCATTAGCTATACGATCCGGGCTTGCAAGGGTGCAAAGGCATCAACGGGCAATGACTAAGCCGGATCGCCGATGAGATGCGTTGCACGAGTTGGCTCAGTGCAATGCCTACACACGCCAGCATAGCGGTCGAGCTCCCTTCTCAATCTATTCGGGCGGCTAGTCGGAGGCGTCCGAAATTACGTCGATGCGCACGCGACGCTCGTTTCGGCCAATGTTGTCGGCTTCACTACTGCGATCACGTGTCGAACGCTTCATTGGCTGCGCCAATGGTCTCCCCCGGGCGGTTGCTGCCTCGTTCTGGCGCCGAGCATAGCAGAATATCTCGAAGCAGCAGCCTGGCTGCGTGGCGCTGACTGTGATGCTGAAGTCGTGCAGGTTGACTATGGCGAGAACGATGCTCAGGCCCAAGCCGCTGCCCTCGATGTTCCTGCTCTTGTCGATCCGGTAGAAGCGCTTCAGGACCGCCGCGCGCTCCTCGGGGGGAATTCCTGGGCCGGTGTCGGACACGCGAACGACCAACCCCTCCGCGCGAGCCGCGAGTTGAAGACGCACGGTGCCCCCTGGTGGGGTGAATTTGATCGCATTGTCCAGAAGGTTGGCAATGGCTTCAATCAACAGATCTCTGTCACCGTAAACCCATGCCGCCGGGTCGGTCCGAACCTCAAAATGAACCGGCTTCGCCTCGGCCATCGGTCCGTAGAGCTCGCCTGCCTCCTGCACGAGTTCAGTAAGGTTGACGTCGCCAAAACCTGATTTTCTTTGGCCGCTCTCTATTTCGCCGATCCTTAGCAACGCGGTGATGATCGACTGTGCCTGATCAAGGCCGATGATGGCGCGGTCAGTGACCGCTACGAGCTCGTCCAACGTTCGCGCCCTGTCTCGTCCACGCTCCAGCAGAGTATGGACCCTGGCGAGCGGCGTCCGGAGGTCGTGAGCAATATTGTCTCCCACGCCCTGTACTTCAGCGAGAAGGCCTTCGATCTTGGCGAGCATGCGATTAACGCTGCTGGCGAGTTGATCAAAATCGTCTGCGGTATCTTGCACCGGCAGCCGCTCCTGGACGTGGCCTTGCATGATCCGTTCAATACTCTGGTTGACAGCCTTTACCCGCCACTGCGCCTGCCGGCTCAGCCAAATGCCAGCCGCAATGACCAGCCCGATGGCGGGAATGGCGCCCAGTAACAACGCCTGGGCAACGATACCTTCCAGGGTCGTCAGGACACGAATACCGCGGCCAAATAGCAAAATCCTGCCATCCGCCAATGCCCGTGCTACAGCGATAATCGGTTGCGGAGCCGTGGGTTCGTCCGCTGACGGCGTGAGTTCGACTTCGTGCGCTCGGCCATCCACCGGGAGATCGGAAGGCAGGTGCCCGAGGTTCCCCGCCAGCGGCCGGTGATCCGACGTGAAAAGCGCCACGAGGATCAGGTCGTTATACTCATCCGGAGCTCTAGGAGCGGTCCGGTTCCGCACGCTCCACAGGATCTGGTCGTTCGAGCCGCGCGAGATTGCATCCGCTTCCATCACGACAAAAGCGCCAATGCGTTTCGTCTCAAATACTTTCGTCTGCCAATAAATCGTCGCGATCAGCAGAATTCCCGACAGCACGCAGGCCGCGGCATAGACCAAAGACAGGCGATACGCGCCACCTCGGAGAAAGCTAGTGCGATTCACGGAAAACGAAGCCCTTCCCGCGCACGCTAAGCAAAAGGGGCATTTCGCTGGGACCATCGACTTTGCGGCGCAGCCGTCCGATGTGCACGTCCACGAGGTTGGTCTGGGGAAGGAACCGGTAATGCCACACATCTTCCAGGAGCATTTCGCGTGTTACCACGCGATCCGGACGGCGCATGAAATACTCCAGCAGCTTAAATTCGCTCTTAGACAACTCGATAATGCGGTCCCCACGCTTGGCAATCCGTTCTATCAGGTCGAGCTCCAACGGTCCCACACGCAATACGGTCGCGCGGGTTTCCAGCGGCCGGCGAAGCAATGCCTCCACGCGGGCTGCAAGCTCCGGTAATGCGAAGGGCTTCGTCAGATAATCGTCACCGCCCACCTTCAGGCCGCGCACGCGGTCATTCACAGCGCCGAGAGCACTGACGACGAGGACCGGGACTTGTATGCGATCGCGGCGCAATCCTTGAATGATCGAAAATCCATCGCAGCCAGGAAGAAGCGCATCGACGATCAAGAGATCGTAGCGTCCCCGCCGGGCCTCTTCGGCGCCCTCAGACCCTGTTGCGACATGGCAGACCACGTATCCCAAATCGAGAAGCTCGCTCGCCATTTCCTCGGCGATTTCACGATCGTCTTCGATCAGCAGTATCCTGGCGCTTGCGGTGGAGAACGGGCGTTCAGGCACGCTTTCGGTCGTAGCCGGGATCTCGGCATTGCCATCAAAATCATCAGCCGGATCGTCGCTCTCCGACGATCTATCAATCGCAGATTCGCTTAGCTTCCCCTGTCCCATGTATGTTCTTAGGTTCATTAACGTTACGACCTATATACAAATTCTGATTTGCCGAGGGGCCCAGTCCGGCTGATGTCGTTATGCCTGAGAACCACTTTAACCCCAGCCAAAGTACTCCTCCACCATTGGGCGGTGCGAAAGCGGGGACTGAAGCGGGGTTACGTCCGAATTTAGATCTCCAGAGCTGAATCATAGGTCACGTCTCAGCCGGTCGCCAGCTTGGTCGAAGCTCCTGCCTGGCCGTCGGTTCACGGATAGAGGCCAATGCGGAGCCGATGACAACTAAAGGTCATGCCCCGAAACTTAAAGAAATCTTTAATAATGCCCTGCCGGGGTGGCGATGATTGAAATCGCCCAGTTTTCGGATCTGCGACCGGCGTCGCGGATCTTTGAAGGCGTTGCAATGGTCGAGAGCCAAGCAACCTCGCGCGCGGGATTACAAGGCGCGGCCTTCTTTTGCACTGTTAAGGCGGCCGCACAGGCCGCGTTATTCTGCAACCGAGGACCCGCGAGAACGTGACGTCGCAGCATGGCGCCACCCCGCGGTCAGGTAGTCCCAGCCAGTGATCAAGGTCAACGCAGCGGCAACCCAAAGCATCGCTTCACCAATAAATGAGACCCGAAGAAAACTTAAGTGGATCACTTCGGCGCCGGGATCGCCCAACAGCAATAATCCGAGCGCACCCATCTGAAATCCGGTTTTCCATTTTGCGAGCCTCGTGACGGGCAAGCTCTTACGAATGCTCGCGAGGTATTCTCTCAATCCGCTTACGAGGATTTCCCGCAGCATGATGATAATCGCGGGATATAGGCCCAGTGCCGATAACTTATTCTGCCCGACAAGCATCATGAGCGCTGCGCCGACCAGGAGTTTGTCGGCAATCGGATCTAGCATAGATCCCAGATCTGACTGTTGGCGCCGGGCCCGGGCGAGCCTGCCATCGAAGTAATCGGTGATCGCTGCGATACCAAAGACGATACAGGCCGCAATATCCGCGCCGGGGGTTTTGATCGCAACGAGGGCCACCATCAGCGGAATCGCTGCGATTCGGGAGAGGGTCAGGACGTTGGGCAGATCGGTCAGCATGCCGAACTCGGGAGCGGTGCAAGCGCCTCATAGACCATGATCAGGGTAACAGGAAGCAATCGATCCTGCGCCCTGATCCCGCCCAGGGGACCGCCCACTGCGGATCGATGCATTGGATGATCGGTAGGAGCGGACTCTGCCGGTGCCTAGCCAGGTTGCCGCATCCCGGTACACGTTTAGGCGCGTCCTACCAGACAATCCTGCGTCTAGGGACATCAGGCAATGCAGCGGCCGAAATTGCCGTGAGTGCTAAACATCGAAGGTCGGTCACGGTGCGTCGCCTTGATTGATGTCGGGTTCTGCCCTGCCAAACTGCATCCCGGCTGGGGCATGCCTTAGTATATCTGCTTGGGATACCATAATCGGGGGCTTACAGACGCTCCGGATGTTCGAGCTGTGTGGCAAACTCTGTCAATAGAATCTCAGACGGCGCATTTGCCTCAAATCGTTATTACACTTGCGTTTGGAAGCTTGTTCCTACTACGCCGATTGGCTGACCGAGAGTGGTGCTGCTCCACTTGTCCTAGTCGCGAGATTCGTCAACAGCCAATGCCTCTTTGTGTTTCCATGTCCGACTTGCTGCCGTTTATCCCACTATCGGCGCGCACCATTCTGGAGATCGGATGCGGGACGGGCGAACTCGCCGCCGCCTATCGGCGCATGAACCCCAGGGCCCGTCTGCTCGGTATCGAAATAAACCGCGATGCGGCCGCACTTGCCGCCCCCCATTTAGAGCAAGTATCCAGTGTCGATGTTGAGGCCGAGCCGCTTCCGTTCGCAGTGCCAGATGGCATCGATTGTATCGTTTATAACGGTGTTCTGCGTCACCTACGCGATCCGTGGGCGGTGATCAGTCGCCATGCGGATGCGCTCAATTTTGATGGCATGCTGCTAATCCGCATGCCCAACATCGATTACTGGCGCCTAACCGATCGACGGTTGCGCGGCGCGTGGGACGACGCGAACGCTGGGGTTCAGGGATTTAGCATCGCGCGGATCGAGGAGCAGATTTGCCGAGCTGGTTTGACGCTGTGCGATGTCAGGAGGGAGGAGCCTGACGGCGCGTCGGCCATGGCGTTTTTGGACGGTCTTGCGCCGGGCTTGTCAGCGGTAGGCATCGATCCAAAGGAGTACTCGACGCGAGCCGCCGCGAGCCATCTGATCTGCCGGGTTCGTAAGACTCCGGTTCGGCAGATGGTCCTGTCGGGGAGCATGTTGGATCCGGTGGGCGGAGTTTCGCATGTTCGCGTAGTACACCCGCTTCAGGCCGCGAGGACCGACCCCAGTGTCATCGGAGTGGTAACGAACTCGGTCGAGTCCGCGCCACGCAACGAAAACATTCCGCGTATCTTTGTCATGCACCGCCCATCGCTGCTCGGTGAGCATGCTGTGGAGACGGTCAGGATGTTGCTGGATTTGGGTTACCTCACTGTAACCGAATTCGATGACCATCCGGAGCATTTCAAGATGATGAGGATGGGCGGAGACTTATCCTTTCGGGCAGTGCATGCGATCCAGACGAGCACCGCCGCCATGGCAGAAATCCTCCGCCAGTATAATCCGGAGGTCGCGATCTTCCCCAATGCCATAGTGTCGCTGCCGGATGTGAGGAATTTCGCGACACCCGATCGTATAACCCTGTTCTTTGGCGCGCTGAATCGAGAAGGGGATTGGCAGAGGTTAATGCCGGTGATCAACGCGGTCGCCGCCGAGGCAGGCGATCGTCTGAGGTTCAGAGTGGTGCACGATCAATCGTTCTTTGCCGCGCTTGACACGCAACACAAAACGTTCACGCCGACCTGCGACTATGACACCTATCTGCGGATTTTAGGCGAGTCGGAGGTGTGCTTCATGCCTCTGGGAGACACGGCGTTCAACCGAGCAAAGTCTGATCTTAAATTCATTGAGGCCGGCGCGTGCCGGGTCGCAACGCTGGCCAGCACGGTGGTATATGGCGACAGCATTGAGGACGGGCGCACGGGTCTGCTGTTTCGTGATCCAACAGAGTTTCGCGCGGGGTTGCTGCGTTTGATCGCGATGCCGGAGCTAGCCCAGGATCTGGGGAACGCTGCCCGCCAGTATGTCGCGGATCATCGCATGCTGGCTTATCAGGTGGCGCCTCGGATCGGCTGGTATCGGTCGCTGTGGGCCCGGCGGGCGGCCTTGGAGGCGGCGCGTCGGGCGCGCATCGAGCTTCGCATGGCCGCCTGATGGTTAACTGCCGCGGTAGGTTGTGTAGGCCCAGGATCCAAGCAACAGCGGGACATGGTAGTCGCCTTCGGGTTCAGAGACGCCGAAGCGGATGGGGATGACGTCGAACCACGGTGGGTCCGTTGTATTTGGCCAGCCAGCGAAGTAGTCCTCGATATGAAACCGCAGCTCATAACGGCCGATCCGCAGCGGGCCGGCGGAGAGGAGGGGAGCGTCTGTGCGGCCGTCCGTGTTAGTGACAGCTTCTTGGATCAGCACATCTTCGCAGAATACCTCGATGCGAATTCCCTCGGCGGCCTTGCCGCGTGCAGTGTCCAAAACGTGGGCGGAAAGATGGCCGGCGGTCTTCGGCATGCCAGGCCCGGTGACGCGCTCAACGAGGCGCAGACGCGTGATGTGCCCAATCTCGCTTAGAGCGGCGACGCGTTCTTGATCCGGCGTGTTGACGAGGCGGCGCTCCAGTGTGCGCAACACGAATGGTGGAGTCATGCGGCGGACGCAAACGATAAAGGGGAAGCCGAAGCGCGCCTCATAGGCCGCCAACCTGGTTTCGAACGCGACTAGTCGATCTCCCAGACTAATCATGCCAAGTCCGTCCTGCTCGGCGCGTGACGACTCGGTCAGTCCGGGCTCATCGGGCGCTTTCTGCGACAGCGGCGGATGGCCGCGTAGGAAACCCAGGCAAATAGCGGGCGGGGCGGCAAGGACGGCGGCCATAAGGGCCTCGTGCAACGCGATCACGCTGTTGAAAGGCCGTTTAGAGGCGGCCATTTTGGCGACCCATGGGGCATGCTCGAACACGCCAGCAAGCCCAATGATGAAATCGCCGGGGAGCATCGTATTGAGATCGTCTAGTGTGGGCATTTGCCTCCCTTGGTCGTTATGCGGTGTCCCTCAAATTCGCCACGCACCGCACCGATGTGGGGTCCGCGTCCCCGAGCGGCCGCAATAAGAACACCCCCCCGAAATTACCAATCCTGGATGGCAGAGCTTGTCTGTCTAGACGCCACGTCTGCCGCGTCGCTGCGTCAATCTTTCTGTAAGTCGCGAGCGATTTCCGGGCGGTGCATCAATTCATCGATTTTCATGGCGTGGTCCAGCGCGAGGTCCGGCGTGAACAGCAAATCTGGCGCGATCCGCAATCGCAGTGCTTTAGCGACCTGACTGCGCAGAAAAGGCGCCGCACGCACCAGCGCAGGGACTAGCGCGTCGGCGTCTGACCGGCCCAACCGCGAGAAGAACGCCGTGGCCCGCTTCAGGTCCGGACCGATCCGAACTTCGGTGATCGTAACGTGAGCATTTGCCAGGTCGGGATCACGGAATTCGCCGCGGGCAAAAATTCCGGACAGCACGTGACGGATTTCCTCCGCAACGCGCAATTGCCGTTGAGACGGACCGGTCTTTTTGGTCAGACCCGCCTTGCCGGGCTTCTTCAACCCGGCACCATCTCCGTCTCGAAGCACTCGACGACGTCGCCTTCCTGCAGATTTTCAAAGTGGGCGAAGGACAAGCCGCATTCATAGCCACGGGCAACTTCACGGACGTCGTCCTTAAAGCGCTTTAGCTGAGAGAGTTCGCCGTTGTGGATCACAACGCCGTCACGCAGCACGCGCACGCCGGCGCCCCGCTTCACAATGCCTTCGGTGATCATACAGCCCGCGACCTTGCCGGTCTTGGTGATGTTGAACACTTTCCTCACCTCGGCGTACCCTAGGAATTTCTCGCGGGCCTTCGGTGCGACCTTGCCCTTGACCAGCTTTTCGACGTCGTCGGAAACCTCATAGATGATCGAGAAATAGCGGATGTCGACGCCCTCTCGCTGGGCCAGATCGCGGGCCTGAGAGGTGGCGCGGACGTTGAAGGCGATGACGACAGCGCTTGACGCCTTGGCCAGTTGAATATCGCTTTCTGTGATCTGACCCACGCTGGCGAGTAGAACGCGCACTTTCACTTCCTCATGCGCGAGCTTGGCCACCACCACCTGAATGGCTTCGGCGCTACCCTGGACGTCGGCCTTGATCAGGACCGCGACTTCCTTCTGCTCGCCCGCCTGGATGCGGGCCAGCATCTGATCCAACGTGCCACGCGCACCGGCGGCTACTCCGGCGGCTTTTTCACGCTGCCGGCGCTCGCGGAATTCGGTGATCTCTCGAGCGCGGCTTTCGCTTTCGACCACCACAAATGGTTCGCCCGCGGACGGCGCACCGCTCAACCCGAGAATCTCCACCGGAGCGGAGGGACCGGCTTCGGCCATCTGCTTGCCCTTGTCGTCCAGCATCGCACGCACCCGCCCCCATTCGGCGCCGGCGACAACTATGTCACCCTGGTGCAGTGTTCCGCGCTGCACCAGCACCGTACCGACTGGGCCGCGCCCACGATCAAGGCGGCTTTCGACCACCGTGCCTTCCGCCGTGCGGTCGGGATTAGCCTTCAGGTCGAGGATTTCCGCTTGCAGCAGAATTGCCTCAGTCAGCTTGTCAAGCCCGGTGCGCTTGAGCGCGGACACCGGGACGTCTTGCGTCTCGCCGCCCATTTCCTCGACCACGACTTCGTAGCTGAGGAGTTCTTGCCGAACGCGGTTTGGATCGGCGTCCGGCTTGTCGATCTTATTGATAGCCACGATAAGCGGCGCGTTTGCTGCCTTGGCGTGGCGAATCGCCTCGATGGTCTGCGGCATTACGCCGTCATCGGCCGCGACGACCAGTACGACAATGTCGGTCACCGAAGCGCCGCGCATACGCATGGCGGTGAATGCCTCGTGACCTGGCGTGTCGATGAAGGTGATCAGTTCCCCCCCCGGCATCTTCACCTGGTAGGCGCCGATATGCTGCGTGATGCCGCCCGCCTCGCCCGACGCCACGTCTGTGGTGCGCAGAGCGTCCAGCAGCGATGTCTTGCCATGGTCAACGTGACCCATGATCGTCACGACCGGTGGCCGAGGGACCAACTCAACGTCGATGTCCGCGGTGCCCTCCAGGCCCAACTCGACGTCGGACTCCGCGACGCGGCGCGCGCGATGGCCAAATTCCTGTACCACGAGTTCGGCGGTATCGGCGTCAAGCGTCTGAGTGATGGTCGCCATCACGCCCATCTTCATCAGCGCCTTGATGACTTCCGGGGTACGGGCGGCCATGCGGTTGGCGAGTTCCTGCACGGTAATCTGCTCCGGCAGGATTACGTCACGAACGACCTTCACCTGGTCGGAGCGAAGGCGATCGAGCTCAGCCTGGCGACGCTCGCGCTCGCGCTGCCGGCGAACCGAGGCCAGTGAACGGACTTTTTCGTCCTCCCCCTCGATCGCGGCCTGCACGTCGATGCGTCCCGCACGGCGACGATCATTGGTGCCGCCTTTCGGTGCCACCACTGGGGGTTTGCGTGCCGGCAGCCCTCCGGCACCAGGCCGGCGAACCGGACGTCCCTCGTCCTCGTCTTCCGGACGAGTGGCCCGGAGACGCAGCGTTTCTGTCGCGGCCGATGGTGTAGCCGGGCCCTGGGTCCGACCGGGGGCCTTGGCAATGGGTTGGGCCGGCTGCAAGGCGGGCGGCGGCGATGCTGGGGGGGTAGCCGCAGTAGCGTCTTCAGCTTTTTCGCCTGGTTCGGGCGCGGCCCGCGCCTCCGCGGCAGCGGCCTCCGCTTCAGCAGACCGCCTGGCGTCAGCCTCTTGCGCGGCCAGTTCTTCGGCGCGCCGAGCATCCTCTTCGGCAGTTTTTCGGGCCTCGGTTTCGCGCCGGCGCGCTTCCTCGGCGGCGGAGAGGATAGAGATCTTCTCCTGTTCGCGGCGCTCCGCCTCGCGTTTGGCAGCGTCGCGCTGCTGCTCCACCAGGGCGCGCTGACGAGCCGCCTGTTCCGTGGCGGTCAGCGCACGCCCGGCCCCGGGAGCCGGACGGCCAGGTGCCGCCGCTGTACGCGGAGCCGGAGCCCCACCAGCCGGCGGGGGCGGCGGGGCTCCCGCGGCGGCCGAGGGATTATTAGGTGCAGGGGCACGCTTTTTCCGCACTTCAACTTGCACGACTTTTGACCGGCCGTGGCTGAAGCTCTGCCGGACGGAGCCCGCATCAACGGTCCGTCCTAACTCCAACCGTCCTGCCGGTCGAAGAGAGAGCCGTCCCTTGCCGCCGTCCTGATCGTTGCTTTCGCTCATGTTTATCCGTTGGCACCCGTTTCATCGTTTACCGGGGCGATTTCCCGCCCCGTGGCCCTTTCGGACCCCAAGGCCCTTGCGGACCCGTTCTTCAATCCGGCCAGCCTGCCCGCTTCCACGACGAGCAACTCCGCCAATTTGCCCGGCGCGACCGCGACGTGCACTACATAGTCTCGACCGAACACGCGTCCCAAAGCCTCACCTGGAAGCGGCTCGATGATCGTCAGGTCCGGCCTGAAGCCAGACAAAAAGCGCGAACGCTCCGCCTCGCTGCCATCGGATGCCTGTAGAACCAACTCATAGCGGCCGGTCTTTAGCGCCTCCCGCGCCTTTTCGTAACCCGCCACAGCTTGGCCTGCGCGTCGGGCGAGGCCGAGACATTCGCTGATCCGACGGACCAACGCCGTTTGGAGCAGCCCTAAAAGATCAGATGGCACCGACACGGGACCCCTAGCGGCCCTGGCGAATGCGCGCACGAGCTGACGATGGTTGTCGCCGCCTTGCTTGTTCGGCCGGCTGCCCTCTAGTCGGCCTTTGAGTCGTTCGTCTTGTGGTAGCCTGTCCTCTGGCGCGTAGCTCAATTCTAGCACATCCGCTGAGGCGCTCAACCAGAATTCCCCGTCCACGCAGCTTTGCAGCCAGGTCCGGAACGATCTGCCGATCCGGTCCGACGACAAAGCGGATCATCCGTTCCTTCGGCAATCGCTGACGCGTGAGAATGCACCGGCGAAGGGGGCCCGTTTCCGTTTCCAGTTCGTCTTCCGCAGGCGCACTACCGATGGCAATCTGGTCGGTTTCAGTCGTGACCGGCCTCCTGCGCCGCAACTTGTTCTTCCCCGCCATCGAACCAGTGGGCTCGTGCGGCCATGATCACATCGTTGGCGGTCGCTTCGTCCATGTTGTCGGTCCCGACGATCTCGGTCAGTTCGTCGGATGCGAGGTCGCCCAGATCGTCAAGTGTCTTAACGCCCTTCTCGCCAAGTGCCACCAGCATTTGCGGGGTCAGCACCTCGAACGCGGCGATCTCGTCACTAACGCCCAATTCGACGCGCTTATCATTTAGTTCCGTATCACGCTGCGCGAGGAAGCTTTCCGCTCGGCGGACCAGTTCTTCGGCGACACTTTCGTCAAAGCCCTCGATCGCGGCCACTTCCTCGATCGAGGTAAAGGCCAATTCCTCGACGGTCGTAAAACCCTCGGTGACCAACAAACCGGCAATCATGTCATCGACATCCAGCGCCTCAACGAACAGGCCGGAGCGGCGACGGAATTCATCCTGACGGCGCTCGCTCTCCTCCGCTTCGGTCAGGATGTCGATGTCCCAGCGGGTAAGCTGAGAAGCGAGCCGCACGTTCTGACCGCGGCGTCCGATGGCGAGCGAAAGCTGCTCGTCGGGCACAACGACTTCGACGCGGCCGGCTTCTTCGTCCAGCACGACCTTGGTCACCTCGGCCGGAGCAAGTGCATTCACCACGAAGGTCGCGGCCTGGCTGCTCCAAGGGATGATGTCGATCTTCTCGCCCTGCAATTCTTGCACAACGGCCTGGACACGCGAACCGCGCATGCCGACGCAGGCGCCCACAGGATCGATCGAACTGTCGCGGCTGATCACCGCCATCTTGGCACGGCTTCCTGGATCGCGGGAGACCGCCTTGATCTCGATGATGCCATCATAAATTTCCGGAACTTCCTGAGCGAACAGCTTGGCGAGGAAGCCGGGATGGGTACGCGACAGAAATATCTGCGGACCGCGCGGTTCTTCCCGGACGTCGTAAATATAGGCGCGCACCCGGTCACCGTTTCGGAAACTTTCGCGGGCGATCAACTCGTCGCGGCGCAGCAGGGCCTCTGCCCGGCCGAGCTCTACCATCAGGTTTCCATATTCGGTGCGTTTGACGACGCCGTTGATAATCTCACCGACACGGTCCTTGAACTCGTCGTATTGCCGCTTGCGTTCATATTCTCGAACGCGCTGGACGATGACCTGCTTCGCGGTCTGCGCCGCGATGCGGCCAAAATCGATGGGCGGCAAAGGGTCGACGACAAACTCACCAACCTTCTTATCGGGGAACAGCTTGGCCGCATCGGCCTTGCCCATCTGGGTCTCTTCGTTCTCAAGGATTTCGACAATTTCGGTCCACCGGGAAAGGCGGACATCGCCGGTCTTGCGGTCGATCGTTGCCCGAATATCCTTTTCATGGCCATATTTGGCCCGTCCGGCCTTCTGGATGGCCTGTTCCATCGCCTCCAGCACCTCCTCGCGGTCGATATTCTTTTCGCGGGCGACGGCATCGGCGACCAGCAGTAGTTCGGGGCGGGCGATAGCTGTGTCCATGGCGACCTCTGTTCTATGGCGTCCAATTGGGCATTCAGTTGGCCAACGGCTCGGCGGCGGTGGCCGCAATCAAGGCATCCGTCAAGACGAGTTTCGCGCGGCGGACGTCGGGGTGGCGAATTGCGACTTCCGATCCGTCCTCGAGGCGAATCCGAGCGGCATCATTGTCGGCACCGAGCACGACGCCGGCAAAGCGCTTGCGGCCATTCTGGGGAAAGAAGGTTTCGACACGGGCCAAGTGCCCGGCAAAGCGATTCCAGTCCTTGATTCGGGTCAGCGGCCGGTCAATTCCGGCAGAACTCACCTCCAAAGTCCAGGCGCCGGGGATCGGATCCTCGACATCGATAGCTGCGCTTACGTCATGGCTGATCTGCTCGCAGTCGTCGACGCTGATTTGCGACCCATCCGAGCGGTCGGCCATGATTTGTACGACCGGCCGTTCACGCCCCAGGACGGCGACCCGGACAAGTTCGAAGCCCATGAGCTCAAGGCGCGGCGCAATGATTGCGGCCAGCTTCCCCTCCAAGCCGGTCTCGGGCAAGCCAGCGCTGGCCAAAGTCGTTGATGTTCCTTTGTTTCCGTCCAAACCGGGTCGTCCAAAACAAAAAAAGGCGGCCCGCGAAGGCCACCTCCGTGTTAACAGCGGAGAATGATTTGACCGGGACGTAGCGCGATGCGCATGCGAATGCAAGGCTTGGTACCTTGTTAACCTTTTGCTTGCATGCTGGCGCCCATGAAGCGCCTCGACTCTTTGGATGGCGTCCGCGGTCTGCTGGCGTTTTACGTCTTGCTGAGCCACATGGCGCCGTTCGCGTTGTTGCCTCATTGGATGCGGGATGCCGTATCGCATGGCGGCGCGGCAGTTGATATTTTCTTTGTGCTCAGCGGTCTTGTGATCACCCAGTCGCTGCAGCGTGCCGGCGGCCAGACGGCGCCATTCCTTGTTGCCCGGTTCGCGCGAATTTTTCCAGTATTTGTCGCCGTGTTCGCGGTAGCGATCGCGGTGGCGCCCTGGTCCTGCGGTTTCGAGCAGATGCCCTGGATCGGTCCAGACGACGCTGCGCGAACCATTTGTGTCAAAAATTGGCCGGGCGCCTGGCTGCCGGAAATCGCCGCTCATCTGACCATGACCCACGGACTGTTCCCCAACGCGGTTTGGCCCGGTGTCTGGCTCAGTTTTCTCGGGGCCGCGTGGAGTCTTTCGGACGAGTGGCAATTCTACCTGCTGGCGCTGCTGGTCGCCGGACGGAGCCGCCGATTGTGTTGGTTTCTGCTAGGTCTGGCAGTCGTTGGGACAGCATGGCGGTTGACGATGCCGGTGCCTTGGCAGTTCAGTCGAGCGTTTTTGCCAAACAAAGCCCATTTTTTTGCATTGGGTGTGGCGAGCGTGGCCGTGGTCCGCTCGGAAAGCGATGCGCTGGCGCGTTACACGCTGGTTCTGATTGTCAGCCTGGCGATCTGCGCAGTCGAGGGCAGTCTCGGCAAGATCCTGCCGCCAGTGGCCTGGACGTTCTGTCTGGCCGTGCAGATGCGGCCGGATCTAATTGGCCTTCGCCAGGTGAGCGCCTTGCTGCGCAGCGGACAAGCTCGATACCTCGGGACGATTTCGTATTGTCTCTATTTGGTGAACGAACCGATCCACAAGGTGACCGGCCAAGCGTTAAGCCGGTTTGCCGACGGCGACGGCCGGCTGTTCACAGTGTTGTGGATCCCACTGTCGATCGGCCTGCCGTTTTTGGCCGCAATATGGCTGCACACGCATCTGGAGGCCCCCGCATTGAGGTGGGGGCGAGAGGTTGCCTGGCGCTTGTCAGGGCGGACCGCAGTGTCTGTGCACGCTCGCGGCTGAAGGCTATAGAAGCGGGGATGAAACCTCCTCGTGGCAGCCGTCCAGGCGGATCTTCTCGTCCTCCCTCCGACCGCGGGCCGTATCGCGGCCCAGGAGGACAGGCACCTCGGCCGCCTGGCCAAGGGATGAGCGGCGATGCGCGGGCTGGTCATGGGGGTGGGTCAAACGGTGGGCGCGATACGCAGAAGCCGAGGTACGATGGGCCGCGAAGCAACGGACCGCGTCCGGATAGTCGGCCCCAGGGAGGAAAGACCCAGGCAAGTAAGCCGCAGGGCGGCGCTCCGCGTGCGGATTTCAAGCAACGGACTGAACGGCTATCAATATCGCCGCAGCGCCAGCAGGGCTACGAGCCGGCCCGTCATTCGCCCGACACGCCCAGAGGCACGGTCTGGTTGTATGGTCACCACGCGGTTGCCGCCGCGCTGTCGAACCCGGCACGCCGGCTGCGCCGGTTGCTTTTGACCGAGGAAGGCGAGGCCGCGATTGGGAAGCTGCTTCCGCTGCCGTGGGCGGTCGCTCCCGAGCGGGTCGATCGCGGACGACTGGATTATCTGCTGGGGCGTGACATCGCGCATCAAGGGGCGGCTCTACTGGCCGATCCGTTGGCGCCCCCAAGCCTGCAATCGGTGCTGGAGAAGTCTGGCGTCATCGTCGTGCTCGACCAGGTCACCGATCCGCGCAATGTCGGCGCCATCCTGCGATCCGCTTCCGCGTTCGGAGCATCGGCGGTCATTACGCAGGACCGAAATGCTCCGGAGGAAACCGGTGGTCTGGCGAAGGCCGCCTCCGGGGCCCTGGAGAAGATGCCCCTGTTGCGGGCAGTCAATATAGCCAGGACGATCATTGCGCTTAAGGCAGCCAACGTCTGGTGCATTGGACTGGACGCAGGCGGCAAGCCGCTGTCCGGTCCCGCTTTCGCCGACCGCCGCGTCGCCTTGGTTCTGGGGGCAGAGGGCGAGGGTTTGCGCCGTCTGACCCGCGAGACCTGCGATGAGATCGCCGGGCTGACGATCAGAGGCGCTGTCGAGAGCCTGAACGTTTCGGCCGCCGCGTCGGTGGCGTTATACGAGCTGTCGAAGCGGTGAGGATTTTCGACGCGGTCCCTGCTGCGAAGGCTCTGCTTCAAATCCGCCGAGACCGGGCGGAGGTGTGGCCGCTACCCGAGGAAATTGCTCCGAGCACCGTGGCGGAGGGCGCCGCGGTTCAGCTCGCGCTAGCGGAACTCGTTGGCGCGGCACCCCCGGCCGGGTTCAAAATCGGCGCCGTCGGCAAGCGGATGCAGGCGTATCTGGGGGTCGACACCCCGGTCGCCGGCTTCATGCGGGCGGAGGACGTTTATCATGGTCATGTCGAGCTGCATTTTGCCGACTTTTTAAGACCGGCGGTCGAATGCGAGGTGGCGGTGCGACTGGCACGGGATTTACCGCCGGAACCGTGCTCGCTGGAGCAGGCGTTGGCGGCGGCGGGTGAATTCTTCGCCGGGGTCGAGATCGTCGAGAACCGGTATGGCGACCTGAAGGACCTCGGGACGCCTACCCTGGTCGCGGACCAGATGTATCACTGCGCAGCGGTAATCGGCGACAGGCACGAGGTCAATTGGCGTGCACTGGATCTTGGGGCGTTGCAGGGCCGGATAAGCGTGGATAACGGCACCACCGACGACGGAGTCACGTCGGACCTGCTGGGTCATCCTCTTAACGCACTGGCGTGGCTGGCGGGGTCGGTGGAGGTGGCGGCCTTCGGAGGCCTTAAAGCCGGGCAAGTTATCATGCTGGGTAGCGTTACTCCGCCAATCTGGTTGAGCGGACCCGCTTCGGCCACGGTGTCATTCCCGCCGTTGCCGAAGGTGACCGTTCGACTGACCTGATCAGATCGGCGGTAGATGGCGATTTTCGTTGCTCAGCATCGCAATTACCGCACGTCCTAAACGATACCGAAGATCGCGCGCCATTTTGACAATTGCTTGGGTAATCAGGCGTTCGCCTTCGACTGTCAGTTCCATGGCGTCGGCGGACTCGGTCCAGAAATTGGTTTTTTGCATAGTGGCATCCTTTCGATGTCAGCGGAAAAGGACGCTTCCATCTTGTTGCAGTGCAACATAGGTCAATGCCATAGCGATTTCAATGAAAAAACCCACCGGTAGCTTGGCGCATCTGATGAGCAAATCACTTTCGGATTCGTGATGACGAGGGCGGCCCGACCGCGAGAGGAGGGAGTTAAGGGGTCGTCAGATCAATTTCGCCTCGAACGGCGGGAGCAGATCGGGGGCCTCGAATTCGATGACCCAGAGGTCGGGGTCAAATTTTACCTGGCGCTCGACGTAAGCGTCAGCGACCGCATCATCGACCGGTTCGGGGCCGGTGGCTCGCATCCAGGCAAGTTCGCCTTCCCCGGACCGGAGCTGGGAGAGGACGGACACCGCCTTGTCGTTGCGCAGCACGACCAGAATGCCGCCGGCATCAGGATCGCCCTTGCGCACGACAACACCGAAGCGGCCGTCGGCATTGCCCATGCGCAACGCCATACTGACCCAAATGCCCGCCTTGATACGGGGCTCGGTCATTTGCCGATGATGCGGCGGGCAATCGCCATGCGGTGCACCTCGGAGGGCCCCTCGTAGACACGCATCGTCCGGACTTTTTGCGCCATGAGTTGAAGCGGCAGTTCCTTGGCAACCCCCATCGCGCCGAAAGCCTGCATGGCGTGATCGACAACCTCAGTCGCCATTTCCGTGCCGTAGAGCTTTACCATGGACGCCTCGGTCCGGACGTCCTTCCCAGCGTCGGCCTTGGTCGCTGCGTCGTAAACCATCAGGCGGCAGGCATGGATTTTCACCGCGGCGTCGGCGATCCACCATTGGATCGCCTGGCGGTCGGCCAGACGATGCCCGAATGTGACCCGTTGCTTGGCGTGTTCCACCATCATGTTGAGCGCCCGGCGAGACATGCCGACGCACCACGCGCCGATCTGCAGGCGGCGGACAGTGAGGCGGAGCTGCATGGGGGCGTAGCCTTTGCCCTCGACGCCGAGAAGTTGGCTAGCGGGGATGCGACAATCTTCGAAGACCAGTTCGTAGGTACGCTGACCGCCGAGCATGGGGATTTCGCGCTCGATTATAAAGCCCTTGGTGCCGCGCTCGACGATGAAAGCGGTGACGCCGTCCGCACGTTTGCCCTCGCCGGTGCGTGCCATGACGATGAGGAAGTCGGCCTGCGGGACGCGACTGACCCAGATTTTTCTGCCGTTGATGATCCAGTCTGCGCCATCCTTGACAGCGCGGGTGGTCATGCCGGCAGGATCCCCGCCCGCTCCTGGTTCGGAGATGGCAATGGCTGAGTGGGCGTCGCCACGAGCGTACGGGTCGAGATATTTTCGCCGTTGTTCGTCGTTGGCGACGGCGATCAGCATGTGGAGGTTGGGACTGTCGGGCGGGAAGGTGAAGGGGACGCAGGTGCGGCCTTGTTCCTCGTAAACACCGATAAGCGCGGAATAGGGCAGATTGGCACCGCCGTACTGCTCGGGTACATCGAGGCCCCAGAGACCTAGTTCTTTGCACTTGTTCAGCAGGTGGCGTTCCTCGTCGGGCGCCAGGCCTGAGGCCTGCCCGGACATTTCCCGGGCGAGGACATTTTTCTCCAGCGGGATGACGTCACGGTCGATGAACTTGGCGACCAGATCCTGCAGCATCCGGTGCTCTTCGGGCAGTTCGAACATCAAAGCTCTTCCTGGTTGGTAGGGTGCGGCATTTCTTAATTGATCGAAGCACGATCTCGCCGTCGCGTCACGGCGACACGAGGCGTGGGATTTGAGGTCCTTCGAAACTCTGAGGGCCACGAGCGCCAGCGAGACCATGACCACTCTGAGCAAGGAACAGTCCCCACCAAGCCTGGCGGAAGAAAGAAACCGTCAAATTTCATTGCTCTAACGGATGTGCAAATCTCTTCAATTTCCAATCACGCAAGCGCCCGGTAGCGGAGGGCATCGACGACCAAGGTAAAGGCGGGCGAGCGCTGGCGTCGGCTGGGATAGTAGAGGTGGTACCCCGAAAAGGTAGGACACCAATTTTCAAGCACTCGATTGAGACGACCTTCGGCTAGATGGGGCTCGGCCAGATGCTCCGGCACATAGGCCAAGCCGAATCCGGCCAGGGCGGCATTGAGCATTTGGAAGGTGCTGTTGAAAACGAGCTGGCCCTCGACGTGGATCTTCAACTCGCGTTTGCCCTTCTCGAACTCCCAGGCGTAGAGGCTATCATAAGTGGGCAGGCGTAGATTGATGCAGTTATGACCTATCAGATCCTGCGGCTTCTTTGGCGGCGACCGCTTCATGAAATATGACGGGGCGCCCACCACCGCCATCTGCATGTCCGGCCCGATCCGGACAGCGATCATGTCCTTCGCCACTTGCTCGCCGCTTCGCACACCGGCATCAAAGCGCTCGGCGACGATATTGGTCAGGCCATAGTCGATGATGATCTCGATCTTGATGTCCGGATACTGCCCAAGCAATTTCGTCAGTTTCGGCCAAAGGATCGTGTCGGCTGCATAGTCCGTCGCAGTGAGCCGAATGGTTCCTGCCGGCTTTTCCCGAAGTTCGCTTAGGGCCGCAAGCGCGGCGTCGATTTCCTCAAACCGAGGCCCCAGCGAATGCAGCAGGCGTTCGCCCGCCTCGGTCGGTGAGACGCTGCGCGTGGTGCGGGTCAGTAGCCGGAGACCGAGCCGTTCCTCGAGTTCCTCGAACCGTGTGACTGATCGCTGATTGCGATAGGCCGAGTTGCGCTGCTGCTCGCGTGAAACTGCGTTCCCTGGCGACCGCAAGGAAAACGAGAAGATCATTGAGGTTGCCTCCTGGCATTTATGAATCTACCTCATCAGTCCATGCGCCTCTTAGCATCTAATCGCGTACAGATTGACACGCTAAATAGCGGTCCGTTGAAACATGGCAAATGGCTCTGGCGTTCCGCCCGATAGCGCTCCCTCATGGTAGCGCAAGACGGGTCGCCACCGCGGGAAGTTTAGGCAATGACGAATTTCGATGCGGAAACACTGGGTGATTTGCGCGACTTGCAAGAGGTCTTCATCCGAACCGGGAATCACCCCGAAGAAGCGATCGTGATTTGGGTGGCGGTGGCCGATGGTGAGGTTTTCGTGCGTTCGTGGCTTGGCACCAAGGGACGTTGTTACAAAGATCTCGCGGCTGGCGGCCCTGCCACCCTGGAGTTCGCGAACCGCCGTTTGGCAGTGCAGGCGATCCCGGCGAGCGATCCCCACGCGGTCGCCCGGGCGACCAACGAAATCCTGAGGAAGTATCAGCGTAGCAGCCATGCGCAGGAGATGGTACGCCCGGAAATCCTGCCTACCACGATGCGGCTGGAGCCGCGCTGACCGCGGAGCTGGAAACTGGGCCACGGGGGTTGAAGGGGTCCCCAATGATGGGAATGTCCTACCAAAAAGGAAGCAGCGACCTGCAACGATCGCGCAAGCGTCCTCATCTCGAAGCTGACGCAAGCGACCCTCAAGATCACGCGCAGACGCGTGCTTGCGGTCACCGGCGGTCTCGCCGCGCTGGCAGCGGCTCGACCGGTCGCCGCAGAGGCGCCAATACTGACTGTCCCAACAAAACGGAGTAATGAGACAATGGAAATCATGCGCACCGGTTCACGGCCGTCCGGCAAGGGCCCGACCGAGTATTTCACCGGCTCGGTTCGTATCGACCCGCTGTTCCAGGCACCTGATCCGGCCCGTGTTCGTGGCGCCAGCGTTACGTTTGAGCCGGGCGCCCGGACCGCCTGGCACACGCATCCACTGGGTCAGACGTTGATCGTCACGGCCGGATGCGGCTGGGTTCAGCGCGAAGGCGGACCGGTGGAGGAAATCCGGCCCGGTGATGTGGTCTGGTTCTCGCCCGGCGAAAAGCACTGGCACGGTGCCACGGCAACCACGGGTATGACCCATACGGCCCTTCAGGAAGCGCTAGACGGCAAGGTCGTCGATTGGATGGAAAAGGTGAACGACGAGCAGTATCGCCGCTGAACGGTCAATCAATAAAGGCAGGAACGGGAAATGCAAAAACGCAAACTTGGCAAGAGTGGCCTCGAGGTCTCTGCCGTCGGGCTTGGATGCATGGGCATGACCGATGCCTATGGACAGACGCCAGACAAGGAAACGATGATCCCGATCATCCGCGCGGCTGTTGAGCGCGGCGTGACATTCTTCGACACCGCAGAAAACTATGGCCCGTTCCGGAACGAGCAACTGGTAGGTGAAGCCCTCGCTCCGTTTCGAAAAGACGTGGTGATCGCCACTAAGTTCGGGCACAACATCGACCCGATCACCGGACAACGGCTTGGCGGCCAAAACAGTCGTCCCGACCATATCATCACAGCGACGGAGGGGATGCTGAAGCGTCTGAAGACGGACTATATCGACTTACTCTACCAGCACCGTGTTGATCTTGAAGTGCCGATCGAGGATGTTGCGGGAGCAGTCAAAGAGCTTATCCAGCAAGGAAAGGTCAAGCACTTCGGCCTGTCCGAGGCAGGTGCGAAAACGATCCGTCGCGCGCACGCGGTTCAACCGCTCACCGCGTTGCAGAGTGAATACTCTTTGTGGACGCGGGAACTGGAAGCCGAAATCCTGCCGACCCTGGCGGAGTTGGGAATTGGTCTCGTGCCTTATAGCCCGCTGGGGAAGGGCTTCCTCACGGGCAGGATCGACGAAACGACAACGTTCAACAGTTCGGATTTGCGCGGCCGTATCCCGCGCTTCGAGCCCGAAGCGCTTAAGGCCAACCTCGCGCTGGTCGAACTTCTGGGCCGGATCGCGAAACGTAAGGGCGCCACGCACGCCCAAGTCGCACTCGCCTGGCTACTCGCCCAGAAGCCCTGGATCGTGCCCATCCCGGGCACCACCAACCTCGCTCGGCTCGAAGAGAACATCGGCGCCGCCTCAGTGGAACTAGTCGCGGACGATCTTGGCGAAATCGCAGAGGCTGCCGCAAAAATCACGGTGCGAGGGGCCCGGTATCCGGAAGAACTGATGAAGTTGTCCGGCCGTTGAACTGCTATCGGGAATTAAAGAATATAGAGCAATAATATCGAAGGCAAAGTTGTCGTCATCGCGGGCGCGCGAGTGGTGCTGGGCGCGCGCCGCCGGGATCGAATTCAGGCGCGAGCTTGCCGGCACGTGATCGCGCCTCGCGGCGGCTCCCGCACTACGACTTCTATATTGATCCGGGCGCGACGATCGCCCGGGTCACCTGCCGATGAAGCGTGGGGGGCGCTTTTCCATAAACGCGGTTCGGCCTTCCTTGTAGTCGGCGCTGTTGAAGCAGAGCTCGCCCATCCTCTTGATGGCCTCCATATCGCGTTGGCTTTCGTCTTTGACCATCTCGTTGATGGTCAGTTTCGAGGCGGCAACGGACAGCGGCGCGTTGTCAGCAATGGTGCGGGCGATATCCAGCACGACGTCGTTCAGCGCTTCTTCCGAGGTCATCTTGTTGATCAGGCCGATGCGTTCCGCTTCCGCCGCATCGATCCGCTTGGCAGTATAGAGGATCATCCGCGCATGCGCCGGTCCGACCAGATCGATCAACCGCTTTACCGCGTCCGGCGCGTAAGCAATGGAAAGCCGGGCGGCGGGAATGCCGAACTGGCTGTCTGCCGAGGCAATGCGCAGATCAGTCGCCATCGCGATCGCCAGACCTCCGCCCATGCAGAAGCCGCGGACGCGGCAGATGATCGGCTTCTTGAACCCATGCAACTTGTCCCGCCCAACCCCGGTGGCGCGGTCATATTCCTCCTGAGCCGCGGCGCTGTTGCGGTTCTTTTCGAACTGGCTGATGTCGGCGCCGGAGACGAATGCCTTGTTCCCGGCACCCGTCAGGATCACCACGCTGACGCTGCTGTCCTCAGCGAATTCGTCCAGGATCTCCCCCAGGCCGGTCCACATCTCCATGGACATCGCATTGCGTTTTTCCGGCTGGTTGAATGTGATCAGGCCGACGCCGTCATCCTTCGCCGCCAGCATTTTTCCACCCGCGTACGGGCGGGTCTCCGCATGATCCGGCAGCATTCAGATAACTCCTTTCTGTTTCATATCATTCAGTTCGGCGTCGGTATAACCAACGCTTTTCAGGATTTCGTCACCATGCTCGCCGGCGGCGGGAGTGTACGTTCGGATGGCTTTGGAGAAACCAGAGATGTTGATTGCAGATGCAACAACCTCCTTTTCTCCTATATGAGGACTCTGCATCTTCGTTGCCATGCCGAGGTGCTTGACCTGGGGGTCAGCGAACACCTGGTCAATCGAGTTGATCGGGCCGCACGGGATCCCGTTCGCTTCGAACAATTCGATCCAATGATCCGACGGCTGTGTCACGGTTATTTCGGATATTGCGGCGTTGATCGCCTTACGGTCCGTGCTGCGACCGATCTGAGTTTTCCACTCGTCTTTTTCCAGCCAGTCCATGCGTCCGATCGCCTCGCAGAAACGGATGAACACGCGCGACGAGCTAGCAGCGATATTGATGTGGCCATCGCTGGTCGGGAATACACCAGTAGGAATACCGGTGGGATGATCGTTGCCGGCCTGCCCGGCGACCTCGCCCTCCATCAGCCAGCGGCTGGCCTGGAAGTCGAGCATGAAGACCTGCGCCTCCAGCAGGCTGGTGGTAACCCAGCGGCCGACACCGGTGCGCTCGCGATCGAACAGGGCCATCATGCAGCCGAGGGCCAGGAGGTTACCGGCGGTAAGGTCGTCGACCGGAATGCCGACACGCATCGGGCCGCGCCCAGGTTCGCCGGTGATCGACATCAGGCCGCCCATGCCTTGGGCGATTTGATCGACCCCGGCGCGGGGGCCATATGGGCCGTCCTGGCCGAAGCCCGAGATGCTGCCGTAGACGATCCTTGGGTTGATCGCCTTCACATCGTCATAGGAGACTTTCAACCGGTGCTTTACATTGGCGCGCATGTTTTCCAGGATCACATCGGCCTTGGCGGCCAGACGCATGAACGCTTCGTGGCCTTCCGTTGATTTCAGGTTAAGGGTGATCGCGCGCTTGTTGCGGTGCAGGTTCTGGAAGTCGAAGCCGTGGCGGCGGCCGGTAACGCCCTCCGCCTCTTCGGACGGCGGTTCGATCCGGATGACGTCGGCTCCCCAGTCGGCGAAGTGACGCACCGCTGTGGGCCCGGCACGGGCAAGCGTAAGGTCCAACACCGTGATGCCGTTCAACGGCAGACGCGCCTGGCTGTCGGTGGGCATCGCCTTGTCGGCGGGATTCTCGGGCATGCCTCGGGTTCCTCCTCCAGGGACATCAGAGGCCGATCATCCGCTGGTCTTGCCGTTAGCTCAAGGGCTGGTAGGTCAACGGCCGGGCTAAAGACGGGACGGGCGACAGGGGTTGGGGCCGATGGGTGCGCGCTCGCTCAGGCGCTGTATGCGTTGGGCGCGGCGCTCTGCCTGTTCAGCACGTATTGGAGCATCGGATTCATCCTGCTGGTCCAGCTCAATTATGTCGTAGGGCCGCGGATCGGTGTGCCGGCGCGAATTTAATTTGAAGTACGAAAATTGAGGATATACATCAGGTATATCCAAATTCGGATTGCTCCTATGACGCGCACCACCGTGTTTCAAACCAATCGTTCTCAGGCCGTTCGCCTTCCAAAGGATGTCGCCTTCCCGGCGAATGTCAGGGAGGTCACGATCCTGCGGGATGGCGCGCGCCGGGTCATCGTGCCCGCGGATTCCGTGTGGGACGACTTCTTCAACTCTTCGGGCATCGACATCGGGGAGCGCGAACAGCCGCCAATTCAGCAGCGCGGATCGTTTTGACGCTGCGCTACATGTTGGACACGAATCTCTGTATCCGCATCCTGCGAGATCGACCAGCCGGGCTGCGAGAGCGCTTCAATCAAGAGGCCGATGCGCTCTGCATCTCCACGATCGTTCTGACCGAACTGCTGGCTGGCGCGGAAAAATCCAACCCGCCTACCGAGAACCGGCGGGAGATTGATCGCTTTGCCGCGCGACTTGAGGTACTGACATTCGATCACGCCGCGGCGGTTCATGCCGCCGAAATCCGTGGACAATTGGAGCGTCGGGGCCAAGCTATCCGCGGCTACGACACGCTGATTGCCGGCCACGCCCGCAGCCGTGGATTAATCGTCGTAACCGGAAATCTGCGGGAATTTAGTCGGGTCGAAGGGTTGCGCGCCGAGGACTGGTTGGCCGGCGACGACTGACTGAAGCGCGACGGGACGGCCCTGCTGCTTCACTTATGGCTATCCCGCGGCTGGCGCGTGATTTAAGAATAACGTGTCGCGGATTGAAAGATGCCGGATCACGCGCCGGAAAGATGCCGGATTTCACCGTCGGGCAGCGTCACCAGAGCCGTGGCATCCCGATAGCCAGCCAGCAGGTCCCGACCGCGCGCAGGTGGCGCCACATAAAGCGCGGTCGACAGTGCGTCGGCCACCATGGCGCTCGGGGCGAATATCGAAGTGGCTATGTAATGACCGCTGCTGGCGCCCGTCGCAGTATCGAACAGATGATGGTATTTGCCGGTTGCTTCGAACTTCGTTCCATAGCCGCCGGATGTGCAAAGTGATCCCTGGGCAAGATCCATGACGAGGGCGAATTTCTCCGGTTGCCGTGGGTCTGCGAGGCCGACTTGCCAGGGCCGGTCATCAGGATGACAGCCGATCACGTAGATCTCGCTTCGCCCAAAATCGGAAAGCACCCGGTCGAAGCCGTTGTCGCGCAGGATGGCGATGATCCGGTCGGTGACGTAACCTTGGGCGATGCCGTTGAGCGTCAAGCCCATGCCGGTGCGTGCCAGCGCGACCTGCCGGCCGCTGAACTCGATGTCCTTCCAGTTTACCAGTGCAAGCGCCGCTGCGACGGCGTGGGGGTCGGGACCCTCGGGCGCCGGTGTCTGCGTGCCGAAGAAATGCCTGGCGTAGACATCCCACAGCGGCTGCACCGTCACATCGAACGCGCCGCCGCTCAATGCGGACAGCCGGCTGCCCTCTGATAGGACCAGGAGCAAATCATGTGAGGGCGCCGTGATCCGGCCGTCCCGGTTCAGGCAAGCGACCTCACTTTCGTCGCGGTACAACGCAAAGATCCGCTCCAGTCTTTCAATCTCGGCCATGCACAGGGCCACGACCCGCTCGGCGCTGGCGCGGCTCGGATGATAAAGCAGCAGCCGGGATGGCGATCCTAGCGATGTGCCGCTCCACTGATACAGGGCTGCCGGCGTTGGCGCTCGATGGTCGCTCGCCAAGAACGGCATGCCAGCGAACGCCCCCATGATAGTAATGGCACGCCGACGCGCCAGACCGCCGGTTCTCATCGGCCTGGCGCCTCGACCGGCGTGGACCGGGGTTCGGAACCGCGTTCCAAAAGTTTGCGGCGCCAGACCATCGGCGGGCAAGTGTGATCGTCATAGTAGGTGACCTGGCAGTCCAGGCAAAAGAAGCATTCGTTCATGTTGATCTGGCCATCGCGCTTGATCGCGCCCACCGGGCAGACGGATTCGCAAACGTGGCACCGGCTGCCGCATTCGGCGTGGCGCTTTAGTGAGTTGAAGATCCGGACTTTGCCGAGGATCGCAAGTCCGCCGCCGAGTGGGCAGGCAAAGCGGCAATAGAAGCGCTCAACGAACAGGCTCGCGGCAACCAGTGCCAAGGCATAGACCACCATCGGCCATTCCGTCATGAATCGCAGAATGATCGCGGCCTTGAACGGCTCGATTTCGGTGCCCGCCATCGCCAGGTCCCACGACAGGAACGAGACACCCACCAGCGCGACGAACAGCACATATTTCCCAACAACCAGACGGCCGTGCAGTGCGATGGGGATTGTGACCTGCGGAACCCGGAGGCGTCGCGCTAGCGTGTTGGTCAGCTCCTGCAGCGCTCCAAATGGACAAAGCCATCCGCAGAAGGCCGCACGTCCCCAAAAGAACATGCTCACGATCGTGAACCCGAATAGGATCGCGATCAGCGGATCTGCCAGCAGGGAATCCCAACGGAAATCGGTCACCAACTCGTGGATCCAGGTGATCACCAGGACAACGGTCAACTGAGCGCCGGCATACCAGCCAAGCCAAACCAGCGTCCAGCTCAGGAAGCCAATCCTGATCCATCGATGCAGTCGCGGCCTGCGACTGATGGTGGCTTGCAGGAACAGAATTGCCGCGAGCGCCGTTAGGGCAACACCGAGAACTGCAATCTCGCCGGACCGCGCACGCCAAATCGCCAGCCACGCCAAACTCGAGGTTTCATCGGCTTCGCTTTCGGACGCGGCGGATCCTGCAGCCGGCGACAGCAGGTATTTATCGGGCAACCGGTACGGCAGCGCAAAATCGGCAAAGACCGGCTTGCCTTCGGCGGTTTCGCCCGGAATGAGCAGACGGACTTGCCACGGACGGCCAGGATCAAGCTCCTCGTGGCCGGGAAGGATGGCCAAGCCCCGTTCAGTCAATTGGGGGGTGCCGTCTGAATGCAGGAACGGTAGGGTAGTGATCTGCTTGGCCGACAGACGGATGGTTTTCTCGCCTTGGGCAAGCTCGACCGGAGCGACCGCGTCGGCGTGCTCCCAGTCAATGCCGAGAACGGAAAAGTGTCCGGCGGTGGCGATAAGCAGAAGCTGATCGTCGGTGCCACGCCCGGCCGCATACATGTATTTGTCGTACCACTGGGTGCCCAGAATATTGATCCCGATGCCGGCCGGCGTAAGCAGGGCCACATAAAGATCCAGGAACGAGGCTTCGGCGGCGGCGCTACGATCGCCCTCGAGAATCCGGGCGGCGCCACGCTCACGCAACTTTTCGAGCACATCTCGGTAGGTGAGATGCAAGTGAGCGACCGCTCCAGCAGCCTCCAACGCGCTCCAATCGGCAGGCTCGAAACGATCGACGTCGATGCGGCTCAAGCGTCTGTTGGCGGACGGCAAAAGCCCGCGGCTGCGTGCCACGATACGTGCCCCCCGGACAATCGCGTCGCCCATGAAAATTGAGCTCGTGGTCGCATGTGCGATGGCATCCACCCTCACTGGCGCTTGCTCTTGCGTTGCTCGTTGCGAAGGGCCGTCTTGGGCTGCCGGCGGCGAGGCCGGTTCTCGCGAGACTTGCAAATGGTTGCTGATATTATACCCGGTAAACTGGTCCGGGAAATGCAAAAAGTCCTCGTCGCGCAGGCCTAGGATGCCGATTGCCTCGGCGTGGTGGACCAATTTCACTCCAGTGATCCGGCCGGAAAGAGCAAGCCCAACAAGCAAAACCAGGGGACGGTCGGCAAACCCCCGGGACTGCGTCACGTCCCAGGTCGAGAAGATGTACCCGATCGGGCGGTCGCCTTTGTAAACGGTAGCGGCAGGAGGTGCCCCACTTACCTCGCCGATGCGCTCGGCGCTGGGGAAGAGTTCCTGGAGGATGACTGGCGTAAGATACTGGGTGACCGTCTCGCCGGCGCGTGGCTTGTCACCCAGAGCCCACGCCCGATCAACTCCGAACACGCCGGCCAGCACCAGCGCCAGTAGTGAAATGACAAGTCGGCGGTGCCAATGCGTAGATTGGGACGCGCGCGAACTCCCCTCTGATGTCACGGCCCCTTGGCCGTATCCCGTAGCCCGCGCATCGCCAAGTAGTATCCAAATACACCAAAGCCGGCGACGATGCCCTGGCTGACGGTGGCCGTATCCGACACCGGTCCCCGTCGTACCGGATTGGAGATGTGAACTTCGACCACCGGGAACTTGACCTGGGTGATTGCCGCCGTCAGTGCGGGGTAGCCGCGCGAAAAACCCGCCGGATTGAACAGCGCCCCGTCGAACCCCTGGTCGTTAGCCTCGTAGATTCGATTGATGACCTCACCCTCGACATTCGAATGGAAGATTTCGACCGCGACGTCCAACTCGCGAGCATATTGGAGTATGTGCTGGTTGTATTGGTCCAGCGTCATTGTGCCGAAAATCTCGGTCTGCGTTTTGCCGCGCATATTCATGCCGGCCCCCTGGACAACGAGGAGTTTCATGGCGACGTTTCCCTGAGGATCAAAACCGAACGGTAGGCGCCGGGACGATGGCTGACAAGCGCGCCAAAGGGGGAAGTATGAACACCACGGATCTGATCGAGGCATTCTGGCAGGCTCGGCGGCAGGGGATCTATTTCCCCCCGGCCTACTTCGGGAAGCTGAGCGTTGACGAGGCGTATGCCATCCAGCTTGGGCTAATCGAGCGCCGGTGTGCGGCTGGGGAGCGTCAGCTCGGCTGGAAGGTCGGCCTGACCGCACGGGCGATCCAACAGCAGTTCGGCTTCCATGAGCCGGTGTTTGGCTGTGTGCTTGACAGTAAGCCATCTGGCCATGTTTTTGGTTCTGGGGAGCTGATCGCGCCGGGGTTCGAGAATGAACTCTGCATGCGATTGGGCGTAGATCTCTCCGGAACGATCAGTTTAGAGCGAGCACGAGCGGCTATTGATGTGGTGTATCCATCGCTCGAGATTATCGAGACCCGCGGGCCGTTCACCGAGCAAATCGCGCTGGCTCTGGCGGACAATGCGCAACAGAATACAGTGATTCTGGGGCCGCCGGCGGCATTGCCAGCCGACCCGACAGCAATCGAGGCAAGCGTGACGGTCAATGGCGAACAAGTTGCATCGGGGACGGGGGACGCGGTTTTAGGTAACCCCTTGAATTCCATCGTCTGGTTGGCAGGGAAGCTGGGCGCCTATGGCAGAAGCCTGAAGGCCGGGGAGATCGTCATGACAGGTTCGTTTACCCGGCAATTTCCCATCGCCCCCGGCGACACGATCGAGACGGTGTTCTCCGGCCTGGGCGCGGTTCAGACGTCGATGCGGGCCTAAAGTCCTCATGGCATCGGCTGGTCGTAAAACGAACCGGCGGGCGCGCCCGACTGGACCGGGGATTGCCCCGGTCGTCAAGCCCGCTTAGTGGGCAGCCTGCAACCCTGCAGGACCCCATTTTGATGGCCATCATCCGTGCGCTCCAACTACTTGGCGACCGTCAGGTCGCGCTGGTGGATCGCGACGCACCATCGGCACCCGGCCCCGATGAAGCGCAGCTTCGAGTGCGAGCCGTCGGATTAAACCACATCGATGTGTGGGGTTTTCGCGGCATGGCCTTCGCCAAGCGCCTCTATCCCCTGACTGTCGGTGCCGAGGCCTCCTGTGACGTTGTGGCTATCGGCGCCAACGTGACCGACATCAAGCCAGGTGACCGTGTAGTCCCCTACTCCGCCCTGACGTGCGGCACCTGCCCCGCCTGCCTCCGAGGCCGCGACAATCTTTGCGAGAACGTAGCTGGAGTCCGGGGCTTTCACATCGATGGGTTCGCGCAGGATCTGACAAACCACCCTGCACGGTTGCTGCTCAAAATCCCCGAGGGCGTCTCCATGCGGGACGCGGCCTGCGTCGCGGTCGCCTACGGCACCGTCGAGCACATGCTGTTCGATAATGCCCATCTGGAACCCGGCGAGTGGGTGCTGATACATGCCGGCGGCTCCAGCATCGGCAGCATCGCCATCCGCATCGCGAAATCGATCGGCTGCACCGTGATCACAACGGTGGGGTCGGCGGACAAGGCCGAGAAAGCGAGGGCGCTCGGTGCCGACCATGTCATCAACTATCGAGACGACCGGTTCGAGGGGGTGGTGCGCAAGCTGACGAAGAAGAAAGGCGTCGATGTCGTCTTCGAACATACCGGCGCCGACACCTGGGCCGGTTCGCTGCTATCGATGAAGCGAGGCGGACGTCTCGTGACGTGCGGCGCGACCTCGGGCCCAGTTGGGAGCCTCAACCTGATGCAGTTGTTTCAGCAGCAATACCGCATCACCGGATCGTTCGGGGCGCCCATGCCGGCCCTGGCGCGCGCGCTCGACCGGATCGCTTCCGGCGTGAGGCCGGTGATCGATACTGTCTACAGCCTGACGGATTTCCAAACCGGCGTGAACCGGCTGGAAGCGCGGGACGTGTTTGGCAAGATCCTGATCGAACTCTGAACGAGTGGGTCTGCAACTCGCGCTCTACGGCGATCGCATTCTGGGCCGCCTGGTCAAGTGGCTGATCCGTTTGCTTGGCCGCGCCAACCCGGATCGCGCATCGGATTTCTGCGGCGCGGCTGCCCGGAGGCTCGGGCCGTACCTGCCGGCCCACCGGATCGGCCAGGCGAACCTGCGCGCGGCGTTCCCCGGCAAGGATGCCCCTTGGATCGAGGCAACCTTGCGCGATGCCTGGGACAACCTTGGCCGCGTCGCGGGTGAGTATGTGCACATGGCGCAAATTTGGGATTTCGATCGCGTCCACCCCAACGGGGGACGCATTCAGACCGACAGTGAACCACTGTTCGACCTGTTACGGACCGACGGCAAACCGGCCTTGTGCTTCGCCGCGCATCTGGCCAACTGGGAGCTGCCCGCTATTGCCGCCACAGTGCATGGGTTGCCGTCTGCCGTGGTGTATCGGATGCCCAACAACAAGGCTGTGGCGAAGGAAATCGTCAGAATTCGCGCCCCGCTGATGGGGCGGATGATCCGCACGCGGGCTCAGGCGGCCGTGGAGATGGCGACGGCCTTATCAGCCGGCGAGCATCTAGGCATGGTGGTAGATCAGCATTTTTCGCGTGGTGTCGATGTGACGTTTTTCGGTCGGCGATGTAAGGCCAACCCTACGGTTGCTCGGCTGGCACGGCGGTTTGATTGCCCAGTCGTTGGGGTCCGGGTTATCCGTCTACCTGACCACGGGTTTCGGATCGATGGGTTCGGGCCCTTTGAACTGCCGCGCGGGGCTGACGGCCAGGTCGATGTTCAGGCCTCGACGCAGATGATCACCACCGTGATCGAGGGCTGGGTGCGCGAGCACCCCGGCCAATATCTGTGGTTCCATCGTCGCTGGCGTTGATTGGCAGGCGCGCCTTGGTTTCAACACCGGGATCGCGTAGTCATTTATCGGAACGATTGCTCAGGAGTCCGGATTTGATGCGTACCCTCTTTTTGGCGGCACCATTGGCGCTTGCTCTGTCCGCGGCCGCGTTGGCGCAATCTGACAGAGGAGTAGTCCTGCCGCCGCTTCCCTCGGTTGGTGTGCCAGAGGGCGGCCGGCCCTCGGACTATCTGCGCGCAGCTCAAAGTGCCCTGGCTGCCGGCCATGCGGCTGAGGCTCAATCGGCATTGGAGATGGCGCAAACCAGAATGCTGGACCGCTCGGTGCCGTTGGGACAGACCGATAATCCGAGCGACAACCCGACAAGCGGACAGATCTCGCAAGCGCGGCAAGCCTTGGCGGCGCGGGATCGAGCGACGTGTATGCAGTTGATTCAGGCAGCGATCACGTCAGCGACCGCCCAGGGGCTTTGAGCGAGGCTGAAATCGTCGGTCATGGCGGTGCAAGCACGCTTCGCTTTACCCGGGCGATCGGATAAGCTGCGGCGTGCCCACGGCCTCTAGGAACGATCCAATCGATCAGGCGCGCCTCCACTGCTTCGTAGCCGCAATGCCGAAGGCAGAATTGCACCTTCACATCGAGGGGACGCTGGAGCCCGAGATGATGATGCGCCTCGCCCAACGGAACAATATCGTGTTTCCCTACGATAGCGTGGAGGCCATTCGAGACGCCTACCGCTTTACCTCACTGCAAGATTTTCTCGACCTTTACTACACAGGAATGTCCGTTCTGCGCAGCCGGGAGGATTTCTTCGATCTCACGTTTGCCTACCTGGAGAAGATAGCGGCGCAAAATGTAACGCACGCGGAGATCTTCTTTGATCCGCAAGGGCACACGAATCGTGGCATCTCGTTCGACACCGTGCTGTCTGGCCTGACCGATGCCCTCGACAAGGGGCGTCGGGATTTTGGCCTGACTTCAAGGCTCATTATGTGCTTCCTGCGCCACTTGCCAGAGGAACAGGCGTTCGACACGCTGCGACAGGCGTGTCGCTGTAAAGAGCATATCTTCGCTGTGGGTCTCGATTCGACCGAGAACGGCCATCCCCCGTCGAAGTTTGCGCGGGTCTTCGCCGAGGCGCGTCAGGAGGGATTTTCGGCCGTCGCGCATGCGGGAGAGGAAGGGCCGCCGGCCTATGTCTGTGAGGCAATCGATATCCTGGGTGTGCAGCGTATCGATCACGGCAATCGCGCGTTGGAGGATTCGGCCCTGACGGCTCGAATCGCCAGCGAGCGAATACCGCTCACCGTTTGCCCGTTGTCCAACCGGGCGCTGCAGACATGTCCCGACCTTACATTGCATCCATTGAAGCGTATGCTGGAACAGGGCTTGCTGGTGACAGTCAACTCCGACGATCCATCATATTTCGGCGGATACTTGAATGAGAATTTCGTAGCTATCCAACAGGCGCTCGCCCTGACCGAGAGTGACATCGCGACTTTGGCACGAAATTCGTTTCTGGCGTCGTTCATGCCGGACCAGGAGAAGATGGCGGCCGTGGAGAAGTTTGACTCGTTCCGGGCAAAGTGGTGAGCCACAGTTGGGCATGGGGTCAGGCGGGCTGGTTCCGGCGATAGCGTGACTTTTGCATTGCGTAAAGTGTTGGCTCAACAAAAGTGGACGGCGATCCAGACCGTCGGTTCATCTTTCGCTGTTCTTGTCACCCGATGGGTGCGACGAGCTGGAATAAGTATATGATCGCCGGGATTAAGATCATGTTCACCGTGTCCGTCGACCCACAAGCTGGCTGAACCGCGCAATAGAAGCACCCACTCGTCATGGCCCTGATTAAAGGGTGTATCCACAGGGGTAGATTGGCCGTGCGAAACAATTCGCTCGATCCGCGCGCCCGGCCGCGAAAGCAGTTCAGTGAACACCTCATCCTTTGTCTCGACCGGGAGATTCACGAAAAGATTGGACATAAGCTTCTCTCGACAGCGACGGTGTCAGCCCAGGTCAGCGAGCAATGCCGGCGCGGCGGACCGGAGCAAGGTTCTGCGCGCTTCCCACTGCGTAGCGACGTCGAGCCCAGTTAGAAATTGCACGTCACCGCCAGCGAGTGACGCCACCGGCAAGCCATCGCGGAACAACAGACGGTTTCCGGTCAGCGCGGCAAGTTTCCCACCGGGCGTCAGGATACCGGCAAGGTTGAGCGGGTCGGCGCCAGACAGCGAGATCCATTCGCCGGAAGCTGGTCGGCGGCGCACCTCCCGCAGCAAGCCGACAGCGTCGGGCAGCGCATATTGCTCGCCGGAAAAGCCAGCGACGAACCGGCCGCCACGAATTTCGCCGCGCGCTTCCAGGCGGCGATAGACGCGCAGCAAGTCGCGCCATGGCGGCAACCAATCGGCTTCGCGCCCGAGCAGCCGCCAAAACACCACGCCGTAACGGCGCAGCAGCGTGCGCGCCACGTATTCGATCGACGCTGACCTGGCCTGAGGCTCGGCGGCTTCCGATGGTGAGCGGCGCATTACCGCCCAACGGCCCGCATCTTCCATGCCGAAGCTGATGGTCCGCCGTCGCCTTGTTCCGCCAGCGAACGGCCGGCGCCGATCGGAGGGCACCAGCAGCGCACGCAATCCGCCAAAGCTGTCCGATGTGACCAGGCCAAGGGTCACAAGCTCGCCAAGCGCTTCTTCCACTTGCGACGGCAGCAAGCCGCTGGCCGCCGCCAGTTCATCGAAGAATGACGCGCCTTGCGTATGGAGACAGCCAAGTACCGTTTGCGCTCTACTGCTCGGTTGCAGTCCACTCGCCGGCCCTGCCAATGAAGTCCAGAATTGCACATGACGACGTACCAACAGCGTGATCGGCGTGGTGCGGACCGGGGTGGCGACGCGGTCGCGGCCGTTGTCGTGGCCGGGTTCAAGACGCGCCCAGGTGATGCGTCCCGCCAGGCACTGGTCGTCCAGCCATGCGGGCTCATAGGCAGCGATGCGGGCCGGCAGGATTTCAGTCTCCCATGCCGCAGCCGGCGCTTCGAAGCCCTCAAGTAATGCCACAGCAGCTTGGACCGCATCCGGACCTGCCAGCCGAGCCTCGTCAGTCACCCGCTGCCAGTCGAACAGAAAACGCAGGAAGTCACGCGCGGCGACCGGTTCGATCTCGGCGCGCAGACGTCGAACCGTGTAGTGATGAATGCGCGCGAGCAGACGCCTGTCGCACCATTCGTCAACGTTAATGCCGGGACTGTAACGGCCGCGCAGGACGAAGCCCTCGGCCTCCAGGGCAAGCAGCGCGGTACCGATCTCGTCCGGCTCCAGTCCGAGCGGTGCTGCCAACGCGCATGGGGTTACCGGGCCCAGCCCCTCCAGCCGGCCACGCAATACCTCGGTTAGGGCTTCGTCTGGTGACCAACTACGCGACACCTGATCCGCAGGTGGCCGAACACTGGGCGAGAGATCCGCCGTGGGCCACAGTGTCAGGAACTGCGGCAAACGTTCAGCTGCAACCCACAGTGTCGCTTGAGGAGTCTGAAGCCGGGTCACGCGATCGTCGCGCGCCAGATCGGTCAGCCAGCCGGCCCACTCGGGTATGGTCTGCGCTTCCTCGGCGCTCAGGCAGCCGAGCCAGAGCAGTGAATCGTGTAGTTCTTCGGCGTTGACCGGGTCTGGCCAAGCCTCGGTGCGCACCCGCGCGATCGCCTCCGCGTCGAGGCGGCCAAGCTCGGAGGCGTTTTCCGGGGCCAGCCAGCGCCGAGCCATGACCGCCTGGGTGCGTCGCTCCTCCAGCGGCGCATCGTCGAGGTATGCGTAAGGTCGCGCCGACAATACCTCCAGTGCGAGCGGCGATGGCTGGGTCAGATCGCGGGTGACGACACGTATTTCGCCGGCTTCAAGTCGCGCCAGCAGTCGTTCCAGCCCCTCGATGTCCATCGCCTCATGAAGGCAATCGGATATCGCCTGATTGGTCAGCGGATGGTCGGGAATTTCGCGATCGCCCGCGACGTTCTCCGCGCAGGCGAGCTGATCGGGAAATACCGCGGTAACGAGGTCTTCCGCTTCCATGCGCGCCAGTTGCGGTGCGACCTTCTTGCCGCCGCGAAAACGCGGCAACGCGAGCGCGACACCTGACACCCAGCGCCAGCGCGTGGCGAACATCGGGGCATCGAGCACGGCCTGGGTCAGCAGCGACCGAACATTGGCGGCGTGCAGGTAGCCTGCCACCTCGGCGAGATCGAAGCTGTGCGTGGTGGTGAGCGACAGAACGATATTATCCTCGGTTGCCGCGGCTTGCAGCTCGAAGTTGAACTTGCGGCAGAAGCGCTTGCGCAAAGCGAGGCCCCAGGCGCGATTGATCCTGCTGCCGAACGGTGAATGGATGACCAACTGCATGCCGCCGGCTTCGTCAAAAAAGCGCTCCAGCACGAGCGTGTCCTGCGTCGGCAGGCATTCAAGTGCGGCGAACGAGGCAGCAAGGTATTCCAGCAACTGATCCGCGGCGGGTTCGGCGATGCCGAGGTCGCGGATGAGCCAGCGTTTAGCAGCTGTGCCGGACGGATCCCGGCGCAGATGCGCTGCTATTTCCGCCCGCAAGCGCGACACCGAAGCGGATAACGCGTCGCTGCGGCCCGGCGCTTCGCCAAGCCAGAACGGGATGGTGGGCGATTGGCCATGCGCGTCCTCCACGCGGACGACGCCTCGCTCGACGCGCATGATGCGGTAAGCCGAGTTGCCGAGTTGGAAGATGTCGCCGGCCAGACTTTCGACTGCGAAATCCTCGTTGACGCTGCCGATCGTCTGGTTTTCAGGCTCCAGCAACACTTGGTAGTCGGCGGTGTCGGGGATGGTGCCGCCCGAGGTCAGCGCGGTCAGTCGCGCACCGCGCCGGCCGCGCAATATGTGGTTGACGGCATCATAATGGATCAGCGTGCCACGCCGGCCGCGGCTGGTGGCGAACCCCTCGGCCAGCATGTGTATGACCGTGGAAAATTCGTCCTGTTTCAGCGCTCGGTACGGCCACGCGCGGCGCACCCGGTCATACAGAGCAGCCTCGGGCCAATCCTGTGTTGCAACCTCGGCAACGATCTGCTGCGCCAGCACGTCGAGCGGCTGATGCGGAATGGCTAGTCGATCGAGTTCGCCACGCCGGACGCCGTCCAGCAATGCCGCGCATTCCACCAGGTCGTCGCGCGATTGGGGAAACAGCCGGCCCTTTGGCAGGCCGCCGACGGCATGGCCGGAGCGACCAACACGTTGCAGAAAGCTCGCGATCGAACGCGGTGAACCGAGCTGACACACCAGATCCACGTCGCCGATATCGATTCCGAGCTCCAACGACGCGGTCGCCACCAGCGCTTTGAGTTCGCCGCGCTTCAGGCGCTGCTCCGCGGCCAGGCGCTGTTCCTTCGCCAGGCTCCCGTGATGCGCGGTGACCGCTGCCTCGCCCAGGCGATCCGACAACTGACGCGCCACGCGCTCGGCCATGCGCCGTGTGTTGACGAACACCAGCGTGGTGCGGTGCGCCTCGATCAGCCGCACCAATTGATCGTAGACCTGCTGCCACACTTCGGCGGACATCACCGCTTCCAGCGGCGACTGTGGCACTTCAAGCCGCAAATCGCGTGGGCGTTGATGGCCGGTATCGACAATTGTGACGTCCGCCGCGGGCTTGCCGTCAGGTGCCACACCGACCAGCAGGTTTGCGATCAAATCAATCGGATTTTGTGTCGCCGACAGGCCAATTCGCACCAGGCCCTCGACGCACAGCGCAGTCAGGCGTTCGAGCGACAGGGCCAGGTGTGCGCCACGCTTGTTTGGCGCCATGGCGTGGATTTCGTCGATAATGACCGTGCGCGTAGTCGCCAACATCGCACGACCGGAAGCGGAGCCGAGCAGGACGTAGAGCGACTCCGGGGTGGTGACGATGATGTGCGGCGGGCGGCGCCGCATGCGCTCCCGCTCGCCCTGCGGTGTGTCGCCGGTGCGCACCCAGGTGCGGATCTCGACGTCAGGCAGTCCGCGCTGGCGCAGCGCCTCACGGATGCCGGCGAGCGGCGCCTCCAGGTTGCGCTGAATGTCGTTAGATAACGCCTTCAATGGCGAGACGTAGACCACCTGTGTGACATCTTCGAGACCGCCTGCCAGCCCTTCGCGGATCAAACCGTCTATCGCCGTCAGGAACGCGGCGAGGGTCTTGCCAGATCCGGTCGGGGCAGCAATCAGGGTATGGCCGCCAGCCTGGATCGTCGGCCAGGCCTGCGCCTGCGCCGGTGTGGGAGATGCGAAGTGGTTGACAAACCAAGCCGCGACGGCAGGGTGAAAGAGGTTTGCAGGGTTCATGAGCTGACGGACCGGTAAGGCCAGATAAGGGACACGTTACCGTGGAATCAATCCACCATGGCGGGGCAGATTGATTGAGGTCAAGTGGCTCTTCAGAACTCAGCCAACCATAGGCCGTCCGGAGGACGACCGGTCGATCTTTGGGCTTATCCAATCGAAGCCACAGCGTTGACAAGCACGGAACGGTCGGTGGCAAATACCGCCTGGTTGACAGCACGCGCCGCGGATTTCGCCGCCCGCGAGAGGAGATACAACTATGCCGGACACGCACGTCATGGCGGAGCGGCCAGCGCAGGATGAGATCGCGACCTTTGATGCGATTGTCATCGGCGCCGGCATTTCGGGCATGTTCATGCTCTACCGCCTGCGCGAACTCGGTATGACCGCACGCGTCTTCGAGGCCGGCACCAACGTCGGTGGCACCTGGTACTGGAACCGCTATCCCGGCGCCCGCTTCGATTCCGAAAGCTGGACCTACGGCTATTCGTTTTCGAAAGAACTGATGCAGGAATGGGACTGGAAGGAGCATTTTTCTCCGCAGCCTGATACGCTGGAATACCTGAACCACGTCGCCGATAAGTTCGACTTGCGCCGGGACATCCAATTCCGCAGCACGGTTACCGCCGCGCACTGGGATGACGCCGCGGACCGGTGGACCGTGACCCTGGAAGGCGGGCAGCAGGTGAGGTCGCGCTTTCTATGTACCGCCCTCGGCATCTTGTCCGCCCACACCCTGCCGGCCATTCACGGCCGGGACAGTTTCCGTGGCCCCGCCTACCACCCCGCGCGCTGGCCGCACACGCCGGTAGACTTTACCGGCCAGCGCGTCGGCATCATTGGCACCGGAGCGACCGCCATTCAGGCGATCCCCGAGATCGCCAAGCAGGCGAAGCAGCTCACCATCTTCCAGCGCCGCCCGAATTGGGCAGCGCCCTTGCACAATGCCAAGATCAGTAAGGAGGAGATGGAGCAGATCAAGTCCCGATATGAGGAGATCTACGCCCACTGCGCCACGACACCGATGTGGTTCATCCATCAGACAGATCCCCGAAAGACCCTGGACGTGCCCCCAGAGGAGCGTGAGGCGTTCTGGGAAAAGTTGTATGCCGAACCCGGATTCGGCATCTGGCTGGGCAATTTCCGCGATATCGGGGTCAACGAGAAAGCCAACGCCGCCATCAGCGATTTCATCGCCAGGAAAATCCGCCAGCGCGTGAAGGACCCCAAAGTGGCGGAGAAGCTGATCCCGAAGGACCACGGCTTCGCCACTCGCCGCGTGCCGTTGGAGAGCGGTTATTTCGAGGCCTACAACCGCGAGAATGTGACGTTGATTGATACACTCGAAGACGAGCCGATCGAGTGCATCACGCCGAAGGGCATTAGGACCATCAAGCAGGAGTATGAATTCGACGTCCTGATCTACGCCACCGGCTTCGATGGCGTGACCGGCGCCTTCGATCGCATCGATATCCGCGGCACCAATGGCCTGCGGTTGAAGGACGCGTGGGCCGAAAGCCCGCGCACCTATCTCGGCATGCTCGCGGAGGGTTTCCCGAATATGCTGATGGTGCTGGGTCCACACACCGCGCGCGGCAATATCCCGCAGGCCATAGAACACAGCGTCCAATTTCAAACCGGCATGCTGCGGTTCATGCTGGAACACAACTACACCCATGTAGAAACCAGGCCGGAGCAGGTGGACGATTGGACGCAAACCGTGATCAAAGCGGCCGAGCCGTTGCTCTCCTCCAAAGTCGATTCCTGGCAGACCGGCGTGAACCGTAACGTCGAGGGCCGGACCATACGCCGCGTACTCGGCTACAATGGCAACGGCGTGCATTTCCGGCGGACGACCGACGAAGTCGCCAAAGGCGGCTACAAGGAATTCGTCTTCCGATAGGATCGGAGACCCCTGCCCGCGCTCCGCAATCGCAAAGGGACTATAGCGGCGCGCCGCGATGGTCCGCTAGTTTCGCCACAATGGGATTCGATCCTTTCACAGTCTGCGGCATCGTTGGGGCGGGCTGCTTCATCGCCAGCTACTTCGGCGCCCTGCAGGGCTGGTTGGAGCCCAGCGGCTGGCGCTTCCCGGCGGTCAATCTGTTGGGTGCTACCTTGGTGCTCGTATCACTGATGGACGCCTGGAACCTACCGTCGGTCGTGCTCGAGTGCTTTTGGGGGGCGATCAGCGTATATGGGCTGGCGCGAAACTGGCGCAACTAACAGTGGACGACGACAAACCGAGTATCCAAGTGGCTTGCTCAGGTTCTACTCCGCGGTCCAGCCTCCATCGACCACCAGCGCTGTCCCAGTCACCAGCGCGGCCGCATCGCTCGCGAGGAAAACGACGGCGCCCATAAGATCCTCCACGGTGCCGAGGCGACCGAGCTTGATGCGGCGCAGGACGTCGTCGCGAAAGACCGCGTTCTGGAAGAACGGCTTCGTTAGCGGCGTATCAATGAAGGTGGGGCCGATCGAATTTACGCGGATCCCCAGCGGGGCGAGATCAATGGCCATGGCTTTGGTCAAGCCCTCGATACCGTGCTTAGTCATGCAATAGACCGTACGGTTCTGGCCACCGACATGGCCCATCTGGGAGGAGATATGGATGATCGATCCGCCCTTCCCCGCGGTAGCCAGCCTTTTGGCGACGGTCTGCGCGACAAAATAAGCGGCCCGCAGGTTCAGACCCGTTATGGCGTTGTAATCGTCCTCGGTGACGTCGAGGAAGGTACGCGGGCGATTGGTGCCGGCATTGTTGACCAGGATGTCAAACGGATCAGCCTTCTCGATCGAAGCGCGGACGGCGGGCAGGTCGGTAACGTCGAGCGCCAATGTGTCGGCGTGGCCGCCACCTTCCTCGATCGCTCGGGCGGCTTCGGCAATCTCAGGGGCGGTTCGGGCAAGCAGGGTGACGTGGGCGCCGACCTCGGCCAGGGCTGCTGCGGCAGCCAAGCCGATGCCGCGCCCCGCTCCGGTCACCAGAGCCCGCCGGCCATCGAGGCGCATAGACGGAAGGCGGGGAAGGATCACTGTGGCGAGGTCCTTCGGCCATGACACGAACTCAGATCCGCGACGTACCGCGGAGGTTGGGGAATCGGTGTCATACCGGAAGCAAGTCTTCGAGCTTCCACTCCTCGGCCGAGGCGCCAGCCAAGGCCTGAATACGGGTTTCGTCGGCGCGCAATTCGGCGGCCGGACCTGAGTAGACCATCTGGCCGTTCTCTAGCACGTAGGCATGGTCGGAGATTTCCAGGCTCATGCGCACGTTCTGCTCCACCAGCAGGACGGAGATACCCTCGATGCGCATCTGGGCGACGATACGGAACACCTCCTTGACGATCAAAGGAGCCAGCCCCTGGCTTGGCTCGTCCAGGATCAGCAGTTTCGGGTTCAGCAGCAGGGCCCGACCGATGGACAGCATCTCCTGCTCGCCGCCGGACAACTGCCGCCCGAGGTTCTGCCTGCGCTCGCCGAGACGCGGAAACAGTTGGTAAACTCGGTCGATATCGTACGGACCTGGCCGCTCGATTGGGACACGAAGATTTTCGGCGACGGTCAGGTTGGCGAAGACCCGACGGCCTTCAGGGACAAAGCCGACGCCTGAGGCGGCGATGCGGTACGGCGCCTGACCGGTGACGTCCTTGCCGAACAATACGACGCGGCCGGAGCGTGGCGGCGTCAGGCCAACCAGGCTGCGCAAGGTAGTGGACTTCCCGGCACCATTCCTGCCAAGCAATGTGGTGATCTGGCCCTCGGCAACTGTCAGACCGACATCGTGCAAGATGTGGCTCTTGCCATAGTAGGTATTGAGACCCTCGGCTGTCAGCGCGCTCATTCGGCCTTCCCCAGGTAGGCTTCCTGGACGATCGGACTTTGGGAAATCTCTGCCGGCGTGCCCTCGGCCAGCATCTTGCCTTCGCCCAGCACGGTGATGCGATCGGCCAAGTTGAACACGACGCGCATGTCGTGCTCGATCAGGACGATGGTATAAGCGCTGTTTTTATGCAGGCGGCGGATCAGGTTAGCGACCGCAAAGGTTTCATGCTCGCCCATACCGGCGGTCGGTTCATCCAGCAGAAGCAACCGGGGCTTCAGCGCCAGGGCGGTGGCAATCTCCGCGGCGCGCTGGTCGCCGTGGGAAAGTTCCCCGACCAGCCGGTCCGCTTTGCCGGTCAGGCCAACCTGAGTCAGGGCTTCATCGATGCCGCGGTTTACCTCGGTCTTGTGGCGGTGACCAAGCCAGAAGCGCTGGCGAAGGCCTTGGGCACTCTCGACCCCAATGCGAATGTTGTCCCGCACCGAGAGTTCCGGAAAGATTTCAGTGATCTGGAAAGTGCGCGCCATTCCCATGGCGACGCGGTGGCTGACCTTCATTTTCGTTACGGTCTCGCCGTCGAATACGATCTCGCCCGCGGTGGGCTCAAAGAAGCCGGATATCATGTTGAAGAATGTGGTCTTGCCGGCGCCGTTGGGGCCGATAATGGCACGAAGCTCCCCTCCCGCCACCTGCATCGACACCTCGCTGACGGCGACCAGACTGCCGAATTTCTTCGTGACATCGCGAATATCAAGCATGATCATTTCGCGGTGCCCCGCTGAAGCATGCCGAGGAGGCCCCGGGGAAAGAACAGGACGACCAGAACAAAGATCAGGCCGACGAAAGACATCCAGTTGACCGTCATGGACGAGATGTAGTCCTGCAGGACGACGAACAACGCGGCGCCGACCAGAGGTCCCCAAAAGGCACGCATGCCACCCATCACTGTCATGATGACGATTTCCCCCGATAGCGAATAGTGCAGGCCCATCGGGTCGGCAAAGTTGTTCAGCAACGCGTAGAGTGACCCTGCCAGCGCGGTGAAGCAGCAGGAGATAGAGAAAGACATCCAGATGTGGCGCTCGATCGGAATGCCGAGGAACCGGGCGCGCCGCTCGTTTTCACGGATCGCGACCAGGGTACGGCCGAAGGGCGAGGCGAGCAGCAGGCCTTGCAGGCCGGTGGCAATGGCGAAGACGACCAGCAGAAAATAGTAAAACGTAATGTCATGGTCTGCGATGTTGATGGTCGTGAAGCCGAGGTTGAGCGGCGCGCGGGAGAAGCCACGCAGGCCGTCGTATCCGCCGGTAAGACTGTCCCAGCTATAGGCAATGTAGAACGCGATTTGGCCGAAAGCGACGGTGACCATGGCGAAATACACGCCGCGGCGCCGCACGATCAGCAAGCCAAACAACGTGCCCGCCAGGCCACCGAGCGCGATCCCGGCGAGTATAGCCAGCGGAGTACTGGCGACGAGGTATTTCAGCGTCAGGCCCGCGCCATACGCGCCCAGCCCGAAATAGGCGGCATGGCCGAAGCTCATGACGCCGGTGAAGCCGAGCAGCAGGTTGAACGACATTGCGGCGAGGCCGAGGACCAGGACACGGCCGGCCAGAGCGGTATACCCGCCTAGCATCGGCAGCCAGAAAGGGACTGTTAGCAGCAGCGCCCAGATGATGGCCGCAGTCAGCCATGGGCGGGGCTGGACGGTCGCAGCGGTGACGGGCGCAGTGGTTGCGCTCACGTCAGCATCCCCTCTTCGCCCATAAGGCCTCGCGGCCGCATGACCAGCACGACGAGCATGATGACATAGATGACCGCCTCGCTGGCGGCGGGCCAAAACACGGTGGTCAGGGCGGCGGCGACGCCGATGAGCAGCCCGCCCAACAGGGTGCCGGTCAAGCTGCCAACGCCGCCCACAATAATGGCGATAAAGCTGGGCATCAGCAGGTCGTCGCCCATGTTTGGGTTGAGCCCGATCTGGCCTGCGGCGAGTACCCCTGCCAGCCCGGCGAGCAGGGAGCCGATGGCGAAGTTAAACGAGCGCAACATTCCAACATTCACACCCAGTGCGGCGACGGTATCCAGATCCAGGGTGCCGGCGCGGATACGGATGCCAACGCGCGTGTAGCGCAGGAAGGCAAACAGACCCGCGACCGCCGCGATGACGATGACAACCATGAAGATACGATACCAGGTGATAAAGAATAGGTCCGCGGACAACGGGGTGGACAGGATGTCCGGAATACTCATGGGCAGGCCGTTCGGCCCCCATATGTACCGACAAACGTCTTGGATGATGAAGGCCAGCCCGAATGTCAGTAGCAGACTGTAGACGGGGTCCCGCGAATAGACCCGACGGATCATCAGGCGCTCGATAACGAACCCGAACAAGGCCGTCATGATAGGGGACACTAAAAGTGCTCCCCAGAACCCGACATAGGGCGTCAACACGAAAGCGAAGTACCCGCCCAAGGCGAGGAAATTGCCGTGAGCAAAATTGATGACGTTGGAAAGGTTCAGAATAAGCGACAGGCCCAACGCCATCAGCACGTAGAACGCGCCAATTATGAGACCGTTCGTGACGTTGAACAGTACCAGTTGCAGCACGGCCGCCCTCCCGTCCCCGGGGCTAGGCTGGGTGGACCATCTTACAGCCCGTATCCGAAACCGGACCGGCCGCTTTCTCGCCGGGTACTATCGTGGTGGTGGAAAAGACAGCGTCGGGATTGTCGCCGGTGGGCGGGTGAACGTCACCGACGAAGATGTCGCACATCAGTTCATGGTCGCCCGCGCGGTAGAAAGCATGGCCGGACTGAAGTGCGACCTCCTGCGGGAGTTCCATCCCTTCCATTGCCAGCGACAGTTTCGGACCTTCCAACGACTTGGCTTTCTCGGCTCCGAGCCGGACGGATTCGACCGCGACAAGTCCGAACCAGTGGCGGGCGGTGGGCGTCTTCCCGGTGGCCTTGCGAAAGTCTGCGACGAAGGCCGCGACCGCAGGGACCTGGGGCTGATCCCACCACCATTCCATCGCCCAGGTGCCGGCCTGGGCTTCCTTCGGCACCGCTCTGACGGATTCGAGCTCGAACAACGCGCCACCCAGCGCCATTTCCTTCTGCATGCCAAACTGGGTGAATTGCTTCATGCAGTTGATCTGCGCGAGGCCGCCCATGTTATTCAGCAGGACGTTTGGCTTGTAGGCCTTGGCCTTGATGAGCGTGGCGGAGAACTCTGAGGTGTTGATCGGCAGCATTTCCGCCTGATACTCGCCCCCGAGGGCCTTCAGGTTCTTGATGAAGTTATCCTGCAGTGAGTGGCCATAGGCATAGTCGGGGGTGATGAAGAAGAATTTCTTACCGAACCGCTTCACCAGGTCCCCGGTCACCGCGGCGGCGTCCATCGACGTTGTGTTGCAGATACGGAAGACGTTCCATTTGCAATCGGTCCCGGTGATCGGATCGGTATGGCCGCCGGGGACGATGTGGAAGACTTTTAGTTCGGCTGTGACCTGCGCCATCGCGTATGCGATGCCGGAGTTCACGTCGCCGAAGATGACGTCGACCTTGTCGCGCTCGATCAGCTTGCGAGTCTTTTGCACGCCGGTGCCGACGTCGTTGGCGGAGTCCTCGACAAGAAGCTCCACCTGACGGCCCAGGATACCGTTCTTTTGGTTAACTCTTTCGACAGCGTATTTGGCACCCTCGACCTCGCTGCCAGCGAGAGCGGAAAGGATGCCGGTCAGCGGATCAATCATGCCGATGCGGACGGGAGTTTCGCCGCGAGCGCGGATAATCGGTGGCGAAGCCAGGGCAGTGAATGCCAAGCCGGATTTGAGCAGGCCGCGGCGGCCGAACCCGAGCTTAATTCTTTTCTGCACGGACGTCTCCCTTAATGGGGCTATTTGCCCATTGCGCTTGCTACGGCCAACTCGTTAATGAGCACCGTAATTTAGTATCTGCACCGGGGTGCGGGTGTCGAGAGCAAATATATCAGCTTCATGCTGGCGTTTACCTGGGTCCGAAATGGATGCATTCCACGAGCGCGCTACACCTGGTGGCACGCCAGCATACCCCAGCCACGCTGTAGCGCCAAGCGGGGCTGCCGATGGGGTTGGCGTTGGATTGGCCACGCTTCCGGATCGGCCGGTCCACGCTACGAAAATACTCGTTTGGCAATGGGGCCGGCGCGGTGCGGGACCACGATTTGCGGTTTGCCTCGCTGCCTCATTGCGTGGCGATCCGGGTGCCGCGGTGAGGCTTTCGCTTAGCCGTGACGCCGAAATAATGGCGGGTCCCAACCCGCCGAACTGTGAGCTGCCGGTTCGTACTTATCGGGGAATGCTCTCGTTTTTGGCTAGGCTTGCTTCGGTGCCGCTGGCGGTGCCGCTGCTGATGCTCCGGCTTTGTCGTGACCGGCCAGATATCGCGATTTGCGCGATGCCCGGGCCATTGGATCTGGTTATGGCGGCGGCCCTACGCCTGCTGGGCAGCCGGTTACTGGTTGTGGTGCATGAAGCCGAGATCCATCTCGGCGACGGCTACCCCATGCAAATGACATTGCAACGCCTGTTGTGTCGTTGCGCTAGCGGTTTGGTGTCGTTGAGCAGCCACGTCGGAACTCAGCTCAAGCAACAAGAGCTTATTTCTTCTAAACGACCTTTGATTGTTTTGGCACATCCGCCGTTCGCTCTCGATCTGCCGCGCTGTCCGCGTTTTCCTGGGCCGCCTCGTCTGTTGTTTTTTGGCCGGCTTCTGCCGTACAAAGGGCTTGATCTGCTGGCGGGGGCGATTCGACTGCTTCCGCCGCAGACCCCGATCGCAGTTCGAATTGTCGGCTTGGGGCGGGAGTGCGGGGACCTCGACGCACTGCGGGCCTGCCATAATGTTATGGTCGAGAACCGGTGGGCGGCCGAGACCGAACTCGGCGCCGTCTTTGGCTGGGCTGACGCGCTGATCTTACCATACCATGAAGCGAGCCAGAGTGGTGTTGCCGCAGCAGCAATCGCGTCGGGCCGGCCGGTGATTGCGACACGCGTCGGTGGCCTGTCAGAGCAATTGTCAGGGATCCCCCACACGATGCTCTGCGAGCCCGACCCGGTCAGCCTTGCCGGAGCCATCAGGAATTGGCTGGAAACTTCCCCCCAGGTCCGTCAATCACCGGATGCCGTCCTAGCTTGGCGGCAGGTCACATCATCGCTGCTGCTGGCTGTTGGAGTTCGCGTTGTCGCCGCAGCCGACGCGCGACAAGTGGCGAAACCGTCGGTGGAGAAGGATTGGAGCTCCGCGACGGGCGCTCTGAGCATTGATGCGCAAGCTTCAATGTGGAACTCGCTTTTATGGAGACGCGAGCCAAGCGTTGGATTAGTTTGCTTCGAATCCTCAGTTTTCTATACCAAACATGCGTTGCGGCCTGCTACGTCCTTGTAACCAGCGACAAGATGACAGCGCTCGGGCTCGTTGAGCGCGTCGTATCCAAAGTCCGGGACGAAGATGGCAAGGTGCCGCGGTTCATGCCGGCGCTAGAGGGTAGGAGAAGATCGGTGCTGGATGACCAATCGGTGCGTTCCGAGGACGACAACACTGAGGATAACTTCGTTTTTCAACGACGGCCCCGGCTTAAGCGCAAGCGGGTGGTTTTAGTATTTGACAGAGCCTACTTGGCGCACGGAATGGCTGTTTATAGTGCTGCCACTTTGCTAATCAGCCAGCTCGGCAGCGCCGCCCGTTATGACATAGTTTGTCTGGACCGCTACGTCGGGCCGAGATTTGGGGGGACGGCAAGAGTATCGAACCCGCGCACTGGTTCTGGGCTGGCGGGAGTGGTTGCACGAGTTGGGCTCCGTGTGCATCAATCGATGGTATCGTTCCATCTGATCGAAGTCACCCGAACGCTGGGAGTCGAACCTTGGTCAGAACGAAGGGAAGCTGCTCGAAGTCCTGTTTGACGCAGACAACATTCACGCGGTGATCGTATTCACCGCGAATACCGGATTGGCGGTGCGTGCGGCGAGGCTGGCTCACACCTATTCCTCAACCGGAACACCTCATTTGATCGCGGTGACGCCGAACGATCGACTCGACCTGTCGACCGCGGCAGACTTGGAATGGCTTGGCGTTCAGGTGCTTCGAGATGGCGGCTTGGTCGTCGATCCCAATCCGACGATCGCGCCCGGGTCCGGCAAGGAATGGAACGGCAAGGGGCTTTCGACAGTTCTTTCATTCCTTTCCGCTAAGGACTATCCCGGGCTGCTTGCCGATCCATGCGACCAGGTTGATTGGCACGCTTTGATCGGACCTGCTTTGTTATACCCGAAACGTGTACGCGATGTCGTGCTGTTTGTTCGGCCGGATTGGATGAATTGCGGCAGCGGCACAACGTTTGGAAATCTCGCCCGATGGTTCCGGGAACGCGACGCGTTGCTGATCGATATTGCGATTTGGCCCTACCGTGAAAATTTTGACCCGGCAAGCCGTGATCTTCGTGTCCATGCGGAACAGGAAGCCATGGGATCGGCCTTGTATATTTCGGCACGCAGAACGACCAGCGCGCTGCATATGGCTCGCCAATTCGGCGGACTATTGCGCCGCTTCCCGTGGACGCTGGCTAGACAGCAATCGTTTCGGCACGGCCTCGCGGCTAAGCCGCGATTTCTCCGAAACGCCATTCGTCGGGCGAAAATCTCGCATATTTATGTAAATCACTACTTTACCTACGACTACGCTCGAGAATTAATCGGCAATCGGCCGTTTTTTCTGGACACCCATGACGTCCAAACAGTGAACTTTATTCATCACAGTCTAAAGAATGCGATAACGGGGCGCGTCGATCGATTTCGAAAACTTTTTGCGTGATGAGATGGAAATTGCGGGGAAAGCACAACGGCTATGCTTTGTTTCGTCTACAGAGCTTGATCTTGCGGCCCGCTATATCGATCGCGATCGACTTGATGTTGTCCTGCCATTGCCCGCGGTTGTCCCCTGCAGGCCGAGGCCGCTTGCCAAAGCCGCCCGATTGCTGATCGTTGCAAGTGACAATCAGGGCAATCTCCGAAATCTGCAGTGGTTTTTTCAACATGTCTGGCCGGCCGTGCTGAGGCTCTGCGAGCACCACCTCCCCCCCCTGCTGCGGGTGTGCGGCGGCATTCGCTCTATTATGAGGGATGTGAACCCGCGTGGGGTTGAGTTCGTCGGAGTCGTTGAGGATTTGCGGACTTACTACGATGAAAGCGATTTAGGTACTTCTGCCTATCGTCACCGGCGGAGGCGTTGCGATAAAGACGCTAGAGGCGGTGCTGTACGAACGCGCGGTGCTTGGCACGCGGCATTCCCTACGCGGGCTTCCGGACGAAGTAGCCGCGACCATCGGTTACGAGGACGATCCGCTACAGTTTGCCAAGTCGTTGCTGGGTCTGATATCGATACAAAAACAACACAGGGCCGCACTGAAACGATCGCAGCGTGCGGCGGCGTTGTTGCGACAGCACTCGTTTTACGAGGTGTTGGGAAGAGGGGTCGATTCCGTGCGCCTCGAGGGATCTTCTGATGTGACTCGCGGTCCGCCTGGAGGGGGGCATCGCCCGGGCGTTCTTGCAGGCGTTGCCGGCGGACCCGCGCGTTGCCCCGAGGTTGTCGGATGACCATTCCTCGGTAGCATGGTACACCGATCGAGGCGTGGGGATGAAACGCTTTCGGCCCGGGGGACGGCAGCGACGGATGGGCGCGCAATGGCGAGCACGACTTCAATGGTGAGACCGGGCGGTCCGGAGCGCCTACCTGGCGATGGCACCTCGTTATAGAGCAGCTCGGCGTCCCTGGCGGCCCTGTGCAGCGATGCCCGTATCGTAACGTAAAAAGGATCGCAGCCATGGTTTTCCTCGGCTGTGTCCGGGCTTGGCATCCGGCCCATGCTTCACGGCGCTGCCCCTTCCTTCCGCCGGTTTCGGTGCTATGACGCGCCCGCCAATCGAATCGGAGCCGCGTCCATGGAATATTCCCGCCATTTCAAGTTCCTGATCTGCGCCCCCGCCTTCGACCCGGCCGACTTGGAAGGCCAGCGACTTCAGGCGATTACGGAGGAGATTGAGCAAGACGGCTATGGCGTCATGAAAGCGCGCAAGGTCGACGATGCCGAACTGGTGATCCAGACCGACGCAGCAGTGGGCTGCGTGTTGCTGGACTGGGGCAAGCGCGGGCCGCAAGGCAAGATGGCCCGCCTCGTATCGCAGATCCGCAAGCGTGGCCTCGATATGCCGATCATCATCTTGGTCCGCCACCACCGGCTGGAAGACATCCCGGTCGATGTGCTGCGGGAGGCTGATGGTTACGTGTTCCTCGCCGAGGAGACGCCGGACTTCATCGCTAAGAATCTGATTAGCCGGCTGCGGCAATACGCGGAGACACTGAAGACCCCGTTCTTCGGCGCGCTGGTAGATTACGCCGAAGAGGGCAACCAACTCTGGACCTGCCCCGGACACAATGGCGGGGTCTTTTATGCGCGCAGCCCAATTGGCCGGATCTTCTTTCAGCATCTCGGGGAGGCGATATTCCGGGATGATCTCGACAACTCCGTGCTCGACCTCGGTGATCTGCTCACGCACGAGGGACCCGCTCTGGCCGCGCAGCAGGAAGCGGCGAAGATCTTTGGCGCCGAGCGGACCTACTTCGTGTTGAACGGAACCTCCTCGTCCAACAAGATCGTTCTACAGTCGTTACTGACCGAGGACGACCTCGTCCTGTTCGACCGCAACAACCACAAGGCCGCACATCATGGCGCGCTGTATCTCGGCGGCGCCATCCCGGTATTCCTTGAAACCGACCGCAATTCACACGGGCTGATCGGCCCGATCGACTATGAAGCGCTCGATGCCGAAAAAATCCGCGAGAAGATCCGCGTCCATCCGCTGGTGACCGATCCGGAAGCGTGGCGGCGGGAACGGCCGTTCCGCGCGGCGGTGATCGAACAATGCAGCTACGACGGCACCATTTACAGCGCCGAGACCATCATTGAAAAGCTTGGCCCCCTCTGCGACTACATCCTGTTCGACGAGGCCTGGGCAGGCTTCATGAAGTTTCATCCGATCTATCGCGGGCGTTTCGCCATGGGACTGGATCGGCTGGACGCTGCACATCCCGGCATCATCGCAACCCAGTCCGCCCATAAGCAATTGTCCGGCTTCAGCCAGTCAAGCCAGATCCACGTGAAGGATTTGCACCTTAACGGACAGCGCCGGCGTGTTGAACATCGCCGGCTCAACGAGATGTTCATGATGCATGCCTCCACCTCGCCGTTCTATCCGCTGTTCGCCTCGCTTGACGTCGGGGCGCAGATGATGAAAGGACGCCAAGGAGAAGTCCTCTGGGATGACACCATCCGGCTTGGCATAGAGCTGCGCAAGAAGCTGCGCGTGGTCGCTCGTGAATTCGAAGAAACGGAAACGGAGCTCGATCGCAAGTGGTTTTTCGATCCATTCGTACCCGACACAGTCGAGCACGACGGCGCAGTGATGGAATGGGAGAATGTGCCGACCGACGATCTCGCTTCTGACGCGCGCTACTGGCAACTTACGCCTGGTGCGGCTTGGCACGGCTATCGTCATGTTACGCATGGTTACGCGATCACGGATCCTAACAAGCTAACCTTGCTGACACCGGGCTTCAACCGCAGAACCGGCGCTTATAGCGAAAATGGCCTCCCCGCCCCGGTGCTGGCGCAATACTTGCGAGAGAACCGGATCGTAGCCGAAAAAAACGACCTCAACAGCATCTTGTTCCTGTTGACGCCGGGGGTGGAATCGAGCAAGGCAGGCACCTTGCTTAGCGCACTGGTGTTCTTCAAACGCTTGCACGATGACAACGCAGCGTTGGAGGACGTCATTCCGGAATTCGTCCGCAGGCGCCCCCAGCGCTACGGCGGGATGCGGCTGCGCGACCTCTGTCGGCAAATGCATGCGTTTTATCGGGACCAGGACACCAGCTTGCTGCAACGGCGGCAGTTCCGGCCCGAGCACTTCCCCATTCTCGTTATGCGGCCGCAAGAAGCGATCCGCCGGCTGGTGAAGAACGATGTCGATTACCTGCCGATCGACGAGCTGTCAGGACGGATCGCGACCACGTTGTGGGTGGTCTACCCCCCTGGGATCGCTACGATCGTCCCTGGTGAGCTTTTGGATGAACGGGCGCAGCCGATGATAGACTATCTAAAAGTATTCGAACGCGGCACCGATCTGTTCCCCGGCTTCGAAGCCGAGATCCAAGGCGTTTACCGCGAGAAGCAGTCGGACGGTTCGACGCGAATTTTTACTTATGTAACTAGATAATCGCAGGGCTTCCAATGCAGCATGCACCGAGCCGCTCTCGCGCTTCGTGGCCGAGTTGCTAGCATCGGACGCTCACCAAGGGAAGCATACTTCCCGGCAATGCGGGAGGTTACGATAGGGAAGCCAGGCAACGGGCGCCGAGTTCATGCACGAAGTCACGGGCCTTGAACGCGAAACCATTGCTCGTATCACGCGTAGGTTGCTGCCCTTCCTCGGTTACTTCATATTCGAAGTCCCCAGCAACTTGTTGCTCAGCAAAATCGGCGCGCGGCGCTGGATCGCCCGGATTTTAGTTACATGGGGTATCATCTCCGGCTGTATGGCGCTCGTCAACGGGCCGTGGTCGTTCTACACCCTGCAATTCCTGCTGGGAGTCGCCGAAGCTGGCTTCTAATACTGAGCTTGGCGTATCTCGGAGGCGCCTTTTCCGGCTACGGCATCGCACTGTTTCAACCGCAGATCGTCCACCGCCTGGCGCAAGGCTTCGGCATGACCGGGATGATCAACGCCATCCCCCCGGTCTTCGCCGTGGTCGCCATGGTGTTGTGGGGCCGGCACTCCGATCGCACGGGCGAGCGTCCCCGTCATGTCGCGTTGGCTTATCTTGTGGGCGCGGCCGGATTGATCGCTACCGGGCTGATGACCGATCCTGTGCTGACCATGACCATGCTGGTGATTGCTGCCATCGGTCTCTCTTCGACGGCACCGATCTTCTGGAGCTTGCCAACGGCGATGCTTTCCGGCACAGCGGCGGCCGGCGGAATCGCGCTCATCAACGCGCTGGGCAACCTGGGCGGGTTCTTCGGCCCGTACGCGTTCGGATTGATCAAGGACGCAACGGGGGGCAGTTTTACTTATGGCCTGATGGTGCTGGCACTCGGGCCGATCGTGTCGGCCACGATCATCCTGGCGCTGGGACATGATCGGCGGCTAGAGCATATCCCTAGGCGCGATGTTACCGCGCGACACTAAAAGAGGGCGGCGGCGTAGACTTCAGGCCATCTCGGCCAGCGCTTCGTCCATATCGACCGATGTCAAACACCAGGCGTTGTCGAGATACACTACGACATGGCGCATAAACTGCTCGCTCAGGGCAAGGGCTTTGGTGTCATTTCCCAGGTGATCGGCCAGCAGCGCCAGCGCCAATTGACGTGGTCCAGGGCCGGCGTACGTCCATTCGAACCCGGTCTTGTTGAAGCAATGGAGATCCATTCGCGGCGGCAGCGGTGCGCCATCCACTGTCACCGAGGTCCCGCGCAGGGTGCGCTCGCCCTCATAGGTTTTCATCCCACGTCTCCGAACACGATGACCGACCTAATCGCCTTGCCCGCCTTGAGGTCGCCGAAGCCGCGGTTGATGTCCTCCAAAGCGATCCGCTGCGTTATAAGACTATCGAGTTGTAACTCGCCTCGCAGGTACGAGCGTGCCAGCGCTGGAAAATCGGTCGCTGTTTGCGCGCCGCCATAGCTGGCACGGGTGATTCGTTTCTCGCCCATCAGCGCACCCCAGCGAAACGAAACCTCCTGGTTCACGCCCACCTTGCCCAGCCAGACAATCTGACCGCCAAGGCGACAGGCCTCGGTTGAGTAGCGGAATGATGCTTCGTTCCCCGCTGCTTCCAGCACGCAATCGGCACCGCGCCCGCCAGTGATTGCTCGGACTTCCGCGACAGGATCCGCCATGCGGGCGTTGACCACGTGGGTCGCTCCCAAATTCCTGGCCATCGCCAATTTCGCGTCATCGAGGTCGATAGCTATGATCTGGGATGCGCCCGCCAGCCGCGCGCCCTGCACCGCCGATAGCCCGACCGCGCCACAGCCGATCACCATTGCCGTTTCGCCATAGCGCAAGCCGGCGATCCGAGTCGCGGCACCGACGCCGGTTAATACGGCGCACCCCAGCAGGCACGCGCGATCGAGCGGCATGTCGGGCGGGATCGCTACCGCACAGGCGTTGGTGACCACGGCGTATTCCGCGAACGCGGCAACGTACATCAGCGTTTGCACCGGTTGACCGTCTAAGGTTAACCGCGTGGTACCGTCGAACGCGACGGCGCGAGCACCTTGCGACACGTATTTGTCGCATAGAATCGGCTGCCCGCGCTCACAGTGGAAACAACGGCCGCAATGTGGATTCCACGACAGCACAACATGTTCGCCCACCCGACCAGGATCAACGCCGGGGCCGACGGCTGCGATGATTCCGGCAGCCTCATGTCCCAGTACGATCGGCATAGGATAGACCAATTGGCCCTGGATGACCTCCAGGTCAGTGTGGCACAGACCGGCAGCGGCAATTCGCACCAGGACTTCCCCAGCGCGCGGTTGTTCGGCCTCTACCGTTGCGATCCGCAATTTCCGGCCGGCTTCGGTCAGAATGGCGGCGCGGAACCTCACCGTCATTGGGAGATGACCTCCAACACTTGGATTCCTCGCCCAGGAGCCAGCCTAAGCCCAGGCTGCAGCGAACGTGCCGGCGCGGAAGGCGACCACTCTGACGGATCCAGCAGCGTTTCGCCGATGAAACTCATGCGGTCCCAGGAGAGGTCTGCGTCCACCGGCACGGCTTCGAGCCTCCCGATGCGGTCTTCGCGCAGACCGCTTGTCGATCGACGCTATCTCAAATCGCCTAAGGCATTCTGTCAACTTCGAACGGGCGCTATTCCATCCGGCAGTGAAACGGGGCTGCGCCAAGCGACCTCCGTTTCGTCCCGGCGGACTTAGCCATCTTTTTTGTCTTCTCCCGGTCGCGCCATTCTTGGAGATCTCATTGCAGTTTATTGTTTGCGCTTCGCAGCTGCGGCCCACCGTTGTGATTGCCCTGGCGATCGGGGCTGCGGTCGCTGCAGCCCGGCGCGCTTGCGGCGGCCACTTCGGGCGGGAGCCGCCTTCCTGGATACCCGCGCCCAACTGGAGGGATGGCCGCGGACAGCGAGTCGTCGCTCCGCACGAGTCTTTTTGACATCGGTCGCCGAGTCGCGGGAGGTAGCCTGCTACAGGGACATAATCGTGGCTTCGGTCAGACCCGGGATTTATTCGTCGGCGCGCGTGAGATCACACGCAATCTCGCTGCGACCTGCTCAAGAGAAGCCAGTGCTATTGCCGCGCGGTTCCGCGTGCCCCGCATAAGCCGCAACGCGATATGCGGCCGTCGTTGACCGTACGCCGGATCCAGGTTCTGGCGGGTTGGCGTCGCCGACCGTAGATGACTGATCAGGGCGAGCGTGCAACAAACAAGTGTTGTATGCCTAATGGAGCGTCGAGCTCTAAATTATCTAATCAAAACCGTTGTTAGCCTGAAATGCCATGGCAACGACCTCTCCCGCGCGACACGGGAGAGGTTTGCAAAGCCAATCAGCTCGTCGCCGGCGCAGTCTTGCCATGCGTCTTGTGCGAGCTGGTCTTGTGGACCGAGTGATGCGTTTTTGCATGGTTTTGAGTCGCAGCCATGACCGGCGAGGCAACCAGCGCGGCGACAGGCAGAACAAAAGCCAGCGCGGCGATAAAGCGCTTGAACGAGGTAATCACGAGCGTGTGCTCCGGGGAAGGTTGAGGGCCAGCAGGGTTCATAGCCGGGGCGAAGAATGTGCCCTAATCGACTGACAACATTATGCATCGTTTGGTGACGTAAATGCAAGCCATTTTAAGCGTGAAAGATCTCATCGTGGCATCAAAACAACCCATAGCGGCACGCCAGCCACAGTTTTTGCCACTTCGGCAGGCTGACGGGCTCCTCTAGCCGTTGCCAGCCTCGTTTTTCAAGCGCCGAAAGGATCGCATCATAGGTTGCACCCATCAAACGAGCCGGCTTCATGGCGACTCGATCGCACCTGTCCATCGCGCTCCAAGCCTGTTGGAAATATCCGTGAGCAAGCACCGCCAACCGATCACAGACCGCCGGCAAACCGGGCGCCGTCAAAATCGCCACGGGATCAGCCGGGACATTGCCATCCAACAGATATTCCCGCGGTAAATAAATTCTTCCGCGCTCCGCATCCTCTTTGATATCACGCAAAATGTTAGTCAATTGCAACGCCCTACCGAGTGCATGGGCGACCCGGTCCGCGGCCGGGGAGGCATCACCAAATGTCCGGACTGACAGACGTCCCACTGCCGAGGCCACGCGATCACAGTAAAGATCTAGAGCGGCCATGTCCGGCGCCACGACGACGGTCTCCGCATCGGTCTGCATCCCATCGATGACGGCGACAAAATCTTCTGCTCGCAACTGAAACCGAGCCACCGCGGCGGCCAGCACACGGGTGACTGGCCCTTCCGTTCGGCCCCTATACAACGCCGCGATATTGTCCCGCCAGGTCGCAAGAGCGAGTTGTTTCGTTTCGATAGTGCCGGCCTCATCGGCGATGTCATCGACGATGCGGCAGAATGCGTAAATCGCATACATCGCGTGTCGACGGTCCGGGGGAAGCACCCGCATGCCATGGTAGAACGATGTTCCTGCAGAACGTACGATAGCCTCGACCGCGTCCAGATCTTCCCGGGCTACGCCAAGCAGCGTTGATTCACTAGTCATATCAAGTATAACATCGAGCTCAAGACGCTCAGAACAGCATCGCTTTTGCGCAGCTTTACCCGGCTCAACAACGGATCGTTATACCTAAGCCGACGCGCCAACCGCTTCGCAAGACCATGAATAACTGCAGTTTCCAAGCGAAGGCGCTGATTCCGGACGACTTTAGGCAGTTCCGATGCGGTATGGTTCATCCCGTCGATGCGGTCCAGCAAGGTGGCGAACACCGCACGCAGTGATGGCGTCTCGGCGGTAAGCCGCAGATCATCCACTGCCGCGCCAAAATGATCGACCATTGACTGCGGCAAGTAGCAGCGATCCAGCTCAGCGAGATCTTTCGCGCAATCCTGAATATGATTTAGGATCTGTAACGACGTGCAAAGCGCATCGGAGGACAGATAGCAATGATGATTTTCGCCGTGCAGATCGAGCACGTAGCGTCCCACCGGCGCGGCCGAGTAGCGACAGTAGCTGTACAATTCGTCGATCGTCGCGTACCGCGACTTGGTCGCATCCTGCCGGAAGGCAATCAGCAGGTCAGTTGCGTGCGTCGGCGTAACACCGGTTTCCTCAAGGCTGGCGCGCAACGCCGTAGCGCTTGGTGACCCATCGGGCCGGCGACCGAGTAAAACGTCCTCCATGACGTCGAGACGCTCGATCTTGTCCGGCGGAGACAGCTTGGACGAATCGGCGATGTCATCGGCGTTTCGCGCGAACGTGTAGTAGTGGTGCATCGGCTCGCGATACTTTCGCGCAATGATGATAGAGCCGACCGGGAAGTTCTCGTCCCGAGGCCCTTTGCCGGACCAGGTCTCTACGTCTTCGATCGCCGAAGAGCCCTGGCTCATCCGACGGTTTCCTGGTAGGCGCGTCCTTTCCAGGCGACACCGTGACCGAAATAATGGTTCACGGCCGACCCGATTGTCGCCGCCATATAGAACGCCGCGACCAACGGCAGAAACGGAGCCCAAAGCGGCGATCGGCCGAAGCGGCTGAGCGTGGGGAGATAGCTGGCCGAAAGCGTCACCCACGCGACCAGCCCGCACCAGAATGCGGTGCCTCGTCCGAACAACGCCAGGAGAGGCGGCAGCAGCCAGATCAAGGCCATGCCGAACGTCGTCAGGACCAGCAACGAAAGGGAATAGCGAAGCTGAACGAAGGCGGTTCGTGCGACCATCCGCCAGATGTCGACCATCGACGGGTACGGCCGAACCGAGCGTGCCAAGGCGGCATGGCCGAGCCAAATTCTGCCGCCTTTCTTCACTGCTGCTGCCAACGCTACGTCGTCGATCAACGCGCCTCTCACGCTTTCGATGCCACCAATCCGCCGCAAGGCTCGACGCCTGATCAGGATAGACCCCCCAGCCGCCGCCGCGGTGGTTTTAAGCCCGTCGTTGACCCATTCAAACGGGTAGAGCAACTGAAAGAAGAAAACGAACGCCGGCACAAGCGCCCGCTCCGCCCAGCTATCGCACGCCAGTTTGACCATCTCAGAAACCAGATCAAGGTCGCACCGCTCGATCCTGCACACAAGAGACGATAGATGAGCCGGTTCGTGAACGATATCGGCGTCGGTCAGCAGGACAAGGTCCGCTTCACCTGCTTCGGCCACGCCTTGTGACACGGCCCATAATTTGCCACTCCACCCGGCGGGGCGTGGAGCGGCAATGATCACGGTCAAACGAGAATCACCTATCGATCGCGCAATGTCACCGGTGCCGTCCGTGCTGTTGTCGTCCGTCAGTATCACCCGAAACGCCCCGGCATAATCTTGTATCAGAAGCGATCGCAGGCTGGCCTCTATGAGCGGCGCCTCGTCGCGCGCGGGCACCACGACTGCAACGGACGGAGTGGTGGCAGGATAGGCGGTGGGCAGGACCGGTCCCGCCTGCCAGAAAATTCCGCGCGCAAACAGCAGGTACAGCCAGACCAGCACGGCCAAGATCGCCGCTATGGTCATTTGGCCAACATGCCGTTGCTTCTAAACCAAGCCACCGCGTCCTCGACCGCCAAGCGCGCGGGGCGAAACTTATACCCCAGCTCCGATTCGGCTTTCGACGATGAATAGAACATCTTTTTGCGAGCCATTTTAAGATGGTCACGCGTCATGAGCGGGGCGATACCAGTTAGCCTCGCAGTTTTCTCCATCATGAAGGCCACCGGCCAGGTGACGGCTTCCGGCAACCGAATGGACGGCGGACGGCGATGCACCACAGCCGCAACCAGGCCAAGAATATCCTTCAGCAGCATGTTCTCGCCACCCAGGATGTAGCGCTCTCCCACCCTGCCCTTCTCCAAGGCAAGCACGTGGCCCTCCGCGACATCGTCGACGTGGACGATATTCAGACCGGTGTCGATATAGAACGGCACACGCCCAGCGGCGGCGTCCAGCACCATTTTTCCGGTCGGCGTTGGCTTGATGTCGCGCGGCCCGACCGGGGAGGACGGATTGACCACCACCACCGGAAGCGATTCTCGTCGAGCCAAGTCCAGGACGGCTTGCTCGGCAAGGTACTTGGAGCGTTTGTAGATGCCGACAAAGTCGGCTTCGTTGGCCGGTGTCGCCTCGTCCGCCGGTGTGCCGTTGCCGATCTGGCCAAGTGCGGCGACGGAACTGCAATGGACGATACGCTCGGCGCCCGCCTCCGCTGCAACGCGGATCATTGCCAGCGCGCCGTCAACGTTCGCCCGTAGCATCGCCTCCGGGTCCGGCACCCAGATCCGGTAGTCGGCCGCGACGTGAACAACATACCGGCAACCGGCGGCCGCGCGACGCAGCGAATCGGGCTGAGTGAGATCGCCGGTCACGATCTCCGCCTCCAGACCCGCTAAATTTCGGCGATCGCTTGATGGCCGCGCAAGCAGGCGCAGGCTGTGACCGCGCGCGATCAGGGTGCGCGCGACGGCGGAGCCCACAAAGCCGGTGGCTCCGGTGACCAGGGTCGTCATCGCTGTTCCATCCTCCTTGAGCATGACAGTGCAGAGCGGGACGTCCCGAGCGCGATATCATGCGAACGAACACAGGCATGAATCGGGCTGAGCAAATTTTAGGCGCACTTCCATAGACCAAGGTCCCGTCGCCGGGACAGACCTGGCTTGCCCCACGGGCGCAGCGCGGGCAGAAGCCTCCCCCTATGAAACGCTTGTCTTATGTTCTTGCGCTCCTGGGCCTCCTCATCGCGCTACTGCTGGTGGCCTACTACGGGCTCGGCAATATCGTCGCCGCAGTCGGGCGGATCGGCTGGCCAGAATTTGGGGTCATAGTCGGGTGGCAGATCGTGCTGTTCGTGATACTCGGCCTTGCCTGGGACGTGATCACACCCGCAAAAACCATGCGCCGGCCTTGGGTTTTGATCTGGGGCCGCATGGTGCGCGACGCCTCCGCCAACTGCCTGCCATTCTCCCAAGTCGGCGGGTTCGTGTTTGGCGCCCGCGCAGTAACATTGCACGGCGTCGCGTGGCAGACCGCAACCGCGTCCACCGTCGTCGACGTCACAGCGGAATTCCTGGCCCAGATCGCCTTCACATGCATCGGGCTCGGGATTTTACTGGTGCGAGCGCCGGCGTCGGGCCTCGCGGTGCCGGCCGAGATCGGTATCGGGCTCGCCGTGCTGGCATGTTTCGGTTTTGTCTGGGCGCAGCAGGGTGCCGCACCATTGTTTGCCCGCTTGGGCCGGCGCATCGCTGGCCGGTGGTTCGAGAATGCCGAGGAACGCATGGATGTGCTGCAGGCAGAACTAGGATTGATCTACGGCCACCCGGGCAAGCTGGCGCTGGGTTTCCTCATGCACCTAATCGGCTGGATCGGCACTGGCGTCGCCGGATGGATCGCTTACCGCGCGCTGGCCGTGCCGATCGACTTCGACGATGCGCTGGCAATCGAGGCGCTGCTAAGCGCAGCGGCCGCTATCGCCTTCCTCGTGCCGGTAAACGCGGGGGTGCAAGAGGCCGGCTACGCGGGGCTCGGTGCGATCTTCGGTGTGCCGCCGGAAATGTCGCTGGCAGTTTCCATCGTGCGCCGGGCGAGGGATATCGCGATTGGTGTGCCAATCTTGCTGTTGTGGCAGTTCGTGGAGATGCGGCGACTGCGGATGCGGCGCGCTTCAACCGAGACAGGCTGAACAGGCTCATTGACGGAACATTCGCGCAGCGGCATTTCTGCATCCCATGCGCGTCGCAGCTATTCTCGTCGCCGCCGGTTCAGGTTCCCGTTTCGGTACCGAGGTGCCGAAGCAGTTCCTGGTGGTCGCCGGGAAGCCATTGATCCGTCATGCGGCGGATGCCCTGGCTACGCACGTGTCCCTGCTGCAACCGGTCGGCGATGCTGCTCCGATCGAGGCCGCACTCGCGGATGTCGCTGGATGCCTGCCGGTGGTCCAGGGGGGCGCCACCCGCCAGGATAGCGTCAGGGCGGGCCTGGAGGCCCTGATCCCGCATGAGCCCGACGTCGTGCTGGTTCACGACGCCGCCCGGCCCGTGATACCGGAGGGTACTATACCCGCGTTGCTGGCCGCATTGCGGGAATCGCCGGGTGCGATTCCAGCAGCTCCCGTTGCCGACACGCTAAAGCGTGTGGTGCGCGGCGTCATAACCGAAACCGTGCCTAGGGCTGGGCTGTTCCGCGCCCAGACTCCACAGGCTTTTCGGTTCGCGAGGCTTCTCGCTGCCCACAGGGCAGGCCTAACAGGTGCGACCGACGATGCATCGCTGATGGAAGCTGCTGGAGAAACCGTGGAAGTGGTGCCGGGATCGGACGACAACATCAAGCTGACCTATCCGGAAGACCTTGTCCGACTGGAGCATATTTTGGCGGTTCCGCTGGTCACACGCGTCGGCACGGGGTTCGATGTCCATCGGTTCGAGGCCGGGCGCCCCCTAGTGCTTTGCGGCGTCATCGTGCCGCATGAAAATGGATTGGCGGGTCATTCGGATGCCGACGTCGGCATCCATGCGCTGTGCGACGCGATCTATGGCGCGCTGGCAGAGGGCGATATCGGCCGGCACTTCCCGCCCGGAGAACCGACCTGGAAGGACGCCGACAGTGCCCGATTCCTGATCCATGCGGCGGAGCGGATTGCCGCACGGGGTGGTCGGCTTGCCAATGCCGATATCACGCTGGTCTGCGAGCGGCCAAAGATTACGCCTCACGCCGCAGCAATGACCAGCCGCCTTGCCTCACTGCTGAGCGTCGACCCCTCAAGCGTTTCGATAAAGGCAACAACCACAGAAAAACTCGGTTTTACCGGCCGCGGCGAGGGCATCGCGGCCCAGGCCGTGGTATCCATCCTCGTTCCAGAATGACCCATGTCGCCGGAGACCGCGAGACCATGACGAAGTGCACGACGTTAGCGGCGGTGTTGGCCATAAGCCTGGTGGCGGGGTGTGTCCAAAACCAGGCGCCCGACGTAAGTCCGTACCCGCCGGTCCCGCCGCTCATCTCCGAGGAAATCCCGAAACCGCCGGTGACGGCAGAGGCACTGATGTGGCAGCCCGGACACTGGGATTGGAATGGCACAGGCTATGTTTGGGCAAAGGGACAATATGTGCCGGCGGCTGGACACGGCAGCCTGTGGATGCCTGGATGGTGGTCGCGCACCCCCAACGGTTGGACCTGGATGCCGCCGCATTGGCTGTCTTGATCAGATAGTCCAGAGGAAGGCCCCGGCCTGGGAATCCCGCGATGGTTGCTGAGCATATCGAAGAAGCGATCGTCGCCCGGCGTTTGTAGATGTGATGGCATGCAACCCCTACCTCGAATGGGTCGAGACTTTCGCTAAAGTCCTCCGTTCGGGGGAAGCGATCGGCTCAGTAGCCTTGAGCGACCGATCTCCAGTTGCGATCGAGGCACCCAAGGCGTTGATATTTGCGCCACATCCGGACGACGAAATCATCACCGGCGCGCTGCCACTGCGCCTCATGCGTGAGCAGAAGTTTGCCGTGATTGATGTCGCGGTGACGCTTGGGAGCCGGGTCGATCGTCGGGCCCAACGTTCGATCGAGCTGCAGGCGGCCTGTGCCAGCATTGGCTTTGGCCTGATTGACCTCGGCCCAGTCAAGTTGGATGGGATCAACCTCAAGGCTCGTGAACGCGACCCCGCAGGCTGGAACACCACGGTTGCGGGGGTTGCTCGTTTGCTGGCGACCCAGCAACCTGATGCCGTGTTCTTTCCGCACGCAGCAGACTGGAATGCCACCCACGTTGGCGTTCACCACCTCATTGTCGAGGCGATGCGTCGCCTGCCTGGGCTTGCCTGTCGTGTCGTCGAAACGGAGTATTGGGGCGCGATGGCGGCGCCCAATCTTATGGTCGAATCGACATTGGCCGACGTGGCGGATCTGGTTGCGGCGTTGTCACTGCATAGCGGTGAAGTCGCGCGGAACCCTTACCATCTGCGCCTGCCGGCCTGGATGATTGACAATGTGCGTCGCGGGACGGAGCTGATTGGCGGCCAAGGCGCTGCTGCGCCCCAATTCGTGTTCGCCACGCTCTACCGGTTGCGCGGTTGGAAAGACGGGCAGTTCTACGAGGTCCTCGACAACGGTCGAGCCATCCCGGCGAACGGCAGCCTGGAGGAGTTGATCCCTATCGTTAAGCGAGAGGGAGATTAAATCTCGCTGGCCCATTCGATGGCTCTAACCCGCCACGGTGCAGATTATGCCATGCGGAGAGTGGCATCTGCTTTTCCTCCGGCGCCGGCGCCTCGGGCAGCATGGCAATGTATTCTAACGAATGTCCGTCCGGGTCCTGGAAATAGACGCTCGCGGCCGGTATCCAGGGGATGACCTCAGGTTCGTCAATTGGCTGGCCGCCGAGGCCTGTAGGCTGAAGCCCGGCGTCCTTCAGCGAACCGATCGATGCGATTGCGTCTGCAACATCCACCTGAAAGGCATAGTGGAGTTTCATCCCCATGGGTGACGTGAGCACGCTCCAAAGTCCAAGCATCGCCTGTCTCGGGGGTCCGATCCAGAAGAAGGCAACATGCCGTTCAGGGACAGTGTGAGCCAGGGTGAGACCAACGACATCACGATAGAATCGGATTGAGCGGTCGAGATCGCTGACCGTAATATGGGTTTCCCACAGGCCGCTGATCGGCACGAGCGTCAATGATGTCCTCCATTCGATCCGACCGGCCACACGTCGAACACGTCTATCGTCTCGACGCAGACGTAGCGGCTTTCGGCATCGCCTTATTGATCGTCCGAAGACGCCGGTTGGAAATAGTAGTCCCCTGTTACGGTGGCGCCGACGTTCCACGTCTCCATACGGATCTTCCACGTTGTGCCGTCACGCACGTCGGTCGTGGTCCAAAAGCCCCTTAAGTGAACCGGAGCGCCCACGCCCTGAAAGGTGCCGGACCAACTGCCGCCCCGCAGGATCGCATCGCTGCCGACCGCCACAACTCGTTCGAGCTTCGATGGATCAGGGCGGTAGCGCTTGAAGGTGTCCGCGAGCGCTTTCTCGATCGCCGATCGGCCGGAAATTGGACCGTTGGTTGTGAAGATGACCGCATCTTCGGTATAAAGCGCGGCTAACGCAGTAGCGTCATGCTCTAGAAGCCCTTTGTTGTATGCCCTGAGAATATCCTCGCCCGCTAGCTTTGCGTCCTCGTCGGACATCTGCTGTGCCGCGACCGGCAATACCACTCCGAGTATCAGAACAAGCGCGATTGTGAATGATCGCAACATCCCTACCTCCTTCGCATTTTTCTCCGGGAGCGGCGCAAATGGTCCGCGCCGAGCAGCCCTGGCATCTTCGCTATTCCTCAGTGCCATACAAGGGCGGAACAGCACGCTGGAATTTACATCTGCCAATCCGAGATGAGAAAACACGAGATCTTCGGCACAAGGTAATTCCGGCCATCGCCCGGTGCATAAGCTCGCGGAAACGCCGCTGCGGCGGCTAATGCGTGGCAGCCCGGATGAACGTTCCTGCTTTAGTTATGGCTCGGCGGCCGTCCGTAAGTTGTTGATAGAACAGCGGCCATGCGTGGATCATGTGCGGCCAGACTTCCAGCGTGACGCGTACCCCCGCCGCGCCGGCCTTCGCCGCGAGTTGCACCGAATCGTCAAACAGGGTCTCGGCACTGCCGACCTGAATGAGCAGTGGTGGCAACCCCATGAGATCAGCGTAGAGCGGGGCGGCAAGAGGCGTCCTTGGTGCCACTCCGTTGAGATACCAGCCGGCCAGCTCAAGTATATAGTCCTTGCTGATCATTGGGTCGATCGCTGCCTTGGTGGCGTAGGTCTCGCCCCGCGCCTCCATGTCGATCCAGGGCGAAACACACCAGCCGCACGCCGGCAACGGTAATCCGCGCTCCCGGAGCGAAACCATAACGGCAACGGTCAGTCCACCACCCGCACTATCGCCGCCGATCGCGATCCGCTCAGGCTGGACTCCCTGCTCGAGCAGCCATTGATAGGCCTGAAGCGCATCGTCAAGCGCCGCTGGAAACGGATGCTCCGGCGTCCGCCGATAGTCGATTGCAAGCGTCCGCGTTTGGGCCGATCGGCCCGCCTCCGTCACCATCGCCCGATGGCTGGCGATCGATCCCGCGGAGAAGCCGCCCCCATGCAGATAGAGAAGGACGCGGGAGGCATCCGCGCCGGGTGAGAGGCTCCATTCCGCCGGCACGCCTTCGGCGGTAACCGGGTCAAGGCGGATATCCTCCGCCGTTGGGTAAGCACTGCCGAGTTCATCCAGGCGCTCGCGACGCTCGGCAACAGAGGTCGGACGCGGCCGTGACGTTAGCAGCGCCCGCAAAGCGGCGATCTCATTCTCGCTCATCGTCTCACTCTATTGGATGCTTGCCACGGAACGTAGACCTTTTTCACCGGGTGTCGGTAGCCGTGATATCACAAGGAACACCGCGGCGCAGATCAGCACAAGCCCATTGACAATCATGCGCCAGATGTGTACTCAAGATGTGTTCACATGAGGTGAAGCATGGCCGAAGCGCAGCCAGACAAGTCGCCGCAACGCGTCGGCGTGCGCGAGTTCCGCGGAAACCTGACCGGGTTTCTGCGTCAGGCCCGGCAGGGTCGGTCGTTCCTGATTATGTCTCGCGATCAGGTGCTCGCCGAGGTCGGACCGCCGACGCAAACGGCGCGTCCGCGTCGGCAGCCGGGCGCTCTGCGCGGCAAAATCCGGATCGGGCCCGATTTTGACGCTATCCCCCTAGACATGCTGGCCGCCATGGAGGGTGAGGAGGGATGAAATTCCTCCTCGATACCCACGCCCTGCTTTGGTGGCTGGCCGACGATAGCCAGCTTGGGCGTCAGGCGAGGGAACTGGTTGAAGACCCTGGCAATGACGTTTTGATCAGTATGGTGTCGCTCTGGGAAATCGCAGTGAAGACCCGCATCGGAAGGCTGGAGGCCGACATCAAGGAGATCATGGACGCCGTTCAGCAAGAGGGGTTCAACTTGCTTGACATCGGGGTGGCGCATCTTCTGACCCTTGCCGGGTTGCCTGTGCATCATCGCGACCCCTTCGACCATCTGCTCATTGCGCAGGCCATATCTGAGGATGCAACGTTCATTTCTCAGGACCGGAATATAGCTCGATATCCCGTGCGAATGGTGACCTGCTCGGGCGCAGGCTGACCGCATAGGAGTTAATACGACAAGCTGATGTCGAGTCTCCTAAAAGACGGGCCGGATCCACATGCGGCTATGTCTAAGACGGCCCGTGTAAGACTAGTGCTGCTGTTCTTTCATCGCCACATCCATAATCCTGCTTTCTCGTTGGATTTTTTCTGAGCGGCCATCATGTAGTTGAAGCATATACGCCACAGGAAATGCAGCGGACATTGCGAAAATTATCCGTTCCTAACTATTGACGCCCGCGATGTTCCATTCTGGATGAGATACAGTAGGAATTTGTTTAAGTCCTTGGCCTGTAGCAACGCAGGTGAGCAGCGTAGCGCGGACCAATGTGGCAACTATTTACTTATCTCTCGCAACGACTTCAAAATCCTTCACGATGCCGATCCGACTATCACACCGTCAATTATATGGATGGCTCAGAACTTTCCTATCCGGCCGCCAATATTCCTTTGAGTTTCCTGCCACCCATTGTTGTCGTTTCTGACCACATGAGCTACCGCTTTCATTACCTCATGGAAGGTGCTGCCGCACTCACGTGATAACCGAGATCGTATTGTGATGATATCGAGCGCGATCGACGCCACGCCACTGCAATAGCAATGCGCGTGTGAGTTAACGCCTGTGGGCAGACGCGCAGCGCCCAGTTTGACCTGAGCAGTTGCAGCCCAACCGGCGCAATTAGCAGAAGTTGCTCTAGTCCAGCAACCATGGTGCCGCGGCGGCCTGGGCAATCTGCCGGACCTGGTTCAGCAGACCGGGGCCAACCGGAATCCCCTCCGCCATCCGCGTCTCGGCGTATTTCCACTGCGGATCCCCCGCCACCATGACCGGACGAGCCGGATCGACCGGCGTGGTGGATCGCAGCGCACCCGTAAACGTGGCGACATCAGCCTGGAAGTCGTCCGGCTCGCGAAAAACACCCGGGTCGATCGCCATAAAGAAGTGACCAATATCCATCCCGACCGATTTCCTCGTGTGCATCGGGTCAGTAATCAGCGTCGCCCCCGACAGGCAGGACGCCAGGATGTTCACCATCACCGCCAATCCGTAGCCCTTGTAGCTGGAATTCTCCGGCGACCCGCCGAGCGAAGTTAGGAAACCACCCTTCTCCTTCGCCACGAGCGGGTCGTTAGACGGCCGCCCCTCGGCGTCCAGCACCCATCCGTCGGGCGTGGATAGGCCCTCGTTCGCCTTGTTGCGGACCCGGCCAGCGGCCACGGTGGTGGTCGCCATGTCCAGCAGGAACGGCACTCCATCTACGCTGGGTGCCGCGAACGACCAGGGGTCGGTGCCGAGTTGGGCCTGCTTCCCAAACGTCGGCGCGACCTGGATACCCGAGGCGGACGTGCAGGCCATCCCGACGAGCCCCTCCTTTGCCGCCATCAACGAATAGAAGCCAGCCGCGCCGAAATGCGCCGAGCCATGCACCACAACCGCCGCCATACCCGACGCACGAGCTTTGGCGATCGCCGTCGACATCGCGAAGTGCGCCGGCACGTGCCCCAGGCCGCCGCCGCCGTCGACCACCGCCGACACCGGCGTCTCACGCACAACCATCGGCCGCGCATCCATCTTGGCTCGGCCGTCGCGACGCAATCGGTCATAGCCCGGGATCATCGAAATCCCATGGCTGTCCACGCCGTGCAGATCGGCCCACGACAGAATTTCCGAGGTGATCTCGGCGTTCTCCTCCGGCATCCCCCACCCGAGCAGAATGGCTTTAAGTTGGGCGCGATGATTGGCATAGATCGCAGGCATGATGGTCACCTCGGACGCTTGACCGCGAACCTTGCGCGCCAGGGACGTTCCGGCAAGGGTAGCGGACGAGGACCAGCAATGCGGAAGGGACGAAGCATGACCGCCACTGGGGCAGACAGCCAGGCGCTGTTGCGCGCTCGGTTTGGCATCGACCTGCCGGGAACCGAGGTGCCAGACGAGATCTCCAGCCTGATCGATCGACGGGTGACACGCCGCTACACCGAGCAGGACGTGCCGGAACTCATTGTTGGATGCTCTTCTGGCGGCGGCCCAATCCGCACCGGCCAAGTCGGACCTGCAACAATTCTCCGTCGTGGTGATGCGAGACCGCGCCAGGATCAAGCAGATAGCCGATTGGATCGGCACGATGGATTGGATCGAGACCGCACCGGTCTTCCTGGTGTGGTGCGGCGACATGCGGCGAGGCCAGCGTCTGTGCGCAATGCACCGCATGCCGCACGCCAACAACAACATGGACACGTTCCTGAACACGGCCGTCGACTGCACGTTGGCCATGGGGCAATTCATGGCGGCAGCCGACGCGGTGGGACTGGGCACCTGCCCCATCAGCTACGTCCGCAGCCATATCGAACGCGTATCCCCCCTGCTCGGCCTGCCCGCCGGCGTGTACCCGGTGGCCGGCCTGACGGTCGGCTGGCCAGTATTTCGCCGGCCGGTATCGATGCGGCTGCCGCCGTCCGTCGTTGTTCATAGGGAGCGCTATGACGACAGCGCCTTGGAATCCGAACTCGCCGACTACGATCAACGCCGGAACGATCGCGACCCGGTCGCGGCCGGCAGCCTGAAGAATAGAGATGTCTACCCGCCACGCGACGGCGTCGGCTGGAGCGAGAACGCCGCGCGGCAGCTTTCGGTCCCCGAGCGCTTCGGATTCTCCACCTATCTGAAAACGAAAGGTTTCGACCTTGCCTGATGACGCCGCGCTTATCGCTCGGCGACAATCGGTTCGCGCCAAGCACGCCGCCAGCCTGATCGTTTGGCGGATCGAGAATAACGAGCCGCATATGCTGATGGGAATGCGCGGGGCAAAACACCGTTTCATGCCCAACCGCTTGGTGTTTCCCGGCGGCCGCGTCGACCGCGCCGACCTGACGATGCCCTTCGCTACCTCCCTGCCGGCTGCCACGGAGCGTGCCCTCCGCAAAAAGACCAACGCAAAACTCGCTCACGCACTGGCCGCCGCCGCCGCTCGCGAACTGCGCGAAGAGACCGGTCTGTCGCTTGGCAGCCCGCCTCGGGTGGATGCGCTGCACTACCTCGCACGGGCGGTAACCCCGCCTGGGCTGCCCATCCGCTTTAACGTGCGGTTCCTGACCGTGGAGCAGCACCATGTCACCGGCGAGTTCGGTGGCGACGGCGAACTGGAGGGGCTGCGATTCTACGGCATGGGTGAAGCGCTGGCGCTCGAATTGGCGTTGCCGACACGGCGTGTGTTGGAGCGGCTGAGGCTGTGGCTCGCCATGTCCGAAACAGAACGGAGTGCTCAGATAGACACCCCGGTCTTATTGCATGATCGTGGCTGGCTCATGGAGTAGCGCCGCTTGGTATTGTGCTGCAGGTGGGCCACGCGTTGGAGCGGGCGCTGGGCACACGATCTCGTCGGCCCTCGTTGAACTGATGTCGGTCGCGTAAACAGCGGCCGCTTTAAGGCTTTAAGGGCCCTATTGCGCGATATAACCGCCATCGATCACCAGTTCTGCTCCCGTTACGAACGACGCCTCGTCCGACGCCAGGAACAGCACGCCATAAGCGACTTCGATCGGTTCCCCCAACCGCCGCAGTGGGGTCGCCTCAATCTTTGACGCTCGGCCAGCAGCGTTCGTCGCATTCAGCATTGGGGGCATGTAGCCGGGATGTACCGAGTTCACCCGAATGCCCGCTGGGCCATACTTCGCTGCTGCCGATTTGGTGTATAACCGGACAGCTCCTTTTGCGGCCGCATAGCCCGGGTGGCTCTCGGCACTGCCAACGAAGCCCATGATCGACGAGATGTTGACGATCGAGCCCCGTCCGTTGGGGATCATCGCTGCGGCGGCCAACTTGGTGCCTAGAAACACGCTGGTGGCATTTATGGAAAGCAGCTTCTCCCAGCCCTCCAGGCCGTCCGGGTCGCCAACCGCGCTGCCGCTGATGCCGGCGTTGTTGACCAGGATATCGAGGCGGCCATAGGTGGCGATCGTTTCGGCTACAAGTGCCTGCCAATCGGCTTCCGATGTCACATCGGTGCGGATGAACCGCGCCCGTCCTTGAATAGCGCTGATTTCGGCGGCTACTGTTTCGCCCTCTCGGGTGAGTAGGTCGGCGATGACCACGGCCGCCCCTTCCTTGGCGAACAGCCGGGCCTCGGCTTCGCCCATTCCGTGCGCTCCGCCTGTTACGATGGCTACCTTGTCTTTGAGCCGCATTGCTTGCTCCATCAGCCTCGTTTCGTGACCAGTCTAACGTCCCTTGTAGATTGGTTTTCGCTTTTCATTGAACGCCAGAATGCCTTCTCGCCGGTCTTCCGTCGGGACCATCCGGTTATATGCCTCGATTTCGAACATCATCCCCGTTTGCAAATCTGTACTTAGCCCCACGTTGACCGACTGCTTGATCTGCCGCGTCGAGATCGGTGCATTTGCACAAATAAGCGAAGCCGTCTCCAACGCCTCCGCCACCAGTGTCTCCGCCTTGCAGATCCGGTTGACCATGCCCCAGTCAAACGCCTGCTGCACGCTGAACGGCCTACCCGTGAGCAGAATTTCCTTGGCCCGCCGGGAACCCACGGCGCGCGGCAAAGTCTGCGTTCCCCCTGCACCCGGCATGATTCCCAGCGTGACCTCGGTCAGCGCGAACCGCGCATGCTCGGCGGCATAGATGAAGTCAGTGCAAAGCGCGATTTCCAATCCGCCGGCGTAGGCCGCGCCATTCACCGCCGCAATAATCGGCACCGGGCAGCCCAAGATCGTCCGGATCATCCTCTCAAAGATCAAATGCTGATCTTGCCACATCTCGTCGCTCATGCCGTCGCGCTGCTTCAAGTCACCCCCGGCACAAAATGCCCTTGCGCCGGCACCTGTCAACACGATGCACCGCTGCCTGTTTGGTGCGCTACAGAAACCGTCAAATATCTCCAGAAGATCCAGGCCCATCTGAGTATTCATCGCATTGGCAACTTCAGGCCGGGTGAGGGTCACCAGCACGGTATGATCCTGAGGCCACGCGACAGTAACGGTTTCAAACGTCTTCATCGTCCACCGCCTGCATGATTAATCGAATAAACGTGTCCGCCGCGGCGGGGTCGGTCCAGCGCAGCACAGCGACCAACTCTTGCCGAGGCAAAACCCACGTCAGGTTGCCACCGGCGCCGAGGGCGCAAAAACTGTCTTCCGGAGCGCTCTCGTAACGGCCATGACCGGTATTCAGCCACCACAGGAGGCCATACACCGGGTTGATCTCACAGGGACGCAACAATTCGTCAATCCAGCGTTCCGGTAGAATTCGCCGGCCGCCCCACTCGCCCCGGCGCAACATCAGTAAGCCGATGCGGGCCTGATCCTCCGCGTGGATCAGCATGCCTCCCCCCCAGTGCGTGCCGCCCGCAACGCTTTCGATCATGCGACCGTCAATTTCGACCGTGGAGGTGCGGTAGCCATGCCACGACCAATCGGACGACGCCCCGATCGGGTCCATGATCCGCTCCGCGAACACCTCCGGCAACGGGCGCCGGAAGCGTCGCAGCAGCGCCAGGCTCAGCCGATTGACGCGGACGTCGTTGTATTCCCAATAAGCGCCGGGGCGGCGCAGCGGTCGAAGGTCGCCTTTCCGTCCCTTCCCCTCTAGCCCAAGACTTCGGTTGCGATCCACGACATCGGATTTGCCGAACAATTCACCTTCCCATTCGGACGTATTCTGCAATAGATGCCGCCACGTTATGGCGCGGTTCTGGTCACTGTCGAAGCCACCATCATCGACAGTGCGGCCGACAGGATCATCGAGATCGGCGATCAGCCCATCCATGACAGCAACGCCTGCCAGCAGGCTCAGGTAGCTTTTGGCCGCCGAAAATGTGAAATCGATCTGCTCTGTCTCTCCCCAAGAGGCGATCTTAAAACCACGCCGCAGCACCAATCCATTGGCTGGACCGCGCGGCCGGATCGGGCCGAGGAGTTCATTGAGCGGCGGTGGCTCGAAGTAGCCGCTTTCCAGGTGCAGTCGTAGATCGTAAGGCCACGGCGTTTCGTTTTCATTCGCGAACCGCGCTGCTTCTTCCAGCCACATCCAGCGCATTCCCGCTGCGTCAGCCGGCGCTTCCGGCCACGGCGTCCCATGCCGCGGCGGCACGATCGACGGCAATTCCATTCCGATTAACCCTCCATATTCGGGACCGACAAAGCTGACATCTCGGGTCAGACCCGATCGGAGACTATGACCCGCGGTCCGTGATGGCTACCCTCGCTGCCCGCCATGAAACCAGGTGGCCAGGGTCGTCGTCGGGCTCGATCTCCAAAATACCGCTGGTAGTCGCTCGCCGTATCCACGTCGTATAGCTGCCGGATGAAGCCCACGCGGTGTCTCCCGAATTGCTTCAACGTGTCCGCCAGAGCGTGTTCCGTGGACCAGCGCGCAGACCCAAATAAGTCCGCGGGTCGCCTAGGCCCCAGCGCGATCAACCAATACCCTCCATCCGCAGTCGGCCCAAACACGGCATCGGCGACGCCGAGCGCCCGAAACGCGTCGTGAACGTCCGCGGCCCTCGCCTCCGGGATGTCGCATCCGATCAGCGCAACCCGTTTGAACCGCCCGAGCGCCTTCGACATGCGCTCCCCCAAATCTCCTCGACTCTGCACGATGATTCGGATCCCGCGCGGCACTCGCACGCGCACTCGGCATGGCGTGATTGCCAGAACAATCTCGAATCGACCATCGGCCTTCAGGCCTCGCAACAGCGCCATTAGGGTGCCGGAATGGAAACGCAGCGCCGCGCGGTCGCCGATCGCCTGCGCGAGGCGGCGCTTCACGGTGCCCAAGCGCGGTGCCCGAGCGAACACGATGACGGTGTCCCTCATTGATAAAGCCGTTGAATCTGCCTCGGAGGTACGCCAGCAAACCACAATGTCAGGCACGCCAGATTGCGGGCGGAGCGGCGAAGATAACCCTGACTCTCCCACTTCGCGGCCGAGGTCACCGCGTCGGCAGGTAGCTTCACCAGCCGGCCACGTCCCAACCGCCTGACGAGATCCACGTCCTCCATGAGAGGTAACGGCCGCATCCCGCCAACGTCCCGCAGCAAGTCGCGATGAATCAGCAGACCCTGATCACCATACGGGAGCCCCAAGGTCCGGCATCGCCACGCAACGAGCCGTTCCATCCGCCTCGCACGCGGATCGAGACTATCAAGCACGAACCGGAAGTAACCCGCGCATCCTGGATCATCATGAACGGCCGCCTGCCAGCCCGGTGAGAGTTTGGTGTCGGCGTGGAGCACCAACAGCCATGGACGTTTAGCCGCCTCAATACCAGCCGCGATCTGGCCACCCCGGCCGCGTGGGGCAATGATGACCCGCGCGCCCGAAGCCTCCGCCACTTCGCGGGTTGCATCCGTGCTGCCGCCATCGACGACGACAATCTCGGGTGCACCCCGAATCGCCGCCAGGGTGAGGGGCAAGAATGATGAGGCGTTCAGCGTAGGGACAACGACCGACACATCCGTGGAGAGTAGTGCGGGCAAGCGGGTCTGAGGCACCCTCGCGATCAGTCTAAGCGATAGTAACCCGGACGCCGTCCGCTACCTCTTCAACACCTCCGGGTTGGTAACTCGGACCGGCTTCCCATCCATAAACGCCAGCGCGTTCTCGATCATCTGAGGATAAAACCCATCCCACGTCTCCCTGACGCAGTAACCCAGATGCGGACTTAACACGGTGTTCGGCGCACTGCGTAGCGGGTGATCAACCGGCAGCGGTTCCCGGTCGTATACGTCCAGCGCGGCGACGATCCTACCTTCATGCAGCGCCTCCAGCATCGCCGCCTCATCGACAATAGGCCCGCGGGAGGTGTTCACCAGGATCGCCCCACGCCTCATCCGCGCGATGTCGGAGCGCCCGACCAGCCCCCGGCTTCGATCCGACAGCACCATGTGAATACTGATGGCATCGGCGCTCGACATCAGTTGATCCTTGGACACAAGTTCCACGCCAACCTCGGCCGCGCGTTCCGGCTTTAGGTTCTGGCTCCAGGCAATCGCGTTCATACGCAGCGCCTTGGCATACGTTGCCATGTAGCCGCCAAGCTTCCCCAGCCCGATCACCCCTAGGGTTTTTCCGGCCAGACCGATGCCGACCGGAACGCCCCTCTGGAACCCGCCGGCCCGGATCTTCGCATCCCCGACAGCCAGCCCGCGCGCGGCCGAGATGAGCAATCCAAGTGCTAATTCCGCGGTCGCAGAGTCGGCATTGACACCGCCCATGGTGTAGCTAACCGGTATTCCACGAGCGGTGCAGGCCGGCGTGTCCAACGACAGATTTCGCGCGCCGGTAATACCCAGCATCCGCAGTTTCGGCAGCCGGTTGATCAGCGAGCCGGGCAGAGGAGTCCGTTCCCGCATCGACAGCACGATGTCGAAATCCGCCAATTTGCCCGCCGCGTCGTCCTGATCAGCGAATGCATCGGAGAAAAACACGACCTCGGCCCGCTTCTGCAGGGGCGCCCAATCGGCGGCGCCACGCGCCACGTCCTGCCAGTCGTCCAGCACCGCCACTCTGGTCACGTTGCTCATCGCGTAAGTCCTCCTGCATTCGAGGCCGGGAAACTGACGCCGCATCAACCATCACGCAAGCGGTTGCTCCCCCTCGCCGGCCGTGGCATCTCCCGCGCAGGAGGAGAACTCAGCATGACCAACGTCGCCGTTATCGGAGCCGGCCTGATCGGCCGAGCCTGGTCCATTGTCTTCGCCCGAGCGGGCTTCCAAGTGGCTTTATGGGACCAGTTCCCGCTTCAGGTCACCCAGGCCCTGGCCTTTATTTCCGATCGGCTGCCGGAGCTGCGGGCCGCGGGGTTGCTCGCCGACGAACCGGCTACGGTCCTGGCGCGCATCCAGCCGATGCAGTCCATGTGGGAAAGCGTGCGCGAGGCAGAATACATCCAGGAATGCGGGCCCGAGCGCGTGGACGTAAAGCAACCCCTGTTCGCAGAACTGGAGCGTGCAGCGCGAGCCAACGCAATTATTGCATCCTCGTCCTCGGGCATTCCGGCCAGTGCATTCACCCAGGATTTGAAGACGCGGCAACGGTGCCTTATCGCTCACCCCGTCAATCCGCCGTATCTGGTGCCGCTGGTAGAAATTTGCCCCGCGCCCTGGACCGATCCAGCGGTGGTGGAACGGACCCGAGCCATCATGGTACAGGCCGGGCAGGTTCCCGCAACGGTCAAAAAGGAAATGGATGGGTTCGCGCTGAACCGCCTGCAGGGCGCGCTGTTGGCCGAAGCGTTCCGGCTGCTGGCCGACGACGTCATTTCCCCGGCCGACCTTGATGCGCTGGTCAAACATGGCCTGGGACTGCGTTGGAGCTTCATGGGACCACTGGAAACGATCGATCTGAACGCTCCCGGCGGTTTGGCCGATTACTGTGAGCGTTACGGCCCACTGTATGCGACGATGCAGGAACAGATGAAACCGCTGGCCTGGGACAAAACGCTGGTCGACCGTCTACACGCGGCGCGGCGGGCGGACCTGCCAACGAATATGCAGACGGTGCGGCAGGAGTGGCGAGACCGGCGGCTGATGGCTCTCCTGGCACACAAGGCGACACAGGTGGACTAGGGTCTTTTCAGCTTTGCCACGCCATTCCTTGCCGCTGATCTTGGTGAGGAGGAATAGCCACGGGTGTGCAACACTGACGCCTAGCCTCCCAGAAGACGCGACGGGGAGCCGCCAAGCTCTTCTGGCGTCCAGTCATGGCGCCGCTCAAAAAGGGCGATCAGCGCCGCGGTGTCCTGGTCCCGGTCAAGCCCGGCAGCCGCCAGAACACGACCGTTCTTGACGTAGTATGCTAGGAACTCGGGCTTTTCGAGGTCTCCGTGGACGACGATGTCGTCCCAGTCCTTGGCATGCCCGACATAGTCCAGTCGCTTCAGATACTGGATTGTCCAGAACACCGGGACCGCGTCGTAGCGCACCCCCTGCCCTATCATGTTCAGCGCGGCGGTTCGGCCATGCTGCTCGGCAACACGCCAGTGCTCGACGCGAATCGGCGTGCCGCGGTACGGGAAGCGAGCGATGTCGCCGGCCGCATAAAGACCCTCGGCGACCTGCAGCATCGCGTCGACGGTAATGCTGCCGTCGTCATTCACCGGGACGCCACGCACGTATGCAGTGACCGGTTTGACCCCAAACCCGACCACCACAAGATCGGCCGGGAGCCGCTCGCCGCTGGCCAGGATCACCGCCTCGACCGCATGTTTGCCCACTAACGCCTGAATTTCCTCGCCTAAGCGGAGGACCACGCCCTGTTTGCGATGCAGTCCCACGAAGGCGTTGCCAATGCGGGCACCGAGTTGCTTCTCGAATGGCGCGCTTTCTTTTCCCACAACGGTCACCTGCAGGCCACGCTCTCTCAGGCTTGCAGCGACCTCCATGCCAATGAAGCTGCTACCCAGGACGACGGCGCGTTCACTGCGTTCTGCTTGCGCCAGTATGGCATCGGCGTCCTTCCTGGATCGCAACAGAAACACGTTCCCGAGGAGGCTGCCGGGTAGATGAGCCGGCCCTGGCGCGGCCCCTGTGGCGAGCAAGGCAGCGTCATAGCTTATTGTGGTTCCGTCGGCGCAATGGATGGTTTTGGTTGTCGCGTCCAGAGTTTTCACCTCCGCGGTGCGGCGCTCGATGTCGTGCTGCCTGTAGAAGGACTGGGATTGCAGCTGAGATTTCTCTGCACCTGGTTGTCCGGACAGATGGTATTTGCTGAGCAGCGTGCGGTCATAAGGGACCCGATTTTCGAGGTCGAGCATGACTACCCTGCCGCCGAAGCCTTGCTGCCGCAGGGTCTGGGCGGCGAGCGCACCCGCTGCACCGGCCCCGATGATGGCGAACAGGCGTTGATCGGCGACCGGAGAAGACTGTGTGGGTTCCTCAGCCGGAAGTGTGACTTGAATATGGCCGCCCTCATGCTTGGCCGCATAGCGCGGCAGATCGTCCACTGCTGGCGGTTCCAGCAGAACACCGGTGCGGAGGCAGAACGTGGCCTTGTGCCAGGGGCAGATGATACGATGGCCGTCGCGAACTCCCTCAGCCAAGGGCGCGCCGGCATGTGGGCACGTAGCGCCGATCGCGTGGACCGTGGCGCCCTCGCGGTACAACAGGATCTTGGAACCCTCGATCTCGATCGGTAGGACTTGGCCATCCGCCAGATCGGCCAGCGCGGCGACATCGTGCTGCGGCATGTTGTATGATCCTCTGTTCGTCTCAGGTAGTGACGACCAGGGGATCGTCCCGTTCACGGGTCGCGCGCGGTTGTGACCGGGGGCCTACCCCAGCATCGCTGCAGCCTCGGCAAGATCAAGCCGCTTGCCGCCGAGCAACGCCGCAATCGCGGGCGCCTCCCAGGCGGCCTCCTCGGGCGCCAGCGGATCCACGGGCGACAAGCGATGGATCAGCACAAAGCGGGACACCAGTGCACGCCGAGCGTCCACCCCACGGCGCGTTCCTTCCCATGCCAGCAGCACCGCGCTGCTCACATCGTATAGCGCGGTCGCGGCCTGACGAGCCAATGTGTCCTGCCGCTGACTGGCCACTCGTTCGGCAAGGGCAGTGGCGCGATCCAGCGCGCTCCCCAAAGCGGCAACGAACGTCGCCGGCAGGGCTGCAGATTCATCCAACCGGCCCTGCAGCATTGATCGCAGCGCTTGATGCGCTCCGGACTTGCCGACGGCTCGGCCAATCACGTCCAGCGCATTGATGTTGCTCGTCCCTTCCCACAGCAGCCCGACCTGCGCGTCGCGGATGAGCCGAGGATTTACCCAATCCTCAATGTAGCCGTTGCCGCCGCGCGCCTCCATCGCACCCGTCGCCACCACGACGTTGTCCCGGCAGGCCCGTAGTTTCAGCAGCCCGGTCAGAACACGAAGTTCCGCCGTGCCGCGCCCCAGGGCGTCAGCGGCGCACAAGGCCATGGAAAGCGCCTGCTCGGCAGGCACCAGAAGCTTCATCAACTGCCGTCGCATCAGTGGGAAATCGGCGACGGCCTGCCCGAACGCCATTCGGCCGCGTGCGGCGGTGAAAGCCTCGTTTACGCAGCGGCGCATCATCGCCGCGGCCCGCACGCCGTGCGACAGGCGAGAAAGGTTCACCTGCTCCATCATCTGGTTCAAGCCTTGGTCCTGCTGCCCGACCAGGTAGGCTTCGGCGCCCTCCAGCCTGATCTCACCACTGGCCATGGACTTGGTACCGAGCTTATCCTTCAGGCGAACGATCCGATAAGCATTGCGCATGCCCTCACGGGTGCGCCGGGGCAAAGCGAACAGCGCGAGGCCACGCGTTCCACCACCTGCCCCTTCAGGCCGGGCAAGCAGTAATGCGACATCGGCGTCGGTATGGGAGCAAAACCATTTCTCGCCGTACAAACGCCAGGTTCCGTCCTGGTTGCGAGCGATTGTTTCGATCGCACCGACATCTGATCCGCCGGCCTTCTCGGTGATGAACTGGGTGCCCTTCCACATCGTGGAAAGGTCGGACGACAGCATCTTCGGCAGTAGGTAATCCTGCAACACGTTGCTGCCGAACTTGCGTATCAGATGGATCGAAGTGTCAGTTACGCTGATTGGGCACATCAGCCCGAACTCGCCCTGTACGAACAGGTATTGGAACGCATATTTGGCAACCGGCGGCAGCGGGCGATCCATTCCCAGGACGCCGCTACGATGCGACATGGCATGGAACTGGAAGTCGCCGAAAGCGATCTGCTCCATCTCACGATAAACGGGATGATACTCGATCCAGTCAAAGTCGCGGCCGAACCGGTCTCGAGGATGCAGCACCGGAGGGTGCCGGTCGGCAATGCGGGCAAGATCGTCGAGGCGTGTCCCGGCAAGCTGCCCTAGTCGCTGGTAGTGCGGCATCAGGCGATCGAGGATCTCACTGGGCAAATAGATTGCCAGAAGATCCTGCAGACCCTGGTCGAGGGAGTAGAAATCCATGCCGTTGCAGTCGGGTGCGATCCAATCCGAGCCGGACCGAGGTGCGTTGTGTTGCACTGCTTCCCCTCGCGCGCCCATCTGTCGGATCCGCGATCAACAGCTGCCGGACCCGTTCCCAGCCAGCGCTGGTACTGACGTGATGACCTACCAGCTCTCTAGGTTAAGTCGCCGGTATCAAATCGTATAGTTAAAGGACTGATATGCGAGGTCGCTAAGCGTCTGGTCCATCGACCGCGACGGCTCATCGCTTTCCACAATCCGCACCACCTTGGCGGGTACCCCCGCCACCGTCGCGTGCGCCGGAACAGACTTCAACACCACCGACCCAGCGGCCACACGGGCGTGCTCGCCGACCTGGATGTTTCCCAAAATCGCAGCACCGGCTCCGATCACGACGCCTCTACGGATCTTCGGGTGGCGATCGCCCAACTCCTTGCCGCTGCCGCCGAGCGTGACGTTATGCAGCATGGAGACATCATCACCGACCTCGGCTGTTTCACCCACCACCAGCCCCGTGCCGTGATCCAAAAAGATGCCCATCCCGAACTTTGCTGCCGGATGGATATCCGTCTGGAACACCTCCGATGAGCGGCTTTGCAGATACAGGGCGAAATCCTTCTCGCCGTTGTGCCACAGCCAGTGGTTCAGCCGGTGCGTCTGAATGGCGTGGAAACCCTTGAAATACAGAAAGGGCTCTATCAGGCGGTTGCAAGCAGGATCCCGGTCGAGCACCGCGGAAATATCGGCCTTCGCAGCCTCAACGAGGCAACCGTCATCCCCCGCCGCTTTGCCGAAAGCCTGGACGATCAGCGGAAGGGAGATGGTGTCGTTCTTCAATCTGGCGGCGACACGGTGAAACACCGCAGCCTCAAAGGTGGGCTGGTTCAAGATCGAGTCAAAGAACAGCGACGCTAGCTTGGGCTCGCGTTCGTATGCTTCCTCCGCTTCCTGCCGTAACCGGACCCACAGCGCGTCTGTGACGGCTGCCGCCTCGTCAGGGGGAACGAGCATCAGATGGCATGGGCTCGGACGCATTTCAGTCCCCGCGGGTTTTGGCGCCCACATCGGACGCGTTAACCTTACATCTTCGGATGAAGGAGCTGATAGTCAACTCCTTTTATCAAAATGCCAGTGTGGCAGTTACAATATCGCGGCCCGATTCCTGCTAGAACCCGGGCGCTCCCTGGCGCGGCTAACCGGCCGCTCGGTCAAATGGGATTCCGGTTTTACGACGTGGCCTTGCCGACCGTGTCCGCTGCGTAGGCGTTCCGGCTTCCCATCGGTTTCGCCTGCCCAACGGTCGAATCTGCCTCTGTCTGGCGTTCAGACTGCGCATTGATCACCGCCCCGAGCAGAGCGACGAACGCCGAGAGATAAAGCCAGGTCAACATTACCACGACACCGCCGAGGGAGCCGTAGGTTTTGTCATAGCTGTTGAAATGCGCGACGTAGAGGCTGAACGCGACCGATCCAAGCAGCCAAAGGAACGTCGCGACGATGGCACCGGGTGAAACCCACCGCCAGTGTGGCGGATGACGATCCGGCGCATATCGATACAACACAGCCAAACCGGCCATGACAACAGCGATCAGCAGCGGCCATTGGAGCACCAACAGCAGCCACTTCGTCGAACTTTCCAAGCCGATAAACTGGAGCACGGCGGGAAGCACGCCAACCAAAGCAATGATCACAGTTCCGCCGATCAGCATCAGCACCGTCAGCACGATCGCCACGAGGTTGACCTTGAAGAAGCCGCGCGTCTCCTTCTGTTGGTATGCGATATTGAACGCGGTTACCAAGCCGCTCATGCCGCGGGAGGCGCTCCATAGTGCAAACAGAAGGCTTACGCCGGCACTGACGCTGAGCGATCCACTGGACGCCGTAACCAATTTTTCCAGTTGATCGCCGATCATCTGCGTGCTCTCCGGCGGGAGAATATGCGACAGCGCGGCGATCTGCGTCTCGACCTGGGAAGGATTTAGCAACAGACCATAAATCGACACCAGCGCAGCTAGGCCAGGGAACAACGCCAGCAGCACCGCGTAGGTCACTCCGCCGGCGACGAGGAAGATGTTGTTATCACCCAACTCACTCCACGTTCTAACCAAGATGTCTTTCCATCCCGGCATCGGGATCTGATGCGGCGATGTCGCTGAGCGGCCACGATTTTCCTGTGGCGTCAGTGCCGGAGCTTTGCCCCGGTGCACCAGCAAATGGAGGTCGCGCTTCAATTGGTCCAGCCGGCTCATGCCGCGAGCTCCTTCAAGGATATGAGGTCGAACGTCGCGTTACACTAATCGGTTTCCAGGCGGTCGAGTTGAGCCCCCAAAAGACCATTCATTCCATCGGCCGGATACACAGAGACGCATACGCTCATTGGTGAGGTCGATCTGAAGAAAAATCTCCAACGGTGTGGGCGATCTGCCTCGTCTGCATCCGGCAATGCGTCAGGAACCCGCGAGGATCAACCATGCGGGTCGCAGCGCTTCAGGGGACAGTATTAGTTCCTATAGCTGACGGCTCTCACGTTGATCGTTCAACGCGAAATTGTCGTTGGCTCGATCCTGGGGTGCGAGCAGATCAGGACCGTCGTTGCGCACGTTGCCGACCCGCTTGTCCACTGGCCACAGGCTCAAGATATCCTCGGGTGAGGGGCGCAGCAGGACCGCGGGCTCGCCCGACCGTTCTCCCAGCCAGACAGCCCAATCGGCCGCTTCCAGGATCACCGGCATGCGCTCGTGCAACACCGACATCTGTGCATTGGCCGTCGTCGTAACGATGGCGAAAGTCCGGAAAATGTCGCCTTCGGGTGAACGCCAGCCCTCCCAGATCCCGGCAAACGCCAGCGGAGCGCCATCCGCCCGAGCGATAGCATACGGCGTCTTGCCGGATGGCCCCGCTTGCCACTCGTAAAATGCAGCGGCGGGGACGATGCAGCGCCGTTTGGCGAAGGCGTGGGCGAACATTCCGGAGGTGGCGGCAGTCTCGGCCCTCGCGTTGACCGGTCGGCGCGCCTCCTTGAGCGTTTTGGTGAACGCGGGGACGAAACCCCAGGTCAGCGCGTCGAGATGGCGATCCCCGGTTTGCGGATGGCGGCGCACGACCGGCGCGTCCATGGTCGGCGCCATGTTCCAGGTTGGCTTCAGGTTTGGCAGAGGTTTTTTCGTGCCGAACAGGCGCGCGATCAACTCGGGCGGAAGGAAACTGGCATAGCGTCCACACATTCGGCGAGATTGCGCGAAAGCGCGACATCGTGAAACCCCTGCCAATTCGGCCTACTGGCGGATCTACCGACACATGATTGCATGAAGAGAAAGGAGTTTCGCATGCGTCGCCTCGTCTCCGTAATTCTGTTAGTGGGAGTTGCGTTCAGCGTGACGGCTTGTTTCATCGAGGAACCTGGACCCGGCCCCGGGCACGAGCACTGGTGCTACTGGCACCCAGGTCGGTGCCGCTAGCCAGGCGCGCGAACTGATCGCGGCGTCTTGACGGACGCCGCCGGAACGCGAGTCCCCGCCCGGCATTCGTTTGTCATCTCCGACAAGGGAATTCCACATGAAGGCACTCGCATGGCACGGCAAGGGCAAGATACGCTGCGACACCGTGCCGGACCCGCAAATCGAACATCCGCGCGACGCGATCATCAGGGTCACGGCCTGTGCGATTTGCGGCTCCGACCTGCACATCTATGACGGCGTCATTCCATCGATGCAGCACGGCGACGTGCTCGGTCATGAGACAATGGGGGAAGTCGTCGAAGTCGGCGCTGAGAACAGCAAACTAAAGGTCGGCGACCGGGTGGTGGTTCCGTTCACCATTTCTTGTGGCGAATGTTTCTTCTGTAAGCGCGGCTTCTACTCGGGATGCGAACGTTCAAATCCCAACCAGAAGATGGCGGAGAAACTGTGGGGCCATTCCCCCGCGGGCCTGTTCGGCTACTCGCATCTGCTGGGCGGCTACGCCGGCGGTCAGGCTGAGTATTTGCGCGTGCCGTTCGCCGACGTTGGTCCGATCAAGGTTCCGGACGGGCTGACAGATGAGCAGGTGCTGTTCTTGTCGGACATTTTCCCGACCGGCTACATGGCGGCGGATTTCTGCAACATCCAGCCCGGCGACACGATCGCGATCTGGGGCTGCGGCCCGGTCGGCCAGTTCGCCATCCGCAGCGCCTTCCTGCTGGGGGCGGAGCGAGTCATCGCGATCGACACGGTCCCGGAACGCCTGGCATTGGCGCGCGGGGCCGGCGCGGTGACCCTGGATTTCAAGCAAGACGATATCTACGACCGCATTCAGGAGCTGACCCACGGCCGCGGCGCGGACGCTTGTATCGACGCCGTCGGGACAGAGGCTGACGCCACCGGTAGCTTCAACTCGGTGCTCGACCGGGTGAAGGTTGCGACATTCATGGGCACCGACCGGCCGCACGTGCTGCGCCAGGCAATCCATTGCTGCCGCAATTTCGGGACCGTTTCCATTGTCGGCGTCTATGGTGGATTTCTCGACAAGGTGCCGATGGGATCGGCAATCAATCGCGGCCTGACCTTCCGGATGGCGCAAACACCGGTGCAGCACTACTTGCCGCTGCTGATGGAGCGGATCCAGAAGGGCGAGATCGACCCATCCTTCGTCATCACCCATCGCGCATCGCTGGAAGACGGTCCGGAGCTGTACAAGACGTTCCGCGATAAGAAGGACGGCTGCATCAAGGTCATTCTGAAGCCCTGAGAGAGGAATTGCGAATGGCAACCGAAAGCCGCCCCCTAGCCGTCATCACCGGCGCATCAGCAGTATAGGCTTAGAACTGGCAAAATGCTGCGCGCGTAACGGCTTCGACCTGCTGGTCGCCGCGGACGAGACGAAGATCCATGCCGCCGCGACGGAATTTCGCGATTTGGGGGCCGCCGTCGAAGCGGTCGAGGCCGACCTGTCGACAATCAGGGGTGGTGGACCAACTCTATGCCGCGCTCCGAGGCCGGCCAGTGGATGCCTTGCTTGCAAATGCAGGGCGCGGTTTGGGCAAGGGCTTCCTGGACCAGCACGAGGTGCGCAAGGTGGTCGACACGAATATCACCGGGACGATTTATCTGCTGCAGAAGGTCGGCCGCGACATGCGGAACTCGTGGCCGAGGCCGCATCCTGATCACCGGCTCGATCGCTGGATTCATTCCGGGAACCTAGCAAGCGGTCTATAATGGGACCAAGGCGTTCCTGGATTCATTCGCGTTCGCGCTGCGGCATGAGGTGAAAGATGCCGGCACCACCGTCACCTGCCTCATGCCCGGTGCTACCGAGACGGGTTTCAGGGCCATGATGAAGGGAGAGGGCGACGTCGTCAGCGGCTGGCAGAACAAGCTTCAGACGGCGATCGCCTCGGTGACTCCCGCTGGTATGTTGGCGGAGGCCCATCGACGCATGGTGGAGCCCGGTAGTGCGAAGAAATAGCTGACGCTGACCCAGTCCAGTCGGGCGAGGTCAAGGCGGAAGGGTCATAGGGCCAAGGCCAAATCGGGCCGGTCGGAGATCAGGCCGTCCACGCCCCACTCGATCAGCCGGCGCATATCGGAAGGCTGGTTGACCGTCCATGGCAGCACGGACAGGCCGCTCGCGTGGGCTTCCCGAACGGCGGCCTCGGTCAGGGTTTCGAAACCGGGCGCCCAGACCGGTCCGCCCTCGGCTGCTACGGCGGCGGGAACGGATGGCGCTGTGGTGCCGTCCCACCACAAAGCGAACTCGCGGACCGTTTCCGCACTCGTCAACCAGGCCAGCTTGATGTCCGGACGCCGCCGTCGGATGTGGCGTTGGACGCGCCAGTCGAACGCCTCGACAATCACGCGTTCGGCTGCGCTGGCGCCATCGATGACCGCCAGAGTGGCGTTGGACAGAGCTTCCGCGGATGCAGTCCGCTCGGGATGCCCCGGATGGGTCTTCACTTCGATCGTGAAACGGGCATCGGGCATCGCCGTTAAGATCGCGGCTAAAGGTGGGATGCGCGCGCCATCATACGGTTGCTGATCGGGAAACGACGCGGCGAGGCGCGATCCTGGGCGCAAGCGGCCGACATCGTAATGGCGGAGATCGGCGTAAGTCAGTGAATGGATCATCGGCCCGCGCTCGCTGAGCCACTCGCCGGACGCGTCACGCACGACGTCCGGGTTCAGAGCGGAATCGTGCGTGACGACCACCACGCCGTCCGCCGTCAGCCCCACATCGAGTTCGAAGGCGGTTACACCGAGCGCGGCTGTCGCGAGGAAGCCTTCAAGCGTGTTTTCCGGAAACAGCGCCCGCGCACCCCGATGTCCCTGAATGTCTAAACGTCGCGCCAATCACGCCACCTTGCTACCGTCCTCGAACCACATTCTAGGACCCTTATCGATGAGATACACCACGCTCGGCCGCACCGATCTCACGGTCAGCGTCGCCGGCCTGGGCTGCGGCGGCTTCAGCAGGCTTGGCCTGGGCACCGGGCAGTCGGCCGAACATGCGGCGGGGATTGTGCGGCAAGCGCTCGATCTCGGCGTGAACCTGATCGACACCGCCCCCGCCTACGGTACCGAAGACGTGGTCGGCACCGTCTTGCGCCAAGTGCCACGCGATAGTGTGGTTGTCTGCACCAAGGCTTCGAAGCCCCCCGGGGACGCAACGTTTAGCGCGGACAAGGTGGTTGCCAGCCTGGATGCCTCGCTGAAGCGGCTCGGCCTCGATTACGTCGATGTCTTTCAGCTTCACGCTGTCCTACCCGCCGCCTACGACCACGTCCGCAACGTGGTCGTGCCCACCCTGCTGAGGCAGCGGGATAAAGGAAAGTTTCGCTTTTTAGGTATTACCGAGACAGCGCCGAACGATCCGGAACAGAAGATGCTCAACCGGGCAACCCGGGACGAGTGCTGGGATACCGCGATGATAGGCTTTCACCTGATGCACCAAGTTGCGCGCACCCAGGTCTTTCCACATACGATCGAAAACCGGATCGGCACATTAATGATGTTCGTGGTACGGGGAATTTTTGCCCGCCCTGCTCAGTTGGCCGCGACGATGCGGGACTTGGCGGCGGCCGGTCAGGTTCCCGAATGGCTGGCGGGAACCGATGATCCGTTGGGATTTCTGGTCCACGCGGCGGGCGCCAGCAGCGTAACAGACGCTGCGTATCGATACGTTTGTCACGAACCCGGGGTCGATGTTGTCTTGTTTGGAACCGGCGACGCCGCCCACCTCCGGACAAATATAGCGTCGATCCTGAAGCCGCCGTTGCCCGAGGCTGATCGGGCTAAATTGCACCAAATGTTCAGCCACCTCCGCGGCGTTGGCTTAGAGGCGCCCCCGGCACGAGCGCGATGACTGCTCCAGCCTTACCGCACGTCGGTCGGCACCACGCTGATACTGTTGAATGGCGAACCGTTGATCAACTTGGTGCTCACCACAGTGTACACCAGGACATGTTTTTCCGCGTCCAGTGAGCGATGAATCTGAAACGTTTTGAAAAATAGCGACGCCTGCGAGAACCCGATAACCTCGGTCTTCGGCATCGACGCTGGCAGAGAAACCGGACCCACCGCGCGGCACGCGATCGAGAAGCGGCTCGGATCCTCGGCAAATCCCAGGCCGCCTTTGATCCCGCCTGTCTCGGCCCGCGACAGGTAGCAGGATACGTTCTCCACGCGGGGATCATCGTAACGCTCCACGACGATCTTGTCGTCAGGTCCAAACCAGCGGAAATTCGTGTTGATCGAATCGACCCGCGTCTGGGCAAATGCCGCCCCTGATATCAACGCCAGCAAGCTGGCGAATATCGCGCTACGCATCAAACGGTTTTCTCCCGCAATAGTTCAGCCAGCCGCACCAGGATCGCTGCAGTGGCGCCCCAGATATAATGTTTTGGATGCGGCCAGACCCAGTATTCGCGCCACACTCCCCGTACGTGCTGACGTTGCAACTTCGGTGCGTTAGGGTCGAGCACGACGCTGATCGGCAGTTCAAAAACTGCTTCAACCTCGTGCGCTGACAACTGAAGGTTCAATCCAGGAGGCAGCAGTCCCAGCACCGGCGTGATTCTGTAGCCCGTGCCGGTGATCTGGTCGGCCATGCGGCCTAGAACCTGAACTGACGCCGCCTCGAGCCCGATCTCCTCCCACGCCTCCCGCAGCGCGGCAGCCTCCGGTCCGCTGTCCTCGGGGTCGATGCGTCCGCCCGGAAAACTAACCTGCCCGGCATGCGCGCTGAGGTGGGAGGCCCGCTGCGTTAACAGGATACTTGGCGTTTCGCTGATTATAACCGGAACCAGGACAGCCGCCGGAACCACCGATCTGGTCATGTCCTCGCCGGCGTTGTCGCCATGAACCCGGGACCCATCCGGCGACGTGGCGCCGATTTCCGCTAGCCGGACGCGCAGCGCCGAGGGCGTCACGCCTCGCCGGGCGGCAATTCGCCCAGCGAGAAGAATTGGCCGCGGCTCCAGACGCCCAACACCCGCTTGTTGCCAGCCCATTCAGGAACCGCCAAGGCAACTAGCTCGTAATAGGTCGCGCGATTGATCCGCGCCTCGACCCCAAGGTGTTTGGCAGCACCAGGACGCACTAAGATATAAGGAGTTGGTTCGCAGGTGAACAGATCGTGCGAGATGCGAATCGGATGCTCCGGGCCCGCGGTTACAACCTCGTCGATGTTAGTACCGAAAGGACAATACCTGATGCCGTCCGTCGCCTGTCCAGTCGAGCTCCACGGCAACAAAAGGCGCATCTTCCACCTCAATTCGTCCGCGCTCTGCCGGGGTCTGCAGCCACCAGCTACCGTCCTCCTCGCGGCGCAGCACACTGGAGAACAGACAGACCAGCTCTTTTCGATTAATCGGGCTGCCGCGATAAAGCCACGTACCGTCACGCTTGATTAGAAACGGCAAATCCCCGCACTCGGTTGGCACGCGCGCTGGCTTGGCCCTTCGGACCCGGTCCATGCAAGCACCAAGCTCTCGATCCGCCGTAAAGTCCGGGGTTTTGGCGGTAACGATATCGATGGGCGCGCCCGTCTGGTTCACCTAGCTGTCTCCTGGAAGATGAACTTCCTACGCTCTGCGGGATATAGGGAGCCTCCCCCCGTCGGCGAAAGTGCCTATATGCTTCGCTCGACGCAAACGCGGAAGGTGAAGCCGTATGTCAGGCGGTATGGCTGGGATGCCACAAGCTACCTCGAACTGGATTGGCCCTGTTCCCGACGACCCCAACGCCATCCTGGCGGCGACAGAGGCACTTGGCGCCCGGATAGTTCAGGTTCGCGCCGCGATTGGACGGGTGATTTTCGGCCAGGACGAGGTGATCGATCAAACCTTGATCACATTGTTGTCGGGAGGGCACGTTCTGCTCGTCGGCGTGCCTGGTCTGGGCAAAAGCCGATTAGTGGAGACGCTGGGCGTCGTGCTGGGAATGGCAACCAAGCGCATCCAGTTCACCCCGGATTTGATGCCGGCCGACATCGTTGGCAGTGAAGTGCTGGATGAAACCGAAGGCCGCCGCGCCTTCCGCTTCGTCCCCGGCCCGGTATTCTGCCAGTTGCTGATGGCTGACGAAATCAACCGCGCCAGCCCGCGGACCCAGTCAGCCCTGCTGCAAGCAATGCAGGAGCAGCGGGTCGCGATCGGCGGCGTAGAGCACGTTTTGCCTCGACCCTTCCACGTGCTCGCAACGCAGAATCCGATCGAGCAGGAAGGCACTTACCCACTGCCGGAGGCGCAACTCGACCGGTTCTTGCTGGAGGTCAATGTCACCTACCCAGAGCTTCATGCCGAACGGACCATGCTGCTGGCGACGACAGGGGCGCAGGAGGCTCGCCCCATCCAGGCCATGACGGCCGAAGATCTGCTGACATCCCAGGCATTGGTTCGTCGTCTGCCGGTAGGCGAGAAAGTGGTGGACGCGATCTTGTCCTTGGTTCGCGGCTGCCGGCCCGAGAGTGCAGCGGACGATATCGTGCGCCGCCATGTAGCTTGGGGGCCCGGACCGCGCGCCGCTCAGGCCTTGATGCTGGCGAGTCGTGCCCGTGCGCTGCTGGATTCACGCTTGGCTCCGAGTGTGGACGACGTGGCCGCGCTTGCTCGGCCCGTACTCCGGCATAGGATGGCGCTGAGTTTCTCGGCACGAGCGGACGGGATCCTGCTTCAGGATGTTATCGACCGGCTGGTTAGCCAGATTGGCTAAATTCGCGCAAAGCCTGAAGCGCGACGTTGCCCGCGCTCTCATGATGCAGGTTGATGTATGCCCAGTAATGCACTGACGGCCGAAGCTCTTGGCGCTCGCCTGCCGCCCTTGTTGATCGCCGCGGACCGGGTTGCCTCGACAGTGGCGCAAGGCGTGCATGGGCGCCGACGTGTCGGACAAGGCGACAGTTTTTGGCAATTTCGCAGATTCGTCTCCGGCGATCCATTGGCGCGAGTGGACTGGCGGCAGTCGGCAAAGTCAGGTCGCGGTGCCCCAGAGGGCTGGTTTATCCGAGAAACGGAATGGGAGGCCGCTCAAACCGCTTGCTTGTGGCGCGACTCGTCCGCCTCGATGCGATGGCGGTCCCGCCGGGTTGCGGTTGAGAAGCGAGACCGCGCCAATCTCTTGTTGCTTTCCCTCGCTTCCTTGCTGCTTCGTGGCGGAGAGAGAGTCATGATGATGCAACAAGATGCTCGTTCGGTAACCAACCGGTCCGGCCTTGATAGGTTGGCGGCGGAACTGGACACCGAAAAGCATGAGGAGGGCTTGCCCCCTCAGGTGCGGTTGCCACGGCACGGGACGGTAGTCCTGTTCAGTGATTTCCTGTCACCGCTAGACGAAATTCGAGCATTGATCGGACGCTTCGCGGCGGTCCCGGTCACCGGTTACTTGATGCAAATCCTCGATCCGGCGGAGACCGCACTGCCATACCACGGCCGCATCCGCTTCCGCGGCCTGGAAGGCGACGGTGACGCGCTGATCCCGCGCGTGGAATCGGTTCGAGATGCCTACGCCGCGCGGTTGAGCGCGCAGCAAGATGGAATTACATCGATCTGCGCGACTGCAGGGTTCTGGTTTGGCGTTCATCACACCGATCACCCGCCAGAGATGGCTCTGCTGACGCTTTATCAGGCCCTGGCGGCGAGATGATTGTCCGACCAAAGTCGCCGCGACAAGCGAAGCGACACGGCAATCTCCCTGTTTCTTCCCCCGACCCGACGGAACCGTCGCACCTCGCCGCGCCCTGCCGCCCTCACGCCGTGATCGGGACCGCATGGCGGCCTTGCCGCTCAAAGTGAGCATCGCACAATGATCTTTGTGGCCCCCTGGGTCCTTTCAGGCCTCTTGGCATTGCCATTGCTCTGGTGGCTGCTTCGCGTAACGCCACCTGCCGCCCGATCGGAAATTTTTCCGGCCGTCCGCTTCCTGCTCGGGCTGAACGCCACCGAGGAAACGCCGGCTCGCACCCCGTGGTGGCTGCTCGCCCTGAGGCTGCTGGCAGCCGGACTGGTGATCGTGGCGCTGGCGAGACCGGTGCTCGACGCAGGCACCGCTCTGGCCGGCAAGGGACCCGTGCTGCTGGTGGTGGATAACGGCTGGGCCTCCGCCAACGACTGGGTGCGCCGCAAGGAAGCTGCCGGCGCGCTCTTGGACCGCGCAGAACGGGCTGAACGCAAGTCGGCGCTGCTGATCACCGCGCCTGAGGGAACCGGGGCCCCGATCGCCGTCTCCGCGACGATGCCTGTCGCCGATCTGCGAGCGCGCCTCGCGGCGATGCAGCCCCAGCCATGGCCGTCGGATCGAGCCGCCTCGGCCGATGCGATCCACGCTTGGCATGACAACAAGGACGCCTCGGTGATCTATGTGCCGGACGGCCTGACTGATGGCGCCGATTTCGACCGCTTCGCCGCCGCGATGCGCGACACCGGTCCGATTACGGAAATCTGCTGCGACACGGCATCCTCCCCGCTGCTGCTGGCGCCGACCAGCGAGGCGGATCGTCTCGTCGCACATCTGGCGCAAGCACCCCGCGCGATGGCCACAGACGCCAGCATCCTCGCTCAAAGTGGTGACGGCCGCACCCTGGCTCGCACCAACATTACCGTGGCGGCCGGAGCCTCGACCGCGTCCGGGGCAATTCCGCTGCCGCCGGAGCTACGCAACCGGCTGACCCGTCTGGTGCTGGAAGGACCACCCAGCGCCGGCTCCGTCGCGCTGCTCGACGAGCGGTGGCGCCGTCGTCCCGTGGGTCTCCTTTCCGGCGATCTATCCACCGGCGACACGCCATTCACCGGCTCGGTCTACTTCCTGAAACGCGCTTTGGAGCCATTCACCGAACTGCGAGAAGGCGATACCGCGACGCTGCTGAAGCGGGAGATTTCGGTCCTGGTGCTTGCTGACCGGCCGCTGCCCGCCGGAGCGGAGCGAGACATGCTGGACGCGTGGGTACGCAAAGGTGGTCTGCTGATTCGCTTTGCCGGCCCACGAACCGCCGAGGCTGCAACAAATGACACCGATACGCTGATGCCGGTGCGGTTGCTTGCCGGCGATCGGCAACTCGGCGGCGCAATGTCCTGGATCCAGGCGGCAGGGCTCTCGGAGTTCTCATCGATGTCGCCTTTTGCCGGCCTTCCGGTGACCGATGAGATCAAAGTGACGCGGCAAGTGCTGGCTGAACCAAGCGCTGATCTAGCGGGCCGAACGTGGGCCGCGCTGGAGGATGGAACGCCGCTGGTCACCGAGACAACGGACGGCGCCGGCCGGGTTGTGCTGTTCCATGTCACGGCCAACGCAGACTGGTCGAACCTGCCGTTGTCGGGGCTGTTCGTGGAAATGCTGCGGCGCCTGGTGGATCTGTCGGTTGGCGTGGCCGGTACGCAAGGCACCGCCACGTTGGCTCCAGTCGAGACACTGGACGGGTTCGGTCTGCTGTCTCAGCCGCCCCCGGCTGCGGTCGGTCTTCAAGCGAATAAGTTTGCCTCGACGCCGGTTTCCCCGCGACATCCGCCGGGATTGTATGGACCAGAGAGCGGACGGCAGGTGCTGAACCTGGGCGCGAGCATTGCCGCTCCCGAGCCCGCTTCTCCAATCGCCGGAGCCACGCTTGAAACCGTGCGGGGTACCGCACGGGAACGAGCGCTGGGACCGCCTTTGCTGGCCTTCGCGATGCTGCTGCTGTGCGTTGATATGATCGTGTCCCTGGCGCTGCGAGGCCTGTTGCGAGCTCGGGTCTCCGCCACCGCCGCCGTCGTGTTGCTGCTGTTCATCCCGGCCGCCCACGCACTCGACGCCAGCCCCAATCCTGCCATTGATACACGCCTCGGATACATCGTCTCCGGCGACGGCCAAGTGGATGGCATCGCCAAAGCGGGCCTCGAGGGTCTGTCCGACTATGTCAACCAGCGCACCGCCGCCTCTTTGTTCGAACCCGACCCGGTGCAGCTCGGCGAGACCGACCTGAGCCTGTATCCGCTGTTGTATTGGCCCGTCACCGCCGACACGCCCGATCTAACCGCCGCACAGACCGCCGCGGTCAACGACTACATGAGCCGCGGGGGCATTATCCTGATCGACACGCGGGATTCCGGGTCGGGCGCTGGGTTCGCACCCGGCACCGAGGAAGCGCTGCGTCGCATCGCCCACTCGTTGATCGTGCCCCCTCTGGCGCCGCTAACGGGCGAGCATGTATTGTCGCGCTCGTTTTACCTGCTATCGGACTTTCCTGGCCGTTTCACCGGAGACACGGTCTGGGTACAGCGCGATCAGGACCGGACCAATGATAGCGTTAGTCCGGTTATCATCGGCGGCAACGACTGGGCCGCGGCGTGGGCGATGAGTCCTGACGGCAGCAACCCATACGCCGTCATTCCTGGCGGGCAACGACAACGCACCCTGGCATATCGTTTCGGTGTCAATTTAGTGATGTATGCGCTGACCGGCAACTACAAGGGCGACCAGGTACACGTCCCGGCTATATTGCAACGTCTGGGGCAATAGATGCACCCTGAACAGGTTATCGCCGCGATCCGCTTCGATCCGCTACTCCCCCAGTGGATCCTGGTCGCGCTCGGTATTTTCTCGCTGGCTGTCATAGCACTCGGACTCTGGCGTCGCGGCCGAGGCACACTGTTTCGCCTCGCCGCGTTCGCCGTGTTGCTGCTTTGGCTAACCGGCCCCCGTCTCGTGCAGGAGACACGGGAGTCGCTGCGCGATGTCGGGCTGCTGGTGGTAGACCGGTCGGCGTCGATGCAGGTCGGTGACAGGACACGTCTGGCAGAGGCCGCCCGGCAGTCGATCGAGGCACAGGCGTCCCATCTACCCGATCTTGAACTGCGTACGATCACGGTTCCGGAAATCGGCAATGCCGGTACGCAATTATTTGCCGAGGTCGATCGTGCTCTGGCGGATATTCCGCGATCCCGCTTCGCTGGAGCCATCGCAATCACCGACGGGCAGATCCACGACGTGCCCAAGGCCACGCCGGGTAACGCGCCGCTGAACCTGCTGCTGACCGCAAAGGGTGAGGAATCCGACCGCCGGCTGCGGGTGATCGAGGCGCCCGGATACGGCATCGTCGGCAAGTCCGTTATATTGCGCGTTGCTATCGACGATCTTGGGACGGCCGGCCACACCGGTCCGGCGACGCTGACCGTCCGGCGCGACGGACAACCTTTTCGCACCGAAAGCGTGCCGATTGGTGTGGAACAACACATTGAGGTTCCGATCACCCGCGCCGGTCCCACGGTGATCGAAATGGCCGCTAGTCCGTTGCCCGGCGAGGTGTCGCAACTCAACAACCGCGCCGTTGTCGAGATCAACGGCGTACGCGATCGGCTGCGCGTGCTGTTGATCTCGGGCGAGCCACACCAGGGCGAGCGCACGTGGCGGCGACTGCTGAAGGCCGATCCATCAGTCGATCTGGTGCACTTCACCATCCTGCGTCCGCCCGAAAAAGACGATCGTACGCCGTTGAACGAACTTGCATTGATCGCCTTCCCGGTGCGGGAATTATTCGTCGACAAGATCGGCGAGTTCGACCTTATCATTCTCGATCGGTTTCAGAACCGGGGGCTGTTGCCACTGCCGTATCTGGCGAACATCGCCAGCCGGGTGCGCCAGGGCGGCGCTCTGCTCATGAGCGTTGGACCCGAGTTCGCCGGGGCGACCAGCTTGGCCTCGACGCCACTGGGCGGCGTGCTTCCAGGCGGTCCGGCGAGAACCAATGCTGTGGTTGATGGCGCGTTCCGGCCGTGGGTCAGCGATCTTGGCCAGCGCCACCCGGTGACCGAGGGCCTGGCCGGCGCCAATCCGCCGGGCAGCGCGGACAAAGCGCCGTCTTGGGGGCCATGGTATCGCCGCATCGAACCGGGACCAGTTGAAGGGGAGGTGCTGATGCGCACGCCCGACGGCGAGCCGGTGCTGGCGCTTGACCGAGCAGGCCAAGGGCGAACGGCGCTGCTGTTGTCAGACCAGATCTGGCTATGGTCGCGTGGTCATGATGGCGGCGGACCGCAGGCCGAATTGCTTCGCCGGATCGCGCATTGGCTGATGCAGGAACCGGAGCTCGAGGAAAACGCCTTGACCGCTCGTGTTGCTGACGGACGGCTGAGGATCGAAAGCCGCTCCACTGATCCGGGCGACCCGGCGGATGTGGTCGTGACCGATCCAGATGGCAAAAAGGAGACGGTGAAACTCCATGAGGATTCGCCGGGGCGCGCTACCGCGGTGCGAGTGGCACCGGTTCCGGGCGTATGGCAGGTGACCCAGGGATCGGGGCCCGGAGCTCGGTCGGCTTATGCGGCCGCCGGGGCCGCCAATCCGCCGGAACTAGCAGACTTACGGGCAACTGCTGGCATGGTTGGGCCGCTGGCACGGGCCTCCGGCGGCGGCGTACACTGGTTGACGGGAGCTGAGGTCCCGGAGCTACGACGAACCGAGGACGATCGATCCGCTTCGGGCAGCGCCTGGATCGGACTGCAGCGGCGGCACGATCACGTGGTGACGGGGATTGCCGCGCTGGAGCTCCTGCCAGGTTGGCTATCGTTGCCGATGATGTTGGGGCTGCTGGTGCTGGCATGGCGGCGCGAAGGAAGGTAGGCCCGAGCCCCGCTATCCCGCCCTAATCTTTGGCGCGAGGCGTCAGCCCTCTCAACGTCCCGCACGCTGCGCTTAGAAAAGGAGACCCTTTTTCAGTAGCCCATGGACGCCTTTCTCGCCATTTACTGTCTGCGTAACGTGAAAATCGACCGCCAACGAGCAAAACTGATACGCTTCTTGCCGGGAGAGGTTGGTTCGGGTGGTGATGAAGGCGATCATCTGGCGCAGCGCCGTCTTCATCGCGACATCGAGATCCTCGTGCATTCCCATCGAGATAAAATGGCTCGCGGTTTCCGCCCGAGGGTAGCTCAGCAGCGGATCCCGCTTGCCGCCACCCTTGTGCAGGGTCAAGATAAATGTGCCGGTAAGGCAGATTTCCAATGCATTGATGCACACCTCGCCGTCGCCCTGCACGCCATGGCCGTCACCGGCCGAGAACAGGCCGCCCGCCGCCCAAACCGGAAGATACAGGGTCGAACCCTCGCCGATTTCCTTGTTATCCAGATTGCCGCCATGCTCACGCGGCTGGACTGTGGAAATCGCGCCGTAGGCGGGTGGGGGTGCCACGCCCATTACGCCGAAGAACGGCGCCAGGTTGAGTTCGGTGCCCCAGGGCAGGCGGCAGGTTTTGCGGTCCCGGTCCACTGGAATGTGAGACAGGAATTTTTCGGGGAAGTCCTCCGGAATGGTTCCGGCCAGCGGGCGAAAACCGCAATAGCCCCAATCGTTGCCCAATTCGATCTTTTGGATATGAATTTCGAGCATGTCGCCCGGTTCAGCACCCGCGACCGCGACCGGACCGGTGATAATATGGCCGGGCGCTCGAGGAATATTGGCGGCGTGGACCGCCGCCAGCGCGGGCGGGATGGTCAGGCCCGAGGCGGGGGACGGCATGACCTCCGGACCGCCCGAAATGCACTCCAATACCACGGTATCGCCCGAAGCGATCGTGATCAGTGGCGGGAAGCTGGCGTCGAAAACGCCCCAGCGCACCGTTTCCGGTGTCGATGCGATGCGATGTGTGGCCATTCGATTTTTTCCCCTGGCGCCAGCGTTAACCGCGGGATGCCACCACATCGATGACGTCGGCACAACCGGTCAAATTTACCCGGAATCCCGACTTGCAGACCGTCTTTTTTCCGCCAGCCCGTCGCCGCTCGAAGCCGATGCCAGTGCCGCGGCTTTAGCGTCCTCTGCCTGTGGAAGAGGCCTTCAGTTCCGCATCGATCGCAGCGGCAAGCCCAGGGTTGGCCCGCCTGATCTGGCTGGCCTTAAGCGTCACCCCGAGATGAGAAGAAGGTTGCATCTCCCAAGCCTCCAGGAACAGCAAATCATCTTCGATTTGGGAATTGTTAGCACCCTGCAACGCCTGGCGCACCGCTAGCGTGAACGGCTGTTTCCGCATGGGTGGGATGGTAGGCATCAGACATTTCCTAACCGGATCTACGCGCCGCCCGGCGTAACCCCCTTCCAGCACAAACACTGGAGGAGATTCAAGCACAGACAGCGCCACCTCCACTTAGGAAAACCTGATGCGCGTCACCAGCACACCGGCGTGACAAGCAGGTGAAATAATTCCCGTTGACATTAGTACCGGTAGAGGTCGTGCTTGAAGGGTCCCTGTTGTGCAATGCCAAGGTATTCCGCTTGCTTCGATGACAGTGTCGTGAGCATCGCTCCGACCTTGGCCAGGTGCAGCGCAGCAACCTTCTCATCGAGGTGCTTGGGCAGCGTGTATACCGTCCGTTCATATTTTCCCGCAGGCGAGGTGAACAGTTCAATCTGAGCCAGCACCTGGTTGCTAAAGCTGGCGCTCATGACGAAGCTGGGGTGACCGGTTGCATTGCCCAGATTGACCAGGCGGCCTTCGGACAAAACGATCAACCGCTTGCCGTCGGGGAACACAACCTCATCGACCTGCGGCTTGACGTTCTCCCACTTGTAGTTGCGCAATGACTCGATTTGGATCTCCGAGTCGAAGTGACCAATGTTGCAGACTATGGCTCGATGTTTCATCGCGCGCATGTGGTCGATCGTGATTACATCGACATTCCCGGTAGCGGTAACGAAGATGTCGCCCTGCGAAGCGGCGACGTCCATTGTAACGACCTGATAACCTTCCATCGCGGCCTGCAGCGCGCAGATCGGATCGACCTCGGTCACCATGACACGGCAACCGGCGTTGCGCAGCGACGCGGCCGAGCCTTTTCCAACATCGCCGAAGCCGTTCACCACCGCTACCTTACCGGCCATCATCACGTCGGTGCCACGGCGGATCCCGTCGACCAGCAATTCGCGGCAGCCATAAAGGTTGTCGAACTTCGATTTCGTCACGCTGTCGTTGACGTTGATCGCCGGCGTCAGAAGCGTTCCGGCTTTCGCCATATCCCACAGGCGATGCACGCCAGTGGTGGTTTCTTCGGAGATACCACGCACGTCGGCCAGCATTTCCGGATATTTCTGATGCATCAGCACCGTCAGGTCGCCGCCGTCATCCAGGATCATGTTCGGCGTCCAACCGTTAGGGCCACGCACCGTCTGCTCGATACACCACCAAAACTCTTCTTCGTTCAGGCCCTTCCAGGCGAAGACCGGCGTGCCGGCCGCGGCGACGCCCGCAGCCGCATGATCCTGGGTCGAGAAAATGTTGCAGGACGACCAGCGGACGGTCGCGCCGAGCGCGGTCAGAGTTTCAATCAGCACGGCGGTCTGAATGGTCATGTGCAGGCAGCCGGCGATGCGGGCGCCCTTCAAAGGCTGCGACTTGCCGAATTCCTCCCGGATCGCCATCAGGCCGGGCATTTCGGTCTCGGCCATGCTGATTTCCTTGCGTCCCCACTCGGCGAGGGAAAGGTCCTTAACTTTGAAATCCTGCGTCATCGCGTCGGCCATGTGGGCAGCTCCTGATTGGTCGCGGCGCTATATAAAGATATCTGCATGTTTGCAAGTGTTCTGCTCCTCGTTCGCGTTTGTGCCGCCGCTCGAGTTGAAAATGGCTGCAAAAATTCGCCGCGCATCGCAGGGAACGCCGCCGTGCCGTTAGCCCGCAAAAACGCGGGTATACGGTCAGACCGTGATCAGTTTGACCCGCTTGCCATCGACGCCGAGCGCGACTTGGCCCTGCTTCAGCAGCAACGCGTCGGTGCCGAAAACCTCTCGCCGCCAGCCATGGAGGCTGGGCACGTCGGGGGCTTCTTCGAGCGCCAGGCGATCGATGTCTTCCGAACTCGCGACCAGTCTCGGCGCGACGTGGTGCTGTTCGGATTTTGCGGCCAGCAGTACTTTCAGCAGCGAGACCAGGGCCGCGGACGGACGGGCGGAGTCTCGCGATTGCATCTGAGCGGGCAAGTCGGCGTCGGGCACCCTCCGGGAGGCGGCCAGAACCTCCAGCAGCGCGGTACCCGAACGGCCCTCCGCGAAGCCGCGGGTAACGCCACGCACACGTGCCAGGGCCTCCGCATTGGCCGGCGCGGTGGCGGCGATTTCGAGCAGCGCCTCGTCCTTGATCAACCGCTGTCGCGGGATGTTGACCCGCTGGGCCTCCTTCTCTCGCCAGGCCGCAACCTCTTTGAGGCAGTACAACAGGCGGCGGTTGGTGGTGCGCGGACGTAGGCGCTCCCACGCTGTTTCCGGATCGGCGCGATAGGTCGCGGGATTGTTAAGGATCGCCATTTCCTCGGCGACCCAGCCCAGGCGGTTGTCCTGCTCCAATCGCTGGCTCAGGCGGAGATAGACGTCTCTGAGGTGGGTGACGTCGGCGGCAGCATAGGCAATTTGTGCGGCGGACAAGGGTCGCACCGACCAGTCGCTGAAGCGGTGGGCCTTGTCGATGCTGCCGCCGGTGAGGTTCGAGACCAGGGCGTCGTAGCCGACCTGGTCACCGAACCCGGCCACCATGGCGGCCACCTGGGTGTCGAAGATCGGGCGCGGCACGTCATCAAAACGCAGCACGAAAATTTCAATGTCCTGACGCGCGGCGTGGAACACCTTCGTTACGCCCTCGTTGGCGAACAAAACGCCAAGCGAGGCCAGGTCCAGACCGCCCGCCTGAGCGTCGATCACCGCGACCTCCTTGGCGCCGGCGATCTGCACCAGGCACAATTCCGGCCAATAGGTACGCTCCCGCATGAATTCAGTATCGACGGTGACGAAGGTTTCGCCGCTCATGCGTTGGCAGAACTCGTCCAGCAGTGACGTCGTGGTGATCAGGACAGGCGGCGGGAAGTCAGTTTGGGACGGTCGGGCCATAGGGCGGTTCTACACTTGCAACTGCGAAAGACCAAAAAGCCTTCGCGACGTCTCTTCTCTCGAACCGTATTCGATTTCCTGACGTGGAAATGCGCTTGAGCGATGTTACTTGGGCTGTTGCAGGCCGAAGCCGTCGCGGGTATGAAGGCCCCATGTTCGACGGCGCGCCCTTCGCGAACCTGTTCGATGACGCCCTCGCGTTTGGTCCCGAGCGCAAGGTGCGTCCGCACGGCGTTTCGCGGCCCGGCACAAATTTCGCCCGCCTGCTCCTCCTCCTTCGACTTAGCCGCCCCTGAGCGCCTCGCCGGGTTTTTGAACGCCGGCTTCGCTCAGGGGATCCCCTGAGGCTGATGTCGTGTCAAAAATTGAGGAACCCAAACGATGAGCGTCACCCACCCCAGCTTCGGCACGCTGGACGACAACCGCATTATCATTTTCGACACCACGCTGCGCGACGGCGAGCAGTCGCCGGGTTTTTCCATGAACCTGGACGAAAAAATCCGGATGGCCGAGGCCCTGACGGAGCTGGGCGTAGATGTGCTGGAGGCCGGCTTCGCGATCGCCTCGCCAGGCGATTTTGAAAGCGTCAAGGCGATCGCCGAAAGCGTTGGACAGCGCGATGACACGCCGGTCATCGCCAGCCTCGCCCGGGCCGGCGCCCAGGACGTAATGCGCGCGGCCGACGCGCTGCGCGCCGCGAAACGCCGGCGCATTCATATCGTCATCGCCACCAGCGACTTGCACATGAAGTACAAGTTGCGGATGGAACCGGACGAGGTGATCGCCGCGACAGTGGACTCGATCACGTTGGCCCGTCAGCACGCGGATGACGTGGAATGGTCGGCCGAGGACGCAACACGCAGCGACATCGATTTTCTGGCGCGTTGTGTCGAGGCCGCGATCAAGGCTGGGGCCACGACGATCAACCTCCCCGACACCGTCGGCTATGCGCTGCCTGAGGATATGGAGCGGATGTACACCCAAATCCGCGCCAAGGTGCCTGGGGTAGAGAAGGTGATCCTGTCCACGCACAACCACAATGACCTGGGCCTCGGAGTAGCGAACACGCTCGCCGCGATCCGGGCCGGGGCTCGGCAGGTCGAATCCACTATCAATGGCATCGGCGAGCGGGCGGGCAACGCCTCGCTCGAGGAGGTCGTGATGGCGATCCGCACCCGTCAGGATGCAATCCCGCACCATAACAACATCAAGACGACCGGATTGCTGCGGATGTCCCGGTTGCTGGCTACCGTCACCGGATTCGATGTGCAGCCCAACAAGGCGATCGTCGGGCGCAACGCGTTCGCGCATGAGGCCGGAATTCACCAGGATGGCGTGCTGAAAAACGCCGCGACCTACGAGATCATGACCCCCGAGAGCGTCGGCTGGACCAAAAACAGCCTGGTCCTGGGTAAACATTCAGGGCGCGCAGCGTTTCGCGACAAGCTAAATACGCTGGGCTACAAGGTGGGCGACAACCAGCTCAACGACGCGTTTCGCCAATTCAAGGATCTGGCCGATCGCAAGAAAGTAGTGTTCGACGAGGATATTGTTGCCCTGGTCGACGACGAGGTGGTGCGTGACCATGAGCACATCCGCTTCGTCTCGCTCGACATGTATGCCGGGTCGAAGGGTCCGGCCCGAGCGGAACTGGAGCTGGATATCGAGGGCGTCGTGAAGACCGCGAAGTCAACCGGCAACGGGCCAGTGGATGCGACGTTCAATGCAATACAGGCGATTTTCCCGCATAAGGCCAACCTGGTGCTGTTCTCGGTGGGCGCGGTGACCGAAGGGACCGACGCGCAGGCTAAGACGACGGTCCGGCTGGAGGAGAACGGCAAGATGGTCGATGGTCAGGGGGCGGATTCCGATACCATCGTCTCTGCCGCGCGTGCCTATGTCCACGCACTGAACAAGCTGCTGGTGAAGCGGCTGCGGACGGAGCCGGCGGCGCTGACGGCTTAAGGGGGTAGATGGCCCGGCGGGGTGTCGGGCCGTCACGCCCGGGCTAAAAAGCCTTGTGAAGAGGATATTCAAGCGGGCCGACGCGTTCCGACTGCGCGGCGGTCCCCACCATCTAAGGGCGTCCGCTGCGGGTGGTGAGCGGTTCCTCTACGCTTCCAACGCATGGCCATGTTCGCCATCCGCAACGTCGATGCCGCAGTGAAAGAAAATCTCCGCGTGCGTCCGCCCACAACGGCCGCTCGATGGAAGCCGAATTGCGCCCCATCGTGACCGAGGCCGTCGGCGATGCGCGCGCGCGAACCTGACCTTGTCGAGGCGATCCGCCGCCGCTTCGAGCCATTCGGCGGCGTCGATGATTCAGAGCCGCATCCTCCGGTCACGGTGGGGAACCGCCTGCGCTCGAGCACTGATCATCCTCGACACCAGCGTTATTTCCGAACTGATTGGCGTTTTGGGCTCAAACCTTCGAAAATTCTGGAACCGCTTGAATTCAGCAACTTACACTAATCCAGTTCGACGCTCGCGACGACCGGCGTCCTGTCAGCCGCCATTCTTCGCAATTCGGATTCGCCGACATTGCCGAAAAAGGGTGTTTTAGGGGATGTCGGCTGCTTTTGTGACGCGTTGGGCGCCGGGGCGTCGCGAAACCTATATGATTATTTAAAATGCTTTCAGAAATTTCGAGGGTTTGAGCCTAGCCCGACTTTTTCAACGAATGTACGGGATCCGCCAAAAGTGCGTAGGGCATAGTTGTCCTACGCACTGGTTTCAGCACGAATTCAGAACGGAAATGCCAGGCGTTGGGGTTTTCGGAACGAAGCGCTTGCTGGGGCACACGCCCCACGGGTTATGGTCCGACGGGTTGGAAGCTGCGCACCAAGCCGCCGAACAGTTCGGCTTCTGGGCAAGCTGCCGCCAAGGCAATGCGCACCCGCGAGGCTGGCGCGCAACATCAGCGTCACCGCGATTACGCGGAATTACCCGATGACCGTGACGACTACCAACACCGCTCCACCACGGGGCGTTCGAGTTGCTGGGGGAGGACGTGTAGCCAGTAACAGCGGACGATTGCGAAGGTTAATTGATGTATTACAGTTGCTTGCGCCAATTCAAAGAAGAAAACTCGGTCTACAGCGCCACAGCAATATCGAAAGACCACATTCCGAGATCGGGAGCTTTGACCCGGTGGACTCGTCTTAGCTTATCTTTTGTGAAACTTGTCCGAACACGTTGATTGAGGGTAACCGCCATTTACTATGCGTGGCCAGGCTGCTTACCCAACCAATGACGCGGTCCCAGACCATCTTCGCAACGATGCCAGTCACCATCGCCAAGCCTACCTGCATCGGCCACCATGCAGGCAGGCCGAGATGCGGCATAACGCGGTTAATGACTGAATAATTGACGATGTAAATGAACAGCGTCGCGGACGCGATCCCCAACAGCGGGCGCTGCAGGAGGCGGGGCACCGGCACGCGCTCGAACCAGAGCAAAACCAGCACCGAGACGAAAACGAAGGCATCGGTTTGGCCGAGAAAGCGCGCCACACCGGGCACGCCGGAATACGCAACCAATGCGAGGCACCCGAGTAGCCCGGTAACCATGCCCTTGCGAGCCTTGGTGTTCGCCTGCGTGATGAGGATACCGAGTGCGAGCATCCATAGCCACTTGAATGGCGCGACATCTGTCTCGCCGGGATCGCCGTCCCACCAGCCCGAGGACACCTGGGTGAAGGCAATGCCGAGGGCCGCCAGGCACCATAGCAGATCGCTCCAGAACGAGGACTTGCGCCCGTCTTCCTCGACAGGCCGCCGGCCGCGCAGCTTAAAGCCAAATTTCGTAATTACAGCCAGTAGCAGCACGTTTGCCGCCAGAACATCTAGAAACCAGAAGGTAAAATGAGCCGCGTTCGGATTTTCGAAGAATGTACCGAGCAGGAGGAGATCCGGGATCCAGAACTGGTGAAGGGCGATGCCACGAGTCGCTTGCCATAATGCAGCAGGGATGGCGAACCGCGCGATGAACTGGAGCGTTGGACGGAGGTCACCGGTGTTGCGAATGCCTGGCCGAAGGAACTTGCTGAAGTTCATCCCGGAGATCACGAACAGCGCCGAAGTTGCGGTGAAGAACGTGTAGTTTCCGGTGTGGCTGAGCGTCACGACGAAGATTGAAATGGCGCGGAACAGCACCGTGGAATCCATTCGGGTCAACCATGAGCTGGCTTTCGCACTGGCGTTAACGTCCTTAAGACGAGATAACTCGGCCACGGACTTCTCTTCCCAGTCGGATGGTACGTAGCCAAGTATATCCTCGACGACCATCGACGCGCGGATATAAGACAGCGAATCGCCACCCAGATCGACAAACGACTTGTCGACGTTGACAATCTTCAGACCGAGCAATTCCTCGAAGCCGGTGACGAGGCGGCGCGTCGTTTCGTCGAGGCTTGCTACAAGCAATGCCGCCGAAGGCTCGTCACCCTCCATCTCTAGTTCCATCGCGCCGATCGACTTGCGGTCGAGCTTGCCGTTGGGCAAGTATGGGAGCTTGTCGAGCGGGAAGACCCGTGTGGGCACCATCGCCTCGGGCAGTCGTTGCCTCAGAGATCTGCATATCGTGCGGCTGAACTCTGCCTGATCTTTCGGAGCGACGGGAATTTCGGGAACGAGCAGTCCGACCAGGACCTTTTCTGTATTGGTGGCGATGCGCGTGGTGATGACTGCATCCCGAATGCCCGGCAACTTAAGCAGATAGGCCTCGATCTCGTTGGGCTCTATACGTATTCCCCGGATCTTGATCTGGGCATCGATGCGTCCGAAGATCTCGACCTTGCCGTCCGACCGGTACCGTCCCAGGTCCCCCGTGTAGTAAAGCAGGTCGTCAGGATCGTCGCGGGTCGGGTTGGGGACAAACACCTGACGCGTCAGCGCCTCGTTTCCCAGGTAGCCTTTGGACCGGTAAGGCGTTCGGATCGCGATCTCGCCGATTTCCCACAGGCCGCAAGATACGCTGCGGTCGCGGACAATGAAAACGTCAGTGCCGGGTAACGGGTTGCCGACCGGCTGCACGCCCGCCTCGACGCTGTCGATGCGGTTGGCTAACTTCGCCAGCACGGTCTCAGTTGGCCCGTAAAGGTTGACTATCCGCGTGTCCGGACCAGCAGCAGCGATGAATCGCTTGAGCAGCGCATCGGTCAATGGCTCGCCGGCAAAGAAGATATAGCGTAGCGAGCGGAAGGAACCGTGGCCGTCGTCAGCCGGTAGCCAAGCCCTCATCAATGACGGCACGCAGTGCATCGCCGTGATGCCGGTGTCCGTGATCCACTTCAGCATCCGCCGCGCATCGAGCAGCGTCTCGCGCCGCGGGATATGAATGCAGGCGCCACTGGTCAGCGGGAAAAGGATGTCGCGCAGCACCACGTCGAAGGATAGCGCCGTCAGTTGCGCGGTGTGGTCGCCGCAGCCGATCTGAAAATTGGAGCGTTGCCACTCAATGAAATGGGCGAGGCCAAGATGGGTGCCGAGCACTCCCTTCGGCACGCCGGTGCTGCCGCTGGTGAAGAAGATGTAGGCACTGGCATCGGCCGACAGCACTGGCGATGGCGGTGCCTGTGCCGGCAACGCGTCAAGTTCGGCTCGGTTTGGCCAGTCGATGGTGACGATCTTGTCTGCATCGGCAGGAATGGAACTTCCGGCGGGACGGACCAGAATCTGCAACCGTGCTCGAACTCATTTCGGCGATGAGTCTCCGCCGCTCTTCCGGCAGCGTCTGGTCTAGAGTAACGACCACGCCGCCCCCGGCCAGCACGGCGAGCAGACTGGCGAGCACGCCAAAGCTGCTGCAGCCGGAAATCGCCACGGTCTCCCCTACTGCCAAACCGGCGGCGACGAGCTGGTTGGCCAGATGGCTGACGGTAAAACTCAGTTCCGCGTAAGTATAGGTCTTTGTATCGTTGGCAATAGCCGGGTATTCAGCGTATTGTTCGGCGACACGGAAAAACACAGACGGGATAAATTCGTAATCGCAGACCGGAATTTCTCGAGCCAGGTCGGGAATAAGCCCGCGCGCTGCACGCGTCAGCAGCACCAGCTTGGAGCAGCGCATGTCGGGTTCCGCGCCGAGGCGATCAAGAACGAGGCCAATCTTTTCGAGGAAATCACTGGCCGACAGCGGTGCAAGATCGGCTGCGTCGAAATCCAGCCACAGCTGCAGGTCCTCCGAACCGCACACATACGTCAGCACATTGCCGCGGCCAGCCAGGTCAGAGGTCCGTTCCAGAATCGTCAGATCTATCTCGGCCCCGTCAGTAACGGCGCCAACCTGGACAGTTGCCATTGCCGCCGTCAGCGTGGCGTCTGCCGCAAAGCTGGCTGCTACCAGGGAATCTACCTGCAGGCCTGCGTCGACCACCACTCGAGCCTGCACTGTTTCTTGCTGCAGCAATCGCGCGAACACGAACAGCGCGGCGAATGCAATATATTCGGCGGCCGGTCGAGCCGCCAATGTGCATGCAAGAGGGGGGAGAGCGACGGAAACCCTGGTCCGCCCACCCGCGCCCCCGACGAGCGAGCGGTCAATAGGAAAGCTGACTTTGGAGAGTGTATCCATGTCTGGGTTTCCGTCCTTGTACAAGAGTCAGAACGCGATGGATTGCTTAATAGCGAAAGGCGGTCACTACTTGACAGACACAGATTACCGGTAATGCCGAACGGACCGGAGGCAAATAGAGCATCTATGCCGGCGCGGACCAATGTTCGGCCGGCCCATCCGAAAGAACACGTTGCGGCGGACGAAACTTGGCGGCCGGCTTGTGCCGCCGGGCCGCCCGTGGCTGCCGCACATAGTTCTTGAAGCCAGACATAGCCATCAAAAACGCTACTTCGATGAACAAGTCATTTGACTTGGTCCCCAGCGAATTCGAAGTGGAGTCAATGATCAGCGTCGACACCATCAGCAGCCATCCGTTCAACCCACCCCCGTAGCGGGCAACGTGCAGAAGGAAGGCGCCGAATATTACCACGAACACAACGAAGCCGATCACACCTAAGTTGAGACACAGCAGCAGCCAAAAATTCTCGATATCCTCGCTCGCATCAAGACCAATTTGAAATTTCAGAGCTTCCAGATCGGCCAGTGGGACTCCAAACAACCAGTTCTTAAGGCTCAGAAAATTCAAAACCATCCACTGCGTGACACGCACCTGTGCGCTGTCATCAAAGTATAACGTGTCGATAATGCGATCGGCGATCGTCGTTTGAGTAACGATAGCCAAGACCAGAAGCGGCACGATAATTGTGGCCGCCATAATACCCATCACAAAATCCAGCCGCAGATTACGCCGAATGACGCCTATTGTTAGTATATAAATCGCCGCAATGATGGAAAATAGCCCGGTGATGCCGAGTGCTGTGCGGCCGCCGAACGCCAACAGGCCAACAAGCAATATTCCGATGACCGGGCCGGCGATGATAACCCGGATCCGCATGGAATATAGTAAGAAAAACGCCATCGAGGTGATGAGTGAGGCGCCAAGTGGATGGCCATAAAATGCATTGGCCCGAAAATCCTCGGTCTCAAGAGCCGCCGAGTCATTGGTACCATCCATCGGGTTCGCGACAAACGGAAACCAATTGTTTTGTGTCACACTTTCCCACAAGCCAATCAGCACATTTACAATCACGATAGTTATGAGAAGTTTGGCCAGCCACCGCTTCTGCGTGTCGGTTGCTGATTCCAGCAACAGGGCCAACAATGCCGCTGACCAAAAACTATCAAAATAAAATGCCGCTCCATTTATTCCGTTGAAGTAGACAGTGTACGCCGCCAACAGAGGGACACCGAACACAAAGAGCAATAGGTGGGGTGAGTTACGGCACCGCTGATGGAAAGGCACGACGCCCTTCAGCAAAGCGAAGATTGCACACAGCAACACAAGCACCGATGCAGGATGCACCCGCATATTTACGTCGATGCCCATCGTTCGGAGCACGTTGCCGGTCAGAAAAAATTGTAACAGGATGGCGAATACGCTAAGCCAAAACAGCACGTTCGCTGGAAGGAAATGACGTCTGGTTTCGTGTTTCGAAGGATCTGCTTCAGATCGTGCGGTGGAGGGTTCGAGATTGCGGGGTCGAACTACGATTGCAGACCCTCTGACTGATCGCGTCGCCATGGTCTATGCCCTGCGTTTGATGAATAACGAGTAAGGCGCCCTGCCGCACTTCTCCTGTGCAGCGACCTCGGGTGGACCCGCCGAAGGGAGCAGCACAGCAAAGGCCAGCGATCGTAGTTGTAGTATTCCCATCTAGTTGTACTACTTTTTGTTCTGGAACCGTATGGCCGGAAATCCTATTAGAGATCCGAGAACGATCCTGATAGTCAACTGTTCGGGAAGTGTATCGTGCTTAGACCGATGTAATTCACTATAAAATGATCGACTGCCCTAGCTCGGGTGCGGTGGGCTTATCAGAGGCACAGCGTCCCGAAGCCCTGGCAACGCAGACATTTGCTTGCGGTTGCGCGGGGTGGCTGTAGGAGCGGAATGCCAAGCCAGCCGGTCGTCAGGCCACCGGGAAACACGCCGCTTGCCTACCGGTCGCAGGCTCGCTAGCCGCGCCCAATGGACGCGGCTGCGGGACCCGCTTCAGCCTGGGCTAAAGCTTTACCTCACTGATCTGGATCACAGGCTGAACGTTGCTGTAATTCGGAATGTCGCCCATCAGAGTCGCCGCATGAGGCGCCATGGCCGCCTCAAAATCAGCCACGGAATCGAACAGAAAATGCCCCATTGCGACATAGGTCGGCGGCGCTCCCGGGGCGCCCCCGGCAAGCCCCTGTTCGATCGTCATCCCCTTGCAGGCAGCGCCGAACTTGTCCTGAGCCATCGGCATATGCTTCGTACAATAGTAGTTCATGTCGAACTTGGTGCTAGCCCCGCCGGGATACATCACGCTCACTTTGATCATCCGTTATTCCCCCTGTTTAGGCTGCCAATGTCCATCCGCAGCACGACCCAGAGTATTAGACGTGATACCCCCAGGCGCGCCCTGAAAATGACCGTGCCTGCATCAATATTGCGCGCGGCCACGCCAACGTGGGCTCGGATCGAGGCGGCCAACTACCCGACCTGGCTAACCCCGCCCCTCACCGATCGCCGGAAGATCGTCCGTCATTCCGGCCAACACCTCGGCCACATGCCGGACATGCACCCGGTGCCCCTCCCGCTGCAATCGGCCGGCCATGTTCAGCAGACATCCCAAATCGCCCGCCAGCACGGTCTCAGCCCCTGTCGCCACGATATCCTTGGTCTTGTCAGAAACCATCCGCACCGAGATTTCGGGATATTTCACGCAGAATGTCCCGCCGAATCCGCAGCAGATCTCCGGCTCCGTCATCTCCACTACGCTCACCCCGGCCGCCGCCAGTAGCTCTCGAGGCTGCTGCTTGATCCCCAATTCCCGCAATCCCGAGCAACTGTCATGATAAGTGACCTGCCCGCGGAACGGCGCCGCTTGCGTATCCCGCACCCCCAGCACATCGGTCAGAAAACTAACCAGTTCGTACACCCGGGACGCCATCGCGTCGGCCACCGCGCGCTGATTGGGATCGTCGTCAAAGAGATGCGGCAGGTGGTGCTTCAGCATCCCAGCGCAGGACCCCGACGGCACGACGACATAATCATACCCCCGGAACGCCTCGACAATTCCCACTGCCAAATCGCGGGCCGTCCGCCGGTCACCCGAATTATACGCCGGCTGGCCGCAACACGTTTGCGCCCGCGGCACCTCCACCTGACACCCCGCCCGCTCGAGCAACCGAATTGCCGCAAAGCCCACCGACGGCCGATGCAGGTCGACCAGACAGGTCACGAACAGCGCTACCCGCGGCTTGGTCCCGGTCATCGATATCCCCCGCCCCACCCTTGTTGTCATGGCGGCTGGAGGCCCACCATCCACGATCGCCGAAACCCCGGCACGGCCGCCGCAGCCGCCCGCGTCACTCATGGGTCAATCAAACCGCCAGATCATCCACTACGCGCGGCGACCAAACGCCAGGTCGGATCTTGCTGCGACAGATCACGCTCAAACGTCCACAGGTCGGTGATCTCCGTCACCGCGTCGGTGCCCGTCAAGGGTCGCCCGTCCTTGTCCTGGGTGTAACTCACCTGGTCGGACACGATCCGCGCGGTCACCTGTCCGACCTGGCCTTTCAGCCCTGCCGAGTCGATGCTGAGATGCTGCATCGCCCTGATCTCGGATACCTGTTGCTCGCCGGCCTTCTCGCGCGCACTGATCGCCTGCTCGAACGCTCCGTAGGTCTCATCGCCCAACAGCGGCCTCAACGTCGCCCGATCGCCCGCGGCGAACGCGGCGACTATCATCCGAAACGCCTGATCCGCACCGGCCAAAAACCGCCCAGCATCGAAATTCCGGTCGATCTCTTGCATCCGCGCCAGCGCTTGCCCGGTAGGCGACGCCGTCTCCGGCACGGTCTGCGCCGCAGGCGGCGTCGCCGGGTCGGCCTTGGCCTCGATGATCGGCCCCGTCGCCGGGCGCATAGGTGCCTGTTGCACCGGCGGCGCCGGCCGCTCGAAACCTGTCCGCTTGCCCAGAATGCTCCGCAGTCGCAGGACCAGAAACGCCGCGATCATCCCAAACAGCACCAGATCGATTGGAAAGCCGCTCGCACCCATGCCACACCCTCCTTGATGACACACAGATAGGCGCGCGTCCGGCGTATAACAAACGAATCCGGGACCCGGTTCTGATTGGCTGCTTGCCGCCCGATCCCTGCCTCTGTATGGCCCGTCGAATGATCCTGCTGCGCCATGGCCAAAGCGAGTTCAACCTGCATTTCGGCGCCACCCGGCGTGATCCTGGCATTATTGATCCCCGCCTCACCGATTTGGGCCATGCCCAGGCACATGAAGCCGCCCAACAACTGGTCGGACAGGGCATCGAGCGGATCATCGTTTCGCCCTATACCAGAGCACTGCAAACAGCCCAACCGGTTGCCGCCGCGCTCAGCCTGCCGCTCACGGTCGATCCGATCGTACGTGAGCGCTATGCCTTCGCCTGCGACATAGGCTCGCCTCGCCCGGCGCTGCAACGGGACTGGCCAGATCATGATTTCAGCCTGATCGAGGACGTCTGGTGGCCGACCGAGGAAGAGCCCGAAGAATTCATCGTTGATCGGGCCGCCCGCTTCCGCGCCGGCCTCGCCCGTCGCCACGATTGGTCCCGTACTCTGGTCGTCAGTCATTGGGGCTTCATTCTCACCCTCACCGGCCAGAGCGTCGCCAACGGTCAGTGGCTGCGCTGCGATCCAAGCGAGCCCGCACCGGAACGCCTGGTGTGGCGAGCCTAGCTTCCGCTGGCGCACGGTGGCAATCGGTTCACAACCGTGCTACCCGCCGCGCCTCATCTGCAGCCCCCAGCCGGCCCATCCACGAAAACACGGAGACGTCGATGTCCGAGACCACACCTGCCCCGCAGCCGACCGGTCAGCCGCCCCAGCCGCTAGTGGTAAATATCCAATATGTAAAAGATCTGTCCTTTGAGGTACCGGGCGCGCCACAAATTTATACCCAGCTCCGCAGTCAGCCGCAGGTCGGCATCAACCTCGATGTGCAGGCCCGCCGCATCCAGGAAGGCCAGAGCGTCTACGAGGTCGCGCTCATGATCAAAGCCGAGGCCCACGACGGCACGCCTCAGGCCAACGGCCAGGCAACCACCCCCACCCCGACGGTCTTTGTCGCCGAACTAACCTACGCCGGCGTCTTCACCCTTAACGGCGTCCCGGACAACGCGATCGAGCCAATTCTGCTGGTGGAATGCCCGCGTATCCTGTTCCCCTTCGCCCGCAATATCCTCGCAGATGTCACCCGTGACGGCGGCTTCCCTCCGGTGTTGCTGCAGCCCATCGACTTCGTGGCGCTATGGCAGTCCCGCCGCAATCAGGCCGCCGCCGGCCCCGCCGTTGCGTAACCCTCTGGCCCCGTCAGCCGAGCAAGCAACTCGACCCCGGCCTGGATCGCGGACCGGTTGGATTAATCTTGCTCAAATGCCTGGTCGGAAACATCCGAAGCCGGCGGCTCACCGCCGTCGGGCGCGAGAATAATGGGCGGACTGCCCGGCAGCCTGATCGCCTCATCCATCCGTCGCGCCTGCATCCCGGCCGCGAACAGATTGCATCCTCGGCTCCACATCTCGCCGATGGCAAACTCGGGCCGATAGAGACCTTCCGGTAAGCCACCCAGTTCCACCTGACTGCCCGGCCCCAGGAAAACCGCCACCATTACGGCACCCGTCTGATCGCGAAATTTAGCCACCGCGGGCTGCAGGGCCCGGTTCTCCACCGAGAGCCTACCGCTTCCAGAGCCGCGGTGCTCCAGAAGTTCCCCGTCGAACGGCGTGGGTCCCGAATTGTAGCTGCAATAGGCCGAACGGGCTGCCCCAGCATCACCAGGCATGAGATGATCGGCACTGACGAAACCGGTGCCCCGATCATTGATCATCACCTCCAGCATGGCTGTCTTGCGGATCAGGCGGACTACCTGAACCGAGCTGAACGGCGGAAGCTCAACCAGCGGGACCATTTTGTCGCGATCGGCATCGTGGCGCCACAACACCGCCGGACTTCCCGCCGGCACCACGTAGAAGTTCGGGTCCCCTGCCAGCCGTACCGGAGCCGGGCCATAGAGCACGGCGCGATGCTCGCTGGCGGAGAGCGGCGCTACCGTAGCCGCGTTCGGTTTGATCCCGGCATTCGCCACCGGCGAGGGCGCCGCGAGATGCTTCGTGATCTCATAGACACCAAGGAACAAACACACGCTCAAGCCGGCCAGCGCCATGACCGGAAACGCTGATCGTTGCGGCAGCCGAGTCATCTCGGCGTATCGGTGATAGAACGCCGGCTTGGCGACCATGACCTCGGGAGTGACCGCCTCGCCCGCCGTCTCGCGGGCCATGCGGTCGTAGGCTGCTCGCCGCTCCCGGTTAGACAGCACGTCGTAGGCCTGCTTAACCGCCACGAAGGCGGCCGCATCCCCGGTCCTGCGAACATCGGGATGCAGCAGCCGTGCTTTCGCCCGGAACGCCGAGACGATGGATGCCTGGGGTGCCACCGGCTCCAGCCCGAGGCGGGCGTAATAGCCCTGAGGATCGAATTTAGATCGGGATGGCAGCATGAAGATTAGATGCTAGATCCGGCAGGGGTCGGCGAGGAAACCGTATAGCAGAACGATCCGGCGCTCGCCGGTCAGTTTAGGGAGAGCGTGTGTCAAACGGTCAAGCGAGCGCCCTCCGCTGGGTGGCGCTGGTCATACTGCTGGCGGGCGGGTTTATGCCACCGTTGGATTTTTTCATCGTCAATGTAGCCCTGTCGTCGATCCATGAGAGCCTGGGCGCGACGCCGGCCGAATTGCAACTTGTGATCTCGGGTTATGCCTGCGGCTACGGCGTTTTCTTGATTACCGGCGGCCGATTGGGCGACCTCTACGGGCGGAAGCGCTGCTTTCTGATCGGGATGGCTGGGTTCTCGCTGGCCAGCCTGGGGTGCGGGCTAGCAACTTCCCCGACCAATCTGGTGATCGCCCGTATCGTCCAGGGATCAGCGGCCGCGGTGCTGTTGCCGCAGGTCCTCGGATCCATCCGGGCCCTCTTCCAGAACGAGCGCGAGCTCGCCAAGGCTATGAGCGCATACGGCATTATGATGGGCATGGCCGCCGCGATCGGGCAGTTCAGCGGCGGCGCGTTGATTCAGTGGAACCCGGCCGGCCTGGGGTGGCGGGCGATTTTCCTGCTGACGCTGCCGGTCTGCGCAGTGACGCTGGTGCTGGGCTGGAAGGTCGTGCCGGAGACCGGCGGCGGCAGCTCCGTACGGCTCGATCTCGGCGGCGCCGCGCTGATCTCCTTGGCACTTGCCGCCATCGTTGTGCCGTTGTCCGAGGGACGCGAGCAAGGCTGGCCGGTCTGGGTGTTCGCCGTTCTGGCGAGTGTCCCATCGCTGATCGCGGCGTTCGTTTGGTATGAGGATCGATTGAGCCGGACCGGCGGAATGCCGCTGGTGGATTTGCGGCTGCTGCGGATCCCCAGTTTTCGTCGTGGCGTGCTGGTGGCGGCGCTGTTCTTCTTCACCACCAGCTTTTATTTGTTATTCGGCCTGTATCAACAAGAAGGTAGGGGTATGGCGCCGCTTCAGGTCGGCTTTGCGATCGTTCCCTATGGAGTGGGCTTGTTCGTCGGGCCGCTGATATCGGCGCCGCTCGTTGCCCTGCGGCCGAAATTGCTGGCGATCGGCATGGGCGTCCAGGTGGCCTTCTATGCACTCATCGGTCTGCTGGTGGCGATCGGGATCGCCGGTATCCCGCTCTCGGCCGCGGTATTCCTCGCCGGACTGGGACAAGGCGTTGCCTTCCCGCGGCTGTTCGCCACGGTACCTGGGGATGTGCCCCCGGCGCAGGCGGGAGTTGCCGCCGGCATCACCAACTCTGCCCTGCAGATCGGCGCGGCAGTCAGCGTTGCAGCAATAGGGTCACTGTTCTTCGTTGTTCTTGGCGGCCGAACCGGCGAGCGCGCATACGCCCATGCCTTCGCCATCGCGCAATGGACCGCCACGGCGGGACTGTTCCTCGCCATGTTGATCGCCATTCCGCCACGCCGCCGGCGCCCCGTGTGACGGATGATTTGGGTGCACACTTGCGGTCCAACAGGGTGAATGAGTATGGAGCGTCGCATGCGAACCAATCGGTCCAACCCGAGCCGAATCGGCTCCTTTCCGCTCGGATGTGCCCTCCTCTTCCTGGGTGGCTGCGCCACTGGCGATCTCACTCGTACCTTCGGCCTGAACCGCGATTTGCCGGACGAGTATACCGTGACCACGCGCGCGCCCCTGTCCATGCCGCCGGATTACAATCTGCGTCCGCCACGGCCCGGCGCCCCGCGTCCGCAGGAACAAAGCGAGCGAGACCAAGCCGCCGCAGCGTTGGTGCCGCAGTTGGCCTTGGGCGCGCCGCAGGGGGAGGCCAGTCCAGGTCAGTCCGCGCTATTGCAGGAGACCGGGCCAGCCGCGCCGGCCGACATCCGGGCGAAGGTTGACCAGGAAGCGAATCAGGCGAAGGGGGATGATGGCTTCGTCAACAACCTGCTCTATTGGCGTAAGCCGGCGATGCAGAATGTTCAGGTGGATGCACAGAAGGAGTTGCAACGCTTGAAAGAGAATTCGGCGCTGGGCGCCGGTCCGGACGTGGGCGACACGCCGATTATCCAGCAGAAGAAAGAAGGCTGGTTCACGCATCTGTTTTCCTGGATCTGACGTCTGACGCACTGACGGGCAAAGTCTCTTTTATTACGAAATAGCAGTATTATCCAGCAACCTCACCGTTCCCAACCGTGCGGCCGCGATCAAACGCACAGCGGGCAGAACAGCATCAACCGGCACCAATTCCGACCCATCTACCAGCGCGAGGTAATCCACCCGTAACCCGTCGCGCTCCAATGCCTCCCGGCCGCTCTGCAGCGTCTCCGCTACCGCGGCACCGCCCGCCAATGCCTGCGCCGTCCTTTGCAGCGTCGCATACAACCCCGGAGCAACCGCACGCTCTGCTGGCGTCAGAAACCGGTTCCGCGACGACATTGCCAGCCCGCCGGCCTCGCGCACCGTTTCCACCCCCACGATCTCCAGCGGCAGCAGCAGATCGGAGACCATCCGCCTCACCACCTGCAATTGCTGCCAGTCCTTCTCGCCGAAATAGGTCACGTCCGGCTGCACCTGACCGAACAGCTTGGCGCACACTGTCGCCACCCCGCGGAAGTGCCCTGGCCTGGCATCGCCCTCCCACCGTTCCGCCGGACCGCCGACGACCACGGTCGTCGCCTCGCCAGGGGGATACATCGTTGCGACATCCGGCAGCCATGCCAGTGCGCAACCTGCCGCCTCCAGTGCCGCCAGGTCAGCGGTCTCGTCCCGAGGATACTGCGACAGATCCTCGTTCGGCCCGAACTGCAGCGGATTGACAAAGATTGAGGCCACCACGGCCGACCCGGACGCAATCGCAGTCCGCACCAACGTAAGATGTCCGGCATGCAATGCTCCCATTGTCGCCACCAGCGCCAACGAGTTGGCGGTGGAGCGCAAGCGGGCGCAGGCGGCACGCAAATCGCGCAGAGTGCGAGCGATCAACATTTGGCGGACTTTGATTCAGACCGCGCCCGCCGGCAATGCTTCAAACCGCTGGAGCCATACGCCATAATTTTAGAACCAGTCTGCCCCTGACACGCGGTTCCCGAAGCGCAGCCGAACAGCCCCTTCCTGTCGAGAACACTCGCTGTGAGACTACAACGGCTCGGTATCCAGCGCATACCCCGCCGTCCGCACCGTCCGCACCACGTCCAGTTCATCCGTGCCATTGATCGACTTGCGCAAGCGGCGGATATGCACGTCGACCGTGCGCGGCTCGACATGAATGTCCGGCCCCCATACCGCGTCCAGCAACTCCTCGCGGGAGAACACCCGCCGAGGATGTTGCATGAAAAACTCCAGCAGCCGGAACTCAGTTGGACCTAGATGCACCCGCCGGTCGTTGCGGGTGACACGATGCGACGACAGGTCCATCTCGATGTCGTGGAAGATTAGCGGTCCCTTCGTCGGCACCGCGTTGGACCGGCGCAGCAGCGCCCGGACCCGCGCCAGCAACGCCTCGATGTTGAATGGTTTGGTGATGTAATCATCAGCGCCGGTATTGAGCCCACGCACGGCGTCCTGGTCCTCGGTTCGCGCCGTCACCATGATCACCGGCAAGTCGCGGGTCGCGGGCTTGCGGCGGATCTGCCGGCAGACCTCGATCCCCGACATCACCGGCAGCATCCAGTCCAGCAGCACAAGATCGGGTTGCGCCTCCGAGATCCGGGTCAGAGCCTCCTCCCCGTCGCCCGCTTCCTCGACCCGAAAACCCTGCTTCTCCAAGTTGTAGCGAAGCATAGTGGCGAGCGCCGCCTCGTCCTCCACCACAAGCACAAGCGGCTTGGGCAGGCTGGATATACCGTCGAGCATCCTCGTATTCCCCACTTATTCCTTTTGCCGAACAACAGCATAGGCGGATGTATCGCCTTTCGGCCGAACATCCGGGATCACCTCGCCCTCGACCGCGTAATACACGGTCTCGGCGATATTGGTTGCGTGGTCACCGATCCGCTCTAGGTTCTTGGCGATGAACAGCAGATGCGTACACGGCGTAATGTTGCGCGGGTCTTCCATCATGTAAGTAATGAGCTCGCGGAACAGTGCATTGTAGATATCGTCCACCACCCGGTCCGACCGCCAGACCTCGATCGCCTTGGCCGAGTCGTTGTTGCCCAGTGCATCGATGATCGATTTCAATTGCTCCTGCACCAGCGTCGCCATGTGGGCCAGTCCGGCAAGCGAATAGGGCAGATTATACTGCCCCAGAACGACGCTCCGCTTGGCGACATTGGCGGCATAGTCGCCGATCCGCTCCAGATCTCCGGTGATCTTCAGGGCCGCCACGACCCGCCGGAGATCACCCGCCATCGGTTGGCGCAGCGCCAGCATGCGGATCACGAACTGCTCGATGTCGCGTTCCAGGGCATCGACCTTGGGGTCTTCCTCCACCACCCGCATCGCCACGACACTGTCACGATCGAGGATCGCCTCCGCCGCCATGGCAACCTGGCTTTCCACGATCCCGCCCATATCGGTCAGCATATCGCGCAGTCGCTTCAGATCACTATCGAAGCTCTTGACCAGGTGTTCGGTCGAATCCGACATTGCGACGACCCTTCCTTACTCAGCCAAACCGGCCAGTAACGTATTCCTGCGTACGCTTTTGCTTCGGCGAAGTAAAGATCTGTGCCGCCGGCGCACATTCCACCATTTCACCGAGGTAGAAGAATGCCACCTGATCTGCGCAGCGCGCCGCCTGCTGCATGTTGTGAGTAACGATCGCGATCGTGAAATCATGCTTCAACTCGTCGATCAGTTCTTCGATTTTCAACGTGCTGATCGGATCGAGCGCGCTGGTCGGTTCGTCCAGCAGGATGACTTCCGGCCGCACTGCAATGGTTCGGGCGATGCACAGACGTTGCTGCTGGCCGCCCGAAAGGCCGAGCGCCGAGGTCTGCAGCCGGTCCTTGACCTCGCCCCACAGCGCCGCTCGTGTCAGCGACCATTCAACACGCTCTTCCATGGCCGAGCGCGACAACCGCTCATGCAACTTCACCCCGAAAGCGATATTTTCGAAGATGGTCATCGGAAACGGCGTCGGCTTCTGAAACACCATACCGATGCTGGCACGCAACGCATTCACATCGACCTTCGAGTCGATGATGTTCATGCCGTCCATCATGACCTCGCCGGTAGCCCGCTGCCCGGGATACAGGTCGTACATCCGGTTCAATACCCGCAGCAAAGTCGATTTGCCGCAGCCCGACGGGCCGATCACGCCGGTCACCTGCCGATCGGGCAGATCGAGTTTAATCCCCTTCAATGCGCGGTGGTCGCCATAGAAGAAATCGAGGTTGTTGATCGAGATCCGAGTCTTGTTGATCGCCCTCGAATGGCGCGCCTGAGCACCACCGAAACTGGCGCTCGAACTCGCTGCAGGTTGTGTCGTCATATCCATGTCTGCCTCATTTCCCTCGGCGAAGCACCAGCCGGGCCGCGATGTTGATGGCCAGAACGCCAAACGTAATCAACAACGCGCCGACCCAGGCGAGTTGCACCCAGTCCTCGAACGCCGAACCCGCGTATTGATAAATGGTTACCGGGAGACTGGCCATCGGCTCACGCAAGCTGATGGACCAGTTCAGGTTGCCCAGGCTGGTGAACAGCAACGGCGCAGTTTCCCCGGCGACGCGGGCAACCGCCAGCAGCACACCCGTGGCAATTCCATCCCTTACCGCCCGGTAGCAAATCAGCACAATCATCTTCCACCGCGGCGCACCCAGCGCGATGGCAGCCTCGCGCAGGGACGGAGCGATCAGCCGCAGCATGTCCTCCGTGGTGCGCACGACGATCGGTATCACGATGATCGCCAGCGCCAGGCACCCGGCGATCCCCGAGAACCCGCCAAACGGCATCACCGCGAACTCGTAAACGAACAGCCCGATCAGGATCGACGGCGCCGACAGCAGCACGTCGGAAACGAACCGGACCGCGTTCGCTAACGGCGAGCTGTGGCCGTACTCCGCGAGATAGGTGCCGACCATCAATCCGATCGGCGTGCCGACAGCCGTGCCGATGGCGGTCTGGATCAACGTCCCCGCGATGGCGTTGAGCAGGCCACCGCCTGATCCGGGCGGTTTGGTGTTCTGGGTGAACACCGTCAGGGAGAGCCCGCCGGCGCCGCGCCAGATCAGGGTCAGCAGGATGGAACCCAGCAGGACCATCCCGAGCACCATTGCCGCGCTGCAGGCGATTTTGACCACCAGGTTGATCCGGCGGCGCCGGCTGCCCAGCACACGAGACACCTTCAGGTCCTTGGCAGGCCCTGGCAACGCGCTGGCGGACGAAGTGCTTGCGCTCATCTCAGACTTTCAACCGCGGGCGCAGCAGCGAACGGGAAATCGCGAGCACGATGAACGAGATGACGAACAGGATGAAGCCCAGCGCCAGCAGCGAGGAAAGCTTCAAGCTGCCGGCAGGACTTTCAGGGAATTCCAACGCAACGAGTGACGCAATGGTATTTCCGGAAGAAAACAGATTGTCCGAGATACGGTTCGAATTGCCGATGACGAACGTCACCGCCATCGTTTCGCCCAACGCCCTGCCAAGGCCGAGCATAATGCCGCCGACCACCGACGCGCGCGTGTAGGGAATGACGATCGAGCGCATCACCTCCCATGTCGTGCAACCTACGCCGTACGCAGATTCCTTGAACACCGGGGGCACCGTCTCGAACACATCCCGCATGGTGGCCGCGATGAACGGAACAACCATCACCGTCAGCACCAGCGCCGCGGTGAAGATGCCGGTGCCGAATGGCGGCCCGGCAAACATGTCCTCCAGCACCGGAATTCCGTCGAATGCACTGATCAGGGTGGGCTCGACGTAACCCGCCATGAGCGGGACAATTACAAAGAAACCCCACATGCCGTAGATGATCGAGGGAACCGCGGCGAGCAACTCCACCGCTATCCCGATCGGGCGGCGCAGCCACTCGGGGGCTAATTCGGTCAGATAGAACGCGATGCCGAAAGCCAGCGGCACCGCCAGGATCAGCGCCAGCACCGACGTCATCACCGTGCCGTAAACCGACACCCCGGCACCAAAGACCTCCTTCACCGGGTTCCAGCTCGTCGAAACCAGGAACTCAGCACCGAATTTGCGGAAGGCCGGTAGTCCGCCGAGAAACAACGACAGGATCAGGCTGCCAAGAAGCAGCAGGATAAAGATGCCGGACGCCCGCGCCACCCCGGCGAAAATCGGGTCGCCAAGTCGCCGTTTGCGCCTCGCAGGGGAAGGGTTAAAGGCGGCCGCTTGCTGCACGCGCTGAACAGTCCTTCGTCGAGAGGCACGAGGCCTCTACCATTAAGACGCTTTCTAAGGCCGAGTAAGGTACGTCGTAGCCCAGTGCGAAGCCCGTCACCGCGCGGCGCGCCCGCGAGCCCCCCATGGCCCGGGCAGCGTGCTTGTCCAAGGTGTGCCCAACACCCGATAGCCGCCTACATCGTACCGGGAACCGCCTTCCACGCAGCCCGGATCGCCTCCTGCACTGGGGCCGGCAGCGGGATGTAAAGCAGTCCCTTCGCGATATCGCCGCCGTGGCTAAATCCCCAATCAAAGAACTTTTTTGCCGCAGTGCTCTGCTTCTCGTCCTTCGGATCAGTCGGCAACAGAACAAACGTGGCCGACTCGATCGGCCAGCTTTCCGCGCCCGGCTGATCGTTCAGGTCGATCGCGAAGTTCTGCACCTTGGTCCAATCTGCGCTCGACGCCGACGCCTCAAACGCCGCCATTGTTGGGGCAACAAACTTGCCGTCGGCATTGCGCATCATCGCCGTTGTCAGATGGTTCTGCTCGGCATAAGCGCTTTCGTCATACCCCAGCCCACCCGGAATTTGGCGCACCGTCCCGGCTACCCCATCGCTGCCCTTCGCCCCCGCACCAACCGGCCAACTCACGCTGGTGGACGCACCCACCTGGGACTTCCAATCGGGGCTCTGCGTGCTGAGGTAATCCGTGAACACGAACGTCGTCCCAGACCCGTCAGCGCGATGAACTGGCGCGATCGCAGTCCGGGGCAGCTTGAGTTCAGGATTGAGGTCGGTGATCGCCTTGTCGTTCCATTTGGTGATGTTGCCCAGGTAGATGTCAGCCAGGATCGGGCCAGTCAGCTTTAACTCGTTTGGCTTGATGCCCGGCAGGTTGACGATGATATCAACGCCCCCGATCACCGTCGGAAACTGCATCAGCTTGTGTTCTGCGAGCTTATCCGCCTTCACCGGCATGTCGGACGCGCCAAAATCAACAGTGCGGTTGTTGATCTGGTTGATGCCGGCGCCGGACCCTACAGCCTGATAATTCAACTGGACGCCTGTCGCGCCGCTCGCAGCTTCACCCCATTTCGAGTAAATCGGGGCGGCGAAACTCGACCCCGCGCCGGTAATCTGCTCCGCCTGTGCGGCGGCGCTGATGCCGGCCAGGCCAATGGCCGCGACCGTCAGGACGAATCTCATGCTGTTGCCTCCTCCGGAGCCTTTGGCCCGAGTGGCCGGACCCTAGGCGGGAACGGTGAACCGGATATTGCAGTTTTATGACAGTTCGATGACAGGTGCCATGCGTCGCGGCACCCAGTGCGCCATCCAGGCGCCCGGTGTCGGATCTATCGCGAGCCCAGTGAATGCCAGCCACCGGGATCGCCGGTCAGCCAGGCGCGATTTCGGGCCGAGAGCATCGGCCCACGGGCGGCCTGGAGGGGCGTGAATTGTCCGAAGCCCAGCCGAAGGATTGTGTCAGAAGTAAAGCTGACTTCGCACCAGGCTCATGAGCCGAGGACCGAGCACTTCCGAACGTTCCGGACGGGCTCTCCAACTCAGATCAGTGGTGTATTGGGCGGCAGATCCAGCAGGATGCGGCCGTACATTTCCTGATTTGTCTGCAAATTCAATGCTCCATGCATGTTCATCGCGTGCACGTCGCGCCAGGCGCGCTGAGTTGGATTCAACTCTGCAATACCCGAACCACCGGACGCAAGATATAGCGTTTCGACCGCTTCGAGACACTGGCGGACTGCATGGGCGCAATCCATGCGGACGCGGGCGCGTTTGATGAATTCCATCTCGCTGCCGCTTTGGGCGGCCGCCTCAATCGCGTCAGCGCAATGGTACAGCAGCAGACGGGCGGTATCTATCTTGGTGCGAGCCTCGGCGACCTGCAGATGGGTGACCGGCATCTCGATCTGCCTCTCGGACCTGGTAAAGGCGACTTCCTTGCCCGGAAGCTTGCTCACGAAACTTTCGAAGGCCAGTTCGGCCGCCCCAAGGGCCGCCGGGGTGATCGCCAGCGCCAGCACCGGCACGGGCGCCGAGCGAAACAGCGTCCCATCGTGCAGTTCGACGCCAGGCGCATGACCCTGAATGGCGGCAGGTAGAGACAGGAAACGATGCTTCGGCACAAACACGTCCTGAGCAACGATGCTGCAACTGCCGGTGCCGCGCAGCCCGGCGACGTTCCAGTCGTCCTTGATGGTCACCGCTTCCGTCCGAACAAGCAGATCGCCCTCGTCAACCGCCTCGCCGCCGGCATTCTCGACAACAGCGCCAAGGAATAGCCATTGCGAATGCTCGCACCCCGAAGCGAAGGGCCAGAAGCCATTGAGCACAAAGCCGCCGTCAACCGAACGAGCCTTGCCGCGTGGCGCGATGACGGCAGAGACGATAGCATCGGGGTTGGTGCCGTAGCTCTCCTGCTGGGCCGCCTCGGGGAACAGGCCCATCAGCCAGCTATGGGCATGGATGACGCCGGCGCACCACGCGGTCGAAATACAGCCGCGGCCTAGTTCCGCGATCACGTCGATATGGGTGCGAAGCGACATCTGGTGGCCGCCATAGCGGCGCGACTGGAGCACCTTCAGAAGCCCAGCCCGACGCAACGCGATGATGTTGGCGTCAGGCACCTTGCGCAACCGATCCGCCTCGGCTGCGCGCTCGCGCAAGACCGGCACCAGCGCGCGAGCGCGTGCGACCATCTCCTCATGGCTAACTGCGATTACGTCTGCCGTTTGCTGAAACGTCCCCGTCATCGCTTCCTCCTCCCCCGATCAGCGCCGGTTAAGATGCGCTCATAATCGGTCGAAGGCGGAAAGCCCATCCTTCTGAAGATGTCCGTTAGCGTCGAACAACCGTCGCTTGCGTTACAGATAATCCAGTTTCAGCTGCAGGGGCACCCATCTTGGCCCCGGAACGGTCGGCTGCTTCGGCAGCACAAGCATCACGATAAAGTTGCGATTTTGGGCCCGTGCGGCATCGATCATCGACTGCACCGTCTCCGGACTGTCAACCGGCTGATCCCACACACGCAGGATGATGTCCCCGCTCCGCAGTCCTCGGCCGGAGGGGTCCGAATTCGGCAGGACGTTCGTGATCAGCACGCCGGTCATACCGTCCTGCAGGCCCATGTTTGCCTTGTTCGCCGCCGGGATGGCCGACAGCGACAGACCAAGGTCCCGCGGAATGACAAGATCCGGCTTCTTGACCTGTAGCGGCGCGTCCTCCTTGTCCCATTGACTATGCGGCCATTCTTTTGTTTCGACCGCGAGGCTGTGTTCCTGGCCACCGCGGGAGATCATCAAGGTAATCGTGTCCCCGGCATGCGTCTCGGCGATGTCACGCAGTAATGCACGTTCATCACTGGGCGGCTTGCCATCGACCCGAAGTATAATGTCGCCGATCTGCAAACCTGCTTTCTGCGCCGGTCCCCCCGGTATCACCCAGGATACAACTGATCCCTCGGGGCGAATAAGTCCCATGCCTTGGGCCAAATCGAGCGTAATTTGCTGCACCTTTACGCCGATCCATGCCGGACGGATCTCATCATGGCCCATCAACCGGTCGACGACAAAGCGTGCGCTGCTGGCCGGAAGCGCGAAGCCGAGACCAACCGAGCCTGCGGTCGGGGAGATCAGGTCGGAGTCCACGCCGACGACTCCCCCTTTCATGTTGAACAGCGGCCCTCCCGAATTACCGTGATTGATCGCGGCGTCTGTCTGGATCAGGTCGTCATACGGCGAGTTTTGGATGTCTCGGTTCAGTGCACTGACTATGCCGGATGTCACGGTCATCCCCAGGCCGAAAGGATTACCGGCGGCAAAGACCTGATCGCCGACGTGCAGCGCATCACTGTCGCCCCACTCCGCGGCCGGCAGTAGCTTGTCTGTTGGCACCTTGATCAGTGCCAGGTCGGCAATGCGCGAGGCGTTGATAACGCGGCCCGGCAGCTTCGATCCGTCCTGAAACGTTATGGCGATTTCAAAGGCGTTTTCGACCGCGTGATAGTTGGTGACAATCACGCCGGCTGGATCGATTACAAAGCCCGACGCCACGTAGTGCTTGATCAGCGGACTGTCGGGTTCCAGCGGAACGCCGGCATCCGCAGTGACCGCCACGGACGGCGCCTGACTTGGCTGCTCCAGCTTCCGGACCGAGATGTTGACGACCGTAGGCAGCACCCGGGCAACGATGCTGGGCATGTCAAACGCGGCAACATCAGCGCGAGAGGTCGCGCCCGCCAGCAGGACAACGACGATTGTTGTCACGGCCCGTTGAAGGATCTTCCAAATTCCGAGTTTGGCCATCGCGATGGTTACCGTTTACAGGACCACAACAAAACAGGTTGCATAGCTGAAGAAGGCAAGTGGGCCCGTGCGAGATAAGGTAGGGCGCCATCGGGCAGCGATATTACCGGGTGGAGCATTTGGTCAAGCAGGTGGCGTTGCAACTTGACTTAGACTTAGTCATCCCCAACCGCGCGTAATTTCTCCGACGGATCCTCGCTCGGGATGTTGATGCCGCCGCCGCGCCGCGCCGCAAGAGCGTTCGGCGTTCCCTCGCCAGCGACGACCGAACGGCCGTAGGCCGGAATAGTCGGAATCGCGCTCGGCGCGAGCGGACGCATCCACTTCTTCCGCTTCAGCGCCGCCTCGATATACGGCGCGAGCTCCGCCTGTTTCCGGGCGTCGCGTTCGGCCTGATCGGCTTTCATCACCGGCATCACCTCGGCGGCGAACAGCTCGAGCGAAGCGATGATGTCTTCGTGCGTGTTGCGCCCGGCTTGCTGGATGAAGATCACCTGATCGACGCCCGCGTCCTGATACTGCCGCATCCGGTCAATCAACTGCGCCGGCGTGCCGATGCCGTTGCCGACCGCTTGCGGCATCGCATCACGCCCCCGCTCGAACCGCTCCCACACATTCGTCACGCCTGGGGTGTGCTCGCCGTAGACGTAGTGGTGGCCGAGCGCGAAACCGAAGAACTGGAAGCCTTCGCCGCCGCGCCGGATCGCCTCCGCCTCGTCATGGTGCACCGAGAAGCCGGTCGCCATCGCGATGTTGGCGTTCACGGCATGACCGATCGGCACGCATTCCTCGGACTTGATAATTTCGTAGTATTCGCCAGCCCATTTCGCTGCCTCGACTGGATCGACGAAGGCAAAGGCAAGCGCGCCCACCCCATTGCGCGCCGCGACGTGGATCGTCTCCTTGTTCGAGCAGGCCAGCCAAAGTGGCGGATGCGGCTTCTGCAGCGACTTTGGAATAACGTTGCGCGCAGGCATCGAGAAGAACTCGCCCTGATAGCCCGGGTACGGCGCCATCGCCATCATGTTGGCGCTCTGCTCCGTCGCCTCCGCCCACATCAGCTTCTTCTGCGCTGCATCGACGTTGAAGCCTTCCAGCTCCGCGCGCGACGCCGAGGACCCGGTGCCCCATTCCGCTCGGCCGGAGGAGACAAGGTCGAGCATCGCGATCCGTTCCGCCACGTGCGCCGGCGGGTTATAGCCCGGCGGCGAGAGCACGACCCCGTGACCGACATGGATTTGCCTGGTGCGCCCGGCTGCGGCTGCCAGGAACACCTCCGGGGCGGAGTTGTGCGAATATTCCTCGAGGAAATGGTGCTCGTTGGCCCAAACGTAGTCGAAGCCGAGACGGTCGGCGACCTCCACCTCCGCCAGCGCGTCCTGAACCAGCCGGTGCTCGGACTCTGCCTGCCACGGGCGTGGCAATTGCAGCTCATAGATCAGGCCGAACCTCATGGCGTGTGTCTCCTGCGCTTGGTCTGGGCGTCCTACCGATCAGTAGCGAAGGCTGGGTGGAACGTCTAGCGTCCGTCGTTGGCAGATCAGCTTATCCGTCGCCTGCCGGCCGCAGTGGTTGGCGTAACAACATCCGGGGTCAATCCGGAGACTGCAGGGGATTTTGGCAGGCTAGAGTTGCGGACGCTACGATCTCTACCCAAAAACATACCGCTACAGGTCAGGCTGTCCGCGAAACGCTCGAGATTTCGGAGTTCTTCCGCACCCTGTTAAGGTCGGACACCCAGGCTGGGCTCAAAGCGGTGGCCACCGACTGAATACGACGTGGTGGATGCGCGTTGCGCAATGCAATGAAAGGTGGCGAACATGGGAAGGCTTGACGGCAAGGTCGCAGCGGTGACGGGCGGGGCATCAGGGATCGGTGAGGCGACCGTCAGGCGTTTCGTCGCCGAGGGCGCTAGCGTGGCATTCTGCGATCGGGACGGCGAGCGCGGCCAGCGCGTGGCGGCCGAACTCGAGACCGCCGGCGCGAAGGTCGCCTTCACCCAGGCTGACGTTGGTACCGAGGCCGCATGTCTCGCTTTCGTCAACAGTGCCGCGCAGAAGTTCGGGCGCCTCGATATCCTCGTCAACAATGCCGGCATTCGCAAATACGAGAAGGTCGACGAGGCGAGTGCGGAAAGCTGGAACGAGATCCTCGATGTTAACCTGAAGAGCTTCGCCTTCTGCGCCAAGGCGGCGGTGCCGCTGATGCGCCGCAACAAGGGGGGCGCCATCGTCAACCTCGCCTCCGTACGGTCCGTCGTCGCAGGCGGCGGCAACCTGCTTTACGACACCACCAAGGCTGCGATCGCGGGCTTGACGCGGGGGCTGGCCGCTGACCACTCGGCGGAGGGTATCCGTGTCAACGCCGTCGGCCCTGGCCCGATCTTCACGCCGTTCCATCAGCGCCGCATCGCCGCGGCCGGCGAAACCGTGGAGCAGTATAACGCCAAGGCCGCACAGGGCACCATGCTGAAGCGCCCCGGCAGGGCCGAGGAGGTCGCTGCCGCGATCCTGTTTTTGGCCTCCGACGATGCCTCCTACGTCACCGGCGCCCTGTTGTTCGTGGACGGCGGTATGACAGCGCTCTGAGGATGGTTCAGCCGGCGCTAACAATCCGTATTGTGCCCAAACCGGACACTGAACCGGATCTTCTTCAATCTCGGTGAGCCTGCCTCGGCAGCTCCGCAGCCAATGATGTCGCCAACGAGGAGTTTCACGATAACCATCATCATTACCGCGTTCGAACGGTCACCTGATGGCGGCAAGGGACTGGCGCGTGATACCCGCGTTCGCTGGGCGCTTGAAGAAGTGGACCAGCCCTACGAGGTTCGGCTTGTTTCGTTCAGTGCAATGAAGGAACTCCCGCATCGCGCGCTTCATCCTTTCGGCCAGATTCCGACCTATGAGGAAGGCGATCTCGTCCTGTTCGAGACAGGGGCGATCGTTTTGCATATCGCCGAACGCCATACGCGCCTGCTGCCTGACGATGCCAATGCCCGGGCGCGCGCGATCACTTGGATGTTTGCCGCGCTCAACACGGTGGAACCGCCGATCCTCGAACTCGGAACCGCGAGGCTGCTCGAAGGCGACAAGCCCTGGCATGCGGAACGCCTGCCTCTGGTGGAAGATCGCGTTCGCGGTCGGCTAAACCAGCTCTCCGTTCGCTTGAGTGATGCCGACTGGCTCGACAGTGCGTTCAGCGCGGGCGACCTTTTGATGGTGTCGGTACTGCTCAGGCTGAAATCCTCAGGCATTCTAGACGAATATCCGAACCTGGCCGCCTATGTCGCCCGCGGCGAAGCGCGCCCTGCTTACAAGCGGGCGTTTGCTGCGCAATTGGCTGTCAACACCGGCAAGCCTCTGGCTGGTTGATACAGGTCCGTCCTAAATCAAAATCGGGCGGCCCGAGTGAGAAGGACTCAGTGATCCCTTTGCCCTTTCGCGGAGGAACCGCGCGGGGCGGCCTTCGCGGTCGTAAGCTCGATCCACGTGGGTGCGTGATCGCTGGCCTTGTCCCATCCGCGCACGTCGCGATCAACGCCCGCAGCCCTGAGGCGTCCCGCAACGACAGGACTAAGCAGGAGGTGATCAATGCGCAGGCCGGCGTCGCGGCCGTAGGCGTTCCGGAAATAATCCCAGAACGTATAGATCCGCTCATCCGGATGTAGTTTCCGCAGCGCGTCGGTCCAGCCCTGGCCAAGCAGACTTCGATAGGCATCGCGGACTTCCGGGCGGAACAGGGCGTCGTCCACCCACCGCTCCGGCTTGTAGACGTCGATATCGGTCGGCATGACGTTGTAATCGCCCGCGAGCACAACTGGCGCGCCGCTGGCGAGAAGCCCCTCGGCGTGGGTGGCCAGCCGCTCGAACCAGCGCAGCTTGAAATCAAACTTCGGACCGGGGGCCGGATTGCCGTTCGGCAGATACAGGCAGCCCACCAGCAGACCTTTGACCGCCGCCTCGATATAGCGGCTCTGAGTGTCGTCGGGATCGCCAGGCAGGCCGCGCTGTGTTTCAACAGGATCGACCCCGCGTGCCAGGATGGCGACGCCGTTCCAGCTCTTCTGGCCTTGCCAGATCGCGCCGTAGCCTGCGTCGCGGATCGGGCCCACCGGAAACTTCTCCTGCGACGCCTTCAGTTCCTGCAGGCAGACGATGTCGGGCGCCGCTTCCTCGAGCCAGCGCAGCAGAACGGGCAGCCTGCCGTTGACACCATTGACGTTGAAGGTGGCGAGCTTCACGGCGCCCCAATATGAGCCAGGATATTGACCAGCTTACCGAACGGATCCCGCACATGGAAACGGCGAACGCCCCAAGGCTCGTCGACCGGTCCGTATTCGATCGGAAACCCGGCCTCCCGCATGGCGTCCAACGCCGAAGCGACATCGTCCACCTCGATCGAAAGATCGGGAACCGGGGTTCCAGAACCGCCTTCGCTCGCGATGCTGACCTGAACCGTCATCCGCTGGTCCGAGCCGTAGGTCGCGATCCAGCCAAGGTCCATCATGACTTCAAGCCCCAGCACGTCGTGATAGAAGCGTTTTGCCGCCGCGACGTCGGGCGTGGCGATGTTGCTGGTGATCCGCCTGACCTTCACTTCCCCCGCTCCCCCATACGCAGCGCCTTCTCTTGCAGCGGCGGTTCAACGCCAAATACACTTCGTCCGCCATACTCATGCGAGCGCGCACGTTCCTCGCTAAACAGCACCTCTACCGAAGGTCCCGACGCGTGCCGCTCCAGCCGGCGTGCCTGTTCGTCCAGGCGCTTGATCGCGGCGAGCTCCTCGGATTGGCCAAGTTTGGCTTTTTGCACAGCGGTCTTAAGCACGTCGATGGTGCGATCATAGACCTTCAGCGGCACGGGATAGGGGTGCCGGTCCTTACCGCCATGGGCGATCGAAAACCGCGCGGGGTCGCTGAAGCGGTACGGGGCGCCGTGGACGACCTCAGCCACCTGGGCCAGCGCGCGCACGGTCCGCGCACCAACGCCAGGGACCAGCAAAAGCGCCGAGAAATCCCGCGGGCCGCGCTCGGCGGCGGCCGCCAGATTGGCATGCAAGCGCCTTGATACGATGTCCTCTGACCTGACATCGTGATGCGCAGGCATGACGAGATGCGGCAGCATCGGCTCCTGAGGCAGTTCAACGCCGCTCCCCTCCAGCCTCGCGAGCTGCCGCTCGATCCCACTCGGTCCAAGCTCACCAAGAACATCGAGCTGCCGCTGCCGCGACGCCTCCGCGCGCCGATCGGTCAAATTGACGATCACACCCTGTTCGACGCCGTCGATCGCGGCGTGCGGCGCATCGACAAAACTCAGCAAGCCTTCGGACAGCCAGTGATAGCGCCGTGCCTGCCGGCGATCGCCGTTCATGCCCTGCTGCACCACGACCCAGTGTCCGTCATCGGTGACGATGAAGCCGTGCAGATAGAGGTCGAACCCATCCTGCACCGCCGCGCTGTCGACTTTCGCCACCAGCCGGCTTGCCGTGGCGAGCGCGCCGCCATCAAGCCCCACCCGATCGCCGATCGCGACCAGTTCATGCGGCGTCTGGCGCGAGTGATTGCCACGTCCGCCGCAGACATGGATGCCGAGCTCTCCGGACAACGGGGTCAGGCCACGTTTCAGCGCGCCGATGACGCTCGTGGTGATGCCGGAGGAATGCCAGTCCATACCCATCACCGCGCCGAACGACTGGAACCAGAACGGATGCGCCAGCCGGCGTAGCATCTCGTCGCGGCCGTATTCGAGGACGATCGCCTCGGTGATCACCGCGCCAAGCCGCGTCATCCGATCGCCCAGCCATTTGGGCACATGCCCGCCATGGAGCGGCAGGTCGGCGCTGCCCGCTCGCCGTCCCATTCACCCCGCCCCCATCGCGGCGACGCGAGTAGCCGCGTGGTTGGCAACCGAGGCGGTCGGCAGGCGGCGCCGGTGCTTTGTGCGGCGGCCCGACGATGGCAGCGATGAGGTGGCGGTCGTCATATCGTATGCGATGTGATGAGCTTCAGCCTCGGCCGATCATTGCTACCAGCCGGGCGCTTACCTCGTCCAATCGATAGGGCTTCATGAGACGCGGCCAATCCTTCGCTGCCTTGCGCATGATGCGGTCATCGTAGCCGGTCACGAGCAGCAAAGGCACGCCTCGCCGATCCAGCGCCTCCGCCACCGGGAACACCATGTCGCCGGCAATATTGATATCCAGGACCGCGACGTCCAGCGCCTGCCGCTCAGCCGCCTCCATAGCATGGTCCAGGCGTCCAAACGGCCCGACGACATCAAAGCCGTCACCCTGCAGATACTCCTCGAGCATCATTGCCAGCATGGTTTCATCCTCAACGACAAGAACCCGTGGCAGCACGGGTGTATTGCCGGTCATCGGCCAGTCCCTTCCCATGCCGAAGCGGCCATCGTGCCGCCCATCGTTCCAGCGCTCAGCGGGATGCTGAAGCGGGCTTGTAGTCCATCCGGGTGGAATTTTATGTCGGCAGTGCCTCGCAGTTCCTGGCTCACACTGCGCTCCAAGAGTGACAGGCCGAAGCCGCGCCGTTGCGGCGGAACGACCACTGGACCGCCGATCTCCTCCCATTCCAGCACAAGGGAATGGCCGGAGGCATCGGTATTGACGTGCCATGAAACGGACACCTCACCGGACGACGCTGATAACGCGCCGTGCCGCACCGCATTGGTGGCAAGTTCGTGCGCCACAATACCAAGCACCAGGGCCACCCGCGGCGGTAGATTTACCTCCGGGCCCTCCAACATCGTGTTGCTGCTCCGCACATAAGGCCGCAGTTCCACTTCCAGGATTTCCCGCAGCGGCACAGCGGACCAGTTCTCCCGCGCAACCAAGGTGAAAGCCGCCGCCAGCGCATCGATCCGGCCGACAAACACCTCTTTGAATTCCTCCAGCGTCTTCGACCGCCGCAACGTCTGGCTGGACATCGCCGTCACCACCGATAGCATGTTGCGCACCCTGTGGTTCAATTCATCGACTAGAAGTTGTTGTTTCTCGATCTCCACCACGCTGGTAATGTCCAGGAAAGTAATTAGCACACCGTCGACCGTTTGGTCGGACGTACGATACGGCCGGACGCGCTTGAGGTAGTGAGCGCTCCCGTCATGCCGCACAAGACGCTTCTCCAGCGGCTCCAGCGTCTCCAGCACATGGGCGACGTCCACCGCCAAATTCGCGCCGTCGACCAGGCAGGTGATGTCGGTCAATTTGCGGCCCCGGTCGCTCGCAACCAGGTTGTAGATGCTCTTCACCGCCGGCGTGAAGCTCCGCACCGCCAGGTTTTGATCGAGAAAGACGGTGGCAATCTGCGTGCTTTCAAATAGATTCCGCACATCGCTGTGGGCGCGGTCGAGCTCATCCACTTTGCCGGCGAGCTGCGTATTGACGATGTGCATTTCCTCGTTCATCGACTGCATCTCTTCCCGCGAGGTTTCCAACTCCTCGTTGGCGGATTGCAGTTCCTCGTTGACCGAGTGTAACTCCTCGTTGGCGGAGGTCAGCTCCTCCATCGCTGCGTCGTTTTCCTCCAAGATTGTCTGCATCCGAAAATGGGAGTCGCGCAGTTCGGCCTCCAGCACCTCGACGCTGCTGCTCGGCGCCTCGCGATCGGACGAATCCCCCAACGCTGCGCCGAGCGTCGGCACGGCATCGGTAAACACCACCAGAAACAGGCGCTCGCCCTCGTTGCCTAAGGGTTCCACAGTCAACGTGACGGTCCGCCCAGCCTCATCGCCGGCGAATGGGACGCGGACGCGGTCGAACCGACGGCCAGTCTCACGCGCTTGTCGCAACGCCACCCGCAACTCCGGGCCCAGGCCGTGGCGCGCCATGGCAAACACATCGCGCGTTGGCGCCCCGGCTCGCTGTTCCAGAAACTGGCTGGTTCGGGCTGAGAACTGCATCACCATGCCATCGCCGTTCACTACAACGAACGGCGGCGTAAACCCCTGAAGAACGCGGTCCTGTGCCTGCCTTGACCAGGAAGGCGCTGCCGGTCTGGTGGCGGACAGCGATGGCACCGTTGGCAGGCGTAAGGAGCGCCGAGGGCCGAAGCGCGGCGGCAACTGCGCTTTGACGTCGCGGCGACGGAAGATGCGCTGCGCCATGTCCAGCGGCGCGAACAGTTCGGCATACCGCGCCGCCGTCTCTGATGCCCCGAGCAACAGCACGCCGCCAGGTGCGAGTGCGTAGTGGAAGGTGGGAAACACCTGCGCTTGCAGTTCGGCGTCGAGATAGATCAGCAAATTGCGGCAAGAGATCAGGTTAACCCGGGAAAAAGGCGGGTCGCGGACCACGCTATGGACGGAGAAGGTGCACAGGTCCCGCACTTGCTTGGTGACGATGTAGTTGCCATCGACAACGGTGAAAAATCGCTCCAGCCGCTCGGGAGTGATATTCTTCACCAGCGCGGTTGGATATCGGCCGGCGCGCGCCAAGGTAACCGCGGCATCGTCGATGTCGGTGGCAAAGATCTGCAATCGTGGCGCCACCCGCAGTGTATCTATGTGCTCGATCAGCAAGATGGCCAGCGAATAGGCCTCCTCACCGGTGGCGCAACCGGCCACCCAGACGCGCACCGTAGCGTCGGCATCCCGCCCTTCGAATACCAGCGGCATTACCAGGTCCGCCATCGCGTGAAAGGCGGCCGGGTCACGAAAGAATTGTGTGACCCCGATCAGCAACTCATTGAACAGGACGGACCCTTCATCCGCGTCGGTGGCAAGAAACCGGATATAGTCTTCGAATCCAAGGTGAAACAGTTGCATGCGCCGCTGCAGGCGACGGAAAAAGGTCGCTTGCTTATAGCCGCTGAAGTCATGTCCGACCTTGTCGAGCAAGATCGCACAGATGGCGGAATGGTACCGGGCCAGGTCAACGGCGGACGCCTCGGGCGGAAGGTCATCGATTACTTTCGGCGGGTAGGCCATCAGGTGCAACAGGCGCTCCGCCATCCCCGCCACCGGCAGGAACATATCGACCGCTCCAGCCGCGATTGCCGCGTTCGGCATGCCCTCGAAATACGTCCCGTCCGCTTGCGGGCCTTGCGCCATCGCGATCCCGCCGCCGTCCCGGATCGCCTTCAGACCGAGTGCCCCGTCATTACCGGTGCCAGACAGAACGATGCCGACCGCCTCGTCGCCAAGTGCCACGGCAAGCGAGGAGAACAGCAAATCGACGACATAGGGATGCCGCTTCGCCTCCGTCTGACCGTCCACGATCAGAACTCCTGTCCGCAAACGTAAGAACTACGCCGGGTGTTATCACGTAGACGCTGTTGGACATGACGGTCATGCGGTCGACTGCTGCCACCACAGGCATTTTCGTGGTGCTGCGCAGGATTTCCGCCAGCAGGCTTTCGCGCTTTGGGGCCAGATGCAGCACAACCAAGAACGCCATTCCGCTGTCGGGCGGCATTGTGCCGAAGAAAGTCCTCAGGGCTTCAATTCCGCCTGCCGATGCACCGATGCCGACGATGCGGGTCGCCGGAGTCGTCGAGTGTTCTACGGATACGTTCAAGGGGGTTTCCTATCTGTCCGTGTCCCATAGGCCCATTCTACAACTTTGGTGAGAAAAAGTAGTCTTGACTGCTGCCATGGATAGCGCGCCATGAGAACCGACATCTCGATAAAGTGGCTCTGCTCTCAACGGTAGCGGCGGCCGATGCTGTCCGGCGTCGAACAGCATTGCGAACATCGTCTTGGGAACTAAGGCAGCCGATCCGCCTGCGGTCCGGGAGGCGTCAAGTTCAAACATGCAAAGCCGGGTCTGAGCTGGCCTTCGAAAGGCCGGCTTCGGCGCGATGAGGTCGGCAGGCGCCGAACGAGAGCTTTTCGGATTGGAGCCTACGGGAAGAATACGGCCGTAGGGAACATATCGCGAACGCCTCCCAAACAGGGCGATAGGGCGCGAGCGCGCCAGCACGACAAGGTCATTACAAACCAAGTTAACTTGGTTTGCAAGGACTTCCACCACGGCCCACCTCACCGCCGTCTCAACAGGAGGAGCGTTCCATGGCCTGGAATACACTGACGGATGCGGAGATCGCGGTGCTGATCGGTACGCGTAGCAATGTCGAGCCCACGGGCATTATTGTAGGCCTGATCGACGACGACGGCCGTCACGAGGTGGTGGCATGAGCCGCGGCATCGCCGATCCGGAGCGGGTGGCTTCGGACATCATGGACACGACACCCAGGAGCCAGGATCCGCTGCTGCGCCTGACCAGCCCCGGCCACCTGAATGCCATCCTGGAAACGGCTGGCGTGCTGGGTGACCGGCATGTGACGGACGTCAGCATCATCAGTGACCGCCCGACACTGATGTCGCGGATTATACGCCTGCGGCTGACATATGATGGTTCGGCAAACGCCTCGCCGAATAGTCTGATTGTAAAGACCGGCCGTCCTGAGCAGCCGGGAAACGAGTGGTCGGGCGGTCGCAAGCAAGTCGCCTTCTACAGTGATGTGGCTCCGTCTCTTCCACCCGGCCTCGTGCCACGCTGTTTCGACGCGCATCATGCCGACGTCAAAACCCCTTGGCATCTCGTTCTCGAGGACCTGACCGACACCCACACACTGGCAACGGAATGGCCGCTGCCTCCGTCCGTCGCACAGTGCCGGACGATCATAGGATCACTCGGGCGTTTCCATGCGGCGTGGTGGGACGACCCCAGGCTGGGCGTCACGGTTGGCGCACGGCTCGACCATGCAGCCATTGACCGGGTCATCCGGCTGCTGGTCGGACATTTCGACGTGTTTGCAGACAGCCTCGGCGACGAACTCTCATCCGAGCGGCGCGCGTTCTACGAACGACTGATAGCAGCAGCACCGCGGTTGCTTCGCAACGCCAGGAACGTCACGCTGGGACACGGTGACGCCCATGTGTGGAACTGCTTCCTTCCCCGCAATGGAAGCGACGACGTGCGGTGGTTCGATTGGGACACCTGGGGCATTCGCCGTCCGACCAGCGATCTGGCCTACATGATGGCCATCCACTGGTATCCGGAACGTCGGCAGAGGCTGGAACGAACGTTGCTCGACCACTACCACACAGTCCTGTTGGAGAACGGCGTCCGCAACTATAGCCGTACCGACCTGCAGGAAGACTATCGCCGGTCGGTGCTCTGGCACACGGCCACCCCGGTGTTCCAGGCGGGACAGGATCTTCCACCTTTAATCTGGTGGAGCAACTTTCAACGCGTCATGGCGGCGGTGGACGATCTGGGGTGTCGCGAGCTGCTTGACTGAGTTCAAAGGCAAGCCGCATGCGAAATCCTCATTGGGACCCTCACGTGCGGCTGTCCTAATAGTGAGCAGCTGGCGAAACGCTAAAGAAGATCTGCGCTTAGCGGCCGACGATGGCTGGGAATAATGCAACCTCCCAGCGATAGCGCACTTGGACCATCCATTGCGCTGTCAAGCGCAAAGCATCGGTCGTTCGACAGACAACAGGTGCTGGGATCTCCTGGTTAGGACTGCGCATGCGTGCCCAACTTGCCACCTGATAGGCGGTTGAACGTCAAATGCCAATTTGGTGCACTGCTGCGTGGGTGCCAATACAGTGGCGCCGACGTCAGGGCTGCGCCCAAGCGCGTTGCAAAGAGGCTCATGAAACTGACGACGTGCTGCTTGTCGCGAGAATCCGTCTAACCATCTCGACCAATTCGACCAGCTTGAAAGGTTTGCGCACAAAAGCGACGTAGCCCGAGCATCGTTCGGCGATGGTAGCTTCCGGCATCGAGCTCATCATCACCACCGGAATTTCGCGCATCGAAGGGTCGACCTGCATCGCAGCCAGCATCACGGAGCCGTCCATCACCGGCATCATATAGTCCATGAACACCATGTCCGGACGCTCCTTGACCAGCATTTCGAGGCCCAGCTTGCCGTTCATCGCGGTCAGCACGCGGTAGCCCTCCTCCGTCAGCACGACGTCGAACAGCTCGGCGATGCCGAATTCGTCCTCAACGACGAGTACGATAGCCATGGCTATTCACCACTTCGCTCTTGCGAAACCTCGTCGCTGCGCGGCGCCGCATGGTCCTCGTGCTGCGTCTGACCCAGGATCGCCTCGGCGCTGTCAGCGGTGTTCGCGATCCGCAGACCCTGCCCTGTGATAACATACTCGTGGGCTGAAGAATTGAAATTGCTGTCACGGACCTTCATGACGGAAACAAGGCGGTGAAGGCGTGAGCGCACCTCGACGTAGCGCATCAGGATCAAGTTGTCTGCGAGATTCAGGAAGCCGCCATCGGTCGGTGAGCGCATGTAAGGCGCGATGATGTCAGGCACCACGAGGGTAAAAGCCGCCGTCACCCCGAGCACCCGCAATTCGTTCACCAACGCGGTCAGCCACTGGCTTAGGCGCACCGGCTCGACGGACGCACTCTGGAATGCGTTGAGGCCGTCGACGAACAGACGCTTCACCCCGCGGCGGCGAACGCTGTCGAGCAGGCGCTCGCCATATAGGTCAAGCAGGCCATCGGTCGGCGGCTGCCAGACCATGTCGACGATGCCGCTGTCGAGCAGGCCCCGCAAGGGCTGGCATATTTCGTCCACCTTGGCGCCTATGCGCACCGGGGTTTCGTAGAAGCCGAACAGCAGGCCAGGCTTGGTCGCGCTGGAGCGGGAGAGGAACTGCAGCCCAAGCGTTGTCTTGCCCACGCCGGACGGCCCCATGATCATGGTGGTGGAGGCCAGCGGCAGGCCGCCCCCGAGCATGGTGTCGAGCCGGTCCACGCCGCTCGGAATCGTTTCGACAGGAATGGTATCGGGACGAGACGGCCGTTGCAGCAGCGCCTCGATGCGTGGGTATGCAACAATACCATCCCCGGAGATTCGGAAGGCATGCAGGCCGCGCAGATAGCCGCTGCCTCGCAGCTTGATCACCTGCAGCGTACTTTCGGCCGACCAGCCGATCAGGTGATCGCTCAGCTCCACGATGCCGTCCACCATGGTGTACTCGGGCGCTTCCCTGTGCCCCACGGCGCTGGTGAGCAGGAACATCGTGCAATCGGTGGCGGTGGCGACACCCTGCAGCTCGTGGACGAATTCATTGAACTGCAGGAGCTCGGCTTCCCGCCGCTGTGCGGTCGCGAAGCCATCGAGAATCAGGATGGTTGCCTTGTGGGTGGCGATTTCCTGGCGCATCAGGTCGCGCAATCCGGCGTAGCCCTGGTCAGCCAGCGTGCCATAGCCGTTGAGATATTTGATCCGGTTGGGAATCTTCGCGATGTCGAAGAACGACATGTTGCTGAGGTGTTGCAGCATCCGGTCGTGATATTCGGCAAGCAGTGTGATGTAGAGTGCCTGTCCGCCACTGGTTTGTGCGTGGCTGAAGCAGATCTGGTTGGCCAGCGTCGTCTTGCCAGTGCCGGGCGTGCCCTGGATGATATAAAGGCCTCCTTTGAGGAAGCCGCCGTTCAGGATAGTGTCCAGACCGCTGATGCCGGACGGCACCCGGCCGATGCGAGTTGGTTGATTTATCAGCGCCGCCCTTCCGGGTGATGTGGTAGGTTGAGGGTGAACGAGGCGCCACCGCCCGGGGTATCCCCGACCACAACCGCGCCACCCATCGCTTCGGTCAGTTGGCGGACGACCCACAGGCCGACGCCGAAACCGCTGCGGCGCTCGCCTTGTGCCACGGCCCGTTCGAAACGGCCGAACACCCGTCCGCGGTCTGCCGCCGGGATGCCGTTGCCATGGTCACGAACCTGGAGGCTGACGCGCTCGCCGCGCGATTCGGCTATAACTTCGATGGGGGTGCCGGCGCCATACTTGATCGCGTTGGAAAGAAGGTTGTCAATGATCTGTTCCAGCGCCAGGCGGTCCCAGATGCCCAGGAGGGAGTCAGGGGCGGTGATGCTGATCGTGACACCCGCCCTTAGCGCCGCGTCGGAAAAATCCGCAGCCATATCACGCAACAAGGCCGCGATATCGCATTCTTCCAGCGCAAGCCGGAGCCTGCCGCTGTTGATCCGGGACACATCAAGCAGAATGCCAGCGCGCGTCACGAAGTGACGCATGCTCTGCTGGATGCGCTCCATCTTATTGTCAATCTGCTCCGGCGCGCCCCAGGTGGCTCTTAGCGCTGTACGAAGAAGGTCGATCTGTCCGATGATCGGCATCATCGGGTTGCGCAGCTCATGCGCGGCAATCGCTATGAAGGTGTCGCGCGCTTCAACTGCGGCCGTCAACTCAATGATGCGGCGACGCAATTGCTCGATCTCGCCCCCCTCCAGGGTCAAGGCGGCCTGGCTCGGTAGAGAACCACCAGACGCGGTCATAGAACTACCATAGCGTGCAATAGGCCGGTTATAACGGTTTATGCAAGCCCCGGTCTACTACGCCCACGGCTGCGGCGATTGAGAAATGAGGTTGGCAGCCGCTCTCAATAGTCTCAGAGCATATCATTAGCTAAACGCTCATTCTGAACGTATTGTAATCGGGACGGTCTATTATTTCTGTAAAATATCAGTATACATGTTTCTGCTGATTTTGCCCGAATAATTGCTTGTTGTTGTCGATTGCTCTTGGTGCTTCCTCGCAAACGGTCCATTGCGAGGTCAATGGTATTTCAGTCGTAAGCGGCATGCTGTTTGTCAATCGCCCCAGTCAGGAGACGCCTGCGCGCCCCGATGTTGGTTGAGCATCGGGCGCGCCAGCGACAGGTGCCGTGGCAGGAGATGATGCGGCGATGGCGTTCAACGGCAGGTCCAGCCAGAACACACTCCCGCCGCCCGGGTTGTCGTCGTGGCCAAGGAGCCCGCCTATCGAGGCCGCGAGCCGGGCCGAGAGCGCAAGGCCGAGCCCTGCGCTCGCGACTGTGCCGGTTGGATCGAGGCGCTCGAAGTCCTGGAACAAGCGTTGCCGCTGATCGGCCAATACGCCGGGACCGGTATCGGCGACCTCGATCCGCAGCGTTGCACCAGCCGCCAAGGCTCGCAGGCGCAGTTCGATTGTGCCTTGGCTGGTAAACTTCACCGCATTGTCTATCAGGTTGAACAACACCTGCCGCAGCCGCGTAGGATCGGTGGCTAGTTTCCGCTGCGTGCCCGGCGTCACGGCGATGCTCAGCGCCAGATCCTTGGCCTCCGCTACAGGACGCACAAGATCAAGGCATGCCGCCGCAATCGCCGGGACATCACACTCGACCAGTTGCAGCTTTACGCGCTTCGCTTCGATTTCGGACAGATCGAGCACGCAGCTAATCATCTCGAGCAGATGCTTGCCCGCTGTCAGCATGGCCTCCATCCGCGCGGCCAGCCTGTCGTTTAGCCCGCCTTCTTCCTGTAGCAGCTCCGCGCAGCCGAGGACGACGCTCAAATGCGAGCGCAGCTCGTGGCTCATGCCGGCTAGGACCTGCGACTTGGCCTGATCCGCCTGCATCGCCAGATCACGGTCCTTGACGAGATGCCGCGCCAAGCGCTCCAACTCGGTGTTGGCCGCACGAAGCTTCTCCTCGCGCCTGTCGCGATCGGTGAGGTCGCGGGCGATCTTGGCGACGCCAATGATTCTGTCCTGGTTGTCGCGGATCGGCGAGACGGAGATTGATACCGGAAAGAGCCCACCGTCCTTGTGTTTTCGCTCCGTCTCAAAATGGGCGATTTTTCCGCCACTACGGAGCCGGCCGAGGATCGAGGCCTCCTCCGCGATCCGCTCTGGCGGGATAATGCAAGTAATCGACTGGCCAATGATTTCATCGGAGGCATAGCCGAACATCAACTCGGCAGCCCGGTTCCAGGATGTTACGATGCCGTTCAGGTCTTTTCCGACGATCGCGTCGTCCGATGAATTGACGATGGCTCCGAGCCAAAAGCGCGCATTGTCCGGCGGTGTAATGGCGGAACGCGTTGACGAGAGCTTCCTCGATATCCCATCCGGATAGCCCCCATTTGGAGTATTCCCGGCGGTTGCTAGCACGACATCTGTCATCACAACGCTCCCAAACCAAGGTTCGGCGGCTCGATTACGGCAATTCTTCGCAGCACAACACCCGTCCCGACGCCTTCTCAGACGCCGGCATGGTTTCGTTTGCGATGTTTTTTTCGCCTCTCAGTCTGGCCCGTTTCCGGCGCCCGCATCCCGTTGCGCGCGGGAATTAAAACACAGAAACGGTCAACAAAAGATTAACAGGGTTGAGAAAATTGCTGTTTCGCCCATGCTGGCCCAGCGTGATGCGAACCGAAGTTACCCCATGAAGACGCAGCTCGGTCATTCCCTAATGAGCGAGCTTGCCCACGAAACCCGCCGCCCTGCGGGCGACCCGAATAATGGCGAAAAATGACAAGTCGGTGCTGTGGGTTCGTGCGCAAACGCCTGACCGGCATCACTGTAAATCGCCCATGGAAGAGACCTTCTCCTATGATCTGCGTTTTGGCAATACCGCCAAAAACTTCCGCGAGGTATGGAATTTTTACGCGCACCCCAGACTGGGGCCACTGGTGCTTATCCTTTCCGCCGTCGCTCGAACCGATTCATGTTATGTTCTTGACATCACCCCAGAACCAAAGCTAGAACAAATGCACAACTACATATCGGACTGACCCCATGGCTCTCGGACCTGGCTCGTTTCTTGAGACGATCATTGCTTTCCTGCTGCCGTACTTCATGGACGCCTCCAGGGACAAACGCGAAGCCCGCTCCGAAATCATCGACACCCTGGCCTCCTACGACACCCGCACGCAGGCGGAAATGCTGCAGGCGGCTCACATTATCGCCTTCGGCATGACCACCCTCGAGACCCTCGCCGAGGCCAGAACGACCGAGATGTCACCGTCCATGCGCCTCCGCTATCGCGGCTGCGCCAACAGCCTCAATCGCTCCGCCCTGCAGACCGAAAAGGCACTGGACGGGCGTCTTGCCCGCGAACTTCCAGCCGCCCCCACCGAAATGGCGGAGCCCGTCGACGATATGCGGCAGGCCGAGATTATGGCGGCTATTCAGGAGCACAAGGCGAGGACCGCCGCCCAGCGCCCCCACGCCCACCCCGCCACCGCCCCGCACCTCGCAACAAACACCGCGCCGGACCAGACGTGGAACCCCGAGCTCTGGGCCAACGCAATGCTGAACTCGTTGCAGCAACCTGCCGCTCCGGCCCAACCCTCCCCATAGAGAAGCATCCTTATGCGGTCGGGTGAATCGGCCCACATTTGAACCACTAAGTCTTCCCAATCGGCAGCCACACCTTAAATGCCCTGTGACTGGAATTGAACGTGTCTGCGGCTCAATCTGATTTGTTCGACCGACCCGGTCTTCGCGGTTTGACGCAAGCCGAGGCGATCGTCACGTCGAGCGAAGAACAGGCATTGATTGCCTCCATCGACGCGGTGGAATTGTCGCCATTCCGCTTCCACGGCTGGCTCGGGAAACGCCTGACAGCCTCTTATGGCTGGCGCTACGACTTCGACACCGGAAGCTTCGGCCCGGCCGATCCGATCCCCAATTGGCTGCTGCCGCTGCGCGACAAGGCCGCGGCGTTTGGCCGTCTCGCTCCACACGAGCTGGTACAAGCCTTGGTGATCCGCTACGATCCGGGCGCCGGGATCGGCTGGCATCGTGATCGGCCCGTCTTCGACCACGTCATCGGCATTTCGCTCGGCGCGTCGGCGACGATGCGGTTCCGCCGGCGCAGGCCCGGCGGCTTTGATCGGAGGTCCGCACTGCTCCCGCCTCGATCCATCTATCATCTCACCGGCGAAGCTCGGCACGAATGGGAGCACAGCGTCGCCGAGATGGAAGTGAGACGCTGGTCGGTCACCTTTCGCAGCCTGTCTGAAAAAGCTTGATCTACTTGAATTCGTAAAAATCGCAGCTGGCCCCAACCTATGGAGTGATGGGCATGTCGGCTCCCGCGTCGCCCGACCAGCCTCAGCGAATTAACCGCGCGTTAACGCAAACTTGCCATCGTGCGGGCCCGATTTCAAAAAGAAAGCGGCCGACATGAATGATCTGATCAGGATCGCCTACTGTAGCCGCAGCCGTTTAACCGGCTCTCGGGCGGACATCGAGAGTCAAATTCGCCGAATCCTCTCAACGGCCCGTTTGAACAACCGCGAATTGGGCTTGACCGGCGCCCTCACATTCAATGAGCGTTTCTTCGCCCAGGTCATCGAGGGCATGGCGGGAGACCTGGTGCCGCTATTCGATCGCATCCGCAGCGACCCGCGCCACGGCGATGTCAGGATCCTCGCTCGGAACAAGATCGGCAGCCGCATGTTTCCGCAATGGTCGATGGCCTATGCAAGCGCAACCGAAAACCTGGCTCACCACCCCCTTGCCCATTTCCAGTTCGAGGCGGCGCTAACCCAAGGGGCGAGTCCGGAAGCCGAACAGCTTCTCGCGGCCCTGCGCCGCGTCGTCGTCGTCGGGCCCGCCGGCCTCCCCCCCGCCCCCGCCGCGGACGTTCATCGATCCGGTCGAGCCGCCATGGCCACGCAAAAGTAAATTGCGCGGGTCAGAGGCGAATTCACCAACGAGCCCATACCTGCTATCTGAGCAATCGCACCGATCGTCTCATCTGAGGATACGGCTGCGGACGCTGCTCGGCCTGCTGCACGCCCGGGAACTGGGGCGTGGGTGGACCCCGGCAGTGCGCTGTCAATTCGAGGAGACGATCTTCCTCACCGGAGATTTTGTTGATGAAGGCACTTATCGCACTCGCTGTGCTCGCACCCAGTCTGATTATCTCCTGCGCGTGGGCAGCGCAGCCAATCACACTTCGTGTCAAAACCGCCGGCGATCTAGCGGAATTATGTGGCGCCAATCCGAGAGAGCCAGCAGCGGACGCGAAGATCAACTATTGCCACGGTTTCGCCCAGGGGGTGGTCGATCTCGAGCTGCAACATACCGTCGATAAGAAGCCCTTCTGCTTCCCCTCCCCGTCCCCCAGCAAGAGCGCCACTCTGGCCGAGTTCGTCGACTGGGTGCGAGCGTTGCCGGAGCACCGCAGCTTACCGGCGACCGAGGGGCTGTTTAAATTTCTGGGCGAGCGATATCCCTGCAAGTAAGTCCGCTAAGTGCCGAATATTATAGTATTTAGCGCTAAAGCATGATCGACACACTCGTCGTTACCTTCCCGGTGCGATCGCCGGAGCGCGCGGTCATTGCCGACGCCACCGGCAGCGCCGCTCGGGTGGTCTACCTCGCTGACCTGGATGAGGCTGACCGGGCCACGGCCTTGGATGGTGCCTCGGCGATCCTCGCCCGGGACACTGGCCGGGAATTGCATCCCGGCGAAGCGCAACTCATTCGCTCGGCGCGGCTGATCCAGTTCATATCCGCCGGTATTGATTTTGTGAGACTAAACGAGCTGCCCAACGGTATCCCGGTAGCCAGCAACGGAGGCGCCTACGCTGAACCCATGGCGGAGCACGCATTGGCGATGACGCTCGCCGCCGCCAAGCGTCTGCTCGCCGAGCATGCCGCGCTGGCTCGGGGCGCGTTCAATCAGCAGACACGGAACCGCACCCTCGCCGGCAAGGTGTGCGGCATCTTGGGTTTTGGCGGCATCGGAGTAGCCACCGCGAGGCTGATGCGAGCGATGGGGATGCGCATCCACGCCATCAATCGCCGCGGCCACTCGTCGGAACCAGTCGATTGGATCGGTCCGGTCTCGGCGCTCGATACTCTGCTGGCACGAGGCTGACGTTCTGATCGTTTGCACGCCGTTGACACCGGCCACCAAGGAGTTGATCGGTGCCCGCGAGCTGTTGCTGATGAAGCCCGCTGCGATCCTAGTGAACCTCGCACGCGGTGAGATTATCGATGAAGCGGCCCTGTTTTCGCATCTCCAGACGCATCCGGATTTCTTCGCGTGCCTCGACGCATGGTGGGTGGAGCCGGTCCGCCACGGCTCCTTTCGGATGGATCACCCGTTCCTGTCGCTGCCGAACGTCTTGGGCTCGCCGCACAATTCCGCATCGGTTTCCGGCATGACAGAAGCCGGGTTGCGACGCGCCATCACCAACATCCGGCGGGCGCTGGCGGGTGAGGAACCCCATTACGTTCTGGGGCCAGACGACCGGATGGGCTAGGCGGCTCTCAATAGTGGATTTCATATTCGAACTGCCACCGCGGCGTGAACTTCGGCACAGAATTGGTCAGGCCGACCAGAAATCCGGCGTTCCATTCCAGTGTGCCGGGCCCGATATCAAATACTTTGCCGAACAGTTGTGGGCCGATCCGGTTGTCCTGATCGTTCCAATTGGAGAAATGTCCGATTTTGCCGGGCTGGCTGTAGTACTGGAAGCCCGGCTCGACTATGAAGTGATCCCCGAAGCGCATCGTCAGCCCGTCTACCCGGGTCTCCCAAGCCAAGAGGAATTGCGTCCCCGTCGCAGCGTTATGGCCGATATCCTTTTCGAAGAAGAGGTTGATCGTGTTACTCAACCCCCAGAAATCCTTGCGAAAAATGGGACCGAGCGTGAGCTCGTTAGCATCGCCTTTCAGCGTCGAGATGCCGTATTCTGCGAAAAATCCAACGTCGACCCAATATTCGCCGCGTTGAGTGACCTGGAACAGGTTTTCCGAAGTAATCTGGTTGAAATACAGGGTTTGCCCCGGGCCAGCATCTCGCTCGAATTCGAATTCCAATTCGGTCTGCCACCAGCGTGTGACGCCGTACTCAAACTCTGCCGTATAGCTCTGCTCACTGCTGCGATCCACATGCGGATCAAATCCCGCATCGCCGACGGTCTCCAGCGCCACCTCGCCAAAGTTGACATCCGGCAGCCAAACTTTGAAGTCGGCCTTCGCGGCGCGGGCGGCAAGTATCGCCACCAGGGCGACAGGCGTTATCGTCCAGATTCTCATCGTGACAGCCTCAAAAGTGGAAAGCGCGTCCCTGACCGATCAGGAGGCCGCCTGCCGCGCCCGCTCCACTGGCTCGGCACGGAAGACCCACATCAGCGAACCGATTACGAGCAGGGTGGCGACGTAGAAGACAATCTGGATGCCTGCCGGCCGAGCGGTATAGCCAATCAACACGTGGGCGAGCTGTCCCACCAGGCTGTTCTCTGTCAGGATGACAGAGGTGTCCCAGCGGTCGTTGCCGAGAGAGGGAAGCATATCTGCAGCCGCCAGGAAGGCCGCACCTTGCGACGCCATCCCGGCAGCCAGCAGCAGGATGAGCCAGGAAGTCGCGCTGAACAGGTATCGAAGCGGGATCTTGAGCAAACCGAAATAAATTGCCGCTCCGGCGATGGCGCCTGCAACGACGCCCAATGCTCCGCCGGTAGCCATGCCGATGCGGCTACTACCGCCTGCGATCGCGATGCCATAGAGGAACAAAACGACCTCCGAGCCTTCGCGCAGCACCGCGATGCCGCAAACCATCGCCAGCGCGTACAGCGGCCGCGAGCCGGCGCGCACCTCCGCGCCAACACGCGTGGATTCAGCAGCCAGTTCTCGGCCGTGCCGGCTCATCCAGATGTTGTGCCACCCCAGCATGCAGACAGCCGCGAATAGGATGCTGGCGTTGAACAACTCCTGCCCGACACCCTGGACGGCGTCGGCGATCTGGCTTGCGAAAGCCGCCACGACGATCGCGCCCAACACACCGGCCGCACAACCGCCTGTGATCCACAACCCGCGACGGGGTACGCCTTGGCTTGCCGCCAGCACGATACCGACGACTAGCCCGGCTTCCAGCATCTCGCGAAAGACGATGATAAGGGTGGCGAGCATCGATAGATCCTATTTCGCGACCAGATGACCACGGTTTTTCGGATGGAAGTCGTCGAAGAATTCATAGCTACCCGGTTCAAGCGGGCCGACGAAGACGGAGATTTCCTGGCCTGGGGCAACAGTCTTCTCCCGATGGAATTCGGTACTCTCGAACTCCGACATCGAGGAATCCTGATTGCGAACGATCAGCTTCAACTTCGCACCGGCAGGTACAGGAACCTCGCTCGGTACGAACTTGCCGTCCTTAATTGCAATGTCGATGTCGGTGCCGGCTGCCCGAGCAGACAAAGCACCTAGCATCAGACCTACGCAGGCGATGGCAAAAGTCCACGTTCGCGATGTCATCATCCAAACCTCCTACATGAGAATGCATCGCATTCGTAGCGCTCTGTCAACCCCCGCTCGTGCCGGAAGCTCGCGGCGTCGTCCAAGATCGCCCCACTTAAGCTGCGGCGTAGTCCCATAGCAGTGGCGACACGGCCAGTAGGACTGCTTAATGTGCCGAGACCGCAAATACTAACGCCTTTGCATGCCCGCGGTGCGGCGACCTAGCCGGCGGCTTGCACCAACCGAGCGAACGCCAGCAACTGGGATGCTTCGACGTCGGAAACGGCGACGTAGGACAGGCCGCCGACACGCCATTCGACGACGTTGAACCCGTCCCGCTTGTCCTGACGAGGCGGCGAATTGGCTCGCTCGTCCGATACAAAGGCGAACAGATTGATCACATGCTTGTCGCGGTGATACACGATGGCGGCGGCTCGATGGCCGTCAACATAGTCGAGGCGGCCGCCGACCAGCGGATACCCCTCGGCGGAGAAATCCTTGACCACCGGAGACAGGTCGAGGCGCGCGGACAGCCATGGCTTGACCGTGTGCTGGTCGCTGGTGGGCACGTCCACTAGATGGTCGGCCATCAACGACCGGACGTGATCGGCAACGACATCGGCCACCAGCGGATCGGGTTCGGGAGTCAGACGAGTAATTGCCAATGTCAGCGCGACACCGGCGAGGCCACCCGCCATTGCCGCTCCGGCAAAGCCGAACTGAAACGGCCGGCCTCGGACAACAGGGGGCGCCTCACGCGGCAGGGCGGACCCTATCCGCGTCGCCAATGCCGGAGGTGCGCGATGCACCGTCAGGTTGGTGCGCAGCGCCGACTGTGTGGTCTGCATCGCCTCCAGTTGCGCTAAACAGGACGGGCAGCGTGCGATGTGTCGCCCGAGCAAGAAGCGGCGAACCGGACCGATCTGGCGATCCGCGTAAGCGGGTAACAGGCGTTGGACCCGTTCGTGTGTCATAGCTTCTTCTCGTTGTCGGCCCACGCCTTGCGCAGCGCCAATCTGGCTCTGGACAGGCGCGACATCACGGTACCGGCGGGGGTGGCCGTCACCGCGGCGATATCCTTGTAGGAAAGGTCCTCGATCTCCCGCAGGATCAGAACTTCGCGGTACTCCGCCGGCAGTTGGCTAACCAGGGTGTTGAGAGTCTCACTATCGACACGGTCCAGCAGCATCGCCTCGGCGCTTGGCGCGGTATCCGCCCAATCCATATCGACCGGAGGGGGCTGGAACAGTTGGCGGTTGGAGCGATTGTCCTTCAGCCAGTCGAGGAAACTATTGCGCACGATGGTCAGCAGCCACACCCGGAAATTGTCGCCGCGAAACGCATCGAGGTAGCGAAACGCGCGCAGGTAAGCGTCCTGAACCACGTCCTCGGCGTCGGCGGTGTTGCCGGTCAACCAACGGGCGAGATTGAACGCCGCATCCAGATGCGGCATCGCCAGCAGTTCGAAACGTCGGGTTCGGGCGTCGGTCGCCATGGCCTCCATCCGGTGCGAAGCGAAGATCATATACTGGCAGCGCGAGCGCTTTATTCCCGATCAAAATTGTTTTTTCCAGCGGGAATAATACCCGGCTCCTCCCGGTATTGCGGTCAGAGTAACCTGGAGCACAATCACATGAGCATCGAGACGTACAACCCCGACCGGCGCGGATTCCTGAAGTGCATGACATGGGCCGGCAGTGCCATGGTCTGGACCGTCGCTGGGGGCGTCCCGCGGGCGCGCATCATCGGACAAGCCGAGGCGGCCGAGACCGGATTCAGCTTCGCCCAGGTCAGCGACAGTCATTTGGGCTTCAACAAGCCGGTAAATACAAACGTGGCCGGCACCTTCCAGGAGGCACTGGGTCGTGTGACCGCGGTGGAAGACAAGCCTGCCTTTCTGATCCACACTGGCGATATTACTCATCTTTCCACAGCCGAGCAGTTCGATACTGGCGCACAACTGCTGGGCGCCACCAATCTGCAGGTCTATACCGTGCCCGGTGAGCACGACATCCTGGAAGACAACGGCAAGAGCTATCTCAATCACTATGGCAAGGGGACTCATGGCGACGGCTGGTACAGCTTCAATGCCCACGGCGTGCACTTCATCGGTCTGGTTAATGTCGTCAACCTGCAGGGCAATGGACTGGGCGACCTCGGGCAGGCGCAATTGGAGTGGCTGGAAAACGACGTGAAGGGTCTGTCCGCCAGCACGCCGATCGTGGTGTTCGCGCATGTGCCGCTATGGATCGTTTACCAGGACTGGGGCTGGGGCACCAAGGATGGCGGGCAGGCGCTGACCTATCTGAAACGATTCGGATCCGTCACCGTGTTGAATGGCCACATTCATCAGGTGATGCAGAAAGTAGAGGGGCACGTTGCATTCCACACGGCGCGCTCAACGGCGTTTCCACAGGGCGTACCGGGCGTCGCCAAAGGTCCCGGGCCGGCGCCGGTGCCGCCCGGGGAATTGAAGAACGTCCTGGGCACGACCCAGGTCAGCCTGGTGACGACCAAGTCGCCACTGGCCATCGTCGATACACCGCTGGCCAGCTAAGGAGAGGCTCCATGCAAACATTGTTGCAACGCGGGCTTCTGCTCGCGTGCCTGATCGTTCCGGTAGTGGCGCGGTCAGATGACGCGGCCCAGATTAAAATTGACAACTTCACCTTTGGGCCCGCGAAGTTGGTGGTTGCCAAAGGCGCGGCGGTGACCTGGACCAACCAGGACGATATACCGCACAGTATCGTTCTGACCGCGCTTGGCGCGCGGTCAAAGGCACTCGATACAGACAAGACTTTTACGTATCAGTTCGATAAGGCCGGGACATTCGCCTACATGTGTGGCCTGCATCCGGCAATGCACGGCACGGTCGTCGTCAAGTAGATAGGCAAAATACGTGGCACGGCTTTTCGGCGGTCGACGAGATCGCCGGGAAGCTACCACTCAAAACTCGGCATCTTCCTTTACTAAGTCTCTACTTTGATACGACTTGAGTTCTCAGTTTCGATTGCTGGGTAGCGTTTGTCGATGCTCGACGCCCGGAAGTCGCTGGCGCCGAGCGACGCCGAGCTGTGTCCCGAAGGGGCAAGACTTATTCATGATAGTAATCCCTCTGATTGCTTCGGGGTCGCTGGTTTGTAAATCCGAAACAAGGAAAGCCAGTATCGCTTCTTGCCATTACGAAAAATCTACACGCGTCACGCGGCCGGGCGAAGCACCAGCACCGGTTGCTCGAGATAAAACTCCGGGAATAGCCGCTGCAGCGCGTGCACTTTCGGCAGGTCGTTGATGGCGATGTAGGGGTTGTCTGGGTGCCGGACCAGATAGTCCTGATGATACGTTTCTGCTGGATAGAAGCCGCTCACGGGCGTAATCCGGGTCGCGATTGGCCGGCTGAAGATGTGCGCCTGGTCAAGTTGTGCGATGTAAGCACGTGCCTCGTCCGCCTGCTCCGGTCGGGTAGTGAATATTTCCGAGCGGTATTGAGTTCCCGTATCGGGCCCCTGACGGTTCACCTCGGTCGGGTCCAGGGCGACGGAGAAGAAGATCCGCAGGATCTCGCCATAGGAGATTTTCGAAGGGTCGTAGACAACCCGCACGGATTCGGCGTGGCCTGTGGTCCCGGTGCTTACGCTCTCGTAGTCCGCTGTTTCCGCCGTGCCGCCGGCGTAGCCTGAGGTAGCGCTTTTGACGCCGCGCACATGCTCGAAAACGCCTTGCACGCCCCAAAAGCAGCCGCCTGCGAGTATCACGCTTTCCAGTCTGTGCGGCTCCCCCGCCGCAGGGCGCAGGTCGACCGCCGGAGGGGGTAGGGACCGCGCCTGATCGGCAGCCCGGGACGTTGATTGGTAAAGCAGAGTACCGGCGGCTAACGCCATGAGAATGGCCGCGCCATGTCTCGAGCGGGTTCGCAAGGAGGGGGTAGCTGGCGATACGGAAAGAGGGTTGGCCATGAGTCGATGTCTCCAATGGTGGGCGGGGGAAGGCGCTACGCGTCGGGACTGAAGGCCAATGCGACACCGTTCATGCAGTAGCGCAGGCCGGTCGGACGAGGCCCATCGTCGAACACGTGGCCAAGGTGGCCGCCGCAGAGGTGGCAGTGGACCTCGGTCCGTATCATCAACAGGCTCCGGTCAGTGGTCGTGCCTACGCCATTATCGAGCGGCTGCCAGAAGCTCGGCCATCCGGTGCCGCTGTGAAACTTGGTGTCCGACGAAAAGAGCGGGTGCCCGCAGCCCGCGCAATTATACTGGCCGTGCCGGGTCTCCTGGTCGAGCGGGCTCGAGTCAGGCCGCTCCGTCGCCTGTTGACGCAACACGGCATATTGCGCCGGCGATAGAAGGCGCCGCCACTCCTCGTCCGTCTTCACCACCTCGAAATGCTCGGTGCCCGCTGCGGCATGAGCACCTGCGCCCTGGAAGGCACGCCGGCCAAGCAGCAGGGTTAGAACTGATCCACCGGTTAGAAGAAGGCCACGTTTTGTCATTTCCTTTACTCCATTGTCATCGGCAAGGTGCAGTTGTCATCGGCAAGGTGCAGTCGGGGGTCTATTCGGCCGAGGTCGGGCAATGGTTACATGTTGAACTTCCGGTTTCATGCTCCGCAGATCTGGGTAAACCATCACCTGCGCTGCGGGGCCGAGCCAATAAGGTTTCGGGTCTGTCAGTTCTGTCGGGATGCGCCGATAATTCGTCCGTCCGGAGCCTGTAGAAGCACCGCAAACTGGCTGCCCGCTGGCAAGGGGTGCTCGAGGCGAAGCGGCATCCCGGTCCACTGACCGATGGTCTGGATCGAGCGCACGACGTTCAATTCTTGAAGCCGCCGCCCACCGTTCTCGCCACCTCCGATTGCCGTGCTGTGCTCGGGATCAAATCCGACCAACAACACAGCCCCTTGGCCGGCGCCAGCGCCGACCTCGATCATCAGGCCCTCACCTTGGCGCCCAAGGTGCAGCGGGACAGGCGTGATCTGCGCGGATTTCGCCCGGCGGATGGCGGCCTCCGCCTCGTTACGATTGGATCCGACGAAGCTCTCGGTGCCGTCCACCACCATCTGAGGTGTGTAGACAAACTCATCACCGACCTTTGCGGCGTAGGCTCGCTGGCGTTCGGTCGCCGCGGGGAAGGAGAAGGGGTCTCGCCATCCAAGGTTGTTCCAATAGGTGACGTGGAAAGAGAGCGGAAGAACATCGTTGCGCCGCTGTGCCAGATCTGTGAGCAGCACGTCGGCAGGCGGGCATGAGGAGCATGCTTGCGACGTGAACAACTCGACCACGACAGGCCGGCTCGATAAGTCGGCCATGGATCGGGCGGAGACCGCCAGAAGAGCCAGGCCCGGAACGAGAGAAATAACGCGAAAACCCATGCGTTCCTCCATTGTTGGACCGGAAACGGCTCGCAATGGCTGCTGCGATTGCTTGCAGCCATTGCGGCGGCGAGGGCGTGCCGAATAGGTTTTAAAGTTCGGCAATGGACCTCGTCGCAGACCGTTCGACGATTGCTTCGTGAGCTACTTTTTATCGTGGCCCATGGAGGTGTCGTTGCTCATGGTTTGGGACCCGCCAGACATTTTATCTTTGGTGGAATGCGACATAGCGTCGCCGGTGGCGTGCGGCTTGGCCGGGTCCATACCCTTGTCCATTGTCGTCGCGCCGGAACCGGATTCATGGCCGTTAGTCATCTGATCGGCGGCAAACGCGGCGGGGGCGGCGAGTGCGATGGCGAGGGCCGTGGCGATCGTCGCCAGAGATTTGATGCGAAGGGGCATTAGCAGGTTCTCCACTGTTTGTGACGCAACGGCCCTTGCCGCCCGTCACCGCCCTGTTCGCTGGATTGCAGTCAAGGTTACACGCCCCGGTCGCGAAACAGGCACCCGCTGAGCGCCCGGCCGGCCAGAACGACAAGGACCACGGCGCCGGCATGAACGACCAGATCGGTGGCGGCCGCGTCGAACGGATGGAAGAAATTGAGCAGCGTCGCGGCGGCGGCGGCGGCGGCGAGACCACCGGTCGCGGCGGTGAGGTTGGGCCGCAGCGGAAAGCCGCGCCGCAGCATCACGACCAACAAGATCGACAATGGCACCGAAATGCCGAGGATGAAGACGAGACAGATCCGAGCCTCAACAAAGTCGGCCGGGTGCGTCCCGGGCAAGAACCAGGAGCGGAGGCACCCAAGACCACTGGCGCCGACCCAAAGCAGCAAGCCCGGGACGGGCAGCAGGGCCCACGCCGGTTTGCGGTCGGGCATACTCGTCTGGAAGGCCGCGAAAGCGGCCAGGACTGCGGTTAGGGTCGATCCCATGACGGCCAACCACATGTCCGGCGCTGCGGTAAGCCTGACGCAGCATCGCGCCCAGATCGGCAAAGCATGCCAGCGCCACGGCCAGTGCGCCCACGACGGCCAGCCAGCCGAGCGCGCGAAGCGACGGCGGGGCCAGGCGCCGCACCGGCCGCAGGTCGCTGGCGAGGCTCTGGATCAGCGCCTCGGGCGATGACATGTGGTCAGGCATCCGCGCCATCTCCCTTGTCTAGATGGATGCGCAACGTCTTAAGGGCGCGGTGCAGGTTCACCTTCAGCGCGCCCTTGGTGCGGCCGGTCCTGGCGGCCGCCTCCTCCAACGTGCGCTCTCGCAGGGAGAGTTCTTCAACAGCCTGGCGCTGTCCTTCAGGCAACGCAGCCACAGCTGCGCGCAGCGCGTCGGCACCGGCAGATTGCTCCAGTCTCTGGGCGGCCGTTGGCGCGGGATCGGGGTGGGATTCATACATAACCGGCGCGTGGATCTCCCGCGTCCGGTGGCGTCCGTGCGATCGCAGCACGTCGATCGCCCGCCGTTGGGCGATCGCCCGGAGCCAAGGCGTGAATGGCCGCGCCGGGTCGTAGGTGTGCCGGACGCGATGCACGGTTACCAGGACGTCCTGGATCACGTCCTCTACCCGATCTGCCGGCACGCCTTTGCCTCGCACCATCGAACCGATCAGCGGCAGGCAACTCCGCAGAAGGCTCTGGTAAGCAGCGGCGTTGCCGTCCTGGGCAGCGGCCATCAGAGACGCCAACTGCGCCTCGGACGTCAGGGGCGCCACCAATGGTTCTGCGGCGGCGCTTGGCCCCGTTCCTGCTCGCGTTCTCGCTGCGGTCATACGGTCTACCCTGGCACGGGCGTGCAGGGTAGCGTATATGCTTGTCTCGCGGCAGCCCGCCCGCACAATGGCGGGCGCGAGGGTCACGACCCGCTGAACCAGTTGTAGCCCTGGTCTTCCCAGTAGCCGCCGGGATTATCGTTGGTGATGTAAAGTGCAGCAATGTATTTCGGATTCTTGAAACCGAGTTTCGTTGGCACGCGCAGCTTCAGCGGTGACCCATATTTCGGTGGCAGGGGCCGATCCCCGTAGTCCAGTGCAAGAGTGGTTTGCGGGTGCAGTGCGGTGGCCATGTCGATGCTGGAGCGGTAGTCGTCGAAGCAGCGAAAACCGACGTAGCGGGCCCGCGTGTCAGCCCCGACGCGCTGAAGGAAGGTGCGGAACGGCACGCCGCTCCATTGGCCGATGGCGCTCCACCCTTCAACGCAGACGTGCCGCGTGATCTGGCTTTCTTGCGGCAAGGCGCGAAGCTGCGCCAAGGACCATGGGGCCTTCTCGGCGACCAGGCCGGACAGTTCGAGGCGCCAGGCGGCGGTGTCCACGGTGCGCACCTCCGATTCCGGATAGTAGGCGTTGAACGGAAACGGGTCGGTCACGTCACTCTCGGGGTAGGTGGGCGCCAGCTTGTTGGGGTCGAACAGCGCGGCCTGAACTTTGTCGTTCCAGCGCGACATTCTCCAAAGCAACCGATCGACGGCGTCATCATCGGACGGATCGCAACCGGTCAGCATCGTCAGCGCGCCCAACGACAAGCCGTTGCGCAGCAGCAGGCGTCGCTCGATGCGGGCGAGCGCGGGCTGGTGGTTCGCGAGCTGCGGCTTCCGGATGCGGGAGAAGATCGCTCTCATGTCCCTGCTCCCGTCCGGTGAACGAAGCTGGGTGCGGCGCCGTGCCCGGTTATCATGGAGAGCAGGGACTTGGGGACCAACGCGACGAGGGCGAGGTGGACGGTGATGAAGCCGACGATCCCGGCCATGGCCAGGAAATGCACGACCCGCGCTGTGTCGTATCCACCGAGCAGGGCGGTGAGCGGCGCGAACTGGACAGGCTTCCAGATGGCGAGGCCGGACAGCACGGCGCTGACGCCGAGAAGCAGGACGACGATGTAGAGAAGCTTCTGAACGGCATTGTAGATGCCGGGCTCGTGTCTGAGGCTGAATTTCAGCGCGGCGATGAAGTCCCTTGCGACCTGACCTGGGGTCAGCGGCAGCAGGGTGCGGCGGAAGTAGCCGGAGAGCAGACCGTAAGCGAGGTAGAAGAGGCCGTTGGCGACCAGGAGCCACATGGCGGCGAAGTGGATGGCGATGGCGCCGGCAAGCCAGCCGCCCAAGGTGGACCAGCTTGGAAAAGTAAAGGAGAAGATCGGCGAGGCATTGTAGATTTGCCACCCGCTCATGATCATGCAGGTCATGGCGAAGGCGTTCACCCAATGGGTGAGACGCACGGGGAGCGGTCGTCTGGCGCCGTCGGCTCGGCTTCGAGTTGCTCGGGTCTTGGAGGGGCTGGGCACGGCGATCTCCGCGGCTGAGGATGTTTACCCCAAGCCATTCGCTCGACGGGTGTCGCGGGTTACAATCTCTGTACGGCTACAGCTCTCAACTGGTTGCGGGTTTGGGGGTGGGATGTCAGGGGCGCGTCCGGGCGGTAGTCGGGCAAATCACGGACGAGCGGGATCCCGGCACTGGGCCGTGCAAGCATGCGCAAGCAACAAGGGGCGTTAAGCCAACCTGTGGAGATCGCGTGGCCGGCCTCGGTCCCGGCCACGCGGGAATCATTAAGTCGAATAGTCGGAGAATGCCACGCCTGCGAAGCGCGCCCGATAATCCGTGCGTACGTTCACCAAGGCGACCATGCCCTCATCGACCTTCTTCTGCGCGCGCTCCAGCGCCGGGCGGATATCCTCCACTTTCGTGATGTATTCGCCGTAGCCGCCCAACGCCTCGCAGATCTTGTCGTAGCGGGTGTAACCAAGGTCGCGGCCCGGCTTCTCGCGCTTCGGATCGCCGGTCCAACCGCCGTTCAGGCTAATCACCACCAGGATGGGGATCTTGTGACGGATCGCGGTGTCCAGTTCCATCGCGTTCAAGCCCATCGAGCCGTCACCATGTACCACGATGACCTGCTTGTCCGGACAGGCAACCTTCGCACCGACCCCGAAAGGCAGTCCGACACCCATCGTGCCGAATGGACCCGAGTTCAGGCGATGTCCCGGCGAGAACGTCGGGATGGTCAGGCGCCCGTAGTTCAGTGTCTCCTGCCCATCCACACAGAGGATGGCATCACGCTTGGCAAAGTCTCGCACCGCTTCCAACATGCGGACGGGATGGATGTCGCCGTCCTCTTGCAGTTTGTTGGCCCCGGCGGAGGACCGCTTGGCGACTTCGCCATCGGCTAGTTGCTTGCGCCAACCGGCGTATTTGTCGGGATTGATCCGGCCCTTGATGCCCTGCAGCAACTGACCGAGGACCGCTTTGCAGTCGCCGACGATCGGGATATCGACATAGCGGGCGGCGGCACCGATCTCGGTCGGATCGATGTCGATACGGGCAATTTTTGCGGCGGGCCCGAAGCGCGGCGGGCTGGCATGGCCGATGATGTAGTTCATACGGGTGCCAAGGACGACGATCAGATCGGCTTCCTTGAACGCGCCGGAACGCATCGACAGGAAGGAATACGGATGGTCATCTGGCACCACGCCACGGCCCTGTGGGGTGGTGTAGAACGGGATGCCGGCTGCTTCGACGAAGGCCTGCATTTCCGCCCACGCGCGCGACCAGATTACGCCGGAGCCTGATACGATCAGCGGGTTCTTTGCCTCGGCCAGTGCGCCGATCAGCGCGTCAACCTGGCGCGGGTCGCCCATCGGGCGGCTGTCCAGGATCGGTCGTCCGGCGAACGACCAGTCGACCAGGTTCTCGTCGATCTTCTGGTAGAGCATGTCGCCGGGACAATCGAGATATACCGGGCCTGGCTTGCCGAGGATCGCCTTCTGCAGCCCGAAGTTGATCTGTTGCGGAATGCGCTTCAGGTTGATCAACCGATCAACGTATTTACAGCAGCCGCGCATCAATTCGACCTGGTCGATTTCCTGGAACACCTGACGGCCGAACTGGCTGAGTGGGCTGGATCCTCCCAGAGCGACGACAGGACAACAGTCAACCAGAGCATTCGCCATGCCGGTGATCAGGTTCGTCACGCCAGGACCGGAGGCAGCCATGCACACCGACGGCACTTGCTTCAGGCGGCTGTAGGCCTGGCACATAAACGCCGCGGCCTGCTCGTGGCGGACGTCGATCATGCGGATGCCTTCCTTGACGCAGGTCGCTTCCGCAAGAAGCATCGGGCCGCCCATGATGTAGAAGAGATCGCTGATCCCTTCCTTTTGCAGGCATCGGGCGATGATTTCCGAGCCGGTGAGTTCCGCCATATTAATTTCTCCCTTGATTAGCCGATGATGCTTTCATTGCGCAGACCGCTCACCTTATCCGCGTCGAGTCCGAGCCAGCTGGTCAGCACCTCTTGGTTGTTTGCTCCAAGTAATGGTGCGGGCTTTACAGGCGGCGGACTACCGGAGAAGCGAACTGGCCACCCGACCATTTTGAACGGCCCGACGACGGGATGATCGATGGTTTGCATAATGCCACGCTGTTCAAAGGTCGGATCGTTGGTCAGCTCCAGCGTATCGAGCACCGCGCCGGCCGGAATCCCGGCGGCACCGATGATCTCCATTGCCTCGTGCTTGGTGTGCAGACGGGTCCAGGCGGCGATCATTTCGTTGACTTCGGCGGCGCGTTCGGACCGGGCCGCGGGTGAGTTGTAGCGGGGATCGCCGACGAGGTCTTCGCGGCCGATTACTGCGAGCAGGCGGCGCCAGTGTTCGGGGTTGGCGCGCGATGTATAGACATACACATAGTCATTCAGGCCGCCGCCTTTGCTCGGGAAAGTGCCCATCGGCGGATTGCCGCCCGAGACGCTGCTGTCGGCCGCCCGCGGCGCCGCCTTGCCAGTGCGGGCCTGATAGGAAAATGCGATACGCATGTAGTGCAGCATGGCATCCTGCATCGCGACCTGCAGGTGGTCCCCCTGCCCTGTCGCTTTGCGGCGATACAGCGCGCCAAGGATGGAGATCGAGAGCAGCATCCCGGTGCCGGTGTCGCCCAGCGAAGGGCCGGGCTTCAGCGGACGGCCATCACGTTCACCGGTCGTGCTCATGATGCCGCTGCAGGCCTGGGCGATCATGTCGAAGGCGAGATTTTTTTCGTATGGGCTGCCTTCGCCAAAACCCTTCACCTGGCAATAGATAATCGTGGGGTTCAGCGCGCGGATCACGTCGACTCCCAAGCCCAGGCGCTCGATCGCGCCAGGCGCGAAATTCTCCACCAGCACGTCGGCTTTAGCGGCGAGGTCTTTGACCAGTTGCAGACCGCGGGGGTCCTTCAGGTTGACCGTGACGGATTTCTTATTGGCGTTGAAGTTCAGGAAATACGGATCGTCCTGGCCCGGCTTGCCGCCAAGTGAGCGGCCGGGATCGCCGCCTTTCGGGTTTTCGACCTTCACTACCTCGGCGCCCAGCCAGGCGAGGGTTTCGGTGCAGGACGGCCCAGCCTCGAACTGGGTCAAGTCCAGGACGCGCACACCAGCGAGGCAATCTGCGCCAAAGCCATTGGGTGTCATGAGCAATTTCCTCTATCTCAGACCGGTCGATCGAAGGCTAGAGCGAAAAATCCGGGAAGGTAAGTCCCACAGCATCAGCCGTGCATCCACGCGTTACGGAATTGACAGCAAAATAATAACGTTGGAACTCAAGAAATAAAGTATATGGTGGGCTCCGCGCAATATCTTAAGGCAGGATCTGGACCAATGACGAAAGCGATTGGAGATGCTGCCGCCAATCCGGGCTATGTGGCCAAGGCGCAGACGGGATTACCGGGGTTCGATTCGTTGGCGGGGGGCATTCCGGCCGACCGCATGACCCTGGTTTATGGCGGCTCCGGCAGCGGCAAGACGGTTTTTGCCCTGCAGAGCCTGATCAACGGCTGGCGCGACTATGGTGAGCCCGGTGTGTTCATCAGCTTCGAAGAGGATACCGCGGATCTGCTCGCGCAGGCAGCCAGGTTCGGCTGGACAGGGACGGCGGACGATGAGGGGCTCCGTTTGATCGGCGCGAGGCCAGCGGTTGACAGCGTGCTGTCCGGGGATTTCGACCTTCACGCACTGCTCGCCGGCTTTGGCAGTCTGATCGAGAAGATGGGGGCCAGGCGGCTGGTCTTCGATGCCCTCGACACCCTTCTGGTGCTGATGGAGAATCGCGGCGCCGAGCGGCGGGAATTCCACCGCGCCTATAGCTGGGCGAAACGTCTGCACCTGACGACGATCTTCACCGCCAAGACCGAGGGGCTCGCACAACGGCCGCAGCTCGAGTTTCTCGAATATCTTGCTGACTGCGTGATATTTCTGAACCATAAGCTAACCGACGGGACGTCGGAGCGCGGGCTGCGGCTCGTTAAATGCCGCAACACGGCGCATTCCGCCAACGAGTTCCCGATAGTTTTGGACCACCGGGGCCTTAGGCTCTGCGAATTCACATCGCCGGAGCTTAAACATGTTGTTTTCGGGGAACGGATGTCCTCGGGCATCGCTCGCCTCGATGATATGCTTGGTGGCGGCTACCACCGTGGCTCCGCTCTCCTGATATCCGGGGGGCCCGGGACCGCGAAGACCTTGTTGGCCGGTACTTTCGTCAATGCCGCTTGCAATCGAGGCCTACGGGCTCTGGTGGTCTCGTTCGACGAGACCTTGGAGCAGATTGTCCGCAATCTTCGCTCGATCGGCGTCGATCTGAGGCCGCATATTACTGCCGGACGACTCAGCATCGAAGGCTTCCGCACCGGGGTCCTGAGCCCGGGAGAGAGTTTCATGAGATTTCGGGATCTGTTGGATACTGTCAAACCCGACGTATTCGTTGTCGACTCGATCTCCACCCTCGCACACTTCAACGGTCTGCTGCTTGGCGTCGGCGTCATCGAGCGTTTGCTTGACCACGCTAAATCAAGGGGTATCACATTCATGTTGACGACACTGCTGGAACGCGGCAGCGACAGCGAGGTCGCCCACGCTCAGATCTCCGCCATCGCGGACACCTGGATCAGTGTCTCGTTCAACCCCTTGGGTGGCGAACGCAACCGAGCCCTCACTGTCATCAAGTCACGCGGGACTGCGCATTCAAACCAGGTTCGCGAACTTCGCCTGTCGAACGAAGGCATCAGCTTGACCGACGTCTACTTCGTCGGGGGGGAGGTCCTGATGGGAACAGCGCGGTTCGAGAAGGAGCGGGAGAGCGCGATCCAGGAGCTGCAACGACAGGGCGAGCATGGGCGCCAGGTGCGAGAGAATGCGAACCAGCAGCGGCTACTCCGGGCGCGGATCTCCGAGATCGAGAGCCACCTGTCGCTCGCGGCGTCCGAGGCCGAGAGCCTTGAAAGGATTGAGCTTCTTCGCATCCAGTCCCGGCGGGAGGAGCAGACCGACCTCCTTGGTGTACGCGGCGGTGAATCGTCGGACGGCAATTCCGCTCGGGTATCTGCACCCATTCCCGCACCGAGCTGATACATGATGGCAGCATCGTTTCAGCTTCGCCTCTATGTAGCCATGGGTGCACCGAATTCAGTTGCCGCAGAGTCAAATCTGCGGGCCGTCCTCAGCCGGCTCGGCGAAACCGATGCCGACGTCGAGATCGTCGATGTGCTGGCAAACCCGGCCCGGGCTTTGGCCGATATGGTCACGATCTCGCCGACACTGATCCGGCTGTCGCCCGATCCCGGTGTTGTCATGATTGGAGATCTCAGCAATCTCGATTTGGTCGAAACAATGCTGAAACGGCCGAATTGAATGGCGAGTCCGAGACCCGGGTCCGGCGTTCCGACGGCGATACCCCCGGCCGACATCGCGGCCCAACTTCTAACCGGCGCCCTGGCAGACCGCCCGAGCCCGCGCTGCTTTGTACAGCTGTCAAACTGATGTACCGCAACATAGTCATCCATCGAGAAAGCGTGGCACCACGCCAGGCAGACACCAACGCAGGTCCGGAAGGGCTGAGCGATGTCGCCCGCATTACTGCTAGCCTTGCGGCACTTGACGTCGATCTCGAAGCGCTCGCCGCATCGGGGATCGATGCGATCACCAGCCCAACCACTCAGACTTCGTACCTCTTGCGGGGAGCGCAGGAAGCATTACGCCAGCGCGAGGAGCGCTATAGTCTCGCAGTCAGCGCCACGGGGTGTGTGATCTGGGATTGGGATGTGACAACGAACCAGGTCGGCTGGGTCGGACCTGTGGAAGCGCTGTTCGGCTACCGCCCTGAAGAAATAGGTCCGACCCCGAAGTGGTGGAAGGAGAGGGTTCACCCAGACGACTACGATGGTGTCCGTGACCAATTTTACCGAGAGCAGGAACACAGGCTTGGTTCGAGTGGAGAACAGACTATCAAACCCTGGGCCGTCGAATACCGCCTTCGCCGGGCCGATGGCAGCTACGCGATGGTCCACGGCACCTACTGCCTCTGCAGCGTCAGTGGCGGCCAGGCGCTGCGGATTATTGGGACGATCGTCGATATAACCCAGCGAAAGATCGATGAGGACCGGCTGCGGCGCAGCGAGACGCACCTCGCACGGGCCCAGCGGCTGACATTACTGGGCAGCTTCGAATACGATGGGCACTCGGGCGAGGTGCTATTGTCCGACGAGGCATACCGAATTTTTGGTGTCACGCGCGACAGCTTCGAGCACCGTGTCGACGCCATTCGCGCCTTGATTTACCCAGCCGATCTCGACACGGTGATCCGCCTCGCTCCTTTGATCGGATCGCGGGAGGCCGGACTGGCGACGCAGGCATGCGAATTCCGCATGATCCGGGCCAACGGCGAGGTTTGGGTTGCCCGGCGCGAATGCGACCCGGTGTTCGATGCGACCGGCGCGATCATCGGCTTCTTCGGCACGTTCCAGGATATAACCAAGGTCCGTGCCGTCGAGCAGCGGCGCCGGGAACTCGAGGTCCAACTGCTGCAAGCGCAACGAATGGAATCCTTGGGCACGCTGGCCGGCGGCATCGCCCACGACCTTAATAATACCCTTGTGCCAGTTATCAACCTTGCTGAGCTGATCCGCCGGAAATTGCCCGAGGACAGTGCCGATCGCGCCCTGCTTGAGATCGTACGGCAATCCGGCGAGCGGGCACGTGACCTCGTCCGCCAGATCCTGGCCTTCAGCCGGCAACAGCCACCCGACAGGGAAGAGATCGACCTTGAAGTCTTCATCAAGGAGTCCATGCGGCTCATCCGAGCCAGCGTGCTCACAACCATTCAGATCGAAGAACAGATCGAGGCGGTGCCGCCGATGCTTGCGGACCGGACGCAGCTGCATCAGGTCATCCTCAATCTGGCAGCCAATGCCGCTCAGGCGATCGGGACCGGCACGGGGACGATTACGATTGGGCTTGCCACCGCGGAAGGCGATGCCGTGCCATCCCAGGCGGGTCGATCTTCGGGTGTCTGGCTTCGCCTTTGGGTTAGCGACACCGGCTGCGGCATGAACGACGACATAATCAAACGGATTTTCGATCCCTTCTTTACGACCAAAGACGTGGGCAACGGTACCGGCCTTGGGCTTTCCGTCGTCCACGGCATCGTCACGGCGCATGGTGGCAGCATCGCGGTCAAGAGCCGGCCGGGCAACGGCATCCGCTTCGACATAATCTTACCAGGGCTGGCAATCGGGCCGGCCGACAAACGAACAGAGGCAGCAGTATTATGACAAAGCAGATTCTTGTGATCGATGATGACGCCGCCGTCCGCACGACGGTGGAAACCATTCTGAGCGGTCTAGGCTACAGCGTAGTCTGTGCCGCGGATGGCGAGGAGGGCATGCAGCTCTTTCGTTCGCTCCGGCCTGATCTCGTGATCACCGATATCATTATGCCAAAACGAGAAGGCATCGAGACGATTATCGCGATAAGGCGCGAGCAACCGGAGGCAAAGATCATAGCGATGTCGGGGGGTGGCCGGATCAACTGCGCCGATCTTCTCAGCATGGCTCGCGACCTTGGCGCTGATTACACCATAACGAAGCCGTTCGATATTGACGGGCTGAGGGCGGTGGTCAATCAGACCTTTTCGGTGGCGGCTCCGTGAGCGAATTCCCTCATTTGCTTCGTTGATTTGTGAAACTCCGGGCGGCCCCGGGATCTATCCGTCCGGTCCTGATTTGTGGTGCGTCCAGAGGAGGAGTGAGGGGCGGCACGGAGCCGCCCCCGCAAGTCACTTCAGCGCAAAAATTCCAACTGTATCACCAAAGTTCCAGCCCCGCTCCTTCATCAGGACGTTGTTGCCGTTGGCAGCATTGCCGCCCGAGGCGACGGCAATATACTGCTTACCGTTGACCCGATAGGTAATCGGCGGCGCGTTGACACCCGACCCGAGGTTGAAGTGCCACAGCTTCTCGCCGGTTTTGGCATTGAACGCGTTGAAGTCGCCGTTCATTTCTCCGGAAAACACGAGATTTCCGCCGGTCGCCAGGACGCCGCCAACCATTGGTGCGTCCGAGTTGTACTGCCACACGATCTTCCCGGTATCCGGATCAACGGCTGAGAGATTGCCGGTCGGAGGAATGGCGCCGTCCACATGCGCTGGGTGCTTGTCCGCTCCCGGTTCGCCAAGCTCCATCGGTCCTTCCGGCGTGATCGGCTGCAGTACGCCACCGAGCCGGAGGTGGCCCTTCACAGTATCCTCGTCGGTTGCGGCACTGTATTCCCAGGATTTATTGGTGCCCTGGACATAAAACAGATGCGTTTCCGGCGAGTATGCCTCGGGCGACCATTCGTTGCCACCCTGCGCACCGGGAAAGATGTTGACGTAACCGGTCGTCGGGGGCGCGGTCCCCATGTTTTCGCTCTGTTGGACAAACGGCTCCGATTTCCGGATCAGTTTGCCATCGTCGCGGTTGACGATGAAGACCTGTCCCTCTTTCCCCGCCTCAGCGGCGGCGGCGATTTCCTTGCCGTTCTGGTCTTTGACATTCAGCAGCACGACGGGTGCATCGGCGTCATAATCCCAGACGTCGTGGGGCACCTGCTGGTTCCACCATGCCAGCTTGCCCGTTTTCGCGTGGATCGCAACGATCGAGTCAGTATAGGCATTATCGCCCTTCCGCTCATCGCCGTAATTGTCGGGGTTCGGATTGCCGGTGGCAAAAATGACTAATCCCCGCTGCGGATCTATGGCGGGCGTGTTCCACATCGAACCGCCGCCGGTCTTGTAGGACTCACCGCTCCAGGTGTCGCCACCGGGCTCGCCTGGCGCTGCCGTAGTATAAAAGCGCCACATCTCCTTGCCGCTATTGACGTCGTATGCACCAACAAAATTCCGCGTCGGGAACTCGGCACCCGAGGTACCGATGATCACCATGCCGTCATAGATCTGCGGCGCCACGGTGAGGGAGAACGCCTCGCGCGGATCGCCGATTTTCGTCGTCCACTCGACCTTGCCGTCTTTGGCATCGAGCGCGACCAGCTCACCGTTCAGTTGTCCGAGGAAGACCTTGCCGTCAGCGACCGCTACGCCGCGGCTTTCCGGGCCGCAGCAGAGTTGTGTGTAGCCGAGATCAGGTGCGTACGACCACAATTGCTTTCCGGTGACGGCGTTATATGCCAGAACATGATCGTATGGTGTAGAAACGAACATAATACCGTTGTAGACGAGCGGGCTGTTCTCGAAGCTACCTACCACGCCGGTCTGAAGGAGAGCCACCGGCTGCAGGTTCTTGACATTGTCGGCGGTGATCTCCTTTACTGGGGAGAACCGCTGATTTTCATAGGTTCGCCCGTACAGCAGCCAGTTGTCCTGATCCTGGTCGGCCTTCAGGCGCTGCTGATCGGTAATATTGCCGTTGACCGTTTCCTTCGGGGCTTTCGTCTGAGCCGACGCGAATGTGGCACCTGCCGCCACGTAGAGCACCGAGGCCATAACTCCTGTGCTCAACAAACCAGCCTTCCACTTGTTCATTTTCGATCCTCCGTTTGACTGCTCTCTTGCGGTTTGCCGGTCGGCTCTATCTTGATCCGCTTCAACTCATGGTCGTCGTCGGTGAGTTGTCTCGGGCCGGCCGGATAGCCGTTCACCTTCAAAATATAGGCAAGGACGTCTAGATACTGTGTCTTACTTAGACTGCCCGGCGCATTCTTTGGCATTTGCCTGGATATAGTCTTGTAGAGAAATCCGGCGGTCAATTCCTGATACTGGGACACACTCAGAAACTGCTCGCCCGCGAGTGCAGGTCCGACCTTACCCTCCAATTTGTCGCCATGGCAAATCGCGCACTGGCTGGCGAATACTGTTTGTCCGGCGTCAGCCTGGGCGTCGGTGTAATAGCTGCCTACAGCCTGCGCGCTGGCAGCGGAGCCAACTCCCGCGGCCAGCGATAACAGGCCGAGAAAAAATGCCACCCATGAGGACGCCTTGATGCACGCCCGATCCGATAGGAGCGCTTATTATCGAGGGTACTGGCGGCCAATTTGCTGGAGCGGCTAGCCCGCTCGACGGACGAAGCGTCAGCCGGCCGACAGACTTCAGCGGCAGCGTCATGCTCCACTTCCATCGTGTGATGTTTCCTCAATCTTTCTTGCGCTTATCAGCGAACAGGCGATTTTTGGCGCCTGGTTGAAAGCTTGTTGCCGTAGGTCGGGCCTTTCAACCTACTAATGTTTCACTATGGCGTGATACCAAAAAGCTAAGATAGCCGACGCCTCAGCGACCGCATGCAGACCAGGTCACATGTCTGGGCCGGCGGATTTTTCTGGCGCTGGCACTCTACGCGGCGTTGGCCGACACATACGCTTCATGAGTAGTGACTTCTGTCACTACACGGTATCAATCGGCCGGCTAAGCGAATGGATGCGTTTTCATCCGCCCGTTAGCGAATGCCCGACGAACCTTCCAGGCAACGCTCGTGGCCATCGTGCCCTGACAAGGCCCGGCCGAAATAGTACGCGGCACTGATCAAGGCGGATGGGTGAATGCCTGGGGGAATTTCCGCGATGTTCGCCGGCAGGGCCAAGCTCCTCGGCGAATAATCGAAGATGTTGGCATCGTGCCTTCGCCGCTGAACAGGCGATCGGTCTCCTGCTCGGTGGAATAGCGAAACACCAGGCTATCGTCCACGCTTATGCGGCAAGTCGAATCGCCGGCAAAGAACCGGGCCCGCAGATCCCGGCTCGACCTACCGCTGGCATCGCGGGCCGAACGGGAGCATATCACCGCCGTTGACGGGCAGGCGAAGACGGCATGAAGCGGGTTCTAACAGCGGTCCTGATGCTGGTGGCGGCGTTTCCCGCCTGGGCGCTGGAGAGCGCGCCGGTCAGCAGCAAGCGGGCTGTCGCGACACTGGTGACCGACACCGACGCAATGCAGCCAGGCAAGCCATTCCGGGTGGGATTGCGGTTACGGATGGCGGATGGCTGGCATACTTACTGGAAAAACCCAGGCGATGCCGGCGTGCCTCCGGACCTAACGATCGAGGGCGCGGCACAATCGCCGATCGACTGGCCGACGCCGCGACGGGTCGCCGAAGGGCCGGTGATGACCTACGCCTATACTGGGGAGGTGCTGTTGCCGGTCACGGTCACCGCGGCTACGGGCACCATCAAAGCGCACGCCCAGTGGCTGGTCTGCAAGGACATCTGCGTGCCGGAGGAAGGCGATTTTTCGCTCACTTTGCCAGTGGGGACGCCAGGACCGTCGGGTGAGGCGAGGCTGTTCGCGGCGCATGATCGAATGGTGCCACGCGCCTCGCCCTGGGCCGCTCGGATCTCGCCCGATGGGACGCTGTTCGTGCAAGGACCGGAGCTGTCCACAGCGACGGTGACCGACGCCTGGTTCATCCCCGGCCAGCCGGACCAGATTCAGGACGATGCGGCGCAACCACTGTCGGTGCGCGTTGGCGGCTTCACCCTGGCGCTTAAGCCGGCGAAGGGATTTGACCCGGCGTCAAATCTGTCCGGCGTGCTGTCGGTGCGCGACCGGGCCGGCATGCAGACGGATGTGATCGTCAGCGCTTCACCTGGCCCGCCGCCTTCACCGGCGATGCCACCGCTGAGCCAGATTCTGATCTTCGCCTTCCTGGGCGGCCTGATCCTAAACCTGATGCCGTGCGTGTTTCCGATCCTCGCGATGAAGGCCGTTGCGTTGGCGCGGCATGCCGGCCGAGGCCGCGGCCATGCGGTGTCCTACACCGCCGGCGTGCTGGTGACGTTCGTGGCTCTTGCCGTAGTATTGCTGGCTGCGAGGGCAGCGGGTACGGCCGCAGGCTGGGGCTTTCAATTCTCCTCCCCGGTGTTTGTGGCGGCGATGACGTGGCTGTTGTTCGCGGTGGGGCTGAACCTGTCGGGCGTCTTCGAGGTCGGTGGAGGGCTGACCGGTGCCGGTGGCGGGCTTGCCGATCGGCATGGTGTGGCAGGAAGTTTCTTTACCGGTTTGCTGGCGGTTCTGGTGGCGACACCCTGCACCGCTCCGTTCATGGGCGTCGCGGTAGCGGCTGGGCTGGCCGCCCCGCCTGTCGTCACCGTGCTGGTGTTCGCGGTCATGGGATTGGGTTTGTCCGCGCCCTATGTGGCCCTGGCCTCGATGCCTGGCCTCGCGCGATTGATGCCGCGCCCCGGGCGGTGGATGGAGATCCTCAAGCAGGCGCTGGCTTTCCCGATGTACGGTGGGGCTGCGTGGTTGGTCTGGGTGATCAGCCAGGAGGCCGGACCGAGCGGCGTGCTCGGGGCGGTGGCTGGGTTGGTGCTGGTGGGCTTTGCCGGCTGGGTGTACGGCGCGACGCAGACGGCGACGGTTCAGCCACGCCGGTTCGGGCAGGCCATGGCGGTCGTCGCAATTCTGGCGTCGCTTGCGGTGCTGTCCGGGATCACGGCAGTGCCGGTCGGCGCGGCAACGGAGGCCTCGGCGGAGGCTTTTACACCGCAACGACTGGCGACGCTGCGCGCGGCCGGGCGGCCGGTCTTCGTCAACATGACGGCGGCGTGGTGCGTGACCTGCCTGCTGAACGAGCGGGTGGCGATCTCGACGGAGGCGGTGCAAAAAGCGTTCGCGCGGGATGACGTGGCGTATCTAAAGGGCGATTGGACCCGGCAGGATCCGGAAATCACCGCCTTCCTCCGGCAGCACGGGCGAGACGGCGTTCCGTTATATGTGTTTTTCCCTGCACGAGGCGGTCAATTGCAGGTTCTGCCGCAGATCTTGACCGAGGGCACGGTTCTGAACGTGTTGGGGACCTCGTAGACTGGCCGTTAACCGCTTGTTTATCTCTCTCTGTCACCCTCGCGGTCTGATTTTGTCCGCGAGGTCCAATGGCCGCCTCTCTCTCATCTCACGATGTCGCCCGGCTGATGTCGGAACCCTCGCCCGATGTGCGCGCCGAGTTGGCGGGAAAGATCGCTGCGGATCTCTCCCATCATACATTGACGCCCACCGAGGTCAGGTTGGGACAGGATATCGTTCGCATCCTTGCTCGGGATGTAGAGGAACGGGTCCGAGCCTCGCTGTCCGAAGGCTTGCGACATTCGCCGAACCTGCCGAGGGACGTCGCGCGAAGGCTGGCGGAGGACGTCGAAATCTGTTGCGTTTCCAATGCTGACGGATTCTCTGGCGTTGACCGACGAGGACCTGATCGAGCTCCTCCGCAACGGATCGTCCTTGAAGCAAGAAGCCATCGCCAGCCGGCCAAACTTGACTGAGACGGTGACCAGCGCACTGATCGAGCACGCTGACGAACCGGCGGTTATAGTGCTGATGGGCAACAACAGCGCCGCCATCGCGGAAGACAAGTTCAACCACGCACTTTCCCGTTTTGACGGCAGCACCCGGGTCAAAGAAGCGATGGTATTGCGGGAGAAACTGCCGATCACGGTCGCTGAGCGGCTGGTGAACATGGTTTCAAAAGCGTTGCAGGCGCATTTGGTGGAGGCGCACGCTTTGGCGCCCACAACCGCCGCTGATATCGGTCCTGAAATCTCGGGAACAGGAAATCATCCGCCTCAGCCTCGGTTCATCCGAGGTCGAGCTGCGGCAAATGGTGGCACAGATGCAGCGCAATGGCAGGCTGACGCCCTCGTTGGTCCTGCGGGCATTGTGCACGGGCGACATCGGGTTCTTCGAGGCGGCGATGGCAGCGAAGGGCGACGTATCGATAGAGAATGCGCAGATTCTGATCCATGAACCGAGCCGCAGGGGGTTGGAGGCACTGTATCGGAAGGCGGCGATGCCAGAGGAGCTGTATGGCACCATCAGGTCTGCCATCGACATAGTCGCGGAGGCGGGTTTTGACGGCGAACCCAGGGATCTGGAACAATTCCGTTCACGGGTGATCACCCGGTTGCTTACGCTGGTTGAAACGGTCGATTCCGCTGACGCGGATTACCTGCTGGATAAGTTGACGGATCTGCTGCTGCACGCGCCGGCGGATGAGACCCAGTCCGGCCGGGCGCCGATCGATGAGCGCGTATTGGCGGATTAACCCTCGGCTGGCCTGGTATGACTGCTCGACGACATGATCTCCTCAGTCGAAGGCCCAGGGGCGGGAACGCCTTCACTACGCCGAGGTCCTGCGCCTCATGGGCCAGGTCCTTTCGCTCAAGGGCGACCTTGAAGGCCGGCGCAATTCTCCTCGATCAACTGCGGACCGATCCACTCCGGGGGCGGATATGGGTCGTGCAGTGAACCTGCACGAGGGCAAGCCCGACATATCGCAGCACGAAGCTGCGGGGCCACCGCTGCGTGGGCTAGGGCACCCGCGTTAACGGCCGTCGGCTGCCGATTAACCATTCTGAAAGTTTTCTCCCTGTAAGCAGAACGCTTTCCGGTCACGGAGCGGACTATGCCTACAAAGAAAAACATCTTGGCCGGCGTCCTGCTTTCCGCAGCTGGCGGACTGGCCAGCACGCTGCTCTCGCTCACCGCAGCGCATGCGATAGTCCAGATGACCTATCTGACGAATTATGTTGGAGACATCGTATCGTTTGTCCCGTCCGCAAACCCGCCGGTCGAGGATGGCGTGCGCCTGATCGTGCATCGGCGGGACCAGTTTGGCTGCATCCTGGACCTGGACGTACCTGCGTCAGTCCGGCGGTAGCCTGATCGTTGAGGGCCAGGTCAGTGAAGCGGTGGAACGATATGAGGTGCACTGGGCCGGCCAGCGTACCGCCGCGGACACTGGCAATTGTGGCAAAAGTGCTGACCTGATTCTCGACGGGCAGCAGTTAGATATTCTGGCCACGGGAGCCGGCGGCTATGGGACCGCCGGGAGCCAGCGCTTGCCGTTCACGGTGATCGAGGCCGGAATCTAAACGGCGAGCCTTGTAGTCACTTCCTCTTCGCGATCGAATTCGGACGACGACTTTCCGGTTTAACGTCTGCAGGATCCGATGGGGAATATCGTGAACTGCGCCTACGCCCGGATCTCTGGAGCGAGATTGCGCGGCCGCCAGCGGACAGGTCAGCGTGGCATTGCATTTCAGCTCACTTGCGACGAGCCTCGGTCAATCTGAAATGTGCCCACCAAATGCAGGAGGCATAAGCCGATGGCTAACGTCGCAGCCGTTATCGTTGAGACCCTGAAGCAGGCGGGCATCAAGCGTATCTTTGGCGTTGTCGGGGACAGCCTTAACGGCCTGACCGAAGAACTCCGCCGCCAGAACGATATCGCCTGGGTCCATGTTCGGCACGAGGAAGTAGCGGCGTTTGCGGCCGCCGGCGAGGCTCAGATCACTGGTGAGCTGGCAGCCTGCGCCGGCTCCTGCGGGCCCGGCAATCTGCATCTCATCAACGGCTTGTTCGATGCGCACAGGAGCCGCACGCCGGTGCTTGCCATCGCAGCGCAGATACCATCCTCCGAGATTGGGGGCGGTTATTTCCAGGAGACCCATCCGCAGAACCTGTTCCGGGAGTGCAGCCACTACTGTGAACTGGTGTCTGATCCGAGCCAGCTTCCGTATGTGCTGGAGAACGCTATCAGGGCGGCGGTCGGGCTGCGTGGCGTCGCGGTGGTGGTCATTCCGGGGGATCTGCAAGTGCGTCCGGCACCACCGCGCGCAGTTTCCTCGCGGGCCGGGCTTTTACCGCCTGCCCCGGTCGTGGTCCCTGCTCCGAGTGAGCTCGATGCGCTGGCGAAGTGTTTGAATGGCGCGGATCGGGTGACCCTGTTTTGCGGGCGGGGCTGTGCCGGCGCTCATGCGCAGCTCATGCAACTGGCCGAGACCCTGAAGAGCCCGATCGTCCATGCGCTCGGCGGCAAAGAATACGTTGAGTATGACAATCCGTATGACGTCGGCATGACTGGGTTCATCGGCTTTTCATCCGGCTATGCCGCCATGCACAGTTGCGACGTGCTGCTGATGCTGGGCACCGATTTTCCGTACAAGCAATTCCTGCCGACGAACGCGAAAATCGTGCAAGTGGATATTCGTCCCGAGAACCTTGGGCGCCGAGCGAAACTGGAGCTTGGGATTGTGGGGGACGTCGGCGCCACGATCTCGGCGTTACTGCCAAACCTGACGCCCAAAACCAGTCGCGGGCACCTGGACGACGCTGTCGCACACTACAAGAAAGCGCGCCGCGGTCTCGATGACCTGGCCGTCGGCACGCCGGGCCGATAAGCTGATCCATCCGCAATACCTGGCTAAGGTGATCAGCGACGCGGCGTCAGACGACGCAGTGTTCACCTTCGATGTTGGCACGCCAACGGTTTGGGCAGCGCGCTATCTGCGGATGAACGGACGGCGGCGGATGGTGGGGTCGCTGGTGCATGGCTCCATGGCTAATGCCATGCCTCAGGCGATCGGAATTCAGGCGGCGCAGCCCAAGCGGCAAGTGATTTCGCTTTCGGGGGACGGTGGCTTTACTATGCTGATGGGTGATCTGATCAGTCTGACCCAACTAAAGTTGCCGGTGAAGGTCGTTATCTTCAATAACGGCGTGCTGGGATTTGTTGCGCTGGAGATGAAGGCAGCGGGATTTGTCGATACGCAGGTTGACCTGAAGAACCCCGACTTCGCCGCCATGGCGCGCGCCATGGACATCCACGCGCAACGAGTGGAAGATCCGGGTGAACTGCCGAATGCTGTGGCCGCTATGTTGGCGCATGATGGGCCGGCGCTGCTGGACGTGGTGACCGCGAAGCACGAGCTGTCTATGCCCCCGACAATAAGCGTAGAACAAGTCAAGGGCTTCAGTTTGTGGGTACTGCGCGCGGTGATGAGCGGGCGCGGGGATGAGGTGATCGACCTCGCGAAGACTAATCTGCTGCCGCGCTGAGTGCGACAGGTTTGGATGTCTATGTATGCTTGTGGGTCGTCACCATGATACCTGCACAGATGTATTTTCAGGTGGCTGGGATAGACGTCGGCATCATTTCCTGCCGGCGCGAGGAACTCACGCCCATAGAGAACGCCCGGGACTATCTGCGGCAAAACAAATTCTTGTTCCGGGGCCCGGAACACCTACGAAGACATTGTCGCGGCCTTCAACGGACCCGGCATTCGCTGATCAACGATCCAGAGTAGCATCGCTCAGTAGGCGAGCGGCGTGTGTGAATGTTCCGTTAGTATTATATTACTGCGACCGTTTCTCGAACCCAGTGACCGTCCCACTCCAATGGTCTATTTCGTTAGCGCCGTTGAACTCGCCTCTGACAGTGCCGTGTCCACGCACATTTGCAAAATGGTCGATGCCGTCGCTAATCTCCCATGTGCCTTCAATAGTGCCTGTCGGCGTGTTGGTTTTCTGATCCATTGTGAATGCGGCCTTAACCGCATAAGAGCAGATGAGTGCCCCGTCGCTGTTGCGCCAGAACAAAGAGCCTTTGGCCTCGCTCTGCCCAAGCTTCAGGTCGGTTAGGGAGGATCCGGTAAAAGCCCCCTGCATCGAATCGAACCATCCGGGCGCGTTTATGGCTCCAACCCATTTGTCGACCCCGAACCCGTGGACCTGATCGCCCCCCAGGATAAAGTGGGACTCAACCTTAGTGGTGATGGCGGTACCGGAGACCTGCATTGGCTCTTCCGCCCGCCCCGGACTGGCCATCAGCAGGGTAGCAGCCGCGAGCGCTGCTGTAGTGACTGCGATCGACTTGGCTATCATTTGCTTCTCCTGATCGTTGTCAGCCCGATACGCAACCAATGCGCCGACACTCGAGCTACGGTTATCACTGGTGCGCTTCCGAATTGCCCTTCTGGGGGCACGCCTGTTCTCGACAAGCCCTAGCAGCGGCATGTAACATGGATATGTCGCCATTCGCAGACCCTCAGCGTTGACAAGAGGATATTTGGCGAACCTGCCTCGATTGCACCGAGGGAATGCCATGCCGCCTGCAATACCAACCCTACACGACTACCTCGACTTCGGCTGTATCGCGCTCGATCTAGATAGCCGAATCCTAGTCAATTCGTCTGGTCGCGACGTGGCGTTGCGTCGGCGAGAGTTCGATCTTCTGCTGGCACTTGCACGCAACCCCGGCCGGGTGATGAGCCGTGACACACTTTTGGATGCAATTGCAGGGCGCGAGGCCGAAGCTTTTGACCGAACTATTGATGTATATGTAGGTCGTCTCCGTCAGAAGATGGAGAAAGACCCAAAGCAGCCGAGGCTGATCGTTACGGTTCCCGGCATTGGCTATCGGCTCACGATCAAGCCTCGGTCGGCACAAGGAGCGAGCCACGCGGATGCAGGTCGGCATTCGAACGAGGTGGACATCCGAGTGGGACTTGGAATTCTTCCAGCCTTCAACCAGGCGAATGCGGAACGCAACGCCAGGGCGGTATCTGCTCTCTACGCTGCCAACGCGACCATGATCAAGAGCAGCAGACTACTTCACGGTCGGCCAACTATCGAGGACGATTATGCGCAACTCTACCAGAACTATAGTCCGAACCCATCGAAACTCGAGCACGTCGCGGCGATCGGAAATGAGATGATGCTGAGGGCTGGCAGTTGGTCCGGCACGTTTCACGGGCAGGATGGCCCTGTTCATCTAGCAGGTTCTTGGGCAACGACAGACGTGCGAGACGGCACGGCCTGGAAAATTCACTCGGAGTCGAGCTTTCAACACTCCGGTCCTGATAATACAAGCTCTTCCGTGGAGCCTCCAGGTAGGGCCCCGAGGGCACCGGGTCATCGCGACCGCCGATGACCGGCGCCCCCGCTTCGCATTCGGTAAGACCGACGGCCGCTGAGACTGACCCTCCGACGTCTTTTCCCGTCTCGCCGGCAAACGCCGGATATCCAGGGCTCTGTTCATAGGTCTGCGCCCACCATAACGGCGAGAGCGTGTCAGATGGGTCACTCTCAAGGGCCGCTGGTAGAAGACCCACGCACGTGTGCGTCCGGTCGACACGCCACGGCAGGACAGCCCGGCCTCAGATCCTTCGCGACCCCCGCCAAGTATGCCTTTGCTTGCCTTTGCAACTCCAGGAAACTCATCGCACCCGGCTGCGCCAACGGATGCAGCTCCCCACCCCCCATGCAGATCAACTCGACGATGTGCGCACCGAGTCCCCGATACGCTTCGAACTGAGATTCGGTAAAAAACTGATTGGCCGTGAACTCATGGGGAAAGCTCGCATGAGCGTTGGCGTAGCCTTGGATATGAACGGGTTCGTTCCCGAAATATCCGGGCTTAATGTATAAAATCCAACCCTCGTCCACCGAGCCCGGGTAGGTGATGCGCCCCAGCGCGCAGTAGGCAGCGACTTTTGGAGGCGTTTGCCTCGCCGCCAAATCCATCGTTTCGAAGTCGATACTGACGCCCAGGTCGATGTAGATCTTGCGAGCGGCGTTTGCCAGATCCTCGTAAGCGCATTTCGGATCACAGCCAGCGTCACTGACGACGATCCTGCGGCAGCGGCGCCGTACCATCTCATACAGGCCCAAATTTTCGAAATGGCCGCCATCCGACAGGTAAATCCACCGGCTGGTGTCGGTCGTCTGCCCCGCCAGTTCCTCCGCGAGCGGCACTGCGCTGAACGTTGGACCCTCCTTCTTATAGGTGGCACGCTTCGGGTTCCCAAGCCACCAGCCGAGACGGATGTTGAACAGCATCAGCAGAAAGCCGATCACCGGCGAGGAGTGGTAGCCCATATTCGGGCTCACCGCGGCACCGGAAATCGCCATTGCGGTGCCCAGCGTTATCCCCTTCTTCGGGTTCGCATACGACGCGGTCGGGCGATAGCCGACATTCGGATTGCCGACGGCGCGAGGCGTCATTGAAAACGCCTCGGCCTTGCGCTCCTGCCAGGCCAGATTCTTGGATGCGAGCGTGTTCAGCGTGATGTTGATCAGATGGAGGGGTTTCTCTTTCGGCAGTTGCGCCATCGGCAAATTGTCGTCCGCATCGAAGCCGGTGAAGGCATCCGCCCTTCGCTCAGGGTAGCCGCGGGCACGGGCCGACCCGAGAAACGCCCGCACCAGCCAATTCCGGTAGACCGCGTGCAGCGAAAAACGATTGACGTTGATGAACAGGGACGTAATGAGACCGACGACCAGCAGGACGATAATCACCGCAAGGTCACGCAGCCACTGCTGTCCGATTGGCGACACTCTGCTCCCAAGCCACAGGCAATTGACGCTAAGGATGTGCCGAAGCCACCCATCAAGCCAGGCCACCGCCATCGCCAGGAACAGCGCAAAGACAAAACCCGCCGCGCTTACCTTCGCGTCGAGCGACAGGTATTTCGCGAGCTTCTCGACCTCCTGGGTTGGCCCGGTCTGCGAACCGCCGCCAAAGACCATGGCGTAGACGCCGGAGGCGCCGCCCACGAGAATCGAGCCTATCAGCACATAAATGTGCGCCAGGGCGAATGCCCCGAACAGCGCGACGCTGGCGATTAGCCCCCACGAAGCCGCCGCCGCGCTCAGCCAACCGTCCGCACGCGCGAGCCATTCGCGGTCGGTGTCGCCGCGGCGGGAGTAGCTGCGTAAGCCGATATAGATCAACTCGCCGCCAAAGATCGCCAGTATGATCCAACTGACCCCCAGCACGGTCAGCCATGTGGCGCTGTCCGGCAGGCTGGCGAGGTCCGGCAAGCTGGCGGGGCCGGGCAGGCTGGCGGGGTCTGGCGGTGAACCCTCCGGGGCGGAGAACCGCAACATGGCGGCTATATGCATTCCAACGCCAAGCAGCACGCCGGTCGCCGCGCCCGAAACCAACAGCGCGATAGCATCCCCAAGCAGTCCGGACCGCGTCTGCGACCCCGGGATAAGGACACCCCGGGCGGTAAGCAGACCGAGAACGGGACCCGCCGCCAGCCACGCCAAGAGGTAGCAGCCGGCCCCCGCTAAAGCCATCCATAGAAGCGGCGGCTCTGCGCTGTCCGCGTAGGCGGCTGCGTAGCCCGTAAAGGCCGACGCCGCGATCAGGATCGGCACCAAACTCCCCAAGACGAACCCGCGGTCCCCGAGGGAAGCCCACTTCCGGCTGGAGGATGGGTTGATCCGCGATGCGGACCGCCGGCCATAAGAAGTAACGGCCAGCCCGACCGTGGCAGCCGCCCCGCCAATCGGGATCAGCCACTGGCCGACGTTGAGGTCGGAACCCCACCGATGCAGCCATTCGTTGCTGTCCGCAAACAGCCGCGGAATGAACAACACGCCCATGAAAACGGGCAGAAAAATAGACCAGTTGAGCACGATGTTTCGGATGTACAATGCAACAACAGTCCAGGTGTCAGCCGAGAGCAGTCCTAATTTAGGTGTAAGGTAATTACTGTCGGCACGTAGTCCGCCGATCTCAGGTGCCTCTTTGCCAGATTTTGACTGCGTGCGGTCGATGTATAGGAAAACCAGGGCGTCCACGACCTGCGCCGGGAGGTCGAACGTCTGGCGCATACGGTAACGCCACGCCGACAACCAGCTTCCGATATAGCCGCCGCCGGACACGGTCGAGAGATAATCAAACTGGCCCAGCAAGCCGAACCTGGCCAGGGCCTGGAGCACGCCGAGCGCGAACGCGGCGCTGCGGATGCCGCCACCGGATAGGCAGAGCGCCGAGAGGGGCACCTTCAACGCGTCGATGGACGCGCGTATCGTTTCTTCGCTCGCTCCAGGGGGAACCGCGCCGGGGCGTAACCCGTCTGACCGGTTGCCACTATAGTCCCCTTCTAATTCCTCGCGGAAGATGGCTTTGAATTTCTTTGGATTATCCATGATCGACCTCGCCGTCGCGATGGAATAGCGGCACGCCTTGACGCTGATTTATCTTGGACTACAACTTCCTCGGACTACAACTGCATTTCGGTAAGGGTTGGTTTGTCAGCCTGTCCGGTTACCGCAAGGTTATGCTTGTTCTGAAAGGCTTTCAGTGCATCGGCCGTCTCGCCCTCCAGCCGGCCATCGATCTTTCCCTTGTAGAGTCCTTCGATCCGCAGGACCCCTTGATAAGCCGCCACCATCGGGTCGGCCGCCGCAATCGCCGGTTCTGCACCCCGCTTTATGGACGGCGACGAATTTTGCAGAAGCGACGGCGCCTCCTTGGCGAGACTACTGATCAGCCCCGGGCACGCTGCCGCGAGGACAGTATTTTGCGTAGGCCCCCGAAGCTGCGTCAAATCGCCTTCGGTGATGCAGGCCACGATCAAGCGCCCACCGCCTGTGCCCGCACCTGCGTCATGGGATAATGACGCCTGGTACATTTGTCCCAACCAACAGGGGCTTGGCCCACAGCCTGGCAGCGTGACGAACGACAAAGAAATGACAAACAGCAAATAGTAAAAGCGATAGACCGAGTTCAACCGCCAGTTGAGCATCGCTTCCCTCTGTGACTATTCTTTTTGTTTTGCCTTTTTTGTTCTGCGCTCAGTCACAACAGAACGTGTCACCCGCATCGCTTTTTCGGAAGGTTCCTTAACATGGAGTTCATCACTCCGCAATGTTCAGGATCGGCGGCCGGCTGGGATGCGGCCTATGTCCCGCCGACCTTGGCTTGGCGATTGTGCCACGCCTCCATCAGTTGCAGCACGGTTGCCGCGGTCTCCTCGATCGAGCGCCGCGTTACGTCGATTGTCGGCCAGCCGCGGCTGTTGCAGAACCGCCGAGCCCACAGCAGTTCCGCCTTCACCGCATCCTCGTCAACGTATTCTGAACTGTCCGCCCGGATTGGCCCGGTCTGGCCGCCGCCGCCAATCAGCCGCAACCGGTGCCGCCGGATGTCGATCAAGGCCTCGGCCGCCAGGGTCAACCCAATGACCGGGCATTTGACTTCCTCCAACCCCGGCGGAATTGGGAGGTTCGGCACCAGCGGGACGTTTGCAGCTTTAATGCCGCGGTTCGCCAGATAGAAGCAGGTCGGGGTCTTCGAACTGCGCGAAACGCCGACCAGCACGACGTCGGCTCCGGCGAGACCCGGCTGTGCCTGCCCGTCGTCGTGCGCCAGCACGTAGTGCATGGCGTCGATGCGCGAAAAGTAATCGGCGTTCAGCACATATTGCCGCCCCGGCCGGGCCTCCGCCTGCTGCCCAATGGCGTCCTGCAACGCGATGATGACCGGATCCAGCACGTTGACCACCTTGACGTTCAGCCGCTGGCAGGTGGTGTCCAACTCCAGCCGCAACGCCCGATCGATCAGCGTCGACAGAACCGGCCCCGGTTCGGCTTCAATCCCTTCCAACACCCGGTGAAGCTGGAAGCGGGTGCGGATCAGGCTCCACCGGTGGTGCAGGATCTGCGCCGGCTCGAACTGCACTGTGGTCGCCCGGGCAATGGCGTTGAGCGTCTCCCCGGTGGCATCCGAGACCAGGTGCAGATTGATACGTTGAATTCCTTCGGGCGTGTCCATGGCCGGAACCATACAAGGCATGCCGCTCAACGGCGAGCGCTATCCAGCACCCACAATAGTTTCTCGCGGGAGAACGGTTTTCGCACAAACGGGCCGGTTCGATATGACGGTGATCCCCTGCGGAAACTAACCATCGACGGCCACAGGAGCGTGACCGAAGACGTGGGTCAGAAAATATGTTAGCAGAGGGGCCAATGCCTGACGCGCTACGCGCCGCAAAGCTCACTCTTGCCAGAACCCACCGAAATTAATCTTTAGGGCGGACCGGCCGGCCTGCTTCGCGGCGTGTGCTTCGGTTTTCGATCAAGGCCCCTTCGCTTCGGAATACGGGTAGATCAGATCACCGTCCTTAAGAGCGGGCGGATAAAGCACCACCTCGACTTTTTGGTTTTTGAACTGCTCGACGTCGTTGCCCTTGACGTTCTGGAACTGCACCTCCAAAACCCGAGCGTCGGTCCACTCGCCGCCCGGACCAAAGGAGAAGTCGCCGGCCACTGTCTTGAAGGTATGGCTACGCAGGTAATCAGCCAGTTTCTGTTGATCGAGACTTCCGGCGCCCTCGACCGCCTGTTGCAGAACCTGCATGTCGGCATAGGCGAACGGCGGGAGGTAGAAGCCCAGCAGATCGACGCCCGCCGCGGCCGACTTCGCCTGATACTTCGACAGGAAGTCCATCGTCTCCGGCGTGTTGAATGGCGGCACCGGTTGCCAGACGTCGTAGTCGACGATGCCGTTCATCAATGGGCCAAGCTGGGTCTTGATCGCGGTTGACTGCAATCCAACCATGCCGCCGCCAAACACTTTTGCCTTCAGTCCGATCTCGCTCGCTGCCCGGATGATGCCCACGGTATCCGGCGGATAGGACGCGACGAATACCAGGTCCGGATTGACCGCCTGAATCCCCCTCACGATCGGCGTGTAGTCATTGGTGGTCGGCGGATAGGACCGGTCATAGACGATCTTCAAGCCGGCCGCCTTGGCCAGCACGCGCGCGCCTTCGAGCGCGTTATGGGGGAACTCGGCGTCGGCGCCGGTCAGAGCAAGGGTTGTTGGCTTTGGATTTTGCGCCATCGCCACCTCGAAGAAGCCCTTCGAAAACGATTGCTTCGGTTCCTGCCCGCCCATCGGAGTGATGGAAAAGTAATTCGGGTAATTGAAATCGCTGTTCACCGCCAGACCAAACAGCCCGAGAAACGTGCGGTTATGCTGCATGATCACCGGCAGCGCGGGCGCGATCATGTTCGTCCCATACCCGCTGATCACCAAATCGACTTTGTCCACGTCGAGTAACTTCGTGTAAAGCCCCGGAACGGTCGAGGGATTGGACTGGTCATCGTAATACACCAGCTTCACCGGCCGGCCGAGCAAGCCGCCCTTGGCGTTGACCTCGTTTTCCCAGATCTGCATCGCCAGCAGCGCCGACCGCCCGTTTGGCGCCAATCCGCCCGTCAGCGCCATGCCGAAGCCGATGGTGATGGGCTGCGCGTCCGGTGCCGATGGCGCGGCCGTGGACAGCACGGTCGCAAGGAGCAGCGCCCAACGCCACGGCTTCAGATCGCGATACTTGAGCATATCCGGTTTCCTCCCGCTTGATTTCTTACCGGCATCCTATGGCACGCGGACCGGCTGGCAAGCCCCAGGGTTTGGTCCTAAGCTGGTAGTACCTGTCAAACGGGAGGCCTCCACCATGCAGGACCTGGACGAATTCACCGTCACCGATGAAGCGCTGCGCCAGATGGCTGCAATCGACAATCCGCGCCTGAAGGAAATCTGCTATGCCGCCGTCAGGCACCTGCACGCGTTTGCCCGCGAAGTGAACCTGACCCCAGAGGAGTGGCTGCAGGGCATCCAGTTCCTGACCGCCGTCGGCCAGAAATGCAGCCCGCTGCGGCAGGAGTTCATTCTACTATCGGACGTGCTGGGCCTCAGCGCCGTGGTCAACGCGCTGCACGACCGGAAAGCCCGCGAACTCGGGTCGCAGAGCAGCCTCCTGGGGCCGTTTTATCGCGAAGGCGTCGCGGTCATGCCGATGGGCGCTCAGATCGTCGAACACCCCACCGCCGAGGAGATCGTCGTTTACGGCAAGGTCACCGACAACGACGGCTCGCCCCTGGCCAACGCGCTGATCCAGATCTGGCAGACCAGCGAGCGCGGCCTATACGACCTGCAGGAGCGCAACGGCAAATCGATGGATATGCGCGGCAACTTCCTCACCGGGTCTGACGGCAACTACCATTTCCGCACCGTCCGGCCGCTCGGCTACTCGATCCCGATGGATGGCCCGGTCGGCGAGATGGTGGTGAAACAGCATCGCCACGGCATGCGGCCCTCGCATATCCATGCCCTGATCGGGGCTGAAGGTCATCGCGAACTGGTCACCGCGCTGTATTTCGGGGACGACCCGAACATCGATTCCGACACGGTGTTCGGCGTCTCGCAGTCGCTCGTGGTGGATGCGCACGAAGATCCGGCCTCGCCCGTTTCTGGCTTGCGTGCGGTGCACTACGATTTCCGGCTGGCGAAGGCTGCTCCCGGTGAGAGTGGCCGGGTCGGCGCCGATCCTTCGAAACTGATGAAGGCGGCGGAGTAATGCCGCGCCGGCTGGTCGATATCTCCTCGCCGCTGAAGGCGGGAATCCTCAGCGACCCGCCGCATATGCTGCCGAAGATCGAGTATATGGATCATCACCAGACCGCCCCGGCGATGGCGGAATACATGGGGGTTGGGGTCGATCAGCTTCCGGACGGCGAGTATGCCGCGGTCGAACGGGCGGAGATCAGCACCCACAACGGCACCCATATGGACGCGCCTTACCACTTCTTCTCCAGCATGAACCATGCGCTTAAGCCGGGAGGCGAGCCGTCCTGGCGGATCGACGACGTGCCGCTCGACTGGTGCTTTCAGCCAGGGGTCAAGCTGGATTTCCGTCATTTGCCGAACGGCTATGTTGCGACCCCCGGCGACGTCGAGGCGGAGTTGAAACGGATCGGCCATAAGCTGCGGCCGTTGGAGATCGTGGTGACCAACACCGCGGCGGGCGCTCGCTACGGTCAGGACGATTTCGTCGATACCGGATCGGGGATGGGCAAGGCCGCGACGATGTGGCTGACCGAACGCGGCGTGCGAGTTGTCGGGACAGATGCCTGGAGCTGGGATGCACCATTCTCCTTCACGCGGGAGAAGGTGAAAGCGACGGGCGACGCCAGCCTGATCTGGCAGGGGCATCGAGCCGGCCGGGAGATCGGTTATTTTCAGATGGAAAAGCTCGGCAATCTTGCCAGCTTGCCTCCGGATGGCTTCGATATCGTTTGCTTCCCGGTGAAAGTGCATCGGGCTTCAGCGGGCTGGACCCGGGCGGTCGCGATCTTCCGGGATTGAGGCATTTGGGGGCTGGTCGACGTCATCGGACGTCGAGTTTGAAAAAGCTATCTTCGTAGACAGCGATGCTAAGTGCGAAAGCGATTTGCGACAGTTAGCAAGACGAAGGTCTACTGCTGGCGAGAATTGCGCTTCTTGTACCCCCCGGGTGAGATTGGCTCGCGATTGTGACGTAGCCAGTAGCCGTCGCCGCCCCGTACGAACCGCTGTTGCAGCTGACCCTCGCGGCTGAGCCAAATCAAAAGTCTTGAGGCCGGGCAACGAGCCTTCGCCTGCTTGGTTGGCCGCACGTTCCGGCCGGAGGGCACAAGCATTGTATCAGAAACGAGATCGCTTGCGCTGATCTAACATTTCAGAGCCAGTTCCGGCATTTGTTCATCTGAATATACTGCCCCAAGCGAAGTAGACATTGTCTTCGCGACATAACGCATCAATGAAGTCACTTTCAAAATTGATATTGAGATGATAGACGAGCCGGTTCGTTCACAAATGGCAAATATGACGCCTACGACGATCGCTTTGGTCACGCTTGCGTTATTTAACGATCTGGCGACAGATTTTTGTGGAGGTCGTCCAACGCAGTCACTATTGTTTTTTCGCCATCCGGGGAATCCAGGGCCATGTGCTCTTAGTGACCATCTGCCGGTCCGGGCTACTTCTCATAAAATACTTCAATCAATAACGTCGCCGTGGCGCTGAGTTCAACTTGCCCTGCCCGGGGGCTGGGCGCCTTGATCTAGGGTTAGCCAGGACTATTCATCGTTTCGTATACAGTTACTGGACAGGAGAAGTAAATGGCTCGTATCAACTTGGAAGGCGGCGCAAAAATCACGACCTACAGCCCTCCTCCCGCCAACTTCAACCCACTCACCGCTTCACAGGCCGACCTTACCAGGCACGGTTTCCCGACCCGTCCGGACGATCCTCATCATCTGGCTCGTTATCAGCGGGTTTTTGGGCAACTTAAAAGCAAGTTCCATTATGTTGAAGCAACGTTAAAAGTGAACCCCGAGAAACGCCACGGACCGCGCAGTCGTGCCGCACAGGCAGGCTCAGAAAGCTCGACGAATTGGTCGGGCGCCGTTGTCTTCGCCCCCTCCGGGGATTCGTTCAAATGGGTGGAAGGGGACTGGGTAGTACCGAACGTGGACGCGCCCACTCAGAACCAATGGTACTATTCTGCAAGTTGGATCGGCATCGACGGCGACGGATCTCCAGATGTCTGCCAAGCTGGGGTGGAGTGCGAGGCCTATCGAAGCGGAACCACGATATCACGTAACATCTATCCATGGTTTGAGTGGTTTCCGTTGCCGGAGACCCAAATCACCAATCTGGCAGTTAATCCAGGGGATATGGTCACCATGCTGATCTGTACCGCAGGTGCCGGCTCGACGTCAGCATCTGTCTTCTTCAGCAATCGTACGACCGGCGCGTCAACGTCGTTTACGTTCGATGCTCCGTCCGGGACGGAGCTCGTTGGGAACTGCGCGGAATGGATCGTCGAGGCGCCGACGGTCGGTGGATCTCAAAGCGCGATTGCTGACTACGGCGAGGTCTTTTTCTCCGTTTGCGAAGCGGTCAGGTACTAAAGGTGTTACAGTAAACGGCGGAAGTGGCGACAATATCAATATGACCGCTGGCGGGACCACGGTCTCGGAAGGCAATTTAATCACGCCTACCGTCGTCCAGTGCTTATACTCCGGGACGGTACCCACTTCGTAGTAAACAGGGAAAGAAGCGGGTGGGGGGCAACTCGATTTGCGCGCTCCCGCCCGCTGTCCCCGAATACGCGGTACCGCCCTGGTATCTCAGATGCCGAGAGTGTATTGGGTATCCAGGTGGCTCGGCATCATCTTTTATTGCAGCGGGAGCAGGTGATCTCTACGCTGGAATTTGCCTTGGTGTATTGAGCCGATTTTTACCACCTTGGTAAGGAAGCCCCGGCATCGCTCAGATGGTGAACCGGCGAGACACACACCGGCCACAGAAGCGACCGGCGGGCATAAAGCGGCGATCAATCCTGACTGGCGCGCTTTACCCGCCACGCCTTCATCTGCGCGATCTGCCTTGCCTGGGACTGGATGATGCTCGTCGCGAGGTGCCGCAGTTCGGGGTCCTTTCCGTACTGAAGCTCAATTTTTGCCATGTCAACGGCACCCTGATGATGCGGAATCATCCCAGCAACGAAATCGCGGTCCGCGTCGCCGCTCATCGGCGCCGTCATCCCGTGGATCATCTTCTGATCCGCTTCTTCCAGCGCCTTGGCGGACCCGCTGCCGTCATCCGGCGTGGAGATCTGCATATCTGGCGTTAGCGGGCCTGGCGTCTTCGCGTCAGCCGCTCCGGGCTGCTGGGCAACCGCGGGAATAGCCCACCACGCGACCAGGCCCAAAATAACCGCGATCTTCATTCCGAAATCTCCTTCCACTAGCGCATGATCCTGCCGCGCATCACGTCCACGGTGCTTAAATCATGCGATCAAGCAAAGAAGAACCATAACAGCCTATGCAATCAGGCTCAATATGGTTCGGAGACGAAATTATCGATCACAGCCTGACTGACCGCAGGCGCAGCGCATTCGCGATCACTGACACCGAGCTCAGTGACATCGCCAACGCAGCGACCACCGGACTGAGCAGGATCCCGAAAAACGGATAAAGAATGCCCGCCGCGATCGGGATGCCGATGATGTTGTAGGCGAACGCGAAAGCCAGATTTTGCCGGATATTGCGCATCGTCATCCGGCTGAGGCTGCGCGCCCGCACAATCCCTGCCAGATCGCCCTTGACCAGGGTTATCCCTGCGCTTTGCATCGCGACCTCGGTGCCGGTACCCATCGCGATCCCCACGTGCGCGTCCGCCAGAGCGGGCGCATCGTTCACGCCATCACCCGCCATCGCCACGACCTTGCCGTCCGCCTTCAACCGACTGACCACACGGTGCTTGTCATCCGGCAACATATCGGCATGCACATCGTCGATCCCCAACGCCCGAGCGACCGCCTCGGCGGTGGTCCGGTTGTCGCCCGTCAGCATCACGATGTGGACGCCATCCCGCCGCAAAGCCTCGATCGCGGCCTGCGTCGTCGGCTTGATGGGATCCGCGATCCCGATGACGCCGGCAGCCCGTCCGTCCACACCCACGAACAGCGCGGTCGCGCCATCCCGGCGCATGGCTTGCGCAGTGTCCTGGAGCTCACCCAGCGCCACCCCCTGGTTGGCCATCAGGTTGGCATTGCCCAGGACCACCAATCGGCTATCAACCCTGCCGGTGACCCCCTTTCCGGTGACCGAGGCAAAGTCGGCCGCATCCGTCGTCGCCGCGTTCGCTGCTCGCGCCGCAGCCAGGATGGCAGCAGCCAGCGGGTGCTCGCTGGACCGCTCCAGGCTCGCGGCCAGCCCCAGCAGCTCCGTCTCGGACACACCCGCCACCGTAACAACCCTGGTCACGCTCGGCTTGCCCTCGGTCAGAGTGCCGGTCTTGTCGATCACCAGGGTGTCGACCTTCTCCAGGCACTCCAGCGCGTCCGCGGCCTTGATCAGGACACCCACGCTGGCCCCCTTCCCCACCCCCACCCCTATCGACATCGGCGTGGCCAGTCCCAAGGCGCACGGGCAAGCGATGATAACCACGGACACGGCCGAGATCAGCGCATACGAGAACGCCGGCGCAGGTCCAAAAACCAGCCAGGCGAAAAAAGCCAAAATCGCGACACCCAGCACCATCGGGACAAACCTTCCCGCGATGACATCCGCGATCCGCTGGATCGGCGCTCGGCTTCGTTGCGCCTCCGCGACCATGGCCACGATGCGGGCCAGCATGGTGTCCGACCCGACCCGCTCCGCGCGCATTATCAGCGAGCCGGTGCCGTTGACCGTCCCGCCTATCACCCTGTCACCGGTGTGTTTTGCCAACGGCATGGACTCGCCGGTGACCACGGCCTCGTCCACCACGCTGTTGCCGTCCAGGACAATCCCATCCACCGGAATTCCGTCGCCGGGACGGATGCGCAACCGGTCTCCGACCTTGATCCGATCAACCGGGATGTCCTCGTCATCAGCGTCATCGCGCACAAGATGGGCCGTCTTCGGCGCCAGGTTCAGCAGCGCGCGGATGGCGCCGCCGGTCTGCTCCCGAGCGCGCAGCTCCAGCACCTGACCTAGCAGAACCAGCACGGTGATCACCGCTGCCGCCTCGAAATAGACCGCGACTGTCCCATCCATCCCCCGGAGGGCGGCCGGGAAGAGGCCCGGCGCAAGGGCGGCAACCAGACTGTAGAGGTAAGCCACCCCGGTCCCCAACGCGATCAGCGTGAACATGTTGAGGTTGCGGCTGACCACCGAAGCCCAGCCGCGCTGAAAGAACGGCCACCCCGCCCACAGCACGACCGGCGTGGACAGGACCAACTGGATCCAGATGGACGCCCGTGACGGGACCAAATGGTGCAGGCCAAGCGCCGGAAGGTGGCCACCCATCTCAAGGACGAACACCGGCAGCGCCAACAGAAGGCCGACCCAGAACCGCAGCGTCATGTCGCGCAGCTCATGGTTGGGTGCCGCCTCGGCCGATACCTCGACCGGTTCCAGGGCCATGCCGCAGATCGGGCAGCTCCCGGGCCCCTGCTGCCGGATTTCCGGGTGCATCGGGCAGGTGTAGGTGGCGTCCGTCCTTCCCCTCGCCGGCGCCTGTGGCCTGAGGTAGACGTCCGGGTCGGCCTCGAACCTCCGCTCACAGCCGGCGGAGCAGAAGTGAAAGGTCGTGCCCGCGTGCTCGAAGCGGTGTTTGGACGTGGCCGGGTTTACCTGCATTCCACACACCGGGTCGGTAACTGTTATCGCCTGCGTGTTAGCAACGCCGTCAGATGCATGACCATGGTCATGCCGATGTTCGTCCATTGATGAGCCTCACGGATGGTCGCTAATTCAGGGTTCCGTCGGTGGGCACATGGGGTTTCCCACCATGGTAAGGTCAAGTGCCATTTCAGTGGGTCTTGACCTACGTCCGGACGGAACCCTCATGAGGCTGCGAACAGGAGACTCCCATGAACATCGGTGAGGCGGCCAAAGCCTCGGGCGTCAGCGCCAAGATGCTACGGTATTACGAGAGCATCGGCCTCGTACCCAGCCCAGGACGAACCGCGGCGGGCTATCGAACGTACACCGAGGCCGATGTCGGTACCCTGCGGTTCATCAGGCGTGCTCGCGACTTCGGCCTTCCGATGGACCGGGTGAAGCTGCTGGTCGGGTTGTGGCAGGACAAGAACCGGCCCAGCCGGGAGGTGAAGGATATCGCGACGCGCCAGATCGCGGATCTGGAAGCCAAGATCAGTGAACTCGCCGCCATGAAGGATGCCCTCGCCGCATTGGCCGCGGCTTGTCACGGCGATAATCGGCCCGACTGTCCAATATTGAGTGATATGGCCGGCGCCCCGCCGGCGGGCGCGCACTCAGCACATCCTGCGCAGATCACAGCAAAGGTAACGCCGCGCTTCGCCGCTGGCCCGTAGTGCAACAACTTCGTTAGAGCGCGAGCCTCCCGGAAGCTGGCACTACGTCGCCAGATACCCGCCATCAACGTAAAGTTCTGCTCCCGTGATGTACGACGCCTCGTCGGAAGCCAGGAACAGGATGGCGTTGGCGACCTCATCCACCTCGCCGGCCCGCCCGAGCGGCACTGCCTTCAACATCCTCTCGCGGACAACGGGGTCTGCGGTGGCGCCCGAGGTCCGCATCGGCGGCATCAGTCCGGGATGGATTGAATTGCAGCGGATCCTATCCTTGCCGAACTGCACGGCCGTCGATTTGGTCATGATCCGCACAGCACCCTTTGCGGCGTTGTAGCTCATGTGCACGAACGTCTGGCCGACGACGCCGGAAATGGACGACAGGTTCACGATCGACCCGCCGTCGTTGCGCTGCATCTGCCGCACCGCCGCCGCGGTGCCAAGGAACACGCCGGTGCTGTTGACCGCCATCACCCGTTCCCACAACCCTGAGTCCAGCATATCATTGGTCGCGCTGCCGCTAATGCCGGCGTTGTTCACCAGGATATCCAGCCGCCCGAACGCCTTCACAGTCGCGTCCACGACCGTCTTCCAACCGGCCTCGTCGGTGACGTTCAGCGCCATGAACATCGCCTTGCCGCCCGCTTCGTTCACCCCATCGGCGACGGCCTTGCCCTCCTCCTCCAGCATGTCGGCGATGACGACGCATGCTCCCTCCTTGCCGAAACGCCTTGCCGTGGCGGCGCCCATGCCAGACGCCGCACCGGTAATGATGGCGACCTTTCCCGCGAGACGCATGTCCCTTCCTCCTTGGTGTTTAGTCGACTTTGCCACCGCCGCGGGCACTTGGCTACCGGCCGGTATTGGGTTTTGCGGCCCTCAGAGCAGCCGATCTCGCTGCGTGGTTCCCCGACAAAGGCGGCGAAGCTCAGGACAACGGATCTTAACCGCCAGCCAGATCGACAACCTCTTTGGGGGACGCGACAATCACGTCGGCGCCGGCTTCCTGCAGTTCGGCCTGGCCGCCGTAGCCCCACAGAACGCCGATCGACCGAAGGGCGTTGGCCCGCGCGGCGTGAATATCGTGCATGCGGTCGCCGACCATGGTGGTCCGAGCTGGGTCATACCCCTCGGCGCGCAGAATCTCGGCGAGCAAATCCTTTTTGTCGTCCAGCCCCCCGCCGGGCAGAGCGCCATAAACGCGGGGCAAATGCTTGCGAAACCCCAGATAATCTACCACCCGTTCCGCGAAATCCCGCCGTTTCGACGTCGCGACACACAGCGCCCGGCCGGCCTCACTCAGCGCGGCCAGCATCTCAGGAATCCCCGGATATGCGGCACACTCATAAAGACCGACGGTGGTGTAACGAGCCCGGTAGGCCGCCAGACCCAGGTCCACCCGATCGTCGCCGTATTTCGCCAACAGCCCGCCGATTGACACAGCGATTGGCGGACCGACCGCCCAGGTCAGGTCCCCAGCCACCGCCGGGTCGTGGCCCAGTTCCACCAGCATGTGGCGGAAGCAGGCCTCGATCCCGGGCCGGGAGTCCGCCAGCGTGCCGTCCAGATCGAGCAGAACCGCGACGGAGGCCGCCAAACTCAAGCCACCTTGCCAAATAAGCCACCGTGCGCGCCAAGATAGCTAAGGTGGGTGTCGGCATCGCCATAAAGCTGGTCGATCATCGTGACGCGCTTGAAGTAATGTCCCACGGCATACTCGTTCGTCATCCCGATACCGCCATGCAACTGGATCGCCTCCTGGCCGACGTGACGGCCGGATCGGCCGATCTGCACCTTGGCGGCGGAGATCGCCTTGCGGCGCTCGATCGGGTTTTCCTCTGCCGCCATCACGGCGGCGAACATTGCCATGCTGCGGGCCTGCTCCACCGCGACCAGCATATCCACCGACCGGTGCTGCAGCACCTGGAACGACCCGATCGGGCGGCCGAACTGCTTCCGGGTCTTGAGGTATTCCAGCGTCAGGTCCTGCATCGATTGCATCGCACCGACTGCCTCGGCACACAGCGCGGCGATGGCTTCGTCAACCACGTGCTCGATCAGCGGCAGGGCGTTGTCGCTGATCAGGTCATCGCCGCTGACGCGGGCGTTGGACAGTGTCAGTTCCGCGGCCCGCTGACCGTCCTGAGTGGGATAGCCGCGCCTCGTCACCCCCGGAGTGGCCGGATCGAGCAGGAACAGGCCGATGCCGTCGCGCCCGCGCCGGTCACCGGACAGGCGGGCGGTGACGAAGATCCTGTCGGCGCTGTCGCCATGGATCACCACGCTTTTGGCGCCATCAAGAACGTAGCCACCGCCGTCCTTGCGGGCCGTCGTGCTGACATCGGCGAGGTTGTAGCGGGAGTGCCGTTCGACGTGCGCGAATGCCAGCTTGAGCTTGCCGGCGGCCACCTTTGGCGCCAACGCACCCAGCATCGACGCCGGCGCCGCCCGTCGCAGCAGGCCGCCGCCCAGAATGACAGTCGCGAAAAAAGGCTCGAGCACCAGGCCGCGGCCGAATGCGTCCATCACGATGGCGGTTTCAACGGCACCGCCGCCGAAGCCGCCTAGGGTCTCCTCAAAGGGAAGACCGAGCAGGCCCATCTCGGTGATCTGGTCCCACATCGCGACGCTGTAGCCGGCGGGTTCGCGCAGGTATTTCTTGCGCTGCTCGAATTGATAGTGATCGGCGACCAGACGGTCCACGCTGTCCTTAAGCAGACGCTGGTCTTCGGAAAGATCGAAATCCATGGTTACCTCTGATCAACTGGCGGCTGCCGCTGGGCCGGTGCGGCGGGGTCGGGAAGCAAACCGCCCCGACGTTCATTACAATCCAAGTATTGCCTTGGCGATGATGTTGCGTTGGATTTCGTTCGATCCCCCGTAGATCGAGACCTTTCGATAGTTGAAGTACATCGGCCCGGCCTCCGTCGCGTAATCTGGGCCGACGACAGGTTCGTTATTGCCCTCGAAGTCACGTTGGTACGGCATCACGTAGGGACCGACGACCTCCATCAGCAGTTCGGTCAGTTGCTGTTGGATGACCGATCCTTTCAACTTGAGGATCGAGGACGCGGGGTTCTGTTTTCCCTTCGCCAGTTTGCGTTCGTCCGACACGACCCGAAGCTGGGTCATTTCCAGAGCTTTCAGTTCGACCTCGACCGCGGCCAGTTTTTCCTGGAAGCGCGGGGTTTCCATCAGCGGACGCTCACCGGCGAATTCCAGACCGGCAAGTTCCTTGATCCTCGCGATCTTGGCTTTCGAGGCGCCGACGCGGGCAATGCCGGTGCGCTCATTTCCCAGTAGGAATTTTGCGTAGTCCCAGCCTTTGTTTTCTTGGCCGACGAGGTTCTCGACAGGGACTTCCACGTCGTCGAAAAATACTTCGTTGACCTCATGACCGCCGTCGATGGTGACGATTGGACGAACCGTTATGCCGGGCGTCTTCATATCGACCAGGATGAACGAAATTCCCTCCTGCGCCTTCGCGCCGGGATCAGTGCGACACAGACAAAAAATCCAGTCGGCGTATTGCGCCAGCGTCGTCCATGTCTTCTGGCCGTTGATAATATACTTGTCGCCCTTCTTCTCCGCCTTGGTGCGCAGCGACGCCAGATCGGACCCGGAGCCGGGTTCCGAGAAACCCTGGCACCAGAAGATGTCAACGTTGGCCGTCGCCGGCAGGAAGCGCTCCTTTAAGGCCTGACTGCCGAATTGAGCGATGACGGGACCGACCATGGAGACGTTGAAGGCGATCGGCGCCGGGCAGTGCGCCTGCTGCATCTCGTCCTGGTAGAGGTACACCTGGATCGGCGTCCAGTCCTGCCCGCCCCACTCCACCGGCCAGTTCACCGTGGCCCAGCCACGCCGGTTGAGGATGCGCTGCGCGTTGATCATGTCGTCTCGGGTGAGCCCCTCGCCTTCCGCGACCTTGGCGCGAATGGAGTTCGGGATCTCGGTATGGAAGAAATGACGGGCCTCGTCGCGAAAGGCGATTTCCTCGGGCGTGAAATTCAGGTCCATTGGACGGCTCCCTTCCCCTGCCCTGGCTCGTTATACGCGCAGTGGAGCGACGTCAAACCCTCGCTCAACCGGTTGCTTTCGGGCCCGGGAGGGCGTGTCGCGCCAAGGGCAGTGTGGAGGATGGCGAGCGATTGGCTGGCCGCCAACGTCGACCTTGCGGGCGGCCGGGCCGGGTGCCAACACTCGCAAAATATCGGGAGTAACTCCATGGATCAGACCCTCGACGCCCTGCTCGGTTTTGCCCCGGACCATGACGCGCCGATCCCCTATATGCGCCGGACGCGGGAGTATTACGCCGCGATCGGGTACTCGACGCCGTATCGTTGGGCGCATTATCTCGCCGCGCCATTCACACCCCTTGCCAAGCCGCTGAGCCAATCAACGCTGGCCATCGTCACCACGGCGGCGCCGTACCAGCCTGGCAAGGGCGATCAGGGACCGAACGCGCCGTATAATGGCGGTGCCAAATTCTATCAGGTCTATTCCGCCGATACGGCGATCGACCACGATCTGCGCATCTCCCATATCGCCTACGATCGCACCCACACCATGGCGACCGACAGCAACACGTGGTTCCCGCTGCCGGCACTGCGCCGAGCGGCCGCGGCCGGGCGCATCGGTGCGCTGGCTCCACGCTTCCATGGAGCACCGACCAATCGCAGCCAACGCGTCACGGTGGAGACCGACGCGCCGGAGATCCTGGCCCGCATCCGTCAGGACGGTGCCGATGCCGCCCTGCTCGTTCCGAATTGCCCGGTCTGCCACCAGACCAGCACGTTGGTCGCCCGGCACCTGGAGGCGAACGGCATCCCTACGGTAGTGATGGGTTGCGCCAAGGACATCGTCGAGCACGCTGCCGCACCGCGTTTTCTGTTCAGCGATTTTCCACTCGGCAACAGCGCCGGCAAACCACATGACGTGGCGTCCCAAGACCAAACGTTGGAGTTAGCGCTTCGCCTTCTGGAATCCGCGCCCGGTCCCCAGACGACGATGCATTCGCCATTGCGCTGGAATGCGGACGGCGCGTGGAAGCTGGATTACCTGAACCTGGAGCGGATCGGCGAAGCGGAACTGAAGCGGCTTCGGCAGGAGTTCGACCGGCAGAAGGAACTGGCTCGGCTCAACCGCGTGGTAAACGCCGCTTGAGGGCTCGGGCGACGGCGCGTGGCACGCGAGGCCAAACCCCGCTGCCCAGCCAGGATCGATCATCAATCGCTTATCAGCGCGCGACTGCGCTGCGGCCTACGAACAATACAGGGAAGCAAGGAGTTGCTGTTCCGGCCTGCGCAGTCAGGCCGGAATTGATCTAGCTGCTCAAACGTCCCGTGTACGATTAGCGCCCGCCCCGCCTAACAACTGGCCGAGCAGCCCGCTCAGGTCAGGCGTCTGGGTCGGGACCGCTCCGCCGGGCGTCGCATGGTCGACGACATGGGGCAACGCCTGGGCTAGCACCTGCCGCATTGCGTCCGGTGTCGTTCCGGCTTGCTGCGCCCAGCCATCGATCTGCTGCTGCGAGAACACTGACCCGATCTGATCGCTTGAAACCGAAGCGTTCTGACCGGTTCCCACCCAAGACTGGACGGCCGATCCAAGCCCCGCTGACTGGAATTTTGAAATAATCGCCGCTACGCCCTGTTTATCGCCATCCTTAACCGCCAGCACCTGCTGTAGAATGCCGGCGATAGGGGACCCTTGGCCCTGCTGACCCCCGCCCATGACGCCTTGCAAGATCTGACCCAAAAATCCACTCATGCCCACGTCTCCTTGAATTGGTAATGACCGGCGAAAATCAGATCGGCCGTGCGCCGCCCCGATCGCCTCGGTTGCGCACGACGAAGCGATAGATCGCCAGAATGATCACCGCCCCGACCACCGATCCGATAAACCGGGCGCCTTGATCAGCCTGATACCACCCAATCTGGCGGCCGAGCCAGGTCGCCACCAAAGATCCTGCGATTCCGAGACAGATCGTGATGACAAAGCCGCCCGGATCCCGGCCTGGCATGAGCAATTTTGCGACAGTGCCGGCGACGAAGCCGATGATGATAGCCCAAATGAAAGCAAACAACGGTAGCCTCCGTGCTGCGTGGATCGGCTATGAATGCAGCATTCCAGTTCGTAGCAGGCGAATTGCACGGGCGCATCACGCGATGCCCAACATTACGTCGGAGTCACGCCCATTTTACTAAACAAATCAAGATTATCGGAATGATTCCCCCGTCGGCAACACTCCGCTTTGGGGGCTGCACAGGATAGTAGGTGCGGCCACCACGCGCCGTCGCATCAGTCAAGGTTGCGAGTCAGAGGCCCCTTTAGTCGCCGCGGAGATGCCGGCGAGCAGTGGTGCCACGCCGGGCGCCGGACCTCGCTTGCTGTCTTCATTGAGCCGCATGCAAAGGACCAAAAGTCGCAGTTGTAGCTCGGCCTACTGGAAGGCGACCTGCTGCCCGCCGACCAAGGCAATTCATTACTACAGTTTTGTTAAACTATCTGGCTACGCGAGGACGGGACGAAAATCCACGTGTCGCCCCGCCCCGCGAGCCTGATTAACTCGCAGCCGCCACCTTATCTTGCGTCTTCGTCTCGAAATCACTTGCGTCATGGCGCTCGTGCAACTGACTTGAGGGTTCGCCGACGGCCCGGTTGACCATGCGCCCGCGCTGCACCGCCGGCCGCTTGTAGATCGCCTCAGCCCAACGCTGGACGTTCTTGTATCCCTGCACGTCCAGGAATTCGGCCGCCTCGTAGAGCCAACCCTTCACCAGTCCGCCGTACCAAGGCCAGACGGCAATATCAGCGATCGTATAGTCACTCCCTGCCAGATACGCGTTGTCCGCGAGCCGGCGGTCGAGCACGTCCAGTTGACGCTTAGCCTCCATAGCGAACCGATCGATGGCATATTCGATCTTGGTCGGTGCGTAGGCGTAGAAGTGACCGAACCCGCCTCCAAGATACGGCGCGCTACCCATCTGCCAGAACAGCCATGATAAGCATTCCGCGCGCGCACTCGCCTCGGTCGGCAGGAAAGCCCCAAACTTCTCTGCCAGATGCATCAGGATCGCGCCGGACTCGAAGACCCGGATCGGCTTCGGACCGCTGCGATCCAGCAGCGCCGGAATCTTGGAGTTGGGATTGATGGCCACGAAACCGCTGCCGAACTGATCGCCCTCGCCGATCCTGATCAGCCACGCGTCATACTCCGCACCGCGGTGCCCGAGCGCCAACAGCTCCTCGAGCATCACCGTGACCTTCACACCGTTCGGCGTGGCGAGCGAATACAGCTGAAAGGGATGGCGGCCGACCGGCAGCTCCTTTTCTTGCGTAGCCCCGGCGATCGGCCGGTTAATATTCGCGAAGCGGCCGCCGTTGGCCTTGTTCCAGGTCCACACTTTTGGCGGTGTATATTCCGACAATTCAGTCATATGCAAACCTCCTGGCGAAGTACTAGCGCGCAGCGCGAAATCCGATGCCTACACCACATCGAAAGAAATGCGAATGCCCGGCCCGTGGGGTCACAAAATGACCGCGTGCTGGGCGCAGAGCGCCGCGCTGCAGGTTTTCAGAGATGGGCCGTCCTCCCTATCGGTATGAGTGCTCCGGTCATGTAGCTCGCCTCATCGGACGCCAGCAGCATATAAGCGGGCTCCCGTTCGGCTGGCTGGCCAGCGCGTCCTAACGGGTATTCTGGCCGAACGTCTCAACCGCTTCCCTGGGCATCGTGGAAGGGATCAATGGGGTCCAGATCGGTCCGGGAGCGACGCAGTTTACGCGGATGCCCTTGTCTGCCACCAACTGTGCCAGACCGGCGGTGAAATTGGCGGTCGCGCCCTTAGTCGTGGCGCAGGCAAGCAGGGAGGGCGACGGAATTGGCGTTGATCGATGTCGTGTTGACGATCGCAATAACTTCCGGCTCTCGGTAGACCTTTCCAGCCACGACAGGCACCGAACGCTCATCAATCCTTCGACCCGCGCGACGAGGCGCGGATCGAAGGTGGTGGTGAGGGTAGAATGCCCAGTATCTGACCAGGCGCTTGGTTTTCGAAACGACGACCTCTAAGCGAAGTCTGTCCAGATTGAAAAAGGAATGATCCGCCCGCTCCTTGTGTGGCGGATTCCACCATGCTCGAAGACACATTCCGAAACGGGAACGTTCCACAGCGACGCGACGTTTTTCAACGCCGCATTGTTTGCCTGACGGGCTGCGCCTGCCATAGATGTTGCAGGGCCGCCCGCGACCTCCATGACCTGGCGCACGGGAAAAGACTGCGCGTCGACTTCGAAGATGGTCAGGCGACTCCCGCCATCGGGTGCGATCCGAAGCCAGCCGATCAGTGGCCCGTTTATCTCGGCCGCATTCGCTTGGACGGACGTCAGGTTCGCCTGGGCTGACCGGCCGGCAATTGCCAGCGCGCCGGCATAGATTGCGCCGCTTTTCACAATGGTCCGCCGGTGCAATGTCGGAAAGTTCATTGCACCCTCAACGACTGGAAGCAGGCGGATTGCTGTTCGGCAGCTTTCCAGTCGGACCCATTTCGTTTGACTGGTTGGTCCGTCCGCCGTGTTCCTGCATCTCGTGCTGCAACGGGTCGGCTATGTACTGGAACGTTGGCTCACGGTTCCACGGACCCCGCTCATCCGCACCAGGCCCGGACGCGAGATTGAAGTACAAATTCACCGTATTGTCCGGCTTCAGGTTTCCGAACAGCGGCTCTTCAAGCGCATTCATAGATCGGAGCGCCTCCATGAACATGTGGGTGTGGGAAACTTCGCGGGTTGCGAGGTGCGTCAGAGCCTCCCGCGTGCCATCGTCCGTGGTCATGGCAATCAATTGCTCGTACGTGTTCAGCGCGCCGGCCTCCGCCGCAATATTGGAGCGCAGGTCACGCACTGTGTGCCCTCCTTCGTTCACGTAGCGCGCATCCCAGGTCAGTCCTTTAGAATCGACGAGATGCGGACCAGGTCCCCGAATCGCGAACAGAGTACTCTGGAAAGCCTTATCCTGCATATTCTGTGATGCTCGCTTGGTATGCTGCTCTATAAGCAACGCAATGACTTCCAAGTGACCGAGTTCTTCAGTCCCAATGTCTTGCAGCATATCTCGTATCGCGGGGTCTTCGGTATGATAGGACTGCGTCAAATAGGTCAGCGCGGCCGACAGTTCGCCGGTCGCCCCGCCATACTGCTCAAGTAACTTTTCAGCGAAGACAGGATCCGGATTCTGCACCCGGACGTCGTGGATCAAAATGGATTTATGCAGGAACATGTCTTAACCTTTTGTGTGGCATGGGCGCGAACGTGCCCGTTGAGGCATCTCAGCAACGCCGCTGTGGCCGGCGCGGTTGCTCTCAACTCCGGTTGAAGCAGATCATGTCGCAGCAGTGGTTCATTCGAAAAGCAGAATATCTTTGGCCGGGCGCTCGTTGCTGATGGCCCATGGCCATAGGAACCGGCAGTGCCTTACAAATGGCGGCCGCCGCGTGCCAGTCTATAGCGAGGCTGCGGGCGCAAATGACCGGCCACGCTTTTGAACAGCGGTCCGCCCGATGTCCTCTATCTTATGGCACATAATCACGCGGGCAAGGCGATCTGCCGCCCACCACAACTCTTCGCCCGTTGAAAGGCAGCGGTTGGATGCCCGCGTTTCCCGCTGGGCTTACTTACACTTGACTGCTTATTTTGTCTCGTGCGGAACGATTAGCAACCGCGCGGCTTGCAACACGTTTGAAGGAAGCAGACGGAGTTTAACATGGCGAAAAACGACGACGGATATGAGCAAGCGCGCGAACTGACAGAAAAGGCGATGGATGCCTATGTTAAGCGCGATGACGCAAAGGGCGATAGACTTGTCGACAAGGCGAAATCCGCAAATGAGCGGGCGGTGAGGGATGTGAACGACGAATTGGAAGAAGATGCTGGTTCGGAGCATGACCCCGCAAAGTTAGAACAGACGGATAGCCAGAAGCAGAAGTAAGATGTGTATCGGCCCACAATACAGTTCTAAAGAGCAATGAGTGGAAGTCTGAGTTACGTAACAGGTGAGATCGGCGGCAGGCTTCTCATTGGATGATAAGCCTCAGCCTACCATCGCGGTTGGAGGCGACATCTCCTGTGTTTCCAGCCTTGTCATGATCCCGCCGCCGAGGACGCGATTATCCGCATAGAAGACGCAAGCCTGTCCCGGCGCCGGTAGCGCCGGCTCATCCAAAGTCACTGTGGTCATACCCGCCTCGGTCTGCACCGTCGCGCCACGCGGCGCCTCGCGTGCCCGCAACTTCACCATGCAGCGCAGATCGTCGACGGGTGCGGGAATCAGCCAGTTCACCTCCCGTAGCCGTACCGAGCGGGTCCCGGTACCCGCGCGGCCCGACAACGATACGCCGTCGCGCAGGTTCAGTGGCGATCACCACCTGCCGCTGCCCGTCCAGTATCGCCGCCTCGCCCAGCCGCTTACCCTGCCCGACCGTATAGCGGGCGATGCCCTCATGTAAGCCGACCACACGATCATCGGCGGTGACGAACATCGCCCCGCTCCTAGCGCGTCAGGCCGCAGCCGCGTAATGACGTCGGTATAGGTCCCTTGGGCACAAAACAAATGTCCTGACTGTCGGGCTTTTCGGCCACTCCAAGACCCAGCCGCCCCGCCACGTCGCGCACCGCGCGCTTGTCCGCCATGCCCCCTAGCGGAAACAGGCACATCTCAAGCTGCGCCCGCGTCGTCGCGAACAGAAACCAGCTCTGGTCCCTTGCCGCATCCGCCGCGCGATGCAACTCCGGGCTATCCGGCCCATCAACCCGCCGGACATAGTGTCCGGTGGCAAGCCGCTCCGCCCCCAGATCGCGCGCCAGAGCCGTCAGGTCGCCGAACTTCACCGTCTGATTGCAGGTAATACAGGGAACCGGCGTCTCACCATTTGCATAAGCGTCCGCGAACCCCGCGATCACCGACCGGGCGAAGCGTTGTTCCGCGTCGATCGTGTAGTGTGCGATGCCCAGCCGATCCGCCACCCGGCGAGCATCGTGGATATCCTGCCCGGCACAGCAGGCGCCCTTGCGCCCCGAGGCGGCGCCATGGTCATAAAGCTGCAGGGTGACGCCGACCACCTCGTGCCCTGCCTCGTGCAGCAGGCCGGCGACGACACTGCTGTCCACGCCGCCGGACATCGCCACCAGGACGCGCATGCTCAGCTCCCCATGCTCAGCCCTGGGCGTTTCGGGTCGCCGCCGGCAGCTTCACGACCAGCCCGTCCAGTTCGTCGGTCATCACGATCTGACATCCCAGCCGGGAGGTCTGGGTCAACCCAAACGCCAGGTCCAGCATGTCCTCTTCGTCCTCGGTCGGGTTTTCAAGCTTCTTGAACCAGGCCTTATCGACGATAACATGGCAGGTCGAGCAGGCTAGCGAACCCTCGCAGGCGCCTTCTATATCGACACCGTGCTTGTGGGCGATCTCCAGCACCGAGAGGCCGAGCGGCGCGTCAACCTCGCGCGAATTGCCGTTGCGCTCAATGAAAGTCATTCGGGGCATGCGGATCAGGGCCTTGGTTTGTCAGCGGAGCGTAGCTGCGCAAGCGGCGTGGGCCGCGGACAGCGCGGCTGCGGCGTAGTCGATATCGGCGGCAGAGGTAAAGCGTCCAATTCCCACGCGCAGTGTCCGCTCGGCTTCAGCGTCCGAAAGTCCCATCGCCCGCAATACATAGGAAGGCTCGACCGCCGCCGAAGAGCACGCTGACCCTGTTGACACGCAGAGATCCGGCAGCGCAGCCATCAGGTCCGACGCCGTCGCCCGCGGAAAAGTCAGGTTGAGGTTGCCGGGGATCCGCGCCTCTACGCTTCCGTTCAACCGAATGCCAGGGAGCCCGTCGCGCAGCCGATCCAGCAGGCCGCCACGCAAGCCAGCAATGCGTTCTGCTTCCGCCGCCATCTCGAACGCTGCCAGCCGGCAGGCCTCACCCAGCCCCACGATCAGCGGTGCCGGCAACGTGCCGGACCGCAGTCCCCTCTCCTGCCCGCCACCGGAGAACAGCGGCGACAGCCGGACGCGCGGGCGGCGGCGGACGAACAGCGCGCCTACCCCTTTTGGCCCATACAGCTTGTGACCGCTGATGGACGCCAGATCGACCTTCCAGCCGGACAGGTCGAGCGGGATCTTGCCCACGGCCTGCGCCAGGTCCGAGTGGATCAGGCACCCGGCCTGCTTCGCGATTGACGCCAGCCCGGCGAGATCCTGGATCACGCCGGTCTCGTTGTTCACCGCCATGATGCTGACCAGCAGCGTCGGCGTCTGCAGCGCATCCCGCAGCGTGTCAGGATCGAGCAGCCCGTCAGACCCGACGGGCAGGAACACCGGCTCGAACCCCTCCGCCGCCAGGTCCGCGACAAATTCTAGGACACATTTGTGCTCGGTGGCCACGGTAACAATCCGCCGGCGCGCATTCCCCAGGCTTGCCGCCATCCGAGCCGCGCCCTTGATCGCGATGTTGTTCGATTCCGTGGCGCCGGAGGTGAAGATGATTTCCCGCGCCTCGGCGGCAATCAGCTCAGCGACTTGCGCACGGGCCTCCTCCACGGCCGTTTCCGCCTTGCGGCCCATCACGTGCTCCACGCTATGGGGGTTGCCGTAGTCCTCAGAGAGCCACGGCAACATTGCTTCGAGCACGCGCGGGTCACACCGCGTGGTGGCCTGATTATCCAGATAGACGGGCGAGTTGGGACGCGGTGGCAGTTCCATCCGAGTGACTTAGGATCAGGCAGCCTGCGAAGCCAGACCGGGACACAGCCGAGCAGCTACGCGTTGGTATGCGGCCACGAAGGCGTGGATATCAGGTGTTGTCACGTTCCATGGCAGCGACACGCGGATCGCCTCGCCTGCCAGGGCACCGAGCCCCATTGCTGACAGCACATGGCTGGTCTGCACCTTGCCCGAGCTGCAGGCCGCCCCGGCGCTGACCGCGATCTTCTCCAAATCGAGCGCGATCACTTGTATGCTGGCCGCGGCCCCCGGCAACGCTAGGCAGGTAGTATTCGGCAAACGCCGCCCCGCATCACCGCAAACTACCGCGCCGCACAACAATGCGGCCCGTTCCGCGGCATCCCGCATCTCGCTGACCGCACGCAGGTCGTCAGACAGGGCCGCCTCGGCCGCAGCTGCGAAACCGGCGATCAGCGGCAGGGCGGACGTGCCCCCACGGCGGCCTCGTTCCTGTCCGCCACCGCCGATCAACGGGGCGGCGAACGGAGCGTCAGGCGCCAGCAGCAACGCACCCACACCAGTCGGGCCGCCCAACTTGTGTGACGAGATCGCCACACTGTGAGCGCGGAGACAATCGAGCCCAACCGGCATCCGGCCGGCCGCCTGGACCGCATCGACATGCAGCAATGCGCCGTACCGGCGGCAGAGTGCGGCGGCCTGCTCCACCGGCTGGATCACGCCGGTTTCGTTGTTCGCCAGCATCAGGCACACCAGCGAAGCAACGCCGTCAGCGAGCTGTGCCTCCAGCGCATCCAGATCGATGCCCCCGTCGCGGCCCACCGGAAGGACAGCGGCATCGTCGGCCGCGGATCGGATAGCATCATGCTCGATCGCACTTATGAGGATGCGGCGTCCGCGCGATAGGGCATGGATTGCCAGAGCATCCGCCTCGGTGCCGCCCGAGGTGAACACCAGATCCTGGGGGCGCCCCCCAAAGCGGCTGGCGATCACCTCACGCGCATCCTCCATGATACGCCGGGCCGCCCGTCCGGCCCAATGCACCGAGGACGGGTTCCCGGTGACCTCGAATGCGCCCAGCACGGCATCCCGCGCCGCGGGGCGAAGCGGCTGAGTGGCGTTGGCGTCCAGGTAGTGCACTTCATGATTCACTACGATTAGCCTTCACGTCCGGCAGATAGTCCCCAAACCAGGTCCTCGGCAGCTACTCGCGAAGTCGTTATGTCGCGCATGGTGATCCATCCGGCACGGGTGAGAGTGGAGAGGGAGCGCCTTGAAAGGATTGGCGCCCGAATCAAAATCACATGCGAAAGTATAACCACGCCTGCTATACATATGCACGTACGGCATGGGGCCGCCGCCAATCTGGGTGGACACGCAAAACCTTAGATTCTATCTGGCTTTGTTTCTCGCGGCAGAACATGTAAGCCATGCGACAATTCCATTATGAAAGACCGGTCCATCTGTCCTATGATGTGCTCAGGCCTGTGGATAAGCAGTGGCAGGTGCCCGGCGGCGGCAGGTGGACAAGAATGGAACAGGAGAGCGTAAAGTTGGACTTCCTATGCCGTTTTAAAAGATTTAGCCGCATGGCTCAACAATTGATGGTTTGATTCTGTGCCTCGAAACTGACATCAAGGGACATGCGTTCCTACATGACAAAGAGGATCGCGGTCGGCCACGCGGGAGTGCTGGCTAGCCAAATTTTCAGGCCCGGCGAGATGTCCGAAGCCGCGGTGGCTTTGGAACAGTCGTTGCCGGGGGGACAGGAAACAGGTTACGGATTGCCATGCCCGAGGTAATGTTCGCCGGTCCGGATGGACGGCTTGAAGGTCGCTATCATCATTCGAAGGAAGCAGGAGCGCCCGTTGCGCTGATCTTGCATCCACATCCGCTGCACGGCGGAACAATGAATAATCGAATTACCTATTCTATGTACCAAGCGTTCCAGAAGCTTGGCTGTTCCGTAATGCGGTTTAATTTCCGCGGTGTAGGGCGCAGTCAGGGACGTTATGACGGCGGCATCGGGGAGATCGGCGATGCCGCATCGGCATTGGATTGGATGCAGGCGGTCAATCCTGGTCACGGCGGGTTGTGGATCGCTGGATACTCGTTCGGTGCCTTCATTGGCATGCAACTCCTTATGCGCCGCCCCGAGATTTCCGGCTGGGTCAGTGTGGCCCCGCCAGCCAACCACTACGACTTCGGCTTCCTGGCGCCCTGTCCCTGCGGTGGATTGATGCTGCATGGTGATGCTGATGAATTGGTCCCGGAATCAGCGGTTCGTAAACTGGTTGACAAGCTGAATACGCAGAAGAACGTCCACGTGGATTACCGCGTGGTTCCCGACGCAGATCACGTTTTCGCGCGTGACGCTGATACGGTGTCTGATGCGATCGATGATTTTTGCGGCAAGGCGATCGCCCGCAAACAGATGGCGCTCGCCGCCGACTGATCGCGCGGACTGGTCCGACGCAACAGCCAGTGGATCGCGGGGACGCCCAGTACGGCGCGCCCCTCCCCACGGATTTGGACACTAATCCACTCGCGGCTTGGTATGAAAAGCCCTCGATGCGGCCGTCAATATCCGGACCCGGCGCGGGTAATGATGGTCATCGGAATTGCGTCCAGCGCATCGGCCCCGTCCATCCGGGTGATCCGCGCAAATCTCTGCCACAGGGAGCCGGGCAGGAACCCACACGGCCGGCACAAGCCTTTTGGGCCGGCAAGCAGTGATCATCTCATCAGCGCTAGTGCCAGTGCCATAGGGCCGGCCAACCGCTTGCGATATTTGTCGGCGGCGACAGTGCCGACTTGGGCATATTATTAGCTAATAAGCAGACCCGCATTCCGCTTGCGAAAGAGACGCGTCATGACCGACGTTTTTCCGTCCGGACCCAAATTCACTGAACCGCCCGCCTCGGGCAGGGCCTGCCGGGTCCATCGCTTCGGCCCGCCCGATGTCATCACGCTGGAGGACGTCCCAACGCCCGCGCCCGGTGCGGGAGAGGTGCTTGTCCGGGTCAAGGCCGCCGGCGTGGGGCCGTGGGACGCCTGGATCCGAGCCGGTACAAGTGCTTTGCCGCAACCGTTGCCGCTGACACTCGGCTCCGACCTGGCGGGCGTTGTGGAAGCGATCGGGCCGGATGTGGCCCATGTCGCTCCGGGTGACGCGGTGTTTGGTGTAACCAACCCGCACTTCATCGGCAGCTATGCCGATTATGCAATCGCCAACGCCGGCATGATCGCGAAAAAGCCGGCAGCCCTCGGCGACGTCGACGCTGCGTCCATTCCGGTCGTCGCGGTCACGGCGTGGCAAGCGCTGTTCGACCAGGCGCGGGTCATGCGTGGCCAGACCGTATTGGTGCACGGGGCGGCGGGAAATGTCGGCGCGTACGTTGTGCAGCTGGCCCATCGGGGCGGGCTGCGTGTTATCGCCACGGCCGGGGAGGCGGACCTCGCTTATGTCCGCAACCTCGGGGTGGAGGAAGTGCTGGATTTTCGTGCGACGCGGTTCGAAGACGTTGCGCGCGACGTCGACGCTGTTATCGATCTGGTGGGCGGCGACGTCCAAGCCCGCTCCTTTGCTGTGCTGAAGCTTGGCGGCGCGCTGATTTCAGCTGTATCGCCGCCCGATCAGGCCATCGCAGCAACACGCGGCGTCAGGGCTACCTTTTTCCTGGTGGATGTCACCACCGCGTGCCTCACGCAGATCAGTGCCGCGATCGAGACGGGCGCGCTCGTCACCTCGGTGAGCGCCGTCCTGCCCCTCGAGGCCGCTCGGATTGCCCACGAAATGCTCGAAGATCAGGGTCCACGACCGCATGGCAAGATCGTGCTGAAGGTTGCCGATTGATGTGCGAATGTGGCGCAGCGAGATGGCTCGGGGAAGCTGTCCAATAGACCTGATGGTTTCTGGATATAATCGCCAGAGAGGGTTATCGGCCAGCTTGCTCAGGATAGTCAGGGCTAATCCAGATCATAACCGGCTGCCGCTCGGGCTGCGTCCAAAACAGAATGGGCTTTCGGACAGATTAGCGACTGTCGTTCGGTGGGTTTTTTGGCTGCGAGCGAATACACTTGCGGGGTAAATGACCTTAGAGCGTCGTCCATTGTTTTGATTTTGTATTCAGACTGGAGAATCATTTTTCTTAACAAACAACTAATTTTATTTTTCCTTTTTTTACCAGAGCCCGATAGGATGCTTCAGACTTCACGAATTATTGGATTTGGATTGGGTGCACGGCCGCGCTGGCCGTCGTCTCAGAGCCGCATATCGATTTATTGATCAAACGCTCATACGCGTTTTCCTGATTTAGTGCGTGACGCTACTCGCCATGGGCTATTGTCTCGGGCGCCAAGAAGTCCGGCCTCTTGTGGGCCCGCTTGATTTCTTATCGCAACTGCTAGCAGTTGCGATGGTCAACGCGATCTTGCAGTATCGGTGGTTTCTGCCTGCGTTCTTGATCATGTTGCTCAAAAGCTGAGTGCAGTCTGTCTTTCGTTCCTATCCCAAAGTTTCCTGGTGTGCTTCGTTGCGTGGTATCGGCCATATCGGCCAAGTAATTCTTCACTGCAAATGCATTAACATTGACTGGCTGTTTCACGATATTTGCGTTTGGTCGGCTGGAGGCGCCTTGAATACTATCATCCCGCTGATATAACATCGGGATTTCTCGAGCAGTTTCTCGCGACACGATCCGGTCTGGTGACGGTCCCTCTCTCTCGGACAAATGCAGGGTATAATTCAGTTTCCCTCTTATCACGCAGCCGGAGCGGTGTTGCTTTCCTATGCCTTCGCCGGATTCCCCCGATGGATCGCGATACCACGCTTATCGTCGAGACAGTGCTTACTGTGTCGGCGATCCCGATCGGAGGCCATCATTTAATTGATGTGCTTGCAGGAGGCGCCGTGGCAATCGCGGCAATTGCGTTATATCGTTACGTTAGCGTATTTGAGCCTGCTTCGCTGACCAGGGCCACCAAATTGTTCCGAACATTTCGTCTGGAAACTACCCCCTGCCAGCCTTCGCCTGGGCACACGAACCGGGTGACGTACAGGACAACAACGAGCCCCGGTTTTGCTCGTACGCGGCCGATCTGCGACAGGACGCAACGAGCCAGGTATTTAGCGCCGCGTCGTGGTGGCGGCGGTAGCAGAACGCACAGGTAATCTCCGGTCCAGGTCTGGAACGCTGAAATCAGAAGTTTCCACCCACACTCTTTACCCAACCCCACCCGCGCGGCGTTGACCAAGCTCGGAACGGAGGCCTACTCTCCAGTAGCAACCGTTGAAGGAATGGCGAATGATCGAAACGCTCGTGATCCGTGGAGGCACCATTGTCGATGGAACCGGTGCGGGGAGCTACGAAGGTGATGTTGCCATCGTCGGCGACAAGATCGCAGCGATCGGCCGGGCGCTGCCCAAGGGCGACCGGGAAATCGACGCACGCGGAAAGCTGGTCACGCCGGGCTTCGTCGATATCCACACCCACTACGACGCCCAGGTGACGTGGGCGGATCGCATCAGCCCATCCTCCTGGAACGGCGTAACGACCGTGTTGATTGGCAATTGCGGCGTCGGCTTTGCGCCGTGCCTGCCGGAGCAGCGCGACATGCTGGTCAAGCTGATGGAAGGCGTGGAGGACATCCCCGAAGTGGTGCTGACCGAAGGCCTGCCATGGAACTGGCAAACATTCCCGGAATTTCTCGACGCACTCGGCGCCCGCCGCTACGACATCGACGTGGCGACGCAGGTGCCGCACTCGGCGGTGCGCGTCTATGTCATGGGCGAGCGGGGCGCAAACCGGGAGGCCGCGACCGAGGATGACCGCAACCGCATGGCCCAGCTTGTCGCTGAAGGTCTGCGGGCCGGCGCGCTCGGTTTTGCTACCTCCCGCACCATCGCCCACAAGACCCTCGCGGGCGAACACATTCCGACACTGCAAGCGGCCGAGGCGGAGCTGGCGGCCATCGGTCAAGCGATGCGCGGCGTGGGCGCTGGTTGGATGCAGGTGATCTCGGATTTCGACGACCCCGAAACGGAGTTTGGCATCCTGCGCCGCGTGGCAGAGGGCTCCGGACGGCCGATGACGTTCTCCTTGCTGCAGCGGGAGCAACGGCCGAAGCTATGGCGGGAATTGCTCGACAAGGTCGCGGACGTAAACCGCGGTGGCTTCGATATGAAAGCCCAGGTGATGGGACGCCCGATCGGCATCATGCTGGGTTTCGAGATCTCGCAGAATCCGTTCATCGGCCGTCCGGCCTGGCGCGAGATCAAAAATCTGCCGTTTGCCGAAAAGCTCGCCAGATTGCGCACGCCGGAATTCCGCGCCCGCCTGTTGTCCGAGAAGACTGCGAATCCGCTGATTGAGCAGCGCTTGAACGCGTGGGACAAAATCTTCCCGTTGAATGATCCCCCCGATTACGAGCCGCCGCCGGAGGCGAGTGTCGCCGCCCGCGCCGCCCGCGAGGGTCGCGACCCACAGGATGTCGTTTATGATATGCTGTTGGAAAACAATGGGCGCGCAATCCTGTACCGTCCGATCATCAACTATGCCGACGGCACGCTCGATACCGTCAAGCTGATGTTGGAGGACCCGAACACGCTCATCGGTCTGGGTGACGGCGGGGCGCACGTCGGCATCATCTGCGATGCCAGTACCATGACGCACACCCTGACGCACTGGGCGCGCGATCGCACCCGCGGCGCTCGCTTGCCCATGGAATGGGTGGTGCGCCGCCTGAGCCTCGACAACGCCGCGGCGATCGGGTTGCACGACCGCGGCGTGGTAGCGCCTGGGTTCAAAGCCGACATCAACGTGATCGACTTCGACCGCCTGATGATCCACGCGCCGGAGGTGCTCTACGACTTACCGAGCGGCGGGCGCCGGCTGGTGCAGCGCACCGAAGGCTACGAAGCGACGATCGTGTCGGGTGTGCCGGTCTACAGAAACGGCGAAGCAACGAACCAACTGCCGGGCCGGCTGGTACGCGGAGCCAAAGCAAAGCGGGCAATGCCCATGGCCGCCGAATAGTCAACGGAAGGCGGTTACAGTGAACCGGACGGCGAGCCGGGTCAGGCTTGGGTGGGGCAACAGGAGGATGGTTCACCATGCCGTTAACCGGGATGAGGGTGATTGAGGTCTGCTCCAACCTCGCAGGGCCGGTGACCGGGACCATCTTTGGGGATCTCGGCGCCGATGTAATCAAGGTAGAGAAGTCAAACGGCGGCGACGATGCTCGTGGATGGGCGCCCTTTTGGAACGATCACGGCGCGCCATTTCAGGCGATCAATCGCAACAAACGCTCCGTGGCGCTTGACTTCCGCAAGGCCGAGGACGTTGCCAAGCTGAAAAGCCTGGTCGTGGACGCAGATGTTTTCGTCCATAACATGCGTCCGGGCGCCGCCGAGGGACTGGGGCTCTCCGGCCCCGAGATGCAAGCGCTCAATCCTCGGCTGATTTACTGCGCCATCGGTGCCTACGGCGAGCAGGGGCCGTGGCGGGAACGCAGCGCTTACGACGGGCTCGCCCAGGCGTTGTCAGGTCAGATGAGCGGCAACGGTTTTCCCGATTCCGAACCACTTCTGGTCCCCGGTGGATTGGTGGACAAGGGCGCGGGGATGTGGGCCGCCATCGCAACGCTGGGCGCCCTGGTGCGGCGCGCGCGAACCGGCGAGGGCGCGATCGTCGGGACGTCACTGTTGGAGGCGTCGCTTTTCTGGCGCGATATCGCCTTCGCGCACTATCAGGCGACCGGGCAAACTCCGCTCCCCGCGGGCAACACGTCCGTCAGTATCGTTCCTTACGGCGTATTCCCGACCGGCGACGGCCCGGTCATGCTCGCCTGCGCCGGCGATAGCCTCTTCGCTGCACTGGCTGCCGCGCTGGATCACCGGGAATGGCTACAAGACGACCGGTTTGCCACCAATACGGGCCGTGTGGCGCATCGGGACATCGTGGTGCCGGCGATCGAGGAGGTCCTGAAGACCAGATCCCGGGATCATTGGATTGAGTTGCTGGGCAAAAGCCGTGTGCCATGTGCGCCGATCCTGACCGTCGCCGAGGCACACGCGCATCCTCAGGTACAGGCGATCGGGATCTTCCAGTCGGCCGCTGGCGTAGATCGGCCGGTTGTCTCCGCGCCATGGAGGATCGACGGCGTGAGGCCGCCCGTGCGCTCCGGCGCGCCCGCGCTCGGAGAAGATAATCGGACGGTTTTCAGCGAGATGGCCTGGCGTGAGCGGAAAAACTGACGTCAGCGCGTCGGACAAATGGCGCAGCGACGGCAAGAATTGTTTGTAAGTCCCGAAGTAAAGCAGCCTCGGAGGGATGTTCATGCTTTCGCGTGCTCGGCGGCGCCTGGACAACGGGATGCTGTACTGGCGCGTCAACCAGTTCGTGATGCCGTTTTACTCACTGGTGCCCCCGCAGTCGAAATTCCCCGACCTGAGCGGCCATGCCTGGGTGCTTTTCCTATCATCCGACGGAGCCGCTGCCGGACCGGACTCGGGCTCTTTTCCTTGAGGGCCACAACGGACGCGAGAGCGGACATGCCAGCCGGAACGCCTACGCGCCACGAAGCCCGACAACGCCTTACGCAGATTTTTGGACGAAGTACAGTCCAAAGTCAGGCTTTCTGTTTGACTATGAAAGCCAGAAGACGACGCGGTTTTCCGGCCTGCCTGGTCTGTGGGTCCAGGACGCGGCATGCTAGGCCGGGCTGGATCCGATCTATGATCGCAGCACGGAGCACCTGTGCTCCAGCGACGCGGGCATCGTAATGACACGCAGATGGTTGCTTGATAGTATTTCGGAGTACGAGCAGCACCGCGTCAGGCCGGCGGGTGCCGACAACCCGGAGGTCTTCGTGGTTCGCGCTTTGTCACTGACATTGCCCGATGGAGCCGGATGGGCCGAGGCCGGTCGTCCGTTCATGAAGGCAAGGCTCGGCAGCGGCTTCGGCTACCAGCTCTAAGTCGTCTCCTTGGCGAGTACCGAGTTCGCCCCGCCGGCCCATTCGTCTCACGGGTTTGCACCAAAGCATAGATCGGCTGCTATGATATGGCCGCGATGGCGATGGAAAAATGGTGATGAAATACGGCATTCACTTGCCTCACGCCGGCGAGCAGGCAACTCCGGCGCTGATCCGCCGTCACGCCGAGCGCGCCGAAGATCTCGGCGTAGAGGACGTTTGGGCCAGCGAGCACATCATCGTGCCGCGCGACAAATTCCCGCGCTCGCCATTGTTCTTCGACCCCGTGCTGTCCCTCGCCTGGGCTGCCGCTGTGACCAAGCGGGTGAAGCTAGGAACCACCGTTCTGGTGTTGCCGATGCGCCATCCGCTGCCCTTGGCCAAGGAACTCGCCACGCTACAGAATTTCTCCGAGGGGCGGCTGATCCTGGGCGCCGGCTCCGGATGGTTGAAGGAAGAGTTCGCGGCTCTGGGGGTGCCGTTCGAGGAACGCGGCCGGCGGCTGGACGAAGGGATCGCGATGATGCGCGCGGTCTGGTCGGAAGACCCGGTGACGTTTAAAAGCCGCTATATCCCGGCTGTGATCCAGGGAATGACGATGACGCCGATGCCGGTCAGCCGAATTCCGCTTTGGTTCGGCGGCAGCGCCGAGCCTGCGTTGAAGCGGACGATCAGGATCGGGGACGGATGGCACGGCAGCGGGCTTACCGCAGAGCAGGCCGCGCCAATCGTGAAACGACTGCGCGAGGCACGGCCAGGAGCGGATTTCACGATCTCCATGCGGGTGCAGTGGGATGGGATTGATCGCGGCGTGTTACGGGCGCTGGTGGATGACTATGCGGCGATTGGGGTAGAGCACCTGCTGATAGCTCCCCAGGACCGGAACGTGGACGATTGGGAGAAAGTGACGGACGGGGTCGGGGCTTTGGTCGCGTAGCGGGCTATCCTTCCGAAGGCCGAGGCCCGAACTGCGCGACCAAGGGCCAAGGAAAGCCTGATCACCGTGGTCGACGGTATGAAGGTTGCCCAGGCGATCATCGCTGCCTTTCCACCAATCCTGGTGCAGACCCGCATCGTCGCCTACTGCGCCCTAGCCGACGTCCTGGCAGGGCTGTGACCTGGTCATGGCCTATCTTATCTAGCGGTCCGATTCCGACAGAGGCATCTAATGCGATCGGGTAAATCGGCTCACAAAATCAAAGGCAAGTGGCTCAAAACGGACAGCGCTATCCGTCGATAGCCCATCATCTCATCGCTCTGGCGCGGCCCTGGAAGCGGCCGACCTCTCGCCTTTTCGCCTGAGGTCAGGCGCGTAATCCACTCCATGCGCGCCGCAGGCCGATGACCAACAGGATCGTGCGGCGCTGGCCCCTGCGTAACTCGCGCGGTCGAAGAGGCGTTTGTGGATTATCAAAAATCGGAAACGCAGCAGTAGGTTAGATTTATTACGTGATCACAATCACCAATACAGGGGCAAATATTCCTCATTTTGCACGTTATCCACAACCCCAAAAGATCGAATACGCGTCAGTACGCGGAATTCTGATCTTGAAGGATTGTCAAAGGTGCAACCTTGCGGACAATGTTTATTACCGTTGGCGGCAGCCGCGGTATGGAACGGCCGCTTAAGTTCAACGCGTCGAAGGTCCCTCGGACTTGTCGTTCCGCCAATGCTGCGTGGTCCACAACTCTTAACTATTCCAGAGCGCGAGGGCTTTTCCGGGTTCCCCCAAGGAGTCGGGGTGTAGGGCCGCGAAAAGCCTCCCGCATTCGATTAGATCTTCGGGAGATTCATGACGATGGCAAATGAAATCACAACTACCTCCGGTGGTACGTTGACGGATTCCGCCGGGAATAAATGGACTCTGACATCTGCTGGTGTGGTCGATGAAAACGGCGCGCCCGTTCCTGGCGGCCACGGCACCTCAGCGTTCGCCATCGTGAACAACATTTATTATGGGCAGGACGCTAACAGTAAGTCTTGGTTCACCTATTCTCCAACAACCCAAATCTGGACTGGTTCCGCCGCTCCCGTTCTGACGCCGACACCGACACCTACTCCGACACCTACTCCGACGCCAACACCAACACCAACGCCAACGCCGGCGCCAACACCGACGCCAACACCGACCGGGTCGCTCACAACTACCTCCGGTGGTAGTCTGACTGATTCCGCCGGGAATAAATGGACTCTCACATCTGCTGGTGTGGTCGATGAAAACGGCACGCCCGTTCCTGGCGGCCACGGCACCTCAGCGTTCGCCATCGTGAACAACATTTATTATGGGCAGGACGCTACCAGTAAGTCTTGGTTCACCTATTCTCCAACAACTCAAATCTGGACTGGTTCCGCCGCTCCCGTTCTGACGCCGACACCGACACCTACTCCGACGCCAACCCCAACTCCGACGCCCACCCCCACGCCAACGGCGTCGCCCAACGACACCATCGTGCGGGCCGGCTCGACTGGCGCGATAACTGATGCAGCTGGCAACCGCTGGACGATATCGTCCGCCAAGGCCGTCCTCGAGAACGGAAAGGCGGCCGCATTCACTGCCAACGTCGCCGAGATTGCGTACGTCAACAAGACGGTTTGGCAGGAAAACACGAGTAATCAATGGTACAGTTGGACAGGGTCAGGATGGAACCTCGGCAATAATCCTCTGCCGGTCTCAACACCAACACCAACCCCAACGCCAACACCCACCCCAACACCCACACCCACACCCACCCCGACGCCAACACCCACCCCAACAACTGGCACGCGCGACCCATCCCAAACACCGTTCGCTTCGACCAGCGTCTTCAACTTACCAATCGGCTCAGGAGCGCGGTGGACGTTCAACGCCCAACTCGCCAACTCCAATGTCGTCATCAATACGTCCGGCAACTTCAACGAACCCATCTATACCGGAAGGAGCTCAGATCGGCTGGTGACAGTGTCTGACAGCGGCGCCTCTTCAGGTACGGCAGCGGCGACTTACCACGTTCACATCCCGGCGGGCGCCCAAGCGTCGCAGCCGGGCGACCACCTGATGACGATCGATGATACCACGACCCACACCTGGTATTCGTTTGGCGGATTCAGCTTCACCTCGGCTACGACCGCGGTGGCCAGCTCGGGTTCGGCAGAGCCCGACTATGACTCCGGCATCACGTTCAATAATTCGAACCAGGACGAAGGTGTCGGGACCCTGCGTGAGAGTGATCTACAGGCGGGCACGATCAACCACATGCTGCGGATCAATGTGCCGGACGATATGCTTAAGTCAGTCACGTCCAGCCCCACCCAACTCGCAGCCAATGCGTGGCCGCAGACTGAGGAAGATCATTTCGGCCCGACAATATACACCGGCACCGTCCCATACGGCATAACGATGGGGATCCCTGCCAATGCCGTCGAACCGGCCAATGTGAAAGCTAATGCCGGCGCCAACATGCTTTGGCAGGAGCTGCGAAACCACGGCGCGATGATCCGTGACTCAGGTGGTTCGGGCAACAATGTCGCGTTCCAGACCGACCAGAACGTGAACCCGAGCGACCCGCTGATCGATACCATGGAGCAGTTCGGCTCCGAGATTATGGCCCAAGTGCAAATCCTGGCCAACCAGGGACCAAACAGCATCAACGGCGGGGGCACACCGATCGTGCCGCTCGATCCGCCCCTGAGCGATGCGCCGGGCGGCAGCGCTACCAGCGCGACGGTCGAGCCGAGCCAGGTCTCCGCCGCCGCTGCATCCGGCACTCCAATGGGACTCCTCAAGGGTTCGGTGGCTGCCGCCAGTCCCGCGAGCGGCGGGCACACTTATGTCGTGCCCGCCGCCGGCCAGGGAGCAGAAATTTTCACGAGCAACATCCTGGCCATGGGGGACAGGCTGGACCTCACCACGGCACTGGCGGCGACCAACTGGGACGGATCGGCCTCTACTTTGCCCAACTACCTGACAGTGACCAACTCGGCACAGGCGGCGACACTATCAATCTCAGCCACCTCCGGCGGTCCGCGCGTGGCGATCGCGACCATCGATGGGGCAAGTACAACAAGCCTGAGCAGCCTGCTGAACAGCTCGATTACCTGATCGGGCACCTACGTGGCGCTGCGCGAGTAGGCGCCGCCGTGGTCCGGGTTAAGAAGGCGGCGCGGCTCGTGTCAGGGCTCGTGTAATGACCGGACTACGGCTGAGGTGCTACGGCTGGGAGTTCGCGCCGTCGATTTCGCTGCTCATGTAGATCGGACGTCTCCCGTCGGCGGGAGGCGCCGATCCGCTGCATCAGAGTGTAGAACGCCGGCGTGAAGATAAGGCCGAAGCCGGTGACCCCGAGCATGCCGGCGAAGACGGCGGTGCCAAGGGATTGGCGCATCTCGGCCCCAGCGCCGGTCGCAACCACCAGTGGCGCCACGCCGAGAATGAAGGCGAGCGACGTCATCAGGATCGGCCGCAGCCGTCGCCGCGCGGCACTGATCGCCGCCGCCGCAGGGGTGCTGCCAGCTTCCTGCGCTTGGCGCGCAAACTCGACGATCAGGATCGCGTTCTTCGCCGCCAACCCGACCAGGACCACGAAACCAATCTGCGCGAGGATGTCGATGGGCATGCCGCGTAACCCTAGCCCGGTGACGGAGGCGAGCAGACACATCGGCACGATCAGCACCACCGAAAGCGGCAGCTTCCAGCTCTCGTAATTCGCCGCCAGCACCAGGAAGACGAAGAGCGCGGCGGCGCCGAACACCAGCATTGTCGGCGTGCCCTTCTGCTCCTGCTGGAAGGCGATCTCGGTCCACTCGAAGCCGATGCCCGGCGGCAGCACCTGTGCCGCCAGCGTTTCCATACGTTGCAGCGCCGTCCCCGTCGCAACGCCCGGCGCCGCCACGCCCTGCACCTCGGCTGCCGGATACAGATTGTAGCGCGGCACGCGGTACGGGACTGTCGTATCCTGCAGGCGGGCAACCGTTCCGATCGGCACCATCTCACCGCTGGCATTGCGCGCCTTCAGGCCCATCAGGTCCTGCTGGTCACGCCGGAACCGGCTGTCGGCCTGGGCGATTACCTCGTACGTTCTGCCCAAGAAATTGAAATCGTTGACGTATTGCGAGCCGAGATAGACTTGCAGCGTGTCGAACACGTCGGTGGGCGTTAAGCCAACCTTCTCAGCCTTCAGGCGGTCGATGTCGGCATACACGGAGGGTGACCCGGCATTAAGCAGCGTGAACACGCCGGCGAAGCTCGGATCCTTGTTCGCCGCAGCCACAAGCGCATTCGTGGCGCGGACGAGGGCTTGGGTGCCAAGTCCCGCGCGATCCTCCAGCATCATCTTGAAGCCGCCCGAATTGCCGATCCCCTGCACCGGCGGCGGCGGGATCGTCAGCACATAGGCACCTTGGATCACGGAAAGCCGCTTGCGCAGATCGGCCAGCACCGAGTTCGCGGTGATCCCCGGGATGGAATGGTTGTAGAGCGACGGCAGGCCGGAAAAGATCGTCCCTGAATTGGACGCGACCGTGAACGTCGTCGCGTCGAGGCCGGCGAACGGCGCGACGTGCTCGACGCCCGGCGTCTTCAGCATAATATCGATCGCCTGCTTCACTACCTCCTCGGTTCGCCCGAGGCTGGAGCCAGGAGGAAGCTGCAGGACCGTAATTAGGTATCCCTGGTCCTGCTCGGGAATGAACCCTGTTGGCGTGCGGGCAAATTCCACGCCGGCGACAGCGATCAGGGCGACATAGACCGCCACGACGACCGCCAGGCCACGCACCAGGCGCTTGGTCAGCGAGCCATAGGCGTCCGAGAGTTTTTCGAAGCCTCTATTGAAGTAACCGAGTGCGCCACGAATCGCCCGGCCGGCAAGATTCCCGCTGGCGGCCTGATGCGGATCGTGCGCACCCAGCAGCAGCGCGCAAAGCGCTGGGCTGAGCGTCAGCGAGACAACCAGCGATATTACCGTCGAGGCGGCAATGGTCACGGCGAACTGGCGGAAGAACTGCCCCGAAATGCCGGACAGGAAGGCCGACGGAACGAACACGGCACACAGCGTCAGCGCGATGGAGACAAGCGCGCCCCCGACTTCGTCCATCGTTCGATGGGCGGCCTCCTTTGGTTTCATGCCCGCGGCAATGTTGCGCTCGACGTTTTCCACCACGACGATCGCGTCGTCGACGACGATGCCGACTGCCAATACCAGGCCGAACAGCGACAGGTTGTTCAGCGATATTCCGCAGATGAGCAGGATGGTGAAGGTGCCGATAAGCGAAACCGGAATGGCGATCACTGGAATGAGCGAGGCGCGCCAGGTTTGCAGGAACAGGAAAACCACGCCGACGACAAGCAGGATGGCCACGAAAATCGTGGTCACCACCTCACGCACCGACTTCGCCACGAAGATCGTCGGATCGTAGATGACGATGGACTCGACGCCGGGCGGGAAGTCCTTCTTCAGGTCCTGAATCTGGTCCAGGACTTCATGCTCCACCTTCAGCGAATTCGCGCCGGGCAGCGCGAAGATCAGCAGGGGCAGGCCCTCGCTGCGGTCCATGTACGCGGTGGAACCGTAATCGGCCGCACCGATCTCCACCCGGCCGACGTCGCGGATGCGGGTCGGCCGCCCGCGCGCGTCGGTCTTGAGGATGATGTCGGCAAACTGCTCCGGCGTGCTCAGGCGGCCGAGCGCCTGGACGTTGAGCTGATAGGCCGCGTCGCCAGAAATCGGCGGCTGGTTCAGGATGCCGGCAGAGACCTGGACGTTCTGTGCACGCAGTGCCGCGAGCACCTCACCGGCGTTCAGGTTATACGCGGCCACCTTATCGGGATCGAGCCAGATGCGCATCGCATAGTCGCGGGCGCCGAACAGTTGCACGTTGCCCACACCCGGAAGCCGTGCCAGCGCGTCCTTCACATGCAGGGTCGCATAGTTCGAGAGATAGAGGTTGTCACGCGATCCGTCGGGCGAGAACAGATGCACCGCGAGCAGGATGTTCGGTGTCGCCTTCTGTACCTGCACGCCCAGCCGTTGCACGTCCTCCGGCAGGCGCGGCAGGGCGTCCTGCACCCTGTTCTGCGTGAGCATCTGCGCCACATTGAGGTCGGTGCCGACGCGGAAGGTGACGGTAATGGTGAGGTTGCCGTCCCCGGTGGACTGGCTGCTCATGTAGATCATGTCCTCGACGCCATTGATCTGCTGCTCGAGGGGCGTCGCGACTGTCTGACTGACCACCTGGGCGGACGCGCCGGGGTAGCTCGTGGTCACCTGCACGGTCGGCGGCACGATTTCTGGATACTGCGAGACCGGCAGCACCACGAGCGCGCCAAGCCCGATGAGGGTGAGGAAGACGCTGAGAACGGTCGCCAGGATGGGGCGATCGATGAAGAGGTGGGTGAAGCGCATCGTCCTCTCCGCTATCCGGCGCCGCCGGTGGGGTCGAGCTTGATCGAGCCGTCCGCCGGCGCGACTTTGCTCCCCGGGCGGACGCGAACCAGGCCATCGATGACGACGCGGTCATCAGCCGCCAAGCCGCTTTGGACGATGCGAAGCCCGTTGTACAAATCGCCGGTCACGACCACCTTCGGAACGACCGTGTCATCCGCGGCTACGGTCATGACGATCTGCCGTGACTGGTCAGGAATGACGGCTGCCGGCGGCACCAGCAGGGCCGGCCCAGGCTTGCCGAGGGAGACGCGAAGACGTGCGAACTGTCCGGGCGTGATGGTGAGGTCCGAATTAGGTACCGTCGCGCGTGCGTGGATCGTCCCGCTGCTTCGGTTCACCGCATTGTCGATGAAGTCGAGCGTGCCGTGCCGATCGAAATGGCCGTCGCCGTCAAGGCTTATGGCGACCTCGGAGCGCGGTGCGGCACCGTGAATAGCCTGCTGATACGCAAGATAGTCGGCCTCGCTCATGTCGAAGTCAATGTAGATAGGGTCGAGCGAGACGATGGTTGCCATTAGCGTCGTCGGGCTCGTGCCGCCTCGGCTGCCGCTGACGAGGCTTCCGATCGAGACGAGGTGCGCGCCGATCCGTCCGGTAAACGGCGCGCTGACGCGGGAGAATTCGAGGTCGAGCTGGGCATCCCTGATCGCCGCCTTGGCGGTGTCGATCGCCGCCTGCGCGCTGCGCTGATCGGCGGCGCGGGTATCGACGCTTTCCGCGGTGCCGAAGTCGGTCCGCTTGAGCTGCTGCGCCCGCCAAAGCTGCGCCTGGCTGAGCGCCTCTCTTGCCTCTGCCGTCTGCAGTTGTGCAACGGCTTGATCCAGCCTGATCTGGAACGGCCGCGGGTCGATGACAAAGAGCGGATCATCCTTATGAACAATCTGGCCGTCCTGAAAGTCGATCGAGCTCAGGGTGCCCCCTACCTGGGCTCGTAACTCCACGCTATCCACCGCCGAGAACTGCCCAAGGAAGCGGCTGATGTTCTGTACCGTCTGTTGCAACGGCCGGCTGACGGTGACTTGGGGCGGTGGCGGTGGCGGGGGTGCCGGCTGTTGGCCAGCGTGCCAGATTTGCTCCCCGGCGACGGCTGCTATGATTGCCGCGACACCGAACACCGCGAGTGCGCCCCACCGTCGCCGACGGCGGATGGGGGAACGGCCGGCATCGGCGATGCGGGCGCGTTCGGGAACGTCCTGGTCGCTCAGGGAGATGTTGTCCAAGTGCTGACCCTCAATCTGCTGCTCAAGTTGCGAATGGCCCGAAGGCCTGGTGAATGTGGCGCACCGTCGTCACCTGGCTGGGGGCGGCGGCGGGCATACGAAACGACCGTAGTGCGCGGCGCGCCCTTAATATCGCTTGAGCCTCGGCCAGGATGAATGGTCGCGCGCAGTGAAACAATGGCGCTACATCCCAGGGCCGCCTGCGACGCACAACAACTCGCGGGTGATCCAGCTCGCGTCGTCGGAGGCAAGGAAAGCAACCGCCGCTGCGATGTCCTCGGGTTTGCCTGCACTTCCGGGCGGGCTATTGGCGACAGCCCAGGCCTCGAACTCGCCGCCAGGCATCCCGGCTGAGTGCGTCCCTTCAGTGATCACGAACCCGGGGCTGACGCCGTTGGCCCGTATTTTCTGCGGCGCAAATTCTTTTGCCAGCGACTTGGCGATCAACTCCACCTTCGTGCCTACCGCGAGGGCTTTGGCGCCGGATCGGCCCGATTCCATCGACAATGTGATTCGCGCCATCGGCGCTCGACGCGTAGTTGACAACAAGCGAGGCGCCTTCCACCGCGAGCCGCTTTGCGATAGCAGCGCCAATGCCCCTAGAGGCACCGGTTATCACGGCAACCTTATCGGCCAACCTTGCCATGGCGGCTGTCTCCTAGCCTCAGAAATCTGGAGTAAACGCTCCAATAAACATGAGGTAGATCAGACCGGCATTCAAGGGGGTTTTGTAGCAGGTGCACCACATATCAGTGCTGCTTCTAGCCGCAATTGAGATCGGATGGGGTGCTTACCGCGGCGTCGGAGGCCACGCTCGCATGCCGAGCTCGACGATCTCCAGCAGGCGTTCTCGAGACGCTCCATCGCGGGCGTGGACTGCCATCCCGCGCGACAATGCGCTGTAGAAAGCGGCCAACGCCTCAACATCGGTGTTTTTAGGGACGTCGCCTTCCTCGACGCCTCGTCGGATGCGGACAGCCATGGCCGATTGTGCTGCCCAACGATATTGCGCCATCGCGTCGCGCATGCATGACAGCGCCGGCGGACCATGTGTGCCGGCAAGCGATATCATGCAGCCGGCGGGGAGATCGTTTTGCGTGAATTCGCGCGCGGCTGTGGTCAGCAGGCGATGGAAGGCTGTTTTCGCATCAGTGTCAGCCTGCAGTTCGTCGGCAAACCACTTGCCTGCGCAGGCCATGTAGGCCTCGGTAGCCTCCTGATAGAGGCGCTCCTTGCTGCCGAACGAGTTATAGAAGCTGGACGGGCTGAGGCCCATGACGGTGGTCAGATCATCAAACGAGGCGCCTTCGTAGCCGCGCTCCCAGAACAGCTTCATCGCCTGTTGCAGGGCCACCGAGCGGTCGAAGCTCTTGGGCCGGCCACGGGGCCGTTTCAGGGAATCGCTTACTTCTGTCGCCATCACTCCAGACCTTGACCGCAGTCCACCACGGCTCCATTCGGCAATATGGGAGCTAACGCTCCAGATTGAAAGCGTACCGGTTAGCTGTCCTTCGTGAAGATGCCTTCGGTCGCCACGGCCGACTGCCACCGCGTCCGGGGGTTTTGAACACGTTGGCAAGGCAGGGGTTGCCTCACCCACACTTCAGAAGCGGGTGTTTAAGCTCGAAGAAGCGATAGGCCGGGCCACGCGCGGTTCGAGGCGTGCCGAGCGATGTCTGGACCTAGTCGTAGACCGGTCAGCCCTTAGCTTATCCCGCTATCGAGAAAACCGGAGCCGCCGCAATTTGCATCCCCACAGTGCATCGCTAGCAAAGCAGATTTGCAGCCTGTAGGGTCAGCCGCCATGGAGCCGTTTTGGAAAACGAAGTCGCTGGAAGCGATGACCCGCGAGGAGTGGGAGTCTCTATGCGATGGATGCGGCCGCTGCTGCCTGCATAAATTACGCCACGAAGAAACGAACGAGCTGTCGTTCACCAATGTCGCGTGCCGGCTGCTGAACCTAAACTCATGCCGATGCGGCGACTATGCCCACCGGCAGCGTCGCGTGCCGGACTGCGTCAGTCTGACGCCCGCGTCGCTCCGGGAGATCGACTGGTTGCCGCCCTCTTGTGCCTATCGGCGGCTGCGCGACGGCAAGGACCTGGCGTGGTGGCATCCGCTGGTATCCGGCGACCCGGAAACCGTGCATCAGGCGGGTGTATCGGTTCGTGGCCGGGCCATCAATGAGCGGCGTGCCGGGGCGCTGGAAGATCATGTGAAGGACTGGCCGGGAAAGCCGCCCCGGGTCAGGCGCCCGAGGGGTGAAAAAGCGGTGAAGGAAACTGCGTGATGTTGAAAGACGCTCTGTACGGCGGGATCAATGCCGCGGTGCTCACCGCGATGAACGCCGACCTCTCAATCGACCTCGACCGTCTGGCAGGGCACTGCCGCTGGCTCCTGGCCAACGGCTGCAACGGCCTTGCCGTGCTGGGTACGACGGGTGAGGCCAACAGCCTCGGCATCAACGAGCGGATCTCGGTGCTTGAAGGGTTGGTTGCGCGCGGCATCCCGGCGCCCGCAATGCTTCCGGGTACCGGCACGACGGCAATCACTGATACTGTCTTGCTGACGCGCAAGGCGCAGGAACTGGGCTGTCGAGGAGCGCTGCTGCTGCCGCCGTTCTACTACAAGAACCCGTCCGAAGAAGGGCTGCTGGCCTACTTCAACGAGGTGATCCAGCGGGTGGCCGGCGACATCAAGAATATCTGTACAATTTTCCCCAGCAATCGGCGATCCCATTCTCGGTTGATTTTATCGGCCGGCTGCTGCGGAAAAACCCACACAAGGTTAAGGGGATTAAGGACAGCAGCGGCAATTTCGAGAATAGCCTGTCGTATGTGGAGGCCTTCGCACGCGATGGGTTCGAGGTCTATGCCGGGGACGATTCCCTGCTGATGCCGCTGCTGGAGAAAGGCAGCGCCGGCAGCATTACCGCGGCCTCCAACGTCAATTGTGCACTGGGGGCGGAGGTCTATGCGAACTGGAACAATGCCACCGGCGCGGCGGCGCAAGAGGTCCTGTCGGCCACGCGCAAGGCCGTAATCTCCGTTCCGCTGATCCCCGCCTTGAAGTCGTTGGTTGCCCGCAATACCGGCGATCCCACCTGGCTGAATATTCGTCCGCCGCACCTGAAACTGACCGCCGCGCAGGAATCCGCGCTGTTCAATGCGTTCGACGCGAGCGGAATCAGGGTGGCAAAGGCGGCCTGAGGTTCAAGAGTTCCCGTTACCCTTCTGAACGAGGGTGTTGCGGATCATCATGGTCACGAACCCCCAAACGGACGCTTGTTTGTTTTCGGGGCGAGTCTATCTACACGTGAACGACTGAAGACGAGCGGGAAGCAGACTCAATGGACCACATCATCGGCCAGGCATCGCCTGCCGCCACAAACCAAGGCAACGCCGCCGCAAACATGATCGTTGATGGCGACCAGAAAACCTTCATGCAGGAGGTGATCGAGGCCTCGCGCAAGATCCCTGTCCTGGTGGATTTCTGGGCGACGTGGTGCGGCCCGTGCAAACAGCTCACTCCCACGCTTGAGAAGGTGACGAGGGCCGCCGGCGGACGGGTGAAGCTGGTGAAGGTCGATATCGACAAGAACCAGGCGCTGGTCCGGCAGTTGGCTCAGCTGGGTTTGCCGATGCAATCCGTGCCGACGGTGGCGGCGTTCTGGCAGGGGCAGATCGCCGATATTTTCCAGGGCGCGCAGCCGGAATCGGAGGTGAAACGCTTTGTCGAGGCGCTGCTGAAGGCGGCTGGCGGCTCTATGCCCACCGCCGATCTTCTGGCCGAGGCAAAGGCCGCGATGGAGCAAGGCGACGCACAGCAGGCCGGTGAACTGTTCAGCGCTCTGCTGAACGAGGAGCCGGAAAACGGCGATGCCTGGGGCGGCATGATCCGGGCGCTGATGGCGATGGGGCAGGAAGAAGCCGCCGAGGAGGCGCTGTCCCAGGTCCCGGAGAAACTGACGGAGCACGCCGAGGTCGCTGGAGCGCGGAGTGCTCTGGCGCTGACAAAAGAAGGACGTGCGGCGAAAGATCAATTGCAGTCGCTGCAAGCTCGGCTCGTGGCCGATCCGGCCGACCACCAGGCGCGGTACGATCTGGCGACGGCGATGAATGCGATGGGAGAACGCGAGCAGGCCGCGGACGCGCTGCTGGAGATCCTCCGCCGCGCGCGCACCTGGAACGAGGACGCGGCACGGTTGCAGTTGCTGAAATTCTTCGAGGCCTGGGGTTTCGACGATCCCGCCACCAGTGCTGCTCGGCGGCGGTTGTCGGCTCTTCTGTTCAGCTGAATGGCGGCATTTCACCCGCGGTTCGAGGAGCTGCCGTCTGAGTTCGCGGTATTTCCGTTGTCCGGGGCGTTGCTGCTGCCGCGAGGTAAATTGCCGCTGAACATCTTCGAATCGCGTTACCTGGCGATGGTCCAGGATTCGCTGGCGTCTGGCCGGATGTTCGGGATGATTTAACCGGATCCCAATGCGCCCGCCTCCGACGCCGGAGAGGGGCTTTACCGCGTCGGATGCCTGGGCCGCCTGTCGTCTTTCAGCGAAACAGATGACGGTCGTCTGCTGATTACGCTGACCGGTCTGGCCCGCTTCACGGTCCGCGCTGAGTTGGATGTGCGCCGCGGATACCGGCTCGTGCGTGGCGACCTCGGTCCCTACATGGACGATTTAAACCTCGATCGGCCGCCGGTCGGCATCGAACGCGAGGCAATCTTGTCCGCCCTACGGGCCTACTTCACACGCCGGAGTGTGGAGGCCAATTGGGACGCAATCCGCGGCTTGTCGGACGACGGCCTGGTCATTACCCTAGCCATGGCGTGCCCGTTCGAGGCAGTCGAAAAACAGGCCTTGCTCGAAGCGCCGACAGACGCGGACCGCGCGTCCACGCTGCTGGCGCTGTTGCAAATGGGCGCGGCAAGTGCCGATCTGCCCTCGGGTCGGTCAGTCAGTTAGGGTTACAAATGTCAGACCCCGTTTCTCCCCCTCCCGCCGAACCCACGGTCGATCCTCGGTTGTTGGAGGTTCTGGTTTGCCCCTTGACCAAAGGGCCACTGGAGTATGATCGGGCGGCTGGCGAGCTCATCAGCCGAAAGGCAGGGCTGGCGTATCCGATTCGCGACGGGATCCCGATCATGCTGCCCGAAGAAGCTCGGAAGCTGGAGTAACGATGGCGGCGGCTCCCACGGAGATCAGGCTGGACCGCGCGACGCGTGTGCTCCATGTCTCGTTTGATGATGGAACCGAGTACGCCCTCCCTGCTGAGTACCTACGCGTGGAAAGCCCGAGCGCTGAAGTCCAGGGGCACCATCCAGGACAAAAGCAAACGGTGGCTGGACGACGTCAAGTCGGCATTATCGGGATCGAGCCAGTCGGGCACTACGCAGTGCGGCTCGTTTTCGACGACCTGCATGATACCGGCATTTTCTCGTGGGATTATCTGGCGATGCTCGGCCAGTGAGCAGGATCGGCGGTGGGCAGAGTATCTGGATGCGCTCGAGTCACGCGGGATGTCGCGGGATCGGGCATAAATTGCATTCCCGCCCTTGGACCGCGGCGTTGAGCCGTAAGGGCGACGCGTTGCCCGGCAGCGGTGCACGAAGGAAAATTCCGGAACCGGTCGGCGCGAACGCGGAATGGATTTAACACCATGGCGCGCCGTGCGCGTGACTTGAGTGACGCCGATCGGGCGCTTTGGGCAAATTATGTCAGTCAACTCGTGCCTTTGCGCGGCCGCGCCAGTGCGAAGCAACCCGATCCCATACCGACCGCACCGCAGGCTCCGCAGGAATCCAAAGCGCGGCTAAGGTCTTCGCCCCTGGCGACCAAACCTCGAATGGTGGCTTCTCCCGTAACGGTGGGCGATCAGCCCGGGGGAATTGACAGCGCGACGTGGCATCGGTTCCGGACCGGCAAGCTGACGGCGGCTCGGAGACTGGATCTCCACGGGATGACGGCACAGCGGGCCTTTCACGCTCTGGTGTCATTCCTGCGCACCGCGCATGCCGAACAGATCAGGGTGGTGGAAGTGGTCACCGGGCGCGGCAGCGGTGAAGCTGGTGGAGTAATCCGCCGCGAATTACCCCACTGGCTGAACCTGCCTGAAATCCGGCCGCTCATTCTGGGGGCAGCTCACCCACATGCTCTGAATCCCGGCTCCGTGCGACTGATTTTGCGGCGCATCAGGTGACCCCATTCGGAGCCCGCTTGCGCGCCCTGCGGGCCGATCGAGGCCTGACGCTAAAGGATCTTGCGGAAGGGCTTCAGGTTTCTGCGGCCTATCTATCGGCGCTGGAGCACGGCAAGCGGGGGGCGCCTAGCGCAGGACTGGTGCACCAGGTCAACGAGTATTTCGGGCTGATTTGGGATGAGGCCGACGATCTGGCACGCCTGGCTCGGCTTTCGAACCCGCGTGTGACAGTGAACACCGCCGGCTTGACGCCGGAGCAGACCGCGTTGGCAAATCGGGTCGCGCAGATGATCCATCGATTGCCACCAGAAAGCGTCGCCGCTTTGCATGCGGTCCTGGATGCCACAACGCAGCAACCAAAACCGCGCTTGCGGCGATCCGCGATGTCAACGTCGGGGAGTCGGTCGCGAGCGGGATAGCCCGTCGCGAATTCGCCACCTACAATAACAAGCTGCGCGGCCGATAGGCCGAAGCTCTTGGTCAGCTACCCGCGGCCGGAAGAAGTCTTCCATCGAGATATGCCGCGACCGGCCCGGTGAGTGCCATGTCCCGTAATTCGCGCGGACGAACCAGTTGCGCGGCGATGATCTCGCGGTTGTCGAGCTGCATCTGGGGCAGTCGATCGAGCCGGAGTTCAAAAAAATGCACCTTATCCTTTCGCCCGTCCCAGGTGCCGCAGGCGCTCCCCGCAGGGAACAACTCGTACGGCGGGAATCCGATTTCTTCGGCCAACTCACGGCGCGCCGCGGCTTCGGGCGTTTCACCTCGCTCGACGCCGCCGCCCGGAAAAGTCCATGCCAGTCGGTACGACGGCCGAACCAACAACAGCGAGTGGTCAACGTAGATCGCAACCAGCGCCCCCTCATGCCGCTGACGCCGCAGTCGCCACCAGACGCGAGCGAGTGGGAAACCAATTCTGAAGGCCACCCGCCAAGCGGTGTCCAAAAGCGTGCAAGGCCGGGTTCGCCCGAGATCTGACATAAGTTTCGCTTTACATGGTGTGGGGACAAAGCGACAGACGGCACGAGTGACCCCGGCAGAAGTGCGGCGCCTCGAAGCACCCGGTTCAGCCGGGGACCGCGCCGCGGCAATACCGGGTGCCCATTCGGTCAGGCGCTAATTCAGGGTAGTTGACACCGCTGAACCAGCGCATAAGTCAAGGTCAAACGCGCAACGGATGCTGTTGCAGACTTCGGGGGAGGCTCAACGAATGACGATCGCTGAAGGTGAAATGGCCCCTGACTTTGAGATGCCTGCGACTGGTGGACGTACGGTCAGTCTCGCCGGTTACAAGAACAAACCATTCATCCTATATTTTTACCCCAAGGCCGACACGCCAGGCTGTACGAAAGAGGCTTGCGCCTTCCAGGAGGCGATGCCGAAGTTTGCAGAGATCGGCCTGGATGTGATCGGCGTTTCCCCTGACAAGATCAAGCCGATCGAGAATTTCGCTGCGAAGTACGGGCTGACGTTCCCTCTCGCGTCCGACGAGGCTCACCTGGTGGCAGACCGATACGGAACCTGGGTCGAGAAGTCGATGTATGGACGGAAATACATGGGGATGGAGCGAGCGACATTCCTGATCGGCGCGGACGGCAGGCTGCTGAAGGCGTGGCGCAAGGTCAGCGTAACCGGTCACGCCGACGACGTCATGAAAGCCGCGCGGGCAGCAAATCTTCTGTAGCCCGACCGGGAGCCCCGACGACATCCGCGGCGGCACGAACCAAGACAACCTCAGACCCTGATTAGCCTTGACGAAGATTAACCGGACTTCGGGTCTCCTTCGCTGTCTATTCCCCCAGTCATCGGTTATCACCACGCCATGGCACAGGCAGACTCCACCAGGGCGGCCGCAGGATCGTGGCTACGTCAGGAACAACGACGGGGCCGCCGAGCGGCTCGCCCGGTCCTGATGTGGCACGTGATTGGGTCGATCGCCGGCATTGGGCAAGCCTTCGCCGCAGCGACCGTTCTGGCTGCGGCACTCACCGGATCGTTCTCGGGAACGCCAACACTCCTGGCATTCGGCGCATTGGCCGCAGTCCGTGCTGGAGTCGCCTACCTGACCGAACGAGCGGCTTTCACCGCCGGGGCCGCTGCCAGGCGCCGGCTGCGAAGCGATTCTCTTTCCCGGCTGTTACATGCCGGGCCCGCACTGCTGCGTGCCCGCCACTCCGGTGATCTGGCAACTATCGTGGTCGACAAAATCGAGGCCTTGGACGGTCTTTTTGCCCGCTACGTTCCAGCGGCGACCTTCGCCATAGTCGGCCCGGCCGTCGTGCTACTGGCGGTGTTCTACGCCGACCCTTGGGCAGCGCTGTTGTTGCTGGGCTGCGGCGTATTAGTGCCGGCCGGCATGGCGATCGCCGGCATCGGAGCCTCCGCCGCCTCGCGCAACCAATTCCTTGCCATGGCTCGCCTGCAGGCCCGTTTTATCGATCGGATACGCGGCATGGCCACCATCGTGCTCTACGGCCGTGCCGAGGACGAAGCCGCCGCGCTGTCTCGCGCCGCCGCCGACCTTCGAATCCGCACCATGCGCGTCATTCGCGTGGCGTTCCTTTCGTCGGTCGTGCTCGATCTCGCGGCCGCTCTGGCGTTGATCATGCTTGCCATCCACTATTTCGGCCTGCTGCGCGCAGACGGCGCAAGAGGCATTCTATGGTCGGCTTTGGCCGTCCTGCTGCTCACTCCGGAATTTTTCGCCCCGCTGCGCAACTTCTCGGCCGCCTACCAGGACCGCCTGCACGCCACCGGGGCCGCCGAATCGCTGATTGACCTGCCGCCGCTTCCCGACCCAGTTCCGGCGCGGGAGATCCGTACCGTCGCCGCACAAGGCGTTACCGTGATCTTCGACAACGTGGGCCTAACCTGGGATGCCTCACGCGGGCCGGTGCTGGATGGCCTGTCTTTTCGGCTGGCGGCTGGCGAAACTCTCGTCCTGGCCGGCCCGTCCGGCTCGGGAAAATCCTCCGTAATCGAGATCCTGCTGGGTTTTGTCCGTCCCGATCGCGGCCGGGTCACCATCAACGGCGTCGACATTACCGACCTCGTACCACAGGCTCTCTCTCGCCTTACCGCCTGGATCGGCCAGCGCCCCGTCCTGTTCGCCGGCTCCATCCGCGACAACATACTCTTCGCCAGGCCTGAAGCTTCTGCTGACGAGGTCGCCGCCGCCGCCACTGCCGCTCGGCTCGATCAATTCGCCGCCGGGCTGCCGGCCGGTCTGGACACGCAGATCGGTGAAGGCGGCTACGGCCTGTCCGGCGGCCAAGCCCAGCGCGTCGCCATCGCCCGAGCGTATTTAAAGAATGCGCCACTGTTGCTCCTCGACGAACCCACTGCCCATCTCGACCCCGTTACCGAACAGGAAGTGCTGGACAGTCTTCGCCGTCTCACCCTGAACCGGACAGTCATACTGGCAAGTCATTCGTCCGCTGCGCATGGCTTTTCCGGCCGGCGATTGGACCTGCGTGACGGCAGGGCCCTTGCGGCGACGCGAGGCGCGGCATGATCGCGCCGCTCTGCCGGATCATGGGTCTGTGGGGCCGGCAAGTCGGCTGGTTGCTGGTGGGTTTGCTGATCGCATTAGCGGCCCTGGCGGCGGGTATCGGGCTGATGACGATGTCCGGCCTGACCATCGGCGCAGCGGTTCTTGCCGGGTCACTGGCCGCCCCGGCCCTGCTTCGCGCATTTGGCACCGCCCGCGTGGTGTTGCGCTACATCGAACGCCTCGTCACCCACAACGCGACCTTCCGGGCACTCGCTGACCTCCGAGTCTGGTTGTTTCGTAGGCTCGCCCGTAGCTCGGCAGGGGGCCTCGGTTTCCGCCACTCCGGCGATATGCTGGCCCGTCTGGTCGGCGACGTCGAAGCGTTGGACGGACTGTATCTTCGGATCCTCTTGCCGCTTGCCGGCGCCGTCCTCCTGCTGCCGGTCCTCGTCCTGCTGATCGGCCATCGGTCCCCGGTTTTGGCCACCGAGGTTGGTCTGCTGTTCACCGTCGCCGCCTTCTTGCTGCCGTGGATGGCCGCACAAGTATCCGGCCGAGCAGGCACCGGCTTGGCGACCGGAGCCAGCGCCCTGCGCGTCGCCGCCCTGGATGCGCTGACCGGCCTTCGGGAAGTTCGTGCCTTTGCCGCCGAAGGCCGCATGCTGGCAGTCGTTCAAGCGAAAGAATCGGCCCTGCTCTCGGCGCAGCAAACCTTGGCCGCCCGAACGGCGCTTGCCGGAGCCGCCTCCCTCCTTTGCGCCCAAATTGCTGTGCTCGCGGTTCTGATCAACGCCGGTGCCAGCCCCTCGATCGCTGTCGCGGCCGCATTCCTGGTGCTTGCCGCATTTGAGGCTGTAGGAGGCCTTTCGCGTGCTGGTGCGCTGGCCGGCCATGCCTCTGCCGCCGCCCACCGCATTCTAGAGGCTGCCGACGCCCCGATCCCAGTCCCTGACCCCACCGACCCCGCCGCTATGCCTGCGAGCACTGCATTGCGGTTTGAGGCGGTGGAATTCCGCTGGCAGCCGGACCGCCCTCTCGTCTTCGATGGCCTCTCGCTCGACATTCCCCAGGGTGCCCGCGTCGCGCTGCTTGGGCCCTCCGGAGCCGGAAAATCGACCCTGGCCGCCCTGGCCTTAAAGGTCGTGGCGCCTCGGTCAGGCCAGATCCGGCTCGGCGGCGTCGACATCGCTACGCTTCCAACCGCGCTCGTCCGTGCCCGGATCGGCTGGCTCGGCCAAACTACCCACCTGTTCGACGACACCATCGCAGCCAATCTGCTGCTGGCCCGCCCTGACGCCGACGAGGCCGCACTGTGGGCCGCATTGGATGCCGCCCAGATCGGCGACGCGGTACGCGCGCTGCCGGAACGGTTGGACACCTGGGTGGGAGAGGGCGGCACCCGTTTCTCGGGTGGCGAGGGGCGCCGGTTGGCCCTGGCTCGCGCCTTACTTTCGGCCGCCCCGATTCTGATCCTGGACGAGCCCTGTGCAGGTCTGGATGCTGAAGCCGAGCGATCCTTTCTGCAGACGTTGAACCAGACGGCGGCTGACCGGACGGTGATCTTGATCACGCACCGGTTGATCGGGATAGAGCGGCTGGACCGGATCTTCCGCCTCTCCGGCGGCAGAGCGGTGGCGGCAGCGGGTTAACCGCGCTTCGTCTGCCGATCTGAAGGCTTAAGCATTCAAGCGGCCAGAGGCCGCACGCTCGCTTCGATTTCGGCGCCAGATCGCGCTTGAGCCGTAGCCAGGTCGTGAGCTGTTTGCAGACCAAGCCAAAACTGCGGGCTCGTGCGGAAGCAGCGGGCCAGACGCAGTGCCAAATCCGACGTCATCGGCACCAGGTCATCGATGATAGGCAGAATTTGGCACGCCGGTACGCCCAGCGCATGAGCAAGCGCCTCTGCATCGAGCCGCATCGGCTCCATGTATTCTTCCCGCAATACCTGTCCGGGGTGCATTCTGCGAACTACTCGTGCCATCGGAACCTGCGGTTGTCTGTAGTTGAACCATGCAGGTCACTCGTGGCAGCAAAGTGGCAAATCTTGCCTCTTTCTAAGGCGGCGAAGAAGTTTGTTCAGGGCGCATCGCCAATCCAGCCGCGGCGCATATCCAGAGCGAGTATCCAATAAACTCGGCCGGGTCACTTGTCCGGCAAGCCGCCCGGCGGATCTTCAGACCACAAGCGAGGACCGATCTTTCTTTACACGGTTTCGCCCAGAGCGTTTGGCATGATAAAGCGCCGCATCGGCTCGAGCCATCAGCCGTTCAATACTCTGGTCGCTCGCCTGCTGAACAGCCAAACCAATACTGATTGTCATCTCTATTCTCTGATCACCAAATGCCACGTACTCCCGCTCCACCCTGCTCCTGAGTCGCTCGGCGACAACCTCGGCGATTTCGGCCGAGTCGGATTGCAGGACCGATGGCAAACTCTTCGCCTCCCATTCGCCCTAGAAGATCGCCCTCGCGTAGACCAAAACGAAGCATAGCGACGAGGCGCTGCAATGCCAGGTCACCACCGGCATGACCATAACGGTCGTTGATCCCCTTAAAGTGGTCAACGTCGATCATCAGCAGGACCAAGGCCTGGCCGACCGGCCGAACCCAGTTCATTTCTCGCTGACCGGCGGCGAGCAACGCCGAACGATTCAGCACGCCGGTCAAGCCATCCGTCGTAGCCAGTCGCCGAAGGTCCTTCTCCAGATGGCGGCGTTCGGCGATCTCCTTTTCCAGGTCCAGGCGTGCGATCTCGACTTTTCGCGCGCTTTCGTCAGCTGCCTCGGCCAATGAGGCCAGATGAGCCCCCTGTTCCTCCAACATTTCCGTCCGGAAGCGAAGCTCCGCGGCAACATTCTCCATGGCATGCTGCGCTTCGCGGTTTAATTCTTGCGAGATTTCAGCATAGGTCAGGATCCGTCCTCCATCAGAGCAGGGCTTGCAGCTGAAGAGGACGCGGACTCCATTCGCAAGCGTGAGCCGAGTTGGCCGGATTAAACCGGCCCGCACGGCATCTACCCGTTCTGTAATGAGCTCATCGATTTGATCTGATGGCATCTCGATCCGTCCGTTAGCCGCAGCAAAGGCCACCAAATCGCGGAACTGCGGACCGGAGGACAAAAGGGTCGACGGCAGGTCGAACAACTCGATCTGACGATCATTGATAAAGCGGACACGCATATCGCGATTGAGCAGAATGATGCCGATGTCGACGCAATTCAGGGCGTCAGTCAGCATCCGCAGCGTCGTTTCTTGTGGCTGGGCTATCAGGAAATGATGCATCTCCGCTTCTTTCCCCGTGTGGGTCTGTCCGCCTCATGGCGCGGTTTCCCGCCGGGGACTACGAGAAGCAGGTTAGGTGCAATTGGTTAATAAGTAATGAAAGCAAACCTGTGAAATTTCGGGTCAACCAGGGCCGGCGGGACGACGCCGTAACAAATAACGCTGGCGACCCTCCAGCACCAATTCCCGGCGCTGGTTGTGGATTGTGCTGGTGAAGCCAATCACGCCGGTCGTCCGGTTTCCGGTCAGTTCATCGATTTTCAGCGCGGGATAAACCGTATCGCCGGCAAACACCGGCTTCAGGAAACGGCTGGACTGCTCGATGAAACCGACCAAGGAATCTTCGGTCAGGTAGGGAAACAGTCCGGCGCCGGGCGCGGTCTGTATCAGTGATTGCAGCCCGTGCGCCAACAGGCCGGGCATGCCGCGCGCCTTGCAAAATTCCAAATCGTAATGGATCGGATGGTTGTCGCCGCTGGCTGCCTGAAAGGCCAGAAAAACAGCCTCGGTCATGGTTCGGCTCGGCAGCACGAAGCGTTCGCCAATGTGGAAATCCTCGAACCAGCGTTGTTCCGGAACCATGCGATGCTGGACGGGATCAAACTCGGTCATACCGCGCCCGCGGTCCGCATCTCAGCAATCCGTTGGGCAGAAAAACCGATTTCAGCCAGCACTTCGTCGGTATGCTGGCCGATCGACGGGACGTCGCCGATCGCCGCCTCTTCGTCGGTGAAGACAAATGGCGGCAGTAGCGCGCGCACGGGGCCACCCTCGGTCTGAACGGTCCGCCATTTGTCCCGGGCTTCGAACTGCACGTGGTTCCAGAGGTCGATCGGTTCATTCAGCCGGCCGTTGGCAATGCCCGCTTTGTCGAGCAACGCGACGATCTCCTCCGAGCATTTGTCACTGAAGAAATCTTCAATCACCGCCGTGAGACTTTCTCGATTCGCCCGTCGCTGCGCCATGGTGTCGAAACGCGGATCGGTCTGAATGGCGGGATCACCGAGCACTTTTTGGCAGAACGTGCCCCATTCGCGTTCGTTCTGCAGGCCGAGAATCACTTGGCCATCCTTTGTCTTATGGGCACCATACGGGGCGATAGCCGGGTGGCTGATCGGCAGGCGAGGCGGCGGCGACCCGGTATAGGCATGGCGCAGCATCGGGTAGGTCATCCACTCGCCCAGCGCGTCGAGCATCGCGATTTTCACGTTTGCCCCCTCCCCCGTCCGGCCGCGGCGCACCAACGCGGACAGGACGCCGGTCAGCGCATACATTCCGGTCGCGATATCGGCAATCGAGATGCCGACGCGGGACACCTCGCCGGCAGATCCGGTGACGCTGATGAGACCTGCTTCGGCCTGGATCAGCAGATCATAGGCCTTCTTCTGCACGAACGGGCCGCTCTCGCCATAGCCGGAGATGTCGCACACAATCAATTTGGAGTTGATCGGCTTCAGCGCTTCATGGGTCAATCCAAGCCTCGCCGCGGCGCCCGGGGCAAGGTTTTGCACCAACACGTCCGCTCCGGCGATCAATGCGTCGAGAGCGGCGCGGGCGTCCGGATCCTTCACATCCAGCGTGACGCTGCGCTTGCCCCGATTCAGCCAGATGAAGTGGCTGCAGACCCCGTTGACGTAGTCGTCGTATGCCCGCGCAAAGTCGCCATCGCCGGGCCGCTCGATCTTGATTACATCCGCGCCGAGGTCAGCCAGATGGCGTGTGCACAAAGGCCCCGCCACTGCGTGCTCCAGCGCGATCACGCGCATGCCTTCCATGGGTCGCATCCGGCCGCTTCCTGTTTTGTTTACCTGGCGAGGCGAACAAAGCGCCGGCGGCCGTGGCTGTCAAAGCCGCACCAGGCGAACGATGAAGGCGGAGGCGATCAAGGCGCCCGCCGCCACCAACGAAGGCAACCCAAACCCGCCTGTCGCATCGAACAAAACCCCCGCCATGCTTGGTCCCACGATCTGGCCGAGGCCAAAGGCCGCCGTCATCCTGGCCAGCACTGGCCGCGGATCGTCGGGTGCAAGCTGGCGCGCTCCGGCCAGCCCCAGCGCGGTCAGACCCATGAAGGTACCTCCGAGCAACGCCGCGGCGAACAAAACTCCGGCAACGGTCGGCCAGAGCACGCTGGCAGCAACGCCGACTGCCTCAGCTACGCAGGCCAGACTGAAGGTACGCGAGATGCCAAGGCGGGACGCGGTTCTTGCCCACAGGGCGACCGAGGGGATCGCTGTCAGACCCACGACCAGCCATACAAGAGGTTCCGCGGCGCGGACCTGTGGCGAGCCGCGGACAATCGCCACCAGAAAAGTCGCGGTGACGATGTAGCCGAAACCGAACAGGCCATACGCGCAGATCAGAGCACCGAGGCCACGCCTTCGCTGGGTAGCTTCGGTCGGTTCGGCGGCTCGAGAACCGTCGCTTGGCGGCACGAGCCAGTAGACCACTACCAATGGCACTTACCGCCACGGCTCCGACGCCATACCACAGGGCGCGCCAGCCGAAGCCCGCTGCCAGCGACAAGGACACAATCAGCGCCGAAGCGGCGATCCCTGTTCCGACGCCGGCGAAATGCACCTGAGCCAGATGCGGACGCCGTTCCGATGCCAACCGATCGAGCACCAGCGCTGATGCCAGCACTAGCACGAATGCACTCGCCGCTCCTCCGGCAAAACGCAAAGCCAGGAACGCGGGCATCGAGGACACCAGACCCATCATGCCCGTCGTCACGGCGCTAACGCCAAGCGAGCCCAGCAACCAAGCGCGGCGGGATCCGGGCAGCCGCGGTGCTGCCGCCAGCAATGCGCCAATCAGATAGCCGAGGAGATTCGCCGACGCGATCAAGCCGGCCTGTGACTTCGAGAGCTGCAGTGCCTCCGCCATCACCGGAAGAATTGGGGTATAGACGAAACGGCCGATGCCGATGGCCGCGGCCAATGCGACGAGGCCGCCGGTGGCGAGGGCGACGGGACTTCCAGACCGGTTGGAAAAAGGCATACCGCACCGCGTTGGCTACGTCGTGTGGTCGACCCTAGCTACCGCGTAGCATCATTGAAAACGGGAATAATTGATCGGGTCGATCTGTGTAGCAGATTACTCCGCCGCTTGTGCTACCAGCTGGGCTGGCCGGGCAGCCACCAGAAACGCCGCGAGCGCGCTTGAGACATAGGCGTCCTGCCGTCGTACGAAAACCGTGTCCACAAAGGCGTCCTCGGGCGCAAGCAGATGAACGCCAACCTGTCCGGCCCGACGGGCGGTTTCCACCAGAGCGCGAGGTAATAAGGTGATACCAAGCCCCGCACTGGTACAGGCAAGTATTGCTTCAAGCGTGCCGAATTCGAGCACCCGCACGCCGACCGATCCGCGCCGCGCCAGCAGCGCCTCCAGCCGCAAACGGTAGGAGCACCCCGCGCGCAGGACAACGATCCGGAAGTCACCCTTGCGGAGGACCGCGTCGAGGCTGGCAATGCTTGGTGCCGTCAGAGCGACCAGTTCCTCCCGGAACATCGTCTCGGCGATTAGATCGGGATGATCGACCGGGCCGCACACGAAAGCGCCTTCAATCCGGTGGGCCAATACCTCCTCGATTAGCTCGCACGTGGTGCCGGTGCGCAACGACAGGTCAACTTCCGGATACGTCGCGGCGTAATCCGACAACAGCGGTGCCAAACGCATGGCAGCCGTAGTTTCTAAAGATCCAACGACGAGAGAACCAGCCGGCACCCCGTCGTCTCGCGCTGCTTTGCGAGCGTCCTGCAGCATTTGCCGGATCGTCAGGGCATAGGGGAGCAGGCGCCGCGCCGCGGCGGTCGGAGATACCCCGCGAGCATGGCGTTCAAACAGCGACGTACCGAGTTCGTCTTCCAGCGTTCGGATCCGCCCGGTGACGTTCGACTGGACCGTGTTCAACTCCAATGCGGCGCGGTTCATGCTGCCAAGGCGCGCGACGGCCTCGAACACTTTCAGATCGCCGGCATCCATGTCCAGATCTCCTCTAACAGGATGGGAGGCTTTTGGCACAGCCAGGACCCGCAGCCAAAAAATCTTGGCCGCGTCGAGGTCAGGGCCACTCTTCCGACATTGACCGCGGCACCCGCCAAAGTTCACGCCGGAGGCGTGCCATGAGCCATTTAGACCGGGTGTGGCCCAGCGATGCCGCGGGCAAGGTGCCTTTTTGGGTCTACTCGGATCCCGATGTGTATGCGGCGGAACTGGAGCGGATCTGGTACGGCCCGCACTGGCTGTTCTGCGCCCTGGAAGCCGAAATCCCCGAGGTCGGAGACTTCAAGACGACCAACCTGGGCGAGCGCCCGGTCATCGTCGTCCGCAGCGGGCCGAACGAGGTCAGCGTGCTGGAAAACCGCTGCGCTCATCGCGGGGTAAAGTTCTGCCAGGCACGCAAGGGGCACGTGAAGGACCTGCTTTGCCCCTACCACCAATGGAACTACAGCCTGCGCGGTGACCTGCAGGGCGCGGCTTTCCGCCGCGGCGTTCGCGGCCAGGGCGGCATGCCGGATGACTTTGATCCGAAGAACATCAGCCTCCGCAAGTTGCGGGTGGAAGTAGTCAACGGCCTCGTCTGGGCGACGTTCTCCGACAGGACACCGCCATTTCGAGAATACCTCGGGGAGCGGTTCTGGCAGCACTACACCCGCGTCTACGATGGTCGCAAACTGCAAGTCCTCGGCTACAACCGCCAGCACATTCCCGGCAACTGGAAGCTGATGCAGGAGAACATCAAGGACCCCTATCACGCATCCCTGCTGCACACATTCTTCGTCACCTTCGGGCTGTTTCGCGCCGATCAGAAGTCGGCAACGGAGGTCGATCCAACAGGGCGACATGGGATCCTCATCAGCCGCGCCGGGCGCCAAGAAATCAACGATGTCACCTCCGGCATGCGCACCTTCAGAAGCGACATCACGCTGGCCGATCCGCGCATTATGGACGTGGTGCAGGAATTTCCGGGCGAAGAAACGGTCGGGATGATTACTGTCTTTCCCAGCGTGGTGCTGCAGCAGAACCAAAATTCGCTCAGCATTCGCCACATCGTGCCGACGGGTCCGGACGGGTTCGACTTCCACTGGACCCATTGGGGCTATGCCGACGACACGGCGGAAATGCGGCTGCGGCGGACGCGCCAGGCCAATCTGTTCGGGCCGGCGGGGCTCGTGTCTTCCGAAGACGGCGAAATCATCGAAATGAGCCAGCAGGGCTTTACTCCCTACCCGGACGAAAACGCCCTGGTGATCATGGGTGGACGCGGGACTGAAAGCGTCGAGCACATGGTGACCGAGGTAGGCATTCGCGGCATGTATCGTTACTGGCGCGAGGCGATGGGAGTATGATCGATCGCGAGGCCCTGCGTGACTTCTATGACGACTACTATACCATACTGGATGATCTGCGGCTGGACGAATGGCCGCCCATGTTCACCGAGGATTGCGTGTATCGCATCATCCCGCGTGAGAATTATGAGGCGGGATATGCGCTTTCCACGATCTACGCGGAAAGCCGTGGAATGCTCGTCGACCGTGTAATGGGGGTGACCCGGACGCAGATGTACCTGCCGCGTTACTATCGGCGGTTCCCGGGTCCGCTGCGGATTGTCTCACGCGACGCCGACGGTGTGCGATCGCGCCACAACCTGCTGGTGGTGCAGACGCTGATCGACAAACAGAGTGAGATCGTCCTCTCCGCCGTCTGCCACGACGTGCTGGTGAGCGATGAGGGACGCAACCGGCTGCGCGAAAGGATCGTGGTGTTCGATTCCGAAATGATACCAAATAGCTTGATCTACCCGGCGTGAAGGAAATCCCGTGTCAGCAGCCCTGAGCAACGACGCCGTCACGCAGTTGCAGACGCTCTACGCGGAAATGCAGCCGCGCAGCCTGTATCCGTTGTGGGAGGTGCTCGGCGCGCTGGTTACGCCGAAACCGCGCTCCTCCGCCCAGGTCCACCGCTGGTCCTACGCCGACGCTCGGGATTACCTGCTGCGTGCCGGGGATTTGATCAGCGCCGAACAGGCGGAGCGGAGGGTGCTGATCATGGAGAACCCAGGCCTGCCGGGATCGTCCTCTGTCACGACAAGTCTTTACGCCGGCTTGCAGTTGATCTTGCCGGGCGAAATTGCCCCCTGCCATCGCCACGCCCAAAGCGCGCTGCGTTTCGTAATGGAGGGCGAAGGCGCTTTCACCGCCGTCGAGGGCGAGAAGGCGATAATGCGTCCGTTCGATCTGGTTCTGACGCCGGGCTGGCAATGGCACGACCATGGCAACACGTCGTCGCAGCCGATGATCTGGCTGGACGGGCTCGATATTGCAACCGTGCTGCTGTTCGACGCCAGCTTCGTGGAACATCTTCCGGCAGCCGCCCATCCGGAAACCGTGCAACCGGGCGATACCGCACTGCGCTACGGCCGGAACTTGCGTCCGATGCGCGGAACCGCAGCCGATCGCCGGCCAGGCCGCCAGCCGCTGTTCCACTATCCGTATGCCGAATGGCGAGAAAGCCTGCGCTGCCTGGCAAACTCCGGCGATCCGGACCCGCATTTCGGCTACGCGCTGGAGTTCACCAATCCGGCCGACGGCGGTGCGGTCATGCCGACCATCTCCGCCCATGTGCGGCTGCTGCCAGCCGGGTTTACTTCGCGGCCTCGGGCCAGCACCGATGGCACGATCTTCGTCGTTGTGGAAGGCAGCGGCACCGCGCACATCGACGACCGGGACATTCCGCTGGAGACCCGCGATACGGTTGTAGTTCCGTCATGGCGAGAGATCGTGTTGCAAGCGGACACGGATTTGGTGCTGTTCGGGTATTCGGACCGCACCGCGCAGGAAAAACTTGGGCTGTTCCGCGAACTTCGAGGGTAATTTCCCAATGCTCAGGCAACACCGGCCGCGGGTCGCGATTTGCGCTGTGCCAGCCACTCCTCGAAGCGTTGGAGTATGACGAAGAAGCAGGGCACGAACACCACTGCAAGGCAGGTGGAGGCCAGCATTCCCGTCGAGACCGAAATCCCGATCGACTTGCGTGCATTCGCCCCCGCCCCTGACGCCAACACCAGCGGTAGCACCCCGAGGATGAACGCAAAAGACGTCATCAGGATCGGCCTTAATCGTGCACGAGCCGCACCGACAGCCGCGCCGACGACGGAGGCGCCATGCAGCAGTCGCTGCTCCCGGGCAACCTCTACGATCAGGATCGCGTTCTTGGCGCCCAGCGCAATCAGCAGCATCAGCCCGATCTGGGTATACAGGTTGTTGTCCACGCCGAGCGCCGTCAACGTCAGAACTGGCCCAAGTAATGCCAGCGGAACAGCCAGAACGACGGACACGGGCGCCAGCCAACTCTCGTATTGACCGGCGAGCACCAGGTAGACCAACAGGATCGCCAGAGCGAACACCACGTACATCTGATTGCCGACCGCTTTCTCCTGATACGACATTGCGGTCCATTCCGACGCTGCACCGGGCGGCAGGGCATTCGCGGCAATTTCGTCCATCAGTCCCAGCGCATCTCCCGAGCTGAACCCCGGCGCAGACTGGCCAATAATCGTTGCTGATGGATACAGATTATACAGTTGCACCAGCGCCGGTCCAGTGGTTGGGGTGATCTCCACCACCGTCCCGAGCGGCACCATGGTACCATCACCGGCGCGCACCGGCAGGGCCTCAATAGCAGCCGGCGTCGCCAGCCCATGGGAGTCTGCCTCGACATACACCTGGAAAGTCAACCCAAACTTGTTGATCTGACCGACGAAGCTCGATCCGACATAGGTCGCCAGCGTCTGAAACACCTGGCCGGTTGTGATCCCCAATGCCTCAGCCTTGGTCCGATCCACCGTCACCTGCATTTGCGGCACCGCCGCCCGGATTGTCGTGTTGGTCCGCGACAGAGCGGATTGAGTATTCGCATCGCCAACGATCGTCCGCGTCAGCGACTGCAACTTCGGAAAATCGCCGCTTCCGTCACGCAATTCCACTTGCATGGAGAAACCGCCGGAATTGCCGATACCCTGAATGGCAGGCGGCGGAACCACCAGAATCGATGCTTCCTCGATCGAAGCTACCGCGGCGTTCAGCGCCTTGTACATCCCCAGCAGGCCTTGATCCGCGGATTTGCGCTGGCTCCAATCCTTCAGCACGACGTAGGCGACGCCGGCGTTCGACAGCGACGCGCTGTTGTCCAGCACCGAGATGCCGGCGATGCAAATGACGTCCTGCACACCGGCCACAGGGCTCAGGGCGTGTTGCACCTTCGCCAGGACCGCCTGGGTGCGGTCCAGCGAGGCGCTGTCCGGCAATTGCACGGAGACCAGGAAATAACCCTGGTCTTCCAGCGGCAGGAACCCGGTCGGCAGCCGCGACAGACCATAGAGGCCGCCGCCCATCACGATCAGCGCCAGGATGACCATCGCGCCGCTCCATCGCGTCATGGACGTGACCAGACGGACATACCAGCGCTCCAAGCCCCCATAAACCGTATTGAACCCGCGATAGAACGCGTTGCGCTTCTCCATCGGCACCGCTGGGCGCAGCCACAGCGCACATTGAGTTGGCTTCAGGGTCGCGGCGTTGATTGCGCTGATCAGCGCCGTCGCGGCGATCACCAAAGCAAACTGCGCATAGAGCTTTCCGGTCAGGCCGGGCAGAAACGCAGCCGGAATGAAGACCGACATCAGCACCAGGGTGATGCCGATGATTGGGCCGAACAGTTCGTTCATCGCCCTGATGGCCGCGTCATGGCCGCTCAGACCCATTTCGACGTAATGTGCGGCGCCCTCGACGACAACGATCGCGTCATCCACCACGATGCCGATCGCCAGCACGATGGCAAACAGGGTCGAAAGGTTGATGGTGAAGCCAAGCGCCGACATAGCGGCGAAGGCCCCAATAATCGTTACCGGCACGGTCGTTGCCGGCACCAGAGTGGCGCGAATGTCCTGGAGGAAGACCAGAATGACAATGAGCACCAGCACGCCGGCCTCGATCAGCGTGTGATAGACTTCATTGACCGAAGCGGAGACGAATTTCGTGGTGTCGAACGGAATGTCGTACTGCACGCCCTGCGGGAACCCGCGCGACAACTCCATCATCTTTGCTCGGACTTCGCTCATCACGGTCAGCGCGTTGGCGCCGGGCGACTGGAAAATCGCCATGCCCGCGGCTGGCCTGCCGTTAAAGGTGAAGGCCTGCGCATAGGTCTGCGCTCCAAGCTCGACCCGGCCGATGTCGCGGATGCGGGTGACCGCGCCCCCCGAACCGGTCTTGACGATCACCTCCTCGAACTGCGCCGCGTCGGTCAGCCGCCCGGCAACATTGAGGGTGTACTGAAAGCTATGTCCGGTCGCCGGAGGCGCGCCGATCTGCCCGGCGGTAACTTCCGCGCTCTGCTGTTGCAACGCCGAGGTGACATCGTTGACCGTCAGGCTGCGCGCTTGCATCAGCGCCGGGTCAAGCCAGATCCGCATGGCGTACTGGCCGGCTCCGAACACGTTGACATTGCCGACGCCGGGCAGCCGAGCCATCTCCTGCTGGAGATTGATCGCAGCGTAGTTGCTGAGATACAGACTGTCGTAGTGACCCTCGGGGGCAGTGAGCGTGACGATGCCGAGGATCGCGGTCGATCTCTGCTGGACGACGACGCCCTGCGCCTGCACCGCTTGCGGCAGCGCCGCCAGAGCACTGGCGACCCGGTTCTGCACCAGTACTTGCGCGAAATTCAGGTCGGTGCCGATCGCGAAGGTCACCGTCAGTGAATAGCTGCCGTCGCTGGCGTTGGTGGACTGCATATACAGCATGCCCTGGACGCCGTTAACCTGCTGCTCGATCGGCAACGCGACAGTGTTCATGACATCTGTAGCGCTGGCACCGGGATAGCGGGTGGTTACCTGAACCGTCGGCGGAACCACTTCCGGCAACTGCGCGATCGGCAGCGTGAACAGCGAGACGCCGCCGATCAGGACGAACAGGATCGCCAGGACATTGGCGAGGACCGGCCGCTCGATGAAGAATTTAGCGATCATTGAGCCGCATCCGTCAGGTTGACGGTGGCGGGCTCGACGGTTTGACCAGGCACGGCACGCTGCAGCCCATCGACCACCACGAGGTCATCCGCGGTAAGACCGGTCTCGATCACCCGCAACGTCCCTCGTAAGGGTCCGGTGGTCACGTGCTTCTGCGCCACAACGTGATCCGCCCCGACCACCAAAAGGTAGCGGCCGCCCTGGTCCGCCGCCAGCCCCGCGTCCGGCACCAGCAAAGCCGCAACCCCGGTCTCCAGCGGCACCCGCACGCGGGCGAAGTAGCCGGGCAGCAGGACCCCGTCGGCGTTCTCCAGCACGCCGCGCGCGACCAGCGTTCCGGTTGAGGGATCCACCGTCGGTGCGACGTAATCCATATGCCCGCTGTGCGGGTAGCCAGTCTCGCCCTGCAGGCCGATCTCAACCGGGATCGTCTGGACCGATTCAACACGCCGTCCCTCCCGCAGCGCGGCACCACGGATGCGGATAACGACCTGCTCACTGACGTTGAAGGTCACATAGATCGGCTTGATCTGCACGATCGTCGCCAGCTTGGTGGGCTGGGTTCCAACGAGGTCACCGACAGACACCAGATGCGCGGACACCCGCCCGTTGAATGGCGCCAGGACGCGCGTGTAACTGTAGTTTATCGCGGCAATCTGGGTGTTGGCCTGTGCTTGCGCCACATTCGCTTGCGCCGTGTCACGCTGCGCCCTCGCATCGTCCAGGCTCTGCACCGAGGCTACCGAATTCCGCTGCAAGGACTCGGCGCGGACGAAATTTGCTTGTGCATCGACTAGGGTCGCCTGCGCCGAGGCTTCTGCCGCTTGGGCCTGGTTTAATTTGGCCTGGTATGGCGGCGGCTCGATCGTAAACAGGATATCGCCGGTTTTTACCTCAGTCCCGTCGGTATAGCTGATTGCCTGCAAGAAGCCTTGTTCCCGAGCAACGAGATCAACCGAGGCGAACGCGGTGGTGTTGCCGGTCGCCTCGAGATAGCGGGTGATCTTCTGCGTAAGCGGCTTGGCGACGCTGACCTTGGGCGGCGGCGGCGGCTCATACTGGTTCGATTTCTTGCACCCAGTGGCCAGCAGCGTCACACCAACGAGAACCGCGCATTGGGCCATGTTCTGACATCGCCGCATTTTTCTAAGCCTCGTCAGTGAGTTTGGACGTGACCAAACCTTAACGGGCTTTGCCCGGGATTGGCCAGTCCCTTGCCAAAATCAAGCGCCGGTCGAATAATCTGTCGAATTTTCTATTGTGTGGCGCGTAAAGCGCGGGCTACAGTTTCGAATCACGCCTTTCCCGGCCATTCTGGAAGCAGCCGGAACCAGATCGGCGACTATCAGCCACCGGCGATTGTCCCCGCGCCCGCTAGGTGCCCGCACCGGGAGAAAAGATATGCCTGCATCCGACGATAAGAAAGAAACTGTTTCTCAAAAGTCTAAGCGTGCTCGGGAGAATGATGAGCACATGGAAGACGAGGAAAAAATCTTGGCAGGCCGCAAGGATGTTAACTATCCGGCGTTGCTGACCAAGGATGTCCCAGGCGGTTGAGCCGTCTGATCGAATCTTGATACTTGTATGGCGTTTGGTTCAGTCTTCGAAACAAACACTCCCGCCCGGCAAGTCCAAGAATTGCGCAACGCAAAACAAAGCGCTCGGCTGATGGGTGCCCCGGGGTACCGTGGATAGGTCGCGCAGCATCGGCATCGTGCCGCTTCAGGCTGGGCGCTCGTTCGGGGCCGAAGTCATCAACGTAGACCTGCGGCATCTCGACGACGCCGGCTTTGCCTCCATCCATCAGGCCTGGGTCTCTCATCAGGTCCTGGTGTTTCGAGATCAAAGTCTTTCCGATGTGGAGCTGATCGTCTTCTCCCGCCGGTTCGGCGACCTGGATCATGCGCCGATTCAGGAAAATGGCAGGCGCATCGCCAACGGCATGCCGGAAATATACGTCGTTTCGAACGTCATCGAAAACGGTGTGGCGATCGGCAGTCTCGGGAACGGGGAGGCCGTCTGGCACACCGACATGTCCTATCTGCCTGCTCCCCCCAAGGCGAGTATGCTCTTCGCCCTGGAAATCCCCGCCACGGGCGGCGACACTTGGTTCTGCGACATGTACGCCGCATTCGATCGCCTCCCGCCCGAGTTACGTCAACGCACTCTGGGGCTGCGGGTCAAGCATGACGGCACCTACAACAGCGGCGGCTACGTCCGGCAGGGCATCACTCCCAGCGACGATCCGCGCAGGGCGCCCGGCACCTTGCATCCGCTGGTTTGCACCCATCCCGAAAGCGGGCGCCGCATGCTGTATCTTGGACGGCGGCGCATGGCCTGGATCGAGGGGCTCGACCTGCCGGCGTCCGAAGCGCTCTTGGACGAAATCTGGTCGTGGGCTACGGCCCCGGAAAATAACTTCGGCCATCGCTGGCGGGTCGGCGACCTCGTGGTTTGGGATAATCGTTGCACCATGCACCGACGCGACCCATTCGATGCATCCGCCCGCCGGATTATGCACAGGACCCAGATCAAGGGCGCGGCACCGCTGACCGCGTGATCGCCGGCGGAACGTCCTCATGCGTTTATCGTGGGGACAGACGCCAGCATCATCGGACCGGCCAGGCCATCGTAGCCCGTTTCAGGCCAAGCTAAACCGGCCAAACCGGCGGATGATAGCCAAGTGGAACCGACGGCCGGGCCCAGTAAGGCGGCGTCGCGGAAAGTTGGACGACCGGTTTCAGATGCTGCAACCGGCCCGATGGCGTGTCACTCTCCATCGACCAGCGATCGAGTTCGTCGGCCGAGAACTCCGCCGCAACGTTCTGCACTGACGCTGCCGGCACTTCGCGAAGATCAACGATCCATTTGCCGACCTGCGCCAGCGAGATGCGCACCAGCCAGCTTCCGCCTTCCTCGGCTCGACGGTTCAGCGCGACCATCGCGCCCGTGGCCATAAGATAGCCGGTGCAATAGTCGATCGCCGCCGCCGGATAGAATTGCGGTCCCGGCGCGCCGCCCGGAACGATTTCCCCCTGCCGCGCCGCGATGCCGCTGACGCTTTGAATGACCGTGTCGAAGCCCCGGCGCGATGCCCAAGGACCGGTATGGCCGAAGGCGCACAGCGAGACATAAACCAGCCCAGGCCGCAGCGCCGCCAATGCCTCGGCCGACAGCCCGCGGGAGTCGAGTGTGCCAGGCCGGTGGCCTTGAGCGAATACGTCCGCCCGCCGCACCAAATCATGCAGCGTGTCGACATCTCGTTGCTCCCTCAGGTCAAGATAGCTGGAAAGCTTGCCGTGGCCGGTATCGAATTCCTGGTACCCGAGGTTCGGCAGATGCGGCGCAGAGATCTTCATCACATCAGCGCCGTGCTCGGCCAGCGTGCGGGCGCAGGTCGGACCGGCCAGCACCCGGGTAAGATCGACGACACGGATGCCGGACAGCGGACGCCTTCCCTCCGGCAGCGGTTCCGGCGCGCTGTCACCGATCCGCACGATCTCCATCAACGGCAAGGCGGCGATGGCGGCGGCCTGAGGATGGCGTGCCCATTCCTCCTGCCTCCGCACCATGCCGCCTGCCCCGTTGGCGGCAATGATCGCTTCCTCGAGGTCCGCGGCATCCCAGGCCGCTACGGCGCGGGTTACCGCTTCCCGGCTCTCCTCGCAGCCCAAGACCTTCAGCGCGGCTTCCCGATGGTTGACGAAGTTGGCGTGGATGTAGCTCCAGCGCCCGTCTTTGGTCGGGTAGAACCCCATGATCGGATTGCGCTCAGACGAGACCTCGCCGTCTCCGACCTTCAGATAGGTGCCACTTCGCAGCGATGCGGCGGCTTGGCGCACATCCACGCCGATGCTCTGGCGACGGCCAATGCGGCGTTGCCACAAATCCGCCGCTGCGATGCCGGTCGCCGCAAGGGCTGCCGCGCCCGCAACTCCGATACGGAATGGAGTTGGTAGGATCGGATCGGTGTCACCGCTGAACTCAACCGCGTCGGCCCTGTCGGCAGACCAGCCGATGGCCGGAAAGATGGTCCTTAAAGCGTCGTAGGGCATTGCGCTCGTGTCCCACCATTATGCTCTTGTGCTTGTCGGCGGATCATATCTCGGATTCGTCAAACGGAAATCGTCCGCGCGGGGTTGCGTTGCGAGGATAACTCATTTGGGGTCGACACCAAGAGAAGGTGGAGATGTTCGATAGCTTCACCGAGGACAAGACCCTCACGGCGAGCGGGACTTTGGCGCGTTCGAGCACGAAGGCCGGCGCTTCTTTTGGAAAATCGACCACTACGACCGCGCTTTGACCTATGGCAGCGAAAACCCGGCCGATCCGCAGCAGACCGCCCGGGTTCTTACGATCATGCTGGCATCCGAATATTGACGACGACCGGGGCCGCGCGCGGCCCCGACTTGTCATATGCGCACGTTATGCGGTCGCGGCTTCTTGCTCTCTGCCCTCTCCCCGCAGCAGGACTAGGCGCGCAAGCGCCGCGCCAGAAATGCGGTGGCCATGACCTTCGCTTCCGTCCCGCGCGTTAATAATTTAGAACTGGCGCGACGCCGAATAGTTCTGTATATTCCTCCAGCCTTTTCAGAATTCTGTGGCGAAATTCACCCCTTTTTAGCGAAGATGACACCATGAGCGAGACATACGGTTTTGTTTACAGCGGTTTTGCCGGTGTTGGCATGGGAATGTTCAGCGTTACGGAGGGTCAACTCATTGGCACCGACCTTGGAGGGATAAGTTACAGAGGAACCTTTCTGAAAGACGAAGTGACGGGCGAAATCGATATAGCGCTAGAGCAAACCGTGCCTCCCGGAGTGTTTCTCGTGCAAGGCACGTCGGCACAGGATATGCCTTACATAAAGAGCATATCCGCGCGGTTGCCTGCTGACTTCGATCAGGGAAAACCCATTGAAGTATTTCTCCCGCCGGGGCACGTCATACTGATGATACGAAGAGTTCCAGATGAATGGGAGCCATATACCCACGGAGTAAATGTAAGTATTACCCCGTTAAAGACTGACCAATAGTCAATGGCCTGCCGGACGGGTATTCGCCGTCCATCAAAGGGTGCTTTGCGAGACAGGCAACCCCTCGCCTCCTCACGGGAGCGCGAGCGCCGAAACTTAACGGGCACATTATGCGGGGCTCTTACTCGGGATCCGGGAGGCCAAGCTGTTCCGGAGGCGGAAGTTGCAGCGGCGCATCATGCTCAATTCTAGAGGTTCTGGCACCTGACAGCGCTCCGGCAAGTCGCTCGACAAGCTTAACTGCGGGGTCCAAATGCTTAGCACCCTTGCTGACAGCCTCTGTAATCGACAAGAACACCTCTGTCATGGCTTCGACGCGAGTGCGATTTTTGTCCAGTTCGCCCTGTAGATCGTTCAGCCGTTTGAATATTCTTTCACGGATGGCTTCAACAACTTCTGCCTTAGAGACAACATCTCTTATGTGCGAAACGTAAGTGGTGGCTCGTGTCTTCCAGTCGTCGTTTAGCTCTATATAGTAGTTATCATGGATGATGGCATCATTAACTCTAATATCCAAATCTATGGCTTTAAGATAATGTTCTATTACAAGCAGCCTATCGCGGACAGCAAATTTTGATTCATCGTCGTTAGTTCGCTTAAATTGTAATGTTTTCATATCGTAGGTCGAGGCCAGATTCTGTATTGCCTTTATCCAAATGAGGGGGGATTTATCAATGCTCGTCCCACCTTCGATCAATGCTTCCTTTACACGAGACACGGCCCGCTGAAAACCTTTCATATTCGCAATTTCGCTGGGCTGGGCCGACCTCAGATCGTCCTTTGCCCCCAAAGGGTGGCGGTTGTTAGGTGACGGCTTCACACTCAAAGGCTCCTCGTCCCGCGTAGCGGCTCCTAATCTACAATCATTCTACCCGTCATCTCATCTCCGGCGTCAATGCGCGGCTAGCCATTCAGCGCCCCTCCGCTATATGTCTGGCTGCCTATGGTCTCGCAAAGGGTCCTTTGCGCGACGGCGCAACTTAACAGAATGGGTCTTATCGGACTTAATTAAACTGCTTTATGCTACAATGCCGCCATGGATGCGTCCGGCTCTCCACAACGAAAATCGGGGGCAACAACGGGTTATGGAACAGCTCAAGGCTGTGCAGCGGTCGCCAGCGCTGAATTTGCGTCGCTGGGCCACCTGGGGCGCAACCCTGAGGCTACGGATGCCTCACCCAATAACCGCACCTACAAGAGCTCTTTGCGCTTTTGAAGGGCTGATTTCTCGGGGCAGGGCCGTGCGTAAACTGGATTCTGACGAGCTTCGCGAAGTTCTGAGATGGAGCCACGGTCGGTTGTGGCCACTCGGGGAACCTCTGGACCAGCAATTCGGACTGGACCGCTGGCTCGCCGACGCGCGCGAGGAAGACTATTCCAACCGGCTGCAATGGCTATTGGGTCAAATGACCGTGGGAGAGTTGACAAAACGTCTTGGGTCTTTTTCCGGAATTCCATGAGCTTGGCCTGGATCAATCGCACGACAAAATGGTCGGCGAACGGGAGGTGTGGATAGATTACGGAAATCAAGGTGGACGGATCGATATTCTTGTTCGTCTACCAGCGGCCTTGCTTGTCATCGAGGTCAAAAAAGGGGATGCCGGCCAAGCTGCCATACAACAACTGCTGGCATATGGGGCGCGACTTGCGAGGAAGCGGGAGTTTATCGGCATGCGGGCGATCTATGTGCTTCTGTCGGCGGCCGCTGAAAGTCCCGGGAGTCACGGCATTAGGGTTCGCGACTATGCAAGATTCTCGCGAAACCTACGCCGCTTGTCCATCACATGGATGGGCGAAAAGCCGCTACAGGCGGCCGCCACGCTTATGCTGGCGGGAGCCATTGAAGCGAACCTGCTAGGACTCTCATCCCAAAAAGGATCGATGAACGATCACCTGCGGCGGTTTGCCGACAACGAGCAATATGAAGTCTGGGAGCACTAAAATCATGGCCGGGACAACATCTGCCGCGAACACCGCAACGGATGCTACGAGTGAACTAATCGGCGAGGGCATCCCCTGTTACCTTGATGTCTTATACGCCGTTAACCGGTTCAAGACCGAGATCGCCGGTCTCGCGCAGAAGGTCCTCAGGGAAAAAGTGGGCGAGCTAGCATCTGCGTTGGCTGTTAAGGTCCCGCCTCCGGCACGGATCAACCGTTATTGCAATCCTGACGGCCTCGCTCTGAATTGGGACGGATCATGGGCCTGGGTAGCTACTTCGCTCTGGTTCGAGGCGCCTCTATGGCACAGCTGTTACTTTGGTCTGACGTTCGAAAGCAGAGTTGAGAATCCCGAAATGTCGGTCGCGAACGTGAAGTTTATTCACGGCTGCCAACGCAAGAGAACCTATGAAATTCTCAAGCCGGCGTTTGCAAGCCACCCGGATCACCATGACGTTCCGGCCGAGAAAGAGTTGGGGTTCTCGCGACCGTTGCGAAGCCATGAGACAATGGAAGACGAGCTACGGGAGATTGCGGATCGGATGATCGCGTTCTGGAAGAACATTGGCGGTTGGGAAAAGCTAGTGCCCTGAATTCGTCCGATTGCCCGCTTGCAATCATGGGGGGCGTGGAACGGCCTGCATAGCCCCGCCCTCTTGCCACTTGACCTCGAAGGGTCGAATCCCCGGTCATTGATCCGGCAGCGGTTTTCTGATGCGAAAATCCAATGCGAAAAGGCGAGCCGTCCCGTCCATCAAAGGGTAAGTGATGAGACGATAAATCACCCCTATGAAATCAATGGCTTGCGCGTCTCATAAGTTGGTCTCATTGAAATATGGATATGCCCACGTCTCGATGCCGCCCTGATCTACGAGACCCTGAAAAAAATTCAGGCTGACCTGAGCGACCCTAAGTGCGAGACGCGCGAGGTGAAGAGCGTATTTCCCTGCGCGGCATGATCGGCGACCTGATAAAAACCCAGTTCAGGTCGCCGTCACGCCGCCGTCGACAACGAGGCCCGCGCCGTTCATGTATCCTGCATCGTCGGAGGCCAGGAACACGATGCCCTTGGCAATATCCGCCGGCACGCCGAGACGGCCCCACGGCACGGTTTCCGTCACCGCCTGCTGCACCGCCGCCGTATCGTTGCTCCCCGACCGCTGCGCGCGAGAGACGAAAGTCTGAGCACCCATATCGGTCTGGATCACGCCGGGATGAATTGAATTCACCCGGATCCGATAGCCCTTTCGGGCAAACTCAAGTGCCGCCGACTTGGTGAACAGCGTTACCCCACCCTTTGTCATCGAATACAGCGGATCGAGTTGCGATCCCACGATACCGGCGATCGAGGCGAGATTTACAATGGCGCTGCCGTGCTCGCTTGACTTCGCGGCTTCCCGCAGAGCCTGGGCGGCCAATCTGGTGCCGAGGAACACCCCGGTCATGTTCACTGCCACCAGCTTTTCCCATTCAGCGAGGCTGATCTCCTCGATCCCCTTGCCAATGAACACGCCCGCGTTGTTCACCAGAATGTCGAGCTTGCCAAACCGGCTGGTGGCGAGGTTGACGGCCGCGGTCCAGCTCTCTTCTTTCGTCACGTCAAGATGCACGTATTCAGCTTGGCCGCCGGCGGCGTTGATGGCGGAGACGGTCTGCCGCCCCTGTTCATCCAATACATCGCCGACGACCACTCGGGCGCCGGCCTGCGCCATCAGTTGGGCGGTTTCCCCGCCAATGCCTCGCGCGGCGCCCGAGATCAGAGCGACTTTGCCATCGAGCCGACTCATTGTGCTTCCGCTCCCCACATTCCCATTGAAACAGTGGTGCTTATCGACCTGGACAAGTCAACCGCGGCCATAGTCCAGCGCCGTTCGCTTGGGCTGCCAACCGATCAGCTCCGCTGCCTCAGCCACCGCCACCGCTGCATCGGCGGCACGAGCCACCGGCCCCGGCGACCATCAGCCGGCGGCAAAGTGAGCCCTGAACATCTCGTCAAGGGGCGCCCCTGGAAGTCGAGGTTCCGGCTACGATTCTCACTGCAACCGTAGATTACTCTTGCATCCCAACCACAACTTGGACTAAAGAACAAACAATGAACTCAACTGCCCAGGTGCCACACGCGATGTCGAACCAAACTCCAGCCCGAGACCCCTGGGATGGCCTCCTGTTCAGTGTCGCAGGCCAACTCGCCCCGCTGTTCGAAACCAAGGACAGCGATCCGGACCAAGCGAGAAAGTCCGCGATGAGCGCCCTCGCCGCCTACCACCCGGAATCCCGGGCGGATTTCGTCAACATCGCCCGCATCCTGGCCTTCTCGATGGCCTCCCTCGCCGCCCTCGGGCTGGCCGCCGCGGACGACCTGACGCCGGCATTGAAAATGCGTTATTTCGGCCGGGCGAACGCGCTGAACCGCTCCGCGGACCAAAGCGAGCGGATCATGATGCAGCGCCGCCGCGACCAGCGCGCCAATCCACCCGCCGAACTCCCCGCGCACCTGCGTCCTCGGCCAGTCAATCCCGAACCATCGCCAGACGACGCAGCTATTGACGCAGCGGTCGCGGAAGCCATGGCTGCCTACCGCGCCAGCAAGGTGTCCCCGCCCGCCGAGGAACCCGCCCCGCGGGTCAAAACGTCGACCCAATCGGCACCGCGCCCCTTTGACAATCAACCCGCACAGCCACCCATCGCCATCCGCGCCACCATCCCTAACCAGGCGCCAACAAAGCCGTATAAACAAAGCCTTCTGCGGTGCACCGCAATGCCTCCGTCCGCCGGTGCCATTCAACCTCGACCTTCGGCTTGACCCCTCAGCAGATCAACGTCCAGCGGGAAACTACCCGGGCCAAACGGCTTTCAAAGTCGGCCTGAAATCGGCTCATAGCCAAAAACCTATCGCGGGGCGTGACGAATATCCCGCGCCTCGGCCAGCAGACACAGAATTTCGAACAACACCGAGGCCCCGTTAAACGCCGTCAGCGACCCGACGTCGAATGGCGGCGAAACCTCGACAAGGTCGCCGCCGACAAAATCGATCCCGCGCAATGCCCGCAGCAGTCGTAGCGCCTGCAACGTGGTTAGGCCGCCAGCTTCGGGAGTCCCGGTGCCCGGCGCATGGCTCGGATCCAGACTATCGATATCGAACGACAGGTAGGTCGGCCCCTGCCCAGCGACGCGCCGAGCTTCCTCTGCCGCGTAGCGCCACCCCGCGTCGTCAAATTCTTCCATTGGAAGCACGCGCATCCCGCTGCGCTGGCTGAAGCCCCAAATATCCGGATCGTTGGTGGAGCCGCGGATGCCGATCTGGATGACACGCCGCGGGTCCAGCAGGCCTTCCTCGACCGCCCGCCGGAACGGCGAGCCGTGATGAAACCGTGATCCCATGTAGTCGTCGCCGGTGTCGCAATGCGCGTCGATATGGACCATCCCGACCGGTCCCCGCGCCGCAACGCCTCGCAGGATCGGCAAGCTGATAGCGTGATCGCCGCCGACCGAGAGCGGAACGATGCCAGCCGTCGTGACGGTGCGGTAGAAATCTTCAATCTCCTTGAGCGCCCCCTGGATTTCGTACGGCTGCTCGATCCAGCAATCGCCCAGGTCGCGCACCCGCGCCGTCGCGAACGGCATGATCCCGGTGCTCGAGTTGATCCGGCGCAGCAAGGTCGACTGCTCGCGGACCGCCCGAGGACCATGACGCGTGCCGGACCGGTTGGTGACACCGCCGTCAAACGGCACGCCGATGATGCCGATATCCACGGCGTCGATTTGCTGCTCGGCCGGCGTACGGAAGAACGTGGCGATGCCGGTATACCGCGGCTGGGCCTGTGGGTCGCGGAAGTCCTGGTATTTCTCGGGCTGTTTGATCATCCGTCTCGCTCTTCCGAATCTGATGCCCCGGCATCTTGCCCGTTCCCGCACGCCTTTTCAGCGTTTTCGACGCCCGCCCGGTGTGCCCGGTATAGCCCGCCCCCGTTGTGGGCTCCTTCGAGCAAAACACGTTGCCGCGAGCCCTCTCAGGTGCAAATCGATTCCCGCCTGTGGCCCGAGTTGCCTGAGTGGAACGTGGTCAGCGTCTGTAGCCGACCTGCGGTTTGCCGAGGCCGGCTCGGCGGGGGCGCCGGTTCTGGACAAGAAATCCCGGATCGAGAACGATGCCTGCGACAGACGCCGCCATCTTCGGCAACACATAACCGGCACTATAGGGGAAACGGTAAATGCAGGTCCAAACGGTCACCGGCACAATCGGACTCGATCAGCTCGGCCGCACCTTAATGCACGAGCACCTGTTCATCGCCTTTCCGGGTGCCGAATTCGATCCTGCAGCAACCTTCGACCGCGCGAGCTTCGTTAAGGAGGCCGTCAGGCGCCTGATCCAGTTGCGCACCGCACACGACGTGCGCACCTTCGTCGATCCCTGCCCGATCGAACTCGGCCGCGATGCCGCGCTGATGCGGGAGGTAGCCGAAAAATCAGAAATGAATGTGGTCTGCACCACCGGATTCTATTTCGAGGAAATGGGCCTGCCGGTCTACTGGCGCGCGCGGACGGTGCAGGAGATCGCCGAACTGTATATCCGCGAGATCACGCATGGCATCGGAACGACAGGGGTCAAGGCCGGCGCGATCAAGGTCGCCACCGGCGCACCGGCGATCACCGCGCTAGAACACAAGTTCCTGGAAGCAGCGTGCCTGGCGCAGCGGGCGACCGGCGTGCCGATCATTACGCATACGCAGGATGGCCAGGCCGGACCGGAGCAGCAGGCAGCCTTCGCCAAAGGCGGCGTGCCGGCTCATCAGTGCCTCATTGGACATTGCTGCGGCAATGCTGACCCCGCGTATCATCAGCGCGTCGTCGACGGCGGATCTTATATCGGCTTCGACCGGATCGGGATATTGCGGTTCCAGCCAGACGAGGTCAGGGCCGACAACCTCGTACGGCTGGTGCGGAACGGCTATCGCGCGCAAATCATGATGAGCCAGGACCGCCACTGTGGATGGCTCGGCAAATTCGCCCGCCAACTCAGCGCCGAAGAACAGGCTCGGATTGACGCTCTGCGAGCCGACGGACAATGGCCACCGCACTACAGCTATCTGTTCACCGACTTTGTTCCGATGCTGAAGCAGCGCGGCCTGAGCGAGCACGAGATCCAGTCTATCCTGCACGACAACCCACGCCGCTTCTTTGCCGGCGAAGCGCTGCCATTGCTGAACAGGAACTAAACCGATGGACGCTGACTACGTCGTCGTCGGTGCCGGCTCCGCCGGTTGCGTCGTCGCTGCTCGTCTGAGCGAGACGGGTGCGCAAGTGATCCTGCTGGAGGCCGGCCCGAAGGATTCGCTGCCCTGGATTCATATCCCGGCGGGCGTCCTGAAGCTGCTGCATCATCCCGTGGTGAACTGGAACTATAGCGCCGAGGGTCCTGAGGACCGCCGCATCCACTGGCCGCGCGGCAAGACTTTGGGCGGATCAAGTTCAATCAACGGGATGCTCTATGTGCGCGGCAATCCAGCCGATTTCGACGGTTGGGCGCAAATGGGCTGCCGTGGCTGGAGTTTCGACGACGTGCTGCCGTACTTCCGCAAATCCGAGGACTACAAGCAAGGCGCCGACGCAGAATACCGCGGCAAGGGCGGCCCGCTCAAAGTCGAAGACTACCGCACCATTCTACCGCTGACACACAAGTTCATCGAGGCCGCGCAACAGGCCGGATACAAGTTCAGCAAAGACCTGAACGGCCGCCAGCAGGAAGGCGTCGGCTACTCCCAGATGACCCGCAAGGGGCGCTGGCGCGGCTCAACCGCTCGGACATTCCTCCAAGAGGCTCGCGGGCGGCCAAACCTGCGCGTGGAAACCGAGGCCTTGGCCACCAGACTGCTATTTGAGGGCAAACGTTGCACCGGAGTCGCATTCCGCCAGCGAGGCCAAACGCTCGAGGCGCGCGCGCATAAGGAGGTCATCTTGTGCGGGGGAGCGGTCAACTCGCCACATCTACTGCAAATCTCGGGGGTCGGCCCGGCGGACCATCTCCAATCGATCGGTGTGACGACGGTGCATGACCTTCGCGGTGTTGGGTCCAATCTGCAGGATCATTACGTCGCTCGAGTTTCCCATCGGGTCAAAGGATCGATCTCGGTCAACCGACTGTCGCGAGGCATCCGTCTGGCGCGCGAGGTGATGCGGTTCGGTCTTGAAGGCCGGGGTGCGTTAACCTTCGGGATTACCACGGCGCAGGTGTTTTGCCGGTCGACGCCCGAAAAGTCCAGCCCGGATCTGCAACTGCTGTTCACGCCGGGCAGTTACGATGAAGCCAAGTTCCTTGAACTGGAGCGCGAGGATGGCATGACGGTCGCCGTCTGTCCGGTTCGCCCCGACAGTCGGGGGACGATTATGGCTCGCAGCGCGGACCCCGCCGAGCCGCCGGTCATTACGCCGAACTATCTATCTGACCCGTCCGATATTCGTGTGCTGGCGGCCGGTGTTCGCTTCACCCGCGCGATTTTCGCGTCGCCGGCAATGGCTGAATATAGCGCTAAAGAAACGTTGCCGGGTTCGAACGTGACGACTGATGACGGCTTGCTGGACTACGCACGTCGTTACGGCACCACGATCTACCACCCGGTCGGCACCTGCCGCATGGGTGACGGCCCCGCCGCCGTCGTGGACTCACGTCTGCGGGTACACGGGCTGCAAGGGCTGCGGGTGATAGATGCCTCGGTGATGCCGACGCTGACCACAGGCAATACCAATGCCCCAGCCATCATGATCGGCGAAAAAGGCGCCGCGATGATCCGGGAAGATCAGGCAACCCCGTAGATCCGCGTCTCGCCAAACCCCTGGACGCCGAACTGTTCCTCTTGCAGACCGGCGAGCGTCCGGGCTTCAGCCAGCGCCTGGAGCGGCGCGTCGATCGCCTCGTCCGTGAGGTGGAACGTGCCAAAATGCATGCCGATCGAGCGGTGCGCACCAAGGTCGAGATGGGCCTGAACGGCTTCGGCGGGATTCATGTGCGCGGCGGCCATGAACCAGCGCGGCTGGTACGCGCCGATTGGCAGCAGAGCGACTGCGGGCGGACCCAGGCGCGAGCGTATATCTTGCCAATGCGGTCCCATCGCGGAATCGCCGGCGAACAGGATTTGGCCTGCATCAGCCTGTAACATGAAGCCACACCACAGAGCTCGGTTTCGGTCGAATGGCGTGCGTGCTGAAAAGTGCCGCGCCGGCGTCGCGGTGATCCGCAAAGAGCCCGAGGTAACGTCCTGCCACCAGTCCAGTTCGGTGGCCTTGATACCAAGGTGGCGGAAGACATTTGCATTGCCCAGCGTGGTGACGAAGATTGGGGTGTGGCGGCGTTGGATCTCCCGCAGACTGGGAAGATCCATGTGGTCGTAGTGATTGTGGGACAGCAGCACAATGTCCGGGCGCGGCAGGTCCTGCAGCGGGATGCCGGGCGGCCGAACTCGCTTTGGACCAGCCCAGGAGACCGGGGAACAGCGTTCACTGAAGATCGGGTCGGTCAGTATAACGGCGCCGGGAAACCGGATCAGAAAACTCGCGTGATTGATGAAGGTAATAGCCACGGAGCCGTTCGGCACTGTCTCGGGCGGCGGAGGATACACCGGATCCCCGGACACCTCGGCCGGCCATGCGGGTCGCTCGTCACGCAAGCGCCAGCGCAGCACCTGGAGCAGGCCGCGGGAAGAGCGAGGGACGCCGGGGTTGAAGAAGCGGCGGCCGTCGTAGTGGTCTGAGAGCGGATAGAAAATGTTCACTGATCCATGGCGCTGAACGCTGATTCGCGCGCCTATGCCGCCGCGTCAAGGAGGTCGGTGATCGCGCGTTCCAACTGGCGCAACGTGTTGCATACAGTCACGAGGTCGCAAAATGGGGCGTATCGATACATGTCCGAGTCCCCGGTACCCCAGGCGGAACGATATTCCGGGTTCAACCAGATGATGCGCTTCGACCGTAACGACAGCCGCCCGAGAACGTCGGTTCGGGGATCAGTCCTGTTGCCGCGGGCATCACCGAGGATGATGACGGTTGTTTTGTTCGTAACGAACTTCATCCAGCCATCCTCGAAGTCGGCCAGCGAATTGCCATAGTTCGAGGATCCAAACCCAATCAGCGCCATGATCTTGGTAATGGCTGCTTCGACCGGTTCTTTCTCGAGGATTTCCGAAACCTCCAGCAGCGATCCGGCAAAGGCAAACGATCGAATGTCCGACAGTGCCTCGTTGATCGCATACATGAACATGAGCAGGAACTGCGCCATCGCCGCGACCGATCCGGATACGTCGCACAGCACCATGACCTTCGGCTTCTCGATCCGCTTCTGCTTCCACACGGTGATGAAAGGGATGCCGCCCCAACCCATGTTCCTCCGCAGCGTTCGCCGCGTGTCGAGCTGTCCTCGCAGCCGCCGCCGGCGGGTTTTCGCATAGCGGGCGGCGAGCTTTTTCGCCATCTGCCGCACCAGGACACGCATGCGGTCAAGATCCCGCCGCTCCAAATTCGACAGCCGCGTCGATTTCAACAAATCCTCACGGAACTTTTCGGTCTCGCCTCTGGCGTAGAGGACCAGATTCCGTTCGACAAAGTCACGAACGGAATCGCGTAATTGTTCGACTTTCCCTTCCAGGAACTGGGCGCGGCCGAGCCCCTCCGGCGTGGCTGTTTGGCGCATCGCTTCGATGTCGCGCTCCAGTGCGCGCAGGCCCATGCGGTCCACTATGCGTCGGGCATACAGGTTTTTCTGTGTGAAGAAGCGGATGTTCTCGATCCCCGCCTCCCGCGCCGCCTGTTCCACCGCTGTAGCCAGAGCAGCTCGGTCGTCCGCGGAGAGCAACGATCCTAAAGATTGGCCGCCCTGGCCGCCAACGCCTTCGCCGCCCGTTCCGTTGGACGGGCTCGAAAACGCATCCTGTTCGGATGCTGGCGCTTCATCTTCAGTATCAGGTGCATCGCCGGCGAATTCGTCTCGCTTGAAGTAAAGCCCGAAGACCTCCTCGAAAGCCACTTTTTCTTCGGGTGTCTTCGCCAGCAGCAGGCCTAGCGTGTCCCTCAGCACTGTCCGATCTGTAAATCCGACGAGATCAACCGCGCGTGCAGCGTCGATCCCCTCGGCCGCCGAAACCCGAAGCCCAGCCCCGCGAGCGACCTGCAGGAACCGGCGCAAGGGTTCGCTGGCAGGGGCGACATCATGCGACACCTGCGTCCAACCTCGCCTTGTGCGTCAAGCCCGCAAGCTGCTTGCTCGCGGCTTCAATATCCGCCTCGAACTTCAGCAGCACGTTCAAGGTGTCGCGCACCAGATCGACGTCCAGCACGGCAGTGTGCAGCAACAGCATCACCTTCGCCCAGTCGATCGTTTCGCTGACCGATGGCAATTTCTTCAAGTCAAGGGTCCGCAGTTGCTGCACGAAACTGACCAGTTGCTTTAACAACCGCGCATCGATGCCCGGCACGCGTGAGGTGATGATCCGAGCTTCCAGTCTTTCGTCAGGGAAGCCGATATGCAGATGCAGACAGCGGCGTTTCAGCGCGTCGCCCAAATCTCGGGTGCTATTGGAGGTCAGCAGCACGATCGGCGGCACGATCGCATGCACTGTCCCGATCTCCGGGATCGTCACCTGGTAATCGGAGAGGATCTCCAGCAGGAACGCCTCAAACTCCTGGTCGGACTTGTCGATTTCGTCGATCAGCAGCACTGATCCGCGCGGCTCCTGAAGCGATCGCAGCAGCGGCCGAGGCTCAAGAAATTCATCCGAGAAGAAGATGTCGCCGAAGGAATGCAGTTTGGTCAAGGCCGCCGCCAGATCGTCGTGGTCACCCACTACGTAGTTGATCTTGTCCTTCAGGATCTGGGTGTACAGCAATTGCTTGCCGTATTTCCATTCGTACAAGGACTTGGACTCGTCCAACCCCTCATAGCACTGCATTCTAATCAGCGGCAGTTTCAGCCACGACGCCACCGACTTCGCCAACTCGGTCTTGCCGACGCCGGCCGGGCCCTCCACCAAAATCGGTTTCTGCAAGTGGTGAGCGATGTAGACCGCGGTCGAAATCTGGCGGCTGGCGATATACCCGGTCTCGTTCAGGCCTCGCTCGACAGCATCAATCGATCCCAGGGACGAGTTTCCCCGTGGCAGCGCATCGTCCACATCCGGCTCCGGGCATTTGTTCGAAACCCGGATCGCATCGCCGGGCGCCAATGTCAAACTAGGGCGCAGCCAGCGATGGAGAGACGATAGCAGCTTGTCCCGCTTGCATCTCGAGGCGTCCGGCTCAAACCGCTTCTATACTGGTCGCGCCGGCGCCCCGCAGGATCAATTCTGCTTCGGAACGCTTAGCATCGTCTGGTGTGCGAACCGAAAGAACCAGGCTGCCACTCGCGGCCCGGTCGTCACGGTCGGTTTGCTCGACTTTATTCGCCAATCCGTGAATTCCGAAGACAGATCCGCCAGCCGCTCCCCCGGCAACGACCGCCGCGGCGATAGCAGGCGCCGCAGCCCCGCCGGTCGCTATGGTGATGCCAGCCGCTGCCAACGCCGCGGCGGCGCCCGCAGTACTAGCGCCCAGCGTCCGCGATTGACGAGCGTCCGCCTCGGTGGAAGCGGGCTTGGAACCGGCCTCTGTGGTCTCCGTCCCCTGCACGAGTTCCGGAGAGGGCAGACCCAGATCCGCGCGATCAAATCCGGACCTGGACAACTTGCTGACCGCATCTTGCATCTGAGCGGCGCTGGCGAATGTCGCCCGCATCTCGTGCAGGGGAGCGATGCCGTCTGCTGAACCATTCATTTTATCAATCCTTCAGATCGTTCAGTTGATGTTTGGCCACCCTGGGCCTGGGGGGAGAAGCCCTCTGGCGAGCCGGTGCGAAGTTGCCTCGCGTTGTCCTCGTCGCTTGAGGAACGGGAGCCCTGGCCGTGCTTCGCCTGCCCGCCTTTGCGTCCCGCTTCCGCAGCCCGCTCGCGGTTGTGGGCAAAGTTCCCCGAGCTGTGCTGGCCACCGACGCGGCCTGCGCGGGAGGCCTTTTCCCGATCCTCGGCGAAGTTTCCCGCGTTGGGGGAACGACGTTCTTCTGCCATCGGCTTTTCCTTCCTCCACTGTTCAACCCGGCACCAGGCACGTCACCTGATCAGGAATCCAACGAAGCGGCGCGCGTCGGGTTTTCTTCAAATGTGCTGTTATTCCGACGGCCCATTCGGCATTATCGTGCGTGCCTTCTATGGCTTAGCCGCACTTTTCGATGACCGAAGCCAGGACAACCTCCAGCGCCGCGCGATAAAAGCGAGGGACGTGGAGGGTCAGCGCTCCAATCGCTCTTAGGCTGGCGAAGGACCTGGGATCGAGAATTTCCCTCGACCCGCTGTGCCGGAGGTATGGGCGTGGAGGTATTCCTGCGGATCTACCGCCAGGTAACGGGACGGACGATCCGCTTCCTGCTGAAACACCGCGACGGCCGCCAGTAGTCGCTTATCGTCGTCCGACAGGCGGATGGCCTGCCGCAGATGATCGGTCCAGCTTTCCATTAACCAGACCTCGACCCAACCTTCGGGATGGGCAACATCCTCATAGACCTGCCAGACCACAGCCCCTGCCCGGCCCCGAACATGGTGGAGTTCGTTCATCAGCCGCAGGAATGCGATCCGTTGCTGGGGTTCAACGCGGTAATAAGCGATCTCCATGATCCGTCCCCGTGTACTGCGCAGCACGGGCGCGAATTCCGGGGCTGGCGCCTCCGGCAGCGGGGCACCTTGTTTATCCGTGGCGGACGGCGGCCGCACGACAGCCTCGATGCTAAAGAACCGGGCGAGCACCATCAGTACCAGGCCAACACACGTCGCGCTTAGAAAAGTGTGGGGAATGCCGATTTGCCCGCCAAGCCAGCCCCACCCGATCGATCCGAGGGTTAGCGCTCCGTTCTGCGCGAGTTGATAAATTGATAAGGCGCGGGCGCGGACCCAAGGTGGACAGACCAGTTGGGCCGCTGCCTGAATTGTCGCGAACGCGGAGGTCCACCCCAGCCCGAACAACAGCATACCGAACGCCGCCGGAATCCAGTGGTTCGAGACACCGACCACGGCCATTCCAGCGGAGGATAGTATTGTGCACCCCACCACGGTGCCCCCGCGTGACAATTTGCCGCGCACGATTGGCAGCAACATGCCGGAGGTGACGCCGCCGATGCCCATCATGCCCAGGATTACGCCGTACATGCCTGGCCCAAGCATCAGGTCTCGCCGCACGTACAGCGGCAGCAGTGCCCAGGGGGCCGAAGCGGGGATCGAGTACGCCGCCGTGCGTATCATCGCCGCCCGAACGGCGGAGGTGTTGCGGACGAACCGCATGCCGGCCCGCATGGCGGACATAAAGTGCTCGCGTGGCAGCCCGGTGAAGCGGCGCTCACGGCGCCAAACGAACAGCGCACTGATCACCGCCAGGATCGACACCGCATACATTGAAAACGCCAGACTGGAGCCGCCGAGCAGGATCAGGAAACCGCCGATCGCCGGCCCGATTGCTCGGGTCAGGTTGTAACCGATGCCATTCAGGGCGATCGCCTGCACCATGTCCTCACGCGGGACCAGTTCGGGGACGATCGCGCTCCAGGCCGGGGCAGTCAGTGCGGTGCCGATGCCAATCGAGAATGTCAGCGCCAGCAACCAGGTGGCGGTCATGAGGTGCAAAACTGTCAGGATAGCCAGCAGCGTGGCGGCCAGGATCGTCCAGATCTGAGTTCCCAACAGGAATATCCGCCGGTCGACGATGTCGGCCAGCGCGCCACCCGGCAGCGCCAGCAGAAATACAGGCATGATCGTTGCAGCCTGCACCATGGCGACGATGATCGGTTCGGGTGCCAGCGACGTCATCAACCAACCCGCCCCGGTGTTTTGCAGCCACGTGCCGAGCCAGCCGATCACGCTGGCGGTCCAAAGGTGGCGGAAGGTGCCGTTACGCAGCGGCACCAGGGCAGCGGGCAGGCGCATCAGGCGTGCTGTGCGTTGAACGGATCCGGAAGCACCACGCGGATTCGGACGATCGATCCCCCGGTCAGCGGGCTGCCCGTAATGCCCCAGTCAGCTCGCCGCAGCTGGCCGGTCGCCACAACCCTTCCTCCAGAACGTTTGTAGTCAAGCGTGAAGGGGCGGGTCTGACCGTGCATCGTTAAATCGCCAATAACCTCGCTGCCCTGGCAGACGCCCCTGAACGCCAGCTCCGGGAACTGCGCCGCATCCATCATTCCAGGAGCCAGGACCTGATTGCGGACGGTTTCACTCGACATGGTCAGACTCGCCACTTCGATCTGAAGCATGACCTCGCATCGGTCCGGGGTCGGAGGATCGTAGCGCATCCAGCCGTGAAAGCGGGTGAATGTTCCATCAAAAGGTATCAGGCCAAGCCCATAGGTCCGAAGCTCAACCGCGCTTCCTGGCGGCTGCAGACTGAGCTGCTCAGACCAGGCGGTGCTCGTGATAAAAAGCAGAGGCAGAAGCATGAGCAAGAACTGCATGTTCATCCCTTTAACCAGCAATCCGCGGGATTTCCACGGTTGGTGTATCGTTGGTTTGGGCAATCGCCCTCGTCTGGCCAGCATCCCTGACGTGCTGCATACTCGAAATCCGACGAGGGAGGATGCGTGTCGTGCCGGTGGAGAAGCAAGCCTACCGTGAGGCAATGGCTCGTTTGGGTGCGGCTGTGAATGTCGTGACCACGGACGGCCCTGGTGGTCGTGGCGGTTTCACCGCCAGCGCGGTCACCAGCGTGACCGACGACCCGCCGACCCTGCTGGTTTGCGCCAATCGCACAAACGACTCTTACCCGGCGATGAAGCAAAATGGCGTGCTATGCGTGAACACGCTAACACCTGCGCAGGAGGGTCTCTCGCCGGTGTTTGCTGGCATGACCCAGCACACGATGAACGAACGGTTCGACGGCTATGCCTGGCACAGGCTGGAGACCGGCGCGCCAGTTCTGGATCAGGCCGTCGTGGTGTTTGATTGCCGGATCACCCAGATTGTTGAGGTTGGCACCCACGACGTCTTCTTCTGCTCGGTCGAGGCTGTCAGGACCGGATCAGCCCACGAGGGCCTGATCTACTATGGGCGCGGCTATCACAGGGTGGCTGGCTAATCTCATAAACCTGCCGCTACACGACGCCCTATCCTCGAACGGTTGCTGCTCATTCCGCGCTGATCGATGGAGAAGGGGTATACCGGCCCGGAATGATTTGGTCGACGAAGTGCGGCAAAAGCAGGCATCGTTTTACTACGAAGTCCCACGCCATTAACAACGCGCCAAGCGCGAACACAACGTCGCCGGGCAGCCGCATCCATTGCCAGAACAGCGTGGTGTCATAGAAGGCGCTGCTGCCCCAGCCTTCTTGGATATAGCCCATTACGCCGAGATAATTGCCTGCAAATGCGCCCACCACGATGAACAGTGTCACCCAGAAAAGCACATCGACGAGAAATGCCTGTCCGCGGGGTTCGCCGCCGCTGATTGCCGGAGCAAGAAACAGTCCCGCGTCGATCCAAGAAAGGCCGATCCATACAATAGGTGTTTGGATGTGAACGTCGCGCAGGAAATTGAACGGCAGGAAGCGATCGACCTCGATGCCATAAAAGCTCATCCGGTCCGAGTAGTAGTGAGCCATGAGCGAGCCGACCAGGATTTGCAGCAGCAGGACGGCGGCGACTACGAGGAAGTAATTGCCCACCCGCCGCTGGCTTGCGGTCAAGGGCGCGAAGTGCGCCAGCACCGGATCCATCGGCGCCTGGTCGGGCCCGTTCAGATAGCGTTCGTAAATGAACAGCACGGCGCCGAAGGCGAAAAACGTGAAGCAGAAGCTAATCCAGGTCCAGCGGAAGGTGCTGGTCGTAGGTGTGTTGCCGACCAGTGGCTCGAAGGGCCAATTTTGCGTCCAGGAAACCGTCGTGCCGGGACGCCGCGCCACCGTCGTGAGCGAGGAATAGATCAGGAACTCGGCGCTGCACTTTGCTCATCCAGACTGTAGGCCCGGGTCCAGCCCTTGGCGAAATCGTGCCGAAGTAGCCCCTGTGCGATTTCGCCGCGCAGTGTGGTGATCACAACAGCGACAGCGTCGGGAACGGTCGCTACCTGTTGGGTAAAGTCGATGCTTTGCAACTCGATCTGCATCGCCGCCTTGACCGACGCCTGCTCCTCTGCCGGGAGACCGTGCGAGAGGCTCCGGACGCGAACTTCGGCACGAAAAACCGGGGTTCAAATCAGGGCAAAGTAAGCAGGGTTGTGCCCCGCGGGGATAACAGCCGAACGGCCGTTATCCTCCGAAGCTGTTGCTCTACATCTGGGCGTAGCTGCCGTCTTTCCAGACATAAAACACATAGCCGCCGCCAGTCGGGTCGCCCTTGCTGTCGAAACTGATCGGCCCGATCACCGACGGCCAGTCGCCGGTTGCCTTCAGTGCGGCAGCGACCTTTTTCGGATCAGTGCTGCCGACCTTCTTCACCGCCTCGGCCCAAATCTGGATGGCGGCGTAGGTGTAGAGGACGTAGCCTTCAGGATCTATGTTCTTGGCCTTGAACTCCTTCACGACGTCAGCCGCCGACTTCATCAGGCGCGGGTCAGGCGGGAACGTCATCATTGTGCCGGCGCCTGCATCCCCGGCGATCTGCCAGAATTCGGTGGTCACCAGAGCATCACCACCAACCAACGTCGCTTTCATCCCCTGCTCTTTTGCCTGGCGGATGATCAGACCTGCCTCGGTGTGGTAGCCGCCAACATAGATGACTGTGACGCCGGCTTCCTTGAGGCGCGAGACCAGCGAGGAGTAGTCCTTCTCACCAGGGGTGTAGGCCGTTGCGAGGACTTCTTTCCCGCCGGCGGCGTGCAGCGCTTTTTCGGTCTCATCTGCCAGGCCTTTGCCGTAGGCGGAGTTGTCGTTCAGGATTGCAATCTTCTCGCCCTTGAAGTGGCTGGCCAGATATTCCCCGGCGACCTTGCCCTGAGCGTCATCGCGACCACAGACGCGGAAGGTGTTCCAGCTTCCCTCATCGGTATATTTCGGATTCGTCGATGCTGGCGAGATTTGCAGGATGCCTTCCTCGCTATAGACTTTGCTCGCGGGGATCGAGCTGCCGGAGCAATAGTGCCCGGCGACCAGCTTGACTCCCTTGGAGGCGAACTGGTTCGCGACGGACACCGCCTGCTTAGGATCACAGGCATCGTCGCCGATATCCAGCACGAGTTTCTGCCCAAGCACGCCGCCCGCCTTGTTCAGGTCGGCCACCGCCTGCTCCGCGCCCTTTTTCATCTGGTCGCCGAACGCGGCGTACTCGCCAGTCATTGGGCCCGCGGTGGCGATGTGGATCTGGGCGTTCGCTGACGTATTGACACCCGTCAGCACAATCGCGAGCGTCGCTGCGACGCCTATCAAGCCTCCACGCATGGATCTTTTCAGCATTGAGCATCCCCGTTTGGTTGAAACCGCACTCCTGCACGGCGCCATGCAAGTCTATCCCGGTGCCGGGAAAAGCGCCAGAAACCATCTAACAGATGTTTGGGGAGGTCGGATCGCGAAGACATTGGTTCTTAATCGCTTAGGGCTCCCGCGATCGCAAAGGACGGCGTGTGATTGTCAAGGGACGAGCTTTAAAGATGACTTTCTCTACCTTTAGGAAGCAGTCCCAACAGCCACTTACTGTGTCTTAACAGTGTCAGGCGCAGAATTACTTTCGCTATTTTTAAGATAGGTCCGCCAACCTGGCGCATGGAGGTCCCCTGTCCCTGCCAGAGCCAGCAACGGACGCCCTGGCGTTGCAGCCTTGGCCGATGCTTGCCGCGCGATCATGATAAGGCCCGATTATTCCAGCCTAATCCGGACGGCGCCATCACGCTCTGCTTCCACCTCGCCAACAATCGCCGCGTCGATCCCATCATCTCGCATCGCCCCAAGGCACCCCACCGCTCGGCTGGCGGGGAAGCCCAACAGCAGGCCACCAGACGTCTGCGGGTCGACGATCAGCGCGCTATCGGCTGCGTCGCCCAATATGCGCCTATTGTCCGGGGCCAATGTGCTCTCGATCCCATGGGAGGCTAGCGCCTGTGCTCCGGGCAGAGCCGGGATCGCTTCTCGCCGTAGCACTGCGGCGAGGTTGGACGCTTCGAGCATTTCGTGTAGGTGCCCGGCGAGTCCGAAGCCAGAGACATCGGTACCGGCGCGCGGCCGGTAAGCCATCGCGATCCGTAGCGCAGCGGCATTGGTTGTCCGCATGGATTCAATGGCGGCCAGCAGCCATTGCGCCCGAGTGTTGCCGCGCATATGGCCGGCCAGCACAATCCCGGTCCCCAGAGGTTTGGTCAGAAGCAACTGATCGCCCTGCTGCAAGCCCGCCTTGCGCAGGATCTTTCCCGAATCCACCAGGCCGGTGACAGCAAAACCCAGTGCTGATTCCGCGGCCTCGGCGCTATGGCCCCCGACCAGCGCGCACCCAGCCTCCCGCAGGATCTCGTTCGCTCCTTGGAGCATGGTCGACAATTCGGCCCGCATCTTGGGTTTCGAGGCATAGGGCACAGAAGCGATCGCCAGCGCGGACCAGGGTTCCGCACCCATTGCATACAAATCCGACAAGGCGTGCGCGGCCGCGATCTGCCCAAAGACAAATGGGTCGTCCAGAAACGCTCGAAAGTGGTCCACCGATTGGACCAATAGTTTTCCCAACGGCGGCTTCAGCACCGCGCCGTCGTCAAGCCTCGTCAAAAGGTCTGGTCTCGCCAAAAGATCCGGCGTCTCGGTAGCTGGCAGGCTGGCCAGCGCGGCGGTCAGCACTTCCGCCCCCACCTTGGCGCCGCATCCGCCGCACCGCATCGGGGTGTCGGGCTCAGGCTCCATCCGCAGGTCGGTGTATTGGCGTATCCACTTGCGGTCGATGCGGTCCTTCAGCCAGAAGACCTTTCGTCCTTGCATCGCGATGCCGTTTCGCCAAGCGACCGCGCGCCCATGCCCCAACCCCAGGATGACCAACGCATCGCGTTGTGGCTTCCATGGCTCCAGTGGGCGCCCGGTCGCCGCGCGGCGGAGGTTGTCGGCCAGCGGCGCGCCGGACCGAACCGCCCAGACCCCGGCCTTCGGGCGCAGATTGCCGTCTAACGAGGCGCAATCGCCGGCGGCGAAAATTTGCGGATGGCTGATGCTGCGAAGATTGTGGCCGACACGGATGCAGCCGGACCGGTCACAGGCCACCCCGGAGGCGGCCAGGAACGCCGGTCCCTCGACCGAGGTGGCCCACAGGGCGGTCTCGACGTCTATATGGCTGCCGTCTGAAAGCAAGAGGCGGCCGCCATCCTCAATGGTCGCGGTCACGCCGCAAATCAGCTCGACCCCCGCCTCTACCAACGCCTGGCGTACGGCTCGCCGGGCGAGCGCAGGCGCGGTGGCGATTGGTTCTGGGGTATCGGCGACCAACACCAGCCGCCACAGTCCGGCGAACCGGACGGACAGTGCCAAAGCCAGTTCGACGCCGGCTGGGCCTGCTCCAACGACAGCGATGCGCGCACCGGGGGGAAGCTCGGCCTCCATCCGTTGCAGCCGCTCGAGGAACCCGCCGATGGGTTTGACCGGAATGCCGGCCCCACCCGGCGCGACGGGGAAGCCACCGACGTCGACCGACAGCAGATCGAATGCGATATCGGGCCGGCCGACGACCGTGACAGTTCCCTCTGCTGGGTCGAACGCCGTCGCTTCGGCGATAATCAGCCGCGCATTTGCCGCAGAGGCCAGGGGCGCCAGATCGATATGGGCTTCGCGAAAGGTGTATTCGCTCCGGATCAACCCGGGCAGCATGCCGGAGTAAGGTGTCTCTGGCTCGCGGCTGATCAGGGTAAGACGAACGCCGGGTTGGCGTCGCATGGCGAACCGGCGCAAAACCTCAACGTGCGCATGGCCGGCGCCAAGCAACACGATGTCCGTCTGGACCGGGGGGGATGGTTTCACGGCGAGAGACTACCCCGCGACGTGATGGTGTCCAACGGTGGGCCGACCACGTTGTGGTCGCGGGCGTCTATGTCAGATCAGCGCCCCTAACAGTGGCTCATGGCCGATCTCTCGTTTCGACCGAGCGAATGCGGTTTGGGTCATCGCAAAACAGCGGCTCAGGATTTTACACGCTTGGCAATACCGACGGGGTTCTATCCCCCGGTTACGCTCATATGCCGAGCCACGGCCGGCTTGTCGTGCCGACGATCGATGATGAAGTCGTGTCCCTTTGGCTTGCGGGAAATCGCCTCTCGGATTGCGTCGTCCAAGCCATGATCCGATACGCCAGCGCGCAACAGCGGTCGAAAATCCGCCGAATCCTCCTGGCCGAGGCACATATAGAGCGTGCCTGTGCAGGTCAGCCGCACTCGATTGCAGCTTTCGCAGAAATTATGCGTCATCGGGGTGATGAACCCGATCCGCCGTCCGGTTTCCGCCACTGTGTAATACCGCGCGGGGCCGCCAGTCTTGTAATCCGTGTCCTCTAGCGTCCAGGTCTTTCGCAGCCTGGCCCGCACCACCGACAGCGGCAAATACTGTTCCGTCCGGTCGCCGGTGATGTCGCCCATTGGCATTGTCTCGATCAGACAGAGATCGAAGCCATGCTCCCCGCACCAGGCCAGCATCCCGTCGAATTCCGCCTCGTTCACGCCCTTCATCGCCACGGCGTTGATTTTTATCGCCAGCCCCGCGGCCTTTGCGGCGAAGATTCCGTCCAGCGTCTGTTCGATCTTTCCCCAGCGGGTAATCTGCGTGAACCGCACCGGGTCGAGCGTATCGAGGGAGACGTTGATCCGCTTGACCCCCGATGCCGCCAGCGTCCCGGCATGTTTGGTCAGTTGTGACCCGTTGGTCGTAACGGTCAATTCATCGAGACCATCCCCAATCCGATCGCCGAGCTTGCCGAACAACCGCATCACATCGCGCCGAACCAGGGGCTCTCCGCCGGTGATGCGAATTTTGGTCGTGCCGAGACGGATGAACGCGGCGCACAGACGCTCCAGTTCCTCTAGCGTCAGCAGGTCATGCTTCGGAAGGAAGGTCATGTCCTCGGCCATGCAATAGACGCAGCGCAGATCGCAGCGATCCGTCACCGAAACCCGCAGGTAGGTGATTGCTCTGCCGAAAGGATCGATCATGGTGAGAGGGTGTCTCCTTCCAGGCTGGGGCTCTAGGGCCGCTTGCCTGTCATTGTATCGCGTTGACCATGACTTGCGCCACCATGGCCAGGTGTTCAAGCCCCCGGGACCCGCGGACGGTGGGCGGCTCCATTGCGTGTGCGCCGCGGTGGCAACCGCGCTCCACCAGAAAACTCGTTACAGAGCTCGGCTCCTGCGAACAACACCCGAGCCGGCGATTCGACGTTTGGGACGATGACCCAAAATATTACTCCCGGCATTTACCATTTGTTTGCAAAGTCCTGCCATGGATTGGCTCCCGCCCGGCTATCGGGCTGCCAAGGGGAGCTGCAGTGGACGATCTTCTATCGGACTTCCTGACCGAAACGAATGAGAGCCTCGCCGAGCTGGATGTCGCTCTCGTCACGCTGGAACGCACCCCGAACGACGCCGAGACGCTTGGATTTATCTTTCGGATGGTTCACACCATCAAGGGCACTTGTGGGTTCTTGGGACTTCCGCGGCTGGAACGCGTTGCCCACGCTGGCGAAAATGTACTCGGCAAGCTCCGCGATCGCACGCTTACCGTCACGCCCGATATTGTCACGCAGGTTTTGGCTGCAATCGACGCGATCAAGGCGATCGTAACCACGCTGAGCCAAACCGGTGCCGAACCCTCCGGCAACGACGCCGAGCTCATCGCCGTACTGAACGCCACCGCGGCGAACGAGGCACCAAAACCCGCGCCTCCGCCGGCCGCCGCCCCGCCGGCCGCCGCTGCGCCCGCACCGGTCGTCATCGCAACACCCGCTCCTGTCGTCGCCTCTCGCGTTGAAGTTCCCCCCGAGCCGGTGTCTGCGGAACCCGTCGCGGCCAGCGTTGCGCCCCAGGGCGCCAACACCGCCGCTACCACCAGTGCACCGTCCAGCACGCAGACAATCCGCGTGGCCGTCGATGTGCTGGAAAACCTGATGACCCTGGTCAGTGAGCTTGTGCTGACGCGCAACCAGCTTTTGCAACTGGCGCGGACGCACGAAAACAGCGCCTTCACCGTCCCGCTGCAACGGCTGTCGCACATTACGTCGGATCTTCAGGAAGGTGTAATGAAGACCCGGATGCAGCCTATCGGCATTGCCTGGAACAAGCTGCCCCGCCTGGTACGTGATCTGTCCCATGATATGGGCAAAAAGATCGAGCTCACCATGCTCGGCGCCGAGACTGAACTCGACCGCCAGGTTTTGGAGCTGATCAAGGATCCGTTGACGCATATGATTCGCAACAGCGGCGACCACGGGTTGGAGACCCCTGCCGAGCGGCGCGCGGCCGGCAAATCAGAAACCGGCACCATCACCCTCAACGCCTTCCACGAAGGCGGCTACATCATCCTGGAAATCTCCGACGACGGCCGTGGGCTCGCGGTGGACCGCATCCGCGCCAAGGTCATGTCCCAGGGGCTGGCGACCGAGGCTGAGCTCGCCAGCATGACCGACGGCCAGATCCAGCGCTTCATCTTCCGCGCTGGGTTCTCCACGGCGGAGAAAATCTCCGCAGTATCGGGCCGCGGTGTTGGCATGGACGTGGTCAGGACGAATATCGAAAAAATCGGCGGCACCATCGAGCTGAAAAGCACCCAGGGCCAAGGCACCACCTTCACGGTGAAGATCCCGCTCACCCTCGCGATTGTTTCGGCGCTGATCGTCGAAGCCGGCAAAGAGCGTTTTGCTATCCCGCAACTCAGCGTCGTCGAATTGGTGCGGGCACAGCGCGGGTCTGCTGCCGCAGGCGGCGAAGGAACCGGGAACAGTGTCATTGAACGGATCAACGACACCCCTGTTCTGCGACTGCGCAACCGCCTCTTGCCGCTGGTCAGCCTGACGGAGTTACTGGCTCTGGGCAGCGATGACCGAGCAGGAACCGCCGCTCATGTTGTCGTCGCGCAGGTCGGCGCACATACGATGGGCATCATCGTGGACCGCGTATTCGACACCGAGGAAATCGTCGTCAAGCCCGTCGCGCCCATCCTGCGCCACGTCACGATGTTTAGCGGCAACACCATCCTGGGCGATGGATCGGTCATTATGATCCTGGATCCAAACGGTATCGCGCGAGCCAGCGGCGTAGGGGCCGGATCGGAGAGCAAATTGTTGCGCTCCAACTTAACTGAGACCCCAACCTCCGCACAGAAGACCGCGATGCTCCTGTTCAGGGCTGGCGACAACCGTCGTATGGCCGTACCGCTCGGTCTCGTCGCGCGGCTTGAAGACATCCCTCGCGACAAGATCGAGCTGTCCTGCGGATCGCCGGTTACCCAGTATCGCGGCAAGCTGATGCCGCTGATCGCCATCGACGCCAGCTTGGATCAGCAGACCCCCGCGCAACCGTTGCTGGTCTTCGCTGAAGCTGACCGCACTATGGGGCTGATGGTCGACGAAATCATCGACGTCGTGGAAGATAACCTGGATATCGAACTGGCCGGTGCCCGCCCGGGCCTCCTGGGATCGGCGGTGATCGGCGGGCTTGCCACCGATGTGCTGGATACCGGCTATTGGCTGATGCAGGTCTGGGAGGATTGGTTCCGCGGCGTGCCTCGTCAGGGGACCGCCGCCGGCCAGAGGCACATCCTTCTCGTTGATGACAGCGAGTTCTTTCGTCAGTTGACCGTCCCAATGCTCGGCGCGGCCGGCTTCCGGGTTACCGCGCTATCCAGTGCTACCGAGGCACTTCGTCAGCGCGACGCGGGCGTCATGTTCGATGCCATCGTTTCGGACATCGAGATGCCAGAGATGGATGGCGTCCAGTTTGCCCGCGCCGTTCGCGCCGACGGACCTTGGGTTGGACTGCCTTTGATCGCGATGACGGCTCATGCCGACATGGAACACGCGCGCATCGGCCGCGAGGCCGGCTTCACCGACTACGTCGCGAAATTCGAGCGTGAAGCGCTCGTTGCCAGCCTCCGCGCCAATCTGGCGACAGCAGTTCACGCTTGATCGATCGAAAGGGACCAGCCATGGCCACCGACCTTCTGGAACGACCCGATGCCGCGGCCAATGAGGACAATCAGGTTTTGGTCACGCTGACCGTGGCCGAGCAGCTTTGCGGTGTTCCGGTCCTTGCAGTGCGCGATATCCTGGGAGAACAGACGATCACGCGCATCCCACTGGCACCGCCGGAAATCGCCGGCAGTCTGAACCTGCGCGGCCGCATCGTCACGGCAATCGATTTGCGCAAACGACTGCGCCTGCCGGCCGCTCCGCCTGACCAGCCCCGCATGTCAGTGGTCGCGGAACAAGGCGGTGAACTCTATGCTTTACTCGTCGATCAGGTCGCCGAAGTGCTGAGCCTGGATGCATCGATGTTCGAACGGAACCCGGCGACGCTGGAGAAATGCTGGGCTGATTTCAGTACCGGTATTTTCCGACTGGACGGACGCCTCTTGGTTGTCTTGGACGTTTCAAGACTGCTGGCTTTGTCTGGCGAAGGATAGTCGTCATGGCGCGCAGATGCCTTGTCGTTGACGACAGCCGGGTCGTTCGAAAAGTCGCCCGGCGTATCCTCGAATCCAACGGCTTTGAGGTGGCTGAGGCAGCAGACGGGCAACTGGCCCTCAACGCCTGCCGGGATCAACTGCCCGATTGCATTCTGTTGGACTGGAACATGCCGGTCATGGACGGCCTGTCTTTCCTGCGTGCCCTGCGGAAGGAGTTCGGGCCGGAAAATCCACCCGTGGTCTTCTGCACGACCGAAAACGACATCGGTCACATCGAGGCAGCGATCTCGAACGGCGCCCAGGAATACATCATGAAGCCGTTCGACGAGGACATTCTCACCGGGAAATTAGCTCAAGTGGGGCTTTTGTGACGGGATTGTCGCTTGCCGGCCCGCGCGTGACCGACGCTGGCCGCGTTACTGCTGCGTCGCGGAACGCCGAAACGGCGCGAGTAATGATCTGCGACAACTCCGCGGTCATTCGCGGTGCCCTCGCCCGCATTCTCGAATCCGACCCCGAAATCGCCGTGGTGGCGAAGGTGGAGAATGGCAAGCTTGCCCTGGAGCAGATGCGAACTGCCAACGTGGATGTGGTCGTGCTGGATATCGAAATGCCGGTCATGGACGGCTTGACCGCTTTGCCCCAGCTTTTGCGCGCCGACCCCACTGTCCGCATCATCATGGCCTCCACCCTGACCACGCGTGGCGCCGAGATCGCGCTTAAGGCCCTGCGCCTCGGCGCTTCCGATTACGTGCCGAAGCCGTCCACCATCGGCACCGTCAGCGACGACGAATTCAAGCGAGAACTGCTGGAAAAGGTGAAGGGGCTCGCCCGGATCCGCCGTCGAGCCACGCATCCAGCGCGCCCGCGGCCGGCGGTTGCGTTACGGCCCGCACCCCCACTCCCGGCCCGCCTGCTGGCGGTGGGAAGTTCGACCGGCGGTCCGCAGGCCCTATTCGCGCTGGTCCAGGGTCTCGGGCGCTCGGTCGGTGTGCCCGTCGTCATCACCCAGCACATGCCGGCAACCTTCACCCCTATCCTCGCCGATCACCTCAACCGCTTGGGTTTGATGCCGTGCACCGAGGCGCGCGACGGCGAATCCTCTGATTGCAGGTCGGATCTACCTCGCGCCAGGTGACCGGCACCTGTTGATCGAGGGGGGTCGCCACGGCCTCCGGGCGCGCGTGACAACAGACCCGCCGGAGAATTTCTGCCGCCCGTCGGTCGATCCAATGCTCCGCTCCGCCTGCGTGGCATGCGAAGGCCGCGTTTTGGTCGCGATACTCACTGGAATGGGCCAGGACGGGCTAGCCGGAACAAGGAAGATTATCGAAGCTGGCGGGGCCGCCATCGGGCAGGACGAAGCCTCCAGCGTCGTCTGGGGCATGCCCGGTGCCGTCGCCCAAGCCGGTCTTTGCAACGCGGTGCTGCCGTTGCCGAAAATCGCGCCCAAGCTCCTGGATATGCTGAAAGGAGCCCGAGCATGACCGCGACCTTGTTGCCCCTCGCCTTCGAGACCTTGGCGACCTTGCTGAAAACGAGATCCGGCCTGATTATCGGCATCGACAAGCTTTATTTGCTTGAAACCAGGCTGGCCGCCGTCGTGAAACGGGAAAAGCTGGCCGACCTAAACGGGTTGGCCGAGCGCTTGCGACGTCCTGGCAGCGACACGCTGGCGCGCGAGGTGGTGGAGGCAATGACCACCAACGAAAGCTTCTTCTTTCGTGACGAGAAGCCGTTTCATCATTTCCGTACACAGGCGTTGGCTAAGCTTGTGAGCGCGCGCCCCCCAGGTAGCTCGCTGCGCGTTTGGTCGGCGGCGTCGTCATCGGGACAGGAAGCCTACTCCCTAGCAATGATCGTGGCTGAATCGGCCGCCACCTTGAATGGTCGCAGAGTAGAGATCGTTGGTACTGACATTGCCCGCGACCAACTCGCCCGGGCCCGCGAAGGAATCTACTCGCAGTTCGAGGTGCAGCGCGGACTGCCTGTGCAGATGCTCATGCGATATTTCAAGAAGGAAGACGCCAATTGGCGGATTGCCGAGCCAATTCGGACCATGGCTCAGTTCCGAGAGTATAATCTGTTGTCGGATCTTCGGCCGCTCGGCAAGTTCGACATCGTATTCTGCCGAAACGTGCTGATCTATTTCGATCAAGCGACGAAAGCGCGCGTGCTGGATGCGATTGCCGGATTGATGCCACCGGACGGTTTGTTATACCTCGGTGGCGCTGAAACCGTGCTGGGTATCACGGGCCGTTTCGCGCCAACGCCTAACGAGCGTGGCGTATATGGGGTGGTTGCCCCAGCAAATGCGGCAGCGCCACAAAGGTTCGCCGCTGCCGTCTGACGACCCTGAGGGTAAAGACCGCAAGGGTAACGAAGGAAGCGAGCCGACCCTTCAGACGGTCTTAAGAAAGTCGGTGAGCTTGGTGATAGCGGTCTGCTTGTCTGTCTTGTCCAGCGCACCGAGTTCGGCTGCCAGCCGATCCATCGCCGCTTCGTAGATCTGCCGCTCAGAGAAACTCTGGTCAGGCTGACCCGAGTTGCGATGGAGGTCGCGCACCACCTCCGCGATCGCAAGCGGGTCGCCGGAGTTTATTTTCGCTTCATATTCCTGGGCGCGGCGCGACCACATAGTGCGTTTGACACGTGGCTTGCCGCGCAACACGACCAGAGCCTCGTCAAACAGTTTGCGGGTCGCCAGTTTTCGCAGGCCGGCCGTCCGAGCTTTGGTGACCGGCACGCGGAGGGTCATGCGGTTTTCTTCGAACGTGATGTGGATCAACTCCAACTTGTGCCCGGCGATCTCCTCCACAGCGATCCGTTCGACTTTACCCACGCCGTGGGTTGGATAAACGACATGATCGCCCTCGACGAAGATCTCTGCCTTCGCGATGGCCCGTGGCGTTAAATTTGGCCCATTGTGGGTTGGCCGAACGTTTGGGCGGGGTTCGATAGCTGTCGCCGTACTTACACCGATGGCCGCCGGTTCAGCCGGGTGATTTGAGATCTCTTCCACTGCCTGTTGCTCATCCATGATGTTGCCTGTCGTCTCGCTCGCCTTGGCGGCCACGCTTGCTGGCTCCTTCAGGGCGTTGCCCAGGGGTCCGGTGACGGCACCGCCTGGAGAATGAACCCTCCCCAACCCGTTGCATCCCGGCACGCCGGGGGTATCGACTACCAGGGCTAGGTGGATCCTTGCCTGGGCCATCTCAAGCGGACGCAGCGATAAAACACCATAGCACAGGGCCGAGGTCCGGTCAGCGCGGAAAAAAGCCCCTTTTCGGGCGACTTACGGCTTGCCCGGATCAGGCGAGAACATGCTGCCCTTGCCTGGCTTGTCCTTCCACTCATCGGCATCATCCGGCGGAGTGCCCTTGCGAGTGATATTTGGCCACGTCTTCGCGTACTGAAGATTCTGCTCCAGCCACGGGGTCGACCTGTCGTCGCTATCCGGCAGGATCGCTTCCGCCGGGCATTCCGGCTCACACACGCCGCAATCGATGCACTCGTCCGGATGGATCACCAGCATGTTCTCACCGACATAGAAGCAGTCGACCGGGCAAACCTCGACGCAATCCATGTATTTGCAGCGAATGCAGTTTTCGGTGACCACATAGGTCATTAGCGAACCCCTGAATGTAGGAAAACGCGGCGCGCTGCCGACGATCATGACGCGCGATATGCCGACAAATCCCCCGAAAGGCAAGATGTTGCTGGCACATCGCTGACATCGACATACAACAGCTGAGCTTCGGAAGCCGGGCCACGACGGAGCGCGAGACGGGCGACTCGGAGGACTCGAACCGCCCCGTTCAATGGGATGGTCAGGACGTCCCCCACCCTCAGCTTCGCATGCGGCTTGCCCGTAGGCTGACGGTTAAGCCGGATCGACCCCTGCAGCACCAGGTCCGCACAGTCAGTTCGCGCCCGCAGGATTCGGGCACACCACAGCCACTTATCCAGCCGCTGCCAGTCTTTGTCTTCTAAGTCGGCTATCGGACACCTCCGCTTCGTAGCGCCGCCAAAGCGGCAAACGGTCCGCCGGCCACCTTGATCGGCGACACCGGTGCATCGGTGACCGCGGGGCGGCGGCGGCGGAGCGGGATCAGCATCGCCGGTGCCGGTGGTCCCTGCTGGTCATCAACCAGACCCGCGGCCGGCAGAATTCGGAACCCGAGTCGACGCAGCACCGCCGGAAGCATATCCGGGCTGATCCCAAAACGGGACGCCAAGCCCGACGGAAGCGCCGCTGGGCCCCGGCGCGCGCGGTAACTCAGTTCGCCGGTGACTTTCTCGGCGATATCAAGCCGCAGCAGGATCGGCCCTGCTTCTACCCAGCCCGCCATGGCAGCAAAACCTGGCGGCCAGTCGGGCTGGTGGGCCGGCAAGGAGACCAGCGCCGCGGCCGGCAATACGGGCATTGGGACGCCTCGCTGCACGGCCCAAAGCCGCGCCCGCATTGCCATTGGGCGGGATTTTAGCAGCGCCGGAATGAACAGCGCGAACCCGCCGGACCGCACGCCCAGTGCCCGCAACCGCGGGCGCAACTCAGCCGACAAGGTCACTTCATCCGCGCCCGGTATCAGACCCAGCGCCTCGGTCAGCCGATGCACCGGACCGCGTAGCTCGGAATGGCTCCGCGCCAGAGCCTCGGCTGCAAACAGCGGAGCTAGATCAGCGCGAATTTGTCCGTCCAGCCACGCTTGCAGCCGAACGCGGATCCGCTCCCGCTCTGCCCCGTCGAGAAATTCGCTATCGAGCACCTGGACACGCGGCCGTACCGCCATGTTTCCCCGCGCAAGCCTGGCGATCGGTACGGAATCCCAGGTTAACCGGTGATCTTCGGTCAGCTCGAAAGCCTCGTCGGGCGCGCCCTCAAGTAGCGAGATCCGCCGCGGCATTTCCGCCCGCAGAGCGCGCCGGGCCGCGCGCAGCACGAGCTTCTTCTCGTCACCCACGGCCAGGGGATCAGGCACGAAACCGAAGCCTTCGATATGGCCGACGTCATGGCCCTCGACGACGACCTCGCCTCGGCGGGTAACCGCGGACAACAGTTCCTTGCCCTCGGCTTCCTCCAGGCGCCGCACCAGATGGGCGGAGCGGCGATCGACAAATCGGCTGGTGAGGCTTTCATGCAGGGCGTCGGACAGCTTGTCCTCGACTTCCCGGGCTCGGGCCTGCCAATGGAGGGTGTCCTTCACCCAGTCAGACCGAGCGGCGATGTAGGACCAGACGCGAACCCCCGACAGGCGCTGCATCAGCGTGTCGATATCGCCGTCCGCACGATCCAGTCCGGCGATCTGCGCCGCCAGCCAGTCGGTCGGCAGCGTGGTATCGGTTGCGACGTGGCCGAAAACGCGGGCGCACAACCTTGCATGGGTGTCGTCGGCCAGCTTGCGGAAATCGGGGATCTGGCAAGCGTCCCACAAAAGCCGAACACGCCGTCTTCCGATGGCTAGCTTCCGGATATCGGGGTCGCGGGCCAATGCCGTCAGCGTCTCCAGATCCGATGCCTCGTTGCCTCGAACCAGACCCGGACGTGGTGGTGGTGCGTTCAGGCTGTCTATCAGCCCATCCAGCGACGAAAAATCGAGGTCGCAGTTCCGCCAGCACAGCATTTCCAGCGCGTCGAAATTGTGCGCTTCGACCGCCGCGACGACGTCGTCCGGGATCGGTGGGCACTCCGTCGTGGTGCCGAACGTGCCGTCTTTCATCCCACGCCCGGCGCGCCCGGCGATCTGCGCGACCTCCGATGCCGTCAACCGGCGGGGGCGATGGCCGTCGAACTTGCCCAGTCCGGCAAAGGCGACGTGGTCGACGTTCATGTTCAGACCCATCCCGATCGCATCGGTCGCGACGAGGAAGTCGACTTCCCGTTCCTGATAAAGTGCCACCTGCGCGTTGCGCGTGCGCGGCGACAGGCGCCCCATCACCACGGCGCAGCCGCCTTTCCGACGCCGGATGAGTTCCGCTAGCGCATAGATCTCGGCGGCACTGAAGGCGACGACAGCGGTGCGCGGCGGCAGACGGACCAGCTTGGCCGGCCCGGCATACGCGAGTTGCGACAGGCGCGGCCGGGTCTCGATTTGCGCAGAGGGCACCAGACGGCGAATCAGCGGCGCGATCGTCTCGGCGCCGAGGAACATGGTCTCAACCATGCCGCGCGCGTGCAGCAGGCGGTCGGTGAAGACGTGCCCACGGTCGGCGTCGGCGCAAAGTTGTATTTCGTCGACGGCGACAAACTCGGCACGGCGATCGAGCGGCATCGCCTCCACGGTACACGAGAACCACCGCGCATCCGGCGGGATGATCTTTTCCTCCCCGGTGATCAGCGCAACGTAGCGTGCGCCTTTGATCGCCACCATGCGATCAAAGTTTTCCCGCGCCAGTAAACGCAGCGGGAAGCCTATAATGCCGGAGGCGTGGGCCAGCATTCGATCGATCGCCAGATGCGTCTTGCCGGTATTTGTCGGGCCCAGGACGGCCTTGACGCGAGCGGCGAAACCAGAGTCGGAGCCCAGCATGGAGCAATGTTTGGATGCCGCGCTGCGGAATGCAAGCGGAGAAGTTAAGGCCGGGCTCTGCCCGAACCCGCAAAGGGGCCGACGGCCCCTTTGATCCCATTAATGGGTGAGATCAGGAGGGGGCGACCGAGGCGTTGGTCCGAATTGCCCCCTCCTGATCCCACCCAGTACCGGGTTCCAAGGGCCGCCGGCCTTTGGCGGGTGCGGGCGGAACCCGGCCTTGATTTCTACAGATGCTCCGCCGCCTCGGCCGCCAGCATGGCGCCTTGCCGTGCGTCTTCGGTCGAGGTCCGGCTGAAGTATGCGTTCAGCAAGACCGCGGTTAGTGAGGTCATAATAATGGCATCGCCGACGATTGGCTTCAGTTCGGCGGGTATGATGCGGAAGAAGTTCGGCGAGACGATCGGGGTCATGCCGAAGCCGATCGAGATCGCTACGATCAGCACGTTGTTGCGCTGTGCGGCGTAATCGACCGCGGAGAGGATCTTGATCCCGGTGGCCGCGACCATGTCGAACATGATGAACCCGTCGCCCCCAGCACGCACTGGGGCACTGACGCAACGATGAAGGCAAGTTTGGGCACGAGGCCCAAGGCCAGCATGATCACGCCGCCTGTCGCGCAAACCCAGCGGCTATAGACGCCGGTGACGCCGACGAGGCCGATGTTCTGCGAATAGGATACATACGGGAAGGTGTTGAAAAGCCCCCCGATCAGCGTGCCGAGCAAATCGGCGCGCAGTCCGCGCGTCACATCGGACGGGGCAATCCTGCGCCCGGTCATAGCGCCGAGGGCGAGGAACATGCCGGTGGCCTCGATGAACACGATGGTCATAACCAGGCATATGATCAGACAAGGCACCAACGAGAACGTGGGCAGGCCAAACTGCAACGGAAGCACGATGCGGATCCAGGGCTCCTGGCTGATGCCGGAAAAATCGGTCCAGCCGAGCGCGATTGTCGTCAGATACCCGACGGTGATGCCGGCCAGTACCGACATGTTCTGCAGAAAGCCTTTGCCGAACTTTATGATGACCAGGATCACACCGAGCACGAGGGCGGCGATCGCCAGGTAGCCGCCGGCTCCGAAATCCGCTGCGGCGGCACCCCCGCCGGCCCAGGCGATACCGACCCGCATCAACGAGATACCGATCATCGTGATGATGGTTCCCGTCACGACGGACGGAAAGAAGCGCAGCGCATGCTGCATGACCGGCGCAACGAGCAAGCCGAACAATCCGCCGGTGATGACCGCGCCATAAATTCCGGTGAGACCAAGACCAGGCATGGCCGCCATGGCCAGCATGGGGGATATCGCAACCGCGGTTACGCCCATGATGACCGGAAGCCGGATGCCGAACGGACCGAGGCCGATGGTTTGCACCAAGGTGGCAATGCCGCAGGCGAAAAGGTCGGCATTGATCAGCAGTGCAAGTTGATCTTTCGGCAGATGCAAAGCGCCCCCAGAATAAGCGGCACCGCAACTGCATTGGCATACATGACCAGGACGTGCTGCAGGCCCAGAGCTACCATGCGCGGCGCCGGCAACACCTCATCGACTGGATGGATTGAGGTGGACATGCAGATCCCTGATTGCCGAAATAGCACGTTATGTATGCAAATTCATATTTTTTGGCGCAAAGGATTCAGTAATGGGCACTTTTAGATCAATAATGTGCTGGACGTTTGGGAATATGGCGTATTTTTAGCCAAGCAAGACGCTCCGGTGAAGGTTATCTGGGCTGCGACGGGTCCCGCTCCGCGTCGAGGCTACGTTGTCTGCCTACCGCCAGATCGCCTGGCTTCCCGGGCTTGGGACCAAGCCAACCAACCGCTTGACTTGACCAACCCGGCAGGGCTTGTGTGCCGCGCTCACACGGGAAGGCCGTCGAATACGGCCCTACGCGCACCAGGATACAAGACGATGCACGCCTATCGCACCCATACTTGCGGCGCCTTGCGCGCCGCCGACGCTGGCCCGGATGGGACACGTGCGGCCCGCCTTTCGGGTTGGGTGCACGCCAAGCGCGACCACGGTGGCCTGCTTTTCATCGACCTGCGAGACCACTACGGCATCACCCAGTGCGTGTTCGCTGCCGGCTCCCCCGCATTCGCCGCCGCCGATACAGTCCGCCCGGAAAGCGTGATCACCGTCACCGGCTCGGTGGTAATGCGCGAGGCCGCGACCATCAACCCCCGGCTGCCCACCGGCGAGATTGAACTCCGCGTCGCCGAATTGGTGGTGCAATCCAACGCCGAGGTCCTGCCGATGCAGGTTGCCGGCGAGGAGCGCTTCCCTGAGGACATCCGGCTCAAATACCGCTTTATCGACCTGCGGCGGGAAAAGCTGCACAAAAACATGATGCTGCGGAGCCGGGTCATCACCTCGCTGCGTCAGCGCATGATCGCGGCGGGATTTCTGGAATACCAGACGCCGATTCTGACCGCCTCCTCGCCCGAAGGGGCGCGCGACTTCCTGGTGCCGTCGCGGATGCATCCAGGCAAATTCTATGCCCTGCCCCAGGCGCCGCAGCAGTTCAAGCAGTTGCTGATGGTCGCGGGCTTCGACCGCTACTTTCAGATCGCGCCTTGCTTCCGCGACGAAGCCTCTCGCGCGGACCGGTCCCCCGGCGAGTTCTACCAGCTCGACTTCGAGATGAGCTATGTCACCCAGGAAGACGTTTTCAACACCATCGAGCCTGTCATCGCAGGCGTCTTCGAAGAGTTTTCTGACGGGCGCAGCGTTACCAAACCGCCCTTCCCTCGCATCCCATACGACCAGGCGATGCTGGAATTCGGCTCGGACAAGCCCGATCTGCGCAACCCGATCCGGATCACCGACGTCACCGAACATTATGCCGGATCTGGCTTTGGCCTGTTCGCCCGCATCGCGGCCTCCGGCGGCATTATCCGGGCGATCCCGGCACCCGGCGCGGGCGCACAGCCGCGCAGCTTCTTCGACAAGCTCAACGAGTGGGCCCGGGCCGAGGGCCAGGGCGGTCTTGGTTACATCACCTATGACGCTGAAGGCCCCAAAGGTCCGATTGCCCGCAATCTGGAGGCCGATCGCGCTGACGCGATTCGCAGCGCATGCGGTCTGAAGCCTGGCGATGCGGTGTTCTTCGTGGGCGGCAAGAGGGACACTGCGCCAAAATTTGCCGGCATCGTTCGTGCCCGTCTGTGCGACGAGCTCGGCCTGCTGGAAAAGGGTTCGTTCCGCTTCTGCTGGGTGACCGACTTCCCGATGTTCGAACTGAACGAGGAAACCGGCCTGGTCGACTTCAGCCATAACCCCTTCAGCATGCCGCAAGGCGAGTTGGAGGCGCTTACCACGCAGGACCCACTTACGATCAAGGCCTACCAGTACGATATCGTCTGCAACGGGATTGAGCTGTCCTCGGGCGCGATTCGAAACCACCGTCCGGACATCATGATCAAGGCGTTCGAGATCGCCGGTTACACCGCGGCCGATGTGGAAGCGCGGTTCGGCGGCATGCTCAACGCGTTCCGCTACGGCGCGCCACCACACGGCGGATCGGCGCCCGGCATCGACCGCATGGTCATGCTGCTGGCCGATGAGCCCAATATCCGCGAGGTAATTCTGTTCCCGCTGAACCAGCAGGGCGAAGACCTCATGATGGGCGCCCCCGCCGAGATCCCCCTGGCGCGTCTGAAGGAACTATCGCTGAAGATCGAGCTGCCGCCGGCCAAGCCCAAGGTGACCGGCACCTGACGCATCGTTCCGTCGGCTTGGCGCGACGAGGCGCACATGGCTATATCTCGGGATTGCCGTCATCTCCCCACGACGCGCCGAACCTTACCATCGGAGTTCTTCATGCGCCTTTCTGCCGTTCTCGGCGCGTTATGCCTGACCGCTGCCGTCGCGACCCAACCGGCCGCCGCTGCCAATGCACCCGCACCAGCCGCGCCGGCTCCGGGCACGCTGCTTGCCCACAAGGCGCTCTACACACTGACGCTCGATACTGCGAACGGTAACGACGTCGTCGCCGCCCGTGGAACCATGGGCTACGAGGTAACCGATGCCTGCGACGGGTGGGCGGTTCGCCAGCGGCTGCGGATGACCATCACCAATTCCGAGGGCCAGGACATTGAAATGGCCTCAGACTATGCGACCTGGGAATCAAAGGATGGCCTGAAGTTCCGCTACCACATGCGGCAGACTACCGACACCGCCGTCACCAGCCAGACCGACGGAGACGCATTCCTGCAAAAGTCCGGAAGCACTGGAGAGGCGCACTACACGTCGCCGCATGAGGCCACCAGCGTGCTCCCCGCCGGAACGGTCTTCCCGATGGCCCACACCGCCGCGATCATCGCCGCGGCGCGCGACAAAAAGCATTTCCTGACGCTGCCGCTGTTTGACGGCACCGACGAGTCCGGCGTCGAGGACAGCTTTATCGTATTGCTGGACTGGAAGCCACCGATGCAAAGCAAGTGGCCGGCTCTGGTTCCGCTGTCCAGCACGCGAGTCAACATCGCCTTCTTCGATCACACCAAGTCTGCCGTGACGCCGACCTACGAGGTCGCGATGCGCTACTGGGAGAACGGTGTGGCGGACGACATGAAGATGAATTTCGGCGATTTCGTCATGAGCGCGAAGATGAAGGAGTTCACGCCGCAGCCTCACCGCTGTTAGGCGAGGTTCGCCGCCAACACCATTCGGGATGCTTTCTCGCCGATCATGATGGACGGCGCATTGGTGTTGCCGGAGGTTAGCGTTGGCATGATCGAGGCATCCGCCACGCGTAGCCCTTCAATGCCGTGCACCCGCAGTTGATCGTCCACCACCGCCATCGGATCCGAGCCCATCTTGCAAGTGCCGACCGGATGGTAGGTCGTTTCGGCGTTGTTCTTGATCCAGTCGAGTAATTCGTCGTCAGCCCGGATGTTCACGCCGGGCGCGATTTCGTCGGTGGCGATCCCCTGCATGGCGGGTGCCGTCATGATGCGTCGAGTAATGCGCATCGCTTCCAGAGTTACTTCGCGATCGAGTTGGGCGGTTAAGAAGTTGAAACGGATCGCCGGCGGCCGGTTCGACGCTTTCGACGTTACATGCACGCTGCCGGTGCTCTCCGAGCGGAGGATGTTCATGATCGCGGTGATGCCGGAGTTCTTTGCGAGTTTGAAGTTCGCCCCGGCCAGGAACGGAATCCACGAGATCGCTGCATCCGGCGCATCCAGCCCGGCCCGGGTTCGAATATAGGCTCGGATCGGTGCTGCCGGCAGGCCTAGCAACCCCTTGTTGGTGAGCGCGTATTTCAGCGCTTGCCAGACGAGGCCGACGCCACGGCCCTTGTCGTTGTAGGTGATACCGAGCGAAGACGGCACTGTCCATTTCATGCGTGGCGAGTAATGATCGCGGAGATTTTCGCCGACGCCCTTGAGCGCGTGACGGACCTCGATGCCGAGGCTTTGAAGCCGTTCCGGCTGGCCGATGCCCGACAACTCCAGAAGCTGGGGTGAATTGATTGAACCGGCACTGACGATGACTTCTCGACCGGCGCGGGCTTCGTGTTGCTGGCGGTTGATGGTGTATCGGACGCCGACACAGCGTTTGCCCTCGATCAGCAGACATTCGGTCAGCGCGTTGGCCTGGATGGTGAGGTTCGGGCGTTCTCGCGCGGGGTCGAGGTAACAGAAGGCGGTGCTCATTCGGCGGCCATTGCGGATGGTCGCCTGGGTCATGCCGATGCCGTCCTGACTGGGCGCCGTTGTAGTCCTTGGTGTATTGGATACCGACTTCGCCGGCGGCCTTGATCAGCGCATCGTAGAGCGGGCCGGTTTCAAAGCTTTCGGTTACCTTTAGCGGGCCGCCGCGGCCGCGGTATTCATCGTCGGCGTCGCCCTGGTAGCTTTCCATGTCGCGAAAGATCGGTAGGACTTCGCGATAGCTCCAGCCGCGATTACCGAGTTGCGCCCAGGTGTCGTAGTCCTGCGACTGGCCGCGCACGAAGACCATGCCGTTGATCGAGGACGAGCCGCCCAGGAGCTTGCCGCGAGGGATGGGAAGGCGGCGGTTGCCGGTGGCCGCGTCAGGCTCGGATGAGTACAGCCAGTTGGCGGCGGGGTTTTCGATCAGTTTGGCGAAGCCTACGGGGATGCGGGACCAGGGGTGGGATTCGCGGCCGGCTTCCAGCACCAGCACGCGGTGCTTTGGGTTTGCGCTCAGGCGGTTGGCGAGGACTGAGCCGGCCGATCCGGCGCCCACTACGATGTAGTCGAATGTTTGGGTTTCCATTTTCTTGCCCCCCGACAGCGATGCAGGGGATACTGTATTCTGGCTGAGGGTCAAAATGGGACGTCCGGGATTTTGGCTTGTAGCGTGCCGACAACGGGTTGCT
>CAWFVX010000005.1:0-211578 GCA_963819345.1 uncultured Alphaproteobacteria bacterium
CAAGCTGGCCCAGATCCTTCGAAATCTGATCTCGAACGCGCTCAAGTTCACCGAACGCGGCGAAGTTCGGGTGGCCGCGGCTTTCGATAGCGAAACACGGCAATGCCACCTTGAGGTTTTGGACACGGGGATCGGCATCGCGGCCGAAGACCAAGAGTTGGTATTTCAGGAGTTCTCTCAGGTCGCCAATACGCTGCAATACCGAGCCAAGGGGACCGGTCTCGGCCTGCCGCTGTCCCGCCGCCTGGCGGAGCTTCTCGGGGGGACCCTGACACTGCGAAGCACGCCCGGCAGAGGTTCCACCTTTACCTTATCTATTCCCATGTCGCTGGGACAGGTCTCCACGCTTGCTCCTGCGGTCGTGTCTCAACCGACCCAGTCGCGCGGCGTTTTACTGATAGATGATGAAGAGACATCCCGATATGTGTTGCGCCAGATGCTCGCGGGGTTCGAGCCAGTTCGCGTCCGAGGAGGCCAAGACAGGCGCCGACGGCCTCAGGCTGGCGCGGGCGTGGCAGCCCGATGTTGTGCTGCTGGATCTCCGGCTACCCGATATTGATGGTTTCGACGTAATGGACCGCCTCCATGCTGATCCCGCTACCGCCGGACTTCCTGTGATCGTATGCACCTCATCGGTGCTGACCCAGCAGCAGCGCGGCCGGCTGAATTATGCTCGGGCGATTTTGTCGAAGGCGACACTGACACGGGAATTAATGCAGCGCACGCTGGGCGATATTTGGCCGGCCGACTTGCCGGTCGAAATGCCGGAGCCATTGAAGTGAACGTGATCCCGGTCGCCGGACGCGCCCGCTCGTCCTGAACGTCGATGACGACGCGGCAAACCGGGACGTCAAGACACGCTCGCTGCTGCTCGGCGAGATGGAAGTGATCGAGGCGGAGACCGGGACAGCCGCCCTCGCCCTAATCGCCGAGCGGCAACCGCTGTTGGTTTTGCTCGACGTCAATTTGCCCGACGTGGGCGGTTCTAAGGTTTGCAGGCGGATCAAGGCGGATTGGCCAGACATCATCGTCATTCAGATTTCCGCCACGGCCACCTCAGCGGCTGAGAAAGTGATAGGGCTGGAGAGTGGCGCGGATTGCTACCTGACGACCCCGGTCGAGCCGATGGAATTGATCGCTGTCACTCGGGCGATGCTGCGGTTGCGTCACGCGGAAGCTCAGGCGCAAGAATCCAGTGAGCGCTATCGTATGATCGTCGAGAGTGCGATCGATTACGCGATATTCACCTGCGGACTGGACGGCCGGATCACCAGTTGGAACTCCGGCGCACAGGCGATCCTAGGGTATCTGCCGGAAGACATCCTCGGCGAGCCTTGCGCTCGCATCTTCACAGCGGACGACATCATCGCGGATGTCCCTACCGCGGAGATGCGAGCCGCTTTTCAAGGCATCAGTGTGCATGCCGAGCGTTGGCACCGGCGCCGCGAGGGCTCCCGTTTTTGGAGCAGTGGCCGGATGGTGGCACTCCGCGACAGGCGTGGCGAGGTGGCTGGATTTCTCAAGAATTTGGACGACCGATCGGCCGAGAAGGCGGCGCGAGACGCATTGGAGGCCCTGAATGCGGAGCTTGAAGACCGGGTCGCCAAACGCACTCGCGATCTGGCGGAAGCCAATGAAAAGCTGCGGGCCGAGATCACCGAACGCGAACGGGCTGGCGAGCAAATCCGCCAGCTCCAAAAAATGGAGGCGTTGGGCCAGCTTACCGGCGGCATCGCGCACGATTTCAACAATCTGCTGACGGCGATCCTGGGTGGCCTTGAAGTTACACGGCGCCGCATCGAGGACCCCAGAAGCCTGCGGTTGATCGATAGTTCGATCAGCGCTGCACAGCGAGGCGCTAAACTGATCGCTCAGCTTATGGCATTTGCGCGCAAGCAGAATCTGCAGGTGGAATATCTGCCGCTGAACGCTCTGGTGAATGATATGAGGGAGTTGCTGGAACGGAGCGTCGGGGCGCAGGTTCGTCTGATCTATGATCTCACATCGGACGCCTGGCCAGTGATGGCGGACGCGAACCAGGTGCAGACGGCACTGCTCAACTTGGCGATCAATGCCAGGGACGCGATGCCGGGCGGCGGGACGTTGCGGATTGCCACCGGCAATTTCTGCATCCCCGACACTGAGCCCGACTTATCGGCCGGCGGATATTCCGTGCTCTCGGTCCAGGACACCGGCACCGGGATGTCGGAAGCAGTGCAGGCGAGGTTGTTCGAACCGTTCTTCACGACCAAGGACATTGGCAAGGGAACCGGGCTAGGATTGGCTCAGGTTTATGGCTTCGTGCGCCAGTCGGGTGGCAGTGTGCGGGTGCACAGCGTGGTGGGGGAGGGGACGACGTTCACCATCTTGCTGCCGCGGGCGGAGCCGGACGAGGTGGAAGCGCAAAACTGTTAACGCGATACGAGCGTCAAGACGCCACGTCCAGACGTGGCGCTCGGTGTTCCATCCCCTGTCCAGCTCATATGCCGAAAACGGCATCTTTTTTGCGCGCGCGCCCTGGCAATTGCGGCCTCGTCAAGCAGCGCCTGGCCAATCTCGTCGGTGACCGTCACGCGTCCCCATTCCGGCTTGCCCTGATAGGCGCGGGGTGCGATTGTCCGACCGTTTCGGAAGACCGGGGAATCGGCTCCGGCTGCGTTCCGCCGAGAGGATGTTATGGCAAAGATTAAGGTCAAGACTCCGGTCGTCGAGTTGGACGGGGACGAGATGACCCGCATTATCTGGGGGTTCATCAAAGAAAAGCTTATCCTTCCCTATCTCGATATTGATCTTAAATATTATGATTTGGGGATTGAATACCGCGATCAGACCGACGATCAGGTAACGGTTGATGCGGCCAATGCCATCGCTCAGTATGGCGTTGGGGTGAAATGCGCGACCATCACTCCGGACGAGGCTCGGGTAGAGGAATTCCGTCTCAAGCGGATGTATCGCAGCCCGAATGGTACTTTGCGCAACATTTTGGATGGAACGATCTTTCGCGAACCGATCATTTGCCAGAACGTTCCGCGCCTGGTGCCGCATTGGACACATCCGATCGTCATCGGCCGCCATGCCTACGGTGACGTGTACCGCGCTGTGGAATTAAAAGTGCCTGGGCCAGGCACAGTTACCATGAGCTACCAGCCCGCAGACGGAGGACCGGTGCAGACGCTCGACGTCCACCGGTTCACTGAGGGCGGTGGCGTGGCAATGTCAATGCATAACACGCGCGTTTCCATCGAAGGATTTGCCCGCGCCAGTTTCAACTACGCGCTGATGCGCGGTTGGCCGCTGTATTTCTCAACCAAGAACACGATCCTGAAAACCTACGACGGCTTCTTCAAGGATATCTTCGAGACGATCTACCAGACCGAGTTCAAATCGAAGTTCGACAAAGCCGGCCTGACTTACGAGCACCGCCTAATCGACGACATGGTCGCCTGTGCCTTGAAGTGGAACGGCGATTACGTCTGGGCCTGCAAGAACTATGACGGGGACGTGCAGTCGGATACCGTGGCGCAGGGTTTTGGGTCGTTGGGCCTGATGACATCGGTACTGTTAAGTCCCGATGGTACGAAAGTGGAAGCTGAGGCGGCCCACGGCACGGTTACGCGGCACTATCGTCATCATCAGCAGGGCAAGGAAACTTCGACCAACCCGATCGCGTCGATCTTCGCCTGGACCCGCGGCCTGATCTATCGCGGCAAGTTCGACAACACCCCCGACGTGACCGCTTTCGCCGAGACGCTGGAAAAGGTCTGCATCGAAACGGTGGAGGCCGGGCACATGACCCGCGATCTGTCCGTCTTGATCGGGCCGGATCAGCCGTGGATGACGACGCAAGGCTTCCTGGCGAAGTTGGATGAGAATCTCCAAACGGCCATGAGGTAGCACTTCATGCGGGATCTCTCCCATCGCGGGGCCGGGGGTTCGTTGCGGCGGCTAGCGCTCGTTCCCCTACCGAGGCGGACATGACCGACGTGACTGAGATCGCAGGGCTCCGGAATTATCCCTTTGCCCGCCGCGGTATGCTGATGACCGGGCTGATCAGTGGCTTCACTCTGGCCACCCAGCGTGTGGAGGCGCAGGCGATCCACACCGACGAGACCGGCATCGAGGCCGGCGCGACTGAAATCCCGACTACGGACGGCAATCTGCCGGCCTATTATGCCAAACCGACGGGCAAAGGGCCTTTCCCCATCATCCTGGTCAGCGAAGAGATTTTCGGCGTCCACGAATACATCAAGGACGTGTGCCGGCGGCTCGCAAAAGCTGGCTATCTCGCGGTAGCGACTGAGTATTACGCTCGCATCGGCGATCTCTCGAAGATGACCGATGTGAAGCAGATCCTCAGCGAGGTGATTCGCAAGGCACCCGACGCCCAATATATGTCGGACCTGGATGCCACCGCTGCGTGGGCGCAGCAACACGACGGCAGCGCGACACGCCTCGGTGTTATGGGCTTCTGCCGTGGCGGACGTCAGACTTGGCTTTATGCTGCGCACAATCCCAGGCTGAAGGCAGCGGTCGCTTTCTACGGCCCAATCGGTGGTGAACCTTCACCAATTCAACCTCTGACCGTGCTGGATATTGCCGGGCAGATCGAATGTCCGCTGTTGGGTCTGTATGGCGGCCAGGATCAGGGCATCCCTATCAACTCAGTGAGGCAAGCGGAAGCCAAGGCGAAGGCCGCACACAAAATCATCGATATCGTCATCTATCCCGACGCGCCGCACGGCTTCCACGCAGACTACAGGCCGAGCTATCGGCAGGCAGACGCGGAGGATGCGTGGAAGCGCATGCTGACCTGGTTTCATCGCTTCGGCGTTTGAGGGTCACGGGCTGGCAGGTTCCGTCGCCGCGTCAAGGCGAGCGGCAGACGAGGCAATCAGGCAGGCCGAGGCGAATAAAGATCGGATGGAATGCAATATTTTTTCGCACTGATATTGGGCGGCCTCCTATTGGCCTCAGCCGCGTCCGGGCAGGGGACATTGCAGACCTTGCTGCCACCCGGCGACCTCAGCACCAGGGGTAATCAGATTGTCGACCAGGGTGGACGGCCTGTCAGGCTGGCCTGCGTCGGCTGGAACCAGGTGAACGACAAAATCGCGCTGGAACACCAAACGGCCCTGATGGCGAGGCTGGGCTTTAACTGTATCCGGCTTTCCTGGGTCAACGCGACCAAGGACCAAGACATCGCTGGGATCGACCGCATCGCGGACGCGGCGAGCAAGGCGGGATTGCGCCTGATCCTGGATAACCACACCAACGAAGCCGGTCACAGCGAACAGGACAACTGGGGTGCGCAGCAGAAAAATGGCTTGTGGTACGACGTGGGCGGCAGCTCCGACGGGACCGACGGGGGCGGCAACCCCGGCACCGTCACCGACGCAAAGTTCCTGGCCGACTGGCAATTCGTGGCTCGGCACTACCTCGGCAACCCGACGGTTATCGGCTACGATCTGCGCAACGAACCGCTGAAGTGGCGGCACATGAGCGTGTGGGGCGGCGGCTCCGACCGCGATATCGCCTCGATGTACACTCGCGTTGGCAACGCGGTCCTGGCGATCGATCCCACCAAACTGATCATCGTCGAACCGCCGAACAGCGACTGCCGGGGGGTCCGCAAGGTTCCGCTGACATTGGCGGTGTCACACAAGCTGGTTTACTCGGTACACGAATATCCCGGCGAGATCAGCGGCCAGAAGGTCAGCAGCGGCCCCGGCTTGATCAATCGGATGAGCGAAGAGTGGGGTTGGATTTACAACGAGAACGTGGGACCGATCTTCGTAGGCGAGATGGGTTCGTCGATGGTCAGTGATCAATCGAAGGGCTGGGCCGCAACGATTGTGCCATACCTGAATGGCACGGGGCCGGATGGTTTACATGTTCCTCCTGGGGGGCAGGCGGCTTCCACCGACTGGTGGGCCTGGGGTTACCTCCCCGGACAGGCTCCGGACGGCAATTTAGAGGCCGATTGGAAGACCCCACGCCCCGAGCAGGAGGCGGTTTATGGGAAGCTGCGACAGGCTGCGTTGCGGGACCAGTGATGTGATCGATCGTCAGGTGGCATGGTAGCGCCTGATCGCGAACATGCCGTAATAGGCCCTCAGTTGTCGTAACGACGGCGGACACAGCAGCGCGACGATCGGGACGGCAATATCCCATAGTCCGAGGTCCTGCCAGAACAACCCGATCGCGATCGCCGCCCACCACAACGCCGCGATGCCATAGCCCGGTGCTCCGATCACCCGGCGTAGCGACCGGTGAAGCACCGGATAGCTCAGCAATGCCACTATTTCGGCATAACCGTAGCCCGCGATCCCGCAGCGATTGACCAAAACCCAGGCTGCACCGGCAAACAAGAGGATGTGGACGACGTGGAACAGGAACACCGCCCAATTGCGGTGCAACACAAAGAGGACCGAGACATGGATGTTGAACTGGGCGTTCGTTAAATAGCTCATGGCCAGATAGGGATAGACGATCATCACCGGATCCCAGCGCTTGCCAAACGCCAGCGCCAGCAGGCTGCCGCCGAACCAACTGAAACCGATCAGGACAGGACCAAGTGCCAAGGTCTGCAGACGCATGCCGTCCGTGGCCGCCTCGAGCAGTTTAGCCGGCTCGTGCTGCACTCGCGCCAGAACAGCGACCGACAGCCGGTACGCGACAGCCTTGGTGAATGTCAGCAGTTCCAGCATTCGGATCGCGAGACCGATCTGGCCGACGGCCTCGGCCGGCAGGAAGTGTCCTACGATCAGCGGATTGATCAGCCCCCGCAGTTGCCACAGCCAGTCCGACGCGGCGTAGCCAAGGGCGTAGTTCAACATCGACCGGACAATCACGGCGTCCCAGGTCAGCCTTGGCCAATACCGCGCGCCAATGTGGAAAGCGACGCACAGGAAAAGCTGTTGCAGGCACCAGCCGCTGACCAGCGACCAAACGCCGAAGCCAGTGAACACCAAGGGCAAGGCGAGGCTATAGTAGAGCAACTGGCCCGCCAGCTCGATCATCGCCACGCGGCTGAAATCGAGGGCACGTTCCATCCGAGCGCTGGCGCCGACGGCAATGGTCTGGAAGATGACCGATATCAGCAGCACCGCCAGCAAGGGAGGCAGCCCCGGCATGGGGATCCATCTCGCGATGAGGCCAAGACTGGCTTCCAGGATCGCGATCAGCGTAATGCCCGTGATCAACAGCAATGTTGTCGCAACGTCGAAGGTTCGTCTCGTCACTTCGCCCGGGGCCCGGACGAGATAGACGCCGATGCCGGCCTGGCCAAGGCTCTGTGCGTACTGGCAGATGCCGAGCGCCGCTACGTAGGGGCCATATGCCGCGGGCCCGATGATTCGCGTGATTAAGAGTAAGCCGATCAGGCTAAGTCCCATGGAGGCGAACTGACGCCCCATCAACATGGCTCCGCCCTCAACGATCTTGCTTCTTAGGCCCTGGCGCGCGGATTCCATTATCGCAGGCTCGACCGCCCTGTCCTTTCTCACACTTACGCTCGCGCAGTTCGGTGCCGCAGGTCGGATCGACCCCACCCGCTTCTCGAAAATCGGACTGGAGTGATGTTACCATTTTGCTTAGCGCGATCCGATTAGATTTATATTCGAAATGATAATGACACAGCAAGACAGATCACGGTACGTGCGGCTCCGCCTGAGTTAGTATCAGAATTTGTCCCAGGCCTCAGGGCATCGGCGCGATCTAGGCCGGTCGGTGCACATCGCTGCTATGGCCTTGTTCTGGTTGTGCAAGAGCGACAGCGCCTGGAGCACTGCCACAAAATTCAGCCATTCGCGTCGCCTTTTTTGGTACGGCGGCGGTCGCTCGCTGCAGCCGTGCAGTTCCGACATGGTCAGGGGCGCAAACGCACAGCTGCGGATTCCAATGCATCGCGGCCACCTGCTACGATTTGATCGCGGCCAGGCTACCGATTTGATGGCGGCCACCATTCCAATCTGATCCCGGCCACCTCCGAGGAAGGAAAGAGGACATCCGGGAAAGGCGATCGTTTCGCGGGTCAGTGTTCACCTGGGTCCAGTGTTGCCCCCTCGCAATCGATGGAGGGACACGGATGCCGACGGAGAGACTGTCCATGCGGCGGATACGGCAGGTTCTACAGCTGCATTTTGGCGCGCGAGCCAGCGCGCGGGTGATCGGCGGGACGGTCGGCATCGGACGGAGCACGGTGCAGGACTATCTGACACGCGCCGCTGCGGCCGGCCTGGTTTGGCCATTGCCGCCGGAGCAGACGGACGAGGCGCTGGAGCAGCTTCTGTTCCCCAACCCCCGGAGCAAGCCCGGCGCGCGTCGCTATGTCGAACCCGACTGGCCGGCGCTGGTACGCGAGATGAAGCGACCCGGCGTCAACCTGTCTGTCCTGTTCGAGGAATATCGGGCGGTTTATCCCGATGGTTACGCATATAGTCGTTTTTGCCAGCTTTACAGGACGTTTGAGCGGCGTCTGTCACCGACGATGCGCCAGACCCACGTGGCCGGCGATAAGGCGTTCGTCGACTATTCTGGCAAGCGGGTGCCGATCGTCGAGCCGCTGACCGGCGAGGTGCGGATGGCGGAGCTGTTCATCGCGGTGCTCGGCGCGTCCAACCTGACCTTTGCCGACGCCGGCTGGACACAGAGCCTGCCGGACTGGATCGGCGCGCATGTGCGGATGTTCCGCTTCTTTGGTTCGGCGCCGCGACTGCTGATCCCGGACAATCTCAAGAGCGGGGTCAACAAGCCTTCATTCTACGACCCCGAGATCAATCGCAGCTACGCCAAAATGGCAGCGCACTACAACGTCGGTGTGGTGCCGGCACGGCCGCGAAAGCCCAAGGATAAAGCGGCCGTGGAGGCCGGCGTGCGGTTTGCGCAGTCGTACATTCTTGGTCGCCTGCGCAACGTGACGTTCTTCTCGCTGGCCGAATGCCAGGCGGCGATTGACGCGGCGCTTGAGCGGATGAACGGGCGTGAGATGCGCCGGCTCGGTGTCAGCCGGCGTCAACTGTTCGAAACCATCGAGCGGCCGGTGATGCAGGTTCTGCCTGAGCAGGACTACGAATATGCCGAGTGGCACTTTGCCCGTGTTGGCATCGACTACCACGTCGAGGTCGCTGGTTTTTTATATTCGGTGCCGCACGCGCTGATCCGCGAGCAGGTCGACACCCGCGCCACGACGCGCACCATCGAAGTGTTCCACCGCGGCAAGCGGGTGGCAAGTCATGCGCGGCGCTACGGCGGTCCGCGTCACGGCACGCTGCCCGACCACATGCCCAGTGCGCACCGGCGCTATGGCGAATGGTCGGCGGAACGGTTCGCCCGCCAGGCGCGTGACATCGGGCCCAACACCGAGGCGCTGATCCTGGCGGTGCTGGCCCGCCGGCCGCACCCCGAACAAGGCTTCCGCAGCTGCCTCGGCATGCTGCGGCTGTTGCGCGGCCTCGACGCAGCGCGGGCCGAGGCGGTCAGCTGCCGCGCCGTTGAGGTCGGCGTGCTGACCTATGCCAGTGTCGCCTCGATCCTCAAACACCGGCTCGACCAATCGACGCCACCGCAAGCCGCGGACGGGGCGCCTCTATTGCACGAAAACATCCGCGGCTCCGGCTATTTCCATTGAGGAGAACAATATTGTTGAACCATCCAACACTGGATCGCCTGCGCGAACTTGGCCTTGACGGTATGGCAAAGGGCTTCCGCGATCTCGCGGCCAATCCCGAAAGCCGTGCCCTCGAACACGCCGAATGGCTCGGTCTGCTGGTCGATCAGGAGGTCACGTTGCGTCAGCAAAAGCGGTTCGAGGCCCGCACACGCACCGCCAAGCTGCGGCAAGCCGCCACCGCCGAGGATGTCGACTTCCGCAAGCCTCGTGGCCTCGACCGGACGCTGTTCCTGCACCTGGCCAGCTGCGATTGGATCCGCGAGCACCGGCATTGCCTGATCACCGGCGCTTGCGGCACCGGCAAGAGCTTCATCGCCTGCGCACTGGGCGACCGGGCTTGCCGGGAGAATCTCTCGGTCCTCTACCAGCGCTGTTCGCGCCTGTTCGGTGCGCTGGCGCTGGCCCGCGGCGATGGCCGCTACGCCCGGCTGATGCGCCAGCTCGCGCGCGTCAATCTGCTCATCTTGGACGACTGGGGACCAGAGCCACTGACCGCTGAGCAGCGCCGCGACCTGCTGGAAATCGTCGAGGACCGCTACAATCGCGGCTCGCTGATCATCACCAGCCAGGTGCCGGTCGATCGCTGGTACGAGATCGTGGGCAATCCCACGCTGGCCGACGCCATCCTTGATCGTCTGGTGCACAATTCCCATCGCATCGCGCTGACCGGCAAGAGCCGGCGCAAACCGGAGACCACCGCGGCCGAGCACCAGACGACCCCGTCAGGGCAACTGCAAAGCGTAACGTAACCGCGATCAGGGCCCTTGTTGCCCCTAGTCGCCAGCGGAAGTGGCCGGATCCGTTACACCACTACTTGACCCCGGCTGTACCTGAATGACATCACCAAAATCGGCCCACAAGACGATGCCTAACTGGCCGCCATCAAGTTGGAATGGTGGCCGCGATCAGATTGCAATAGGTGGCCGCCTTCGTCGGAATCCACACAAAGCCCGGCAAGACAAAGCCGGGGGATCGACCTACGATTAAGCTGGGCGCAAACACATCGTTCGCATTGTTGAAGCAGATTGATACCGGCGAGGACAGGGCCGCAAATCGGGGCTGCGTCGATCATCCCGCAACACTATCTTTCCCCGCCTCCGTCGAGAATTCGGCTTCCAGCCTCACTAGACCCGGGTCGATTGTTCTCGAATGAGCCCTAACGCCGCTGCGTCAGGGTCCAGCGAATTTCTCAACATGCGCTGAGTGAACGGGTCCGTTAAGAAGCCTGCGGCGAAGCCGTGAGCAACAGCTCGATCGGGTCCCAGGCAAAGGCCATCTGAGCGACCGATTGGCCGGCGATCCGGATAGTCTGTTCTGCTACTGGCCTGCCTCCCAGGCGCTGGTAAAACCACCAACTCGGGTTATCGCGCAGCACCCACAAGTACGCAGACTTGCAGCCAATATCCACTAGATGAGACCCAGCCGCGCGCATCAGGCCCCGACCGACGCCACGTTCCCGCCAGTCGTCTAGGACATAAAGCGTTTCCACCTCTCCTTCGGCCAGACGTCGACCGCCAATATCCGCGTTCCGTGCCCGCCCCGCCGTTGTGAACCCGATGATCCGCGGCGCGCTACCCGTCGGTACGTCCGGGCCCGAGGCCGTCGCCACCGTGACTCCGGTGCCGCCCCAAATCGCCGCATCATAAAACGCCGCCTGTCGCGACACCGACATGCGCGCAAGAAACGTGTCCGGCAGAATTCCAGGGTAGGTGCTCCGCCACGCGGCGACATGCACGGCACCGATCGCAATGGCGTCCGCAACTCGCGCTTTCCGCACGGAAATCAAGCGGCCCGCCCCAGAACGGCGGTGAAGAACCCATCGGTTCCATGCCTGGCCGGCGTAAGCAAAAGGAAATCGCCGCTGTTCGGCGGTGGCGGCTCCAGCGGCCAGGCCTCAGCCAGCGGAATGACACGGAACGCCGGATGGCGACGCAAAAAGCCAGACACCTGAGCCTCGTTTTCCTCTTCTAGCAGAGAACACGTAGCGTAGACCAAACGGCCGCCTTTGCGAACCAGGCTTTGAGCGGTATCGAGGATGCGCCCCTGTTTCAAAAGCAGCTCCACGAGATCAACGTCCTTCAACCGAATTCGCGCATCCGGGTTTCGACGCCAGGTGCCAGTGCCGGTGCACGGGGCATCGACCAGCACCCGATCGAAGGCGCCCGCGCGGCGTTTCAGCCACTTGTCACCAGCTTTCACCAGGTGGCGCTCGACATTATGCACGCCGGCGCGTCGCAAGCGGCGTACAGCGCCATCCAGTCGGGCCGCGGAAACATCGCACGCAACGATCTGCCCGCGGTTCAGCATCGCCGCTGCCAAAGCAAGCGTCTTGCCGCCCGCACCGGCGCACCAATCTACCACGCGCATGCCGGGCATGGCGCCGACCAGAGCGGCAACCAACTGGCTGCCCTCGTCCTGGATCTCGATCAATCCGGACTGGAAGGCCGCTCCGCTGGTGATCGGGCGTCGGCCGTCGATGCGCAGGCCCCACGGCGACAGCTTCGTCAGCTCGGTTTCCCACCCTTCGGCGCTTAGCGCGGCTCGAGCCTGATCGCGGTCGCCTTTCAACAGGTTCACTCGCATGTCGAGCGGCGCCGGTTCGGACAGCGCCGCCATCTCATCCATCAGGCTCGGGCCGAAGCGCGACGTCAGCCGAGGCAATAGCCAGTCCGGGATTTCCAGCCGCACCGCCTCCGGCATCGTGGGGTGGTTCAGAATGTGCCCGGCAATTCGCGACAGCGCTGCATTTTCCGCCCCGGACAGAGGCTCCGCCGCGAACTGCCCACCGGAGAATGCTTGTGCGACGCCGGCCTTCGCCCACCCTTCCAGCAGAAGTGACGCCGCGACCAGCAGGCGCGACGATTGCCTGGCACCGCCTAGCCACCAGCCGAGGCGCCGGCGGCTGCGCAACACACTCCAGACGCGATCAGACACGGCGCGCCGGTCACCGGAGCCGATGTACCGGCGGGATCGAAAAAAATCGTTAGCGACGGCGTCGGCAGGGCGTTTCGCCGCGCCTTCGATGACCTCAAGCAGATCGACAGCAGCGGCGATGCGCGCGGCGGGAGTCAAGGCGGCAGGCCTGAGGAGGCCGACACATCAGGCACTTCAATCACCGCTGGTCCTAAAGAAAAACACGATCCGTTACACAGGACCAACGTGGTGCTGACCCCGGAAACCGGCCGCGCCGCTTTCGGTCCGTAGAACCGGCTCATCTTCCTGCCGCCACCCAGGCGTCGATTCGGGCAACCAGCTCCGTTGACAGCGGACCCGCTTCATCGGCCGCGACGCAGCCAGCGAGTTCCGAGCAATTCTTGACGCCCAGAACCAATGTGTCGATCGGCAGCCCAAGTGCGTAGCGATGCGCCACGATGGCTGGGTCTTCGCCGAGCTCCGCGCATAGCGATCGGAACCCCTCGGCCAGCCCATAGTCCAGCATCTCGGGATGATCCGACGGCAACGTGCGGTCTATCGCCGCGGTCAGAGCGCCGGCTTGGACCGCTCGGATGCCCATCACTCCGACCCCGTTCGCTCGAGCGGCGGCCATTACCGCACGTGGCTTAGCTGGGCCCCCAAAGAACTTCAGGCCGCCGGGTGAGTCCAGCAGGTTAGCGATGCACTGCACCGCGGCGGGCTTGGGATCTTCGGCCAGCACCTCAATGATCGCGTCCGGATGCCCGATCCCCGTCAGCCCCCAGGCGTTGATCAGCCCTTCAGTCCGCAGTCGCTCAAACGCCGGCCGAACTTCTGATCGGAACAGCGACAGCGAAGTCAGGCGGCTGACATCCCGCGCATTCCACATCGGATGTTTGTCGGGGACCAAATTCGAATGGAGGAAGAAAATATCGAGTTTGTCCCGCCGCAATAGTCGCAGGCTTGTCTCGATAGATTGGCGCAGCACCGGATACACCCGCTCGGGCTCGGAGTCGCCGAGGTTGCACTTGCTGGTGACATGCACCCCCAGAGGTAAACGGCCGCCAAACGCCTCGCCCACCACGCGTTCCGCCTGTCCGTCGCCGTAACGCGGCGCCAGGTCCAGCAGGTTGATCCCCGCCGCAACCGCGGCGTGGACCGTCGCGACACACTCCTCAAACGTCGTCTGGCCCCAGAGCATGCCCAGGCCGCCACCGCCAAGGGTGAGTGTGGAAACGGGGAACAAGGACCCGAACGGGTGCAGCTTCATGGTGGGGCCTCCAGCGTGTTTTGTGGCTGATGGTCGGATGGTGGTCAAACCCTGGGCCGCCGCTTGCACTCGGCCTCGAGACTGCGCACTGTGAGCCTGCAGCGACAAACATTTACGCTCGCCACCGGAAGGAACGTCCACTCGATGTCGGGCCAATCGACACCGCTTTTGTCTGTACGAGGTGTCACGCTGCGCTTCGGGGGCGTGGTCGCGCTTGATGACGTTAGCTTCGACGTAATGCCGGGACAAATCGCCGGTCTGATCGGCCCAAATGGTGCCGGCAAGACCACATTGTTCAATTGCCTCAGCCGGCTCTATCAGCCTAGCGCGGGAGAAATCATCTTCGAGGGCCAATCGGTCCTGACTGTGCGCCGCCACAAGATCCCGATGATCGGAATTGGCCGTACCTTCCAGAACGTCGCGCTGTTCGACCGACTGACGGTACTGCAGAACGTGATGGTCGGCCGCCATAGCCGCACCAGCGCCGGTTTCGTGGAAAACGCATTCCGTCTTCCGGCGGTTGGCCGCGAGGAAAGAGCGGTGCGGGAAAGGGCCATGGACCTGATCGAGTTTATGAACCTGAGCGCCTTTACCGACCGCATCGCCCACGGCCTGCCGTTTCCAATTCGGAAGCGCGTAGAACTCGCCCGCGCGCTGGCCGCTGAACCGAAGCTACTGTTGCTGGACGAACCAGCCGCTGGTTTGAACCACGAGGAGGTGCATACGCTGGAAGGTCAGATCCGCCGGGTGCGCGATGTCCAGGGCGTGACGGTGTTGCTGGTCGAGCATCACATGAGCTTGGTGATGTCGGTGTCTGACAAAGTTGTGGTGGTGAATTTTGGGCGCAAGATCGCCGACGGCCGGCCCGAGGAGGTCCAGCAGAACCCCGATGTGATTCGAGCCTATCTTGGCACTGCTGCTTAGGGCCAGCCGGGCTTCAGCAGCTCCGTGCGCCGCGCCGCCGGGAGATCCGCCCAAATCCAGTTGATTTGACAGAGTCGATGGTACGGATGGGACGCCCTGGTCTATACCGCGCGTCTTTGTCGCTTGCTACATCAGCGCTACGTCTTTGTCGGCGGGAGCGAACTCTTGGCCGCCAGTGCCGTCCTCCAGAAGATGAAGGTCATGTGGATCCCAGCGCGCCACCACGCGGTCGCCGATGTCGATCGGAGCGCGGAAAAACTCAGCGTCGGGTACGTGTGCGACAAACTCCTCCTCATTGGCGAGATCGAGCGTGACCTTGACGTAGCTGCCCTGGTTCTCGATCGCGTGCACAACGCCGACGGCGGCGTTGATTTCGTCCCCAGCTTGGGTGGTGACGTCCTTGGTTAGTATGATCCGATCGCGACGGATGGCGGCGAAGAGCGTTGCACCTGGTGCGGGTCGGGTGGCACCGAGCGGGAATTGCGCACGCGAGTTGTCGGCGCCGACAACCGTCGACCATGCTTCTGTGACATTGTCGAGCTTGCCGGTCAGCACGTTCTGACCGCCGATGAAGCGGGCGACATAGGCACTGCGCGGGGCGACATAGATGTCACGTGCGCTCGCAGCCTGTTCGATGCGTCCCTGGGTCATCACTACGACCATGTCGGCGACTGCGATCGCCTCAAGCTGGGTGTGGGTGACGTGGATGAAAGTGATCCCCAGTTCCTTTTGTACCCGGCGCAATTCGCCGCGCATGCGGAGACGAAGATATTCGTCCAACGCCGACAGCGGTTCGTCGAGCAGCAGCACTCTCGGGTTGGTGATCAGCGCGCGAGCGAGTGCCACGCGTTGCTGCTGACCGCCCGACAATTCCGCCGGCAGGCGGTTGGCGAAGCGCTCCATGTGGACCTTTTCCAGCAATTCGCGCGCCGTCGCGGTGCGCGCCTCGCGGCTGGCACCGCGCATTTTCAGTGCGAAACCAACATTTTCCAGCACGCTGCGGTGTGGAAACAGAGCGTAGCTTTGGAACATCATCGCGGTGCCGCGCTGCACGGGATCCAGCCCAAGCACGGATTGGCCACCGATGCGCACATCACCGGAGGTCGGATTTTCATGGCCCGCGATCATGCGGAGGATCGTCGTCTTCCCGCAGCCGCTCGGGCCGAGCAGGCAGCAATAGCTGCCGTGGTCGATGGTCAGGCTGAGATCGGCGACCGCAGTGGTATCGCGAAAACGTTTGGTGACGTTCGCTATGTCGATGCGGCCGTTGCCGGCGGTCTGAGGTGAGATCATACAGTTTTTTGTCCGCACGGTCAGGAGGGTTCGCCGCGCGACGCTCGGCGGCGGCGTTGGATCAGGGCGATCGAGCCTAGGGCGGTGCCAATGACTAGAAACGAGACGACGGTGGTGACCGTGCCAACTGCGTACAACGCCGGTGAGGTGACGTTCGTAGTCATCGTCCAGATCTCGATCGGCAGCGTGTTTTCACTGCCCGAGGTCAGCACGGTCCGAGGGAATTCATCGTAGGACAGTGTGAAGCCAAAGAGGGCGACGCCGATGATGCCCGGCAGCAGAATCGGCAGTGTAACTTCGCGCATGCGCTGCCATGCCGTCGCGCCAAGATCCTTGGCAGCTTCCTCGTAAGCGCGATTGAAGCGACCGAGGACAGCGAACATGATCAGCAAGCCGAACGGCAATGTCCAGGTCAACTGCGCACCTAGACCCGACGTGGTCCAGTCGGTCACCCAGCCAAGCTCGTTGAACAGCACGTTGATCCCCAGGCCGACGAACAGGCCGGGCATAATCAGGCTGGCAATTGCAATGTAGAAAATGATGGCTGATCCCATGAAGCTGCGGCGGAACCCTAGTCCTGCCGCGACCGACAATACTACGGTTAGCACCGACACCACGATGCCAAGGCCGATCGAACGCTGGAACGCGCCAGCGATGTCGCCGGAGCGGGCGTTCGGATCAACCAGTTCGTGAAACCAGTGGGTCGAGACACCCGCCAATGGGAACGTCAGACCGCCGTCCTCGCCCTGGAACGAGAGGATGTAGACAACGAACATCGGGCCGTAGAGGAAAATCACGAACAGGACAAAGAACGCGGCGAAGAACCAGAACGTCCAAGGACGCGATCCGGCATCATGTTGCGCCATGCCGTGGCTCTCCCTACGTGGCAAGTTGTTTGCGGACGTCAACGACCCGCAGGATGGCCGCCACCATGAGGGTCACTATGATCAGCAGCAGCACCGCGCTAGCAGCGGCGGGTGGGTATTGCATCGCCGAGACCTGATTATACAGCGCCGACACTACGGACGTGCTCTGGCCGCCGCTCATCACCTTAACGACAAAGAAGTCACCCATCACCTGCGTCACCACGAAGATCGAGCCGAGCGCAATTCCGGTCTTGGACAGCGGCAGCACGATCTCCCACACGACGCGGAACCGCCCAGCGCCCGCATCACGCGCAGCCTCCAGCAGGCTACGATCTATACGTGCCATGGAGTTGAAGAGCGGCACGACCATGAACAGCGTGAACAGGTGGACATATCCGACCACGACGGCGAAATCCGAATAAAGCAGGAATTCCAGCGGCTCGTGGATCAGGCCGAGCTTAGCCAAGGTTTGGTTGACGATGCCGTTCTTACCCAGGACCGGCAGCCAGGAGATCATGCGAATGATGTTCGACGTCCAAAATGGCACCGTGCACAGCAGAAATAATCCGATCTGCCAGAGCACGCTGCGGACGTGGAAGACCAGGAAATAGGATACGTTGAAGCCGATGATCAGGGTCAGGGCCCAAACGATTGCGGCGAACTTCAGCGATTTAGCATACTGCTCCAGCGTCACGGTTGACGTGAAGACGTCGCGATAGTTGTCCACAATGAAGGTTTCGACGATCTGTGCGTTCTCGTAGTCGAAGAAGCTGACGGCGATCACCACCAGCATCGGAACCACGAAAAAGAACAGCAGAATCAGCGTCGTCGGGCCGACCTGCAGCCAGGAGACGAGGGGTAGCGGCAGCTTCATCGGTTCACTCACGATCTCAGGCTGGAGCAGACGAACACGATTTATGCGCTGAACCCGAAGACCATCGATTTAAATCCCTCGATGTTTCCGTCGGCGCATGTCCGGACGACGAAGCCGCTGGTAACCGGCAAATCTTCGGTTTGACCCTCATCTCTTCGTCGACTAGTAAACGACACACATCACGTCCTTCCAAGGTTTCACGCCAACGTTAAAGGACATCAAGGTCCCAGACGCAAATTGACATGCCGAGACCGTTGCCCCCGGAAGTAAAGGTGTGGAATACGCCAACCAGGCATGATTTTCGAGTGAGACAAAAAGCTGCCGCAGCAGCCGCAACCAAAACCAACAAGAACTGGAAAAGGACGTCACGAGCAAGGAGCCCCACCAAGCTAAGTTAAGAATTCAGACCGAGCCTTTTCGCCATTGGCCGGGCGAGCGGCCAACCAGCTTCTTGAACGCTCGGCTGAATGCGGCTTCCAATTCGTAGCCGACCTCGAAAGCGACGGATGCAATTGAGACGCCAGGATCTGTCAGTCGCCTGGCGGCCATCTGCATCCGCCATTGCGTCAAATACTGAATTGGCGGGCAACCGACCAGATGGGTAAACCGATCCGCCAACACCGAGCGGGATGCGCCGGCTTCCGAGGCGAGTTCCTCCAAAGTCCATGCGTGAGCCGGCCGGCCGTGCAACAGTGCCAGCACACGGCCGACCAAAGAATCCCGTAGCCCCGCGAGCCACCCCGTATTGTTGGTCGCGAGCTGTCCCATGTGCACACGAACAACCTCGACGAACATCAGTTCCGAAAGCCGATTGAGGATGCTCTGGCTACCCGCCCGTTTGTTGCCCATTTCGGCCGTGGCGAAGCGGATGAATTGGTCGAGCAAACCGTTTGATCCGTGTGACACGTCGGGCCCCACCCGCATAAGGCGCGGCAGCGAATCCAGCAACGGATTGAACGGGCGCACGTCGCAACTGAAGAAGCCACAAATAAGATGGGTATCGCTTGGACCATCGCCGCCAGTTCGCAACATGAAGGGCAACGCGTTGTCGTCCTTGGGCCGTCGATGAATCTGCAGATTCGGCTCGGCGCGCATGCCGGGCTCGCTTGAAACCGCATGGGGGTCGCCATGCGGAATGACCGCAATGTCCCCTTGCTGAAGCTTCACCGGCCCGGACCCGACATCACCCACGAGCGAAATCCAGCAAGAGCCGCGGGTGACGACATGGTACTCGATTGTGTGCTGAGCGCCTGGCATGACGTCGGAGGCTACCTGCGCCGCTGGCGGCGCTTCGGCAACCCACGGCGATTTCGCCGTGACGTCGAAAAACACCGATCCGGACAAACGTACGGCAGAAAGAACTTCCGACAACGCATCCGTGCTCATCGACATGAACCTTCAGGAAAACGACAGCGGCACGGGACTAAGGATCGGTAGCAAACCCCCCGGACGATTGAGGCAGGACGATAACAACTCAGGACGCTTAGGCAAGAGGTCCGGTAGCCTAGTCATATAAGCCCAGGGTGCTTCTGGCTTAAGGATCGCTCAAGGCCCGCAAGCGGTTGCGTGCCTCGAAAACATCGTTGCGCGCCGAAGCGTCGCAACTCCCAATCGTTGAGGAGAGCTATCATGACCACAGTAATTGAATGTCGTCCGCGGCGTGAAAGCGTTTCCTCCGATATCACAACGTTCAGGATCAATCGACACGGGGGCCGGTGTCGAACTCGCCGCTGCTCGATCGTCTTATCAGATCGGTCGCATAGGCTCGTACCTATTATGCGCCGGGTAGTGGAGATCGCTATCATTGCCGTCCTCAATCCCTCCACCCTTCAACTCGCTCTCGGGGACGCTTTCGGCGCAGGCCAGCTCGTTCTTGCTGTGGCGACCGCTCCTGCACTTTTCGCCAGCCGAAGCGCCCAATTCCACCCAACAGTTACCGCGCCCCCTGCGCCCGTCGGCGTCGGTTGGGGCTAAATCCACACGATAAGAAGGGACACGACTATGGCTTTCTTTATTGCCGCCGCGGTGTTGTTCGTGGCCCTGCTTGCTGGCACAGCCATCGAGTTTCCGAGGCTAGGTTCCGAAGAAAGGGATGGCATAGAACTGTCCCAAGCGAGGCTCGCTTTGTCACGCCCATGTCGCTGCCGAGGGCTGAGCGCTTCGGGTTTGTTGCCGTGGGACTATTCGTGCGCGTCTGGAAGCTATGTGAAGTCCCCATCGTCTGGTTCGAGTGCCCTTTGCCATCCCGCTCGCAACCCGGCATAGCGGCGGAAGGCAGGCGCGGGTCTGGCGCGCCGGCCTCCTCTTCCCGTTTCCTAATGCCAGTTATCGCCCGGTTCTCTCGTACCGCCGGTGGCGGCCCTCTCCGGCTGGCTAACTGTTTGCGTGCTGGCTCCCGATCTATAGTCGATTGCGAGGCGTGAGCTTGATCGGGCTCGTGCCCTTCTCGCCAGCCCCCATGCTCCCGAATGATCGGACAGAGACTACCAAACGCTCGAGCAAGAAGCCCGGTCGCACAATCATTAAGTCCAGGCCGCTCCTGGCTTACGAATAGCTCGGAGGCCATCCTCAGCGGGATGCAGGTCCGACGGCTGGATCCGGCCCACCAACTGGACGAATGACGGGATCATGGGTCAGGTGCAAACGCAAATTGGGGGATAATATGCAGATCATTAGTGGCCAGACGTTCAATTTCTCAAGTAACGGCAGTGCTCAATTAGGACTTCGTGAAGAGTTTCAGGTGACCTCGGCGACAGCGGTCATCGAAGGACTGGACGTGGAATCACCAACAGAAATGACCACAACTTGGATGGTTATAAGTATTGCCAAGTAACAGAGGTTATGGGACACTTACCAACAGAGTTATCGTGCGGGCGAATTTTGGATTGCGCGACTGGGGATGACGCCATCAAAGGAATGATTCGTTATTCTGTATTCATCGTGTAGGCCTGCCATTGTAGTCTACTCCGCGCCGCCGCCAGGGTTTCGCGGAGGCAGCCAGAATTCGGCAGCTTGCGGCGTCCCCACCAGCAGATCGTCGCCGGCCAAGTCAGGGACTACGCGGCTGGTCCGCCGACCTTCTCACGCTGTCATCGTCCTGGGCAAAGGCAGTGGCGATGAAGGCGGCAGCGACACCGCGCCCTGGCGACCGGCATGGGCCAACAGGTTGCGCATGGTGTGTACCCGACAGCGCTGCCAGGTGGCGTGCAGCAGCTTGGCGACGGCGGCTTTCAGCCCTTCATGTGCATCGGAGATTGCCAGCTTGACACCGCGCAGACCGCGCCGGGCCAGGGACCGCAGGAACTCGGTCCAGAACGTTTCTGCCTCGGAAGCGCCAACCGTCATCCCCAGTATTTCGCGGCGACCGTCGTCGTTAACGCCGACGGCGATGATCACCGCGACTGATATGATGCGCCCGGCCTGGCGGACTTTGACGTAAGTGGCGTCCAGCCAGAGATAGGGCCACTCGCCTTCGAGCGGACGGTTGAGAGTGAGAGAGTGAGAGGAGAGAGTTGGTCGGCTTGGTCGCTACAGCGTTTCGCCTCCGATAAGTGGATCTCCTGCCGGTTGATTGCGTAACGTGTTGCTGTTGGGTTGTCGCGCAGGGAGGGCGTAGCCCGATTGGAGAGACGACCCAACAGCAACGGCGAAATTCATGCGGCTGCGGCCAAAGTTGGTAACTCAGCGGTGTAGGCCGCGTCCGGCGTTCGCGCACCCAGGCTCGAATGCGGCCGCTTGCTGTTGAAGAAATCCAGATACCGTCCAATCAGCCTCCGAGCCTCGGCAACGGTATCATACGCCCGCAGATAGACCTCTTCGTACTTCACCGATCGCCATAGCCGCTCGACAAAGACATTGTCCCGCCACGCGCCGCGACCGTCCATGCTGATCGCAATTCCGTTGTCCACAGCAGGCCGGTAAACACGGCGCTGGTGAACTGAGAACCCTGATCGGTATTGAAAATAGTCGACTTGCCGTGCGTGGCCAGTGCCTCCTCAACTGCCTCCAGGCAAAAATCAACCTCCATGGTGATCGAAACCCGCCAGGCCAGAATACGCCGACTGAACCAGTCCACCACTGCTGCGAGATAGACAAAACCACGGGCCATCGGAATGTAGGTGATGTCCATGGCCCAGACCTGGTTCGCCCGCTCGACCGCAAGGCCGCGCAGCAGATACGGGTAAATCTTATGCCCTGGACACGGCTTTGACGTGTTCGGCCGACGATACTGCGCCTCAATACACATCCCCGCATCATTGTCCGCACCTTCTCACGGCCGATGTTGACGCCTTCGCCGCGCAACAGGTCACGCAGCATCCGGCTGCCCGCAAACGGGTAGTCCAAATGCAGCGCGTCAATCCGGCGCATGATCGCCAGCTCAGCCTCCGCTACCGGCTGTGGTTCGTAGTAAAGGCTGCTCCGGCTGAGCCGCAGCAGCGTCGCCTGCCATGCCAGCGGCAGGTCGTGGTCCGATCGATCATCGCTTTGCGCTCAGCAGGCCGGCTTTGGTGAGCGCACCGGACAAAAAATCGTTTTCCAAGGTCAGCTCCCCGATCTTGGCGTGGAGCGTCTTCACGTCGATCGCCGAGGCCGTGTCGGATGCCGCACCGGCCGAACCAAAAAGGCCCGAGGACGCCTCAACCAGATGGGCCTTCCAGGCGGTGATCTGGTTCGGGTGGACATCATACTGCTGCACCAACTCGGCCAGCGTCTTCTCGCCCTTGATCGCGGCCAATGCCACCTTGGCCTTGAAGCCCGCAGCGTGGGTCCGTCGTGTTCGCTTGGTCATGCTTGCTCCTGATCCGCGGCATCCTCGCCGCTCTCGGGCAGAAATTCCACTTATCGGCCTGTCCGAATTTGCCCGGCCACCTCTGCTCTGGAAGGCACACGAGAATGATCCTCAACCGGCTCGGATCGCCCATCAGCCTTGGCCGGTGATCGCCTGGTCCGCGCTGATTGACGGGTTAGGAACCATGTCCGCATAAAGCCGCTCATGAGCACACGCTCATAAAGCAATCTACGTAGCAGACCGGCTGCCCACCCTTCCGCCTGGAAACCCTCATGTCCGATCACGATCATCATCACGGCCACGACCACGCGCACGGCGCAGCGCACGCGCAGGGTGCGGGGCATGGGCACGGGCACGGGCATGCGCCGAAGGATTTTGGTTTGGCGTTTGCCGTCGGCACAACGCTCAATCTGGGCTTCGTCGTTGCCGAGGTCATCTATGGGTTGCTGGCGAATTCGATCGCCCTGGTCGCGGACGCCGGGCACAACCTTGGTGACGTGCTGGGCCTGGTGATGGCTTGGGTTGCCACGATCTTGGCGCGGCGTTCGCCCTCCATGACGCACACCTATGGTCTACGGCGAGGCACCATATTGGCTGCGCTCGCCAATGCGGTCTTGCTGCTGGTGACGATCGGCGGAATTTTCATCGAAGGCATCCGCCGCCTCATTCATCCGGCCGCGGTCGACAGCGCCACGATCATGGCCGTGGCGGCGATTGGTATCGCCGTCAACGGCGTCACCGCCTGGCTCTTCGCCTCAGGCCGCAAGGGTGACATCAATCTGCGCGCAGCCTTCATGCACATGGCGGCCGACGCTCTCGTTTCTCTCGGCGTGGTGGTGGCAGGAGCCATCATCCTATTCACTGGCTGGAGTTGGCTCGATCCTTTGACGAGCATCGTGATCGCCGGGATGATTCTGATCGGAACCTGGGGCTTGCTTCGCGACTCCGTCGGCATGTCGCTCGATGCTGTGCCGGCTGGAATCAACTCAGCCGATGTAACCAGATTTTTGCAGCAACAGCCCGGTGTCGTCGCAATTCATGACTTGCATATCTGGCCCATGAGCACGACGGAAACCGCTCTGACCTGCCATTGTTTGATGCCAGCCGGCCATCCCGGCGACCAATTTCTCGTCGAACTGGCCCAGGAACTACACCACCGCTTTTCCATCGGTCATGCGACAATTCAAGTGGAAGTCAATGCAGATATTGCATGCGTGCTTCAGCCGGATCACGTCGCCTAGGTTGATCAATACTTACGAAATTGTTGAATGGAGCGGCGGTGTAGATCCCGATTTACTTAACCGCCGGACGACTAAGGGGTTCTTGAGGGCAACGTCCAGTGACCGGTGTTGCCCCGAACCGAACTGTACTAAAGGTTTCCACAGCGTGTCGATGGACGCAGGGGGTGACGATGAGAACGGAGCTGAGGTGCCGGCCCCTGCGCTGCGTGGCGGCATCCGCCGTTCTTCTGGCAGCCACGATAAACCCGCCCGCGACAGCCGCCGAGGGCCGACCCCGACCGAATCGCGCAGCTCGACCGACTGTCGTCCCCAACCCGCGAGCCACCCCCGCCCATCGTCGACGGCGTGCGGTTTCTGATCCAGTTTACCGGCACGGTGCATGGCCTGCAATCTGGCTCGCCGGTGAACGTCCAGGGCGTTCGCATCGCGCGATCGTCGACGACCTGGCACGCCGACCGGATGTAACCCGCTTCAATGTGGGCGATGCCGGACAGGCCGCGCTCGCTCAATGGACGCTCCTCGCGGGTGCCGGCGACCGGCTGGCCGCCGCAAGGTGCGAGGTCATCGCCGTCCCGGCCTGCGACCCGGCGGATGCAACAAAGCGGGTGGCTGCACGGAGCAGTGGCCGTCATCGCGCAGCGGATCAGCGACGCGATCACCGCGGCTCCCCTCGGGAGGTAAAGAATATATCTGTCGCTGGACGGACAATGTCGGCCGGACGTGGATTATTTTCTGGGCGGCTCTGCAGTTCCTGATCACAGCACGCGCGGAGGGGCTGCAGCTCCATCGAAGAGGCAGCCCTATACTCTCAGGATCATCTGGTTGTCCGATCTGACGGAAAGGTCCCTACGCGGTCGGCTGAGTTGGCCCACAAAAATCAAAGGCTAGTGCTCAAAACGGTCGGCGCTATCCGTCTGATTTGAGCTACTAGAGCCAAAGAAAACTTGCAGCACCAACTTATCAGCGAATACGGTTCAACCTTCAGAACACCGCGTAGACGGTAACAGGGGGAGGAACGATGGGACAGTTTGACGACATCCATGTCCTGGCCGACATCCCGCGTATCCAGGCGCGAGTGCAACCGCGAACAACCGCACAGATCTTCCGCGACCGCGCGACCAACTATGCCGAACTTGACCGGCGCGCGAACCAGGTAGCCAATGGTCTGATCGCGCTCGCATGCCGCCCCGGGACCAGGATCGGCTACCTCGGCAAGAATTCCGATCTTTACTTCGAACTGCTGCTGGGGGCGCTGAAGGCCAACGTCGTGCTGGTCCCGGTGAACTGGCGGCTTGCCCCGCCCGAGGCAGCCGCCATCCTCATAGATGCGGGTGTCGCCATCCTGTTCGTTGGTTCGGGGTTTGAACCTATGGTCGAGGCGGTCGCAGCCTCGGGCTACGCCGCGAGCCAACATTTCGTTATGGATGGGGCAGGCCTTTCGTGGCCCGGTTTCGCCGCCTGGCGGGACTCGCAGCCCGCCGCCGATCCGATGCTGCCGATCGCGCCGCACGACACCGCGATCCAGCTCTACACTTCGGGAACCACTGGTCTGCCTAAAGGGGTGGAGCTGACCAATCGCAATTATCTGGCTTTCATTGCTGACTATCAGACCGCAACCTTCAATGGGACAAGCCCAGAAGACGTCTGTACTGACCTGTATGCCGGTATTCCACTGCGCGGGTACAAACGTTGGTATCTTATCCTTCGCCAATGGCTGCACCAATGTTGTGCTCGAAGAGGTCAGCGTTCCCGGGGTGATCGACGCCATCCACCGCCATGGTATCACCATCGCGATTCTGGTCCCCGCGGTCATTCTCGCCCTGGTGCAGCATCCGGATGCGGCGCGCGCTGACCTTAGCTCGTTGCGGCGCCTGATCTACGGCGCCTCGCCGATTGCTGACGACACAGTCCGGCGCGCTAAGGCGCTGCTACCCGGCGCCGAATTGTGGCAGGTCTATGGCGCAACCGAAAGCAACGCCAGCGGCACTACCCTCGCCCCCCGGTTTCTGCAGGAGCCAGGTTCCAAAATACGCTCTTGCGGCCGGCCTTACCCCGGCGTGGAGTTACGTGTCGTCGATCCTGACGGCGACCCCGTTGCCACCGGGCAGGTGGGCGAAATCGTCATTCGTGCCGAGGCAGTCATGAAAGGCTACTGGAACAATCCCGAGGCGACCCGGGCAGCGTTCCTTCCGGGCGGGTGGCTGCGCACTGGCGACGCCGGCTACTTCGATGCTGACGGCTTCCTTTACATCCACGACCGAATCAAGGACATGATCATTTCCGGTGCGGAGAACGTCTACCCCGCCGAAGTAGAAAACGCCTTGATAGGCCATCCGGCGATCGCCGATGTAGCGGTGATTGGGGTGCCGGACGAACGCTGGGGTGAGGCGGTGAAAGCGATTGTCGTGCTGAAGCCCGATGCAGCCGCCACCTCAGAGGACATCATCGCCTTCGCCCGAACTCTCATCGCCGGCTACAAGCTGCCCAAATCGATCGATTTCATCCCCGCTTTGCCTCGTAATCCGAGCGGCAAGGTCCTGCGCCGAGACCTGCGCGCACCCTATTGGGTCGGGCACGCGCGCAGAGTCAACTGACTACATCTATTCTTGTGCCACCGTTGAATCAAAACCTTACAGGAGGTCAAGGGCGGCTCGTTCGTCCTGCACATTTTTTGCATTTGGTAAAGGAATGACCCCCACTGTCCGAAAGTAGCATCCTGTTCAGAGCAACGCTCGAAGCGCCGCAGTGCCTAGCCGCCCACGATGCCGCCAAGTTTTACCCAGCCCCGTCCATTGAATTGTTGCAGTTGCATTTGTTTAATCGGTGAGTAATCATCAGGTGAGGTAGTTAACCGGATACCCGGCAGTAGCATCGGAATTTGGACTTGCTGCATATGAGTCGCCTGATCCAGGATATTTTGCCGGGTTAGGTTGTCGCCGCAGCTTTTCAGGAGTGCCACAACCATTGCTGCGTTATAGTAACCGGCCACACTGAATTTGTCGGTCGGGTCTGCACCTGGAACGTATTGTCTCATAAAACTAAGAAAGGCGACCATCTCCGGGTCGGTGTCCCAGGCCTCATCCCCTGGTTGTTTAACGAAATCAGCAGTGACCACGCCGACCGAGGCATCGAGGCCCGCCGGCTTTAGTGTCGCTGGTATCGATGCTGCGGGGTAGGCTAGTAATTTTAACGGGTTCCAGCCGATATCATGCATCTTGCGAATCGCCTGTGCAGCGAACTTTGGAATCGCGGCAATCAGTACGACATTCACGTCCGATTCCTTCAGGTCGACGATTTGCGAATCGACCGTCGCATCAGTGACCTCAAACGATACGGCTTTGGAAATCGCGCCGGGTGCCTTGTCGCCCAGGCCCGAACGCAGCCCGTTCAGGTGATCCTTGCCGAAGTCATCATTCTGGTAAATTACACCGATCCTGGCACCCGGGCGAGTCTCCAGCACAAACTTGGCAAACTCCCTTGTTTCATTCACAAATGCCAGATCGCCACCCATCGTCCATGGAGACAAGCGCGGATCGCGAAACCTTGCGACCCCACCAAATACGAAAAGCTGTGGCACTTTATGGTCATTCAGGAACCGCTGCATCGCCGAATTGGTCTGCACCCCGACCGACCCGAACAAGCCCACGACCTCGTCCTGTTCGACTAGCCGACGAGCCAACTCGACCGCTTTGGGAGGGCTGTATCCATCATCCAAGGTGATAAAGTTGACCCTGCGGCCATTGATGCCTCCCTGGTCGTTAATCATTCTGTAATATGCTGCGGCCGTTCGACCGATCGCTCCAAACGAAGATGCCGGCCCGCTATAAGCGATTGTCTGGCCAAGTCGAATTTCAGTGTCGGATACGCCAGGGCCGTATTGCTTCTCCGCCGCCAAAATGACTGTAGTCGAGAAGGTCAAAGCAAACGCCATCAAATATCGATACACTGAATGAGCGATCATGATACCTCCAAGTTCTTACTGGTCGGTCAGGCAAAACTGGCTTGGTGACCCAAAGGAGCGAATGCGTCTCACGCGCCCCCTGTGTTATGCCGCAGGTAATTCGGGACTCTTAACCATCGCCGAGAACCTATAAGAGCGCAACCCGAAGGTAATCCCTGACCCCTCAGGCGGATGCCGCGGCAGCAAGATTTTCTGGTCAGTTGACTGGCGCGATCACTTCCCTGGTCGAATTTCTTTCAGACCATGTGACCCTACAGGCCATAACGGCAACGAACAGCATTCGAATCCAGCAGCTATCGGTCAGGACGATGGTTACTTGGAAGAAGAGTCGGTGGCAGAAGATTGCGCAGCAAGCGGCGACTTTCGCCTTTTCATACACTGGGCCTGATCAACGCATCGGATGGCTCCAATGTCGATAACGGTGTTATTTGGAGAATGGCGGACACGGTCTTCGTGAAAGTCTCTTGCAGCCAGGCGCAAGCAGGTGCAGCTACTCGGATTGCCGGCGTGAGACAATGCCGGGTAAAGTCGCGGCGGGAAATCTGTGAACGCGACCACCTCGCTCTCGCGCACCGGGGGCCGTTCGGCAGTAACAGTTGGGAGAGAAAATACATGCGAAAGCGGATTACGACTTTATTGCTCGTCGGTGCGTCAATGCTGGTCAATACCGAGCTAATGGCTCAACAACCCACGCCGCCCAACCTCGACGCCATTCCTGAGAAGATGCCCTTCAGCAACCTCTACGGAGCGCCCATCGGAGCGGAACGTGCCCAGGCGCTGATCCAGACTGCCATTGCTGAGGCCACCAAGAAGGGCTGGCCGATGAACATCGCTGTCGTCGACTCAGGCGCCAATCTTGTCGCGTTTCTTCGGATGGACGGCGCGTTGCTCGGCTCGATTGCCGTCTCCCAGCACAAGGCCCGCGCTTCGGTCAAGTTCCGCCGTCCAACCAGGGCTCTTGAAGATGCCGTGCAAAAGTTCGACTTCAAATACCTTTTGAGCATCGATGACGTAATCGCCTCGCGGGGTGGCATTCCCCTCGTCGAAGACGGCAAGATCATCGGCGCGATCGGCTGTTCCGGAGGTACCGGGTCACAGGACGAGGCGGTCTGCACGGCCGCGGCGGCCGTCGTCAACAAATAGCCACGCTGGCGCGATAGGCCCGGCTCTGCCGCCCCCCGTGTAACCCCCGAACTCCGGGAGACGAGCACAAATTGCGGCCGCCTCAGGGCCGGGAGCGAGATGCGCAGAAATAGCGCCGGTCTGAAGCGCATTCAGCGCCCCTCGCCGGCTCTATCACGCCTGAACACTCGGCCGTCGCAGGAGCTCGAGCAGGCGGCTTACTTCCATTGGCCCGATTTGAAACCCCTCATGCCGCTTGCGGCCCGCACCCCGCCTTGCTGAACGCCTCCCTCGCCGCCGCCGCCAACTCCTCCGCCGACATCGGCGCGCGCTGCGGCGTCGCCACCGACCACATATGGCCGAACGGATCCTCCACCAGCCCGTAGCGGTCGCCCCAGAACATGTCCTGCACCGGCATTTTCAACGTCGCTCCAGCTTCGACCGCGCGTCGCGCTACCGCATCCACATCCTTGACGATTAGATGGATCGTCACCGGCGAACCGCCCAGCGCTTTGGGCGAGAGCATGCCAAAATCCCGGTTCTCGTCGACCAGCATCACCGAAGAGCCGTTCACACAAAGACAGGCGTGCATCAGCTTGCCATCGGCGCCAGCAAGACGAACCATCTCGGTCGCTCCGAACGCCTCCTTATAGAAGTCAATTGCCGCGGCCGCACCGGCACAAACCAGATGCGGCGACAAAGCATGCATACTTGCCGGCCGTGCTTCACTCATGATTTTCCTCCTTCGGGTTTGACTGACGGAACAAAAGCGCGAAGTATCGGCGCAAATGCGCGATGCTCGCGCTGGCAACCGAGGGATCGTTCTTGGCCTTCGCCAGAATAAACCCCCCCTGTAGGACCGCCTGTGTATGCAGCGCGAGGCCCTTGGCCGTTACACCGCCCGACAACCCATACATCTCGATGGCCGCATCCAGATCGTCCTCCAGTGTCTGCGCATGGCTGGCAATGCTCTCGAAACAGGCATCCCGGATGGCGGGGTTAGTTAGAAACGTCTCCTGCGCCATCGTCCCGACCAGGCAGGTGAATTCAGCCGTAGTACCGGCGATCAGCGCGGCACGGAAATCGAGGTAGCCCATCACCCGGTCCAGCGGATCGGCAAATCCATGATACGCCGCCTCGGCGAACAATCCGCCGGTCGTCACCGACCAATGCTCCGCCGCCGCAACCCCGAGATCTTCCTTGCTTCTGAAGTGGTGGAAGAACGCGCCCTTGGTGACGCCGGCCGCCGCGCAAAGCTCGTCCACCGAGGTGGCGTGATACCCCTTCTCCCGAATGACCCGCAAAGCCGCGTTCAGCAAACGGCTTCGTGCCGTGTCGGGCTTGCTGACAAGCTCTTGCAACGTCGTCATGCCCACCACATACCAACCAGTCGGTATCTAGCTCAACCCACGATGCCGTGATCCAGTTGATCTCCACGCCGTTCCAACGCACGTTGCCAAAACACCTCTGCGCCCACCCATGGCCCGGATTTTGCCTAGCCAGTTGCTTCGGAGACCGCCGCACGATGTCCCAAGCCACCGCCGATCCGCGCCTGGCCTCCCCCCGAGCCCCTCCGAGGCGCCGTATGCGGCTGTCCTGGACCGACCCGGCGTTTCGAGCGGTGGTCTGGCAGATCGTCATCGTGGGCATCGTCGCCGCGATCACCTGGTATCTGATCCGCAACACCTCGGCGAACCTTGCCGCTCGCCACATCGCCACCGGCTTCGGTTTTCTGTCGCGTGTCGCCGGTATACCGATCGGTGACTCGATGCTGCCCTACAATCCGGCGACCGATACGTTCGCCACCGCTCTGCTGATCGGGATCCTGAACACGCTGAAGGTCGCCATCATCGGCGTCGTCCTCGCCACCATCCTCGGCACGCTGATCGGCATCGGCCGCCTGTCAAAAAACTGGCTGCTGTCGAAGCTCTCCGCCATCTACGTGGAAACCCTGCGCGACATCCCGCTGCTGCTCCAATTGCTGTTCTGGTACGTTGTCCTCCAAGGCCTGCCTGCCCCCAAACAAGCCTGGCAGCTCGGCGGCATCGCCTTCCTTTCCAACCGAGGAATGAAGCTCCCGCTGCTGGACTGGCAGCCAGCCCACAGTTGGGCCGTCCTCGCCCTCATCCTGGGCGTCATCATCACCACGCTCTGGCATCGCCGAGCCCGCCGCCACCAGGAGGCCACCGGTATTCGTCCCGCCGTCTGGCCGGTTGCTCTGGCTGCCCTCGTTGCGCTGCCCGTCATCGTATGGGCCGCCCTCGGCGCACCCTTCCAGTTGGACCGTCCCACCCTGCACGGCTTCAACTTCCAAGGCGGCACCACCCTCAGCCCCGAATATTTCGCCCTCATGCTCGGTCTGGTGACCTACACCGCGTCCTACATCGCCGAGATCGTCCGCTCCGGCATTCAGGCAATCCCCCAAGGCCAATGGGAAGCCGCCAACGCGCTCGGCCTCCGCCACAGCGCCGTGCTCAGCCAGATCATCCTGCCGCAGGCCCTGCGCATCATCATCCCGCCGATGACCAGCCAATACCTGAACCTGACCAAGAATAGCTCCCTCGCCGTCGCCATCGGCTTTCAGGACATCGTCTCGATCGCCAACACCACCCTGAACCAGACCGGCCAGGCGATCGAGGGCATCGCCATCATCATGGCCGTCTACCTGACCATCAGCCTCTCGATCAGCCTCTTCATGAACTGGTATAACGCCCACATCGCACTGGTGGAGCGCTGAGTGTGATCGCCGGACGCCGCAGGCGCGGAGGCGTGAATCACGCGATAAACCAAAGAGTTTTCCCATGAGCCAAGCCACGGCCATCGTCGACCACGTACCGACCGAAGCGCGAGCGCAGGCAGCAGTCGCCTCGATCGGCCCCTGGGCCTGGGCTCGCGCCAATCTGTTCGGGTCCTGGTGGTCCACCGCTGTTACCCTGGCGCTGGGCTACCTCATCGTCCGAGTCCTGATCACCCTGTTCGCGTGGGGCATCGTCAACGCCGTCTGGACAGTGCCCTACGGCAACACCGGCATCGCCGACACCGGGATCTGCCATAACCTCAAGGGCGTTGGCGCCTGCTGGGCGGTCCTACACGACAAATACCGGCTCATCCTGTTCGGCCGCTACCCGTACGACGAACAATGGCGCCCCGCCATCGTCGTCTTGCTGTTCATCGGCCTCTACATCGTCTCCGGTATGCGCCGCTTCTGGCGCAAGAAACTTGCCCTGATCTGGGCCGTGACCTTGGCCGCCGTCGGCGTCCTGATGTGGGGCGGTATCCTCGGCCTGCCGCTGGTAACCGAGGACTACTGGGGCGGCCTGCCCATCACCCTGATCCTCGCCACCTTCGGCGCCGCCTTCTCCTTCCCGCTGGCTATCCTGGTCGCCCTAGGCCGCCGCTCCACCAAACTGCCCGCCGTCAGGATGCTCTGCGTCCTGTATGTGGAGATCATCCGCGGCGTGCCCCTGATCGCTGTCCTGTTCATGGCCAGCGTCATGTTTCCCCTCTTCATGCCCGCCGGTGTCAACATCGACAAACTGCTGCGCGCACAGATCGCCTTCATCCTGTTCGCCGGCGCCTACCTGGCCGAGGTCATCCGCGGCGGCCTCCAAGCCCTTCCCAAAGGCCAGGCCGAGGCCGCCGACGCGCTCGGTCTCAGCTACTGGAAGAAGACCAGCTTCATTATTCTGCCGCAGGCCCTCCGTTTGGTCATTCCACCCCTGGTCAATACTTTCATCGGTTTCTTCAAAGATACCAGCCTGGTGATGATCATCGGCTTGTTCGACTTCCTGACCATGGGCAAGATCGCCCTCAGCGACCCGCCATGGCAGAGTTTCTCCACCGAAGTCTATATCGGCCTGGCGGCGGTCTACATCGCGTTCTGTTTCGCCATGTCGAAATACAGCCGAAGCCTGGAGCGTGACCTCAACCAAGCCCGCGCCCGCTGACAAGGATCGATCACATGAGCGCTGCGATGCAGACCGACCTGTCGGGACCGCCGGCGATTGTCCTGGACAAGGTCAACAAATGGTACGGCGCGATGCACGTCCTGCGGGACGTGACGCTGACCGTCGCGGAGAAAGAACGAGTTGTCGTCTGCGGTCCCTCCGGTTCCGGCAAGTCCACCATGATCCGCTGCATCAATCGCCTGGAGACGCACCAGGAGGGTCGTATCGTCGTCGACGGCACCGAACTGACCGACGATTTGCGAGCCCTGGACACCATCCGCCGCGAGGTCGGCATGGTCTTTCAGTCCTTCAACCTGTTCCCTCATCTTACGATCCTGGAAAACTGCACCTTAGCCCCAATCTGGGTCCGCAAGATGCCCAAAGCCGAGGCCGAAGCACTGGCCATGGGCTACCTGGAGCGCGTCAAAATCCCCGAACAGGCCAGGAAATACCCCGGCCAGCTCTCCGGTGGCCAGCAGCAGCGCGTCGCCATCGCGCGCGCGCTCTGCATGAAGCCAAAAATCATGCTGTTCGACGAGCCGACATCGGCGCTGGACCCTGAAATGATCAAGGAAGTTCTGGATACCATGATCGGCCTGGCCGATGACGGCATGACTATGGTTTGCGTGACCCACGAGATGGGGTTTGCGAGGCAAGTTGCCCACCGCGTGGTGTTCATGGACCGCGGCGAGATCGTAGAAAGCGGCCCGCCGAACGAGTTGTTCGAAAATCCAAGGACTGATCGGTTAAAGCTGTTTTTGAGCCAGATTTTGCGGGGTAGTTAAACAACGTGGAAGCCAGCGTTGCTGGATTTATCGCAACAAGGGGCTCGCGCGAGCCCTCGTTTCCGCTGTGCGAACTAGAGATGGAAGGATGATCTGTCAGACGCCGATAGATATAGTGTGGGTCTGTTCGCATTTGAATACCTTCAGCGCGAAGATTTAAACCAGTCGTAGGGATAGACCAGGCGATGGCGGATCCCTGCCGCATAGGAAGTCGCAGTTTTGTAACGTAACGAGTGGCGATCGCGCGCCACTCTTTCAGGCGTGACCAACATCCGCTCGATGAGGTTACGGTGACGATCAACGATAATAGCGACCGGGCATGGCTTCTTCAGTTTGGCGTTCGATTTCGCGGGCACGACCGGGGCTAGCGCCCATCGCCTACGGCGGCCGAGCGGAACTCCTCCGCGTCGCAGGCCATGTCGGCCAGGGCCCACGCGGGTGCCTTGGAGCAAGGCGTTTCAGCAGTTGCAGCGGGGCGAGTATCGACGTGCGCCGTGGCACGGCGACAAAAGGACAAAGTCGACCAGGCGGCCAGCGGCATCGCAGACCCCGACTACTCTTGCTGCTAAAAACCGCCCCGGAACGGCCGAGAGCCTGCTTGTCCTCAGTGGCTGCGATTAATTAGCAGACTCAGCGTAATCGAGTTTACTCGATGCCGTGGCTCCGGCCGACTTTCTACGCGTACGCCGCGCCACGGTGCCGTCGATACATGCGAATGCTCAGCTTGCGGCTAACGCCTTCGGCCACGACATGCGCGTCATGATCTTGTCCCACACACCGTTGACGGCCCAGCGGCGGAATACGCAGGCCCTAGGCGATGGTGCCAGTACACCCAGTTCGAGGGATCGACCGCCATTTGAGCACCGTTGTTCAGCCGCCAAATAATCGCTATCGATCGTGCGCCGGTCTTCCTTGACGCGGTACGTGGCCGCCGCGCAGCTTGACCGCGGCGATCGCGGCCTCGATTACATTGGACGCACAGCTGCGGATCTACCTTCGGCATGGGATGTCGCCATGGTATGAATCCCCAGAACACCCGGTTTTCAGCAATTAAGCGCGAAGTGCATTAAATGCGAACAGGCCCTAGACATTGGAAGGATGATCTTTGTCCAGACGACGGGGCGATACTCCTCGTAAGCCACATTCGCACTGGTTCGTCGAAAACTTTGAGCGCAAGCCAAGAAGCTATAACGGAGAAAATGCAGATAGCAGCCAGCGACGCCGCTGACCCGATCCGAGGAACGAGGATGTTGTTACAAGCCAACATGATCGGCCAATGCAGGATGTAAAGCGGATAAGATATACCGCCCAAGAACCTAGTGAACACGCCCGTATTTCGGCAATATACGCCTCCTAGAATTACGGCGGGAAAGATTATGGAGACAGCGGCAACGTCAAACCACCAGCCAATGGAGTGCGGCATAAAAGTCGCTGCTGCTAGCGCAACAGCCGAAATCAACAGCGGGAAACTCCGACGCGGTAGACCACCATTAGCTGCCAGTCTCAGGAGTAAAATTCCGATGCAAAAGTCCGCCAACGCGCCAAAAGAGTTGAACCAGAGCGGCACATCATCCATTTTATAGATCGCCTCAACTACGATGAAGGCGGCCATGCCGACTGACGTAGTCACCGTCATGCTGCGAGACTTGATGCGGTAGAGGACGAGGCCGAATAATACGCTCAATACTAACTCGTAGAACAATGACCATTCAGGCGGATTCAACGGAAAGTTGCCAGACACATGCGGAATGGAGGGAGACGGCAGGCCAAAGAGCGCCGTGAGGCTCGCCGCAAGCCATGCCGCGTTGATCTGAAATCGCCCATCGACGAGAAATCGGACAATAACGCTCAAAATAGTGGCGGCGATGAGCATCGGATATAGGCGAATTGCTCGAACGCGTAGGAAGCCCCTAAGACTTAAGCCGTTCGCCAGTTTGTCCTGATAGGCATGGGCCAAGACGAAGCCGCTCAGCATGAAGAAGAAGGCGACGGCTAACCCCTTCCGGGGAGCGGCGGCGCTGTGATACATTAAGTACGTAGAATGGCTGAACATCACAATTAGAGCCGCTACGCCGCGCAGCCCATCCAGCGCCGGCATATGTTTCGGCAAAGTCACAGCCTGGTAGTTCATTTTCGTCATAACTACCGATACTTTTTTGGTTGCTACTCTGTCAATGTTACGCTCCCCGCCGCCGATCAATGTTCATCAACCTTTGCCATAACGTATCAAAAAATCAGACGCGGCGCGTGTTTTTCATTCGCGCAAGCTTCGGTCCGAAGCTGCAGCCCTTACATCCTAAACGTAACGACATAGCAACCAAAAACACGCTCTCTGGTTCTCAGCGGCGCTCAATTCCCCCGGCCGAAATTGTTCAACCAAGCACACACCGATGACGAGCCTTAACCCCCCCAATCAAAGCCACATATCGCCCAAAAAGGGGCACCTGGTAATAACGCCCCTGGAACCAACCCTGAACGATTTTGCAGCCCCCTGCGACTTCCCGCACTTTCGCCTCACCCCCCGCGCATCCCCCTCATCTCCCTTCGCGCATCCTCGATCAACCTACGCTCATTACGGTGAACAAACACCACAATCGCCACCAACACCAGCGCCCCCGCCACACCCAGTGCAATCCCCAGCGGCCCAGTAATCCGCTTCGCCGCATCCCCCAAGCGTGTACGCGCCAAATCCATAAAGCGCCGTCCAACAAATCCCGCCCAGCGCATTCCACAACAGAAAACTGTGCCACGGCATCCGGTTCGCCCCCGCGAGCACGGCCGCGAACGTCCGCAGGAACGCCACGAAGCGCCCAAGAAACACCACGCCCGCTCCATACTTACGGAACAAAAACCGCCCCAGTTCCAGCCGCTCATCCGACAGGCCAACTTTGCGGCCCCACCGCGCCAGCAGGCGGTAACCGACCCATCGGCCGACAAAATACCCTATCTGATCACCGATAATCGCGCCCATCGCCGCCAACGGCACCAGGATGAAAATATCCAGGCGGTGCGTGCTGGCGGCATACAGCGCCGCGGTAATCATCAGGCTTTCCCCCGGCAGGGGCAGACCAGTACTCTCCAGCAGGATGCCAACAAAAACCGCGACGTAGCCATATTGCTCGAACAAGCTTTCCAATGAGTGGAATCCAACGAGCAACATCGAATAAGACCTTTCGCGACCCGACTCGCCGGCCGCCCTTGAAGTGAAACGGCATCAAACCCTGATGCTCTGGATGGGGCAACGCTGACCAACCGGTGCCAGATAAACCGCTCACGCCGCCAGCTATCCTGAGTGCAATCCGAAGCCCTCACCTACACCACCCAAATGGCCTCAACGATCCTCGCCGCGCTCGGTCTCAATCCAAACGATCTGAAAGGCGTCCGCAAGGAAGGCACGCAGGTGGCTGAGCAAGTAGCGCTGCATGGCTTGATCACGGACCTGACCAATCCATCCCATCGCCGATCGACGTCAACGGACTTCGATACCGGCCGGCACCCCGTGCAGCCGGTATCGCGCCAGAAAACCGGCGAGCCTCCGGCATGCCACGACAATCTGACCAGCCCACGGCGCGACACCGCCACAAATCCGCGCTACGCTAAAGGAATTGGCGCCGGCAAACCGACTTCCCTGCCGTCCTGGGAGCCAAGAACGCAAAGGAATCAAAGTTATGGCTGAATCATATTCAGGTGCATGTTTCTGCGGTGCAGTCGAAATCGAGGTGTCGGGAAAACCGAACGCAATGGGCTATTGCCATTGCCGGTCGTGCCGATCCTGGTCAGGCGGCCCGGTAAACGCCTTCTCGCTTTGGGCGCCAGAAGCCATCAAGGTGACCAAAGGCGCCGAAAATGTCGCGACCTTCGCAAAAACCGAAATGAGCCATCGCAAGTTCTGCAAACTATGCGGCGGCCACCTGATGGCGGAGCACCCGCCGCTGAAAATGATCGACGTCTTCGCAGCCACCATCCCCAATCTTCCGTTCGCCCCGGAGGTCCACGTCAACTACGCCGAGACGGTGCTGCACATGCGCGATGGGCTACCGAAACTAAAGGATTTCCCCGCCGAGTTCGGCGGCTCGGGTGAAGTCGTGCCGGAGTAGACAAACCAAACCCTCGGGCCGTCGGCAGTAACTGCCACCATCCGCCGCCGGCCCGAACTCAAACACGAAGCACGAAGCCTCAGCGCACGTAAACCCGGACCTGGTTCGCCGCCAGCGTCGGGTCCGTGCGCAGCGCCAGATGGATTCGCGAGGCGGGCACCCGGTCCCGCATGATGGCGCGCATCACGCCAGTCGCACGTTCTTGTCCGGTAGAGGCATCCGCCATGTCCTTCATCACCGAGACAACGTCAAACTGTACGTCAGCATACCGACTCTCCGCCGCCCGCACCGCATCGTGCAGCAGCTCCCCGTAATCCGGCGAAGGCACGGTGTAATCGATCGTCACCAGCGGCGTCCGAGTATCCAGCACCACCGGCTTATCGGCTGCCGGCTGAGCCTTGGCTTCCGGTGAAGGCGCGAACGTCCGCCGATCGATCAGCGTGCATCCGGTAAAGCTCAGCAGCGCCAACAGCACGGGCACAAGTCGTGTCACTGGCGATACTCCGGCGCATCTCGATCAAGCTGCCGCTTGATACTCTCCAAATGTAACTGAGGCGACTCCCGCCCCCCTTGATGCCGCATCTGCTCAGCGGTTGCCTCGGCGATCGCTGGCGGGACCGGCACCACGAGGCGCCCGGTGGATTGCGCCAGCCGCTGCACTTCGCAGGCCCGTTCGAGGTAATAGAGGTCGTCCCAAGCCTTCGCGACCGACGGTCCCAGCACCAGCACCCCATGGTGCTTCATGAAGACAATATCCGCGTCCCCAACGCCAGCCGCGATCCGATCGCCCTCCAACTCGTCCAGTGCCAACCCGTTATAGGCGTCGTCCACCACGGTACGGCCGTAGAACTTCAAAGCACTTTGACCGGCCCAGACCAGTGGCTCCCCCTCCACCATGGTCAGCGCGGTGGCATTCGGCATGTGCGTATGAAACGCCGCCCGCGCCCGTGGAATCCCAGCATGCAGGCGCGCGTGGATGTAGAATGCGGTATCCTCCGGAACCCCGTCCCCGGCCACCACGCGGCGATGGAAATCGCAGATCAGCAGCCGCGAGGCCGTGATCTCGGCAAACGACCACCCATCCGGGTTGACCAGGAACACATCGTCCCGTCCCGGCACCATGAAAGACAAATGGTTGCAGATGCCCTCGTGCAAACCCATGCGAGCAGCGGCGCGAAAACAGGCGGCGAGATCCACGCGCGCCTGCCACACCTCGGGGCGATCCAGGTCAGAGTTGCTTAAAATCATGCACCCAAGCTTGCAGGAAGCCGCCTGCTGAGCAAGATGTCTTCCATGCAACAGACAAATGAGTCATCGTCACCTCGGTGAACTGAAGCCGGGCCACGAATCGCGAAGACGGACGCTTTGGGGCTGCCTTCGTCGTTCGCGGAGCAGCGAGCCATCCAGGCGGTGGATACGAAACCACTTACTCGAGAAGACGTTGATGCGTGGCTGAGTATGGAACGGTGCAGACCGCATCGGGATGTTGTCCGAATCGGCGCGACGCGGCCAAACTGGACTGCCAAATAACTTTTAGGAACTTGTGATGTCACCACAGAAAAAAGCTGGCTCCCCAGCGAACACCAACAAGAAAACCTCGGTTTCCAGCGAGACAACGCCGGCCACCAAAAAGTCTGCTGCCTTGGCCAAAAGCGCCACCGCCGTCAAACAAGCGGCTCCAGCCAAAAAGGCGCCCGCGGTGAAGGCTGGGGCGGTGAAGGCTGGGGCGGCGAAGGCGGGGGCGGTGAAGGCGGCGGCGATGACCGTCACGCTGAAGCAAATTGCCGCCGAACTTGCCGAAGGCCACGACCTCCCGAAGAAGCAGGCCGAGGCGGTATTGGGCGATCTGGTAACGCTCACCACGCGGCATCTTAAGCAGGGTGACAAAATCCGCTTGACGGGCCTCGGCATTCTCTCGATCCAGATGCGACAGGCCCGCATGGGGCGCAACCCGGCAACCGGCGAAGCCATCCAGATCAAGGCCAGCAAGAAGATTGCCTTCCGGCCGTCAAAGGAACTCAAGGAAGCGGTATAGCGGCGTCAACCGACCAGGCCACATCAGCTATTTCGCTGCCCTCAGCGGGCAGCATGCCATCTCGGCGAGCGGCTGAACGGCGAGCCGGCGTAAGTTTCGCCTGCGCGCAAGCGACCGACGCAACCCTGCCAAGGCATGATCGCGCTGAGCGCGCGTTAAACTACCCCCGCCCGCTTCAACGCCCGCACCGTGGCGCGGAACGCGTCGACCGTTACCGCCATTTCCTCCTCCCCGTGCATCGCCGAGATATAGCCAGATGGTCCGGAGTTCATATCGACACCATTCACCAAAAGGCCCATCCGAACCTGACTGTTAACGGAATCGCTTCGCGGCTTGGTAAGCATCAACGGAACAAACGCACCCGCATCGAAGTTGCTCGGCACAATGTCCGCCCGCTCCGGATTGGTGTAGATATGAATCCCGGAGTAAGACCCGTGGACCGCCCACTTGATCCGCTCTTCCTCCAGCACGGCGTTCATCTTCTTCCGCACTTCGTCGCCAAACGCGTTGGCCCGGGCACACGCGTCCGTGGCCGCCAGGATCTGCAACGTCGCGATACCCGCGGCGGCGGACACCGGGTTGGCATTGAACGTCCCCTGATGCGCGACTTTCTCCTTGCCGGCAGCCTTGGTGACGCTGAAATCGAGCCAGTCAAGGATGTCCTTGCGTCCTACCACGGCCCCCCCAGGCAAACCGCCGGCCATTACCTTCGCCAGCGTCGTCATGTCAGGCGTAACGCCTAGCGCCGCCTGCACGCCGCCGGGCGACACCCGGAACCCGGTTACCACCTCATCGAAAATCAGCAGCGCCCCCGCCTGCGTGGTCAGCTCACGCAAAGTGCTGAGGAACGCGGCCAGGATCGGCATCCTGCCGAAATTGCCTCCCGTCGGTTCCAGGATCACGGCGGCAATATCCGCGTGATCGTTGAAGATCCGGGTGATCCCCGCGCTATCATTCGGATCGCACAACAGCACATTCTCGGCCACAGCCGCGAGGACGCCGCTCGTCGGGGTCCCGTCAAAATGGTTTGTGTGCCCAGTGGTCATATGATCCTGCCAGCCGTGGAAATGGCCACGGAACCGCACGATCTTCGGCCTCCCCGTGTAAGCCCGAGCCAACCGCAGCGCCATTAAGGTTGCCTCGGTGCCTGAGGAGGTGAATCGCACCCGTTCGGCCGACGGCACCATCTGGGTGATCAACTCAGCCCAGCGTACTTCCAGTTCGTGGCACGCCCCGAAATGGGTGCCATTTTCCAGCGCCGCATGCGCCGCCGCCATCACCGTGGGGTGGTTATGCCCCAGGAGCAGCGCGCCATGTCCGCCAAAATAATCGACATATTTGTTGTTATCGACGTCCCACTTCACCGGCCCCATCGCCCGTTGGACATACAGCGGATACGGATCGAAGTGTCGTCCGTCATGCGCCAGTCCACTCGGCATCAGCGTCCGCGCCTTCGCCGCCAACGCCGCGGAGCCAGGCGTCAACGCCCGGTAAGCCTCGGTCAGGGTCGCATTTGGCAATGTGGAGGCGGACATGGAGCATCCCTCTAAAGTCGATGCCGCCGTTATAGCGCCGCGTCCGCGTCCGCACAGGCCTGCCTCCAAGGCGGGCCTAAATTTTCCCCGCAGCCGTGGATGCACAAAGGCCTTTTTACAGAGCAAGGACCCCACACGAGGCATAAACCCCGGCGGCCCGGCAATCTTTGGGTTTGGACTATGGGAAAGCCGAGCGCAGGGAAGTAACCCCCGACACCTTCTCTACCGTGATTGTTACAGCCGCGGGCAAAGCCGCTGTCAATCTAGATTGCCAGGTCGAGGGCTTCACCGCGGTTTCTCTGTCGGCGACGGCAGTATCCACCCCACCGTTTGCCACCTCGCCGCCGATCCTGCTTTGCCTGCGGATCGGGCTTTGCCTGCGGATCGGGCTTTGACTGCGGATCGGGCTTTGACTGCGGATCAACTACGGTCGCCCGGGCATCGGGCAGCGGCCGCAGCATCTCGGTCAGATCGGACCACATCAGGTTGTGCTTGGTGACGAATGCCGTCGCCAACAAGCCGGCCGCGGCTCGCTCGCTGTCGAATGAAGAGGACAGCCGCGACAGGATACCGGCCAGCCTGGATCGCTCGCGCTGCGACAGCGTCCGAGAACCTTCCGCTGAACGACCTGACATTTGGCCTCCACACGCCCCGCCGCGATCCGCCGGATTCGTCGCGCGGAATCAAATCTCACGTGCCAAAACACGTATCCTGTCGACACAATAGCTCAAATCAGCCCGAAATGTTTCTTTTTCGATCATATAAGCAGAAAGTGAAGATGTCCCGGCATCGCAGTTGGCTAGGGCAGGGCGGTGAAGCGCTCACCGCTGCCGGGAGTCAAACACCGGGGCTTGCCTCTCGACCCCGGCCTCTGCCCTCATGCGTAAGGACACTAGAGCGGACAACAGCACGATGTGGCAATTCTGGATCGACCGCGGCGGCACCTTCACCGACATCGTCGCGCGCCATCCCGACGGCAAGCTGTCCACGCATAAGCTGCTGTCGGAGAACCCCGAGCGCTACCGGGACGCCGCGATCGCCGGCATCAAAGCGGTCCTCGGGGTTGGCCCGGATGAACCGATCCCACCCGGCCAGATCGAGGCCGTCAAAATGGGCACCACCGTCGCCACCAACGCCCTGCTGGAGCGCAAAGGCGACCGCACCCTGCTGCTGGTGAACAAGGGTTTCGCTGACGCCCTGCGGATCGGCAACCAGGCCCGCCCACGCCTGTTCGACCTCGCCATCACGCTGCCCACGATGCTGTATGAACAGGTCGTCGAAATCGAAGGCCGCGTCGGCGTCGACGGCTCGGAAATCGAACCGCTCGACGAATCCCAGGCCCGGACCGTTCTGGCCAACGCCAAAGCCGATGGTATCAACGCCTGCGCCATCGTGCTGATGCACGCCTGGAAATACCCCGAACACGAACGCCGCCTTGCCGAACTGGCCAGCTCAGCCGGCTTCACCCAGATCTCGGCCAGCCATGCCGTCAGCCCGCTGCTGCGTCTGGTGCCGCGCGGCGACACGACGGTCGTGGACGCCTACCTGTCGCCGATGCTGCGCCGCTACGTCGATCAGGTCGCAGCCGAACTGACCGGCACCCGGCTCTACTTCATGCAGTCCAACGGAGGCCTGACAGCGTCGGAGAACTTCCAGGGCAAGGACGCGATCCTCTCCGGCCCCGCCGGAGGCATCGTCGGCGCCGCCCGCACCGCCGGGATGGCCGGGCTGGACCAGATCATCGGCTTCGACATGGGCGGCACCTCCACCGACGTCGCGCTATACGCCGGCGCCTTCGAGCGTGCCTTCGAGACCGCCGTCGCCGGCGTGCGGATGCGCGCGCCGATGATGGCGATCAACACGGTGGCGGCCGGCGGCGGCTCAATCCTGCACTTCGACGGCGCTCGTATGCGCGTTGGCCCCAACTCCGCCGGCGCCAATCCCGGTCCCGCCTGCTACCGCCGCGGCGGCCCGCTGACGGTTACTGACGCCAATGTCTGCGTGGGAAAAATCCAGCCCAAGCACTTCCCGCCGATCTTCGGCCCACATGCCGACCAACCTCTCGACGCCGAGGTGGTCACCCGAAAATTTGCCGATCTGGCCAAGGAAATCGGCGGCGAAAAGGCTCCGCGGCAGGTCGCCGAGGGCTTCCTGCAGATCGCCGTCGCCAACATGGCCAACGCGATCAAGCAGGTCTCGGTGCAGAAGGGCCACGACGTCAGCCGCTTCGCCCTGCAGTGCTTCGGTGGTGCCGGCGGTCAGCACGCGTGTCTCGTCGCCGACGCGCTGGGGATGGAGACCGTCTTCATCCACCCTTACGCCGGCGTGTTGTCCGCTTACGGCATGGGCCTCGCCGACCAGACCACGATGAAGGAACAAGCGGTCGAAATCCCCCTGAGCGCCGAAGCGCTGCCAGGTCTTGAAGATCTCGCCGGTAAACTCGCGGCGGAGGGGATCAAAACTCTCGAAGCCCAGGGCGCCAGGCCCGAGGACGTAACGACCGCCAAATCCCTCCATCTACGCTACGCGGGCACCGAAGCCGCGTTGATCGTTCCGTTGCGCGATCTCGAAACCACCCTCTCGGACTTTACCGCCGCACACCGGGCGCGCTTCGGCTTCGCCACGCCTGACCGGCCCGTCGTGGTTGAAACCGTAGCCGCGGAGGCCACACTGCCCGGCACCGTCGCCAAGGAGGCCACGTTGTCCTCACGTGAAACCGGCGCGCCCGAACCGATCGATCGCGTCGCCATATTCACCCATAGCGCGGACGTGGAGGCTCCCGTCTTCGAACGCACCGCCCTGCTCGCGGGCGACCGCATCGCCGGTCCGGCCTTGGTCCGCGAGGCCAACGCCACCACTGTCATCGAACCTGGCTGGACCGCCGAGGTCACGCCGCTCGACCACATGATCCTGCGCCGCACCGAGGCCCTCCCCATGCGCGTTCCAGCCGGCAGCGAACGGCCCGATCCGGTCTTGCTGGAACTGTTCAACAATCTGTTCATGAACGTCGCCGAACAGACAGGCGCCGTGCTGCAGAACACCTCGATGAGCGTGAACATCAAGGAACGCCTGGACTTTTCCTGCGCCATCTTCGACGCCGACGGCAATCTGGTGGCCAACGCACCACACGTCCCGGTCCACCTCGGCGCAATGGGCGAGAGCGTCCGCACCGTCCTCGACCACCGGCGCTCTACTCTACGACCCGGCGACGTCGTCGCGCTGAACAACCCGTTCAACGGGGGCACCCACCTGCCTGACGTCACCGTCATCACCCCCGTATTCGATTTTGACGGCAACGACATCCTGTTCTTCGTCGGCAGCCGCGGCCACCACGCCGACATCGGCGGCACCACCCCCGGTTCCACCCCGCCGATGTCTCGCACTCTAGAGGAAGAAGGCGTCGTCATCGACGACTTCCTGCTGGTTGATGGCGGCCACTTCCGCGAAGCCGAATTTCGCGAACTGCTATTGGGAGCAAAATACCCCGCCAGAAGCCCCGACGTGAACATCGCCGACATCAAGGCGCAGGTCGCCGCCAACGAAAAGGGCGTCCAGGAACTGCAACGCGTGGTGTCCCAGTTCGGCTGGCCGATGGTCAGCGCGTATATGCGCCACGTCATGAACAACGCCGAGGAGTTGGTGCGCCGCGTGATCGACCGGATCGGCTCCGGCCGTTTCGACTACAAGATGGACAACGGCCGGGACCTGTGCGTCGCCATCAGCGTGGACAAGGAAACCCGCAGCGCCATCGTGGATTTCACCGGCACCGGCAAGCAGCACGAGGGCAACTTCAACTCGCCGCCAGCCGTCACCCGCGCTGCTGTCCTGTACGTGTTCCGCTGCCTGGTCGGTGATGACATTCCGCTCAACGACGGCTGCCTCAAACCGCTGACCCTGATCATCCCACCGGGAACGTTCTTGTCCCCGAGGCCCGGCGCCGCCGTCGTCGCCGGCAATACCGAGGTCTCCCAGGCCACCTGCAACGCCATCTTCGGCGCGCTGGGCGTTATCGCCTGCTCCCAGGCGACGATGAACAACTTCCTGTTCGGCGACGCAACGCGCCAATACTACGAAACGATCTGCGGCGGCACCGGCGCGGGCCCTGGCTTCGACGGCACCTCGGCCATCCAGACCCACATGACCAACACCCGCATGACCGACCCGGAAATCCTGGAATTGCGCTATCCCGTCCGGCTGGAGTTCTTCGGCATCCGGCATGGCTCCGGCGGGACCGGCAAATGGCGCGGCGGCGACGGCTCCATCCGCCGCATCCGCTTCCTGGAGCCGATGACAGCGGTCATCGTTTCATCGCGCCGCGAGGTCGCCCCCTTCGGCCTGGACGGCGGCGCCGACGGCGCCCCAGGCCTGCAATGGGTGGAGCGCTCGGATGGCTCACGCACCACCCTGACCGGGACCGATCGAGCCGAACTGGCACCCGGCGATGTGTTCGTCATCGAGACCCCGGGCGGCGGTGGTTTCGATCGTCGCGCCTAAACCCAGAAGCAATTTTCGCGGACGGGCTATCCTGCGCGATACACGCGGCGACGCGAACGGTCGTCTTTTTTCGCATTAGTGGACGAATGTGACTTTGGGCACTGAATACCGGAGCACAATCCGGCAAACAGCAGGAAGCACCCGCTAAAGCGTCAAAAACGAAGGATCCAGCTATGCAAATGTCAGACGTGTTCATCGTCCAATTTGGCAGTGACGACGAACTGGACGCATCAACAGATGCGTTACGAAAGAAATCTGCTATTCCCACTCTCTGTGGCGGTTGCACGGGCCTGCATTGGCAACCAGGAACCGTTTCTGGCTCGATAGTCCTCGCAGATGCCGCGCAACCGTCCGCCTCAGGGTGGAAAGAGTATTTCAACGCCGACGACAAAATTAAGCAATTTATGAACCGGGTGAGCGAGGCAAAGGACAACGTAGGTCTCTATATTGTAGCACACGGATACTGTACCGGTATTGGCATTAATGGTGTGATAAAGGGAGATCAGCTTGCAGCCGCGGTGATTGCACTGGGGTTCACCTCACTGGACAAGGTTAACCTCTCGGCATGTAACATGGCAGGTCGCTCTGCCACCGATCATGACCGGACCTTTGTTTCAAACTTTGCAGCTAAGTTGGCCGATGAAGGGATGCGGCCATTAATTGCTTGCTACGTCGGATGGAACTCACCTGCTACGAATGTCAGAGGGTTTACAAACCCCCCATCAGTTGCGCCGAAAGACCAAACCAAAGCCGCCGCGCTCAAGAAAAGCGTCGTGAACGAAGGTGGCACCTTGGTAAAAAATCCCGGGAATACCCCTTTGCGATTCGTAGAGGATCGAAATCAGTTCAAAAAAGCTTTCCAAATGGATGATAGTGGGACACTTTCGCCACGCACTCTTGAGCAGTGGCATAGCAAATAGTCTCGTGTAACGTGTGGGGCGCTCACACGATCAGCGGAGCATCTCCACGAATGTGAGGTTGTTTGGCTTTCCAGCAGTAGCATTCAGCTCCGCTGCGCCGTCCGGTATCCCCTCCAGCAGACCGAACTTCTTCCAGTAAACCACGGAGAAGCCATAGCCGGCGTTGTCCGCCGCCAATCGGCAGAGCTTGTTCGCGCAGCCAATGGGGTAGCCGGGGAGGGTGCTGCTGGGGTTCGCATCCAGTGTGCAGCAAGGACTGTGCGACACGTAGATAATCACATTAGCGATGTCCGAGGCTTCCCGGACGGCATCGGCGAAGCCCCGGATCAAGTGTTCTTCCGCGTGTCCGGGACTCTCGACTCCTAAAAACTCGTTGTCCACTCCAAGAGCGGCGACGCTGGCCACGACGTTGCGGGCATGAACGGCCTGCTCCATGTCCACTTTTTCCACACCCGTTATCTTCAGGTCGTTGGGGTAGAGCTTGATGATCTGTGAGACGGCTTTGTCCATAGATTGAAACAGGAAGCAGTAATCACCCTGTTTCTTGTTCTTCTTCTGGAACGTAAGCAGCGCTCCGACCTTCTTGGCGTTGGTATCGACGAGATCGCGCATAGCGGCCAGCCCGTCATGAACTGAGTCAAATCTCTTCATCTATCGCCCTCCGCGTTCGTCCGGACGCATGCCCTCTTACTCTCTGAAAGCAGATTTTGCCGAGACTGCCGGTCAAGGCCGCGCCGTTTGAGACTCATGCGTTGTAGCTCGGCGCGATATCCCGCATCGGCTCGCCGTTGTCGCGAGGGCAGGGCGTCGCCTTGATCTGGTGCGACGTCATTTTGAATGGGCGTCCCATATTTACCCCGCGGGCCTTGGCGCGGGCGCGGCCTTCGCCGTCCTGGCGCGAATCATCTGCATCCGGCCTCCGTCAGTTGACGGACCGGCGCCTCGACGCTCTGGCCGTCCGCTGATACCCATGCATCCCCTTAGTTCATGGTCTTGATGGGCACCCAATTGGTGCACCGAAAGAGCCCTTGATCTTCAACGCTCCGATTTTGGCGCATGATTCTTGCACTTTGCAACGCGCATCGGTGGCATGACCGCGGTCACCACCGTGCAGGCGAGGGCGGCTTCCGACGCACGGATCTCGACAGCTCCGCGATCCGCGACGGTAATCAGCCTTGCTGACCGCGCCGAGACATCGGCCACAGGGGCCCTTTGCCAGGCTCGTTGCTGACGGCAGCGGCAGGCGGTTATTCCGAAACGGTAGCCTGGGAGCCTGATCATGTGCCGCAGCATCAAGACCTTGTTCAACTTCGATCCGCCGGCGACCGATGAAGAGGTTCGCGCAGCCGCGCTCCAATTCGTGCGTAAGCTGAGCGGCTTCAACACACCCTCGAAGGCCAATGAGGCCGCCTTTGGCGGTGCGGTCGAGGAGGTGTACGAAGTGGCCCGCCGCCTCATCAACCGGCTCGAAACGAACGCCTCGCCGCGCAACCGAGAGGAGGAAGCAGAGAAGGCGAGGCAGCGCGCTGCCGAGCGATTTGGGTGACCGCCTTCAGCGTGAGCTCCGGCAATCGCCGACGACGGCATTGGCATGGCGACAGTTCGGCTTGGTGCTAAAGCGCCGAGCAGGTCGCGGAATTCTTGATATTTGCTCCGCCTCCTCGGCAGGCCGGATTAGCCGGAGCTCTCGTCCGGCTTGCAGCTATGACGCTAGATCGTTCTGGGTATTAAGAGGCATGAGCGTGCAGGAGCTGCGGTCGCGACGCAATACCATGTCGGCGGCTATGCTTTCCTGCGCGAGCTTCTGAATCGCGTGCTCACAGGCGGAAGCGGACAGATTACCCACCGCGACAGCCACGTAGTTAGTGCAGGGGGCGCCCGCTAGGGTGCATATCACAACGAAGATTTCGGTTAGAATCATTGGCGCCTCGCCTCGGATGCGACGTCAATCGCCGGGTTTGGCGGCGGGCAGGGCTGGATTCTCAGACCAGCAGGTAGCTTTGTTCCTGAACCGCAGGCACTGTCCAGTTGGCTTTGGGTAACGTTAGCGCCCCGAAGATCGGTCCCGCTAAGATTTGCACCCGTAAGATTGGCTCCTCTGAGATCCGATCCACGTAGATCGGCATTCGTCAAATGGGAGCCCCTCAGATTGGCACCCCCAAAGTCAGCAGCAGCGGCAACCTGTGACGGAAAATTAGTCAGGATTACCGCTGCTGCAAACGCGACCGCATACAAAGCGCGAGCCATTTGTTGCCTCCAAACATATTGCTGCGACAGATAGTTCCTGGCCGAATTGCGACCGGGGACAGTCTGCGATCGTGCGGCTTTCAAAAAATCCTGTAACCGTTATAGAAATGCGGTCGGTGCTCTCACATCGCCGTGCCCCGGCCGCCTACGCCGTTAGGAGATGTCGTTTGCCTCGATCACGTGCCGCGACCAGCAAGCGGGCTTTGGCGCGTATCCAGCGTCTGTGCTGTCTCGGCATAGGTAGCGAGATGCTGATGCCAGATCTGATGCGGGAAGTGATGCGGTTGGTCCCATCGCGACACGGGCAGTTTTGCTGGGCGGGAGCCAATGCTGAAATTGCGAATTTCTATGGCACGTTCCCACGATCGGTTATGGAACTCTTCCTTAAGGAATTTTACCGCACTCGCCTCGAGACTGACTTCATCGGCACATTCAGCAATCACAGACTTTGGCCGATGTCGACGCCAGTGCTTCAACTCAGCCAAACCCCGCACTGCGACAGCCGCGCGTTTCGGCTCAGCGATTTCTACAACGTTCTTTGGCGACAGGCCGATATAGACGAACCCCCTGCTGCTGATTGCACGGGAAGCGGGTCGCACCCACGGGGTGCTGTCTGTCTACCGCGCGCCGGGCGAAGCGCCGTTCGGGTCGGAGGCCATGAGGCTTCTCGCAGCAATTGCCGGCTTCGTGGCGCACGCAATGACCCGCTCGGAATTGGCAGAAGAGGCATTCGTCGAAAGCGAGGATCACGGGCTCATTGTCGCAGACATTGGCGGCACGGTACGGCACGCAGACTCTCAGACACAGCAGCTACTGATGATGGCGCTGACCGCGGCAACCGGGGGGGCGCTGTCAACGCGAACCCGCGCCCGAGCTAGTTCGACTGTGCCGCACGCTGACGGCCACCGCGAAAGGCCAAATCGGTCAACCACCTCCTGTCCTACGGCTACGAAATCCATGGGGGGAGTTCATTCTCCGTGCATATTGGTTGGGGCCGACCGACGGGGCCGAGCAAACCCGCCACATCGGCATCACCATCGAACGCCGGGTGCCGCGCGCACTGGCGCTATGGCGGCGAGTTCGAGGACCTACCGCTGACCGGGCGCGAGAAGCAACTCTGCCTGCTGCTGGCTCACGCCCGATCGCGCCAGGACCTTGCAGACGCAATGGGGGTGTCGACGGGCACGGTCATTACGCACCAGGGCAGCATCTATGCCAAACTTGGCGTGCACAGCCGCGCCGAATTGGTCGCGTCGCTGCTGCCAGGGTGAGGCCGCGCACCGGGTTCCGTGCCAAGAAAGCTGTCATTACGGAAGTCGTCCGATAGGGACGATCTGTGATTCTCGTAGAATCTCGCTTGTAGTTTCCGTGGTGCGGATTTCCTGATTAATGATCTGCCGCCGCCGAACGACCCAGGATTTATGTTACGTTCTTGACATTATCGCCAACCGGGGCTAGAACAAATGAACAACAACACACCGGACTGACCCATGGCTCTCGGACCTGGCTCGTTTCTTGAGACGATCATCGCCTTCCTGCTGCCGTACTTCATCGGCGCCGCCAAGGACAAGCGCGAAGCCCGCTTCGAGATCGTCGACACCCTGGCCTCCTACGACACCCGAACGCGGGCGGAAATGCTGCAGGCAGCTCACATTATCGCCTTCGGCATGACCACCCTCGACACTCTCGCCGAGGCCAGAACTACCGAGATGTCACCGTCCATGCGCCTCCGCTACCGCGGCTGCGCCAACAACCTCAATCGCTCCGCCCTGCAGACCGAAAAGGCACTGGACGCGCGTCTCGCCCGCGAACTTCCAGCCGCCGACCCCGCCGCGGTGCCAGAACCCATCGACGACATGCGGCAGGCCGAGATTATGGCGGTCATTCAGGAGCACAAGGCGAACGCCGCCGCCCAGCGCCCCCACGCCCACCCCCCCACCGCCCCGCACCTCGCAACAAACACCGCGCCGGACCAGACGTGGAACCCCGAACTCTGGGCCACCGCAATGCTGAACTCGTTGCAGCACCCCGGCGCTCCAGCCCAACCCTCCCCCATACCGCAGTCATGATCGCGCTGGGCTGAACGTCCCTGGCACAAGACTCATGCTATTCAACAAAGCGGCGGGCGTTAGCCGATACCCACGAACGACCGCCGCGCTACGTTTCGCGGCCTGTCGGGCCCCCAGACGCGAACGTAACGGAAACTCCGCGCTCGGGCGTCGACCCGGCTTCACCGGCAACCAGGTCGTTCAACCCAGTGCGCGCGTCGATCAGCCGGACGCCTCCGCCGCCCCGCCGGGGCGCCAGCGATTGTTGACCGTCCGGTCACCGCGCATCCACCGGCTCATGTCGTCGTGCGCCGTCATCGCCATTTCAGCGGCGATCTCCGAAGCCTTTTCGTGATCCACCGTGAATTCAAGCAGCAGCCCGTTTGGATCCTTCACATAGAGGGAAACGCAGAATCCATGATCCAGGACAAAGGGCTCAATCCCAGCCTCCGTCACGCGTGACTTGATTTCATCCTGTGTCGATTGATCTACCAGAAACGATATATGGACAAAGATCGACTGTTCCTTGGCCCGCATCGCCGCCTGCTTCACCGGATCCGCCATATTGAAGAACGCCAGCGCACTGCCGTCACCCAGCCCATAGAACGCATGCCCCAGTTCGACCCACTCGCCTTCCAGGAACTCCCGCTCGACATACATCGCGACCAAAGGCAGCCCCAGGACATCCTCGTAGAACTGGCGATTTCGCTCATGGTCGTCCGTGGTGTAAGCGTGATGATGCAGCCGCATGGGCGGCTTCCGCAGCAGATTTGGCCGGTTTTCCCGGGTCGCTTGATCCATCAATTCGGACTCCGTTGTTTTCTCTCAAGCACGCTGAAACGATACCAGCTTTCTTGCCGCGAGAGGATCTCCTGTAAAACCCTCTCATTCCTATTGCCAAATGGCGTCCACACCCTAATATAACGCCAAACAGCATTCTTGAACCCATGCCTCTCACCCCACTGGCCACCGCCGCGCCCGACTTCCTCTCCGTCCCCATCACCGATGCGGAAGCCGAGGCGATGTTCCGCGCCTGCCTGAACCTCTTCCGCCGGTGGAAAGTCTCAGACACCGAAGCCGCCATCCTCCTCGACCTCCCGTCCCGCACCTTCGCCCGCTGGAAGACCGGAGCGATCGGCCGCATCGGACGTGACCAGAAGGCCCGACTCTCCAACCTCATGGGCATCCACAAAGCGCTCCGTCTGATCTTCCGTGATCCGGAGCGAGCCTATGAATGGCCCCGCCTCCCCAACCAGGCCCTGGAAGACCGCTCCGCCCTGCAAGTCATGCTCGGCGGCGAGCTCACCGACGTCATGCGGGTCCGCCGATATCTGGACGCCGAACGCGGCGCCTGGTGACCGACCCCTCCCGCGTCGGGCGCGCCAAAATCCAGTGGCAGCGCGCCGTCAGGATCATCCGCTCGCTCTATCCGCCGGTCGACCTGTTCGAGGACATCGCCGATCCCGCCGACTGGCCGCTGCTGATCTCTGCCGAGATGAAGACCAACCCGCGGCTGATGGAGACAATCGGCAACCTCGCTCTGGTGCCGCACAGCCGGCGCGTAAGTGGTCCGGGTGCCTCGTACCTGATGGCACCCTTCACCCACGTCAGCCCCGACCGCCCGAGCCGGTTCAGCGACGGCCGCTACGGCGTGCTCTACGTCGCGAAGAGCTTCGAAACCGCAGTGCTCGAGACGATGCACCATCACGGACGCTTCATGGCAGCCACCGCGCAGCCGCCAGGCTGGACCTCTCAGTTCCGCGAAATCGTCCTCGACGTCGACGCCAGCCTGCACGACCTCCGGCCTCTGACCCAAACCGATCCCGTCCTCGATCCTGATGATTACGCCGCCGGCCAAACGCTGGGTTCCAGCTTGCGCGCCTTGGGGTCTGACGGCGTCGTCTACCCCAGCGTCCGCCAGCCAGGCGGCGAGTGCGTGGGTCTGTTCTACCCGGATCGCGTCTCGCTCCCCACCCAGGGGCGCCATCTCGACTATCATTGGGATGGCAACCGGGTCGACTTGTACCGGGATGTCGCTGCCAGACAGGTCTACCGGGTCACCTGATCGCGGGTAATGGTGTCGCGCCAGAAACCACCCCGCTATAAGCCCGCATGCTTCCCGACGATCCTGTAAAGGCCATCGCGCTGGCCGTCAGCGCGACGGTGCTGTTCGGCAGTTCCGATACCATCTCTAAATACCTCAGCGGCAGCCTGCCGATCGTCGAGTTCATCTGGATCCGCTACATCCTGTTCCTGATCACCGCGGCTTGCCTCGTCCGCCGTCGGTCGATTCTGCCTCGCAACCCTCGCCTGCAGATCATAAGGGGGCTGTGCGTCGTCGGCTCCTCCATCCTGTTCGTCTATGGCGTGCGGCAGATGACCATGGCGCAGGCGACCACCATCAGCTTCCTGTCGCCGCTGCTGATCACCATCCTCTCCATCCCGCTGTTGGGCGAAACCGTCGGCCCCCGCCGATGGGCCGCGGTCGCCGTCGGGATGCTCGGCATGCTGGTCGTCGTCCGCCCTGGCCTGGGCGGCTTCCAACCCGCCGCACTGTTCGGCGTAGCGAGCGCCTTCTGCTGGGCCCTCGCTCTGATCATCACCCGTAAGATCAGCAACTCGGACACCCCGCAGACCACCGTCCTGTGGTCGGCCGGCATCGGCACCGCAGTGCTGAGCCTGATACTGCCCTTCCAAGCCATCTGGCCCACGCCAAAACAGCTTGGGTTGTCGCTGATTCTGGGGGTGCTCGCCTCCGGCGGCCAGTGGGTGGTCATCCTGGCCCATCGCATCGCCCCGGCATCGCTGCTCGCCCCGTTCTTCTACAGCCAACTGCTTTGGGTTTCCGTGCTGGGCTTCCTGGTGTTCGGCAATCTGCCCGACATCTGGACGATCGTCGGCGCCACCATCATTGCCGCGAGCGGCCTCTACACAGCGCATCGCGAGCGTGTGCGCCGCCAAGAAGGGCGCCGTGTGCGCTGATTGCCTTTCTGTCAGTCGCCAAAGCACCACCATAAGTGTAGTGAGTGCCCCCGCTCGTCCGGTTGGGCGGGCATACGGAGCCGGAGGCATGGTGGACACCGAGACGACGACAACCGAAGCAGGCCGGGATTTCATCCGCGACATCGTGCAGGCAGACCTCGACGCTGGCCGGGTGAACGACGTTGTCACGCGCTTTCCGCCCGAGCCCAACGGTTTCCTGCATCTTGGGCATGCGAAATCGATCTGCCTGAACTTTGGCATCGCCAACGAGTTCGGCGGCCAGTGTCATTTGCGGTTCGACGACACCAATCCGGTCAAGGAAGAGCAGCTCTTCATCGACACCATCCAGCGCGATGTCCGCTGGCTCGGTTTCGACTGGGGCGAGCACCTGCATTACGCCTCGGACTATTTCGAGCAGCTTTACGAATGGGCCGAACACCTTATCCGCACCGGCAAGGCCTACGTGGACGACACGGCCCCCGAAGCGATGCGCTCGCAGCGCGGCACGCTGACCGAACCCGGCCAGAACAGTCCGTTCCGCACACGCTCGGTGGAGGAGAACCTCGATCTGTTCCGCCGCATGCGCGCCGGCGAGTTCCCCAACGGCGCCCGCGTGCTGCGGGCCAAGATCGACATGGCATCGGGCAACATGAACCTGCGCGATCCGGTGTTGTATCGCATCCTGCATGCCACTCACCCACGCACCGGCGACGCCTGGTCGATCTACCCGACCTACGACTTCGCCCATGGCCAGTCGGACGCGATCGAGCACGTCACGCACAGCGTCTGCACGCTGGAGTTCGAAGATCATCGGCCGCTGTACGACTGGCTGATCGAGAACCTGCCGGTCCCGTCCCGGCCTCGACAGTACGAGTTCGCCCGGCTCAATGTCAGCTACACCATCCTGTCGAAGCGCCATTTGACCCGGCTGGTGACCGAGCAGCATGTCAGTGGCTGGGACGATCCGCGGATGCCGACCATCGCCGGCATCCGGCGGCGTGGCGTTCCGGCGGCGGCGTTGCGGGAATTCGTCAGCCGCGTCGGCGTGGCCCGAGCCTACAGCACGGTCGATGTGGCGATGTTCGAATTCGGCGATTCGGGATACGCTGAACCCCATCGCTCCGCGGCGTATGGCGGTGTTGCGCCCGTTGAAGCTGATCATCGAGAACTATCCGGAAGGCCAGACCGAGACGTTGGAGGCGCGCAACCACCCAGACAATCCGGACGCCGGCAGCCGGACGGTGACCTTCGGCCGCGAGCTCTATGTCGAGCAGGATGACTTCATGGAGCATCCGCCGAAGAAGTTTTACCGCCTTTCGCCGGGCAAGGAGGTCCGTCTGCGCTATGGCTATTTCGTTACCTGCCAGGAGGTCGTGAAGGACGCGGCGGGCACGGTCGTCGCGCTGCGCTGCACCTATGATCCGGCTTCGAAAGGCGGCAATTCGCCGGATGGGCGCAAGGTTCAGGCGACGTTGCACTGGGTCGCCGCGGCCGACGCGGTGCCGGCGGAAATCCGGCTCTACTCGCATCTGTTCAACCGGCCCGATCCGGGAGCCGATGGCGACGCGCTCGATGACCTCAATCCCGATTCGCTGGAGGTGCTGACCGGCGCGTTGGTGGAACCGGGGTTGCTGACCAGCCCGGCGGGCGAGGCGGTGCAGTTCGAACGGACCGGTTATTTCGCGCTCGATCCTGACTCCAAGCCCGGGCGGCCGGTGTTCAATCGGACGGTTGGACTGCGAGATACGTGGGCTAAGGTTCAGGCAAAGATCTAGCTGAAGCGGGTGTACTCCGCGATGTGAACGCCTCGGGGCACGAGTGGCGTTTGCCCGTTGGCGCACATCAGATAGACGCATTTTCCCGCCGAAAGCTGGCCGAAAATGATGCATGTCACACGGTTTCGACAGGAGCGTCTCGCCGGTAGCTAGGCCAGTGTAGGCTCGTCTCGACGGCAATCGTCTGGAGGTAACAATGGTTGGAATGTGGCTCCCGCCGGAAATCTTGGACAAGACCGCGAATTCGGACCGCAAATATCGCATACGCAATCGAATGTCGTCGCAAATCGACACGGTCGTTTTGCACCAGACGTCGTTCAGTCGCGGATCGATTGCGGACAATTACCTATCAGTTCATGCACATTTTGTAGTCTTGCCAAATGGCAGCATTGTGCAACTCCATCCGGTAGAGGCCTACCTCGTCGCTTCCAGCGCCTTTAACGATGATGCCATTTCGGTTGAGTTTGTTGGTAATTTTCCAGACGAGCGTGGTAATTATTGGGAGGGAAGTAAGTACGGCCGCAGCGTATTATCTGCTCAGCAGATCGGCGGCGGGTGCGATCTCGTTAAGTATTTGCAGCAGACGTATGGGATCTCCTTCGTCTTCGCGCATCGGCAAGGTGAGGCCGAGAACTTGCGCGGCAACTGCCCTGGCCCCGACATCTGGTGCAATATCGGCGAGTGGGCCATCAGAGAGCTCGGCATGAGCGATGGCGGCAAGGGATATACGGAGGGGAAGGGAAGCCCCATCCCCGACAGTTGGCGACGCTCACGCTCCTGAACCACGGGCTCCTTGGGAACTAGCGCGAGCCGAGGCTGACGGAGAGGCCGCGTCCCATCATCAGTGCCAGGGTGCCCGGCTGATCGCTGAACTCCTTCATTGTGCGGTAGGGCACCGCGGTGACTTCGGCGATGAAGTTGAGCTTCTGAGCCGGATCGAGCGCACTGAACCGCCCGGTGTTGGGCTTTCGCTCGAACAGCGACGCCACTGACTGGATCGTTCGTTGCGGAATGATCGAAAGAACCCGGCGGTGCTCCGGCGTGATGTCGCCCATGGTGAGGACGCGCGATAGTCTATCTGCGACGGCTGTTTCCGGGCTCTTGTCCGGCGGCGGCGTGACGGTCAGCTCGCGGCTTGGGAAATCCATTTCGACGCCGTTGGTCTGGACAAAATAGACGGTATCGCCGTCGCACTCCAAAACTGTGCCGCTGTGCTTACCGGTCCTGTGATAGACCGTTTCTCCAATCGCAAACATTGCCACTGTCCTTTGTGTGTCGAATCGACCCGATACGCAGGCGATCGTAGCCGGACGGGATCAGGTTGCGACAGTGTTCCGTTTGCTCGGACGCCATTTTCCGATTCAGGGGTAGGGCAGCATGTGACCGGCCTTACGGGGCCGGCGTTTTGAAGATCACCGGCGTCGCCCCGGGGCGGCGGTCATGAGATGGTTGGCGGCACTGGCAGGGCGGCGGCGCGGATGCCGGCGCCTGGTGGGCGGTGGGTCGGCGATCCCGGGGCGGCGCCAGCCATGGCGTTTGCCCAGGCAGAGTGCTCGGTGGGGCGAGGGGCCGGTCCTGCCTGGTGTTGGCTTGGGGCTGCGAGGGCGGCCTCGGCTTCCTCGATGCGTCGGCGGGATTCGGCGGCCAAGGCGTCCAGGGCGGCCGCCATGGTGGGCGGGTCATCCTGCGGGATGTTTTGGGCTGCGTGGCCGCCGGCGGCGGGTTGGCGGGCTCGGGCGATTTCGGCGTGCACCGCTTCGTCGATCCAACGGTCAGCTTCCGCAAGCTCCGCCGGGGGATAGGGATCGACGTCGGGGAGTGCTGGTTCGGATAGGGCGCGGCGGCACTGCTCCGCGCCGCGGCAGAGGCAGGCGGCGCTGCCGTGCAGGCGGAGGATCAGTGGTATAGGGATGTTTTCCGCCATCGAGAGGCTGATCGAGCGGAGGGCGGCGAGGCCGAAGGCGATGATCTGGGCGATTGGGAGGAGGTCGGCCGGGTTGTTCGGGCCGTAGGCGTTGATGGTCTCGATCACGGCGGCTTGGGCACGGACTGGGTCGCCGTCGGTGGCGGTGGAGAAAATCGGTGTCAGGGAGGCGGCGATGAGCTGCATGAACACGTCGGGGTGGCGGGGTTTCGTTTCGGTCATGCGTTGCGGCCCGGCTGAGATTGCTGTTTGGGTTTAGCGCAGTGTTAGGAATGTTGTCAAGCTTAAATTCCTATGATGGGGTGACCTGTTGCAATTTAGATCGGATGCGCATCGGAGTCGGGCTCCACTTCCCCACAAACGCGCGATATCGACTTTAAGCGCCGTTATGCGGTCGAACTCGTGGATGCCAGCCAAGGACGCCGATCAGGCGCTATGGCAAGTCAGATAGGCAGACCCAATTTCTCAAGGGCAAACCGTTTTGCTTCTGCCTTGGCAATTCGAAGAAAAAGGTCAAACCCGACACCGCCGACCTTCTTTGCGGCGGCTTTCGTCTTAGACCAAACTTCGGGATTCTGAACAGTATCTAGGAAGTCATGCCCAGAGGCGGTTAGGCGCAAAGGAAGAACAGACCACGATAAAAATCCGTCTATACCTTTTGTCAGCCCGAACCCCGGATCGCCATCCTCTTGCTGGATAAATCCTTTGTCATCTAAAATAGCCATGTGAAATTCGAATTTTGCGTCGTTTTTATAATCAAAACCAGCCGCCTTTAAATCTTCGATGTCGAAGCTAGGCTTCTCGGACGCCTGACATGCTTCCAGAAGCTTTTTTAGGTAGTCATGGTCAATCTTCACGCCTGAACTCCGTTAAATCCCCTGCGCACATAGCACAATTATACCCGAATTTACGCTGCATAAATCCGCACTAAAAAGTCCCGCAACGGGTAAGTTTTGAGACTGCAGAAAATCCCGCTACAGCGGGGCGTCTGGCGCACTGACATCCCTAACTTTTTATGCTACCATAATGGTATGAACGGTCACGAGATCATCACTAAGCTGCGGGAGAACGAGGCGGCATTGCGCGCGCGGGGCGTCAGCCACGCGGCGCTGTTCGGTTCCCGCGCGCGGGGCGATGCGTGCCCCGATAGCGATACGGATATCATGATCGAGATAGACCCCGACGCGCCGGTCGGCGTCTACGAGTATGTCGGGATCAAGGAATACATCGCGAGCCTGTTCGACGGGCCGGTCGATGTCGTGGATCGTGAGGGCCTAAAGACATACGTTCGGCCAGCCGCAACGACCGACGCGATTTATGCCTTCTGACACCGAGGCGCTACGTCGCTGGCTCAACGACATTCAGCATCACGTAGCAATGGCCCAAGGCTTCGTTGCGGGTATGACATACGAGGCGTTCAAGGATGACAATCTGCATCTCTACGCGGTGACGCGTTGCCTTGAGATTATCTCCGAGGCATCACGCCGGCTGCCGGAGGAGTTGAAAGCCCGGCACCCGTCGATTGCATGGCGAGAGATGGCCGCTGCCGGAAATATCTACAGGCACGAATACGAGGATGTCGCTGCGCGCCGCGTGTGGCGCACCTTAACACACGACTTGCCGCTGCTGCATGGCGTCATCGCGCAAGAGCTAGCGAACATCGGTTGAGATCGTCCACCAAAGGAAACTTATGAGACCAGAAAAAGCCTTAAATATCAATGGGCCACGAGTTCCATTAAGTCAGTCTCGCGAAGTTGACGTAATCCATCTTATGCGGTCTTCGGTTGTAGCAGCAATATAGAGATGGCACCCCTCTGCCACATAGAGATGACACTCCCCCGGATTTTGGGGTCCCGGGAGATGCGTCATGGCGGTGCTGTCGATGAGCAATCAAGAGTTCAACCGTCTTGATGTGTTGTTGCGGGTTCAGTCGGGTCGACTGCACGTGGCTGATGCCTGCGCGCTGATGAGCCTGTATCGGCGACAAGTGTTCGGCTGCTGCGTGGTCGGCAGATTACCCTAGTGGGAGAGGCGACCGGCCTTAAGCCCTGACAAGGATGCATCACTCTCGTCGATGGGAATTCCGAACCATCGCAGGGATTGACCGTGCCGTTCCGTCGGAGCAATGCTTCGATCGGGCCGGGAACCTGCCGGAACTTGCGGGCTTGGAGCAGCGTCAGACATCACGGCTGCCACCCTGATGACGATTACCGCGACGATGTACGTTCCCATGCCCTAAAATAACGGGGAAGACACGAAATGTCAGTCGCCGCGACCACGATCCGTCGCCGTACCGCATTGACGCTTGGAGCCGTCGCCGTAACCGTCGGTAGCCGGGGGCCTCCCGCCCTCGGAGGCGGGAACTCCCGCGTGTTGAGATTTGTACCCACGATTAACCCGTCCTCGCTCAATTCGCTCTGGGCTCAGTCGGTAAGCACCCGAGAAGCGGCCTTCATAGTCTTCGACACACTGTATGGGCTGGACGCGTCGCTGACGCCGCAGCCACAAATGGCCGAGGGGCACGAGCTATCTGAGGACCGGCTGACTTGGCGGTTCACTTTGCGCGAGGGATTGCGGTTCCACGACGGCGAGCCAGTGCGCGCGCGTGATGCGGTCGCCTCGATCGGGCGCTGGGCACAGCGCGCGCCGCTTGGCGTCAGCATGAAGAAGCAGCTGGACGAGATGCGCGCGATCGACGATCGGCGGTTCGAAATCCAACTGAAGAAACCGTTTCCCCACCTGCTTTACGGCCTCGGCCGCGCCGCCGACTGCGTCGTCAGGCCGGAGCGCGTGGCCAGCCACGTCAATGCCTTCACTGATGCAAAAGATTACACTGGCAGTGGACCCTATGAGTTCCTGCCGGACGAGTGGGTGCCTGGCGCCCACCTCGCTTTCCGGCGAAGCGAGCACTACGTGCCGAGGCAGGAAGAGCCGTCGCTTTATGCCGGCGGCAAGGCCGCGAACTTCGATCGGATCGAGTGGACGGTCATGCCCGATGCCGTCACTGCCGCCGGCGCGATTATGAGGGGCGAGATGGACTGGTTGGACAGCGCCTTGCTCGACCTGGAGCCACAGCTTCGACAGACGTCCGGCGTAACGGTGGAGCAACTCAATCCGTTCGGCTGGTGGTCCATGCTGCAGTTCAACACTAAGGCGCCCCCATTCGACAACCTGGCGTTGCGGCGGGCGCTGTTTCCCGCCGTGAACCAAGCCGACTACATGACCGCGGCGGTGGGCGATCGAGCCGACCTGATGCGGACCGGCGTGGGCCTCTTCAACGTGGAGTCACCCTTGCAGAGTAAGGCGGGCATCGAGGTGTTGACCGGCCCGCGTGATCTCGATCTGGCGCGGAAACTCGTGAAAGACAGCGGCTACACTGGCGTGCCGATCGTGCAGATGGCGGCGACCGACAGCCCCAGGCTGAGCGCGTTAAATCTCGTCGCACAGGCGATGATGACGGAGATCGGACTGAACGTGGTCTTTCAGGCCCTGGATTTTGGTACGTTGGTTAGCCGGGTCAATAAAGGGGGCCAAGCCGGGTCGGACAATTGGAACTGCTTTTGCGCCGCGTGGCCGGGGCCTGCAGTTCTCGATCCGGGCAGCCATCTGCCGCTCTTTGGCATGGTGCCGGATCGGGATCCGAAGATGCTGGCGTTGCGGGACGCCTGGTTAGACGCTGCAGACCTTCCGTCGCAGAAGACAATCGCCGATCAGATGCAACTACGCGCGTTCGAGGATCCACCGTTCATACCGCTCGGCGAATTTTTCAGCTTGTCGGCATATCGCACGGGTCTGTCGGGATTCGTCCGTTCCGACGCGGCGCTCTTCTGGAACGTCCGACGGGCCTGACCCGTCGGGATTAAGAAAAGCAGCAGCAATCGCGCCGAGGCCGCGCGAAGGCGGCCCGATTCCACTGTCGTTCATTAATCAAGAAATTCGGAAAGAACATACAGCCCTGATTTAAAAGCTGATTTTTGATCCAGAATTCTGGTTCAGAATGAATTGGGCGTGTCCGCGTCTTCGCTGCGCTACGCGCGTGCCACGCGTGTCTCCGCCCATTCGGGTAACTCCCGCTCACGCATCATCACATGGCCAGACACGGCCCTTGCCGAGGGACCAGCCCCATCGGCGCGCGGCAAACAGCTCCACCCGAAAAGACAGATGTGGTTCGCCCGGCCACGTGGCAGAGATGCAGCAGCTGCACCTGACAACCAAACAAGAAGGGAAATGCCATGAACAACGTACCCCAGCAGGAACCGCCTTGACCGGCCTCATTCTCGACCTGTTCAGGCTCAGCAACAGGATGCTTGCCTCGGAAGACCGACTGGTGGTGGAGCTTGGCCTGACCAGTGCCCGCTGGCAGGTTCTGGGCAGCATCGTCGCGGCGGAGCGTCCGCAGCCGGTAGCTTGGCTTGCCCGCGATATGGGCGCGAACCGCCAGAACATTCAGCGCATCGTCAACGATCTGGAAAAGGAGGGTCTGGTCGCGTTCCGAGCCAACCCGCATCACCGGCGAGCACAACTCGTCATTCTGACCGAGAAGGGACAACAGACCTTCGACGCCGCAATGGGACTGCAAGCTCCTTGGATCAACGCGCTCGCGGAAGGGCTGAAGGTCTCCGAGCTGGAGACCGCACACAGCGTCATCGCGAGGCTGCGCCAGAAGCTGGAGGGAGAGGGCGACGCCGAGGACCAAGCTTGATCGTCACGGTGCATGCGTGGCGCTATGGCCGCGCGGTCATACTTCCGTTGCAGCCTTGATTTAGGCCGGGGGTGCTACCGCCACTACCGGTGCGCGGGCCAATCCAGTCCAACCAGCCAAATCGCTCGGCTATGCGGACGCAAGGGCCTTTTGCCCGAGCATTCCGTCGATGGTCAGGCATGACACCAACCGAATGGCGCCAAGGCACAGAATACGGGATGCCATAGAGGTTTGTGGCACGCCCCAGCCGGTCAAACTCAAATTCCGCTATTCCGGCAGCAAACGGCGCGAAGTGCCAAATCCGCATAGCGGGAACTGTCGGCACACGGCACACAAATGCCCCTTCTGCCGGCGGTGCGCCGTCGGGGAGGGATTCGCACGCTACCGCCATCTTCAGGAGAGCAGACAATGAACATTAGGTCAGGTTGCATAGCCGCAGTCAGCGCACTGGGCTTGGTCGTGGCCTGTCCCGGATTTCTTCACCTTGGCTTGTCCTCTGCCGCGTTCGGCCAGGCTTCCGACATGGGGGGCATTGCCCACAGCGAGACGGTATCTGCCCGAGCGGTCGTCAAGACGGTTGACCTAGGGACCCGAACCGTGACGCTTGAGGGGCCGGACGGCAAGACAATCGTTTTAAAGGTCGGGGATGAAGTCCGGAATTTGCCGCAAGTCAAGCCTGGTGATACAGTCGTCGCGCATTACTATACTTCGACGGCCTACGTGCTTGCGCCGCCAGGAACCAAGCTTCCGGATAATTCCCTGACGGTTGCTGGCGCGCGGGCAGCGCCAGGCGAGAAGCCTACGGGCGCCGCCGGTAGCAAGATGGTGGTCTCCGGGCTGGTCGTAGGTATTGACCCCAATGCACACACGGTGTCCCTCGTCGATCCCTCCGGCGGGCGGATTCGGACGATCGATGTCGTCACGCCTGAAGGGCAGCAAAGCCATGAAGCGCATAAAGGTCGGGGACACCATCACGGCGATCGTCACCGAAGCTGTTCTGGTCGGCGTCGAACCGGCGGCCTGACGTAATTGTTCAAACCATCTCGTTGCAGGGAAACTTCCAAATGAGGCTCGATCAACGCACTTTCGTTCTGGCATTTCGTCGCCGAGTTCATCGGAATTCCTGGAGCTGAGAGAACACGGCGCGCACTATGCGCACTGGCCATCGCCGCCCTGGTGCCGATTGCTGGATGCTCCTCCTCGTCGCAACCAATGGATCAGCAGTCGGTGGCTGGGAAGCAACCGGACGGCACAGTGGAGATGAATCAGGTTCAAGCAGCCTTTATCGGCAGCGGTGGCGGTGGCAGCGGAACGCTGAACTTCCGCGGTCAGAGCTACCCCTTTGCCGTGGGAGGGCTTGGAATTGGCGGCATCGGTGCGTCGACAATCAATGCCGAAGGCGAGGTCTACGGGCTGAACAGACTATCGGATTTTCCGGGGGCGTATGCTCAGGGTCGCTATGGCTTTGTCGTTGGCAACGACAGCGCGGGCGACCTCTGGCTCCGCAACGAGAAAGGTGTGATCATGCACCTGAAGGCGAAGCGGACCGGCCTGATGTTGAGCCTTGGTGGGGATGCTGTGGTTATCTCAATGCAATAATCACGACAGTAGTGCCGTTGCCGCGCTGTTTTACTGAGATTGAAGGTGGCGGGGGCCTGGAATGGTGCCCGTCGCGTAGCCAGGCAGAGCGACGCAGGCAACAACGGCAATTGGCAATTTCATGTATTTGCTCATGTTATCGCTTGCCGGGCACGGGAACAAGTCTTGGTCAAGTAGCGGGTGATGCCGTCGGCGCGGGGCTGGATCTCCTGGTCCGGATTTGCTTCGGCCCATTTGAGGAAGGGTGCAACTGCATCATTGGGCTAGGCGGTGGCTGGGGCACGCAAAACATATGACGGACGGCCGCCACGCCTTCTCTTTCAGTATGCGGTAGACGCCCAGTGGGTAGTTTCATGGAAACAGCGACCGGCCTTTCCTCGCCGAACCGTTCAGGGCGTCCTGATGGTGCCCCGGTTGCAAATCGCTACAAACGGCGGTATAAAGAGGAGAGTTCACGCGCATACAAGCGCGTTGGGGCGCACCCGGTGTGCAAATTAAGGGGGGAGAGATGAAACGACCGCTCTTTGCGGCCTGCATCGTTGCGGCGACGACCATAGCAGTCGGCGCTCAGAGCGAGCCCACCGAAGATACCCTTAGGGTGCCGACCACGGCCGCGCTGGCGGAGTTGTGCGCCGACACGTCGTCGGCCAATGCCATGATGACAACCGCGGCGCAGAATTTCTGCCGGGGCTATCTGCTCGGCTCGTATCAGGTTTTGGCCCAGGTCAATGCGGCCCGCGGAAGAGCGGCATTTTGCCTTCCCAGTCCGCCCCCAACTCATAACCAGGCGATAATGGAGTTCGTGGCTTGGGCCAAGGCGACCCCTTCCGGCGCCAGCTTGCCGCCGGCTGATGGAGTGTATGAGTTTCTTACTCAGCGCTTTCCCTGCCCGGGCAAATCGTAATATTGTAGGGAGTTTACGATTGTGAGACGATTACTCGCGCTTGCTGCCTGTCTCGCGATACTGGGTGGTTGCGAGAACATGACGCAGCAACAGAAGGCCGCGGGCATTGGCACGCTGGGCGGGGCCACCGGCGGCGCGATCATCGGCGCTCTTGCCGGCAACGCGGCGCTTGGCACTGCGATCGGTGCTGGGGCGGGGCTAGTTGGCGGGCTGGTGTACAACCACGTCAAGGAAAATCAGCAAGCCGACGAACAAAGCGCCTATCAGCAGGGCTACGTTGCCGGCCAGCACGGTTCTGCGGGAGCGCCGGCGCCAGGCTACAAGCCTCAGTAAACAAAGCCCCTTGGCGTCCCGATCGCGCCATTCCGCGGCCCTGCCAAATTGCCGGTGGCCGCGGACGAAGGCGCGCAAGATCCTGTGGAACCGCTTCGTCCGCTGGAGCCGACGTCGTGTCCGAGCGGACTTCTGCTGTAGTGGCAAATGAGGGGTCCGGTCGCGAGCGGATTGTGGTTGACGCAACCTGTCTCAAAGCAACTCGGACGCCGCAAGCCTGGGGAAAAGAGGGGTGCTCACGCTGCCGGACGCACCAAGAGCGGGTTGAATTCCAAGCCCCACGCGGTGGGTGATGAGCAGGGCAGGCCCATGATCCTGCTGCTGACCTAGGCCAGATGAGCGGCCACACCGGCGCTCGGCTGCTGATCGAGAAGCTGCCCGCGAGCAGCACCTTGATCAGCGATAGGCTTGGACAAGGCAGGTTATGATCGTCCAACTCTTGCTGCCAATTTTGCAGAGATCTGGGGTGGCGATGCCCACATAAACGGATTTGCAATTCAGGCCGACCGTCCACTGCGGCGATTTACACCGCTGCATTTCTGCCTTGGCACTATCCGCCGTAGGTCAACCTTAGACATCCGGCAAATCCAGACATCCACGCGGAAGGAGAATGTTGAATGGACACGGTTTCGGCGCTGCCATCGCGCTTTGTGGTATACGCCACACTCGTGGGCTGGTGCCCGTCAGGTCAGCCGTGATGGCAGCGGCCAACCCGATCAACGAGCAGGAAGCAAGCGCCATCAGCGTGGCGGCTTTCGTGTATTTCTATCCTCTGGTCACGATGGAACTGACTCGGAAGCAGTTGACCAACGTCGCCAGGCCCGAGGGTATACATGGGCCGATGAATACGTTTGTCAGCCTCACGGCGTTCCCGCCGGCAGACATGAAAGCTGTGGTCCGGCCGAACTTCGACACGCTTTACAGCAGCGCGTGGCTCGACCTGACCAAGGACTCTATGGTCGTATCGGTTCCGGATACCAATGGGCGCTACTACCTGTTGCCTATGCTCGACATGTGGACGGATGTGTTTGCTTCCCCAGGCTGGCGCACCACGGGAACGCGAGCCGGCGATTATGCAGTGGTGCCGCCAGGCTGGAGCGGGTCGCTGCCTGCGTCCGTTGTTCGCATCGATGCGCCCACGCCGTATGTCTGGATCATCGGCCGCACCAAGACCGACGGGCCGGCTGATTACGATGCGGTACACGGTATCCAGGCTGGGCTTAAAGTCACGCCGTTGTTGCGCTGGGGTATGGCCGGCGAGCCAGCAGCCGGCACGGTTGATCCTGGCGTCGACATGAAGACGCCGCCGAAGATTACCGTAGACGGGATGTCGGGCGCCGATTTCTTTGCGTGTGCAGCCGAAGTCTTCAAGTTGCAGCCGCCACATATCACCGATCAACCGATCGTCGCTCAGATGCGGAGGATCGGAATCGAGCGTGGACAAAGCTTTGATATTGCGGCGCTCGATCCCGTTGTGAGGACTGCGCTCGCCTCCGCGCCGAAGGAGGCTTTGGCGTTGATGGCGTGGAAGGTCCGCACCATCGCCCGCGTTGAAAACGGCTGGTCGATGAATACCGACACGATGGGCGTCTACGGCAACTACTATCTCAAGCGCGCCATGATCGCGCAACTTGGACTGGGCGCAAACTTGCCGGAGGACGCTATCTATCCGCTCAATCTTGCGGACTCGACCGGCGAGCCTCTCGATGGCGCCAACGCCTATGTTTTACATTTCGAGAAAGGTTCCATCCCGCCGGTGAGCGCGTTCTGGTCGATCACGCTCTATGATACGGACGGCTATCAAGTGGCGAACAGCATCAGCCAATTCGCCCTCAGCAGCTGGATGCCGTTCAAACACAATGCGGACGATTCCCTTGACCTCTACATCCAAAACGCCAACCCTGGCGCGGAGAAGGAGGCTAACTGGCTGCCGGCGCCGCGGGGACCGTTCAACCTCACGATGCGGCTTTACGCTCCAGAAAACGACGCTCTGACCGGGAAGTGGAACCCGCCGCCAGTGACGAGAGCGACCGAAGTCTCGCGGCAATAAAGGAGGGCTTTTCAAGACAGCAGGTGTTCTGTCATCTGGCTCTGCTCCCGCCGCTCGGCCCCTGAAGAAGGTTACTCTTGATGAAATTCGCTCTCGTGCTTGCCCTGTCCACACTTAGCCTTTCGGCCATTGTGGTTCTGGCAACGCCCCAAGCGGCTTACGCCGTGGCCTGCGCCAACGGCGTCTACCGAGCCGGATGCGTCGGGCCTAACGGCGCCGCTGTCGTTCATAGGCGTCCGCCGCCGGCGAAAACGGTGACCTGCGCCAACGGCGTCTACCGCGCCGGGTGTGTCGGGCCCAACGGCGCGGCGGTCATAAAAAAGTATTAAACAGGTCTCCCGGCGTCGCTGATTGGGCGCGATGTTCGGCCTTGCTTCGAGTTTGGGACAGCGCGCGCGGAGGAGCATCGAGTGGGCTTCAGTGTCTGCGTTCGACGCATTGTAAGTGTTGCCGAAATCGCATAGCGTTTGTTTCCAACAGCCGCGACAAAGCGTGCCTAGCGCTCGGTGCATTTATGCATTGCCAACACCTGGCTCCCTCGACGTAGCTCTGCAAGGATCCTGCCACTATGCGTGACATGTTCGCGGGGATAGCGCCATGAGCGTAACTGACCACAGAACTCTGGACCGAGCGGCAGTGAGCCGGTCTCGGCGATTCCCGGTGATCTGGACGATACCGATCATCGCTATCTTGATTGGCGCATGGCTGGCTTGGGATACACTTTCAAAGGAAGGTCCGCGCATCGTCATCTCATTTGAAGACGCCGAGGGACTGCAGGCGGGGCAATCGCAGCTCAAGTACAAGGACATTGTCCTGGGTACGGTCAAGAGCCTCGAATTTACGAAGAATCGGCGGGGCGTACTTGTCTCGGTTGCAACGACCGCGCAGGCCGAACAGTTCCTAACGGAAGGAACGCAATTCTGGGTAGTAAAGCCGCGCTTGTTCGCCGGTAACATTTCGGGGTTCAGCACGCTGCTCTCCGGCTCTTACATCGGGATGCTGCCAGGAGATGCAGCCGCCAAGGCGGAGCGCAACTTCGCCGGGCGCGAGGAACCGCCGCTGCTGGATACCGATGTGCCGGGCCACACGTTCCTGCTCAAATCGGATCAACTTGGGTCGGTCAGTCTCGGCTCGCCGGTATTCTATCGCGGCCTGTCGGTCGGGCAGGTGCTTGGTTGGGACATCGGGGATATGGCGGAGAGCGTAACCATCCACGCGTTCGTTCGCGCGCCGTTCGATGGCTATGTCCACGATCAGACCCGTTTCTGGAATGCTTCTGGCGTAGCAGTGAAATTGGGCGGTGCCGGCGTGGAAATGCAGGTCGAAATCACTCCGCGCTCTGCTGCTGGGCGGCATCGCCTTCGAGACGCCGACTGTGGGGCAGTCAAGCGAGGTCAGCGCGGAAAACCATGAGTTCCCATTGTTTGTGAACCAGGATGCGGCCAAGGCTGCTTCCTATAGCCGGAAAATCCCGTTGCTGGTCTACTTTTCTTCCTCCGTGCGTGGCCTTGGCGTGGGCTCTGAAGTTGTGGTGCACGGCCTCAAGGTCGGTCAGGTGACGGATGTTCGGCTGAGCTATGATCCGGTGAAAGACACCATTGTGGCGCCAGTGCGCCTAGAGGTGTCGCCGGAGCGCATCGTGGGTATTGGCCATCAGGTGTTCAAGGATACGCACGACGCCGTCCAGACCTTGGTGTCAAAGGGGTTCCGCGCGTCACTTCAAAGCGGGAATCTGTTGACTGGGGAAATGCTGGTCTCGTTCGAGATCGTGCCGGACGCGCCTGCGGTCACGGTGACCGAACAGGACGGGGCTTTTGTCTTCCCGACCACCGATTCCGGCGGATTGTCGGGCCTTCAGGCCTCGGCGGGTGACCTGCTACGCAATGTCAATGCGATCCCGTTTGCCAGCATTGGTCAAAACCTGGAGCTCCTGACGAAGAACATGACTGCGCTCAGCAGCGGCCCGGAGCTTCAGCAGACACTGTCCGGGCTGGCCAACGCTATGGGCGACGCGCAGGCGGTGATGAAAAGCTTGAGCACGGACATGGGCCCGGCGTTGAAGCAATTTCCTGAGATAGCGGCCACGCTGCAAGCCACCCTGAAGCAATCAAACCAACTGCTTCGCTCGGTCGACGCGGGCTATGGCAACGATACCCAGTTTCATCGCGATCTGGACCGACTGATGGCGCAACTGACCGATGCGGTGAGATCGTTCAGGTCGCTTGCGGATTTGCTGACCCGTCATCCGGAAGCACTGGTGCGCGGCCGCACAGACGCCCAATGAGATATCTGTGCCGGGTTCGGCTCGCCCTGGCGTTGTTTGCCACGCTGCTCGCCGCCTCATGCTCCTCACCGGATCCGACCCTTTACACGATTGCCCCGGTGCCGGGCGCTGTGTTGTCCGGTGCGCCCAAGGTCATCGCGCTCCACGGCGTGGGGGTTGCGCAATACTTGGTGCGCAGCCCGATTGTCCAAACGTCGGGGGATTATCGCATCGTGCTGCGGCCCGGCTCATGGTGGGGTGAGCCGATCGACGCGATGCTGGGACGCGTGCTGGTGCAGGATCTCTCTCAGAGACTGCCGCAGAGCACGGTGTACGCGTCCTCCGGCGCGCTGAGTGGATCATCCCCCGATGCGACTATCGAGATTGAGGTGCAAAGACTCGATTTGGATCGTGACGGCCAACTGCTGCTCATTGCTCAGGCCTCCGTGTCGTTCGAAAAACGGGCGTCTGTCGATATGCGTAGCTTCCACATCTCGCAGCCTCCACCGTCGGCCAGTGTCGAGGGCCAGATCGCGGCCACCAGCGCGGCGATCGCTCAGGTCGCCGACCGCGTCGCGGTCATGCTTGCCACCAGGCCCACGCCAGCCGCCAAGCCTGAAGGTGCCACCAGGCACGGTCGTAAATGATTTCGCTATTCCTAGCGGGGGAGTCAGCCGACCGGGTTGAGGCGGCGCTTCGTGAATGTCCCGGTTGCGGACTGTTCCAGATCGAACCGGTGCTCGCTCCGGGCACGACCGCGCACTGCGAACGCTGCGGCACCGCACTGCGCAAGGCACGACGTCACCCGCTTGAGCATAGCCTTGCGCTGACCGTCGCGGCGCTGATCCTGCTTGGGGTGATGTGCGGGACGACGCTCATGACCGTCAGCACGTCTGGCATCGTGCACGGGGCAGGGATCTTCTCCGGCCCGTTGGAACTTGAGCAGCGGGGGATGACGAGCCTCGCCGTCGTGGTGGTGTTCGTTACGGTAGCGGCGCCACTGGCAAAGCTGGTCGGCACCATCTACGTGCTGCTGCGCATACGCGAACCGAAGCCTCCACAGCATCTGCGGCGCATCTTCGTTTGGGTCGAGCGTCTGACAGCCTGGTCGATGGTCGAGGTCTTCGTGTTGGGCGTCTTCGTCGCCTACGTGAAGCTCGGTGATCTGGTGAAGATTGAGCTGAACGCTGGCGTTTATGCCCTTCTCGCGCTGACCGTCGTGATCGTCTGGGCGGATGGGGCGCTGGATCGGGAGGCGATCTGGGATGCGTTCGACAGCGGCCGGGCCCGCAATGTGTCACGCATGGCGCTTGCAACGGGGCGGGTTCCGCCCGGGGCGATCGGATGTGAAACCTGCACTCTGGTTGCCGAGCCTGACGAGAACAGGGCAGGGTGCCCGCGCTGCGGGTCTCCATTGCATGCCCGAAAACCGGACAGCCTCGCGAGGACATGGGCATTGGTCGCCGCCGCCGCGATAGCCTATGTGCCGGCGAACCTGTATCCGGTTCTTACCGTGATGCAACTCGGCTCCGGTCAACCGAGTACAATACTGGGCGGCGTGCAGGAGTTGATACACTCGAGGATGTACCCGCTGGCCGCGTTGGTGTTTTTTGCAAGTATTGCCGTGCCGATGCTGAAGATGGTCGGCCTAACGTTGATGTTGGTCTTTGTGCAAACTGGGCACACAAAGTGGCTTCGAGATCGAACCCGGCTCTATTACATCATCCACTGGATCGGCCGTTGGTCGATGATCGACATCTTCATGGAGGCTCTGCTTGGCGCCCTTGTGCAATTTGGCGGAGTTGTCACCATCGAGCCCGGCATCGGCGCGGTGGCGTTCTGCGCGTGTGTCATACTCACGATCTTTGCGGCTGAAACGTTTGATCCCCGCATCATGTGGGACGCCGCAGAAGGGCGTACGAACATAGACCACGTCCACGCCGAAGCTTAGCCTATGCAGTTGGAAGCTCCTGCCCTCAGGGTTGTGGAGGGTGATTCGCCAAAGATCTGACGGTAATTGACGCTGAACCGTCCAAGCTCCCAGAACCCGAGGTTTGTTGCGACGTCGGTCACCCTGGTGACATCAGGATGCGACCGCCGCAAGGTTCGCCGCGCCAGATGCATGCGACGAAGCAGCAGGTACTGCGTGGGGCTTACCCCGAGATGCCTCTGACAGGCCATACGCAAAGTCCGGCCAGAAACACCGATCGCGTGGCTCGTTTCCGGGATGTGCAGTGGCTTGAGCGGATGGAGTGCCACGAACTCACAGAACCGGCGGATGATTAGCCGGTGGTGCTGCAGGGCCGTGGTGTCCGGGCGGAGGTTTCGTGCGTCGATGCAATCCAGCATGGCCTGAATCAACGTCTGCTCCAACGCGAGCGTGGGCGCCGACTGCGTTGACAGCTTCGGCGAGGCTTCGGCCAATTTGCTCGCAGCGGCATGCAGCGATCGCATGTGCATCAAGGCTCCCGGTGGCGGGGTGATCACGTTACAACCAGCCGCCCCTATCGGAAGGGCTCCGAAGTAGGAGGTGAGAATGGACTCCATATCGTCGGCAGCAAGAGACATGCTTCCCCAACTCGTGGGCCCTGACAGCCGCGAAATCGAGGTACCGGGACCAAATAGGGCCAGACTCTCCGCTCCGATCTCGGCGCCGTTCCAAAACATGCTTGGCCCAGGCTCGGTCAGAAAAATTATCCCCGATCTGGGCGTTTCCACCTTGACGAGGCGAGCCAGCCGTTCCGTTCGCCGTTGCAAATATAAACGGTCGATATCGATCATTATGCCGCGTGCCTCGAACGAACCCCGTTCCGTCACGAGAATTTCGCAACCGTGCGGCCGGATGGAACTGATGAATTCGTCCGGGTCCGCGGATTCTACGATCTCGCTTGACCACATGGCTTCCCCACACCGCGCTATGTTGCGTTGCACTACGTTACGATTAGTTAAGATATATCTATCCCTATCTACCCGGGTGTCCAACATTGACTATGCAGATTCGGCAAACTTTTGTTAGTCGAGATCGCGCTTTCGTGACAATAAGCAAATTCATGATCGCTTAGGCAGCTTGCGGGACCCGTTTGGACAAACGCCTTGTGTTTCCGTCGGGCCCGTTTGGCGCCCTCGGTCACCGGGCCAGCCTGCCGAAACTGCATAGGCGAACCCCTGATCCGCCGTCAGATCTCACGCGTAATCTGGTCGCTGCAACGAAGGGGCTTCTCCAGGCTTTTGGGAGAATAATTGGCATGCAAACTTTGAGGCCTCTCTGTGCGGGCTTTCTCGGTGGGTCGATCTTGTCGGGCGCCGCCGTGGCGCATGCGCAATCATCGGCACCAGAGGTGCCGGCGGACGACGCGGGTGCGGACCGCGCCATGGCTCTCTCGCCAAAAAGCTACAGAATCCGGTCGGCGCTCTATAGCTTTCCGTTTCGGAACAACACCGTCTTTAACTATGGTCCGCATCAAGGCCGCAAGACATCCTCAATGTTCAGCCTGTCATTCCAATCCAGATACTGACGATTGGAACGCCATCACTCTGACGATCCTGCCGCGGATCCGGTAGCCGTCACTGCAGCGGGCGCGTCGTGACGGTCGGTGGCAAACAGCCGATAAATTTCGCCTTCGGCGCATATTACACGCGGTGCCTCCAGAATCCGGCTCGACCTGACAACTCCGCACACAGGTTAACCTTCATTTTCTGATTGTTGCTCGATCCCACCGCCTGGCTTAATGCGAGTGCTCGCATCGGTCGCCGGCGCCGATTCGAGTGCTGTCTTGGGGAATGCCGGTTCATTCAGGACCTAGAAATTGAGGCGAAGGAATTTTTAATGCTGAATCGAATCCTCATTGCTGTCGTCCTGACGCTCACGATCGCATCCGGAGGAATATCCGTCGCGCGGGCGCAACAACCGATTAGCCTGGGGCAAGCGTCAGTCGACGTCCCCGGCTGGACCTTCGATGTCGCGCCATATCTATGGATCGCCAACATCAACACAACGATGAACTTCAATCTGCCGCCCGCGCTTGGAGGCGGGACGGCGTCCACCGATACGTCGATAGGGTTCGGCGACTTGGTGTCCCACTTGAACTTCGCGACCATGGTTACGGCTGACGCGCAATACGAGCGATTCTCGCTCCTGACCGACTTCATTTATATGAACCTGAGCGGCACCGGTTCCCGGTTCAGATCGGTCAGGCCTCCGAATGAACCGCCTATTCCGATCTCGACCGGCGTGCAGGCCGATGTGGGCATGAACCTGACCTCCTCGATCTGGACCTTGGCCGGCGGGTATACCTTGGCTGAGGGAAACTGGGGCAATTTCGATGCGATCGCCGGGTTCCGTTTTCTTGCTATGAATGGCACGCTTGATCATAGCATCGGGATTGCGGTCGGAGGACCGCGAGGCAACAGCGCGATTTTCGGGCGCGGCGGCAGTGTTTCCTCGTCCAGCGACCTCTGGAATGGCATCGGCGGCTTTCGCGGCCGCTTGCGCGTCGGCAACGCCGGGCTTTTCATCCCTTATTACTTCGATATTGGCGCAGGCGGTTCGAATCTGACCTGGCAGATCGCCTCTGGCCTCGGCTACCACACCCGCCTGGCCGATCTATCTCTCACCTACCGCTATTTATCCTTTGATCAGGGCAGCGACGCTGCGTTGCAGACCATGACGGTCAAGGGGCCGATGCTAGCGGTGACATTCACGTTCTAGACCATTTTTGGCCTTGCTGGAGCGGATAGGAGGGGTCGCAGTAGCGGCCCTTCAGTCGTGCGCCGAATGAGCGGCTCACGCGACCATGTTCGGTTTGATCAGCGAGCCGGCGCTGCGCCGATCGAATAGGAGGAAAGATGAAAAACACTAAAAGTCTGGCGGCAACTTGCCGTGGCCGCCTTGGCCAAAGTGATGACGAGATGAGGTCGGGGCTACACTTTTGGCCGGTCGGATGCCGCCAACGATGAACTCGCTGGAGACGTCGTCGATCATTTTCGGCTGCGCGTTTGGCATGGGCCTTTTGGGTATGTTGCTAAACTTCAAACTGCCGGATCATCACCTGGACGTGGGATCGAGGGATGTCGTGAAGCTCGTCCTGGGCCTGATTGCCACCGTTTCGGCGCTGGTGCTCAGCCTGCTCATCGCATCCGGAAGCAGCCATTACCAGGCGCAGCAGAACGAGGTGCAGTCACTTTCCGCCAACGTCATACTGCTTGACCGGGTGTTGTCTTTCTATGGTCCAGACGCCAAGGAACCGCGCGATTTGTTGCGCCAGGGGCTTGCCGCCGTCCATGACCGGATATGGGCATCAGACGGCACACGCACCCCCGAACTTGATCCAAGGGCAACACAGGGCGTGGCGGGCGATTTCCTCGCCAGCTTGAGATCGCTTGCGCCAAAAAACGACTCGCAGGCTACGTTGAAGAGCCAGGCGATGCAGATCGCTCAGAACCTCGGGCAAACGCGACTGCTGATGTACGAACAATCCGGTTCGTCTTTCGCTTGGCCATTCCTGACGGTGCTGGTCTTCTGGATCTGTATGCTGTTTCTTGGCTTCGGTCTCCTCACCCGCTTCAATGCAACTCTTTTGGTCGTGCTGTTCATCGGTGCCGTCTCGGTTGCCGGTGCGATTTTCCTTATTCTCGAGCTCAGTTCCCCATACGAGGGGTTTATGCAACTCTCCGATGCGCCGGTGCGGAGCGCTTTGTCCATGGTCGACAAGTAGTAGCGGCGGCATGTCAGAGCGTCGACAGATCGTTCAGGCGGGTCAGGAAGGCGACCTGTGCAGGTCCGCCCATAGGGCGTGGCACATTATACCCCGCGCGGCTATTGCGGCGACGCTGCTAGTGTCGCTCTGGATCTTGTCGGCAATGGCGGAAGAGCCGGCCCATTTCGTTGGCGCCGCCGCGTGCTCCGGGTGTCATGCGGCCGAAACCGCGCTGTGGAAGACATCACATCATGCCAAGGCCATGCAGCCTGCCACATCGGATACGGTACTCGGTGCGTTCAACAACGCGGACCAATCGCAGAACGGGGTCGTGACCAGCTTTAGCCGCTCCGGCGAGGCCTTTATGGTGCGAACGGAAGGCGCTGACGGAAAGTCACACGATTATCAGATTGCCTACACGTTCGGGGTCGATCCCCTGCAGCAATACCTGATCGGCTTCCCCGGCGGCCGGCTACAAGCGCTGGGTGTCGCCTGGGACAGCCGGGCGCGGGAAAACGGTGGTCAGCGCTGGTTTCCACTATACCCCGATCGAAAACTGCCGCCCGGCGATCCGGTGCATTGGACGGGGCGGGACCAGACCTGGAACTACATGTGCGCCGGCTGCCACTCGACCAACCTCAAGAAGAACTATAATCTTCAGAGTAACGACTACAGAACAACCTGGACCGACGTCGACGTGTCGTGCGAGGCGTGTCACGGGCCGGGCTCCAATCACGTCAATTGGGCCCAGACGGGGACGCCGCCTTTAACCAACGCGGATCGGCTGGGATTGACGCTATCGCTAAAGCCTAACGATCACGGCCGGTGGGAGATGAATCCGGCAACAGGGATTGCCCGTCGGACCGAGAAACTTGCTTCGATGGAGCTCAACGCTTGCGCCGGGTGCCATTCGCGCCGAGCGACGATTACGAAGACGCCGCAGCCGGGCATGCCATTTCTTGACGCGTATCTTCCCGCGCTGCTGGAACCCGGGCTGTATCATCCGGACGGGCAGTTTGATGGAGAGGTATTCGAGTACGGTTCGTTCGTGCAGAGCCGGATGTATCGGGCCGGTGTCACCTGTTCCAATTGCCATGAGCCGCATAACGCTATGTTACGGGCCGAGGGAAACAGCCTGTGCGCACAATGTCATATGCCGGCAAAGTTCGACGTTACGGAACATCATCATCACGAGCCGGGCAGTGCCGGTGCGCAGTGTGTCAACTGCCACATGGCGAAGAAGACCTACATGATCGTGGATGATCGGCGCGATCACAGTATTCGCGTGCCGAGGCCTGATCTTTCCGTATCGATCGGGACGCCGAATGCATGCACTCAATGCCACCGTGACCGCGCCGCGGACTGGGCAGCGCGCGCCGTGGCCGATTGGTATCCCAACGGTCGTCAAACCGGCTACCACTACGGCACCGCGCTTTATGCGGGGCGAACCGGCGGCGCGGAGGCGGAGCGTCGCCTCGATACGTTGATCCTGGATCACGATCAGCCGGGGATCGCCCGGGCGACCGCCTTGACGCTGCTGCCGCGGTATGCTTCCCCGGCCTCGGGCGCCGCCATAGCGGCCGCCGTGGCGGATCCTGACCCGCTGATCCGTATGGCCGCTCCGCGCGCGCTGTCCGCCAGTGCATCGCCTGCCACCACCCAGACTGCCTTGTCATTGTTGCGCGATCCAATTCGTGCGGTTCGGACCGAGACCGCGCGCGTTGCGGCCGGTATGCCGGCACAGACGATGTCGCTCGAACAACGCACCGCTTTCGCTTCAGCCTACGACGAACTGGTCGCTGCGGAATTGACCAACGAAGAGCGGCCCGAGGCACACCTCAATCTGGGACTGCTGCACACGCGGTTGGCACAGCCAACCGAGGCGGAGGCGGAGTATCGGACAGCCCTGCGCCTTGAGCCGGATTTTGTGCCGGCGCTGCTGAACCTTGCCGATCTTGACCGGATGCGTGGCATTGACGCGCAGGGTGTAGAGCTGTTGCGGAAGGCGATGGCGATCGATCCGCGCAATGCTGATGTCCTTCATGCGCTGGGTTTGTCTCTGGTGCGTCAGCGCAATTACGCTGATGCGCTGCCGCTGCTTCGTCAGGCGGCAGAATTGGCTCCTGACAACGTCCGCTATGCATATGTTTACGCGGTAGCTCTGAACAGCACTGGATCACCGGAGCAGTCGCGTGCTGTACTGGCCGAGACCCACAAGCAGCACCCGGCAGACCGGGACGTTCTGGTCGCGCTGATCGCGGGAGCGCGCAGTGCCGGCGATTTGCCCAAAGCTCTGTCATACACGCGTGAACTGGCGCAACTAGATCCGAACGACCCGCAGGTTAAGATTCTGCTGTCGGATCTGGAAAAGCAGGCAAATCATTGAGGGAGACGTTGAGAGCAATCTGAAAAGAATGCCGATGCCCAGAAACCCGCCTGCGAACGTCAGCACCATTGACATTAGCAACGTGGGCCGCGCGAGCCTGAATCTGTAGGATCGGCGCAGTATCTCGCAGGCTCCTTGTTGGTTGCACGTCAGGCACCTAGTCAGCGATTGCGCGTGGTGCGTGCCGTGCCCTTGTTTGCACGACACGTCACGCCTGAATTCAGCTGCGGGGGCTTAGTGGTGACCACCCCCGGAAGCATCCTGAAGGTGCGCTAGCACGGCATCCAGATTGAACGAGGCTGGTTTTTGACGTGGCGGGAATTTCACGAAGTCCTCGATCTGACGGGAGACTATCGCCTGCATGCCATAGACCAAAAACGCATGCGAGATGACCCAATCCCAGTAGGTGTTGGAATTTTCATCAGCCCGCTCGAACGGATCGCGACGAAGATTGAACATTTTCGGAGCTCGTAATTTCACGAACGGCTCGAACCAGCATGCCAACTGCTTCGCGCGCTGCTCCATGAGCACAACTTTCCAGTCGTTGTAGCGAATCGCCAAAATGTCGCCGTCATCGCTGATGTAGAAGAAGAAATTGCGCGGACTTTCCTTGACTTCGCCGGTCAAATACGGGAGCAGGTTATATCCGTCGATGTGCACCTTGAACGTCTTGGCGCCGGCCTGGTGCCCGTTGTGGAGCTTGTCGACGATGTCGGGCTCACCGACGGCGGCCAGAAAGGTTGGCAGCCAGTCCTGGTGGCTGACGATCCCGTTGAGCACCGTGCCGGCTTTGAACTTTGCAGGCCAGCGAACGAATGCTGGCACGCGCCAGCCGCCTTCCCAGTTGGTGTTCTTCTCCGAGCGGTATGGGGTGATGCCGGCGTCCGGCCAACTGTTGTAGTGCGGGCCGTTATCGGTCGAGTACATAACGATCGTGTCGTCGGCTATGCCGAGTTCGTCGAGCTTGTCCAGCATCCTGCCAATATTCTCGTCATGAGCCACCATGACGTCATTGTAGTCCCCCTGGCCGCTTTTTCCCTTGTGCTTCTCGGCGCAGTGGGTGCGGAAATGCATCGCCGTGGTATTATACCACATGAAAAAGGGCTGGTTCGCCTTGTGTGTATCTTCGATGAAACGCAGCGCGTGGCCGGTGACCTCTTCGTCGATGGTTTCCATCCGCTTTTTGGTCAGCGGGCCGGTGTCCTCGATCTTCTGCCCGCCCTTACCGTCTGCCCAGCTGTGAAGCACGCCCCGGGGTCCGAAATGCTTCTTGAACTCCGGGTTCTTTGGATAGTCTGGATTCTCCGGTTCTTCCTCCGCATTGAGATGGTAAAGGTTGCCAAAAAACTCGTCGAAACCGTGCGCCGTCGGCAGAAATTCGTCCCGATCACCGAAGTGATTCTTGCCGAACTGGCCTGTTACGTAGCCGAGCGGCTTCAGCAGTTCCGCGATTGTTGGGTCCTCCGCTGACAAGCCAACTTTGGAGCCCGGCATCCCGACCTTCGTCAGGCCGGTACGGATCGGGTTTTGCCCGGTGATGAACGCGGCGCGACCTGCCGTGCAACTTTGCTGGCCGTAGTAATCGGTGAAGGCAACGCCCTCATTGGCAACGCGATCGATATTCGGCGTGCGATAGCCCATCTGTCCTCGGTTGTTGAAGCTGATGTTCCACCAGCCGATGTCGTCGCCCCAAAGGATCAAGATGTTCGGTTTTTTCGTCGCCATGAGTGTTTTCCCTCCAACTAGCTGCGTTATAAACGGTCGCGATGGCCCGCGTCACTGGGGTGTTCCACCCTCACCGCCGGCCAATGTCTGAGACCGGAGTTGTCCTTCCCTCGGCACAGTCGTCGCGGTAGTTACTTTGCTGAACGTTGAAGGCGGCGGTCGGTCGCCGTGGCAGAAGCAGAACTTTCGGCCGCTTCCGCAGGGACAAGGCTTGTAGGGCCCGCGCTTCGCATCCTCGGCTGCGACCAGCTTCATCAGGTCGGACGGCGGGCGGCCCCGGCGCAATAGTTCGGCCATGGTCCGCATCGCGGGCCTAGTGTGGGTGAAGAACGATTCTAGGCCAGAACAAAGGTAATTATGACCTGGCTCGCCGTCGCGCGAAACTGCAAACCGTTCTTTCGGACAGCCGCCGTGGCAGAGCGGCCTGACCTCACACCGGAGACATTGGGCGGTCAAGGTATCCCGTTTGTCTCGGCCGAACTTCTGCTGCTTTTGCGAGGACACCATCTTCTGCATGTGCGTTTGGTGAATATTACCGAGCAGAAAGCGGGGCTCAACGAAGTGGTCGCAAGAATAGAGGTCGCCGTTGGACTCCAATGCGGGACCATGGCCGCAGGTGGGGGCATGGATGCATAGCAAATGGCGGCCGAAATAGGCCTCCAGCGTGACGTCAAACAGTTGGACGTAGACTGTGCCGATGTCGTGGCGCACCCATTCCTCGAAGACATCGATCAGAAAGCGGCCGTATTGCTCGCCGCCGACTGTGCGCGCCGTGACGAGATTGCCGGTTTGGGTATAGAGCAGGCGTTTCTGACCGGGCCGCTCGCTCCAGCCTTGGTTGGCGATTTGCACCGTCGCCTCGGTTGCACGCTCGACGATCGGGATGAACTGCACCCACTTCGCGCCCAGTTCGTCGCGGAAAAAGCGATAGACGGTGGCGCCGTGTTTCTCGTTGGCGGCATTGACCGTGCATAGGATGTTGAAATCGACACCGTATTGACGCAATAGCCGCCAACCGCGCATCACCAGGTCGAACGTGCCCTGTCCGCGGCGGTCGTTGCGATAGGTGTCATGCAGTTCGCGCGGACCATCGACACTCAGGCCGACGAGGAAGTGGTGTTGCTTGAAGAAGGCGCACCAATCGTCATCGATAAGGATTCCGTTGGTCTGAAAGGTATGTTGCACCGTCTGGCTGGGCCGGCGGTGCTTCTCAACGAGTTCGACGGCACGCCGGAAGAAGTCGAGCTTCATGAGCGTGGGCTCGCCGCCCTGCCAGGCCACGATTACCTCGGGTGTACGGTGCGACTCAAGCAACTGACTGATGTAAGCCTCGAGCGTGGCCTCGGACATCCGGTGCTTGTCGTTCGGATATAGCGCCTCCTTAGATAAAAAGAAGCAATATGCGCAGTCGATGTTGCAGGTGGATCCGCTCGGTTTCGCCAGCAGGTGGAAGGCAGGCGGCGTGTCACGGGTTGTCGGCGAAAGCCCCGCAGGGTGTTCATTGAGGGCCGCCATGGTGTTGACCTCAGGATTTCGACGATGAACCGACGGTCAGGGTTGGCCGACGAAGCTACAGCATCTCTTTCGAGCGTCAAAGCCTATGTGCGGGGCAACGAGTGCGCTATGCAAATCCGGCAGACAATTGCCGGAGCCGGGCCGGCAAACCCAATGCCGCCTTCCGGGGGCTACTGGTCTGTCACCTCGATCCGTGCCCAGCTTGGATCCGAATTGAACTGTGCTATACTTGCCGCGCTTCGTGCTGTCTGCGGGCCGAGGTCCTTCTGGAATACAACGCCGTCCTGATTGACAATAAAGCTCATGATGCCTGATGCGGCGTAATTCGCTGGCCAGGCGATCAACGCGAATCCCCCGGTCATTCGGCCGTTCTGCACATACTTTTTGGCGCCGCCGGGGGCCTCGGCGCGCTGTGAAAACAGGATGCGAAAGAAGTAGCCCTGGTAGGGCACCAAATTTTGGCGTTGCATTTGCCCGGGATACCCCTCGTCCTGTGCCTGGGCAACCAAAGGCTGAAGCGGGCTCTCGTCCTGCCCGTCGCCTGCGGGCCAATAGAGGCCGTCGTGCCTGCCTTGCGCGCTCACAAGCTGCTGTGCATACATGCCGCTTCCAGTCGCTTGCTTCTTGCGCTCGAAATAATCTGTTTGGGCGTCAACATAAGCCAGGCATACCCGGATCGCAGAGATCTCATTGCGGCCAATTCGCCGGTCGATAATTTCCTGCGCGCCCTCGCGCGCATCGAACGACCACCGCTCCGCTCGTCGTACGATCGGGAGCGGCAACGCCCAACCATTTGCGCCGACCTCAAGCATCACGTGATCCGCGCCGTCCGGCATGAGGGCATGTCGTGCATCGTATAATTCGATAAAGTGACGCAGCGCCGCCTCGTCGGCGTACTTGTCACCTGAGCTGATCAAGGGCGCGCTGCCAGGCCCGAGTATCGTGCGTAACGCGGCGGTGTCGTTCGACCGAGCGGCCGTCACTAGTGCCGCCACCGCCTCATCGGACGACACATAGGATAGTTGGGTCGGCTCCGCCGCGTAGACGCTCACTACAATTGTCAACACAGCCATCGCGGCGAGAAACGCGCTTGCGGCCACCCGCTGAGCAGAGCCAGTCATTATTTCATCCCCACTAGCCGTTGCGGCGACCCCGGCCGCCCGCCCCTCCGCCAGCGTTGCCAGGACGCTTAATCTGGCTCGCGGCACGGCTTTGGTTGCCGCGTGCGCCGAACTGGGCCGCCTGCCGGCCTTTGTCCATGCCCTTGAATGCCTCGGGTTGTCGTGCCGGGGCCGGACGTTGACCTGCCGAGCGGGCACCTGCGCCGGCCGATGCGGCGGCGTTTGCGCGAGGACGATCGCCAATCCCCCGACCAGGGTTGGCCCGATTGCCGGCGGCCTGCCCGGCGTTCGTCCCGGCCGGACGGTTCGCGAGATTGGCCTGCCCCGGGTTGGGCCTGGCTGGCCTGCTCACCGCGCTCGCCGGAACGTTGACGTTGGGACGACCGATCGCATTGGCGGGCATGCCATTTGGCCGAGCTGGGCGGCCGACTGGGCCGCTCGGGGGGCGCTGCAATCCGGCCGGGCGTCCGCCGGGCCGTTTTGGGTGCCAGACATTGGAGTTGATGTGGGTGCGATTGACATTGATGTTGTTATAGCGGTTGACGTTGACGTTGACGTATCCGCCGCCCCAGCCGGGCCGCGCCCAGCCCCACAGGGAGCCCACGACCGCAACGCCCGCGGCGAACGCCATCCCGCTAACCAGCGCTGTCCCGAACGCGTAGCCGGGTGGCGGCGGCAAATAGACTGGAGGGTAGGCTGGATAGGGCCACGCTCCATAGACGACCGTCGGATTGTAATTGGGGACATACACGACCGTCGGCTGCGCCGGCTCGATAGTGATGACCTGCTGCTCTGTGTGAACAATCTGCTGCTCAGTTGTTTGCAGGTTGCCGGTGCTCTGCGCCTGGAGGCGCAGCCGCTGCACGGAATCCATGACCGCCTCCTGCTGGTCGGCGAACGCGTAACCAAGCTGCTGCGTCCAGTCCAGGTTGCTGTTCAGCAGAGCCAGCACCGACGGAAAAGGCACCAGCGATTTGACGCTGGGATCCCAGGTTTCCGCTTTGACAGCCTCGGCGAGCGCGTCCCCGCTCAGTGGTTTATTGGCCGGGTCTTCAATCCAGCGCCCCGCGGTGACCACCTCCAAGGGGAACGTCGAGGCCATCAGTACTTGCGCCAGCAGCGGGTCGGGATAGAGCGCGATCGGCGCCAGGAGTGCGTCGAGCTGCTCGGCATTGTACTCCTGCGTTTCCGTCGTCTCAGCGTCGGCATGCGTGACGTAAAGGCCCGCCGGAGCAGTTTCGCTGAGAAGGCAGCCGCAGAGCGCGATCCGCAGGAGTTGCTTGATCATTTGGGTAGGTCGATCTGGGTCCAAAAGAAAAGAGACCAGGCAGCGAGGCGTTCTTGCATATTCGATCTCATGGGGGATGCGCGGCTGGAGGCATGCGTAAACCCGCGCGGGCGGATGCGATAGCTCCGCCCCCTGCCTAAGGCCTGTTGGCACCTGCGAGATGTGTTTCCGCGCGGCGCCGAAGCCGACCGTGGCAACGGGAATATTGCGCGCTGATCAGAGCGAGCGCGAGACTACACGGTCAAGACTTCTCCGCGGTGAATGCGTAATTGCATGCCGTCCCGTTGATCTGGCCGGTCAACTGCGATCCGGTAATCCGGCCGGTCATCTGAGCCTCGCCATTTTGGCTTGTCGCGTTGAACGAGCCGTCGGGTGCGACGGCAACCGCGAAGGTCGGGGAGAGGGAATAGTGTGAGTCCGTAGGGACGTTGGGATGCAGCAGAACGTAGTTGAATGCGCTGTTTTGGAGGGAGAGGGAGATCGCGGGCGGCGTGTCGCACCAGCTCGTCTGGTCTCGCGGGACGCCGGTCGATGTAACCCGGATCGAGCCTCGATATGTGCCATCGAACGAAACCGGCGAGGTCAATGACGCCGGCGGTGGCGCGGCCGGTGGTGCAGATGCGGCGCACCCGCCAATCGCGGTGAGGAGGATGATTGTTACCAGCCGCTCTACTGTTGCACGCATTTTGATCCTCTGATGGTAGGGTGACACCTAGGCCGGTTTCTGTTCCGGCTTGGTTGCTCCGCACCTTGGATGATTTCCTAGCGGGTGATGATCTCCACGCGATCTCTCGTTCGCTATGCGGAAATGGCAATATCCTGAGCGGGAGTTCGTATGCCGTGGGTGTGTTACCCGCGACGATTGAAGGCGGGACTATTGTCGCGCCCCTCACTGCCCGAGAGGAGGAGCCGGAACTGGCTCACTACCCGCACCTGATGCCGGAACGCGGAAAGTGACGATCGTGGCATGCGGGTGGCGAGGAAGGGAATGGGCGACCTTGGGTCAGGCGGACCACTCGTGTCCACGAAGCTTAGGCGTGGATGCCGGCCTGCGCCGGCGTGACGCAAGGGTCGGGATGACGAGGGGGCGTCGGCACGATAGGGGTGTCGGGTGCCCGGAAGTCATGGGTCCGATTTGCAGTTGGTAATGGTATAGAGGGCTGCGAACCCGGATCGGCCCAGCAACCGGAAGCGCTCGGGGGGCAGGGCGGGCACCGCATCTGCGGCCGTCAGCAACACGTAGTCGAAGCCGCAGACGTCGGCGGCGGCTGCCTCGGCGCGGTCGGGCAGGCTGCCGACGCGCTCCGCGAGTGAGTGGTAGGGCTCAAGCGTTTCGATGGGCTGCTGCGAGGCGTTGTCGAACTCGAACGGCCAGTAGGCGCGGTGTTCGATCAAGGCGAGGGCGCCCAGATGCTCGTCGGTTCGGGCGCCGCTCGATAGCAGCCGCCAGCGTGGGTTGGCGCTCCAATAGGCCGGCGCCTCCTGCAAGCCTGCCTCGGCGACATAGACGGTTTGTTCCGGCTGGACCGGGGCGAGAACCGTGCGCAAGTCGGCGAGGTCGACGGCATGCGCCGCCCACGCCGTCATCAGTAGCGCCATGCGGCTGGCGAACAGCAGCACCAGCCCGGCCACGGCGACGCGGCGAAATCCCGGCGGCCAGCGAGATGGGACGAAGCCGGCGAATGCCATGAAGCTCAGCATGATAGCGAAGCGCGTATCGAGGGCGTAAGTCCCCTTCCATGCATAGGGCGTTAGGAGAAACGCAATCAGTAACAACGTTGTGGTAACGGCGGCAGGGCCGGGCACTCGGCCCCGTCGCAGCAACAGACATATCGCGGGCAGTACGATCGCCGCGGCGGCGGTCATCATGTCGAGCGGCCAATTGTAGTTGACGAACGTCGTGGCGATCTGCAGCAGCTTTGTGCCGATCCGGAGGAACTCGGCATCGCCGCCGAGCTGGTGTAGGGGCGAGATCGCGTAGAGCACAGCCGGGGCGGCGAAGACCAGCAGCAGGGCGGCGCCGCGGCGCAGGACGCTGCCCGGATCGCGGTATAGCCGGAGCAGCTCGGCGCCGCCGACGAGCAGGGCGAAGAACAGCAGACCCATCAGATGGCAGGCGAACAGGACGGGGGCGCCTAGCGTTGCTAGTGCGATCGTCCAGACCGGATGCTGTTCGCGCCAGCGGAGCCACGCGGCGCCGAGCAGCAGTGCCACTCCGATGCCGATCTCAAAGTTCAGGAAGCCGCTGAGCAGGCAACGGTTGTAGGCGACGAGGCCGACCCCGAGCGACCACCATCGTCCACCGAGGGAAGCGTTGTAGGCGATGGCGCCGAGCGTCGGCAGAAGGATGGCGGCGGCGATGAGGAGGCGGCCAACGACGTGAACCGGCAGGAAGTGAGCAACGGCGGTCCCGCCAGGTCGAGCGCGAGGTTCGGGATGATTGACCAATGCGCGGCGTAGAACCGTGCAAGAATGGGGTCGTGGGGAAGCGAGGCAAGCACGAATATGCGCGCCAAGTGGTTCGGGTAGTCCAGCAAGGGCGGCACGTCGACGATCAACAGCGGTGCTAGCAACATCGCGCACAGACCGATCACGGCTGCCGGCCACGCAACGCTTTCTGCGCCACGCCGTGATGCCGCGGTTAGCACGTTGCGGTGTGATAAGCAGTCGAGGCGCAAGGGGCGGTCGATTTTGTCGAGGCGGTGAGGGGTGACATCATTGGCCGATCCGTCGCTGTTTGAACACGGCTGGTGGATGAAAAGCATTTACCGCCGAAATCGGCGTTGCTGATTTCGCCCAGGCGCCAAGGGGTTGTGGATGGTTCTTCCGGCTGAGTTTTCGCTGATTGCGCGCCACTTCCGTCCGCTGGCCGGGCCGGGCGCGCTCGACCTGGCCGACGATGCCGCGGTGCTGACGCCGCCGCCGGGGCGGCAATTGGTCCTCACGGCGGACGCGATGGTAGCTGGCGTCCACTTCCTGGCGGACGACCCGTCGGAGCTTGTCGGCCGCAAACTGCTGCGGGTGAACCTTTCCGACCTCGCGGCGAAGGGCGCGGTGCCACTGGGCTATTTGATGACCGTTTCGACGCCGAAGGACACGCCGGAGGCCTGGTTTGCCGGATTTGCCGCCGGCCTGGCGCAGGACCAGGTGACCTATGGGGTGACCTTGTTGGGCGGGGACACGACCTCGACGCCGGGTCCGATTTCGCTGTCACTGACGATCATTGGGCATGTGGCGCCGGACACCGCCGTGCATCGGTTCGGCGCGCGGGACGGCGACGAGATCTGGGTGACGGGAACGATCGGCGATGGTGCGCTGGGCCTGGCTGTGGCGCAGGGCCGGCTGGTCGATCCGACCGGCTTTCTGTTGGACCGCTATCAATTACCTCAGCCGCGGGTCGGGTTGGCACTGGCCGGCATTGCCTCGGCCGGGATGGATGTGTCGGATGGTCTGGTTCAGGATCTTGGCCATATTTGCCGGGCGAGCGGGCTGTCGGCGGAGTTTTTCGCCGAAAAGGTGCCGCTGTCGGATGCTGCTCGGGCGGCGGGCGCCGATTGGCTGATCACATGCCTGACCGGCGGTGACGATTACGAACTTCTGCTGGCGGTGCCAGCAGCCTGTTCCGACGCTCTGAGGCAGGAGGCTGGCCGCGCGGGCATTCCGGTCACTCAGGTCGGACACTTCCATTCGGGACTGCCTGAGGTCATGGTGCGTCAGGCCGATGGAGAACCGCTTGCTCTGACAAGGGAGGGTTGGAGCCACTTTTAACTCCGTTTGCGCAGGGCGGGATACCGGCGGCGCGTGACCAGGGGCGTCGAAGAAGATGAACAAGAATGTCTGGTTGCTGTTCGCCTGCCAGGCGCTGATGAACGCGGTGATGTCCGGGCAGACCGTTATGGCCTCATTGGTAGGCTACAAACTGTCCGGCACGGCGTTGAACACGCTGCCGATGGCAATCCAGATGGTCGCCGTCATGAGTGCCTCGCTGGTAGCTGGATACGCGTTTCCGCGGATCGGCCGGCGCGGCGGTTTCTGGCTGGGCTGCGGCATCATGATGTGCGGCAGCCTGACTTTTGCTCTGGGCATCTACAGCGGGAATTTTGCCATCTACTGTCTTGGCGCGATCCCAGCGGGGCTCGGCTTTGGCATTTCCCAGCACCTACGCTTCGCAGCGGCCGAGGTGGCCGATCCGGCGGCCAAAGCGCGGGCGATTTCCCTGGTGCTCGCCGGCGGAGTGGTGGCGGCCATCATCGGGCCAGAGATGGTCAAGCGGACCCACGCGCTGATCCCCGATCATCTCTTCCTCGCAACCTATCTGTATCTGCCGATCCTGCCGATCATCACGGCGATCCTGCTGGGGTTTGTTCGGGTGCCACCGACGAAGAAGCGAAGCGGGATTCCGGTGCCGTTCCGAGTGATTTTTCGCCGCCCCGACTTCATTACAGCGGTCGTCAGTTCGCTGGTGGGCTACGGGACGATGAATCTGGTCATGGCATCGACTCCGTTGCAGATGATGATCTGCGGTTTCGGTGTGGCGGCGAGCGCCGACGTTATAAGGGCGCATTCGCTGGCGATGTTCGCGCCAGGTTTTGTAACCGGGCGCCTGATCCAATGGTTCGGCGTCCACCAAATCATTTTGCTCGGCGGACTGCTGACGCTCAGTTGCGTGGCGCTGAACGTCTATGAGCCGCCCTTCTTCGCCACATTCATGATCGCGCTGACCCTGTTGGGCGTCGGCTGGAACTTCATGTTTGTGGGGGGAACAACATTGCTCACGACAGCTTACGCGCCGGAGGAACGGGTCCGCTTACAGGCAACCCACGATTTTATTGTGTTCGGCAGCGTGGCGGTCACCGCGGTGACCTCTGGTGCGGTTCAGCAGATGTTAGGGTGGGACGTATTGAACCTGACCGTGGTGCCGCCGGTGCTGATCGCTTTCCTGGTGGTCGGATGGCATTGGCTGGCACGGGCGCGGACTGCGGTCGTGGCGTAGAGTGTAGATGGGCGCGACCGGCGCACCTGTACAACCCTGCGCAATTCCGCATTCGTTGCATTACCATCTTGCGTTTCGGTTGAAAAAGATCGATCGCGTCATCAGTGAAGTGGCTTTCCAGGTGGTTCGATCGATCAGTTACGACCCACGCCAAATCGTCGCCGGTATTCACTTGGCGTGAGGCCCGTGATCTTAATGAAGATCTTGGGAAACGCCCCAGAGTTGCCATAAGCGACCTGCCAGGCGGGGCCAACACCAAGGCGTCCAGGACAGCCGCCACTACAATTTTCGTCGGGCCAAATATTGATCAGCGCCCAACAAGAGCTGATTGATTTTTACCATATCGGAACATATTTCGAAAATACGTTAAAGTATTGAACACTTGGTGTATCGCTTATCGCAGCAAGTGGGCACCGTCGAGGCAAGTAACCCTCCAGCGCCGTCCGTTTTTGCAACTGGCCTTTGATTTTGTGGCCGATTCACTTGACCGCTTGGGGTGCGTCAGTCGGGATCGGACCACTAGCTTATATTAGCTCGACTTTGGCCGTTTTGGTCGCATAGCAAAGCTACTACCCATTATGATGCCGGCCGTCACGAAACGGCGCCGATCAGTGTACGCCGGTCACTGTTTACAAGGCTTCCGGTAAAAGTATCCTTTGCATCACGTGGGCGCCAGCGACGACAGCCGTTCCGCGGCTATTTGCCGTCGGTCATTTTGGGAACGCTCTTGGTGCTCAAGCCTTCGCTCTGCAGCAGCTGTTTGTCGATGCTGTCGAGTTCCTGATTCTCAGCCCGTTGCTGAGAGGGCGGGGGCACAATGCCGGCGGCTTTCTCACGCGGAGCGAGCTCGCTTGGGGTTGGTTGATAGTCGTTTCCGTTCGCCCGATTGCCAATTTCCTTCGGTGGCGAAGCGCCGCCTTGCGCGAGCGCGCCGCTCGCGAAGCTGAACACCGCGATCACGGTGATGATGTGCCTACGCATTGCGATCTCCTGGCTAGTCTCGAGCCGAGTGCGCTACTGATAAAAACTAGATTTAGACCATATTCGGTTTGACCGGAAGCGCGGGGCCAATCCCGATTCGATCCCGTGGCGGTTTCCCGGCCAGTCCGTATTGCGTATTCCGAGCACCGTGCGGAGGCAGGCGCGCCGGGAGAGCTGCGACCGCGGGTGGTCACGTCCGCAATGGCCGGGTTGCTTGAGCTCAGCCTCGTCATTCGATACCCACCGCGATGTCGTGGAATAGCCGGGCCGGCAGGCCGCCGCCGATGACGCCCTTCATCGGCTGGTTGTCGTCGTTGCCCAGCCAGACGCCGATCAGCATGCCCTTGACTGACCCGATGAACCAGGCATCCCGCGAGTCCTGTGTGGTGCCCGTCTTTCCGGCCGTCACGCGCCCCGGTACCGCCGCCGCCCGGCCACTGCCCCGACTGACCACCGCGCTCAGCATGCGTGCCATCATCTCGGCGTGCTCGGGCTCGATCACGGGCTGTGGCTGGTGCGGTATACGATCCAACCCGAACGGCGTCACCCGATTGCCGCCATTGAAAAATGGCGCATAGGCCGCCGTTAGTTCGAGCAACCCGACCTCTCCGGTGCCGAGCGCGAGTGAGGCGTCTTTCGGCAGTTTGTCGGCGATCCCCAACCGAGCAGCGGTGGCGGCAACGGCCTTGGCGCCCCCGGATTGCAACAGGAGGCGGATCGAGGCGGTGTTGACCGACTGCGCGAGTGCCTCCTCCAGGGTGATTTCGCCGGAATAGCGGCGCTCGAAGTTGACTGGGCTCCAGTTCCCGATGCGGATCGGCGCGTCCAGGACCGTGTCGTCCGGCGTCATACCGGTCTCCAACGCGGTCAGCCAAACGAACGGCTTGAACGCGGAGCCCGGCTGCCTTCGGGCCAGGACGGCGCGATTGAATGGGCTGTCGTGGAAACTGCGGCCGCCGACCATTGCCCGCACCGCGCCCGAAGACGCGTCGATCACAATCACGGCGCCCTGACTGAGGTTCGCGGCTGCCCCGGGACCATCGAGCAATGCCCCAAGCCTTGCCTCTGCTACGGCTTGGTCTCGGCTGTCGAGCGTCGTGCGGAGTACCGCGTCGACGTCCCGCGCCAGCGTCGTTTGAGCCTGTTCGGCCACCCAGTCGGCGAACCACCCAGGCGCAACCGGGCTGGGCGGAAACGCGATTTTTGCAGCGGCCGCCTGCGCCTGATCAGCGGTGATCGTCCCAGCCTCGGCCAGAGCGTTCAGCACCTGGGTGCCCCGAACGAACGCAGCGCCCGGGTTGACCCGTGGATTGAAGCGGGACGGCGCTCGCGGCAGGCCTGCCAGCACGGCTGCCTGCGGCAGGGTCAGCCGGCGCGCTGAGACGCCGAAATACAATTTCGCGGCCGCGTCCATCCCCCAGGTGCCTGACCCCAGGTAGACCCGGTTCAGGTAAATCTCCAGGATTTCCTGTTTGGTGAAATGCCGCTCCAGCCAGAGCGTCAGCAACAGCTCCTGCACCTTCCGCTTGGTCGTTCGGGCGTTCGACAGGAACAACGTCTTCGCGACCTGCTGGGTGAGCGTAGAACCGCCCTGAACGACCCGTCCGGCGGTCACATTGACCCAGGCAGCCCGCAGCAGCCCGATCGGGTCGATGCCAAAGTGGTGATAAAATCGCCGGTCCTCCACCGCCACCACGGCGGCGGGCAGGTAGCGGGAAAACTGTGCCAGATGGAGCGGTTCCCCGACCAGATCACCGAACGTGGCGATGACATGGCCGGATCGGTCCTGCAGGGTGAGGCTAGGTCGGCGAACGGCGTCCAGCGCCGATTCGGGGAGTGGAAGGTCACGGCAGAACCACAGCACCATCACCGCCGCGACCAGGGACAGCCAGACCGAGGCGATAAAGCCCCAGCGCAACAGCCATAGAGATGCCCGCGCTTTTATCGACCGCCTTGGGCGTTCACCTGGGTCCGCAGCAGCACCGGAATACGGTGCGGCCAGCTTGACCCAGGCCGGGTTTCGCGGCGGGTCGAATTGGGGAAGGGTAGGGACGGGGCGCCGCATCTTTGTTGCGTTTAGCAGATCTGCGGGTCGGGGTGACGGGTTATCGCGTGCATGTGCCGTTGACGGCCACCGCGAAGACCAGCGGTGTTGCTAAAATTGGATGATGTGGCCGCGGCGCGCCGTGCGTTCTTGCTTGCTCCACGCCGCGCGGTTGCACAGAGTGCGGCGATTCTGCGTCAGGAGCCAACGATGAAGGGCCTGTTTTTGGATGCCGTGGATGATCTGGCCTCGGTGTTCCGCAACGTCTCCCGGCCGGGCGACCCGCCGATGACCGTGCATGAGCATGCCGATATCAAGCCCGAGGCGTTGCCCGGCCTGCTCGCCGGCTACGATTTCTGCTTCGACGATCATACGCAGATGCCGACTGATGCGATGCGCGCCTGCACCGGCCTGAAGCACATCATCTTTCTGGGCACCGGCGCCCGCAGCTACATGCACCCCGAAGAACTCTCCGACATCGGCATCACCGTCCATACCATCAAAGGTTACGGCGATACGGCGGTTGCGGAGCATACCATCGCGCTGATGTGGGCGGCCGCCCGTGGTCTGGCTCGGATGGACGGCGGCATGCGCGCCGGCAACTGGATCCGCACCGAGGGACTGGAACTCACCGGCAAGACGATCGGTCTGCTCGGTTTTGGCGGCATCGCGGCCGAGGTGGCCAGGATCGCCGGCGGGTCCGGGATGCGCGTGCTGGCCTGGAACCGGTCGTCAAAATCCGCCCCGGGGGTAACGTTCGTCGATCTGGACACACTGCTGGCCGAGAGCGATGTGCTGTCGATCCACCTGCTGCTGAACGATGACACGCGTGGGTTCCTGAGCGCAGAGCGGATAGAGCGGTTACGTCCCGGGGCGATCCTGGTGAATACCGCGCGGGCGGCGATCGTCGATGAGGACGCGATGATCGCGGCGTTGGAAGCGGGCCGCTTGCGCCATGCGGCGCTGGACGTCTTTCCCGTGGAGCCGCTGCCGGCGGGTCACAGGCTCACGTTTCTGCCGAACGCGACGTTGTCGGCGCACAGCGCATTCCGCACGCCAGAGGCGAGCGACAAGCTGATCCGCATGGCGCTGGATATTGCCTGCGGGTTGTGAGACGGTGGGTTCGCGAAAGTAACCCTGTATCCCGCTAGTGGTTACATCAGACGGATAGAGCCGCCCGTTTTGAGCCACCAGCCTTTGGTTTTGTGCGCCAATTCACCCGACTGCGTGGGGATGCTGCTGTCAGGATCGGACCCCCTAAGGTCTCCGTCGCCTGTAGTTATCATCAGAGTCGCTTCTGTAAAGTGAAATGGTAGATTTCGCTTGACACCGGGGGATCTCTCTGTCGCGATGAATTGCGCCTCAGTGGCGGGCTGACTGTCTCAAACAGAGACAAACGAAGGCAACCAACATATTTGGCGGGAGGATACTATGAAAAGCACAAAGCTATTGCTGTCAGTGGCTACCCTTTCCACCGGGTTGATCTTCTCAGGAGGAACGCGGGCCGAGGACTGGAAGGTGACCGGGGACTTCGGCTGGCTAGCGGTGGGCAAGGTGTTTCAGCTCGAAAAGGGACATATCTACTGGGTCGGGGAGTTCGGTGGCACCTTCACAAATGACAAGGGCAAGGGGAGCCCACTCGATCATACCGGTTGGAAATGTCCGGGGTCCAATGACCTCGACGTCAACAACAAGAAAGGTAAAGCAGCAGGACACTGCATAGTAAGCGATCCTAGCGGCGATCTGGCATACGCGACCTGGGAGTGCCAGGGTGACACCGAAACCTGCAACGGGACCTTCGAATACACCGGCGGGACTGGAAAGTATCAGGGCATCAGCGGCAGCAACACCTTTGTCGGGCACACCCAGGTGAACTGGCCGGATGGCACCGCTTCCGGTCACTCTACGTTCAATCGATAGTCTAACTCACAGGGACTTGCCCCGCGCTCGGTTGAGAGGACCGGGCTCGGGGCGCGGACTGTGTGGTGGTCGGCGCCGGAGAATTTCCCGTGGCGCCGCCTGGGCGGGTTGCGCGGCCCGGTCGTGGGCTACGGCGCAGAAGACGCAGCGCATGCGAATGCTTCGACCGCGAGCGAATTGTAAGCTAGCGACTTCCCGAGGCGGCGCTCCCTACGTGTTGGTCATCGTTACAGGGAGACTGAATTTTGGCCGAGAATGCTGGCAATATCCCGAACGCTCGATTCACACGAGGAGCATCACTGGATTGCAGGGCCGCATGCGGGGCTGCGGCTATTCCTCCGTCGTCTGGAAAAGGTGCCGGACGGCAGGAAAGGAGTGCCGCTCATCGTGCTCTACGTGCATGGCGCGACGTTTTCCTCTGCTCTTTCGATCGCCCATCGGTTTGACGGGCGATCCTGGCGCGACGTGCTTTGCGCGGCCGGGTTCACGGTGTGGGGGCTCGACTTTCAGGGCTTCGGCGGCTCCGATCGTTATCCCGAGATGGATGCACCGGCGGACGCACACGGCCCGTTATGCCGAACCGACGACGCCGACGCGGCAGGTTGAGGCCGCGGTGCGCTTCATCCTGCAGCACGAAGGGGTGGCGCGGGTTGCGCTCCTGGCTCACTCTTGGGGGACGATGGTCGCCGGTCAATTCGCTGCGGCGCATCCCGATCTGGTCGACCGCCTGGCGTTTTTTGCGCCGATCACGCGCCGGGACGGCCCCGTTCGTGAGCAATCGCCCGCACCAGCCTGGCGAGTAGTCACTGCGGCGGACCAATATAGGCGGTTCGTGGAGGACGTTCCGGCGTCTGAGCCACAGGTTCTACCACGTCGACACTTTGAGGACTGGGCGGAGCGCTATCTCGAAAGCGATCCCGACAGTGGAAGCCGCGACCCGGCGGGGGTAAAGGTCCCCACGGGACCGGGCACCGAAATCGCGCGCGCATGGGCCGGTGAACTCGCTTACGAGCCGGGGCTGATCAGGGCACCCACGGCGATCCTGCGCGGCGAGTGGGACAGTTTGGTTACCGACGCGACGCGCGCTGGCTATGGGACGCGCTGTCGCACTCACCGATCAAACGCGACGTCAAAATCGGCCGCGGGACGCACTTAATGCATCTGGAATCGGCGCGGCTTGCGTTGTGGCGGGAGAGTGTGGCGTTTCTCTCGGGAGACGACGTCGCCTCCTGTAGCGGCCTGATGACACGACAACATAGAAGAGGACCAAGGAATGTTTGCAGTCGTGTTCGAAGTACACCCGGCAGAGGGTAAAAAAGACGAATACCTGGCCCATGCCAAGGAGCTGAAACCGATTATCGAAACAATCGACGGCTTTATCGACAACGAGCGCTTTGAGAGCAAGCTTCGGCCGGGCTGGGTGCTGTCGCTGTCGACTTGGCGCGACGAAAAAGCGGTGATCCGCTGGCGGGTGCAAAGCAATCACCATGGCATCCAGGAGCTGGGCCGGGCCGGGATTTTCTCCGACTATCACCTGCGGGTATGTGAAATCACCGCTGACACGCATCCGCCCACTGGCATTCCCGTGCGGGAGCAGCGATTCGATGCGACTGAGGTGGGCCTCGCCAAGGCGCTCGCCATCACCGAGCTCTCGCCCTCTGGGGGAGTAGCGCCGAGCACCGATCCATCCGTCCTTGTCGATCAACTCGGGCTCGACCGGGGACGTGGGGGTCTGGTTGGTTACGATGTGTATGAGAGCATTTACAATCCGGGGAAAGTGCTGATTCTGACCGCTTGGCGCGGGGGCGACGATGCCCGCGACTGGCATCCGGTGGATCTGGGGTGTCAGCTTCGCCATCGCGCGCTGCGGACCATCCGCGACTATGGCATGTTCGATCGGCGGGAAACGCCGCAATACTATCCGGCGGTCAAGCGTGATGTGGCCGGCGATTTTACTTCTTGAGGTAGGCAAGCATCGGATGGGAGCGAGTGATGAAAGCTAATGTAATTCTCGTCCCTCAGAAGGGTTTTACCGGCTTTGTGATCGTGCTTCGGCCGGCAGATCAAACGCAATTCTGCTGACCGGAGAGTATCAGGGGCCTTTTTGGAACACCCGAACTATTGTTTAGTATCACTCGCGTACTTGCTCGAGGCTCCTGCGCCCAAGGAGCCGGCGGAGCACTAAACCGGATGCGAGTACCGTGTTGCCGTTGTGCGACGGGCCGGGCAGCCCGTTGGATCCTGTCTTCATCAGCAATCTCGGGGTTTAAACGCGAATTAGATCCCGGAACCCCTTTGCGAATTCGTAAACAGGTCGCACCGAAATATGGGATAGCGCTTGGTCCCAAACGCGTCGCATGTCCGGAATGAAAAGTTGGATGACATTGGGATTACCCGGGTAATTGCCGCCCTCATCGACCGGCATATTTGCAGTGTAGTGCTTGCCGGGCACGACCGGGCGTCCGCGGCCCTCGTAGGCGTCAAGAGGCTTGGCAACTACGGCCTGAACGATTCCATCGGCATGGTTCCACTCCCACGGCACCGCCAGGAAGGCTCGAGCCATTTGGGATAGATTAAGCCCGCGCGACGGGCACGCCACCATTATCTTCGTCAATTGATCCAAGTCCAACCACCAGCCTCCGCCCTGTTGATTGTTCTGCCCAGCCTTCAGGTCAACGAAGCGGTAGTAGTAAGTGCCCACATACAGGCTCGTGCGATTTGGATTTTCGATTCCGCCGTTGCGTTCGACCATGCCACCGCGTGCGGAGAAATAGATATTCAACTCCTGCCAGTTGAACCCCTTCGCTAGAAGGATCCAGTGTGGTTTATCGAACGCCTCCGCATTGATCGGCGCAGCCATCCCTAGCCCCCTGTAAAGCCGATGCAGTTAATCCTTTCTAGCAAGTCGGAGTCTAGGACAAGGCGGTGCTGGTAGAATTCCGATATCAGATACCAGTGTATGATTTGACCCACTAGTTGGCTTTAACTGCTCTCGTTTTCAATTCGATTGATCCGACTTCTATCTCTATGACGCGACGTTTGGCAATTGGCAGCCAGTAGTCGTCCTTGCTCTGCTGATAGACTTCGACGGCACCGAGCATTGACGTAAGCGCTTCTTCCATGCGGGCTGCGCTCTGCTGGCGCATCGCCAGTGTAGCCAGAGCATTCGCCAGCCCGCGTTGCGTCTCCGCCCAGGCGAGCGGCATCCGGTCGCGAGTCCGCTCTTCCAGCGCCGCGCGATAGGCCGCTTCCGCGTCCTCGAGCTGTGCCGTTCCGCTCTCTCGCAGGCCGAGCGCCAGCAGAGCATCGGCAAGATTGGTCTGGGTCTCCGCCCAACCGACCGGCATCCGCTCCCGCGTCCGCTCCTGCAGCGCTGCACGAGCGGCCGCCGCGGCCTGCTGCAGCAACGCGGTGTCGCCCCACCGATCCCCGAGCTTCGCAAGGACGTGGCTGAGATCGCTTTCAGCGCTCGCTCGGCGCGGGGCATCCTCGTGCGTCCAGATCTCCAGCGCCGACCGTTCGGCGGTAAGTGCCTCCTCGAGCCGCGCCGTCCCGCTCTCGCGTTCCCCGAGTTGACACAGCGCGTTGCCAAGATTGGTTTGTGTTGTTGCCCATTGGAGAGGCACTCGTTCGCGCGTCCGCTCCTCCAGCGCCGCGCGATTCGTCGCCACCGCGTCCTCGAGCCGCGCCGTTCCGCTCTCTCGCTCGCCGAGCGCCCGAAGCGCCGCGCCGAGATTGTGCTGGGTTTCTGCCCATTCGAGTGGCACCCGCTCTCGGGTACGCTCCTGTAGCGCGGCGTGAAAGACGGTTACCGCCTCCTCGAGTTGCGCGGTCCCGCTCTCCCTCTCGCCCAGGGTTAAAAGCCCGACGCCGAGGTTGTTTTCGGCCATCGCCCATTGCGGCGGCGCTTTTTCACGCGTCGTCTCTTGCAACTCCGCGCGATAGGCAGCCACTGCCTCCTCCAGTCGTGCCGAGCTGCTCTCCCGCTCGCCGAGCGCCCCCAGCGCGCCGCCGAGATTGCCTTCGAGCGCGGCCCATTGCAGCGGCGCAACCTCGCGCCGTTGTTCCTGCAGAGCGGCGTGGAGTGCGGCCACCGCCTCCTCCAAACGCGCCGTTCCGCTCGCCCGGCTGCCGAGGACAGTCAGAGCGGCACCGAGATTTCCCTGGACCATTGCCCATTGCATTGGCGCTCGCTCGCGGGTCCATTCCTGCAGCGTTGCGCGATAGGCGATGACGGCTTCTTCCAGGCGTTCCGTCCCAGTCTCGCATTCGCCCAGCCTGAAAAGAGCATTGCCGAGGTTCATTTCGGCCATCGCCCACTTGAGCGGCATGAGCTCGCGGGTCCATTCGCGCAACGCCGCGCGTTCCGCTGTCACCGCTCCTTCCAGCCTTGCCGTGCCGCTCTCCCGCTCGCCGAGTATCTCGAGTGCGGCGCCGAGATTGGCCTCCGCCAATGCCCATTGCGGCGGGTCCCGCTCCCGGGTCCATTCCTCGAGGGCCGCGCTGAAGGCGATGACGGCCTCCTCCAACCGCGCGGTTTCGGTCTCTCTTTCGCCTAGTCTCAAAAGCGCGTAGCCGAGGTCGGCTTCGGCGATCGCCCACTTGAACGGCAGCCGCTCACGAGTTCCACTCCTCCAGCACGGCGTGGTAGGCAACGGCGGCTTGCTGTAGCCGAACCGTCCCGCTCTCCCGTTCGCCGAGCATCAACAGCGCGTTGCCGAGGTTCAACTCGGCCATCGCCCAATTGAGCGGCGCGCGCTCGCGGGTTTGCTCCTGCAAAGTGGCGCTAAATGCGGTAACAGCCTCATCCAAGCGCGCCGTCCCACTCTCCCGCTCGCCCATCGTGACGAGCGCGCCACCGAGATTGTTTTGCGTCATCGCCCACTCGAGCGGTGCCCGCTCTCGGGTCCACACCTGCAATGCCGCGCGATAGGCGCTGATGGCTTCCTCCAGCCGAGCCGTCCCGCTCTCTCGCTCGCCCAACACCCAAAGCGCGTGGCCGAGATTCATCTCTGCCAATGCCCAGTCGAGCGGCCTCTGATCGCGTGTCCATACTCGTAGCGCCGCGCGAAAGGTGACGACGGCTTGCTCCAGCCGCGCCGTCTCGCTCTCCCGCTCGCCCAGGATCAAAAATGCATTGCCAAGGTTGTTCTGCGCCTGCGCCCAGTCAAGCGGAGCAGTGGTACGGTCGGTGGCACCAGCCAATGCACGATAACGGTCAATCGCCAACGATGCGGCAATGTTATCGCCCCGCTCGTCGCCCTGGCGGAAGAGTGCTCCAGCTTCCTGCTCCAGAAAACTGCGCCGCGCGTCTTGGTGCGATGTTGGCACTGTGCTTGCCGCCGCCGCGTAGCGCTGGGCCGCATCGGCATAGCGGAGCCGCGTCATTGCGAGATCGCCGCGCTTTCCCTCTTTCTCCGCTGCATTCAGCCAGCGACGCTCGGCTGCCTGCTGGGCGTCGCGAGCAAGCTGCTCCGCTTGCCGCGCAGCCGCCGCGTCCTGTTCCTCTGTGCGCACCAGCAGATCGTCCGCCTCATCGTAGCGACCGCTGTCGATCGCCTGCTTCGCCTGGGCGGCAAGGGTGGCGGTGGCCGGGTCAGCGGTATCCAGCACTGACCAGCGATCGAGCATCGCTCGGTGCCGCGCCGCGATTTCCCCTAGCTTCAGCGGTATCTGCTCTGGCGACACATCCTGTTCGCCCAGGATCCGGAAGAATCCGATCACCGCGTCGCGGGTGAACCCGAGTTGAGCGCCAAGTTCCGCCGCCTGGACCTCAGCCCTGACACGTGCCTCAACGCCGACCTCGATCTGCTGTGAAAATATTTTCGAGTTCTTAAGCTGATCCTCTGGACTAAGACCGACGATGTTGATCGGGCTGTTGGTGATGTTCTGTGCTGCCACTCCGCCAGGGGCCTCGATCCGTATCTGGGCTGCCAGAGGCGTGGGCGCGCATGCCAGCAAGACGATCAAGAGGCGGCAAAACGTGGCAAGACCGCTCATTTCGGAGGGTTCTGAGCAGGAGGGGATGGATTGATGGTAATCGGGCTGCCGGTGATCGACTGCGACGCCACTCCGCCCGGGGCGCTTATCGTGACTTCAGTTTTGTCACCCTGATCCGGCAGGATATCCGGCGTATAAACGAAGGTCAGCACAAACAACGCCAGTGCGCCTCCGGCTCGGAGTGCCAGACCATTGCCGGACCAGCGGATGTCGAGAAACCCCGGTATCGTGGCGCCCAGGGTAGCGGCAGCGAAGCTGAGAACAACCCGCAGGACAAAGAACAGCTTGGGATCTGCGATCGGCTGATTACGAACCAGCAGGAACACGGCAAGTCCTACGACGACTAACGCGGCCAACATCGCCGCAATGCGGTCAGACTGCAGGCCAGGCGCGCGAGCGGCATTTGAGTGTATAGCCATGCACCTTTTGCTTTCGATGCGGGTTTATGCTTTTCGGTCCAACGGATATGGTCGTATTGAACGCTTCGCCCGTCGTCGTGTGTTTTATCGGGCGGCCGGGTTTCCTTGGTCGCTGATCTTCACGGTTCGCCGCGGCTCGGAGGCCTCACGCCTGCGGTCAAGCGCACTCGGCAGGGTACCACAATTTTGGTACTCGTTCCGGGTTCGGCGTCAAGAGAAAAACCGGCTTTGGCGTGCGATTTGCCTGCGCTGCCGCGACGTCGATTCACGAACGCAACTCACCGGGCCAAAACTTGGTTCTCCAGACGCCTCGCAAACAACCGGCTGAGGAAGATGGCGTCCCGACCGAAAGAAGGTCTGAGTGGGTAGGCGATCCATCGTTTGCCGGCAATCGATCGAAAGCTGAGGCCCGGAGGGTCGATTAGCCTTTGTATTCCATTACGTACAACCCGGCATTCAAGTCTGTGCTGTAGACGATCCCAATCCCATTCCCGTCAACAAACACATCGGCAGATTGCATTAGCGCGGGCGATCGGGGCGGGGATCAATCATCTTGGCAGGCGGCGGCGGAACGAGAGCGCCGAACTCGACCGCGTGGTATTGGTCTCCTATATCGCACACTTGCACGCCGGCATTTTGATACGTCGCGATGATCAGATCCGAGCCGGTTCTCGTGAATATCGTGCGGCCTGAAATGCATTGCGATCGTTTTGCAGTCTGGTTTGGCGGGCGTTGGGGAGCTCGAAACACCGATCGGGTTGTCGGCTTGCCGGTTGTCGAACATCCAAATTAACTGGAGCCCGTCTTCCTGCCGGTCGAAGACCGCTTCGTCGACCACGACCCGCAGGTCACGGCCCAGCAGGGCCAACGCGTTGCACGTGCCGCCTTCTTTGGGCGGCACGTGCGGGTTGTGAAACTTCCCTGCCCGCAGTAGCGCTGCTTTTAAGCGTCAGTGGCCGGTCGTCGCTTCTCCGGACAATCCTATTTGTGACGGGGAATGGTTCGTGATCAGCCAGGTACAGTCCTAGCTGCGTGACTGTCTGAACGAATAATGAGAACTCCACGGGCTTGCTGACATAGCTATTGACCCCGAGATTATAGCTTTCCGCGATGTCGCGGTCCTCTTTTGAAGACGTTAGGACGACTACGGGGATAGACTTACTACGAGGGTCTTGTTTTAATTGACGCAGTACCTCGAGTTCCCGACACTTTTGGCAGGTGCAAGTCGAGCAGGACCAGCTTGGGCATCGCTCTCGGCTCAGCGCCCGGTGTCTCATCAAAAAAATAATCGAGAGCCTCCGCGCCATCTTTGAGCCAAATTATTTTATTGGAGATGCCGTGTTTCTTGAGTGTCCGAATACAGAGTTCGGCGTCAGTCGCCGTATCCTCGATCAAAAGGACCTCAACCTCTTGTAAAGCTTGATTTATATTTTGCCTTCGTGGATGGCAGGACGAAGTAGACGGTGGCGCCATGGTCTAGCTGACCCTCGGCCCACAGCCGTCCCCCGTTCCTGGTTACGATGCGCTCGACGATGGCGAGGCCACATCCGGTGCCCGGGAATTCCTCGGGAGTGTGCAGGCGTTGAAATAGTCCAAACAACTTGCCAGCATATCGCATATCAAATCCGACGCCGTTGTCCTTGACGAAATAAGTCATTTCGCTATCGGTCTCGCATGCACCGACCTCGATAACGGCAGGCTGTCTCGGCGCGGTGTACTTGATGGCATTGTCCAGAAGATTCATCCAAACCCGCTGTATCGTTTGCGGGTCGCCATACGCCACCGGCAAGGTGGCGATGCGGAATTCCAACGCGCGGCCTTCGATCGCCGGCGCAAGGTCCGCCAGGGCCAATCGCACCAAAGCGTTCATATCGAGGGCCACCATCTTCATCGCCGCTCGGCCAGCGCGGGAGAACTCGAGGATATCGTCAATCAGCCTCGCCATCTTGACGGAGCCTTGCCGGACCAGCCCGAGCATCCGCCTGCCGTCCTCGTCCAGCTTGTCGCTGCAGTCTTCCACAAGGATCGCCGAAAATCCCTCGATTGCGCGCAACGGCGCCCGCAGATCATGCGAGACGGAATACGAGAAACTTTCCAGCTCCTGGTTGCTGTTGGCAAGCGCCTGATTGGCTCTTGCCAAATCGGCGGTGCGGGCAGCCACGCTCTCCTCGAGATGTTCGCGGTGCTGCAGCAGTTCTTCTTGCGCGCGCTTCATCTCGTCAATGTCGGTGCAGGTGCCGAGCCACCTGAGGATCTTTCCGGGGGCCTCAACGAGAGGTTCGCCCTTCATGAGGAACCAGCGGTAGTGGCCGTCCGCGGCCCGGAGGCGGCTTTCGACGCGGTACCTTTCACCGGTCCGAGTTGCCCGGTCCCACGCTTCCGCGGCTGTGTTTCGGTCATCCGGGTGGAACGGCTTGATCCAGCCTGTTCCATAGCTTTCTTCGAGGGTCAATCCAGTATAATCAACCCATTGCTGGTTGAAGTATATGTTCAGGCCGTCGGGTGTGCACATCCAGACCATCTGTGGCATCGCGTCCGTCAGCGTGTGGAACAGGAGCTCGCTCGCTTGCAGCCTGGATTCGTTTCGCTTACGCTCGGTGATGTCCCAGCAGACGCCGAGCATACCCGTAATCTTCTCATGCTCGTCCCGCACGGGTACCCTGATGGTTTGGACGGTACTTTCCGCGTCATCGACGACGTAACGCTCCTCGGAGTCGACGCTCCTGCCCGACTTCATAACGGCCTCGTCAACCACAGCGTAGTGTGCCACGAGATCGCGGGGGAAATACGCCGAGGCATTCTTGCCGATCATTGCATCCGGTGCGATCCGGAAGTCATTGGCGAAATTTTGGTTACAGAAGATATAATTACCTGCGCAATCTTTCAGAAAGATCTTCTGCGGCAGGGTGTTCAGCAGGTTGCGAAACCTTGCCTCGCTGGCCTGTAGCGCCTGCTCGGCATGCTTCCGCGCCGTGTTGTCGCGCAGGAATATAGCAGCGGAAGTGATACCGCCCGCTGCATCGAACACCGGCGAAAAGGTCAGCGTGACCGGGATATGGCGGCCATCCTTGGCGACCCGGACACTCTCGAATTGCTCGATCGTCGTTCCGTGCCGAACCATGTCGAACAGGCGGTCTGTTTCGCCACCGATTTCAGGCGGGCAAAGTATTGCCAAAGGCTGTCCCACGATCTCATCGGAACGGTATCCGAACAACTGCTCAGCGGCGTGGTTCCAGCTTGTGACCCTCCCGTCCAAAGCCCGCCCGACGATTGGTTCGCCGGCTGAGTCAACGATGGCGGCAAGCTGCGCGCGAGCGGTCCTGTTGCGCACCGCGGCTAGGCCAAACGCGAGATCGTTCGACAGCGTGGTGAGCAAATCCAGTTCCTCGTGATCGAATACACCGGGTTTCTTGGCGCGGAAGACCCAGCATCCGAAGAACCCATCATCGGATTTCAACGGCAGGGTCGCGCTGAGTGGATCGTCGGGGTCGCGCGGCACGCAACCCGGCATCCCCCGAGCAACCCGGATTTGTCCGTCGTGCATGGCGAAGGCGCTGTGCGGACAGATTCCCCGGACGGTCGGCTCCTGGATGAAACAAGGATTGTCCTTGTGTTCGTGGGTTCCAACGGACCGCGCGAAGGGGCAAGACGATTTTAGTGCGATCTTGTCCGACGGGCCGATCCAGACGGACTCGTAGCCGTCGACAGCCACGATTGCCCGGCAAACGCCGGCTAGCATTTCGGCTTCGTCGGCGGCATGGATGATGACATCGGCGCAAGCGTTCACCATCCGCAATGCGCGGATAGCGCGCTCACGCGAGACTTCGGCCTGCTGCCACTTGGTCAGGTCGCTGACCACGATGGCGATGCTGTTGGTTCCGTAGGTCGCGTGGCAGCGCATCGCCATGTTCACTGGCACCCGCGTTGCGTCCGAGGCGGCGAGCATTGCCCTGATGCGGGGAACGCTGTCGGCGCTCTGTTCGAACGCTGCGGCGACCGATGCCACGTTCCCCTCCGCACAGTAGACCAGCAGGTTGGACCCTATGATCGTGCGCAGGTCGGCCTTCACCATGTCCGCGAAGCGCTGGTTGGAGTACAGAATAACCCCGTCCGCGCCGACCGTGACGGCGCCCTCGCTCATGGTCTCGACCATCTCGCGATAGGGCGTCTCAGCCCCGTTCAGCATGAAGCACCGCTCGCCCGCCGACGTGTCGACGACGATGGCGTCCACCGCGCCAGAACGGATCGCCTGCAGCATATTTTCAGATTCGTTGAGTCGCATCCTCAGTTCGGCAAGTTCTTCCCGTAAGGCTTGGTTCTCCAGCTCAGGACTTATCATTGCGATCGTTACTGTGTGGGTCGGACGTGTTAGAATCATCGGGATCGAGCCCAAGGCCCAGCAGCACGCGCTCTGTATCCGACAGGTCACCCACCATCCGCCGTATCGGCAACGGTAAACGCTTGATCAGGGTAGGAAGCACAACGATCTGCTGTTTCCGTAGCAGTTCGGCCTGTTGACAGGCATCGATCACCTCCAGGTCGTAGTCACCCTGCAGGAGACGCTGGCCGATCGCCTTGATGTTGGCGATCGCCTGAGCCGAACGCGGCGTTGCTCCACTGACATAGAGTTGGAATCGATGCCTGACCGGCTCCGGTCCGGGGTTTTCAACGGTGCTTTCTTCGTGCGGGGGTTTTTTCATGTTAACAAACGGTTCGTCCGAGCTGCCGGTTTGAGCTCCAGGCCAACGAGCGTCCGCTCCGTATCCGACAAATCGCCGATGATTTTTCGGATCGGTCCCGGCAGTCTGCGCACCAGCGTCGGGATCGCGACGATCTGGTGATCGCGTGCCAGCCGCGGCGTCACCAGCAAATCGATGAGCTCGATCTGGTAGTGGCCGAGCAGGTGGGTCTCGCAGATCCGCCGCAGATTGCGGACGGCCGCCTCGGATTGCGGGCTATGGCCAAGGACATAGAGACAAAGGCGCCATTCGTCTGCGCCTCATCCAGCGGTGCGTCGGGGCCGGCCTGTGCCTCAAGGTCGGACAACATTATGTGCGAACTCCATTGATGTGCGGCGATCGTGAGCCGTTGGATTGTTCCCGCTCCCGGCCGAGCAAGGCGCGGCCGCCGGCCACGCTGGTCGCGGCCGCTTCCTGCTGCCCGACCGTCACGTTGAGCTCAGCGGTCTCCGCCGCGAGTTCGGCCTGCATTTCGGCGATCCTGCTATCCATGGCCGCCTGCTTGCGTGCTAGAGCGGCCCGCTTGCCGGCGATGATCTGTTGCATCGTCATCGTAGCGGCCCGATCCACCATCTCCTGCGCACCGCGCGCCGAGCCGGTCAGGATCTTGCCGTCCGGTCCGATGAAAACGTCCGCGAGGTCGATGCGGTTGTCGGTCAGAATAAGCTCGCGCGCCTGGTTGGAGTGCTTCATGCCGCGGGACTTGATGACCGACAGGGTGCGAGTCCGCTCACCCGCCTGCTCCAGGTTACGCACGATCAGCCAGGTGTCGATCAGCGAGGAAATCCCGATCTCGCTCTGTTCGGCCGCCTGTTCGGCGCTGGTCAGGCTGGTGAACAGCGCGGTTATCCCCCGGATCTTCATCAGATCGACCATGCGCATCAGCATCGCCAGGGCATCGGTCGCGCCACCGGCTTGTTCGAAGCTGGAAACCGGATCGAGCACGACGACCTGGGGCTTGAAGTCGTCCACCAGCTTGAGCATGGAGCTGAGGTGGACCTCGAGCCCGAGGCTGGCGGGACGCGCGGCTGCGAAGCGAAGAGTGCCCGCCTTGCGCCAGGGGTCGAGGTCGATGCCGATCGATCGCATGTTGCGCACGATCTGGTCGGGTGATTCCTCGAATGCGAAGTAGATGCAGCGTTCGCCGCGCCGGCAGGCGGCGTCGATGAAATGCGCGGAAATTGTGCTCTTGCCGGTTCCGGCGCTGCCGGAAACCAGCAGAGTGCCGCCCCTGAAATAGCCGTTGCCGCCGAACATGGCGTCCAGCTTGGGAATGCCGGTCGAGATGATGTCCTGCGACGCCGTGTAGTGCAGCCCGATCGTGGTGATCGGCAGCACGCTGAAGCCCTGCTCGTCGATCAGGAACGGGTATTCGTTGCTGCCGTGCGCGGATCCGCGATACTTCATGATGCGCAGGCGGCGCGTCGCCACCTGATCGATCAGCCGGTTGTCCAGCAGGATCACGCAGTCGGAGACGTATTCCTCCAGGCCATTGCGGGTGAGCACCCCGTCGCCCCGCTCCCCCGTGACGATCGCGGTGACGCCCTTCTCCTTGATCCAGGCGAACAGCCGGCGGAGTTCGGCGCGAAGGATGCTTTGATTGGTCAGCGAGGCGAACAGGATCTCGATTGTGTCGAGCACGATGCGCTTGGCGCCGACCTCATCGATCGCCGCGTCCAGCCGCATGAACAGACCGTCGAGGTTGTATTCGCCGGTCTCCATCATCTCGGAGCGGTCGATCGCCACATGGTCGATGAACAGCTTCTTGTCTTCGATCAGGGCCGCGAGATCGAACCCGAGCGAGGCCACGTTTGCCGCCAGATCGGCCGCGCGCTCCTCAAAGCAGATGAAGACCCCTGGCTCGTTGTGCTGCTGGATACCGCGGACGAGGAATTCCATGGCGAGCAGAGTCTTGCCGCTGCCCGACGATCCGCAGACCAAAGTGGGGCGCCCGCATGGCAGGCCACCATTGGTAATCTCATCCAGGCCGCTGATACCACTGGGGCATTTCAACATTGGCGCGAGAGGCTCGGAAGCCAATTCGATTGGGTTGCTAGTCATGAAACATGGAGCTCCGGAACATCAAGTTGCGCGGCAAACGACTTCACGAAGGAGGACTGTAATTCTTACATAAACGCCGAGCGGGTTAATCATACGGGTGTAGGAATTAAGAAATGGTTAAGGGTCGGCCAAAAGCATAGATTTTATCTCAATCACGCAGTTTCGGGGCGCTGCTCGCTCCCAAAAGTGAGGCAGTCCCGGCAGGATCGGAGACTATTGTTAGCGGTTTATTAACTTTTTGCCCCTATTATGTCCGGTGGCGAGGTGTGACCGGTCCAACAAGGGCGTCTTTCGTGTTTGTTGTTTTTACGCGTAAGTAGAAAGTCCCTCGCGTCAAGCCAATGATTCCAGGAGAACATATGTTGGGCCTCTGGCGAGATAAGCGCATGGATGGCGAGGCGACGCCAGCGTGGATGCCGATAAAGCGCGAGCTTAAAATTCTCCTTCTCGAGGATGCGGCGGACGATGCCGAGCTAATTGTCCACACCCTCAAAAAAAGTAGGTTGGTGTTCGAGTCGAGGCGTGTGCAAACACGCCAAGCCCTGGTTGAGGCTTTAATCGAATTCCAACCCGACATCATGTTGTGCGACAACGGGCTCCCTGGTTTCGATGCAGGAACTGCAATCCAAATTGCGAGCACAATATGCCCGGACCTGCCGATCGTAATCGTCACCGGGATGCTCGAAGATGAAGCCGCGGTCGAATTGGTCAAGGCCGGAGCGAGCGACTTCATCCGCAAGGATCGGCTGGGCCGGCTGCCCATTGCGGTCACGGTCGCCCTCGAGCGGGCGCACCAGCGCCGTATGCAGGAGGAACGCGACGCCGCGGTACTGACGTCCGAACTGCGTCATCGCAGACAATTCGAGACCGCGATGGATGGTATTATTGTCGCCAATGCGGCGACGCAAAAAATCTACGACGTCAATCAGTCCCTGGTGAACCTCCTTGGATACTCCCGCGCGGATTGTCTGGGACGAACGTTAACGGAGATCGGCATCCGGGCCGAGGATGGTGAAGAGCTGCCGGTCGCCGCCATGGCCACCACAGGCGACCACTTTCAATGTGCTTCCATGCCGCTGCGCGCGCAGGACGGACGCGAGCTCGAGGTAGAGGTTGTGGCAGCGGTTTACCAGGTAGGGCAGGAGGCCACCCTTCAATGCAATTTGCGTGACGTCACGGTACAGAAATCCTTTGAGAAGAAGCTACGCGATAAGAACAGCGAGCTAGAGTCCGCAAATCTCGTCAAGAACCAGTTTCTAGCCAGCATGTCGCATGAGTTGCGCACCCCGTTGAATGGCATCTTGGGCTATACCGGGATATTGCTCATGAAGATTCCCGGAGACCTGACGTCGGAACAGGAAAGACAACTCAACACGATACGGGACTGTGGAAACCATTTGCTGTCACTGATCAATGATCTGCTCAATCTGGCAAAAATTGAATCCGGCAAGATTGAACTCGGTAAAGAGGCCGTGGACTGTAAAAAGCTGCTTAACGACATTTGCGCCTCACTTGGTTCCGTCGCTACCTCAAAACAACTACACCTTTGTGGCATCGTCCCGGCGGAAGAGATTGTCGTGATGACCTCGCAGCGCGCGGTTTGGCAAATCGTCACCAACCTCGCCGCGAACGCTATCAAGTTCACGGCTCGTGGCCAAGTCTCTCTCGAGGTTTGCAAGGTCGTCACGAATAACGCCCGCCGCGTGGAAATATCCGTCCTTGATACCGGAATCGGCGTGCGGCCGTCGGACCAGGCTAAGCTGTTCCTAGCGTTTTCGCGTATCGATGAGAACGTCAACGGGCAGGAAGGAACCGGTCTCGGTTTGTACATCAGCCAGAAATTGGCCCAACTCATTGGTGGCGAGATCACCCTCTTCAGCGAATACGGCAAGGGCAGCAAATTTACTCTGACGCTGCCGGATGACACCGGCGATGCATAAGAGTGTGCTGTTGATCGACGATAACCGAGTCAATCTCGAAATGATGTCGTATCTACTGAGCGCGTTCGGGTCCATTGTGCGGGTCGCACACAGCGGCGCGCAGGGGCTTGCCATGGCAAATCAGGCGTCGCCCGACTTGATCATTTGTGATGTCCTGATGCCGGGTATCGACGGTTACGAGGTGGCCCGGCAGCTCGGTGCCCACCCGGTGCTGGCGGCCATACCGCTGGTCGCGGTGACCGCGCTGGCGATGGTTGATGACCGCAATAAAATACTCGAATGCGGCTTCGACGGATATATTTCGAAACCGATTGATCCGGAGACGTTTGTGAGCGAGGTCGCCACGTTCCTCCAGGCATAGGGCCGGATGAGTCTACGCTTGCGGCCCACCCTGCTGACTGCGATCCTCCTTCAAGAGGAAACCGCCAGGACCGCAAGTGATGTCTGACACGCTACCCACCGCTACGCGCGTCGCCGACCCCGGCATCCGCGCGTTGTATCGCCTGGAAAACCGCTGGCAGGCCTGGCTGGACGTGGAGGCCGCGCTCGCCCGCGCCCAGGCCGATCTTGGCATTGTCCCCCAAGAAGCAGCGGCCGCCATCGTCGCGGCTGCCCGGCTGGACAAGATGGACCGAGCCCGCATCGACGAGGGTTTCGCCCGCACCGGCCACACGATCGTGCCGCTGGTCTGGGAACTCGGCCGCATCGTCGGCGACCCGCATGGCGGCTGGGTCCATTGGGGCGCCACCACGCAGAACATCACCCAAACCGGCGATTTGCTGGTTCTATGCCAGGCGCACACCGTCTTCCTGCGGCAAATCGGAGACATCCTGGCGGCGATGGCCGACCTCGCGGACAAGGGCGCCGAGATGCCCATCGCCGGCCGCACCCACGGCCAGCACGCCGTGCCCGCTACCTTCGGCTACAAGATTGCCGTCTGGATCGATGAACTGATCCGCCACACCGAGCGGTTTCGTCAGGCGGCACCTCGGTTGTTCGTCGCCATGCTGGGCGGCGGGGCAGGGACCTACGCGTCGCTTGGCCAGAACGGCCCGCTCGTCCAGCAGGGCATCGGCCGGCTGCTGGGCTTTGGCTCGATGACCATTCCGTCGCGCGCGATCGGTGACCACCTCGCGGAAAACGTCCTCCTGCTGGGCCTGCTTGCCGCCACCTGCGGAAAAATCGGCCGTGAAATCTATACGCTGATGAAGACGGAGTTCGCCGAAGTCGAGGAACCCGTCCCGCCCGGCACCGTTGGCAGTTCCACGATGCCGCAGAAGCGCAACCCCAAACTGTGCCAGGACGTCATCGCGGCCGCCGCCGAGATCCGCGCGATGGTGCCGTTGGCGCTGGAGGCGATGACCACCGAACATGAGGCCGACCGCACCACCAGCCTGATGATGGACACTGCGGAATCACGCGCCTGCATCGGCACCGGCGATATGCTGGCCCGGATGACCGAAATCATGCGCGGCCTGCGCCTGGACCCTGCCCGCATGCGCGCCAACCTCGACCTGGGCGGCGGCCTCATCATGGCGGAGGCGGTGATGCTCGGCCTCGGCGCCACCATCGGCCGCCAGCACGCGCATGATGCGGTGTATGACGCCGCGCAAGACGCTTTCCTGCAGGGGAAGCCCTTCGGCGCGCTGCTAGCCGCCGATCCCCGGGTCACCGCGCACATGACCCCGGATCAGATCACGCGCCTGCTCGACCCCACCGCCTATACCGGTCTATGTGCTGACATGGCGCGGCAGGGAGCTGCCAGGGCGCGTGCCGCAGCGACGGAGTTGCTGACATGACGGAACTGGATGTCGATCACCTGCGATCCTGGATCGGCAAACAGGAAACGCTGCATGATCAGGTCACGCGGTTTCCAATCGCCGCGCTTTCCGCGACGCTTGACCGGGACGATCCCGCGCCGCTTGCCAGCGATGCTCTGCCACCACTCTGGCATTGGCTCTACTTCCTCCCCACGGCTCGGCAATCCATTCTGGGATCCGACGGTCACCCTGCGCGAGGCGGCTTCCTGCCCCCCGTGCCGCTGCCACGCCGTATGTGGGCCGGCGGCCGTTTCACGTTCTACCAGCCGCTGCGTGTCGACGAGGCGATTACGCGCACGTCCACCGTACAGGACCTGACGATCAAACACGGCCGCAATGGCGCGTTGTGCTTCGTTCTGGTGAAGCACGAAATTTCCGGCGACAACGGTCCGGCGTTGGTTGAAGAGCACGATATCGTCTATCGCGACATGCCGCGGCCAAGCGAGCCGGCTACTGCGGCGCGACAGGTGCGCACAGACGATGTTTGGCACCGGGACATTGTCCCTAGTGAGCCGATGCTGTTTCGTTACTCGGCACTCACGTTCAACAGCCATCGCATCCATTACGACCGCCGGTACGTCACCGAAACCGAGGGCTATCCCGGCCTGATCGTGCACGGCCCGCTGATCGCCACGCTATTGATCGATCTATTGCGGCGGAATACGCCTCGACCGGTGGCTACCTTCCGCTTCCGTGCAGTCAGCCCGCTGTTCGACATCGCGCCGTTCTCGGTGCATGGCACGCCGCACGGAGCCGGCGGCGCGGCTCTTTGGGCTTGCAATGCAACTGGGCATCTGGCGATGGAGGCGGAGGCGACGTTTTGAGCGTTGCCAGAGTCGTGACCACCCCCTCTCCTATGAGGCATTCACTGCGGTTAGCGCATAACTCGCGCAATCCTCTTGCTTATTGTGGCAATGGAGGCGACCCATGGCCCGAACCGGTTATCTCGGCGGATCCGTCATTCGGCCTGGCGACCAGACATCCACGCAAGTCGGCTCCGTCTCCATCGCGAAGATTCCACGGGCGATTGGCCTGGCCGCCCATGTGGCGGAGATCAAGCGACAAAATATCTTGCTCGATGCGGCGGTTATCGTGGCGCGCAAACACGATTTCATCACCCAGGGAGGCAAGGTCGAGTTGGGCGCCGCGAATCCCAGCATTTTGGCGTGACCGGCGGTCAGCACACATGGTCCGGTCCCAGTGAGTCCCCGGCAACGAACGCGGCGGCGCAACGTAGCGGGACGCAGTGGAACCTTCCACGACAAGTCCGCTTTCATCCCGTCGCGCCCTCATACGCCGGGGTGTGCCATCGTCATTCGTTGTCGCATCGATCGACACCACCTGGCCCGCCTGCCACTGCTCGGTCGCGCGATGGTTGTAGCGGAAAAACGTGATCGGCCGATTCCCACAGCGATATCCGCGACGACCGAGACGGTCAGCGTGTCTTCGGCTTGCGCGAAATCGATCGGGTGCTCGCCGATCGTGCTACCCTTCCGAATGATGTGAAAGGTCAGCCGGTGACCGGCCGGGATCGGCAGCCCCGCGCGGGTCTGCGCTAGCGGCAGCGCGGTCAAGCCGGCAAGCAACGATCGGCGACGGATCATGTAGGCTTCGCCAAAACGTAAAGGCCGACATTGATGGTTCCGGCGCGGAAGCCGCCCTCACAATAGGCCAGGTAATAGTCCCACGTGCGGCGAAACCGTGTGTCGAAACCCAGAGATGCGATGTGGGGCCACGCCGCGTGGAAGCGCTTGCGCCATTCGGCGAGGGTTCGAGCGTAGCTGCCGCCGAACGTCTCAGTCGATCGAAGGCACAGTCCGGCCATTTCGGCTTGCCGCTTGATCTCGGTGATCGTTGGCAGCATGCCGCCTGGAAAGATGTAGTGTTGGATGAAGTCGGTGCAGCGGCGATAGCCCTCGAACTTATCTTCCGCGATCGTAATTGCCTGGACCACCGCCAGGCCGCCAGGCTTCAATCGATCTCGTAACGTCTGAAAATAGGTGGGCCAGTATGCTTCGCCCACCGCCTCCATCATTTCGATTGAAACAACGCGGTCGAATAACCCCCGGACGTCTCGGTAGTCCTCCAGCCGGAGATTGGCGACGCCTGATTGCACCGCTTCAGACTGGCGGGCGATGGCGTATTCCAGCTGTGCGGGAGACAATGTCACACCGGTTACATGACAGCCGACCGTCTGCACCAGCTGCTCGGCAAGGCCGCCCCATCCGCAGCCGATCTCCAGCACCTGATGGCCGCGCTTCGCTTCAATCAGTTCGATGACACGTCGCTGCTTGGCGGTCTGCGCATCCTCCAATGTCTGATCGGGACCGGAAAAAATGGCGGACGAGTAGCTCATGCCACGATCGAGCCAGGTGCGGTAGAATTCGTTTCCCAAGTCGTAGTGGTGCCTGATGTTGCGCCGGCTGCCACGCCGCGTATTGACGTTCAGCCGGTGCCTGATCCGGTTGCGCAACCGCTGCAGCCAGTTCGAGTCGAAAGTTTCGCTCAGCGTCGGCATGTTGAGGCCGGCTAGCTCGATCAAGGCGGCAAGGTCGGGGCTTTCCCAGTCGCCGTCGATGAAGGCTTCCGCGGCGGCGATGTCGCCCTGGAACAGTAGCCGCCGCAAAGGCCGCCAGCGGCGCAAGATCAAGACGCCTTCCGCGCAGCTGCCGGTGCCGTGCGAAAGCCGCGTTCCGGATGGCGAGACGATCGTCAGCCGCCCGATATGGATGCGCGACAACATCATGCGTGAAAGCCAGCGCGACAACGGGCCAAGATCAGGGAAAGCGGGCGCAAGCGAAAAGGATCCGTCGGTCGATGCCTCGGACATTGGTCAGCCTTGATTGATAGGAACGATGGTGATGGCTCGATCCGGCGGTAACGGTCTGGGCTGTATCCTTAAGCCCTTGAGCCATAGTCTGGCCGCCTCCCAATGGATCGCGCCAAGGACTTTCAGGCCAAGCATTCCATGACGCAGCAACATGCGGGTCAGAGCGGCATCGGATAGGGCGTGCCGTTGTCCGGTGAAGGATGCGGTAATAACCCGGCCCGCGGGATCTTCGCCATGAACCACGAGCGCGGTGGTTTCGCCGGGCGGCACGACGTGAAAGGCATACTTCATGTCCATACTCATGAAGGGCGATACGTAGAACGCCTTGTCGCAATGCTGGTGGATGGTGCCCTCATCAGAGCCCACGACCGGAATCAGGTAAGAATGGCGTTGGCCGAACGTGTTGTTCACCTCGTACAGCAGCGCCATCAGGGAGCCGTCGTGACGGTGGCAGAAGAACACGCTGATAGGATTAAACGCGTGCCCGAAGATGCGCGGCATGCACAGCAGCCGGATTGCGCCACCATCAGGCTGCAGACCCGCGGCAACAAGAGCCTGTTCAATCTGGTCGCGCAGGGCAGTCGATGAGCCGTCCAAATGGTCGCGATCGTAAAAGCTGACGCAGTTGAAACGGTTATGCGAGAACAGGCGCAGCGACGGCATCGCGTCGAGGTCGAGCAGGATCTGGGCCAGCCGGTAGCGCAGGCGATGCTGCCGCGGTTTGAAGCGCTGGTGGACCACCATCCCAGCGTAGAGCGCCGAGCTCAACTCACCAATTCCGGCATATGCGTTGGGGTTATGGTTATGCGTCCGCTCTCGTTCGGCACTGACCAAGGACGGCGGACGCTGCCCAATTGCTCCGCGACGGCAAGGCCGGATTGCAGGCCGTCCTCGTGGAAACCGGCACCGAAATAGGCGCCGCAAAACCAGGTGCGCTGCTGGCCCTGCAACGACCACAGACCGCTCTGCGATCGCATCGCGTCGGCATCGAAGCGTGGATGGTGGTAAACCTCCTCCCAAAGCACCGTTGCGCTTGCGGGCTCTCTAGTTGGGTTGAGCGTCAAGAATAGCGGCGGCGCGCCTGTCAAACCCTGCAGCCGATTCATCCAATAGGTTACCACCAGCTCGTCGGGGCGCTTGCGGCGGCCCAGATAATTCCAGCTCGCCCAAACCGAGCGCCGTCTGGGCATCAGGCTCGTATCGCGATGCAGCACGGCGCGGTTTCGGGTGTAACCAAATGAACCCAGCAACGTGCCTTCGTCCTGGGTCGGGTCGTCAAGCAGAGCCAGTGCCTGATCGGCGTGGCAAGCTAGCACAACATGATCAAACACTTGCTCATTGCCGGAGGTGTCCCGTACCGAAGTCGAACCAGACTTTCGCCGTACCGACCGCGCTGCGCGTCCCAGTCGCGTCTCGCTGATCTGCGCCAGCAACTTGTTCACATACCCTCTGCTGCCGCCGTCGACGGTACGCCAGAGCGGGCGCCCGGTGAATTTCAATAGCCCGTGGTTATCGCAGAACCGGATGAAGTGCAGGGCAGGGTAGTCCCGCACCGACGCGGCTGATCCGGACCAGATCGCGGCGGCCATTGGCAGCAGATGATCCTGCTGAAACGCTTCGCCATAGCCATGCGCATCCAGAAAATCGCCTAGCGTAACGGATGGTGACAGGCCAGGGACACCGCGAGGAGCATCGCGGTAGAACCGATGCAGATCCTGCAGCATCGACCAGAAGCGCGGCCGCACGATATTCTTGCGTTGCGCGAACAGTCCACCCAGATCGGTGCCGGCATATTCGAGGTCGCCGCCATCCATCGAGACAGCAAAGCTCATTTCCGATGCTTTCGTGCGTACGCCCAGATGGGCAAATAACGCCGTCAAATTCGGATAGGTAACCTCGTTGTAGACGATGAACCCGGTATCAACCGCAACGCCGGCAACATCGACCGTATTGCGTGGCCACCTGCGCGTAACGCGCTTTCGTAAAGGGTAACCCGATGCCGCCGGCTCAGGAGCCAGGCCGCGGACAGGCCGGCGATCCCACTGCCGACGACCGCGATCTCCATCCCCTTTGCCGACATGCTGCTCCATCGCGGTGTAGTGTAGTTCGAATGATGGTGTGTTACGCACCGCCGGGTCGGCTGGATCACCTGACGAACATGATCCATTCACGTCGATCTTGCGTATCGGTTTCCTGGCCAGGCGCCGGCCGGTCGCCCGCTGGGTTTGGTGCAATGACAGGGCGAGGTGATGATGGCACGTTGGGTTCTGGGAGTCGCGATGCTAGGCGTGCTGTCTGCCTGTTCTCCGGTCGCGGTTCTTAACGCTCTGGCGCCGAGGTCCGGCATACAGGAGACGCGCAACGTCCGGTATTCGCCGGGGGATCGGCATGAACTGGATATCTATTCGCCGGAAAGGCGGAGACCGGCGCCGGTGGTCGTGTTCGTCTACGGCGGTGGTTGGAAGAATGGCAACAAGGGCATCTACCGGTTTGTGGGCGCGGCGCTGGCGGCGCGCGGCTTTTTGACGGTGGTGCCCGACTACCAGGTTTTCCCGCAGGTACGATTTCCAACGTTTCTTCAGGATAACGCTGCTGCGGTCGCCTGGGTCAAAGGAAACATTGCACGGTATGGTGGAGATCCGGGTCGGATCTTCCTGATGGGACACTCCGCCGGGGCCTACAACGTTGCGATGTTGACGTTGGATAAGCAGTGGCTTGGCGCGCAGGGGCTTGACCCGGACCGCGACGTCATCGGAACGATCGGGTTAGCCGGCCCATACGACTTCCTGCCGCTGCACGATCCCGAACTTGAGGATATCTTCGCCCCAGCGGACGACTTGCGGCTAAGCCAGCCAATCAGCTTCGCTCGCGGTGACGCTCCGCCAATGCTGCTACTGGCCGGACGCGCCGACACCACAGTCCTGCCGCGCAACACCGAGCATCTTGCGGCGGCAATACGCCGCGCTGGGGGGGAGGTGCGAGAGGAGATTTATCCTGACGTCAATCACACCAAAATCATTGGTGCTATGGCCAGCATATTGCGTTGGCTCGCCCCGACGCTTGCGGACGTGACGGGATTTTTGGATCAGCACGCAGGTGGAAGGGTCGTTGCGGGACGGGCTCTAATTCCAGGCGACCGAGGCTCGATCCGCCCGGCGATGCTCAGCAGTTCGGCACCTCATCCGGCCGCTACGGCTAAAGAAACCGCATCCCGATGATCGTCACGTTCACCTTCGCGGCGGTCCTGCTGTCGGTAGTGATGACCGGCGCCTGGGTGTTGCAGCGGATGACCGGCAATTCGGGTTGGGTTGACGTAGTTTGGTCGTTTGGGCTGGGCCTCGCCGGGCTTGTCCTGGCGCTGGTTCCGAACGGACCCACGACGCGACAGATCGTCGTCGCCACGCTGATCGCGGTTTGGTCAGTGCGCCTGGGTTCGCACATCGCGCAGCGCTCGGTGCGGGGTCCGGAGGATGCCCGTTACGCCGCGCTGCGTGAGGAGTGGGGCGCTCGCTTCCAATTCCGCCTCTTCATCTTCCTGCAGGTCCAGGCTCTTGCCGCCGCGTTGCTCGGCCTGTCGATGATGCTGTCCGCGCATAACCCCGCACCCTTTCCGCGAGCGCTGGATGTCGCCGGCATCGTCGTGCTGATCATCGCGGTCGCGGGCGAAGGGATCGCCGACGAACAACTCCGCCGCTTCAAGAAAAACTCCGCCAACCGAGGCCGCGTCTGCGATGCGGGTCTGTGGGGTTGGTCGCGCCACCCCAACTACTTCTTCGAGTGGTTCGGCTGGGTCGCCTATCCATTGCTCGCAATCGATACATCCGGGGGATGGTATTGGGGCTGGCTGGCGGTTTCCGGCCCGGCTTTCATGTACTGGCTGCTGGTGTATGTCTCCGGCATCCCGCTGCTGGAACAACAGATGCTGAAGTCGCGCGGCGATGCGTTCCGTGCCTATCAGACGCGTGTCAGCGCGTTTTTCCTTCTGCCACCAAAGGATCTTTCGGAATGAGCCTGGTAACCGTGGCGACCAATGTCATTGAGCGCATGCCGATGACCGATGCCGTGACCTCCGCCGCGGTGTCGTTCCTGGTGGGCCGCACCCGCCGGAAACTAGCCCGCGGCGAGGGCGCGTCCGAGATCGATTTCGCCAAACTGATGTCGAGCCGTCCCATCGCCGTGCGCCCCGACGCAGCCAACGCCCAGCATTACGAGTTGAACGCGGAATTTTTTGCCCTGGTGCTCGGTCCGCGACGGAAATACTCGTGTTGTCTATATCAGACCCCAACTGATACTTTGGCCGTCGCCGAGGAACACGCGTTGGCGGAGACCGCGGCCCATGCCGCCCTGGCGGATGGACAAGATATTCTGGAACTAGGCTGCGGCTGGGGCTCGCTGAGCCTGTGGATAGCCGAGAAATACCCTGCGTCTCGGATCGTCGCTGTGTCGAATTCGCATGGTCAGCGCGCGCATATAGAAGCGCAGGCGGCGCAGCGCGGGTTCCGCAACCTGCGGGTTGTGACCGCCGACATGAACGATTTCACGATCGACCAGAAATTTGACCGCATCGTTTCGGTAGAGATGTTCGAGCACATGACCAACTGGCAGTCATTGCTTGATCGTGTGCACGGCTGGTTGCGTTCGGACGGAAGGCTTTTCATCCACATATTCAGCCACCGCTCGGCGCCTTATTCCTTTGACGTCGCCGACAAGGAGGATTGGATCGCGCAACATTTTTTCACCGGCGGGATCATGCCAAGCCATGGGCTGATCCGACAGGTGGCGGAAATGTTTGACGTGGAGGATGATTGGCGTTGGAGCGGACACCACTATGCTCGGACCGCACGGGATTGGTTATCGAACTTTGACCGAAACGAGAACGCAGCCACGAACCTTCTGCGTGACATCTATGGCGCTGATGCTGTCCTATGGAGACGCCGCTGGCGGCTGTTCTTCCTGGCCACCGCGGCCCTGTTCGACTATGCCGGCGGCGCGGAGTGGGGTGTCAGCCATTTCCGGTTGCGGCCGTTGGCGCAGTAGGTCTCCGATGGCGGGTGTCGCCCGCGACGTCTATACCCAAGGGGACTAACCCCACGTGCTTCGCTGGATGCGCGCCTATACCGCGAGCGATGATCCTCGTGTTTCGGCATGCAACACGATCGCGATGGTGATCGCCTGGAATCAGCCATACTACCCGCTGTACCTGTGGTGGATCGTCGGCCGTGACGCCTGGGTGGGCATCCCGGACGCTTTTTCGGGCATCCTTTTCTTCGCTGTCCCGGCGATCGCACGGCGGTCAGGAATGCTCGGCCGGGTGGCGATGGTGGTCCTTTCGGTGGCGAACGTGGTGTTCTGCTCCATGATGCTGGGCGAGGCTGCTGGGGTTCAGTTGCTTTTTCTGCCATGCGGGATGCTGGCCGCCATGCTGTTCACGTGGCGGGAGCGGTTCGTGATGCTGGCGATGACGGCTCTGCCGCTTGTGGTCTGGCTGATGACGCGGGGGCGGCTGGACATCCCGCTCGTCCGGTTCTCGCAGGAGGCTTATGCGTCGTTTTTCACGCTGAACGCGGTCAGCGCCGGGTCGCTGATGGTGTTTTTCGGGTGGCTGCTGGCGGGGATCAGCCGGGCTGAGGCGGATCAGTCTTTGCCCGAACGTGCGACCGCCAAACCGTCCAGCGCCTCTACCTGAGAACCGCGCACCCAAAGCGGGTTCACGTCCAACGCCTCGAGCTTCGAGCCAAGGGCGACGGCGGCGTCGCCGATGCGCGCGATCACCTCGGCTACGGCTTTGAGATCAGCGGCGGGGACTCCACGCTGTCCCTGCAGCATCTTGGCACCCTTCAATTCGCCCAGCATACGCCGAACCTCGGCTGCCGTGACGGGCAGCACCCGCAACGCTACGTCCTGAAGAATCTCCACGAAGATACCCCCGAGGCCGACGGCGAGCACCGGTCCCCATTGCGGATCGCGGGTGCAGCCGACAAACAATTCCAGGCCTCTCTCTCGCATCGGCAACACAAGAACGCCGTCCACGCGTGCTCCGGCCGGGGCCACCGAGATCACCCGGTGGAAGGCGGCGGCAACCGCCTCGTCGCCCGTGACATTCAGTGCGACGCCGCCGATGTCACTTTTGTGCTGGATGTCCACGGAGGCAATTTTCAGCACCACCGGCCCGTTGATCGAGCGGGCGGCAGCGACCGCCGCGGTTTCGTCTGCCGCCAACGAGGCAGGAACAATCGGCACGCCGTAGCGCGCCAGATGATCGAGCACAGCCCGTTCGGTAACGGGCCACTCCGCCGGTCCGTCCGACACCGCCGGCGGCGTCCAGTGCTGCACGTCGCGGCGTAGTTGCTCGGACCACCACCAAGCACGCCCGAGCGCCGACATCCCCAGAGAAATTCCCGCTCCGGTATACGGTAGGCCGAGATCGGACACGATCCGTTCCGTGACCTCGGTAACCGGCTTCAGCGAATGACTGACCAACAGTGCCGGCAACGGTTGCCCCTTCAGGCCCGCCGAGATCTGGCGCAGCGAGGCAAGCTGGAACTCCGTTGCAAGCGCCTCGGTCACCGGCACGTCGAACAGGACCGCGAGCGCCGAGAAGGCCGGCTCGTGGCCCATAATGTCCAGTGCCTTCGCGAACAATTCAGGTTCCAGCACTGCGCCGCCGGTAATGTCCAGCGGGTTGTGCGGCGTGCCGAAGGTGGGCAGCACCGAAACCAGTGCTTTTGCCGTAGCGTCCGGCAAGGGCGGCAGCGGAACCCCCTCGACCTGAAGGCGATCAGCGGCGATCTCGCAGGCGCCTCCGGAAACCGAGACCAGCCCCACACCTTTGCTTCCGATCACGCCAGTGCGCGCGATCACGTCGGCGGTGAACAGCAGTTCTTCGATCGAACTCACCCGCACGACGCCGAACTGGCGGCAAACGCCGTTGAACACGCGGTCATCGCCCACCAGTGACCCGGTATGCGCCTGGGCGGAGCGGGCGGTCACGTCGGATAATCCGATCTTCAAAGCAACGATCGGCTTTCCCGCCGCCCGTGCCTTCTGGGCGGCGGCGGCAAAGTTATGTGGGACGCGGATCGTCTCGATGAACATGGCGATCGCGCGCACCCGTTCATCGTCGAGCAGATGATTGACAAAGGAAGCGCTGTCGAGATCGGCCTCGTTGCCGGTCGAGATCATATGGCTGAGGCCGATCCCCTGCTGCAGGGCAAGGCTGGCGATGAAGCCCGCGGTCGCCCCACTCTGTGAGATGACCGCGATCGGGCCCGGCCGATTTGGCGCTCGGATGGAGCCGGTCCACAGCGGCACGCCGTCGAGGAAGTTGACGAATCCGAGGCAATTCGGGCCGAGCAGGGAGATGTTGTGGCGGCGCGCAAGGTCGGCGAGTTTTTGCTGTTGCGCGGCTCCGCCGTAGCCGGTTTCGGCAAAGCCGGAGGTCAGGATCACCGCATTGCGCGCTCCGGCGGCGCCCAGATCGGCCATCGCCTCCTCGATCGCTGACGCCGGAACCATGAGCAGGCCGAGATCGATTTTTTCGCCGATCGCGGCGCATGAGGTCGCGGCGGTGCGGCCGTGCACGATCCCGCCGCGGCGGGCAACAAGGTGCACCTGGCCGTCATAAGTAAGCGTGGTGAGGTTTGCGAACGTGGCTCTGGACCACATGGAACGGTCGGTCGCCCCCACCAGCGCAACCGAGCGTGGCCGCAGCATAGTGGATAGATCACGCATTCCTGCGGCCAGACTCATTTCGGATTTTCCTCCGCTTTCTCAGGCGTCCGGCGTTGGCCGGTCTTGACACGGCAAGCATAGGGCAGGGGTGAACTCGTTGTCACATCACCTCGCTTCACGAGGCTAGAGATATCTGCTCCATTTGTCGTCGCAAGCGGACAGGTCATAAAATGCCTTGGAAAACCATCCTGGTCCTCATAGCGATCGCGGTGCTGGCTGTTGTTGCTTACGACATAGCCCGCTACGAGCATATCGTCCCAAAGGTGCTCGGCCGCGATCATCCCGGCGAGCGCGATAACGCTGCGGACACACCGAGAACCCCCCGCTAGGGTTTCCGCGCAAGGAGTGAACGTCATGTCGCAAACCGAAGGGAAACCGATTCCCACTCCGGACGAAATCAGCGCCCCTTTCTTCGACGGCGCGCGCGAGGGGCAGCTGATGCTGCAGCATTGCACGGCGTGCGACGCCTGGAGCTTCCCGGTGCGCGAACGCTGCCCGCATTGCTTCGCGGCAAAACTCGAATGGCGGCAGGCGAGCGGGCGCGGCAGCCTCTATACCTTCACCATCATGCATCAGATCATGAACCCGGGATTTGCCTCCGCCGTCCCATACAACGTTGCTCAGGTGGATCTTGATCGAGGGTGTGCGGATGACGTCCAATATCGTCGGCATCGCTAACGACGAGCTTCGTATCGGCATGCCTCTCGAAGCCGTTTTCGAAGATGTCGGCGAAAACGTCCGCCTTCCGAAATTCCGTCCCGCCGCCGGCTGAGCAAGGAGAGCGCAACCATGCCGAACCAGCCAAAGGGCGCTATCGTCGGCCTTGGCGTCACGCCGATGGGCAAGATCTACGGCCGCCGGTCGGTCGATTTCGCCGCCGAAGCGATCGCGCTCGCGCTCGACGACGCGGGCCTCGCCAAAAGCGACATCGACGGGCTGCTCATCAATGCGAACATCTCGGGCGACATGGACGTGCGCACGCAGATGATGCTCGGGTTTGAGAACCTCACGCTGGTGAACGTCATGAGTGCGTACGGATCGACCGCCGGCAGCATGATGCAGTATGCCTGCATGGCAATCCGCGAGGGTCTCGCGAACGTTGTTGTGCTGGTCTACGCCGATGCGCCGCTATCGCCGACGCGCGGCGCCGGCCAATCCTACGCTGGCCCGCACCGCTTTCCGCTCGGCGGCATGGTCGGGCTGCGCGCGGCCTATGGCAATTTCGGCGCCAATCCGGAATATGCGATGGCGGCCAGGCGGCACATGCATCTTTACGGCACCACCAGCGAACAATTCGGCACCATCGCCGTCGGCCAGCGCGCAATGGGCGCAACTCAGCCCCTGGGCGCAGATGAAAGGGCCGATGACGCTGGAAGACCATCACAACTCCCGCTTCATCGCCGAACCGCTGCGGCTGCTTGATTGCTGCCTTGTTTCGAACGGCGCCGTCGCGGTGATCGTTACTTCGGCCGAACGGGCACGTGACCTTCGCCAGCCGCCGGTCAACGTGCTCGGCTACGCGCAATGCGCGCCCGGCGACAATTTGCGCACCGACCGCCATCCGGCGGTCGAGACCGGCGCGAAACGTTCCGGCGAGATCGCGTTCCGCATGGCCGGCATCACCCGCGACGACATCGGCACCTGCCAGCTCTACGATTGCTACACCTACACCGTTCTCGTGACGCTGGAGGATTACGGCTTCTGCGCCAAAGGCGAGGGCGGTCCGTTTATCGCCGACGGCAAGCTCGGACCTGGGAGGGGCGTTGCCGACGAACACCGGCGGCGGGCAGCTTTCCGGCTACTACATGTGGGGCTTCACGCCGTTGTCGGAGGCGGTGGTGCAGGCGCGCGGTCAGGGCGGCGCGCGTCAGGTGCCGCGCAACGATTACGTGCTGGTCAGCGCCAACGGCGGCATCCTGAATTATCATTCCACCATCATTCTGAGCCGACATTCCTCTGGTTAAGGGTGTCGAGACAGCGTGGGGTGAGATCGGATCTGCTACTCCGCCGCTCCCAGCACCAGACAAACATTCTGGCCGCCGAACCCGAACGAATTGGAGATCGCGTGCCCTACCCGCGCCTCCCGTGCGATATTGGGCACGCAATCGACCGGCAGGGCCGGGTCCGGGATGTCATAGTTGATCGTCGGCGGCAGCAGGCCGTTGCGAATCGTCAGGACCGTGAAGATCGCCTCGACAGCGCCGGCCGCGGTCAGGCTGTGCCCGATCATCGACTTGTTTGACGACATCGGGATGGAGCCCGCCCGATCGCCGAATACGGCGGTCACCCCGACCCACTCCATTTTGTCGTTCTCGGGCGTCCCGGTGCCATGGGCGTTGATGTAGTCGCACCGCGTCCGGCGCCAGTCCAGCGTCTGTTAGTGCGTTTTGCATGCAGGCGATGATTGGTTTGCCATCCGGGGAGGATCGCGTGCGATGAAAGCCATCGGCCACCTCGCCGCACCCCTCGACCACGGCCAACACCGCGGCACCGCGCGCACGAGCACCACTCAAACTTTCCAGCACCAAGGCTCCGGCGCCCTCTGCCATAACGAAGCCCTCGCGGTCCTTACTAAAGGGTCGAGATGCCGAAGCTGGCGGATCGTTACGGGTAGATAACGCCGATAGCAGGGAGAAGCGGATCAAGCTCTCGGCGTTGACCGAGCAATCCGTGCCGACCACCAAAGCGGCGTCGGTTTCGCTACGGCGGATCGCCTCGACACCGAGTTGAATGGCGGTCCCGCCCGATGCGCAGGCGGTTGACGTCGCCACCGGGGAGCCTTTCGTCCCGAACCGGTCTGCCAGATACTCGCCGACCGAGCCGAACAGAAAACGGCGATAGCAGGGCTGCAAATCCACCTTTTCCTGCCGCCCGGATCAGATCCTCGTAAGTCACGGTTTCATTGGCGCCGGAGGCGGCGGCGAGGGCGAGGCGCTGGGTCCACTCCATCTCCACCGGCGGCAAAGCCAGGAACAGCGGACCGGGGAAATCTCCGGGGCGGCCGATGGCGGCTTCCGCGACGGCTTCCTCCATCACCAGTTCCGCAAGACGCTGCGACAGGGCAGGGGCCGATGGCTCCGGTACCGCGACAAAATCCACTGTTCCGGCGATTGTCGTGCGCAAGCCATCGATTGGGAAACGAGAAATACGCCGGATACCGGAAACGCCGCCGGTGAGCGCTTTCCAGTTGTCGGCCTGTCCTTGCCCCAACGAACTCAGGACGCCCATGCCGGTGACCACGACGATCGGGCGGCCGAGATGATCGGTGTTTTGTGCCATCGCGGATCCCCTCAGGCTGCCGTAACCAAGGCGAGTGCCTCGCCGCGCCAATGACCCCAGGACGTTACCAGCGCCTGGGCCAACGGCGCCGTCATCTGCCTTTCGGCATCTTCCAGCGGCGGGAACAACACGCCACGGTTCACGGCCAGCGCCGCTAGGGCCAAATTGGCCGGAAATGAGGGCTCCAGGGAGTGCCCCAAAGCGGTGGCGGTCGCGCGCACGGGGACGCCGATCTCGGCGAGGAAGGCCTGCTCCTCGGTGGTCGGCGGTTGAACTCCGGTTGCGCCGGAAACCACTGCGGCTCCGGCGGGATCAAAATGGGCCTCCATCGCGGCGAATTGCGCCTTCGCATTCAAGGTCGCTTCTCCCGGCAGGCGGCGGCAACGGTCCGTGCGTATCGCCGCGATATGGGCAAAAGCCCCCGCTCGCCGCGCAGCCGCGTGCGCTCGGCCTTCGATCACCAAAAAGCAGCCGACTGACCCTAGAGCCATGCCACCGCCAGACTTTTGACGCGCCCAGACCGGAGCGAAGGGCGGGCGGCAGAGCAGGCCACCCATCTCATAGTGCAACAGGACGTCCGGCCGCTGGGCATTATAAGAGCCGCCAACCAGCATGATGTCGCCTTGGCCGGCGGCGATCCGCGCGCATGCGATGCGCACGGCATCGGCGCCGCTGGCTTCCTCTCCCATGAAGGTGCGCGACGAACCGATGACGCCGTGCACGATGGAGATATTGCCCGCCAACAAATTCGACAGTTGGGCCAGAAACAACGTCGGCCGCAGGTCGCCCAGCAGATGTTCGTTGAGATACGAACCCGGGTTCGCGGCCTTGGGATATTCCGACAGGATGGACAAATCCACCGCGTAGTCACGCTCCCCGCCGCCGGCGGCGACGATCATGCCCATCCGCGACAGCAGCTCGATGTTGCCTTTGACCCCGGCGGAATTAAGCGCAAGGCCGGCGGCGTACACCCCCATCCGTTGCCACGTTTCCATTTGCCGCTGGTCACCACGCTTGGGGATCTGCTTGTCGAGGTCCATCGGCGCCAGCGGGTGCACGATGAACGGCGGAAAGCTCTCGGTGTCCACCTTTGGGGCGAAGCTGTTCAGGGCCTGCCAATGCGCCTCCACCCCCGAGCCAAGGCAGGAGACGATGCCAATCCCGGTGATGAGGGCGTCACGCTCAGGCGTCATTCTGGGGTCCCGCCAAATTCTGGGGTTCCGCCAAATTCTGGGGTCCCCCAAACATGAATTGCGCGGGCAAGCCGACACGGCGGGCGGTTTCGAGCATCGCTGTCTTTAGGACTTCGTTCGGGAATGGGACGATACCATAGCGGATTTCGGCTTCGGTCACTTTCTTCCCGTCCGCGGTGATGCTGGCCTTGACCACCGCGTAGCCGGACCCCTCGTGCAGCAGATTGGCCTCGACCTCCAGTGTTTGTCGAGGCGCTACAAACGACCGCATTTTGGCTTTCTCGACCTGGATAAGGAAAGCCATCTTCGCGCAGCCGTGCGCCGCCAGCACGAGCCATCCGCCGGTTTGGGCCATGGTTTCGATCAGCAGGACGCCGGGCATGATCGGGTAGCCCGGGAAATGGCCCTCGAATACCGGGGAGTGCTCTGGCACCTGGCATGACGTCACAATTCGCCGGCCGGGCATGTCCAGCGTGGTGATCCGATCGATCATCTGGAAGTACTCCAGGCGCATCAGGTCACCGCGGCATTATGCTAACAGATCCGTTCAAGCCGCCTTCGCGGCGACCAGTTTATCTATGTTGGCACAGAGATTCTTCAGCACGAAATACTCGTCGGTCGTTACCTTCCCGGCGTTGACGTCTTGAGTCCATTGCTCCAGCGGCATCTTGATGCCAAACGCCTTATCAATAGCGAATGCGACGTCAAGAAAATCCAGACTGTCGATGCCGAGGTCGTTGATCGCATGGCTTTCCGGCGTAATCTTTTCCGGCTCAATGTCGCAGGTGTCGGAGATTATCCCCGCCACGGTCTCGTAGGTCGATGCCATGCCCTAGCCCCTGAGAAAGTCGCGCGGCACTAACATTGTCGCCCCTGGGGTGCAAGACTCGGGGATTCACCGAGCGCTCCCGCCCATCCCATCGGTCCATCGACGTAGCCAACGTCCCGGATGGTTGCACCATTTTTATACGAGTTCGACAAAATGGCGAACAACCGGAGGCTGGCCTTTCCCCTCTGCACACGCCATGTTCGGACACGTGTGTACCGTCGTTGTCCTTGTCCGCCCTGGCTTTGTACTGCTTGCCGCCAATCGCGACGAGCGGCTAGACCGCCCCTGGGATCCGCCGGGCGCCTGGTGGCCCGAACATCGGGGTACCGTTGCCGGGCGGGATCGCATGGCCGGGGGAACCTGGATGGGGATGAACCGATCGGGCGTTGTCGCTTCCGTGCTTAACCGGCCCGGTACCCTCGGACCGGCCCTGGGCAAGCGCAGCCGAGGCGAACTCCCGCTGATAGCGCTCGACCATCCGACCGCCGCCGCCGCTGCCGAGGCGATCACGGCCCTCGACGCCAGCAACTGGCGCGGCTTCAATATGGTGCTGGCGGATCGCAGCGGGGCGATTTTCATTCGTGGGCCGGGTCGCGGCCGGCCTCAGGTAGAGACACTCCCACAGGGTGTCTCCATGATCACCGCCTATGACCCGAACGACCTGAGCAGCCCGCGCACCGCCCATCACCTGCCGCGCTTCAAGGCTGCTGAACCCAGCGGACTGGATGATTGGGCCGCCTGGCTTCCGATCCTGGCCGACCGGACCGGCGAACCGGCGGAACAGATCAACGTCGAGCCACATGGCGGTTTCGGAACGGTTTGCGCGTCTTTTGTCTCGCTTCCGATCACCGGCAGACCCACATGGAGGTTCGCTCTCGGTGCCCCTCACGAGGCCAGATTTCAGATGGTCTTTTGCGACTTGGGTACCGCTGCTATACCCGCCGCGCCGCGGGACCGACGAACCGCGACTCCGCATGACGCGGTGCCCACCTAAGGAAACCCGCTATGGCCCGCCGCCGACAGCTCTATGAGGGCAAAGCAAAAATCCTGTTTGAAGGACCTGAACCGGGCACCCTGGTGCAATACTTCAAGGACGACGCCACCTCTGGCAACGGCGCGAAGAAGGGCATCATCACCGGCAAAGGGGTGCTGAACAACCGGATCAGCGAATACCTGATGATGCGGCTGCACGAGATTGGCGTGCCGACGCACTTCGTTCGGCGCCTGAACATGCGCGAACAGCTCATCCGCGAGGTTGAGATTATTCCGCTGGAGGTCGTGGTCCGCAACGTTGCCGCCGGCAGCTTGGCGGTGCGGCTGGGAATCGTTGAGGGCACTCGCCTGCCGCGTTCGATCATCGAGTACTACTACAAGAACGATGCGCTGAACGACCCGATGGTGTCGGAGGAGCATATCACGTGCTTCGGTTGGGCCAACACCGCCGACCTCGACGACATCGTCGCGCTGACCTTACGGATCAACGACTTCTTGTCCGGCCTGTTGCTGGGCGTCGGCATCACTCTGGTCGATTTCAAGCTGGAGTTCGGCCGGCTGTGGGAAAACGACGAGATGCGGATCATCCTAGCGGACGAGATCAGCCCGGACAACTGCCGCCTGTGGGACAGCAAGACCAACGAGAAGATGGACAAGGACCGCTTCCGCCGCGACCTCGGCAATGTGGAGGAAGGCTATCAGGAGGTGGCCCGCCGCCTGGGCATCCTGCCGGAAGCCGGAACACGCGACCTCAAAGGGCCGGAGCTGATGCAGTGAAGGTTTTGGTCACGGTGATGCTGAAGTCCGGCGTGCTGGACCCTCAGGGGAAGGCCATTGCCCATGCGTTGGGCACACTGGGGTTCACCGGCGTGAAGGATGTACGCGCCGGGAAGCTTCTGGAGATTGAACTGGCCGAGACGGACCCAGAGAAGGCTCGGGTCGCGGCCGAGGAAATGGCGCGAAAGCTGCTGGCGAATACGGTGATCGAGAGTTTCAAGGTGGTTGTGGAGGGGTGACCCCGTCATGAGCGACTATGGCACCGACGTCCTGGCGTGGTCCACGGAACAGGCTGCTCTGCTGCGCCGCCGGGCTGCCGGTAAGCTGGTCAATGACAGCGCACTGGACTGGCCGAACATCGCCGAGGAGATCGAATCGGTGGGTCAATCGGAACGCTACCGAATTCAGAGCCACATCGGCACGGTCATCGAGCACCTGATCAAGCTGCAAGCCTCGCCTGCGATCGATCCCCGGAACGGGTGGAAAACCACTGTCCGGAATGCGCGCCGGGGTATCGAGCGTTCTCTGAAGAATAGCCCCAGCCTGCGCCGTGAAGTTGCTGAGATGATCGGCGAGGAAACCTCGGCTGCGAAACAGGACGTGTCGGCCACTCTGAAAGATTACCGCGAGCAACCGGTCGTGGCGATCGACGGCCTGACCTTCACCGAGGAGCAGGTGCTGGGGAATTGGTTTCCTGATGATCCCCTGCCTGAGGGGTTTATCCCGCCGGCCGGTTGAGGAAGCGATCTTCTCGAACACCGACAGAAGGCCGGCCGGTCTGAGATCCAGCTAATCCATCGCCATCAGCCCCCGAATCGCCACCAAATCGCGGACGAATTCATCATACGCCCGGGTCTTCGCCGCCGCGTCCGGTATGCGCAGTAGAAAGGACGGGTGCACCGTCACGAACACCTTCTGCCCGTCCGCCGCGGCAAAAACCCGTCCTCGCTCCCGGCTGATCGTCACCGCCCGCCCCAACACCGCCCGCGCCGCCGAACCTCCCATCAGCACCAGCAGCGAGGGGCGGACATGCACCCGCTCCACATCCAGCCAGAACCCGCACGCCTGGATCTCCGGCACCTCCGGAGTTTGGTGAATGCGCCGCCGTCCCCGTGGCGTGAACTTGAAGTGCTTCACCGCGTTGGTGACATACACTTGGCGCCGGTCGATGCCGGCCTCCTCCATAGCACGATCCATCATCTGACCCGCGGGCCCGACAAAGGGACGGCCGATCGTGTCCTCCTGATCCCCCGGCTGTTCCCCGACAAACATCACCGCCGCGTCTGCCGGCCCTTCCCCGAACACCGTCTGCGTCGCCGGTTCATACAGCGGGCAACGATGGCAGCCCGAGGCCTCCTTTCCAGCCCGCGACAGCGCCGGATCCGGCTTGGAGTGCAAAACCACCGGACCCAGCGCTGGCCGGTCGGGAGGGCGAGGGGCCTCGTCCAACGCCTCGGCCTCCGGAACCGAGACCTCCGGCGTCGCCTGCTCCAACAACTGGTGCCGATGCATCTCCCACCACGCCTGCAGGGCCTCGTCGTCCGCCGCATGACGCAGGCCGGAGCCGAACAGCAGCGAGGACCCGTCCCAGTGCGCCGCGCCGTCCGGCGTTACGATCGACCACACCAGTTCCGGGTGGCGTCGCGCGATCAGTTGGGCATTGGCGGGCAGCACGAAATGCGCCGGCTCGAACCAGCCGACAAATCGCGTTCGGCTATCGTCCTCGGCCACCGGCAGGAACCTGATGGCCGTCCGCATTCGATGGGCATCGGCGCGCACCGCCAGCGCCAACCGCCGAGCCAGGGATAAGTCGGGGTCGCTGTCGTCCTCCAGCAGCTTTTCGCCGGCATTGACCCGCCAGACCAGGCTGTAGAGCAGCCCGAACCGCTCCGACTCCCGCGCCTGGATCGCGATGGAGGCCAGCGATACCAGCGCCCGCGGCACGTGAAACGTCCCAGACGCTTCCAGCGGGTCCTCGGTTTCGCCGCCAATTGACCAAGCTAATGTCCGTGGTTCCGCACCCGCGTGGATCAGGGCGCGCGCCGCCCGGCGCCAGCCGTCCCAGTCGGTCTCGTTCTTCAAAACGATGTGTCGCATGACGCGGAGCAAACCCCATGCTGCGTGGCTTTCCAAGCCCTACCATTTGGTCCGGCGCGGGCGGCGCGGAAAAAGGCACTACCGCTGAAGCGCGTGGTGACCAAACCCAGGTCCTAACGACATAGCGCACTTGTAAGCTTGAACGTCGGTGGGGTTGCAAAGCGAGCCGCAATGTCGAGACAAAGTGTGTTCGACGGTCAAAATTGTATGTTGACATCAACTTGATAGTGCCGGTCGGACTGAACAGCCGAACGGCCAACGCCGGTCTCGAGATTTGTTACGAAATCGTCGTGGCCAAAGGCTTCTATGCAAACGCCTACTACGCCGGCGACCATCCGTTGGACGTCGCGCTGAAGAAGTTCCTCAATCATATTGAGGCTGCGATACTGCCCTCGCTCGTGACAGTATGCTTCAGCCTAGCCAGTGGAACCGGTAGCGGATCGGTTGTCGACCTCGCCCGCCAGCCTTCCAACGTCAAGCTTGGTGCCGAATTCCGGTGATCATAGCGTTGGCCAGTTTCCGCATTCCGGCGATCCGGAAATGTACCGGAACAGCCCGGGCCTCTATACGACGCTCAAGGACCTCGACTGCGTGTCGAACTGCGACAAGAACACCATTGTTACCACCGTCTGGGGCGATCTTTATCGCAGCCCGTTCACCAGAGGGTTCTTCGTCGTCAATCCCGAGCAGAGCTGGCAGCGCCTGATTAACGGCTTCAGAGAAATCGGCGGTGTGATATCGACAATTGTTTCTGCGCTATTCTTGTTCACAATCGCGGCGATTAATCTGCTCGTGCTGCGATCGGTCTATCGGTCCTTCCGGCTCGTGCGCAACAGCGGTCATTATGTGAGTTTGTTGAAGTCGCGGGGGCTGTTGGCACGTTTGTTCAGGCCGATGTTCGGCTTGGTCACGCGAAGCTGGCATATGCTGCCGCTTGGCTTTCTGTTTGGGCGCGGTTTCGATACCATGACCGAAATCAGCCTGCTCGGCATCGCCGCCACCGAAGCGGCAATCGGCGTGTCTATAGCCGCGATCATACTCTTTCCGACACCCTCCGCGGCCGGCAGGTCCATGGTCGATACCACAGATGGCGTGCTCATGCTGCACGCCTATGACTGGACGTTCGTGACGCCGGTCCGCAAGCTTTACTACAACCTCGCGATTACGCTCGTTTCGGTTCTTGTCGCCGTGATTATCGGCGGGGTAGAGGCGTCTGGATTGATCGGAGACGAACTTCAGCCGGAAGGCGAATTCTGGAACGCTGTGGGAGCCCTGAACGGCAACTTCAACACCCTGGGTTTCGCCGTAATCGGCGCGTTCCTCGCCAGTTGGGTGCTCTCGGTAACCATCGACTACGTCCGGGAATTGATAAGATCGAAATGACGATCGCGCCTGACGGGTTATCGTCATGGGCTATGGCGGCGCTGGGCCGCCCGGGGGATTTCCCGCCGAGCGCTTCAAAAAGGTAATGGAGACGAACGCTCCAAGCCACGAGCCCGCCGCGGCGAAGATCACATAAATCCAGTTTTGGGTGTAGCTGATTACGGCGAAGGACGAGAGCAGGTACCAGATACCGCTCCAGGTAGCCGCGGGCACGCGCCGGCGAGCCACAACGGCGGAAGTGAACATGACATAGACCGCATCGGTGGCCGCGGTGGTAATGATCACGCCTCCGGCGACAAGGGGGTGGATTGTCGGCGTCATGGCAACTCCTCCGGAAATTGCCAGCCTAGCGTATAGGCGCCGATTGAGCATTCCCCGGATGCGCGGGCGCCCACCAGAACGTGATCCGAACATCAATCCCAACGGGTTGATCGTCCCCGCCATGGAGCCGACACGTCTGGCGTTTGGTTTGGGGGCTCGTATGCGAAAATCGGTGATTGGTGGGATGTTGGCCGCCATGTCGGCTGGTTTGATTGCACGAGCAGACGAAGCTCCGCCAGCGTCCGCGGTCCAGCCTCCGCCCCCCCCCGCCGTCCAGTCTCCGGTGCCCCCCATCCAGCCTCCGCCGTCCGTCGCTGTCCAACCGCCGCCTCCCGCTGCTGCTCCACCGCCCCCGGCTGCTGCTGCTCCACCGTCCCCCGCTGCTGCTCCTGCGCCCGCCCCTGTACAAACCGTGGCACCTGGCGATGCCGAGGCGGTTCTCGGCCAGCGGGTGACAGATCCGGAGGGCAAGGACATTGGTCGTCTGGTTGACGTGCTGGTGGACGTGAACGGTCAGCCGCAGGCCGCGGTAATCGATTTCGGCGGCTTCATGGGCGTTGGCAATCGCAAGATCGCCGTAGTCTGGAGCGCATTGCGCTTCAATCCCGGCGACGCGAAGCACAAGGTCGCACTGGAAATGACGCCCGACCAGATCAAGACCGCGCCGGAGTTCCGCGATCCGACCAAGGCGGCTCCTGTCGTCACCCCCGATTCCGCGTCAGCGCCCGCCGCCCCACCATCCCCCAGCGCAGCATCCCCAGGCGCATCATCCCGTTAGACCCATGAAGCAACCTTTCGCATCCCTCAGGCCCGGTGGCGAACGAGCGCTCGATCTGGTCAATTTCTTCGTGGCAGACGTGCAGACCGGGTTTGGGCCTTTCGTCGCCGTCTATCTGACATCCAGCAAGTGGACCCAGGTAGAAATCGGTTTTGCGCTGACATTGGGCACCGTGACCTCACTGATAAGCCAGTTGCCGGCCGGCATACTGGTGGACACGGTGCGCAATAAGCGGGTGGCTGCGTCCGGCGCACTGGTCAGCGTTATCATCGCGGCCACGCTACTGGCAATCGAGCCCACGCAGCTCCCGGTGTGGATCGCACAGATGCTGCACGGTTTCGCCAGCTGTGTGATCACACCGGCCATCGCCGCCATCAGCCTCCATCTTGTGGGTCACGCCGCGCTGGGCGAGCGGCTGGGGCGGAACGCGAGGTACTCCTCGATCGGCAATGGTCTCGCCGCCGCGGCCATGGGTGCGACCGGAGCGTACCTCTCGTCGCGGTTCGTGTTCATACTGACCGCGGCTTTATGCTTCCCGGCGCTGGCGGCGCTCTGGGCGATCAGGGCCGGCCCCCACGGCCGGGCACAAACCACCAGTCATCCATTGGACATTCCCGGCCTGAAACGACTTCTCGCCGATCACCGGCTGCTCGTCTTCGCCATCTGTGTGCTGCTGTTCCATCTGTCAAACGCCGCGATGCTCCCGCTGGCCGGCGCAGCGGTGACCATGCGCGCCGGACATTTCGCTAACATTATCATCGCCGCCTGCATCGTCGTGCCTCAGGGGGTGGTGGCGCTGCTGTCGCCCTGGGTGGGACGCGCGGCGGAAAAATTCGGCCGCAAGCGTCTGTTGCTATTGGGCTGGGGAGCACTGCCGTTGCGCGGGCTGCTGCTGGCGGTGCTGCCTGGATCATGGCCGCTGGTCGCGGGCCAGGCCGTTAGCGGCGTCAGCGCGGCCGCGTTCGGCGTTCTGCTGCCGCTTCTCGCCGCCGACCTGACGCTTGGCACCTCGCACTTCAACCTGTGCATGGGGATCCTCGGCCTGGCAGTCTATCTCGGCGCCGCGGTCAGCACGACAATGTCTGGCGAAATTGCCGACCGCGCCGGCATGGAGGTCGCTTTCCTCGTCCTCGCCGGCATCGGTCTGCTGGGCTCGTTGGCGGTGTGGCTGATCATGCCGGAGACACGACCATCCGGGATCCAACTCAGTCAGCAAGTTCGGGAATGACCCAGAGCGGCTTATCGCCGCGGATCACACGCTGGCAGTTGTCGAATGCGTTGCGGAAGCGAGTGTACTGGTTTTCGAAGGTCGGTCCGGCAAAATGCGCGGTCAGCACGAGGTTTTGCAACGCGAACAATGGGTTGTTCGGGGGTGGTGGCTCCTGGTCGAAAACGTCAAGGCCGGCACCGGCGATCGTGCCAAGGCGCAATGCCTCGATAAGCGCGGGCTCGTCCACCACCGGCCCGCGGCACGTATTGATCAGATAGGCACTCGGCTTCATCATTTTGAACTGCGCTGCACCCATTATATGCCGCGTGGCCTTGCTCAATGGCACATGCAGCGAGACGATGTCGGACGTCCGAAGCAGTTCGTCGAATAACGCGAACCGAACCCCAAGGTCGTCGGCGCGTTCCTCGGTCAGCCGTACGGTGTCGTAATATTGCACCATCATGCCGAACGCCTGGGCGAGGCGCGCGGTTTTCTTGCCAATGCTGCCGAGTCCGACGATGCCCAACGTCCGGCCTTTCAGTTCAAAAAGCTGAACATCCTGAACGGCGTTGCCGCGCCAGCGCCCGGCGACCACGTTGCTATGTTGCCAGACCAACCGCCGGCAAACTGCCAGCATCAGCAAGATCGCATGCTCCGAAACCGCGGTGGAGTTAGCCCCGCCGTTGTTGCAGATCGGCACACCGGCCCGCCGAGCGGCCTCGATGTCACAGCGATCGTATCCCGCGGACAAAAGTTGCACCAGCTTCAACTTTGGCGCGGAAGTGTAAAACTCATCGTCCATGGTGCCTTCCCCAAACCCGACCAGGCAGACGGCATCGCTCAAAGCCGCCTGGAATTCCGGAGCACCGTGCCGAGCGATGACCGCATCCAGACTGGGCGGCAGCAATTCCTTGGCAATGTTGATCTCGTTTAATGGATTATCGGCGATGATGATGAGCGCCATCGATGTCCCCCTCGTTACGTGCCCAGCCAGGACACTACGGCCTGTCGCCGACTGAGCCAAACCACGCGGGCGCCGAGAGAGAATTTCCCAGGAAGGTCGATCGGCTATCAGCCGGCATATTCGGCAAGAACTGGTCCATGACCGCGCGGCCGTGCACCGTGGCGCCGGTCAGCCGGAACCGCATTCCAAGCCGGTCGGAAGGGACCGATCTGTGCTATGAGCTGGATATCAAGCGCCGCGGCCGGACTGCCGCTCTGCCGGACTGCCGGACTGCCGCTCTGAGGCGGCCGTCGTCCAGCGCGATTACCTCCAGGTAGCGCAATCGCTTTCAAGAGCCCTAGCGGATCGCACATCGAGTTCCACCCCGGCGCTCGGAAGTATGCGACCCTGCCCGCGAGGCCAGAATTTTCATTACAGTTGAGTGGGTGGACTTATCCCAGCAGACCGGGTGCCGGCGCAGGGGCGCCGGGTGTCGGAGGCGTCTCTGCCTGTGGGGGTAACGCTCAGCAGGTCAAGTGCGTCGAGCAAGCAAATCGCCTATGAGCCAATTGAGTTTGTTGACGGTCACTGGAGAAAGTGAGCGCCGATGAAAACTACCACGGACGTGTTAATTGCTGGTGCCGGCCGGTTGGTCTGCCGCTGGCGACGGAACTGTCACGAGACGGCGGCGACGTCCTGTTGATTGACCGCCATAAAACGCGTTCGTTCTTTTGCAAGGCGCTTGGCGTCACCCCGCGCACCTTAGAAATCTTTGAGGACATCGGCATCGCACAAGACGCGTTTGATAGTGGTGTCTGGCTGCAGGGCGTCTCGCTACCGCGCCGCTTGCCGCTGGCAATCGCGTACCGACGCGGGACAGCTGCGCAGTCCCTTCGTGAGTTATGCACTAAGGCTTCATGAGCGGCTCGGGCAGGGTCGTCTTGCTTGGCTTTGTTGATGATACCCGGCGGCGGTCTCGCTTGCAGAGATGCTGAGCCTAATCCGCGCCACTTTTGGCGAAAGAGCGGCCGGCTGCGCCATCACGCCGGAAGGCCGGATGCCGCTGGCGGCGCGCGAGGATCTTCCGGTGTTGACTGATGCGGAGGGAGAGTTCGCTGCCGCTGCCGACTACGAGCGCGTAAGGACAGCCTCCGAACCATCCCTCCGTGTGCTTCGCGTGGCCGCATATCTGGATTGTGCTTCTGTGCGGGGTCTAGCATTGCTCCTGCCCCAGACGATGGACAGGATCGCCGTCACCAAGGAAGTTTCGAAGCCGAAGCCGACATGCGTGAATTGTCGCGTAATGAATCGTACAGCTTTACATACTCCCGACGCCAATCGCTAACCATTTCTTAATGGTTACCCGCCATCCTGACTGCGCACATACGGAGGTGTCTGATGCTACGGTTAAATATTCAATCAGCGCGACACCGCCGATTGACGTCACTGCATTTCCGGCAGCCCTGGCAAAGCGGATGGCTAGGCTCTCCTAATCATTTTCGAAGCCACTCTGTTTGCCCCGGTCAACGGGCCAGATGCCGCTGCGCCGTCTCGGGCCCGAGGGCCGTGAGGGAAGTGGCTTGCCTGCCAAAGATCAATGTCAGTGGGAAATGGCCAAAACTGCCGCCAATTCCCACTTTGCGTCTAAGCAATAACGAGCAAGGCTTTCAAGCCCGTCACCGAGCATTCGGGGTCTTTGATCCAACCCAAGTTGTGTTGAACAGCGGTGGATCTCTGTGGGTGACAGGACTGAACCGTACAGCCGATCCGTTGTCTGACGACTATTATTGGATCGATGGCGACCTGGGTCAGGTGTATCAGCTCGGCTCTAAACGCTGAACGGGCTTCGCGATGCCCCCAGATATGATGCCTGGCGACGTTGCTGCCGCTCAGCCGTTCGATCCTAACGCCGTAGGGGTCGTTCCGAAAGTACCACCGCTGACACCCGATTTCACGGCGTTCCGCAGCCTTTTTGTGATGACGTTACAGAAGGGCGTGCAACTGCAACCGGAGAGTTTTGCCGAAGTCATCGATACCAACGTCGTTGATTCAATTCTACGAATCCTCAACAAGTCATCACTACGCGGCAAGGTTCTCAACCGTTGCAAATGGGATGGCCTTGCCGCCATCGACCACGCCTTTCCTGTGATGGCCATGCTGAAGACCGGATATTGGGTCGTCATTGTCAGCATCGTCAACAGCCCGACCGGTCCGTTACTTGGTGTGCTCGATCCGTCACGGGAACGCGATGGGATTACGCCGCAACGCCGTGATCAGTTCATCAAAGATTGGAGTGGGACGCTCATTCTTTGTGTGCCCGCCGAACGGATTATCGAGGAGCGAAGGCCTTTCGGGCTTGCCTGGTTCGTTCCCGAGATTATGCGGCATCGGCGGTATCTCGGAGCTATCGCCTTGGTCGCAACGATGTCAAACATCGTCGCGTTCTCTACGCCACTGATGTTTCAGATCTTGATCGACAAGGTCATAACCCATCACAGTTATCAGACGCTGACGTCGCTAATGCTGATCTTCGGCATAGCGATGCTGTTTGACGCCATGTTCTCCTATGTGCGCCAAAGCTTAATGCTGTTTGTAACAAACAAGATCGATGCAACGCTTGCGTCACGGACGTTCCATCACCTGCTTCGGCTCCCGATGACCTTCTTTGAGTCCACAACTGCGGGCGTTCTCACCCGACACATGCAGCAGACCGAGACTATTCGAAACTTCCTCACGGGCCGGTTGTTCATGACGCTGGTCGACGCATCGGCACTACCGCTGATGTTGATCATCCTTGTGCTCTACAGCGTTAATCTGACACTCGTTGTCCTGCTATTTACAATTGTCATTGCCACAACAATCGCCTTCATGGTTCCAGCCTTTCAGCGCAGGTTGGAGCAGCTCTATATTGCTGAAGGCAACCGGCAAGGCCATCTGGTCGAAACGATTCACGGCATGCGCACGGTCAAGTCCCTGGCGCTTGAACCGATGCGGATGTCCTCTTGGGACAATGCAGTTGCCAAGAGCGTCACACGGCGCGCGATCGTCGGCAATATCTCCATCCTGGGAAGCGTGCTAACCCAAAGTCTCGACAAGACGATGCAAATCGCGGTACTTGGGCTGGGCGCTTTGGAGGTTTTCAGCGGCAATATCTCCCTGGGCGCTCTTGTCGCCTTCAACATGGTCGCGGGCCGGGTGACCGGACCTCTGGTGCAGATTGTCGGCCTGGTCAATCAATATCAGGAGGCGGCGCTGTCGGTGAAAATGCTCGGCGTCGTTATGGAGAACCCGCCGGAACGTGATCCCAGCGAGATCGGCATGTCTCCCGCGATTACAGGACGTATTTCGTTCGACAGCGTGACATTCAGTTATCCGTCAACGACATCGCCCGTTCTCGACCACATCTCGTTCGGAGTGGAAGAGGGCCAGGTTATCGGCATTGTCGGTCGTTCAGGCTCAGGTAAGACCACAATCACGCGGCTGATACAAGGGATACACAACGCCGGCGAGGGTGTTATCCGGCTCGACGGCGTTGATATCCGCCATATCGATCTTGCCCATCTGCGACGCAGTGTTGGCGTGGTCCTGCAGGATAATTTCCTCTTTCGCGGCACTATCCGAGACAATATTGCGGCAGCTAAACCGGATGCGGGACTGGCTGACGTCGTCGAAGCGGCGCGCATGGCGGGGGCAGAGGAATTCATTGATCGCCAACCGAGGTCTTACGAGAGCTGGGTCGAGGAGGGGGGCGCGAACTTCTCCGGCGGTCAGCGGCAGCGTCTAGCTATCGCGCGAGCACTGCTGACCCGACCAAGGCTGCTCATCTTCGACGAAGCAACAAGCGCCCTGGACCCCGAAAGCGAGGCTATCATACAACAAAATCTCGCTGAAATCGCGCGGGGTCGTACTCTCATCATCGTGTCGCATCGCCTCACCTCACTGGCTCAATCCGATGCAATCCTGATGCTTGACCACGGTCGCGTGCTGGACTTCGCGGCCCATCCGATTTTGGTCGAGCGTTGCGAGAGCTACAAGCGATTGTGGCAGCAGCAAACGCAATATGTGCATTGAACGTCATGGCACCCTACACTTTGCTCCGCCGTCTTTGCCCGTGGCTGCCGACCGGGTCCGCGGTCATAAATGTTCCGCGAGCTCCTACGGTCGACTACCTGGGCGAAATATATCTGGAGGATATTCTGACCGCGCAACCCTCCAGGCTGCTTGCCGGGGGTCATTACCTTATCGTGGCAATGTTTTTGTCCCTTGTTCTTGTGGCCTCTCTGGTCAAGGTCGACATCATCATCCTGGCGCCAGGCCGACTGATGGCAGATACGCCACCCGTCGTCGTACAGCCCGTTACGTTGTCGGTAATTCGTGAAATTCGCGTCAAGGCTGGCGATGTTGTTCACAAAGGAGACGTTTTGGCGACGCTGGACCCGACATTCACGCAGTCGGACAGCGGCACCCTAACAACACAAAGCGATGCCCTGCAGGCTGAGATTCGTCGGCTAGACGCTGAATTGAGCAACACGCCATACCTCGTTACGAACAATGCTCCCGAAGACGTTCTCCAATACAATCTGTATCAGCAGCGCCAATCGCAGTACACCGCGAGGCTGAGCGTCTTTGACGAAGATCTCCAGCGTTATCAAGGAGACATCAAGGCCGCAGAACAAGACCAAATGTCATTACTGCACCAACTTGAGATTGTCAAGACGGTGGAAACGATGCGCGGCTCCCTGTATCAAAAAGAGGTTGGATCCAAACTGAATTATTTAGATGCTCAAGCAGGTCGAATGCACGCCGAGCGAGAGAGTGCCGACATGTTCGCTCATCTCAATGAATTACAGCACTATCTTCAATCGAGTGAGGCTAGTCGACGAGTGTTCATTGATGAATGGCATCGTCAGCAGCTTGAAAATTTGTCCAAGGCACGGGATGAGTTCAGCAAGATCAGTGCGAACCTGGCCAAGGCCAGAAGGTTGAGTGACCTCGTCGTGCTCACCGCGCCAAGTAACGGCATCGTGCTGGAAATCGCAAGACGTTCCGTTGGATCGGTTTTAAATGCCGCCGAGGCACTTGTTACGATCATTCCGACTGACGCCCCGCTTATCGCCGATGTCATGGTTAGCTCGGGCGATGTCGGCTATGCGAAGCCAGGCGACGAAGTTATGATCAAGGTCGACGCGTTCCCCTATATAAGTCATGGCATGTTGAAAGGGCGCCTGCGGTCCATTGGCGAAGATTCGAGCCTACTTTCCGAAGCCGGAACCAGTGCTGCGACATCGTCAGGTGTGTTCCACCGCAGTCAGGTCGAATTGATCGATTCGACGCTGACGGGGTTGTCGCCCAGCGCTCATTTATTTCCTGGAATGTCATTGATGGCTGAGATTAAAGTCGGTTCCAGGAGCGTCATTTCTTATTTCCTAAATCCCATTCTCCGAGGCTTTCGCGAAGCCATACGCGAGCCGTGACTGGACCGAGCGGCGCTCGGGTGATGATGCCGCTTTAGGACCGTTCATCTAGCGAGAAAAACTGCACAAGACCAGCGCCTGGTTGGTGAAGCCGGATTCGTGCGGCAGATGCAGCGCCGTCTTTCGCTGCGGGACGGCCAGCGCGTGGACGGACGCCGGCGTGGTCGGCCAATCGCCGGCGGCGCGGCCAAACGGGATTGTCGTCGTCCTCGTGGCGCTCGGAATTCCATTGCGGCGTGAGCCGCCGCCGTTGGACCGCTGCCGGCCGGCCGGCACGGCACGACGGCATTGGTCAATGTACGCGGCCATCCCGCGCCGTCTGGATCGCACAAGATCGGTGAGTTTTCATGGACCCCGACTGCAGCGGCCGGCAGGGGCGGCGTGGTACAGCGTGAGGTGCGCATTGTCCTTCGTAATGATGCTACCTCGCCCACGAGCGAATTCCGAACTCCGATTTTGGGCTACGCTTGAGCGACGCCAGCGCTCGAAGGCACCAGCCTCGCGCTGACACGCCAGGTGCACGGGGTTGACGAGTAGACGCCTTCCCGGCTCCGAACACGCTAGTATCAACTCTTCGTGGTCAGTCTCGGCGAGGGGTGCGCGGATCGTCGAGGCCCTCGCTCCACTCTCGCTTAACCGCCCGGTGCGGCGAGGCACTCGCAATCTTGCATGGAAATTGCGTTGGCCCGGGATTTTAAAAATTTGAGCTTTGTTTGAAATAAAGTACGAAATTTAATTGTCTGGAGATCATTGAATAAATGAGACTCGTCTGATTGCATCCATCGCGGCCCATTTCGGGAAAAACCTTGTCATGTGCAGGTGGCTTTTTATCGTTGCATAGTATCTATAATTCCGGTATCCATCTGTTGCCGTATCGCGACTGTTCGGATCCTTATGTCAGCTCGTGAGAGTTGGCCACTTCGGTTGAACTCTTCCAGTGCCTGTGACGGAAGGGATTGGCGTTGGTTGTGCGGCAGCATGAGTCGAAACCAATAATGTTGCGTCCCGATTGCTAGTCACCGCATGCGCGGAGCGCCTTTTAGACACCCGTCCCTGGGTGTTGAGCTGATACAACTGATGCCGTCCTGAATCGGACGGGCGGTCTTGGCTGACTGGGCAAGGATTCAACCTGGCCTGGGCAATCTCTTTGTCTTTGGAGCACCCATGTCCGACATTGTCTCGAGCCTATCGACAACGTCGATTATGGGTCTTAACACGACGACAATTGCGGGTCTGACAACGACAGACATCGCGGCTTTCGCCGCGACCCAGATTGCTGCTCTGACGACCACCCAGGTTCCGGTTCTTACCTCCACGTCAATTTCTTTACTTACTACAACCCAGATTTCTGGTCTCGTCGTAACAGACGTCGCCGCCTTATCTACGACGCAATTGAATGTGCTGAGCACCACCCAGATTGGCGGCCTCAGTGCCACCCAGCTTGGTGCGCTGAACACCAGCCAGGTCGGCGGGCTGAGCACCACCCAGCTGGGCGGGCTCAGCACCAGCCAGATCGGCGGGCTGAAGACCACCGAACTCAACGCCTTGAACACCACCCAGATCGGCGGCCTGAGCACCACCGAGCTGGGTGCCTTGAGCACCAGCCAGATCGGCGGGCTGAGCACCACCGCGATCGGCGGGCTGAGCACCACCCAGGTTGGCGGTCTGACGCAGACCCAGCTGGGCAGCCTCAACACCACGCTGATCGGCGGCCTCGGCACCACCGAGCTCGGCGCGCTGAATACCACCCAGGTCGGCGGCCTGACCGCGACCCAGCTGGGCAGCCTCAACACCAGCATGATCGGCGGGCTGACCACCACCGAGCTCGGTGCCCTGAGCAGCAGCCAGGTCGGCGGGCTGAGCACCACCCAGCTGGGCAGCTTCAACACCACCCAGATCGGCAGCCTCGGCACCACCCAGCTGGGGGCGCTGAGCAGCAGCCAGATCGGCGGCCTGAACACCACCAACGTGGCGGCGCTGAGCACCACCCAGATTGGCGGCCTCAGTGCCACCCAGCTTGGTGCGCTGAACACCAGCCAGGTCGGCGGGCTGAGCACCACCCAGCTGGGCGGGCTCAGCACCAGCCAGATCGGCGGGCTGAAGACCACCGAACTCAACGCCTTGAACACCACCCAGATCGGCGGCCTGAGCACCACCGAGCTGGGTGCCTTGAGCACCAGCCAGATCGGCGGGCTGAGCACCACCGCGATCGGCGGGCTGAGCACCACCCAGGTTGGCGGTCTGACGCAGACCCAGCTGGGCAGCCTCAACACCACGCTGATCGGCGGCCTCGGCACCACCGAGCTCGGCGCGCTGAATACCACCCAGGTCGGCGGCCTGACCGCGACCCAGCTGGGCAGCCTCAACACCAGCATGATCGGCGGGCTGACCACCACCGAGCTCGGTGCCCTGAGCAGCAGCCAGGTCGGCGGGCTGAGCACCACCCAGCTGGGCAGCTTCAACACCACCCAGATCGGCAGCCTCGGCACCACCCAGCTGGGGGCGCTGAGCAGCAGCCAGATCGGCGGCCTGAACACCACCAACGTGGCGGCGCTGAGCACCACCCAGATTGGCGGCCTCAGTGCCACCCAGCTTGGTGCGCTGAACACCAGCCAGGTCGGCGGGCTGAGCACCACCCAGCTGGGCGGGCTCAGCACCAGCCAGATCGGCGGGCTGAAGACCACCGAACTCAACGCCTTGAACACCACCCAGATCGGCGGCCTGAGCACCACCGAGCTGGGTGCCTTGAGCACCAGCCAGATCGGCGGGCTGAGCACCACCGCGATCGGCGGGCTGAGCACCACCCAGGTTGGCGGTCTGACGCAGACCCAGCTGGGCAGCCTCAACACCACGCTGATCGGCGGCCTCGGCACCACCGAGCTCGGCGCGCTGAATACCACCCAGGTCGGCGGCCTGACCGCGACCCAGCTGGGCAGCCTCAACACCAGCATGATCGGCGGGCTGACCACCACCGAGCTCGGTGCCCTGAGCAGCAGCCAGGTCGGCGGGCTGAGCACCACCCAGCTGGGCAGCTTCAACACCACCCAGATCGGCAGCCTCGGCACCACCCAGCTGGGGGCGCTGAGCAGCAGCCAGATCGGCGGCCTGAACACCACCAACGTGGCGGCGCTGAGCACCACCCAGATTGGCGGCCTCAGTGCCACCCAGCTTGGTGCGCTGAACACCAGCCAGGTCGGCGGGCTGAGCACCACCCAGCTGGGCGGGCTCAGCACCAGCCAGATCGGCGGGCTGAAGACCACCGAACTCAACGCCTTGAACACCACCCAGATCGGCGGCCTGAGCACCACCGAGCTGGGTGCCTTGAGCACCAGCCAGATCGGCGGGCTGAGCACCACCGCGATCGGCGGGCTGAGCACCACCCAGGTTGGCGGTCTGACGCAGACCCAGCTGGGCAGCCTCAACACCACGCTGATCGGCGGCCTCGGCACCACCGAGCTCGGCGCGCTGAATACCACCCAGGTCGGCGGCCTGACCGCGACCCAGCTGGGCAGCCTCAACACCAGCATGATCGGCGGGCTGACCACCACCGAGCTCGGTGCCCTGAGCAGCAGCCAGGTCGGCGGGCTGAGCACCACCCAGCTGGGCAGCTTCAACACCACCCAGATCGGCAGCCTCGGCACCACCCAGCTGGGGGCGCTGAGCAGCAGCCAGATCGGCGGCCTGAACACCACCAACGTGGCGGCGCTGAGCACCACCCAGATTGGCGGCCTCAGTGCCACCCAGCTTGGTGCGCTGAACACCAGCCAGGTCGGCGGGCTGAGCACCACCCAGCTGGGCGGGCTCAGCACCAGCCAGATCGGCGGGCTGAAGACCACCGAACTCAACGCCTTGAACACCACCCAGATCGGCGGCCTGAGCACCACCGAGCTGGGTGCCTTGAGCACCAGCCAGATCGGCGGGCTGAGCACCACCGCGATCGGCGGGCTGAGCACCACCCAGGTTGGCGGTCTGACGCAGACCCAGCTGGGCAGCCTCAACACCACGCTGATCGGCGGCCTCGGCACCACCGAGCTCGGCGCGCTGAATACCACCCAGGTCGGCGGCCTGACCGCGACCCAGCTGGGCAGCCTCAACACCAGCATGATCGGCGGGCTGACCACCACCGAGCTCGGTGCCCTGAGCAGCAGCCAGGTCGGCGGGCTGAGCACCACCCAGCTGGGCAGCTTCAACACCACCCAGATCGGCAGCCTCGGCACCACCCAGCTGGGGGCGCTGAGCAGCAGCCAGATCGGCGGCCTGAACACCACCGACATCATTGCACTGACCACTACACAGATCGGCGACTTGACCGCTAATCAGTTCGCTAGCCTTACGACGACGCAATTCCAATCCCTGACGACGACACAAATCAGCCCGTTGACGACAACCCAGATCGGCAACCTGACTACTACTCAGATCCTCTCCATCACCACCGTTCAAGTGGGTGGCTTGAGTACAACCGTGATTGGAAACCTAAGCTCAACGCAGCTTGGCGGCCTCAGCACCACCGATATCGTTTCAATGACAACGACCCAAGGTGCAGCGTTCACTGCGACCCAGATTAGTGATTTGACGACACCACAGATCAACGCATTGTTCGTGATCCGACCATAGCGTCGCCGGTGAAGCGCGGATCCTCCTCGCCAGATGGAAAAGAGCGCCGAAGCTAAAATCAAACCGCTTTAAAGCGTCACGGAATGTCCAAAACAAAAGGAACGATGCGGGCTAATGCCAAATATTAATCTCGGCTTCAATGCGATGAACAAACCACGGCAAATGATTTTAGACCTCGATCCCTCATACCCGAATGAAGAAACGATACTGAGATGGGTGCGCATCGGCGAGTACGATGAGCCGGAGGTGTCGCGAGCCATCATACAGATCGTGGAAGAGGGGGACGTTGTCGTCGATATCGGGGCCAATGCCGGCTTCTTTACAGTATTGCTCGGTACCCTGGCGGGTCCGGGCGGCCGGGTTATAAGTTTCGAGCCAGGCGCTGCAAATATCCAGCGCCTCAAAAACAACATAAAACTAAACGAGCTGGCCAATGTCAACCTTGTCGAACAGCCGGCAAGTCACACTGGTAAAGAAATCACATTTTATATTAACTCCGATGACAGTGGCGGCAATGCGCTTTGGGATGTCGGCACCTATCCGACAAACCTAAAGAGTGCGGCCCACCCGATCAAACTGACAATGAAAGCAACCACAGTCGACGACGAATTCGAAAGGCTGCGGCTGCCAACACCGAAACTCATCAAGATTGACACTGAGGGCGCGGAGGAGCTAGTGCTTAGGGGGTGCAGCAGACTGCTCTCAGATCGGAAAGTTTGCTTTGTCATTGCTGAATTGCATGAGTTTGGTTTGGCAAAGATGGGTGGTTCGCAAAAGACGCTGCGCGACCTGATGGAAGGGCTCGGCTATTCGACATTTGGCCTATATTATGATGGTTCGATGCCCAAACTTATCCCACCAAATACGAAAATTACCATGCCCTGCATCATCAATCTATTGTTCAGCACACAAGAGGCCGTCGCCCGCCACTGGCCTACCACCTTTTTTCATCCGGCAGCAAAGGCCCATTGATCATGGGGGGGGCCGATCGCAGAATTAGCTGAGCTTTCTGCCGATGTAGCTTTCAAGATCACAGACGTCGATGGCGTTTATGCAGAAGCGCTGCACAAATTGTCATTGCGCCAGTTTGAATTGGTAGATCTGATCGGGACCGCAGCCAAGCTAAAGGTGCTTGGTGGCAAAAATCAAGCCATAGCACTTTTTAAGGACTGGATTGTTGCAAACTCAGATCATGCCATTCTATGGGCGGCCTATTTTAACTATAGTGTGGCACTCGGAGAAGCAAATGAGCTGAATGAGTCAATACTTGCTTTGCGGACCGCGATCCGCCTAAATTCAGATTTCTGCGCCCCTTACATCAATCTTGGCGCCATGTTGGATCGTCAAGGGAATCCAGATCAAGCAGTCGCTGAGTGGATGGCGCTTGTTACGAAGTTCCCCACAGTTACCGGAGACACCATTCACCACAAGACGATGGCGTTGAACCAGATAGGTCGCGTTTTGGAGACAACGACTGGGCCTTCGGAAGCCGAAGAAATGCTGCGCCAGTCTCTCGATATCAATCCGGAGCAGCCAGAGGTTGCAGGGCATGTGATCGCTCTACGTCAACGCCAATGCAAGTGGCCAACAGTCATTGGGTGCGACCGCGTTCCTCCACAAAAAATAATAGCAGCAGTACCGCCACTGGTATTGGCCGCACATACCGACGATGCGATGTTTCACTTGGCCAGGGCGCACCAGTTTAACAAGTCACTCGCCAGGACGCCCAAAGCACAAGATTTGATTCAGCACACCGCTGTCAATTTGTGTCGGAAGCAAAAGCTGCGCATTGCCTATCTCTCATCCGACCTGCGTGCTCACGCGGTCGGCTTTGGGATGACGGATGTCTTTGAAACGCATGATCACGACCGTTTCGAGACATTTGCGTACTATTGTGGCTATAAGTGGGATGACGACACCAAGGCACGAATCAGGCGATCGGCAGATCATTGGACGGATATCAACGACCTTGATGATAGATCTGCTGCCGCACGGATTGCGGCGGACGGCATCGATATCCTTGTTGACCTGAACGGCTATAGCAAGGGCGAGCGCACAAAAGTCGTCGCGTTAAGGCCCGCGCCTATTGCGGTGAATTGGTTCGGATTTCCCGGGACGATGGGATCTCCCTACCATCACTATCTGATTGCAGACGATTACATCATCCCTCCCGATCTGGAGATCTACTACTCGGAGAAAGTTGTTCGGCTTCCTTGCTATCAGCCAAACGATCGCAAGCGGGTGGTCTCGCGCCACTGCCCTACGCGGCAGGATGTCGGCCTTCCGGAAGGAGGCTTTGTTTATTGTTGTCTGAACGGGATGCAGAAGCTGACGTCGCTGACCTTCGCGCGCTGGATGGAAATCCTGCGTCAGGTCCCCAACAGTGTCATCTGGCTCCTAAAAACCGACGAGAAAACCAATGAGCGTCTGAAGCAGATGGCATCGCAACATGGCATTGCGCCCGAGCGTGTGATCCTGGCTGACCGTGCGAACAACCCGGAGCATCTGGCTCGCTACGCGCTGGCGGATTTGTTTCTGGACACCCTGCCGTACGGGTCGCATACGACCGCTTCGGACGCGTTATGGATGGGCGTGCCGATTTTGACTTTATCCGGGCGCGGCTTTGCGTCACGTGTTTGCGGCAGCTTGGTTCGTGCCGCCGGCCTGCCGGAAATGATCTGTTTCAATGCCGAAGATTACGTCGCTCGCGCTATTGCGCTGGGCCGCGATAGAAGCGAAGTGGTTGGCCTAAAACAGCGTCTGCTCGACACTAGAAAGAATTCTCTTTTGTTCGACACACCGACTCTGGTCCGGTCGCTGGAGGAATTGTACTGCCAGATGTGGGATGCCTTCGCACGTGGAGAGAGACCTGTGCCGGATCTTCGCAATCTCGAGGCCTACCATGAGATCGGTCTTGAGCTTGATCTCGAAACGGTCGAGTTGCTGAGCGAGACCTCGTATCGTGACCTCTATCGGCAGAAATTGGCCGACCTGAATGCTGTCGCGCCTATTGGACCCGACTTGCGTCTTTGGCAACCCGGCTCAAACCTCGCTACCCAATGCCAATGTCGTCTATGACCACCGCCGCGCTACGTCCTTCCCCAACGATCGCCGCGATGCCGAAGCGCTCAGCAGGTCCTCTGCTTTTTCAATGGGGCCTGTCGACGCTTTTCGGCTGGGGGGTGTTCGGCCTCAATCTCATGAGGCACTGGCCGCTGGTGGCAGGAACCGAAGTCTATTGCGGCGGACAGATGCAGATTGAGAGCCTCGCCGGCATGGATCCGCTCATGATCCGTTCACTCACGCCAGGACTGATCACCTCTAGCGATCTGCGGGCGCGATGGGCTTCGATGATGGACGCAGCGAACAAATATGACGGACTGGTTATGCACGGCCTTGGCAACCGCTTCTCAGGAGGCATTCTAGGTGCCGGGGGTGTGAAGGGGCGTACCACGTGCGCCATGATCTTCTTTGAGGACACCGTTCTGCCAGACGCTACAAAGATTTGCGACGACTATGCGCTGGTTGTCTCCGGTTCGAGTTGGTGTGAGGACGTACTACGGGCAAACGGCGTAACAAATGTTGACACCGTTATCCAGGGCGTTGATTTATCGGTTTTCCATCCTGGACCGCGCGCAGATACGCTTGCGGGCCGCTTTGCGGTCTTCAGCGGTGGCAAAATGGAGCATCGCAAGGCCCAGGATCTCGTTATTCAGGCCTTCGCCCCTTTCGCCCGTCGCCACCCCGAAGCGATTCTTGTCACGGCTTGGCGGTCGCCATGGCCAACCGTTGCAACGACGATCAATCGCAACCAGATGATCGCGCCTGTCAGGCTCGATAACAGTGGCGGGATTGATATCGCTGGCTGGGCGCACAGCAATGGAATCGGCGAGGGCCAGTTTATTGATGTCGGGAGTATTCCAAATCATCAGATGGCTCGTGTGCTAAGAGAGATGGATGTGGCCGTATTTCCCAATCGGTGCGAGGGCGGCACCAATCTGGTTGCTATGGAGTGCATGGCCTGTGGTATACCCACCATCCTATCCAACAATACGGGGCACAAGGATCTGGTGGCCATGGATGCGTGCATCGTCTTGACACGGCAAGGCCCCGTCTCTTCAGAGACGATGGGAACTGAGGGCTGGGGCGAAAGCGATGTTGACGAGATTATAGAAGCGCTTGAGTGCGCTTGGTCCGACCACGACCGCGCGCGCCGTATTGGCGAAGCCGGGGCTCGCGCGATGGCGAACCACAGTTGGCGCCGCCAAATCGGTCAACTACACGATGCAGTGTTGCCATTCTGCGTGTAGAATGATCGGCGGGACTATAGGAACCACTGATGCATAAGACGAAACAGGCCGTCCGGGCGACTGAGGTCGCATCACAGGATGGTCCGGCTCAGCTGACAGATGGCATGTTCCGAGAGGCTGTCAATCGTCATCAGTTGGGACAACTCGCGCAGGCGGAGGCGCTGTACCGCGCCATAATCGCGATCCATTCTGCACCGGCCGATGCAAGTTATAACCTCGGATTGCTTCTTCAGACCGAGCGACGCTATCCGGACGCCGAAATCGCTTATCGCCACGCGATTGCGGTACGCCCCAACTATGTTGAAGCCTTGTCCAATTTGGGCACCGTGCTTCAGGAATCGCGTCGCTTCGACGAAGCGGTCGAAATGTATCGTCAGGCTATCGCGCATCGTCCCGACTTCGCCATGGCTTACACCAATCTAGGGACCGCACTGAAGGAGCAGAACAAATTTGAGGAGGCGATTGCCGCCTACGAGCATTCACTAGTCGTCAACCCAAACGCCGCTTTGGTTCTGGCCAATTTGGGGGCGGCGCTTCTCGAGCAGCAGGAATTTGCCAAAGCCGAGGCCGCGTGCCGCCATGCTCTTGCTCTCAACCCAACGGTGACGATCGCTCATTGCAACCTTGGCGCCTCTTTCAAGGCCCAGAACAAATTAGTTGAGGCCGCGGCGGCGTATCGATTGGCAGTCACGGCCGATCCCGATTTTCCTGAAGCGCATTTCAGTCTTGCTCAAATCTTGTTTCTTCAGGGTGATCTTCGGGACGCGTGGGAGGAATATGAGTGGCGCTGGAAGCTGGCGGAGTATGTTTGGGTCAAGAACCTGCATGGAATTGAGCGGACGCTGCGGTGGCAGGGAGAGCCGCTATATGGCCGGGCAATTTTGATCTACGCCGAACAAGGGCTCGGTGACACCATTCAGTTTGCTCGATTCATTCCCTGGGTCGTCGCTCGCGGCGGCCGAGTGGTGTTTGCGGTGCATCCGCCCTTGGTCGGTCTGCTCGGTTGCATCGATGATGTTACCATTGTGCCGCTGACCCAGTCATCACTGCCAGCTTTCGACGTTCATTGCCCATTGCTTAGTCTGCCGCGTCTGTTCGGCACGACACTCGAGACCATAGCAGCGGATCGCTCCTATCTCCGCGCTAGGCCGTCGCTGGTTGAACGTTGGGCGAGCAGGATACACGGCGAAAACCTGCGTGTTGGCGTCATCTGGGCGGGCAACGCGGCTCAACGAGGTGACCGGCTGCGCTCGCCGCACTTGGCAGCAATGGCACCACTGTTTGCGGCACCAGGTGTGAATTTTGTAGCCCTGCAGCTGGGTGACGGACGAAAGGATATCGCGGCCACGCCATTGCCCGAGAACGTGCAGGATCTTGGCACCGAAATAATGGACTTTGCTGACACGGCGGCCATCATGACCGGGTTGGACCTCGTCATCACATCATGTACCGCATCGTTGCACATGGCGGCGGCATTGGGCATCCCGACCTGGGCGGTGCTTCCGTTCGCGCCGCATTTCTTCTGGTTGCTCGATCGGCAGGATAGCCCTTGGTATCCTGCGCTCCGACTTTATCGCCAGGAAGATGTGACTTCAGGTTGGACCGGCGTCATCACCCGTGTCGCCGCTGATCTGGCCCAGTTGTCTGCGGAAACCGCCAAAGCTCGGCATGCTTCAAAATGCACGCCGCAAATTTATGCCTGAAACAGAGCAGAGCACCCATAGCAACCGGAGCCACTGACAGCCGCTTCTACCGGTTCATGCAATTGGCTTACGAACCCGGCACTTTCCGCCCTCATGCTCTAGAGTTGGGACGCCAAGCGCACCGAAGAAATCATCAAATGCCTGACGCACTGTCGGCCAAGTCCCATCCACAAAATAATCGTCCCCGACCAGCAAACCTCCCGGCGTCAGCAACTGCCACCAGACTTTTAGGTCCATACTAACGGAGTCGTAGTCGTGCGCGCCATCGAGGTGGATCATCGTCGGCGTGATTCCGACAGCCGGTAACACCTTCGCTGCATTGAGCGAATCGATCGGCAGCGGCACGACGAAATCTGCAAGACCGGCACGAACGATGTTCGACGCAAACTTGTTGTAAAGTGCGGGATAGCCGTGCAGAAAGCTCATTTGGCCGAAGTAGTTGTCAACCAGCCAATGCTCGCTGGAGCCTAGCCATGTATCTACTGCGATGACGATGGAGGACAGTTCGGCCGCCCGCATGCGATCGGCCATAAAGATGGTGCTTGCGCCCTTCCAGACGCCTATTTCCACTACAACAGAGGGTCGCAGGGTAACAATACCATCTTCCAGAAAGCGATGCTGACTGTTCCAGCCCTCAACATCGTATTCGAACAGGTTTTCCGGAAAAGCATGCAGCGGGTCTTTCCCGCGCCAAATTCTCTCGATGACTGCCTGCCGGATAGGGTTCAACGGAAGCTCCATGTCTATAAATCAAAACGCAATTTGGGTAACGAGCAGTTGGTGAAACTCGTAGGGTCCGACCATATGCGAGGGCCGAGCTTTGGCTGCCCGAGGCCATCAGGGCTGGATGGCTAGACCTTTCGGTGTTTTGCCTCAAATCGGATATCGCGAGTCGGTGCTTCAGGCTGAAGCAGGTTTGTGACAGCGAAGCAGAAACGACCAGTAGGTGTCCGGCCCGCAGGGAACCGTGAAGCCGATTGCAACGCTATGTTCCACGACGAAACCGACACGGGAAAAGAGATTGAACCAGCCGGACAACGGCAGAACGCTGTAATGATTCGGGTTAGTCTCATGGCGGGCGGAGGTATCTGGGGCAGGGACCTCGACATAGGCGAGGCCGCCGGTTTTCAAAACGCGACGATACTCGGAAAGGGTGAACAGCGGCGCAATGCTGTGCTCCAAGACGTGTCGACCCCAGAGAAGATCAAATTCATTATCGGCGAACGTCATAAAGTTTTGATCCATCTCGCGGACATCGTAGCCTTTGGCCCGGCAGAGGTCACCATCAGGGCCAAGCGTAATCCCAACCGCCTCTAGGCCAAGATTGCGGAATTTATCCATCGCAACTCCTTGGCCGCAACCCACATCAAGCACGCGCATGCCCGCGATGATCAGTCCGTCGCGGTGGAGCGCGTCGATGTTCGCCTTGGTAATCGACAGGTGGGGTTCAGCCGGCACCTCCGGATAGATGTCCCCAGCCAGTCCGTTGAGAAACGTATTGAAGGTTGTGTAATCGCGCAACGCGGTCAATATTCCTGAACCTCCTCGTTGTCGGAATTGCCAAAGAACGTCGTCAGTCCGCTATTTCATGGCAGTGTTCGTCTATTGGGCGGTATGATATCGATCACCCGTCGAAGCTATCACGAGGAAGGCAATGCGGACCGTAAATCCGGTTGCCTCCCTCTATGTGGACAGGCGTTATCACTCGAGCCGAAATTTTACCGGACGTTGGGGGAATTTCGCGGTTATTGCTAGATTGACACATTAGCATTGATTATAGTTTGAGAATCATTGCAATCAAGGAATTCTTTTGCAGGTGAGTCGTCTTTCGTCACACCAACCCGATCTGAGTGGAACATTAGTCTGGAGTACAGGAATAGCGCGGACACATCTGCGGCTGCCGGCGAAGTCTCCGAATGAGGATCGTCGGCCACCTGCTCCGTGCTCCTCATTATCGTAAATAAACGATCATCGAGCCGATACATAGGAGCATTTGGATGGCAGCCGCTTGCACAACGTTCCTCAAGGGTGACACGGAAGCTAATTGTGTCACTAGCGGATGCTTATCGACACTGACACACGCAGTTCAAAAGTAGCGTAAATTCAGACGGCCGGCGAAATACTAAAAGGTGAGAAGAGGCAGAGGCATGTTCTATGAATTGGCAGCGCCCTCCTGGGGCCCGGAGGAGATTGCGGCCGCCAAGCACGTCATCGATTGCGGTCAGTATACAATGGGAGAGAACGTCAAAGCTTTTGAGGCGGAATTCGCTGCCTATTTCAGCATGCGTCACGCCATAATGGTGAATTCCGGCTCCTCTGCGAACCTCATCGCGGTAGCAGCCCTGGCACACAAGCGGGAGCGGCCTCTGCGCCGTGGCGACACGGTCATCGTTCCGGCTATCTCCTGGGCGACGACCTATCATCCGTTGCAACAATACGGGCTGAAGCTGCGCTTCGTCGACATTGAAATAGACACTCTGAACATTGACATCGGACAACTAGAGAGCGGCGCTGACCCCGAACACGCAGGCCATCGTCGCGGTCAGCATCCTCGGCAATCCAGCGGCGCTCGATGTCATTCGTGACTTCGCCGACCGGCACGGGCTATACCTGCTGGAGGACAATTGCGAAAGTATGGACGCCGAGTTGGCTGGCCGTAAGACCGGCACATTCGGCCATCTCAACACCTTCAGCTTCTTCTTTTCGCACCACATCTCGACGATGGAAGGCGGAATGGTGCTCACCGACGACGAAGAGCTGAACCATTTATGTCGTAGTTTGCGAGCGCATGGTTGGACCCGGGACATTCCAGCCGACAGCCCAATTTTTCGCCGTCGCGATTGCGATCACCACGAGGCCTATCGCTTCATTCTACCAGGTTACAATGTAAGACCGCTTGAGATTGAAGCTGCCATCGGTCGCGAGCAACTGAAAAAGCTGCCAGGATTTACCGCGGCCCGACGGAAGAACCTATCGCTGTTCCAGTCACTATTTGCCGCTGATGACCGCTTCATTATCCAGCGCGAAAACGGACGTTCGTCGGCTTTCTCATTCACTATCATCCTCAATCCTGCTAGAAATCCCAACCGCGAGGCCATCTTCGCCGCACTGACCGAGGCCGAGATCGGCTTTCGTATCATTACCGGCGGTAATTTTCTGCGCCATGACGTCATGAAGTTCTATGATTTCGACGTGGTCGGGGGCGCCGTCCCGCGGGCGGATACGGCCCATGATTTTGGTTTCTTCGTTGGCAACCACCCAATCGACCTCTCGCCACAGCTGATCAGGCTGCATGAGGTTCTGGATTTGGCGTTTCGCTGACCTTATTGAAGGAATACCTCGATGTCCGATCGGTATAAAATCCTGGTCACCGGGGGGGCCGGCTACCTTGGCTCGATCATGGTACCGGAATTGCTGGCAGCGGGGCATACCGTGACGGTGGTGGATAACTTCCTGTTCCGGCAGAATAGCCTGAATCATGTATGTACGGATCCCAACTTCTCCGTCGTGAGGGGAGACGTCCGAGACGACGCTTTAATGCGCGAACTGCTCAGGTCGGCTGATATCGTTATTCCACTGGCAGCTCTGGTCGGTGCGCCTTTGTGCAAGCAGGATCCAGTGGCTGCCACCAGCGTAAATCTTGAAGCGCCAAAGGCGATGCTGAAGGCAATGTCGCCGGCGCAGCGGTTGCTGATCCCGATCACCAATTCCGGCTACGGTATTGGTGAAAGTGGCAAATTCTGCACCGAAGCGACGCCCATGCGGCCACTGTCGCGCTACGGGCTTCACAAAGTTGAAGTGGAGAAGGTGGTCCTCGACCGCGGCAATGCCATCAGCTTCCGCCTGGCGACCGTCTTCGGAATGAGCCCGCGTATGCGTCTGGACCTGCTTGTTAACGACTTCGTCTACCGCGCCGTCACCGATCGTTTCGTGGTGCTATTCGAAGGTCATTTCCGGCGCAATTATATACACGTGCGCGACGTGACCCGAGTGTTCATTCACGGGCTGACACACTTCGATTGCATGCGCGACCAGCCCTATAATGTGGGCTTATCGGATGCTAATCTCTCCAAGACCGAACTTTGCGAGCGCATCCGCGTCTACGTGCCCGACTTCGTCCATCTGGAGGCGCCCGTAGGTGAGGATCTCGATAAACGTGACTATATAGTTTCAAACAAAAAACTTAGCGGCACGGGCTTCGCTCCGGCATACTCGTTAGACTCAGGCATCGTTGAGCTCATTAAAGGCTACCCCATGTTGCGGAACTCGATTTTTACCAATGTCTGACGCCGGTAGACGCTTCGAATTGCACGGCAAGCGGGTTTGGGTGGCCGGTCATCGCGGTATGGTTGGGTCGGCTCTGATGCGTCGCCTTGAACAAATCAACTGCACGTTGCTTACTGCAGACCGTTCCGAACTCGACCTGACACGTCAGTGTGACGTCGAGGCGTGGATGGCGACATCTCGCCCGCAGGCGGTATTCGTCGCCGCGGCCAGGGTCGGAGGTATCGAAGCGAACCTGAACCGGCCCGCGGATTTTGCCTATGACAATATAGCCATTGCGATCAATATCATCGGCGCTGCTGCGCGGTGCGGCGTCGAGAAATTGATGTTTCTCGGTTCCGCCTGCATTTACCCGCGGCTAGCCGCACAGCCGATGACTGAGGCTCAGTTGATGACCGGACCACTCGAACCGTCTAACGAAGCTTACGCCATGGCCAAGCTTAGCGGCATAGGCCTGTGCCGAGCTTATCGCTATCAGCACGATTGCGACTTTATAAGCGTTGTTCCAACCAATCTCTACGGACCCGGAGATAATCTTGATCCGGCCGCTAGTCACGTGGTGCCAGCCATGATCGGCAAGGTATTGCAAGCCAAGGCATATGCCGGGACGGTTGAGATTTGGGGCAGTGGAACTCCGAGACGGGAATTTCTGCATGTCGACGATGCTGCAGATGCCATGGTCTTTTTAATGGAGCGATACTCTTCCGAAGATATCATCAACGTTGGTGGTGGAGATGTCGTCAGCATTCGCGAACTGGCCGGCATTGTCGCAGAGGTCGTTGGCTTCACCGGTCAGTTTCACTGTGACACTACGCGGATCGACGGAATGCCACGCAAGCAGTTGGATGCGGCTCGGCTCCTTGCATTGGGATGGCGGCCTTCGATCAAGCTTCGTGATGGACTGGTATCGACCTGTGAATGGTTCGCGGCCAGTCCGAACGGAGAACGCTCGGTTCCGGATTCCAAACGGTCCGCCGACAGACGAGTTCCATTAAAGAATGGCAGGAATTCACAGGACATATTGCAATGATTATCAGCCGCACTCCGTTCCGCATCTCGTTGTTCGGCGGCAGCTCAGACTATCCTCGGTGGTACCGAGAGCATGGTGGCTCTGTGCTCGGATTCGCCATCAACAGGTACTGTTATATCACGCTACGACGGTTACCACCGTTCTTTCCTCATCGACACCGCATTGTCTATTCGATGGTCGAGACTGTGAACGACCTCGCGGACATCCAACACCCAGCGGTGCGGAATATCCTGCAAGATTTCGGTATCGATTTCGGGGTTGAGATCCATCACGACGGTGACCTTCCGGCCCGCTCCGGCCTGGGTTCGAGTTCATCCTTCACCGTTGGGCTGATTAGCGCTCTCAACGCGGAAGCGGGGCACGTCTGGTCCAAGGAGCGTCTGGCGCGGACGGCCATTCGGATTGAGCAGCAGGTCATTCAAGAGGCGGTGGGGTCGCAGGATCAGGTCTGGGCCGCATATGGGGGGATGAACCGCATCAACTTCCAGCAGGACGGCGGTATCGAGGTGCGGCCGCTGATCATGGAGTGGCAGCGCAGGCGGAACTTCATCGGCTGGGTTATGCTGTTTTTCACTGGAATTTCTCGATACGCACCGGCTGTGGCGGCGAAGCAGATCGCTAATATCGATCAGCGAGCCGTCGATATTCGCACCATGGTCGAGATCGTAGACGAAGCTGAAGCCGTGTTGGTCAATCCGGCACGGTCGCTTGTGGAAATCGGTCGGCTTTTGCATGAAACGTGGCAGCTCAAGCGCGGGTTGGCCGATTGTGTGTCCAACAGTCGGGTAGATGCGATCTACGAGGCGGCGACGACAGCCGGGGCCGTCGGCGGGAAATTGCTCGGAGCGGGTGGTGGCGGTTTCATGGCGTTTCTCGTTGAACCCGAACGTCAGCATTTGGTTCGAGCCGCCCTGAACGACCTGGTTGAAGTCAACATCGATGTCGATCAGGCGGGCAGCAAGATCATTGTCTACGAACCGGATGGTCCGGAAGGTCAGCCAAGACAGACGTCCCTGCCTGCTGCGGTTCTAGCTGGGGCCCACTGATGGCCCCGACATCCGCCACCACGGGACGCCGTTTGGTATCAACAATTGCCACGACGAGGCGTGCCTTATGAGCGACGTGTCGGAAACTGCTGGCGAACTCGGAATTTCCGACGATGAAAGATTCCTCGCGGAGAATGTGCTTTCGAAGTCGCAGGACGAACTCCAGACTACGCATGGCCTCTGCGAGTTGCTGCTTCGCTCACACTACGGGGCGGCTTATCTGATTGCGAAGCAACAGGTTGCTAGCGGGGTTGCACATCCGGGGGCTTTTTTTGCCCAGGCCGTGGGTGGGCTGCTGTATTGCGATACTGCGGCCGCGGTACAAGGTCGAGCGGCCCTATATAAAATAAGTGACGCCCTGTCGGCACAACAGCAGGCCAGCTTCTATAGCCTTCTAGTCAAGCCGGTAGTGCCAAATCTGCTCGGAAAGATGTTCTACGGCGGCAATTCCGTCGGGACCCTTCAGCTTCTCGAGGTCGTTACGGCAGCCAGTCCATGCTTGCGGCCGGTATTTGATCTTTCCGCCTCCGTTGAGCCCGTAAACCTTTCTAAGATGCGGGTGCGTGGCGCCGAGCGTGCCCGGCTGATCAACATGCTGCCTGCGCCGCCGTCGCATCCTCCCAGGCGGGCTGTGGTAGCGATCCGAGACCTTATCTTTCCACAAAACCCCGGATCGAGGCCGCATGAAATCGGACCGCACATTCATGCAGGCCTCGTGGCCTATGGGTGGAACTCCGTGTTCTGCGCGTTAGCCTGCCGGAACGCCGCGGAAGATTATCGGCTTATCGCTGCACGCTGCGTAGAGGAACAAGCCGATCTGCTGGTGCTCGACGAGCAGATAATCGACTCACACGTTGGCTGGGCGGTTCGCGGCCAAATGATTGCGGAACTTCGGCGAGTGTTGCCGTCGTTGCAGATTGTCGGCGTTTATTTGGATGCCTGGATCTTAGACCCGGTGGCGCTCAGGGAGGCTGTCTCGATACTCGACGCCGTGTGGTCGCCGTCGCCCTCACAGGAGGTTTGGCGGGAAGCCACGGTCGCAACGAAATGCATCTTTTCCCCGCCCCCTTTCGTAATCCCGGAAGATGTGGCCCCGCGCTTGTTGGCGCCGCAAATGTTCTTCGGGGGTGCGGTGATGGGCTATAACTGGCATCGCGCGTTCTGGCTGACTGCGGCAGCGGCGGCAAAATTGCCGATCGAAACACGTCTCACCACCCATGCGTCCGACGGTCTTCCCGCGATGGAGAGTTCGGTCTGCTACATGCGCGAACTTGCTGACGCGACCTGTGTGGTCAATTTCTCCCTTCGCCCCGATCTTTCCCGGATCGCCACAGGACGTAGTTTCGAGACATGTCTGGCCGGTTCGCTACTTGTACAAGAAGCATCTCCCGATTTGGACTACTACTTCGTGGCGGGTGAACACTATATAGAGTTTACGACCTTTGCGGAGTTGTGCGCGATCGCACGTTTTCTGACGGAAAAGCCCGAGGAGGCCGAAGAAATAAGGATGCGAGGATCAAATTTCGCCCGCGAACGGTACAATGCCCACAGCATCGTCGGCAGCCTGGACCGTCACCTTGCCGCGCTGAGAGCCACGGAATCGTGAGCGGGCTGATGAATCGTCTTTTTGCCGGTACTAATCGCAGCAAGATTTTCGGGTATATGGTGACAATCCCGTCCGATAGGCACAGGCATCGCGTGGGTGCCTGCGTCAGGGCCGATCGCTGCTTGATGCGGCCGGCGCCTAGTGGTCCGATTCCGACAGAAGCATCTCATGCGGTCGGATGAATTGGCCCACAAAATCAGAGACTAGGGGTTTAAAACGGACCGTACCATCCGTCTGATTTGAACCACTAGCTTGAGATCGAAGCAAATGCGCTTAGGAGCATCACAATATGACCGACTTGAAGGCTGACGACGCCGCCGCGCGGCGGCTGTACCGGTCAGTTCGCCGAATTCGTCGCGTCGAGGAGGAGGTCGCGCGGCTGTATCCTTCAGATGTGATTAAGAGCCCAGTCCATCTATCGATCGGGCAGGAAGCTGTGGCCGTCGGGGTCATAGACGTTTTGCGGCCAGACGATGTGGTGTCTGGCAGTTACCGTGGTCATGCCGTTTATCTCGCAAAGGGTGGCGAGCTTCGTCTCATGCTGGCCGAGATGTTCGGCAAACAGGAGGGCTGTGCAGGCGGGAAGGGAGGTTCGATGCATCTGGTCGCCATGGACCAGTTTGTCCTTGGAGCATCCGCGGTCGTTGCAACCCACATTCCGCTTGCCTGCGGCTACGCTCTTGCGCTGCAACGAGAAAAACGCGACCGTGTAGCAGCGGTTTTCTTTGGTGACGGTGCAACCGAGGAGGGAGTTTTCTACGAGAGCTTGAACTTCGCCGCATTGCATCGGTTACCGATCGTGTTCATTTGTGAAAATAACTTCTTTGCAATTCATACTCCTCTCGCCAAGCGGTGGGCGACCGAACGCCTGGCCGAGCGAGTTGCCACCTTCGGAATTCCGAGCAATACAGTGTCTGATGGCAACATTTTTCAAATCCGTAACTCCGCTCGCGCGGCAGTGGAACGGGCCCGGGCCGGTAACGGCCCCAGTTTCATCGAATGCCATACCTATAGATGGCTTGAGCATGTGGGGCCCAATGAAGACTACGAAGCCGGGTATCGAAGCCGGGTAGACCTGGAACGCTGGATCGCGATGGATCCTGTGAGTCGCCTCGGTGCCATGCTCGACGAGGAATTGCGTGCAGAAATCGACAACGAGATTGAGGCGGAACTCGCCAGCGCAATTGCCTTCGCAGACGCAGCTCCTTTGCCAACGTCAAAGGAGTTGCTGCGCCATGTCTACGCCTAGTGAGCCGCATCGCATGCTTTCCTACGTCGATGCTCTTTGCGAGGCAGTGGAGCAAGAGATGGAACGCGACACCTCGGTGTTTTTGTTCGGTCTGGACGTCGATGATCACAAAGCCATTCAGGGATCGACCCGCGGACTTCAGGCCCGCTTCGGGCTGTCCCGGGTCTTTAATACACCGCTCTCTGAGGATGCGATGACCGGCGTTGCCATTGGGGCCGCCATGGCGGGCATGCGACCGATCCATGTGCATATCCGGATGGACTTTCTGATGCTGTGCATGAACCAGCTCGTGAACATCGCCGCAAAGGCCCATTACATGTACGGTGGCCAAGTTCGCGTACCTATGGTGGTCCGCAGCATGATTGGCAAGTCCTGGGGACAGGGAGCCCAGCATTCGCAAGGCCTATACTCGATGTTTATGCATGTACCTGGCCTGAAGGTTGTCGTGCCTTCCAACGCCTATGATGCAAAGGGGGGGCTGATTGCTGCCATACGAGACGACAACCCGGTGATTTTTGTTGAACATCGCCTGCTCTATGGAACAAAAGCCCACGTTCCGGCAGAACCCTTCGCAATCGAAATTGGCCGGGCTCGCATTTGCAGCCGTGGCGACGACATCACTGTCGTCGGAATTTCAAACATGGTCGTTGAAGCTCTGCATGCGCAAGATTTGGTGCGTGAGCTAGGAGTCACCATCGAGGTCATCGATCCGGTCTCGCTTGTTCCTCTTGATATCGACACGATTTTCGAGTTTGCCTTGCGAACGCGGCGGTTGCTTGTGATTGACAACGGCTGGACGACCTGCGGAGCCGGGGCCGAGATCATCACTCAGGTCATCGAGCGGGCTGGCCCGGCGGCAGGGATCCAAATACGCCGTCTTGGTTTTGCTCCCACGGCATGCCCGACAACCCCGGCTTTGGAGCAGCTCTTTTATCCAAACCCATCGACTATTGCCTCGGTAATAAACGAGATGGTGGATGGCCCCGGCGGTTGGTCACCTGACCCGGATCGGGTGAACCTTGGCCAAAAGGAGCAATTTCGTGGTCCCTTTTAAGTTTGACTTTCCTCATTGCAGGCGCGGGTTGGCTGAATCGCGGCTCGGCGTGACTCAAGTCTGGTGTTGACGCCGTTAGAACAGCTGGTTTTCTAATGCGGTGCCAAGTATAAATTGAAGTGTCGGGCGGCCAAGCCGCTGCAGACCTCGGTCTGCGGCAGGTCTTCCTGAAGTCTCGGCGTAGTGTGTCCGGCGGATGGGCAGAGCATGGCGGCAATGCCGGCAGAGATCGAAAATCGGCGGAGAGCCATTCGAACTACTCTCGACGTGGGACTTCAAGCTGGGCTTGCCCCCAACCGGGGACCGAGGATTCTCTGACGCTCTCGAACAGCGTCCGATGCGAGCAACACACAAGGATAGGCCGACCGTTGATTGTGTTCAAGATGGGAAAGCGTGTATAGATCTGTTACGGAAATGCAGCGAGAGGCACAATGGGCAAATCTCGAATAGATGTAGTCCTCGTCAACCCTGGTGGGCGGGAGGTGGTTTATCAGGGGCTTGGCACGATACTCACCGCGATCGAACCACCCTTATGGTGTCGTTTGATAGCTGGATATGTGCTCGATCGCGGCTGTTCGGTAAAGATCATTGACTCCGAAGCACTGAGTTTGAGTCCAGAGCAAGTGGCGACGCATATAGCCCAGTTGAACCCGCGCCTTGCGGTCATGGTGGCGTTTGGACATCAGCCCTCCGCTTCCACACAGGCGATGATCGGTGTCGCGGAAGCCTCCACCGCGATACGGGCTGCAACGCCGGATCTACCAATTATGATTGTCGGCGGCCATGTCTCCGCGCTGCCGGAACGCACACTGCTGGAAGAGCCAGTCGATTTCGTCTGCAAGGGCGAAGGACCGGTGACGGTTGTTGGGCTTATCGAATTGTTACGAACGCAGGACGCGCAGAGAGCCGTCGCGCCGGACTACGCCGCGATCGAAGGGCTGGTTTGGCGTGACGGCGAGCGAATCGTGGTCAATCGATCCGCCGAACTGATCACTAACCTCGATAGCGATTTACACGGCGACGTCTGGGACATGCTGCCAATGGCGAACTACCGCGCTCACAACTGGCAGTGCTTCGGCGACGCCGAGACTCGCGTGCCATATGCTTCTATCTACACATCGCTAGGCTGTCCTTACACATGTAACTTTTGCTGTATTAACGCTCCGTTTAATACCAACCGCTATCGAATGCGACGGCCGGAGGCAGTGGTGGCCGAGGTGGATAAATTGTATCGCACCTATGGGGTCAGGACGTTCAAAATCATCGATGAGATGTTTGTGCTGAACGAACGTCATGTCCAGATGATTTGCCAAGGACTGACAGCTTTAGGATATGTGGATTCTCTAAATTTTTGGGCGTACGCGCGTGTCGACACTGTCAAGACAAGCATGCTGGGCGCGCTACGCCAGGCGGGAGTCCGCTGGCTTGCCTTAGGCATCGAATCTAGCTCGAAGCATGTTCGCGATGGAGCGCGCAAGAACTTGCGCAACGAAGACATCGCGAAAGTGGTGCGAGAAATCCAACAGGCTGGTATCGCAGTGATTGGCAACTTTATCTTCGGCCTCCCCGACGATACGATGGCCACTATGCGTGAAACACTTGATCTGGCAAAAGATCTCAATTGCGAGTTCGCGAATTTCTACTCAGCGATGGCCTATCCCGGGTCGCCGTTGTACCGGGAAGCCATCAGCCGCGGCCTGCCGTTGCCGAAACGATGGTCGGGTTATTCTCAGCATTCCTACGATTGTCAGCCGCTCCCGACTGATGTAGTGCCTGCCAAAGAAGTCTTGCGATTCAGAGACGAGGCGTTCCAAGAATATTTCGGTAACCAGAAATATCTTGATATGATCTCACACCGATTCGGTTCGGAGACGCGTACTCATATCGACGAAATGGCTCGCCCCACGCTGCGCCGCGCCCTATTGGAGGAGACGTAAAGCGCGCTAGGTAGTTGCTGCAGGCCCTGGTGTGCCAGCTGAACACGAGGCTCTCACAAACTCCGTGCCCGGCGTCTACGTCGCTGAACTCGTGCAGCCGGTTCATGAGTTTCCCCACGACCTCGAGTTTCTGCTCAACGCTCAGGGGCCGCCGCCGCTCTCGCACGGAGATGGTCTCAACCGCACCATCCATCGCCACACTTCAAGCGACACACTAAGCAGCGCCACAAGGTGTCAGCCCGGAGCGGATCAGCAGGCTTTTCCCGGCGAGATTCTGAGCAGTCGTCACATGCGCCTGATTAGCGTCACCAGCGGGATCAAAGCGCTGCTGAAGGTGCCGGTCCGGTGGGCCAGCGTCGTGACATCGAGAGCCTCGCGCTGCCAGTTCAGCGGCGCCGGTGTCTGGGCGATTGCCTCGCACGGCCGGCATGCGATTTTTTCCCCACAGTCTGAGCAACCTTCATAGCTTCCTGAGTTGTTAGACCCGTTGGTTGCGTTGTTCGCTGCCTGGTATATTGACTTCTCCTCAACAGCGTCAGAAGGAGGAAGCGTGACGCCTGAAACCGGCCTGCGGTCCGCCGTCGAAAGTGTCCCGCTGGACTGGGGGGCGGTGCGTGTGCATCTCGCGAGGCACGGCCATCGGCTCGACGTGGGGCCGCCGCCGCGGCAGTTCGCTGGGGGGCTTGCTAACCTCAACTACCTCGTTCATCTCGACGGTAAGCCAGCCGTGCTGCGCCGGCCGCCGATGGGGGAGTTGCCCGCCGGAGCTTATGACATGGCGCGCGAATTTCGCATTCTGTCGCGGCTGCCGGACGCGCTGCCGTTCATCGCGCGCGGGCTGTATCTTTGCGATGATCCTTCGGTCATTGGCCAGCGTTTTCAGATCATCGAATATCGGCCCGGGCTGGTCATTCGTGAGCACGTGCCAGCCGAGCTGGCGCATCGGCCGGAGATTGGGGTTCGGCTGTCGCAGGTGCTGCTGGAGACGATCGCCGCGATCCACGCTGTGGATACCAAGATGATCGGACTGGATGATCTCGGCCGCCCGGATGGGTTCCTGGCGCGCGGCGTCTCCGGCTGGCGCAAGCGGGGGCTGTCGGCGATGGAGCCCGGGACAGAGACCTTGCACATCGATGTCGGTAAGTGGCTGGAGCAGAACCTCGTTCCTGAGGGACCGCCCGGACTGCTGCACAACGATTTCAAGCTGAACAACATGATCCTGAACCCGGATGACCTGTCTCCACACGCGGTGGTCGATTGGGATCAGGGCACGCGGGGCGATCCGCTGTTCGATTTTGCCACGCTTCTGTCGTATTGGATCCACGCCGACGATCCATGGGCGATGCACGACATGGAGCAGATGCCCGCCCTCGAGGCCTGTCTGTGCACGCGCCAGGAGGCGGTCGCGACCTATGCGCGGCTGTCGGGCCGCGACATGTCCAACTTTCTGTTCCACCGCGTGCTCGCGATGTACAAACTGTCCGTCATTTTTCTGCAACTCGGCATGCGGTTCCGAACCGGGGCGACGCAAGAGGCCCGGTACGCTCCGCTGGCTGGGATCGGAACGGGCATTCTGGAATTCACCCACGAAATCGCTCAGGGACGCGCTTTTTAAACTCGTTATCGCCGGGTGTGTTCCGGCGTCGGAGGATTGCCGCATGGACTTTTCCCTTTCTCCTGAACTGCAGGAGTTGCAGCAACGCACTCGGGGTTTCATCCGCGACAGGATCATCCCGCTAGAGGGCGACCGCCGCCAGACGCATCACGGTCCTACGGAAGAATTTCGTGGCGAACTGGTGGCGCTGGCGGCAGCCGAAGGGTTGGTGGCGCCGCATGTTGGGGTGGAATACGGCGGTTTGGGCTTGTCGCACGTTGGGAAGGCGGTGGTTTTCGAGGAGGCTGGTTATTCGCTGCTCGGCCCGGTAGCGATGCATATCTTCGCGCCTGACGAGGGCAACATGCATCTGCTGGAGGCCGTTGCCTCCAAGGAACAGAAGGATCGCTGGCTGCGGCCGTTGGCATCCGGCGCGACGCGGTCGTGTTTTTGTATGACGGAGCCTGCCCCTGGCGCCGGCTCGGATCCGGCGGCGCTGGCGACGACCGCGGTGAAGGACGGCAACCACTATGTGATCAATGGCGATAAATGGTTTATCACCGGGGCCGAGGGCGCCGCGTTCGCGATCATCATGGCCAAGGACGAGGACGGCCATGCAACGATGTTCCTGGCCGACATGGATACACCGGGCATCGAGATCGTCCGGCAGATGGACAGCCTCGACAGTGCATTCGCCGGCGGCCATGCGGTGATGCGGTTTCGTGATGTTCGAGTGCCGGCCAGCGACATCTTGGGCGAGCCGGGGAAGGGTTTCCGCTACGCTCAGGTGCGTCTGGCACCCGCTCGGCTGACCCATTGCATGCGGTGGCTAGGGGCTGCTCGGCGGGCGCACCAGATTGCGACGGATTACGCGCTGCGAAGGGAAGTTTTTGGTGCGAAGCTGATCGGGCATGAGGGGGTCGGCTTCATGCTCGCGGATAATGAAATGGACATCCGCATGAGCCGCCTGTCGATCCTGCACACCGCCTGGATGCTGGATGAAGGTTCGCGGGGGACGACAGAGTCCTCGATGTCGAAGGTGTTCGTGTCGGAGGCAGTGTGGCGGGTGGTCGATCGTTGCGTGCAGGTACTGGGCGGGCAGGGTGTGACGGGTGAGACTTTGGTCTCGCGCATCTTTAACGAGGTGCGTGGTTTTCGTATTTACGATGGTCCGTCGGAGGTGCATCGCTGGAGCCTGGCGCAACGGATCGCACGGAATGGGGCTAATTGGTGAGGGCTGGCGAGTAACGGCGCAAGGTCAATCGTTATGGCGCCGCGGTGACGATGTCGACTGCCATCTTGCTTCTATGAACTCGGCCTCGCCATCGCCCGGCCACGGCGGCATGGTGATCGCGACAGCGGAAAGAGGCTCGTCTCCACGCGAACGAAATTGAAATCCGACACCGGTCGGGATCGTCAAACATAGGCCGGGGGCCAGAGTGATGATCTCCTGTTGCTCGCCGGCGGCCCTCCACATCTCGCCATGACCGGAGAGAATGTACCAGATTTCCTCGACCGTGCGATGGCGAACTGCGCGGGAGACCTGCCCCGATGGGAGCCGAAAATGCGCCATGCTGCCACGAGAGAGTGCGAGAAGAAGCCTCACTTCGGACCCGTCTGGCGCGAGCACGTCGACGTCCGCCGGCAACGTCATGACCGAGCCTGTGTGCATGTCTGACCCCGGGAGTGGTCTGGCAAGCTTAAGGTTCGGCAGCAAGGAAGACCAGCGGACGGGTTTCGGGGCAAAGCCGACTTGACATCAAGGCGGCAGGGTCGAATGTAACGTTTACACCGGGGTGCCCTCAGGCCGAGGGCTGAGATCATACCCGTGAACCTGATCTGGATCATGCCAGCGAAGGGAGGTGTTATGCGCATTGCCATTATCGGGGCTGGCGTGCTCGGCGCCAGCACAGCGTTCCATCTTGCCGGGGTGGGTGCGCAGGTTACCATTGTCGACGCGAACCTGGAGGGGCGAGCAACCGCCGCCGGCGCCGGCATCATCTGCCCGTGGGTTTCGGGGGTCGATGATCCGCTCTTCTACCGGCTGTATGCCGCCGGCGGCGACTATTATCCGCGATTGATCGCCGATCTGGCGGACGCGGGTGAGACCGAAACCGGCTATCGACGGGCCGGGGCGATGATGGTGTCCGGCGATATCGCGCAATTGGACTGGCTGGAGCGCATGGCGGGTCAGCGCGTGGAACCTGCCATGGGGGATGTCTCGCGGCTTTCCGCGAAAGAGGCGCAGGCGCTTTTTCCGCCATTGCGGGCTGGCCTGGGCGGGATTTTCATCAGCGGCGGCGGGAGGGTTGATGGCCGGAGCCTGACGGCCTGTCTGCTTCGGGCTGCGGGGTATCGTGGGGCCACGATCCTGCAGGGCCACGCGGCGGTGGCGGTCGAGGCGGAGCGGGTGGTGGGTGTGGACGTCGCGGGCGAACGCATCCCGGCCGACTGTGTGGTCGTCGCGGCGGGGGCGTGGACGGACCCTGTGCTGCGAGTGTTGGGCCTTAGCTTGGCGGTCGAACCGCAGCGCGGCCAGATCGTCCACCTGCGCCTGGAGGGCACTCGGACGGAGGACTGGCCGGTCATCCTGCCGCCTGGAAGCCATTACATCGTACCGTTTGACGGCGGGCGCATCGTTGCCGGCGCCACGCGTGAAACCGGATCCGGCTTCGATTACAGGATCACGGCGGCGGGGCAGGCGGAGGTACTGGCGGAGGCGCTGGGGATCGCACCTGGCCTGGGTGTGGCGACCTTGCTTGAAACTCGAGTTGGCTTCCGTCCTGCCGGGGTCGAGGTGCGGCCATTGCTGGGATGGGTGCGCGGCATCGAAGGACTGGCGGCTGGCACCGGGCTAGGGGCGGCGGGCCTGACGATTGGGCCGTTTGCCGGACGATTGCTGGCGGAACTGGTGACCGGGCGGCCTCAATCGATCGACCTGGGGGCGTTCGGTCCGATGCGGCATGCGGTATGGGGTCCGGGAGATCCGGCGCTGCTGCGGTAGCCGAGTTAGCGGTTCATGCCGCGGACCGCCTCGACCATCGCGTTGGTCACTTCCTTCGTGGTCGCCGTTCCGCCCAGGTCGGGGGTTAGGATGCCGGCGGCACAGACTTGCTCCACCGCCCGCATTAGCAGACCAGCGGCTGGCTTCTCGCCGAGATGTTCCAGCATCATCGCTCCCGTCCAGAACGTCCCGACGGGGTTGGCGATGCCTTTGCCGGTGATGTCGAACGCGCTGCCGTGGATCGGCTCGAACATCGAGGGGCTGCGGCGTTCAGGATCGATGTTTCCTGTGGGGGCGATGCCGAGTGAGCCGGCCAGGGCGGCGGCCAGATCGGACAGGATGTCGGCGTGCAGGTTGGTCGCGACCACGGTGTCTAGCGATCCCGGCTTGCGGACCATCCGGGTGGTCATCGCATCTACCAGTTCCTTGTCCCAGGTCACGTCTTTGTAGTCATGGCTGACCAGGGCCGCGATCTCGTCCCAGAACACCATGCCGTGGCGCTGCGCATTAGACTTCGTGACGACGGTCAGGTGCTTCCTGGGACGCGACTGAGCAATATCGAAGGCGAAGCGCATGATGCGCTCGACGCCGCGGCGGGTGAAGATGGCGGTCTCAGTGGCAACTTCCTCGGGCAGGCCACGGTGAGTGCGGCCGCCCTGGCCGGCATACTCGCCTTCGGAGTTTTCCCGCACGATCACCCAGTCCAGGTCGTCAGGGCCTATGTCCCTCAGGGGCGAGGTGACGCCGGGCAGGATACGCGTGGGCCGGACGTTGGCGTATTGGTCGAAGCCCTGGCAGATCTGCAGCCGCAAGCCCCAGAGCGAGATATGGTCGGGGATGTTCGGATCGCCGACGGCGCCGAAGTAGATCGCATCCGCGGTTCGGAGCCATGCCAGCCCGTCGGCCGGCATGAACTCGCCATGCTTGCGGTACCAGTTCGAGCCCCAGTCGTAGTGATCCACCGTGAGTTTGAACTCGCCGTCCTTAGAGGCGACCGCTTCCAGCACTTCCAGGCCGGCGGCGATGACCTCGGGGCCGATGCCGTCGGCGGGGACGGAGGCGATGCGGTAGCTGCGGGTCATGGTCGGGTTCCTTTGCTCGGGCGCGGCCGTTGGTAGCGCGTGCTGGGCAGGGAACCAAGCTCGGATAGGGCGTGGTTGTCTGTCAGGCGAATGGCTTCGTCGTGGGCGCTGACATACGTCTTTGTTTTGTCGATCCTCCGAAGCCTGTGCTTATTGAGCGGTTCGAGTTCGTGCGCCGCGATAGAGACGCGAGCATTGCAAATACTCTAATACAAATTTTCTTGATCCGTAGCCGGATGGGCCTACGCTGCACGTAGAGTCCGGAAGACGCGTCTCATGCATAGAACCGGCACGGGTGTCTTGAACAGGGTAAGTATCATGAGAAGGAACTGGCTCATGTCCATCGTGCGGTGGTGTGTCACGAGTTGGCTACGACGGGTTCTTACGGTTGTCGGCATGCTGTCCATAGGGTTGGCCACACCCGTGATTGCAAAGGCCGGAACATCCGGGGATCAAATCGCATCGGTGGTTTCCAAGGTATCTTCCTCAGTTGTTGGCATCGTGGTGACGCGCCCGCCGGCGGTTGAGGCGGACGGATCGGCGCCGAGAACGGTTAGCGCGGACCGGCCGACTGTCGCCATCGGTTCCGGTTTCATCATCGATCCCTCCGGCTTCATCGCCACGAACAAGCACGTCGTTTTGGATGCGACCTCGATATTCGTAGTTGCCGCCGATGGCGTGCGTTACAAGGCCTCGGTGGTAGGTATGCCATCGAAAGCCGATATGGCGTTGCTGCGCATAGACGCGGGGCGACCATTGCCGTTCGTCCAATTCGGCAACAGCGATAAGATGCGGGTCGGGGACACGGTTATCGCGATCGGTAGCCCGTTTGGGCTCGACAATACCGTGACCGCCGGCATTCTCAGCGCTGTCAACCGCGACGTCATGGAAAGCCCGTTTGACGACTATCTTCAGACCGATGCGGCGATCAATCACGGCAACTCCGGGGGGCCGCTGTTCAACCTGGCCGGGGAGGTTGTCGGCATGAACAGCATAATAATCGCGCCCGGCACCGGGTCGGTCGGGCTCGGCTTCGCCATTCCTTCCATTGACCTACAGTTCGTGTTCGATCGATTAAGGAAAACTGGTCACGTGCAGGCCGGAATGCTGCCGATTTTTACGCAGCCGGTGACCTACATGCTGCACCAGGCGCTGGACACGCCGGATCTGCATGGGGCGCTGATATCAGCGGTACACGATGATGACGGGACAATGATGCACGGCGAAATCAAGTCCGGCGACGTGATCCTGTCCTTCAACGGGCAAAAGATCATGGACCCTCGGGATCTGGCGAGAAAGGCGGCTTGGGCGCCAATCGGCGGCGATGCCACGATCGAGATATGCCGGCATGGGGCGCATCAAGTCGTGCATGTAACGATTGAGGAATGGCCAGAGGACAAGCCAGCCGCTCCCAGGGGCAATACGCGGAAAGCGCTCGGTCTCGAACTGGCTGCTGCGCGAGGCGCAAAAAATGAGCCGGTCGTGATGGTGGCTTCGGTCGATCCTGCTGGGACGGCCGCCGATAGTGGTATCCAGAAAGATGACATCATCGTCGAGGTTCAACAGACGTCGATTTCGGAGCCTGACCAGGCGTTGCAGCTGTTGACGACGCAATCGGGGCAGAAGCATCGGGTCGCGGCTGTGCTGGTGGAGCGTGACAAGAAACTCACCTGGTTGCCGCTTGCCGTGCCGGAATAGCGGGCGAGCCAAGGGGTAGCGTTTGGCACCGAAACGTTTGATTGCGCGAATACGGCGCATCTACACCGGATCTAACTTGCAGCGGAACCATGCATCGCGCATTATATACGAATAGAGAACGGTGCACGGTAGTGATGAGGTCTTTTTTTCTCTATCGGGGACGCTTTTGGCGGTCATTCGCCCGGCCCATCGAAATCAGCCGTCGGGCGCTGGTCGGTAGCGAACGAAAGTTTCCAACTTCAGAGCGCATTGTAGAATCATGACAACTCAGCGGCTCGCTGTCGCGACACGTTACCTAGCTTGAATCGGCCGGAGACGGCGCGCCTCGACTTCGCCGTCGTGATCACCGGATGTCTGATTTTCGCTCTGCTGCTGTTCCTGCCGCCAATTCTGAATGACAGCGACACGCTCTGGCAAATTCGAGCCGGCGAGTGGATTCTGGATCACCGCGCCATCCCCGCGACCGACCCGTTTTCCTTTACCGCAGGCGACCGTCGCTGGTTCTCGCACGAATGGCTCGCTGAGACCCTTATGGCGCTCGCCTATCGGGCGGGGGGGCTGAAGGGCGTCATGGTGCTGGCCGCGGCGGCGACCGGACTGACCGCGGGCGTGCTGTTGCACCATCTTCGGCGGTTCCTGCCGGGTGCATATGCTTACGCTGGGTTAGTGGTGGCATTGTGCTGCGCAGCCCCCTCGATGCTCGCCCGCCCACACTTGATCGCTTGGCCGTGCCTGGCGCTGTGGTGCGGTGGCCTCGTGGCGGCGCGAGCGAATCGCACCGCGCCCGCCTGGGCGTTGCTGTGCGTCATGCTGATTTGGGTCAACCTACATGGCAGCTTCATGCTTGGGCTGCTGCTGCCTGGCGCCTTCATGATCGAGGCCCTGCTGGACCCGGGCGCCGGCCGCCCGATTTTCTTTGCATGGAACCGCTTCATCGTTGCCGCGTGGCTGGTGGCCTTGGTCAACCCCGATCTGCTCGCCGGCGTGCTGTTTCCATTTCATCTCGTGAGCATGCCGAGCCTCGCCTGGATCGGGGAGTGGCAGCCTTCCAACTTCTCTAAACTTCAGCCCCTTGAGCTTGTGATTCTGAGCAGCTTGGCGCTTGGCTTGACTGGGCGCGTCCGACTGACTGCGGTCCGGATGATCATGTTTGTGGGCCTCATTCACCTGGCTCTGATACATGCTCGCAATCTACAGCTTTTGGGTATCGTGGGTGCATTGATCCTGGCGGAGCCAATCGGCGAGTGCTTTTCTCGCAGCCGAGCGGAAATGCCCCAACAAGTTTGGGGCGGTCTATCAGTTGGGGCTTTGCTTATGGCTCTGGTGGCGCTGACAGTCCGTGTCGCACTACCATTGGGGTCGGAAGCGTACAGGTACGACCTTCAGTGCGGCACTCGAGGCAGTGCCGTTCTCACTGCGCGCGCGGCCAGTGCTGAATGAGTATGGTCTCGGTGGGCAGTTGATCTTTAATGGCGTCCGACCCTTTATCGATAGTCGCGCCGACCTTTACGGCGACAAATTCCTGGCGCGTTATCGGCGCTTAGATGCCGCGGACCGCGCGGAGCTGGAGCGCACGCTGTTCGAATACCACATTACATGGACGATATTTCCAGCCAGCCATCCGATCGTATCAATTATGGACACACAGGCGGGGTGGCAGCGCCTGGCCGACGCGGACGGTATCGTCATTCACGCGCAGGAAGATCGCGTGCGGCCGTAGGCGTTGCAAAGCCGCGACGGCGCGTGGTTTCAAGGGGACCTGGTGCCACGAGCAGCGGCGACATAGCCGGCCGGGCGCACGCGAGCTTCGCCGCGCCACCCCATACCGAACGGCGCGGTGAGCAATTACAGTGTCGATGCGCAGTTTCGAGCACAGCATTATTTTGCTCCTTGCAATGGCGGTGGCGGCATGGTCACATTTGTCGTCTCCATGCGGATCTTCCATGCATCGCCATCGCGAACGTCCATTGTTGTCCAATAACCCTTCACAGCATCGGCCCGTTTGGGCTTTGATACCCGATCGAGCTTGGCCAACTGTGCGGGCGGGCATCAATTGAGGAAATCTTCGTAGAGTTCTACGGGCGGTTCAGTCCGCGCCCAGCAAACCTCGAACATGTGGTGGCGATCGGAGTCACATGATGCTAAGGGTCGGAAATTGGTCGCACACGTTTCAGGGGCCGGCCGGCCTCGTCCATCAACGGGGTTCTTGGACAACGACCGATGTGCTTCGCGGCACCACATGGCAAATCCACACCGAGACGAATTTTGCGCACTCCGGATGATCGATGCCGGTGGCCAAGCGTTGTCAAGCGCGCTTGGCATCGCGCCCAAGCCCGCCATACAGGTCCAGCACGCGGTGCAGCCACCCGGCGATGGGATCATTATCCTCAAGCAGGGGAAATCTGCTCGCGCAGCGTGGCCACATCAGCGTTCCCGCAATGATATGATCCGCATAGCTCGGCGCGGCTCCCCCAAGCCAATCCTGCCGCCGCAATACCAGCCGGATCGGCAGCAGCAAATCCCAAAACGCCGCCAGCCGGTCGTCGCGGCCCACCTGGACCGTTTCGAGACTGCAGCCGAAACGAGCCTCCCGGCTTGACCGGAAATACTCGACGTCCTTTGGGTCGATGATGTCCAACAGGTCCCGCACGATGAACCGAACGATCCCGCCCATCAGCACGGCGTCGGCCCAACTGTTGATGAACAAGGCATGGGCGCGCCCGGTCCCGCCACCGAACAGTGTTGGGGCGGGCACCTGCTCCTCCAGATATTCAGCGATCGCCCAGCTGTCGGACACCACCTTTCCGTTGTCCTTGATCACCGGCACCTTTGCCTGACCCGAGAACGCAATCTCGTCCCGGTCGGTGAAGCGCCACGGCACGGTCTCCACCGGAAGGCCTTTGTGGGCCAGAGCGAAGCGGGTCCGCCAGCAATATGGGCTGAAGCGAATGTCCGGGTCTGCTCCGGCAAGGTCATACAGAACGATGCTCATGGCGCATCTTGATCCTGATTTCCCTGCTTCGTCCAGTTTCCTTCGCGACGAGACGCAAGGGCGCGCTGCCGGGTGAGCTATCTTAACCGGAACCGCTGGATCTTCCCGGTCTGCGTCTTCGGCAGTGCCTGCACGAATACTACAGACCGCGGATACTTGTAGGGCGCGATTGTCGCCTTGACGTGGTTCTGCAGCCGCAACCGCGTTGCATCGTCCGGCGCTACGTTGTCCGCCAAGACGACATGAGCCTGCACGATCTGCCCTCGCTCCTCATCCGCAAAGCCGACCACCGCGCATTCCTTGACCTCGACAGCGGACAGCAGAGCCGCTTCCACCTCCGGACCAGCGATATTGTAGCCAGCCGAAACGATCATGTCGTCGGATCGGGGCGGTGAAGTGAAAAGCCCCTGCCGCGTCTTGGACCGTCGCGCACGTAGACCGATTGTCGTCTGTCGGCCAGGTATCGGCACCCTGTCGGGCCCCGCACCGCCAGATGGCCAACCGTGCCACGGGGGACTTCATTCATGTCATCATCGACGACCCGCGCCTGATACCCTCTTATGGGGCGCTCCGTCGTACTCGGGAACATATCATCGACCCGATTCGTAATGAAAATGTGAAGCATCTCGGTCGACCCGATGCCGTCGAGGATCGACTTCCCGGTCTTTCGGATCCAGTCTTCGAGAATCGGTCCCGGCAACGTCTCGCCCGCGGACACGGCGATGCGCAGCGACGACAAATCCGCGCCCTCGTCCATCGCCTGCAGCATCGCCCGATAAGCCGTCGGCGCGGTAAAACTGATGGTTGCGCGATAGGTCTGGATAATCTCGATCATGTTCGGTGGCGAGGCATATTCCAACAACGTCGCGGCGGCACCAAAGCGCAGGGGAAAAATCGCCAGGCCGCCGAGCCCGATCGTGAATGCAAGTGGGGGCGATCCCACGAAGACATCTTCCGGGGTCACTCCAAGCACCTCCTTCGCATATTCGTCCACGATGATCAACAGATCACAATGGAAGTGCATCGTAGCCTTTGGCTCGCCGGTCGTTCCCGAAGTAAAGCCAAGCAGCGCCACGTCGTCCCGGCCGGTATCCACCGCCTCGAATTTGACCGGTTTACTCAGCGCCACTCGATCGACTTCGGCATCATGGTTGGCTGTTCCGTCAAATCCGACGACCGTCTTCAGGAACTCGCTGTCCTTGGCGCAACTGACCAACTCATCCATCAACCGCGTGTCGCACAGCGCCAACGAGATTTCGGCTTTATCGACGATCTTCGCCAGTTCACCGGAGCGCAGCATCGGCATGGTGTTCACAACGACGGCCCCCGCCTTCGTCGCTGCCAGCCAGCATGCGACCATAGCAGGATTGTTTGCAGATCGTATTAGAACCCGATTGTCAGGCTTGACCCCGTATTCCTCGACCAAGGCACGTGCAATGCGGTTGGTCCAGTCGGTCAACTCCTTGTAGGTGCGGTGGCGGCCATTCCCGATGAGGGCCGTGTTGTCGCCGAAGCCCTTGCGCACCATCGCATCGGTGAACTCCACCGCGGCGTTCAAGTGCTCAGGATACTCGAATCCGCTGAGCCGCAATTCCGGCCATTGTTCCGGGGTGGAGCCGGTCCCGGGTGAACGTATCCAGATGGCCAGAAAATCCCAGCATCCTATTGCGCCTTGGCTAACGGCTTTGAAGGCGCGCCGGGCGACCCCATCGAGCGGAAAGCACGCATCAGCAACCAGGCCTCCATCACCACCCAAGCCCCCGTCGTAACCAGGCTCGGGCTTGTCCGCGAAAGTGGCGGACGTATAAGACACTAACCGTGGGACGGTGTCAGCAATCAGATTGCCGGCCGAAACAGCGCCCCGCAACGGAGACGCACCCAGGATGACCACCACCGTCGCCCGCCTGCTGGCGGACAGCTTAGAAGCCCACGACGTCGACCAGATCTTCTGCGTCCCCGGTGAAAGCTACGTCGGCCTGACCAGCGTGCTGACCGAACGGAACTCGATCCGCATGATCGTGTGCCGGCACGAAGGCGGGGCGGGGTTCATGGCAATGGCCGACGGGCGGCTGCGCAACCGCGCCGGCGTCTGCATCGTCTCACGCGGTCCTGGTCTGTCCAACGCAATGGTCTCACTCCATTCCGCCTATCACGACGCTACCCCGATGGTCATGCTGGTGGGCCAGGTCGAGCGCGCGGACTTCGGCCGACTGGCCCTGCAAGAGCAAAACTACTCCAGATTACTTTCCGACATAACCAAAACCGTGATCGAGGTCAATGCACCTGAACAAGCCTCGGAGGCGATCGCGAGGGCATTTCACATCGCCGAATGCGGCACGCCCGGTCCGGTAGCGGTGATCCTGCCGGAGGATATCTTCGACGAAACGACTGATGCCCCATTGAATCTGCCGCGTCCTCGGGTCATCGCCGGCCCGCGCACCGAGGACCTTCACCGCCTCGCCGATATGCTGGCTGAGGCGGAACGGCCGCTGATTCTGGCCGGCGGCGCGCTGCTGGCCGACACCATGCATGACAAACGTGTTTACGCGGACCTCCAGCGTCTCTCCGAGGAATGGGTCCTGCCGATCAACCCCACGCACCGCCGTCCGCAACTATATGACGCTCGCCACCCCAATTACGGGGGCTACATGGGCATCCGCGTTCCCCCGGCACTCATCGGCGAGATGAAGAAGGCTGACCTGCTTGTTGCCCTTGGTGAGCGACTGACCGACACGGTCTCCCAGTCCTACAGCTTTCCAAGCGCGCCGCAGCCACAGCTTCCGCTGGTGCATATTTGGCCTGATCCAAACGAGGTCGGCCGCGTGTGGCGCCCAGACCTTGGCATGCCCTGTGACCCATATGAAGTCGTCAAAGCTCTGCTTAGCTTGAAGACTCCGTCCGACGCTGCCAAACGCCGAGGCTGGGTCGATGGGTTGCACAAGATCCATCTGTCGCTACTGGAAAAAACCTGGGAGCCAACCACGGACGGGATCAACTTTGCCGCCGTGGTCTGCGAGATCGACAAGCATCTCGCGGATGACGCGGTGATCACGTCCGACGCCGGTAATTTCGGGTCATATCTACACCGGTATATCGGCTTCCGTCCGGGTCAGGAATTTTTGTCCTCCGTCGTCGGCGCCATGGGCTCGGGGATGCCGATGGCGGTGGCGGGCTGCTTACGGCGGCCCGGCAAACAGGTTGTCGCGTTCATGGGGGATGGCGGTGCCTTGATGATGGGCAACGAGATTGCCACGGCGTGCCAATACGGCGGCAACCCGATCGTCGTGATCTCCGACAACTCCATGTACGGGACTATCGGGATGCACTCTTACGTGCGCTACCCCGATCGCAAATTCATGGAGGCCACGCGCTTGACCAACCCGGACTTCGCCGTCTGGGGAAGATCGTTCGGCGCCGAAGGCATCACGATACGGGAAGAGTCTGAAATTGCCGGTGGCATCGCCCGTGCCTTTGCGGTGAAGACCAAACCCGTTGTCGTCCACTGCCTCACCTCGGCGGTGCAAATGAGTGCCTGGCGCCGCTTTGAGGGCACTTTGGCGTAAATTCTGCTCTACCTTCATTGATTCTAGGCCCATGTGCCGGCGGCCATGCGGCTCCGCCCGATATGGGCAAAACGAGTTGGGATGGACCAGCACGGAAGGCAGGGCTAGAATATCCGGCGAGCAATCTGTGCAGCCGTATAGGGAGACCAACGGGATGGACACCGCCGTCATGACCCCGACTTTCGATCGGACCGTCGAAGATCTCGGCAATATCGTCGAACTCGGTCACGTCAACGTCCGCGTACCGGATCAGAGCAAGGCGATCGCGTTCTACCTGATGGGTCTTGGCCTCACCCGTGACCCTTATCTAATGGCCGGCCTCGAAAACATGTGGGTCAACGTCGGGCGCGGCCAGTTCCATCTGCCGACAGGCGGACCCGAAGTGGTGCGCGGGACAACGGGTCTGGTGGTGCCGGACTTGCACGCGCTGCTAAAGCGGCTGGACGGTGCGAAGAAATACCTCGAAGACACCAAATTCAGCTTCCGTGAGGCCGGCGACGCGGTCGAGACGGTTTGCCCCTGGGGCAACCGTATTCGTGTCCACGCACCCGACCCGTCCCGTTTCGCCGCGATGCGCGTAGGCATGCCATATGTCGAATTCGACATTCCCGCTGGTACCGACCTCTCCGCCATTGCCAAATTCTATGTGGAGATTGTCGGCGCCCTCGCCGGTGTCTCCAGCGACGAGCGCGGCCCTTACGCCTGGGCGCGCACCTCGGCTGAAAGCCGGGTGATCTATCGCGAAACCACTGCACCGATCCCGCCATACGACAACCATCATATCCAGATCACGCTGGTAGACTTCTCCGGTCCGCACAAGAAACTGCTGGAACGTGGCCTGATCAGCGAGGAAAGCGATCAGCACCAGTACCGGTTCCTCGATATCGTTGACGTGGACACCAACAAGCCACTGTTCCGCATCGAGCACGAAACTCGGAGCATGCGCCACCCGATGTTTGGGCGCACCTACATCAATCGCAATCCGGATATGAACAACCGCAACTTTGTTCCTGGCTACGAGGTCGGGCTCTGGGCGCTGAATTGACCGGCCCGCTTGAGTTGGAAGAATGATTCTCCCGCCCTACCGGGTTTCCGCCTTCAACACCTCCAAGGCCTCGGAAAACAAAATCCACGATGAGGCCACCGCTCGGCGCCTCGGCTTCGGTGGCGGCTTCGTTGGTGGAGTCAACGTTTACGCCTATATGACGCATCAACCACTACAGCGCTGGGGTCGGGCATGGCTGGAACGCGGCACCGGCGAGGCCAAATTCATTAAACCGGTGTACGAAAACGACATAGCCGAAGTGGTCGCTGTCGAGGACGCCGACGGACTGGCGCTGACCGTTCACAGTCAAGGCGCCCTCTGCACGACCGGCCGGGCCGCGATTGCCGCCAATCCCTCGCCTCCGGCGGCCCTCAGTGACTTCAAGTTGGTGTCCCCACGCACCGACCGCACCCAAGCTGACGAACAGTCGCTCAAGGTCGGCGACTGGTTCGGGATGAAGCCAATGTCGATCACCGAAGCCGATCACGCCCGGGACCTGGAAGACCTCCGTGAAACCGACCCGATCTATGCGCGAGAAAAGATCGTCCATCTCGGGACGATCTTGCGGTGCTGTAATCGGGTGCTGACCGACAACGTTATCCTTCCGGCTTGGATCCACATGGGCAGCACGGTCCGCAACCTCGGTCTTGCACATGTCGGCGACACATTAAACGCACGTGCCAGGATCACTAGGAATTACGAGCACAAGGGCCACAAGTGGGTAGAACTCGACTGCATGGTGGTTACAAACGAAACAACTCCTCTGGTCCGGGCGACTCACATCGCGATCTATCGACCCCGCCAGTTGGCCGAAGCAGCGTAGGACTCCGAGGTTTATCTTAATCCGGCGCGCCGGCCAGTGACGGGTTGGTCCTGCGGCGGTTGGTTCGCCTATCTCGATTGTCGGGCGTGAGCAACTTGACCAACGCCGGCGCGGTCAACAAGGTGCACCGCACCATGAGCAAACCGGTCATTGAGTATCAGGATATTGTTCGGCCCGAGTGGATCGATTCCAATGGACACATGAACCTCGCCTACTATGTCGTCGTGTTCGATCTGGCTACCGACGCGCTCTACACAGCCCTGGACATCGGCGACGCGTATCGCGAAGCATCGGGCAATTCATGTTTTACTGCCGAAACACATACGCTCTATGAGCGAGAGGTTCACCTCGGCGATAAACTTATGGTCCGGACGTGGCTGCTTGGTGCTGATACGAAGCGGCTGCACTACTTCCATGAGATGTTCCGTGCCGAAAGCGGCGAGCGTTCCGCGGCTCAGGAATTGATGGCCCTGCACATCGACATGAGCATCCGCCGGGTGACGCAATTTCCGCCGGAGAAATACGCTGCCTTGCAGATCGCCACGAGAGAATACGCGCCGACGACCCCGCGGAAGGGTGCCGGAAGAAGGATCGCGTTGCCGGATTAGCCGCGGTGTGCCGAATACTTGTTCCCCGTGTACATGCGACCTCCGTGGCTCTCCTTTACCCGCCGTGGTAAACTCTTGCTTGTTCACCAACCATCTAGCCTCGTCGGAGGCAATGTGAAAGCGACAGGAGCATTACCCGGCCGCGAAGGGAGAAAACAATGAAACTGATGTGGTTCCACTTGATGCCGTATACCGAGCTGCCGGAAAACTTTCGCGGCAAGCACCCGTCGGTATGGGTGGACATACACTCCTCCTTGTTCGACCCTAGACGTGCCCATCTGATGTACAACGACTTTATGGACGAGCTCGAATACGCCGCCGAGCTCGGCTTCGATGCCATCTGCGTCAATGAACATCACTCCAACGGCTATGGCCTGATGCCGTCGCCAAATCTCATCGCGGCCTCTCTCGCGCGGCGGACCAGTGACACGACGCTGTGCGTCATGGGCAACTCGCTGGCGCTGTACAACCCGCCGACCCGCGTGGCGGAAGAGTTCGCCATGATCGATGTGATCTCGGGCGGCCGGTTGATCGCGGGCTTTCCAGTTGGGTCCCCGATGGACACTTGTTACGCCTATGGCCAAAATCCATCGATGCTGCGCGAGCGCTACCTCGAAGCACACGATCTGGTTGTCCGCGCCTGGACCGACAAGGACACCTTCGCGTTCAACGGCCGCTATAACCAGCAACGGTACGTCAACATCTGGCCTCGACCGGTGCAAAATCCGCATCCTCCGATCTGGGTTCCTGGCGGCGGGTCGGTCGAGACTTGGCGCTGGTGTGCGGAAATGGACTACGTCTACTGTTACCTCTCCTACTACGGCTACAAGATCGGCCAGGCGACGATGGACGGGTTCTGGAATGAAATGTCCCGGCTCGGCAAGGATCGCAATCCCAACCGAGCGGGTTTCCTGCAATTCGTGGGCGTGGCTGAAAGCCGTCAGCAAGCCATGGATCTGTATGGACCGGCCGCGGAGTACTTCTACGGCAACTGCCTGCACATCGACCCTCGTTTTGCTGCGCCGCCAGGATACGCCACTGAGGCCACCCAGCGCCTGGGCCTACAGAGCCAAGTGTTGAAAGCCGCGGAATACACCAATAAATTCAACACGCTCGCCCGCGAAATGGATGCGATCGTCGATAATGGCTACGTTATAATTGGTTCGCCAAATGAGGTTGCGGAGCAGCTTCGTGAAGTGGCGACCAAGCTGAACGTCGGCAACCTGATGATGCTTTTGCAGTTCGGAAACATGAACAAGGAAGTGACTCGTTACAACACTAGACTATTTGCCGAGAAGGTCCAGCCGAAGCTGGCGCCGCTGTTCAGCGAATGGGAGCATCGCTGGTGGCCGCGCCCGATGGAAACCGCTCAGCGCGCAGTGGTTCCCGCCTTCATGGCGGCTGAATAAGTGGACCTCGCCGGCCCGCTGCCGCTGCGCCCTCCGGTACCCGTCGCACCGGAGGCGCAACTGTCATTGCGGGCGTTCCTGCGCGCGGTGCGGACCAATGCCCTGACTATCTTCCCGCGCGCCGCATATCACGAGGACAGCACGTCCCGCCGGCTGCTCGGCGGCATGACCATTACCCTGAACGCCCCAGATGCGATTCACCACGTTCTGGTTGGCAACCCGGCCAATTTCCGTCGCTCCCCCGCCTCGATCCGTGTCCTACGGCCGATCACCGGGGAAGGTCTTCTGCTAAGCGAAGGCGATGCCTGGAAGCTTCAAAGGCGCACCATCGCGCCCGCGCTAGGCCCACGGGTGATGCCCATGTTGGCGCGCCACATCGTTGCCAGCGCCGACCGAGCGGTCGCCCTGCTGACCACGGAGGCCAGCGAACCCATCGACCTGCTCGCCAGCATGCAGAACCTGGCACTGGATATCGCCGGGCGCTCCATGTTCTCGCTTGAAATGGATCGATACGGCGCGACGATGCGGACGCTGATGACCGAATACGGCGAACGCTATGCGCAGCCGCATCTGCTGGATATGGTTCTGCCGCCGTCGATTCCCAATTTCAGGGACTTTGCCCGGTCTCGTTTCAAGTGGCGCTGGATGAGGTTCATCGAGTTGATCCTGACGGTGCGTCTAGCCGAGCCACAGCCTAAAACGCCGCGGGACCTGTTTGACCTGTTGCGGGCTGCGCGTGATCCCGAAACAGGTGCGGCGTTCTCCCCGCCTCAGCTTCGCGATCAGGTCGCGACCTTGATCCTTGCCGGACACGAAACGACAGCCGTTACTTTGTTTTGGGCGATCATCATGCTGGCCCAGACGCCCGAGGAACAGGCATGGCTGGCGGAGGAAGCCCGCTCCGTGGTGATTGAACCCGAGGCAGCCACCACGGCAATGACCACCTTAATTCGGACGCGTGCGGTTGTAAACGAGACGTTGCGCCTGTTCCCCTCGGTGTTCACGATCGTGCGAGAAACCATCAAACGCGACAGCGCTGCGGGCGTCGAACTGCCGCCGCGCTGCATCGTAATGATCGCGCCCTGGGTTCTGCACCGTCACCACAAACTGTGGGATGATCCCGACACGTTCCGGCCAGCGCGTTTCATGCCCGATCAACCACCCCCGGCCCGCTTCTCGTTCATGCCATTCGGCGCCGGCCCGCGTATCTGCGTTGGCGCCCAGTTCGCCATGACCGAAGCGGTTTTAGTATTGGCGACCTTGATCAGCCGCTTCCGCGTGGCGCGCGTAGACACTCGGCCGGTACTGCCCGTCGGGATCGTCACCACGCAACCCGACCACCTCGCTCGCGTGCGGCTAACAGTTCGCGAGTAGGAAAGGCGCTTAGCCCGATCCATCCGACAGGTCGGCTGACTTTATCCTGAGGCTTTCAGCAAGCCCCTGCGCGCCCCCGCGGGACAATAACCGGCGAAAGTCCGAGCGCTGCACGGCGACGCGACTGATCGATCCGTCGGCCAGAACGTCGACCACCCGCCAACCCGCGGAACTTCGACGCATCACATAGTCCAATTCGTGGCGGTCGCCCCTTTTCGGGATGACCTTGGTCGCCACTACTTGCTCGTCACCGACGGCGCGTGTCTCAGGGCTGATCTCAAAGCGCTGGCCGTTGAAGTCGTCGAAGCTGTTGACGTAAGACGAAACGGTGTAGCGCCGGAAAGCCTCCATCAGCATGGTCTGTTGCTGCGGCGGCAGGGAAGCCCAGAACGAACCCACAGATTCCTGTAAAATCGCGCCTAAATCAAATGTGCGGTCGATAACGGGCGCTAGAGTTGCGTAGCGCTGTTGGAATGGGGTGGCGGGCCCTGCCTTCATGATCTCAACAAGGCTGTCCACCAGAAGTTGGATTGGCGCGACCGCTGCCTCCTCCGTAGCGGCGTGAGCTGGCGCCATTGACGGTAACAGCAGTGCGGCAGCCGCTGCTATCAACAAGCGGCGCCGTGACCGACAAACACTCACCGGGGCAGTCTCTCCGCCACGGTCATTCCGAGGTACGCATACGGGAATCGATAGAATTTTCATGAGGGCCTAGCGTTGACATCATCCAGATACATAAGGGGCGGTTCACTGCAGAATAGGCATCAGGCTTCGCATTCACTCACGAGCTTGTGTCACTGGGATGCCGCTGAACAGGCCCAACTTCCTTTAGTGGAATGAAACATCACCAGACCGTTGAGCGGGGGAGTTGCTCTTGACTATCTTGACCCGGGTTTTGAGCCTGGCGGATTCAGTTATCGGCTCTTTCGGGATGCTGGACCGGCCATTGGACCCGGACGAGCTAATTTTCCTGGCACGAAAACAAACCGGATTAAATGATTTTGGCGATGCCGCTTTCATCGGCCCACTGGTCCGCCTGCTCGAAGCGTGCTCGACCGAAGCCTCGCTCAGCATCGTCGGGCGCAGTGCGACTCGTTGGGATGTTGTCCGGTTCCTGTCCAATCTGCTCACCATCGAAGCCGCGTGTGTGTCGTATCCGGAGATCGCCTCGGGTCCCATTCGCCGACCGATCTTCATCACCGGTTTGCCGCGCAGCGGCACGACCTTTCTGCATCGATTGATGCTGACCGATGAGGCCAATCGAGCTCCAGCAGTCTGGGAAACGATTTCTCCCTCGCCAAACGCCGGCACCCGGGATCAGCGGATTGCACGGGTCGCGCGCCAGTTGAAAACCTTCGAGTGGCTGGCCCCGGAATTTCGGGCGCTCCACCCCCTGGAGGCGACATCGCCGCAGGAATGCAGCGAGATTACGGCTCACGTATTCCGCAGTCTGCGCTTCGACACCAACTATTGCATTCCATCGTACCAGGCCTGGATGGATGGAGATGTCGTGCGGCATCTGCCGGCTTACGCGTTCCACCGGCGTTTCCTGCAGTATCTGCAGCACCAGGATGGTTTTCCGCGGCGTTGGGTGCTGAAATGTCCCGAACACCTGTTTGCGCTGGAGGCGATCCGAGCGGTTTATCCCGATGCAAGACTGGTATTCGTGCATCGTGATCCGGTGAAAGTGTTGCTTTCTCAGGCTCGATTAACAGAAGTGCTGCGCCGCCCGTTCACTCGCAAATTGGATCCCAAGAAGTTGGGTCCGCACGAGAGTCGCCGCTGGTTGGACGGAACCCGGCAGATGATGTCTGTCGGCGACGATGCCGGATTGCCTGAGACAGTTTGTCACGTCCACCACCTGGATCTGATCACCGATCCCGTCAGCACGGTGCAGGGCGTCTATCGCCATTTCGACATGGAGTTTTCGCCGCGGACGGGCAGTAAGATCGATGCGCATGTTGCAGCTCAGCCCAGGGGCGGGTATGGCGCCCACAGCTACGCATTCGAGGACCATGGATTGGATGAAGCCCAGGAACGGGCGAGATTCCGCCCTTACATGGTGCGGTTCGGTGTTGCGCCCGAGGCAGCCCCGCGTAGCTGGGTTGGTCTCGCGCCGGTGGGTAAGTTGCAGGCCGGCACGCAAACGCTTCAGTCCTAGTCTGAGGCGGCCAAGTGCGGCTGCCGCTCAGGCGGCCAGCTGCTCGATGGTGACACTGTCCCCGGCGACGGTGGTGCGGCGCATGTCACGCACCTGGCTTTCATCGAAGCGCCGAACACGATGCATTGTCGAACGATTGTCCCACATCACCAGATCGTATTGTCGCCACTTGTGAGCATAAGTAAACGCCGGGTTCACTGCATGCTCGGTCAGGTCACGAATGAACGCCCGCGCCTCCGGCATCGGCCATCCGACGATCGTGCCAATGTGAGACGACAAATAAAGCGACTTGCGCTGGGTGACGGGATGCGTTCGCACCAGCCGTTGCCGTACCGGCTTGAACATCCGATTCTCCTCCTCGGACAATTCAGTAAAGCCGAGGATTCCGCGTGAATAGATCAAGGAGTGCTCACAGATCAGGTCCTCTATTTCCGCTTTAGTGGTCCGATCCAATGCGTCATAGGCGGCCCGCATATCAGCAAATTCGGTATTGCCTCCGGTATCCACGACAGTCCGTCCTGACAGTAGCGAATACTTCGCCGGCACCGCTCGGAATGAGCTGTCAGAGTGCCATAACTGATTGCCTAAATTGAACAATCGGCGACGATCATCCCGAGCCAAAGGCTTATGGTCCGCGCCAAGGTTCGACACATCAGCCATATCGGGATCCAGCCGCCGATCAGCGTCCTTGGTGACGTTGCCTCCGGCGGTCTCCTCCAACGGCCCGAAATTGAGGCTGAAGGCCTTCTGTTGTGCATCGGTGAACCGCTGATCGTGATAGACAAGCACGGCACAACGATCAATTCCGGCTTCCAGTTCGGTGACCTGTGCGCGTGTCAGTGGCTGGGTAATATCAAGGCCGCATACCTCGCCCATAAAGCCCGGTGTCAGTTCGGTAATGGAGATGGACATCTGGTTCCTCACTATTCGGCCGCCATCGCCGGGGCCTGCTCCGCCGTAAACCCTGTTCCATTGATCGAGGTCCGCCGTAGATCACGAACGTCCTGGAAATCGCGATACCGGCGGGCTCGATGCATGGTGGTACGGTTGTCATACATAACCAAATCATTCACCCGCCACTGATGCGCATAAACGAAGTGTGACTGCGTCGCATATTCCGTCAGGTCGCGAATGAGCGCCCGCGCCTCCGGTATAGGCCAACCCACGATGGTGCCGATGTGGGCTGATAGATAAAGCGACTTCCTCCCGGTCACCGGATGTGTGCGCACCAAGCTGTTCCGTACCGGACGCACTTTATCGGCATGCCCTCCGGGTAATCGCTAAAACCGAGCTCGTTCCGCGAGAACGCGATTGAATGCTCTGTGATCAGATCCTTCACCAACGCCTTGGTCGCATCATCCAATGCATCATATGCCGCGCGCATATCGGCAAACTCGGTATCCCGCCATATTCCGGCACCACTCGCGCCGAGAGTAATGAATACCCCGCGCCGGTTGCTCGGAATGATGCATCTGAGTGCCATAAACGGTTGTCCAAAGCATACATCCGTCGATTATCGTCCCGACTACGCAACTTGCCATCGGGGTTAAGGTTCGGAATATCGCCCAGTTCGACCGAGCCGAGCCGCCGTTCGCCGGGCTCTGACATCTGAGCGATCAAAGTTGCTTCTAGCTCGCCGAAGTTTCGGCTGTAGGAACATTGTTGCTCGTCCGTCAGTGGCTGATTGGGAAACACCAAGACCGCGTAACAGTCCATACCCACCTGGATCGCGGATACTGATCGGCTGTCATGGGCTTAGTCAGATCGATGTCGGCCACGATCCCGGCGAAGTCCCCGGATGGGTTACGAGTAAGTGGCGAAATTTCCACCGGGCTTCCTCCGTTGAAGACAGCCCGCAGTATAGCCGTGGTCAGGCTGATCGGCTAGCTTGGCACTCCCCCGGCGACGCTGTCCAACTCCGCGGGCGCTACGGGAGAGATCGTCGCGATCATCGGCGCTTGGCGGATGAGAGCGCCCGCCGCCACCCGCCACCAAGAGTGTCGCATAGACGCGCTCCGCGTCGGCAGGCGGCATGCCGCTCGAACAGCGCAGCGCCCGAAGTGAGCCTCAGCGCATCGTTTATACGCCCTGGTGAGCCTGCAGTAGATCTTGCATGTCGGTCGCATGCTCTTCCTCGACGGTCAGGATGCCCTCCAGCATGACCCGGGTCGAGGGATCGTCATCGCCGAAATACCGAATAAGTTCGCGATAGTGGTCCACGGCGATCCGTTCCGCGATCAGGTTTTCGCGGATCATGTCGACGAGGTTCTCACCCTCGGCATACTGGGACGCGGATCGGGTCGCCAATCCCTCAGGGTTGAAATTGGGGGAGCCGCCAAGCTGGTCGATCCGCTCGGCGACGGCCATCATGTGCGTTTGCTCCTCCTTGGCGTGCTGAGCAAACTCGGCCTTGATCGCCTCGCTGGCGATCCCGGTCGCGGTAACGGAATGCATCGTGTAGCGCAGCACACAGACGATTTCGGTGGCGAGGACGGCCTGCAGGATCTCGATCGTGCTCTTAACATCTCCGACGTAGGTCTTCGTGACAACGCCGTCGGATAGGTTTCTGCGGGCCCTGTCTCGCAACGTCTGTACGTCAGAGAGAAATGGCTTCGAGGGCGAGCCTGTGCTCGGGGACGTGCTGCTCATTGGGCTCTCCTGGCCGTTGGGTTAGGGCATCTAGGTAGTGGACCGGGGGCGGCCTTGCCAGATGGAGCGCGGTGACGTGTTCGGGGGCGTGATCACGCCGGCCGCAGGAGCCTCGGGTCGCTTTCGCCGTCACATCGTCGTTTCAAGGACGCTTGACAGGAGGCACCTTGATGGCGCCCTAGGCCTCCGAGCCGAGGCTTGAACCGCATGGATAGCGCCCAAAAAGATCTAGAGATCGTCTTCGACCCGCTACCCGGAGAAGCGCTCAGCCGCCTTGTATCCGAGAACGTTATCACCGCGAATATCGCCCGCACCGGCGTCAGCGACTGGCACCCTGTGGGATTTTTCCTTAAGAGCCGTCGAGGGGAGTGGCTGGGCGGTCTGAGACGGGCTACATCTGGGGTGGCTGGCTACACGTAAATTTCCTGTGGGTATCGGAAGCGCTTCGCGGGCAGCGGCACGGCACGCGGTTGATGGATGCGGCCGAGGCGATGGCGAGGGAACGCGGCGCCGTTGGCGCGGCGTTGGAGACTTTCACGTCGCAGGCGCCCGGATTTTACCACAAGCGAGGTTACTCGATATTTGGTCGAATCGATAATTATCCGCCGGGACACGCAAAGCTGTTTCTATCAAAACGACTCGACTGAAACATCACATTGTTAGACTGAGCATTTCCGAGCGCCCGTTTTTCGATGAGGAAAGGCCCGGCGGTCTAGAAGCGGCCGTGGAGGCTGATGTATCAGCTGGGAGGGGGTCCATTCAGTGACAGCTGGCGACCAATCAGTTCGGCTAGTACAGTTGGGGAGAGCGGCTCCGTGGGCACCAGGAGGAATGGTTGTGGAGGCTTCGCGGGAGACGAAGCTTGGGTTGGATACGCCGCTGTCGCATTTGCCGCAGAACTTTGTATTGCGGCCGGCGCTTGGGGCATTGTCACAGCAGAGCCGAGCGAGTTGATATGATCCCCGCTCAGTCCAGAGATGGCGTTGATAGACATTTTTGTATTCCTATTCGAAGGTCCTTGACGTTACTCGAAAGGCATCAGCAACCCGCAGTCGGATAAGCAAGCGGCATGCCAAGCCTAGTCAACTGATTTCACTATACGTTGCACTATCCAGGCCCAGGCAGTACTTGCCGCCCAGCGACTGTTACCGGCAAATTCTGCCGCGCGAGGGTGAAGCTGCAGAGCCGGCGGTTTCAGAAAAGTGTAAGAATTTTGTTACACAGTGACCCAGGACGTTCGGCAATTCGACGACATCCATCAGCATTTGCCGAGCTTCGGCTACCGCCATATGCCGATTTCGGCTAGCATCCCGGAGGGCGGACTTGGCTGCCTGATCCGCCGCTCCTGCTCCATCCAAGCCTCCCGAGAGAAACTCCGCAGTAGGATTGGTTGCGACGCAGAACTGGCGCTTAGATCGCGCCGCAACCGGCCCTCCCAGTTTATTGCAATATTAACGTGTTGGACACGTTCAGCACAGTGGTCATGCTCCTGGAAACTGAACGGCGGATGCTGGAATTCGCCGCCAGCAAGTTTAATCAGCCTTCTCTCAGGCCACAGCGGAAAGTAGTTGAGCGACCTTGGCACCGGCCGGACTGCCGAGGCCGGTGCAGGCGTCCCAACCCGGCGCTGCGGCAAAGTCTCCGTTGTTACCCTGAGTGATGTCGTTCAGGACCTGGGGTGATGCATACAGCTGGGGGTTGATGAAGCCGACGGGATTGTTGCCTCTTGCGGCGTTGATGCGCGCGATGAAGGCGGCCCACAGAGGTGCCACCGCGCTGGTGCCGCCAATGACGGTGTCGGTCCCATCGATCCGCACGTCCCATCCGGTCTGTGGATCCGCGTCGCCGCTCACATCGGGCACGCCGCGTTTGTTCAGCGCCTGGGTCTTTCCCGACGTCAGCGTCACTTTTAACCCATCTTGCCAGGTGGGCAGCTCGAAGATGCGGCTGACGCCACCGCCGCCCGCACCCCCTTGCGCGCCATCGTTCCAAACGGTCTCGCCTTGGATTTCGTTCCCGGAAACCTTCAACGAAGTCCCTCCGCAAGCCAGCACGTGTGGGCTTGATGCAGGAAAATCGACGTGATCCGCACCATCCTGCACGCCGTCACTCGAGCCGTTGTCGCCCGAAGCAACGCAAACCGTGATGCCCATCGCTGCGGCCGCCTGGAACGCTGCATCGAAGGCGGTCAACGACTGTTGGGTCCATGACGATTCTGGGCCGCCCCAGCTTATTGAGATGACCGAGGGCTTGTTCGTCGTGTCATGGATGGCAGTGGTAATTGCGTCGAGAAAACCGGCGTCCGTATTGGGTCCGAAATAGACTGCGATATTTGCCTGTGGTGCGATTGCGCCGACAGCCTCGATGTCCAGCATAACCTCACCGTCGGGTCCGTTCGGGTCACCGGTCGGCTGGTTTTTGCTGTGGTCCACTGAAACCACGGTGACTTTTGGCGTCGACTTGATACCGAGTGAAGAGAAGTATTTGGCTAAGTCGGCATGCCGCTCGCCGCCGCCAAGCTCAATAATTCCGATGCATTCGCCTTGGCCTGTTTCCGACGGGAGGTCGTAGAGCGAGGCGAGCTGCAGCGGAGTGAATGACGTCGCATCTCCGTTATTAGCTGCCCAATGGACGTTGCCGCTCGCCGGGCGTATACGGAAATGCGGCTTTGCCACCGGCCGATTGTCGAGGCCGAGTATGGCTTCAACGCGGCCTGCCAGTTCTTCCGGCAAATGGATGTTTCCGACCCGCCCGCGATACGAACCGCCACCATGCTGGAAGCGATGAAGGTCCACCCCGAATGCGGCGTTGAACTGTGCGACCGTGCCGGACAGCACTATGGTGCGCCGGCCCGCGTGCTCCTGAACGACCGCGAGGCCATGTTTAGACGCAAATTCCCTGACCGCCCTGATATCGGGAGCCGCCGCACCGTACTGTTGGTCAAATTCCTGCCGGGAGGCATGGCGGCGCTGCCCGTCACGCCGAGTGAGCTTTCTCACCCGATCCGCCAACTCGTCGGCGTTGTTCCGCCGGAGCAGTACGGAAACCTCCAGTCGCTCAGCGGGATCGGCCTTGCCGACCATTTTCGCCCCTAGGACCGGACTGCGTTCGCTGCCTTGCAGTGGTTGTTGTGCTATTATACTGACTCCTTCTGGTGTCGCAGAATCGTGGCGTCGACACCTTGCTTGATATCTCAGGTGTCCGATGCAAGAGGCGCCGGGCGACGCTGCTCCGCGATCGGATGTCGCGCGATCGGAAATTGCCTGCGGGCAACGTCGCGACAGATATTTCTTATGGCCCGGATTATCCTGCGCCGCAGCATTATGCCGTGAACGTTGGACGCGGATCAGTAGCACGGACTTCGCATTTTCGCTTACAGACATTAGATAGTTCGAGAGAATGTGATCTGCGTTTCAACGCGGCGGCTGATCGCGATTGGCCGCGGCTAGCGGGGGTGCCGGAGAGCCCTGCAAAAAAGACTTTGCTGGTGTTTTGATGCAGCGAAGAAAATTGCCGTTCCGAGCAAAAAAAGATGAGTTAAATAGCAAGCAACGCGTGAATACATCTACTGTAGAAACAATCCTGTCGCCGGCGACACCTTGCAACAATCCTGTAAGCGGAAATCCGGGGAAAGATGGAACAGCTGGTCGCACACTGATTGCATCCAAAGGCCCGGGCACGCGGTCGGGCAGGCGTTCCAGCCTGCTTTTGCTGCGAACGTGAGGGCCTTAATTCAGCAGCCCCCGCCGCGCTAGGTTCCGCATGAGGTCGCCGGCGCCAAAGGTCCATGGCTCGCACCGGTCAGTCGGCTTCATACGGTTGACCAACCGCCCTAATTTGGGCGCGGCGATCGTAACAATGTCGTCATTTCTATGCGTGAAGCCCTGGCCCGGGGTGTCACGGTCCTGGATCGGAGCGAACATTGTCCCGAGGAATAACACGGCGCCGTCGGGATACCGGTGATGCGCGTTCACCATTTGCGCCACCAGATCGACAGGGTCTCGGCTGATCTTGGCTATCGACGATGAACCTTCCAGCGCGAAACCTTCGGGGCCGTCTACGCGCAGGGTTACCGTGGTGGAACGAATGTCGTCTAGGCCGAAGGTCGCGTCGAAGAAGCGCAAGAGCGGGCCGATGGCACAGGAGGCGTTGTTGTCCTTGGCTTTGCCGAGCAGAAGAGCCGAGCGCCCCTCGACGTCGCGAAGGTTGACGTCGTTGCCGAGCGTGGCGCCGACGATCCGGCCGTCGGAGGAGATCGCCAGCACGACCTCTGGTTCGGGATTGTTCCACGAGGACCCCGGGTGGATGCCCGCATCCATGCCAGTACCGACGGCCGCCATCGGCTGACACTTGGTGAAGATTTCGGCGTCGGGGCCAATGCCGACTTCCAGATACTGGCTCCAGGCGCCCTGCTGGATCAACACTTCCTTTAAATGCGCCGCTTCGGGGGAGCCGGGTTTCAAGTTGCCCAGGTCGCCGCCAACGAGGCGGGTAATTTCGTTCCGGATCGCGCCGGCGGCATTCATGTCGCCGCGCGCGCGTTCCTCGATGACGCGTTCCAGCATGGAGATAGCGAAGGTGACGCCCGCGGCCTTGATCGCCTGGAGGTCGATGGGTGTGAGCAACCACGGGCGGGTGGAGTTGCGGTTGTCCGGCGGGGTGTTTGCGAGCAAGTCCGCGAGGGTGCCGATCAGTTCCCCCCCGGCAGCGCGAAGGGCCGCCGTGGGGTCCGAAGCTTCGCAGAGGTCGCGCATAGTTGGGTAGCGTGCCGAGATATCCTCAACGGCTCCGTTACGGATCACGACCACGGAAGGGCCCGCTTGATCAGGCCGCCAGACCCGCCCGGCGAGACTTCGCCTGCGCCGCGTCGTCGGGCAGGGCGGATCGGACGCGGGTTTGGAAGTGGCTCATGGTGGACGCCTCCGGTTGTTTGGCGGCCATCTTAGCCGATGGTGGCCACGGGGGAAGCCGCCGGGCTAGGCTTGGCCGCGGCCAGCTTCCTCCAGAGGCAGCAGATACGGTCGGTCGCCAATGTCACAACAGGCTGGTATCGTACCTGGCTAGAGCCGTTCGGCTTCCGATGCCGCCGCGTCTATGGCGGCGGCTATCGCGCGGACTTGCTCGTCGGGGATTTGCCCGCCGGCCAATCGCAGGCGCAGAGCGGTCTTCAGGTTCTCAATCGCTCGAATGATACGCGGATCGGGCGCCACGCTGCGTTCGCGCGCAATGCCGTCGATCCGAGCCTGAATCGCCTCAACCGTGGCCCGATTGGTCTCTAGAAAGGCTTCGCCGATAGGGGTCGCCTGGTAAAGCTTCTTGCCGTTCTCCAAAGTCAGAGCGGAATAGCCTTGTTCCTCGAGCATCGTCAGTGTGGGGTAGATCACCCCTGGGCTGGGGCTGTAGCCGCCGCCCATACGGTCCTCGAGTGCCTTAATCAGGTCATAACCGTGAGCTGGTTTAGTGGCAATCATGCTGAGCAGAATGAAGCGCAGATCTCCGTGATCGAAGACCCGGTGCCGACCTTCCGTATGACGACCTCCCGGGTAGCGATGGCGCCCCACAGAGCGACTTCCGCTTCCCAACGAATCGCGAGCGAAACGGCGATCACCGTGATGACGGTTTGGCTGGTCGTGCTCCTTGGCACCTCTGCCCTGGTGGTAAAGTCTCATTTCTAGTCTTGGGTCCCTTGCTCTAGCCGGGCCGAGATGGCACCGACCAACACGACATAGTCTCGATATATCTTTACGTCAAGATATATCTTATGTCGTGATTTCACCCTTGCTCTATCTAACAAGAGAGGAGAAAAATCCTGGAATTCGTTTGATGACCAACTGGCCAAAGCGCTGAAATCTAAAGGCAAGTCGGGTCGGTTAGTTGGTGACGGCGATTGCCTCATTTATGCGGGCGAGGATCTCTGGAGAAATCCGCATGGCTCGCGCTACTTTGTCCTGCTGAGCGACCATTCGCTTGCGTTGTTCGGCAAGTTCCTCAGGCGAAACGTAGGTGAGTTTAACGCCTCTGACCTTAAGCTCGCTTTCAGCCCGGTTTTGGGTGGCGACAAGGTTGGCGCGGTAGTTCCCGACATTGGCTGCCCAAAGGTCGGTAACCAGCGACTTCAATGCCGGCCTCAGCGTAGCCCAGAAAGTTTCGCCGATCATCGGTAGGTAGTTACCCATGTTCTGGTGGTCGACCAGGCCGAAGCGTAGTCCGGAATCCCACAGTTTGGCGCTCGCACAGCTCTCACTGGTGGTTTGAAGGCCGTCGAACGCCCCTTGCGACAGCGCGAGGGGCACATCTGGCCAGGCGGTCACCTCCGGAACGGCGCCGAAGAATTGAGCACGCCATGGTTGCGCGAAACCGCCGGAATTGCGGATTTTGAGGCCCTTCAGGTCGGCGAGCGTATTCAGCGACTTGCGAGAACTGTACCAGTTGGTGAAGCCAAGGTCCATCCAGTGGCCGGGGATCTTGACGCGTAGCTTCCTGGTGACCTGTTCGTTCACCATGTCGCCCGGAATGCCGTCGATGACGCGATGAGTTGTTTCCACCGGCTGGCCGTAGAACAGCGGCAACTGGCCGATGTCGGCTTCGGGGACATAGTCGGAAACGATCCAGGTACCGGGCGCTGCCATTCCGACCTGCCCCAGTACTAGAGCCTTAGTCACGTCATGGTCAGGGAAAAGCTGGCCGCTGTCAAACAACTGCGGCTCGATCTCGCCTTGTGAGGCGGCTTGCAACTTGTTGAGGAAGTCGGCGATGGAGACAGTTCGGCCGTGACTGGGCGAGGTGTCCAGCGAGACGCGCAACTTGATCGGGTCGGCCCGTGCGGTCCGGATAAAGGGCGCCGCGAGGGCCGAATAGAGGACAACCCGCCGCCCGCTCATCATCGCCATTTTTACAGCCAAACGGTCAGATTGCGGGCATCCTCATCGTAATCCGGCACATGGTCGGTGGTGATCCGGGCGGTCTCTGGTCGCGGATTGCGGCGGTCGCCGAAGGTAACGGTGGCAAGATCGGCCGCGGGAGCAAAAGTCCCGGTCAAAAAGCGGACGACGTCCTCATTACAACGCGGAACCACGGTGACGGGCGAACCGGAGAAACATTTGCGGCAAATTCGGACGGCCTCGCCCGGCGGCCGAATTCGGCAAATGGTCGACAACCAACCGGCCTAAGGATGTTGTGAGCGTCACTGGATGTTCACTCCGGAGTCGCGATTTTGTTGGTCCCACAGGACTGTAAGCCGGTCGGATTTTCCCAGGTTCGGCAGGCGCGTCAACGAAGGCCTGGAGCGACCTAATCAATCTGGGACGCTGTGGCCCGTGACAAAGCAGGGGTCCAACCCTACATCGCCCCTGTGATGACGTCATCATCGGGTCACTACCGCATGCTATGTGCGGAGCGAACTCGTCAAAGAGGACAAAGGGAGGTCGAATGTTTCATCGGTCATTGGTGCTTGCCAGCTTCGCGGTCTTGGTCGCGGGTTCGGCGTCAGCCGCAACGGAGAAATTCCACGCAAAACTGGAGGCGGCGTCCGAGGTGCCCCCCTCCAAGTCGACCGGATCAGGAGAGGCGACCGCGTCGTTGGATACGGCGACGCACGAACTAACTTATGACGTGACATTTTCGGGATTTGCGAGTGAGGTCACCGCCGCGCATATCCACGGGCCGGCTCCAGAGGGCAAGAACGGGGGCGTGGTGCTACCGCTCGGCAACGCGCCCAAGAGCCCGATCCATGGATCGGGCAAGCTGACGCCGGAACAGGAGAAGGAACTCGCAGCGGGCATGTATTACGTCAACGTACACAGCAAGAACAACCCTGGCGGCGCGATCCGGGGCCAACTTACACAAATGAAATGATCGATTACTGTTCCCTTGCGGGTGACGCGCCGGCAAGGGAACAGGCGCTCGAGGGACAGACAGAGGTAGGGTCTGGGCGCCTGACGAGACCTAGGCCGATATGGGCAGGCTCATCCAGCTAGGGATCTTGGGAACAATGATTGCCTGACCACAAAGAAGCGTCGCTCCAAGCGCGTCCACGCGTAGCGAGGCAAGTCCAATTCCATCGCGTCCCGACCGCATGTTGCCGACATCCACGCCATCTTTGAGAACAACGGTGCCGACGGGCGGCAAGGCTCCATCGATGATCACCGGCAACAGGCGCCGCTTCACCAAACCTCGATACTTGGTCCGCGCCGTAAGCTCCTGCCCCATGTAGCAACCCTTCGACCAGGACACACCACCCAGTTCATCGAATCCGGCCTCAAGCAAAACACTGCGATCAAACTCCAGATCCTTGGACCCATCCGGCAGGCCGGCTTCAAGGCGGTACCGGTCCCAATCGGCCGGTGTTGCATTGCATAGGAGCGGTTCACTGCTGAGGACGCGCCAGGCGAAGTTCGCTAAGCGGGGATCCGGGGAAGCGATCCCGCCCACGTCCGGGCGGGTGGGCCAAGCAACATACACCCCGAGGTCGGAAACCGCGCGCAAGCTGGCTTTCATCCGGAGCCGATACCGCGATAGCCGCTGGATCAGCATCTAAATCTGCGCGCTTTCACAATCCAGCAGAAGTATTCCGCCGTCGGTAAAAACGAAGAAGTCCGCGAGCCACTTCCCTTGAGCGGTTAGCAGAGCGGTCCAAACCGCTTGCCCCGGCCGCACGCTCTCGACATCGTTCGAAACCAAGCCCTGCAGGAAGGCGACGCGGTCATCGCCCTCGACTGCCACGACGGCTCGTTCAGGTAGCAGGGTGAGATTGATCATGTGGTATAGTTAACGCGAGGGAGCCACGTCGCAAGCTGATTGGTCTTATGGAATCACGCCGCGCGTGGCTTCTTGGCTGTCAGCAGGGAGGTCCAGGCGGCACGCCGACGCTCCCCGTCACCCTGCAGTGTTCCGCCCTCGACAAAGGCGCGCCGCGCTTGCTCAGCCATGGACCGGCGCAAGGCGTGGTCTCGGATCAGGCAATCGAGGGTGACGTGCCAGGCCATCGGATCATTCGAAGCAAGCTGTCCAGCAGCCCCATCGGCGATCGACCCGCGATAGTCAGGCCTGTCCGAAGCCACGGTAACCAAGCCGAGGGCGGCATAATCCATCGCCTTGATCGGCGATTTGCACCGGTTGAACGGGGTGTCACGCAAAGGTGCTAGCCCGATGTGTCAGCGGGTCTGCATCGACGTCAACCAGTTGACGAACCCTGGATACGATCGCGAGGCATGCGTGGAAGGGCCGATCCGGTTCAAACCGGCCGGAAGCTCGCTCTGGATGGTCATTCCTAACACGTCGATCAAAACCTGATCGCGATACTCCGCTTTCAGCCGTGCCAGGACCGGCTCGATCAATGCGAAATCGCGGTCGTGCGTGGTGGTTCCCATGCAAAGAACCCGAATCGGATCATCCCACAGTAAATTCGCCGTCGGTTGATGAATCCAGATCAGCTCGTCCAGCCGGTTCTCGACCACAAGCGCGTCGGGGCGAATGGTCGCCAACCGTTTCGCCAGCGCGGATGTCGAAACCTAAACGCTATCAGCGACTGCCAGCATCCGCCTCACGACTTTTGCGAAAGGCCGTAGCGTTGTTGCGTCGGGGTGGGTGGTAGGAACGCTAAGCAGATCGTCGTCCAAATCGAAAAGCAATCGTGCGCCGGTGCAGTGTGCATGAGCCGCCAATCGGTTCGCCGTCGCCAGGTCGCGGACAGCGTAACGTTGCGTGACGATAATGTCGGTATCGTAGTGGAAAACCGTTTCCGCATCGGCCAGGACAATGTCGAACCCGTCGCCAAGTGTGGGATGATCCAGCGGTAGCAGCAGGCGAATATAGGCACTTGGCGTCAAGCCGCTGGTTCCGTCTCGCTCCGGCAGCACGGTGATCCGGGGCTTTCAATCAAAGCGGTTTTTACCCCTTCTCTCGGCGCGGGGCGCTACGTCCGATGATCCACCGGAAACCGCCGCGACAGGCCGCGCCGCCGGCGACAGATACTGATCCCTGTAGAAATCTGAAGTCGTGACGGACCGCGGCGCCGGAGTTCGATCCGCTGCGCGACGCAACGCGATCTTCCAGATGCCCGATCAAATGAATGTGGGCCGTTCCGGGGGCAACTGCCTCCGCCACCTCGGCGACCGAACGTGCGCCCTATGGTGGGCGAGCACGCCCAGCAGGGCGATTCGCATCGGCGGCCCGCTGAATTCCGGCAGGCGAGTGGCCCAGATCGTCTGATTCTGTTGCTCATTCAGAACCACTAACGCCCGTTCGCCTACCCCGTAGCGACCCAGCCGTCGTTTCACATCCTCGCTCGGACAGATCACGCGATCCGCCTCAATGAACTGCCACGCAAAGTGCCGCCGCCAGGAAACGACGTCCCTCGCACCATGCGAGCTTTGATCAGCAATGCACGCATTGCAAGCAGCCGGGCCAGGCTCGCCACAATAAAGACCGTCCTCCCAGCGCAACAAGTTCACCTGCGGGCGGATCGCATAGTAGTCGTGCACGGTCACATCGAAGGGCACACCAAGCCTGTGGACCAAAGCTCGGTTGTCGACCGGAGCACGGTGAGAAGGTCGTTGAGACGGTCCGCAGGTAGCCTCAATACCGGATGGTCAGGTAACGACGGAACCCACAAAGCGGTCCCGCGCTCGGTCCCTTGCAGCAGAAGAAAACGGGCGCTGCCGCGATATCGTTCTATAAGTCCATTGATGTGGCGCCTGACTCCACCACCGGTGTGACCATCAGAATGACCGGCAGTCCGGACTCCCGGAATAGCGCGGCTGTCACCGCGAATTGAAACGGGATGGCGTCCGCGACGACGGGACCCGAGGCCCCATTCGGGTCGACATATCCGTTACGACTAACAAATGTGTCGCAGGCTACGCGGTGTCGCCAACCAGCATCCGTAGCGCGCGCGCAGAAATCACTCGCGCTCCAGCCGCCGACCGCGCGTAGGGCCGCCCGGCGGGTGTACGCGCAATGATCCGCCGACGCAGATACGTCGATGAAACGGTCAGCGTGGGTGCTGTGGCAAAAATCGTCTATTCGCGTGTTTCCCTCGACTTGCCGTCATCGTCCGGATACCCGCTTATCGCAGCGAGATCCCAGAGCGGCGAGACTGTCGCAATCTCTGGATGTGCATAGGCCTGAGCCACCACCCTGCGCAACCACACGGCAGGGACTTCGGTATTGCTCTTCAGCAGTACGACATCATGCTCTTCGGCAGCGTCAATGGCCAGCTGAGCCGACGCGGAGAAGCCGAGGTAGCGCCGATTGCGGATCAGGTAAATTTCCCCATCTTCCGCCAAACTCTTAAGCCACGCGACCAGATGCGGCTCTCTGCACCGATCGTCGATCACGATGATCCTTGCGAGGGGCCACGCCCGGTCGGTCAGAACGGAGCGGATACACCGGGTGGCGGTCTCGAACCCCCGATGGACCGGAATGATCACATCGACCAAGACGTCCCGAGGAGCCGGCAACGTTGGCTTATCGCACGGCAGGTAATCGCGGATATCGATCGGCTTTTCGGTCAGGTAGCCCCGAGCCATGCCAACCCGCAGATGATAGAGCAGGGGGTTGACCGCCGCGTCCGGATGCTGCTGCGCATAGTAGATCGCATCGAACCGCGGATGCGGGTTGCGCAGTTCTGCCGCACCGGCTTGCAAATAATGCTGCAGTGGATTGAGCCCGCTGGCGACGACGTCCGGATTGTGTTCGACGTACCAAGGCGTGTCGAAGAACCGGTTGGGGTCGCGTTTTTCGGCCGCACCCAAACGAATGAAATGCTGCAGGGCGGATAGATCGTTGCCGCCGATATCGGTATATCGCTGCCGATACCAACTCGGATCGAGCAATTTGGCCATGAGCCGGGCCGATGGATCATCGAGCCCATCGTATTGGAGGCTGTCGGCCTCAGGCGGCTGCATATTTGCGCCGAACCGTCATCAGATGTGACAGGACATTCCGCCGCACGTCCGCCTGACCGGCCAAACTTGATTGCTCCATGACCGCGTCGCGCGATGTTGCCATGACCCTTCGTCGCAAATCTCGGTTGCGTAGCAGCCAGGTTAGGGCACCATACCAGGCGGCCGAACTGTTGCGCACGAGTTGCCCCGCCGGCCCGTCGGCGATGGAGCCGCGATAAACCGGTGTATCGGACGCCACCACAGCAAGCCCTAGCGCGGCATAGTCCATCGCCTTGATCGGCGACTTGCAGAGGTTGAACGGCGTATCCAGCAAGGGTGCCAGCCCGACGTGCCACGGTTGGCTGGCCGAGGTCAGCCAATGTACGAATCCGGGGTAGGAACGCTGGGCGTACGCTGGGGGCACAACCCGATTCAGTCCCCGCGCAAGCTCCCTATTCGTCATGCCGACGACGTCGATGACGACCCGATCCTCATACTCGGTCTTCAGCCGCGATAGTGCAGGCTCGATCATTGCAAAATCGCGTTCGTGCGTGGTTGTTCCCATGCACAGGAGACGCACCGGTTGGTCGTGCGCGGGAACCGCCAACGGCGTCCAAAGGCGTTCGTCCAGTCCATTCGCCAACACAACGGCATCGGGGCGGATCGCTGCGAGCTGTTCGGCCAACCCGTTTGTGGAGAGCCAGACGACATCGGCGACATCGAGCATCCGGCGTACCGCCTTCGCGCGCGGGCGTAGCACCGCGGCCTCCGGATGAGTACGCGGGACAGCCAGCAGGTTGTCGTCCAGATCAAACACCAACGTCGCACCAATCTCACGCGCATAAGCCGCCAATCGATCTGCCAACTCCACCTCTTGCATGGCGGACCGTTGGGTGACGATGATTTCAGCCTTATGCTCGAATACCGTTTTGGCTGTTTCCAATCGGACGTCGAAACCTCCGGCGATCGCCGGATGGTGCAAGGGCTGGAGCAACCGAATATAGCCGCAGGGTGTCGGCGATCCGTTGACGAAACGGTCTGGCACGACCGCGATGCGCGGTCGGGGAGCTCTGCTGCGAGCAGCACGAGGCGGCTTCGCGGCCTCGACCAGATAGTCTGTCGCAAAGAAATCCGCGACGGCGGCGCGGGTTGGCGCCTCGACGTCGCGGGCGGCGTTCAGCGCGTCGCGGATTTCACTAAAGATCTTGATCCACGCCAATGGCGAAGTGGCAATTGGAGTCAGCCAGGTGAACGGCCGACCGGCAAGTCGTTCGGAGTGGGCGCCTATACGAACCGCCGCGATTGCCCTGCCGGCCTCGATCGCGGCACTCAGTGTATAACTGAATGTCTCCGGCCAGACCGCGGGAAACCAGATCAAGTGCGGCGCCACATTCTCAATCAGGCCAGGGAGTTCGGCATCATGGTAGCGTCCTGTTACTTTCATCCGCTTCAACGCAGTTGGTGAAAAATCTCCTTCGGTATGGCCGATGAGATAAATCTCTGTCGTTTTCCGGTCGACCAGTTCGGCGATTGAGGCGAGCGTCCGGCCCCCCTTGTGATCGACTTGCGTGCCAAGCACCGCGATCCGCATGGGTCCGTCCGTGGGTGGAACGATGCGCAACGGCCAACGGCTGGGGGGCACCCCATCGGTACGGTGCCACAACCGTGTTCTCGGCAAAACCAAGCTGTCCGAGTCGAACCAATACGTCACGACTAGGGCAAAGGACGCGGGCAGCTTCCTTGAGTTGCCAAGCCTGCTCGGCCCTCCAAGTAATGATATCCCTCGCTCCATTAGAACTTCGGCTTGCGATGCAGGCGTTGCAGCCTGCGACGTCGGGCATCCCACAATACAGGCTGTGCCGCCAGGGCAGGAGATTGATCTGAGGACAAACCGAATAGTAATCGTGTGGCGACGTGTCGAACGGCACGTCCAGTCGATGGATCAGCGCGCGAATATCCATATCCATTCCCAACAGGCTGTGAATATGCACGCGAGACACCGCCATCGATTGTAGTATCAGGACTAGGTCATCCAGCCGTTCCGCGGGCAAGGTCAGCGTCGGGTGGTGGGGCAGCGACGGGATCGATAGCGTAGCTCCGCGACGGGTTGCTTGGAGCTGCAGAAAATGTGCCCGATCCCGCAGGCGCTCCACAAGGCTGTCGATATGCCGCCGGATGCCACCGCCAAGATCGTGCGTGACCATCAGTATAACCGGCAATCTTCCTTGCCGGAACAGCGCCGCGCTCACCGCAAACTGAAATGGAATGATCTCGCCAAGGAGGATGTGACGCGCGACGTCTCGTTGATAGTTAGGGTATCGTTCCAATATCAGCGTCATGGCGCGTTCCGACAGTTTCTGCGCTCGGTTGCCGAAACTGACTGAACCCTGGTGGTAGACGAACGTGTCGCAGGCTATCCTATGTCGCCAGCCGAGGGTGGCCGCGCGCAGGCAGAAATCGTTCTCCTCCCCGTATCCAAAAGTAAAGCGTTCAACGTCGAAGGCGCCCACCTGACGCAGCGCCTTTCTGCGGATGTACATGCAAAAGCCGACGGTTGTTGGAGCATCCACCCAGCGCCCTGCATTTACCCTTTGACAGGCATCGTCGATCTCACCCAGGGTGTGCCCAAATGGAAGCAGGCTCCCAGGGTTGCCTGGATAGGTGCAGATAGTTGCGTTGTTTGAAAGCGGCGACACTGTCGCGATGCGCGGACTGGCATAGGCCTGTGCGGTAAGCCGGCCCAGCCAACTGAGCGGTACCTCGGTGTCACTATTCAGCAGCACGACATCGCGGCCACCGGCGGCCTTTATGCCGCGGTTGACCGAAACGACAAATCCTTCGTTGCGTTCGTTACGTATCAGGATGATGCGGCGGTGTGCGGCCATCTCTACAAGCCAACCGACCAACTCGCGATGCGGAGAATGATCTTCCACGACAATGACCCGCCCCAAGGGCTTCCCAGGGTCCGCAAGGACTGAATCGATGCACCGCGTAGTCTCCGTCAGGCCGCCATAGACAGGAATGACCACATCCACACTGCGTCTGAAGGGCGGAGTAGCCGCCAGGTGGTTCGACGGCAGATAGTCCTCTATGTGAACTCGCTTTTCAGTTAGATAGCCGCGCGCCCGACCGATCCGGACATGATAAAGCAGCGGGTTGCCGGCCGCCTCCGGGTGCTGATCAGCATACCAACCTGCATCAAAATTGGGATGTGGATTGCGCAATTCTGCAGCGCCGGACTGCAAATAATGCAGCAGTGGATGAATCCCGCCGACTTTTACGTCCGGGTAGTGCTCGATATACCAGTTACTGTCGAAGAATGGGTTGGGGTCGCGCCGTTCGCAGAGGCCCCGCCGGATGAAGTGCAATAGTGGTATGAGATCCCCGTCGACAACATCAGGATAACGCCGGAGGTACCAGTCCGCATCGAAAAATCCCTCCATTGTCCGCGCGATTGCTACTTCTTCCGGCTGACCGGGAACGCAGTCACCGGGCGTTTGCTTCGGCATGACCTACGCCCAATTAAACATTTGGACGGCGAGAGTCAGGGAGCACTTGGCTTTCGCGAAGCCTTGGGAGCGCGCCGTCGTTCGACCCGTCATCAACAACCACGAGCGTCGAGCCTGGTTGGCTGGCGGCCGCCCTCGATCGAGATCGTCGCGCGCAATCGCCTTTCCATTATAGGTAGCAACCCTAACGCCAGCCGAACACGACACTGCACACCTTCAGCAATCTAAGGTTGTCCTATACGGCGGCGGCTTACGCTCCAACAAGCAACAAAGCACTCGCGCCGATCGCAAGCAGCAAGATCGGGTTGACATCCGTCAGGCTGAACAGCGCCGAGCTAATGATCGTTACGCTCCACGGCAGCCAACCGTGCTCCGTGCCCCGCATCAGGGCGAGGCCGCTGGCGAAGGTCAGGCCGACGGCGATCGGAGCCAGAGCACGCTCCAACACCGCCCGCCAAGCGAACTTAGCGGCTCGCTGCCAGTAGCGAGCGACCAAATGTACGGTCAGACAGGAAGGCGCGAACATTGCGGCGAATGAGACGGCAGCGCCCGCCATGCCGGCGGCTTTCAGTCCGATCAGCAGCACGATCAGCGACCCCGGCCCCGGGGCAGCGCGGGAGATTGCGAACATATCCAGGAACTCACCGGCGGAAAGCCAGTGATGTTGATAGACGGCGTAGCGCTGCATATCGGGGATAACACCGTTGCCGCCACCGAAGGCCAGCATTGACAGACCGGCAAACAAGCCGATCAGCTGCAGTAGGATCAGGTTCATCGCGGTCGCGTCAGCCAGGACGCGACCAGGCTGACCGGCATCACCACCAACAGCACGTGCACGAGCGAGAAGCCGAACAGACCGATCGAAATCGTGACGATACTGACGATGACGACGGGGATGATCCCATTGCTGTTGCGCTGCGCCAAACGAACCCCGGTGCCGAGATTCAGGCCGATCGCCACTGCCCCCATACCGCTCAGCGCCAGGCTCAGCCAAGCGCCACCCACGTGCCCCTGGCTACGCAGATACAAGATGCCGAGCCCCAGCACGATCGCCACTGGCAAAGCGGTCAAACCGCAGAAACAGGCGATCGCTCCGGCAGCGCCGCGCATCTGGGTGCCGATGAACACCGCGAGGTTGACGTTTGTCGCCCCTGGCACAAGCTGCGACAAGGCATATCCGGACAGGAACTGCTTGTCGTCGAGCCAGCCACGCTTCTGCACGACCTCACGTCGCGTCCATCCGGCGAGGCCGCCGCCGAAGCTCATCATGCCGATGTTCACGAAGCTGATGAACAGTGACGCGAGTGAGGGTTGCCCGGTGGCTGTCGGAGTGTCCATCGGGGCATTCAAGCCGGTCCAGGGTAGGGTGGACATAGGGAACACGAGCGGGAGAGGATTGGATGGATTATCGGTCGTTGGGTCGAAGCGGATTGAAGGTCTCGCCGCTGTGTCTCGGCACGATGATGTTCGGTGGTGCCACTGACGAGGCGACGGCCGCGCGGATCGTTGCGCGAGCGAGAGATCAAGGGGTGAACTTCATCGAACTCGGCGGATGCCTATTGTGGCGGCAGGTCCGAGGAAATGGTGGGGAGGGCGATCCGGGAGCACCGATCCTGGTGGGTGGTGGCAACTAAATGCGCCAATTCGATCGGCCCGGGACCCAATGCGAGGGGGCTGTCGCGGTTTCACATCCAGCACGCCGTGGAAGCCAGTTTACGGCGACTGGGCGTCGGCGAAATCGACGTGCTGTATCTGCACAAGGAGGATCACTCCACGCCCCTGCCCGAGACGGTTCACGCCCTGGCGGACCTGGTTCGCGCCGGCAAGATCCGCTATTTCGGCGTGTCAAACTACCGAAGCTGGCGGGTCGCCGAGATCTGCCACCTATTTGATGAGGCAGGGATCGATCGGCCGGTGGCCAGTCAGCCGTTGTACAACGCGCTGAACCGCGAAGTCGAAAATGAGCACCTGCCGGCGTGCGGATATTTTGGGCTGGGGGCGGTGCCGTATAGCCCACTCGCGCGCGGCGTGCTGACCGGGAAATATAGTCCAGACGTGCCGCCCTCGGCGGAGACGCGGGCGGGGCGGCGGGACCGGCGAATGCTGGAATCGGAGTGGAGGCCGGAAAGTCTGCTCATCGCTGGGAAGATCGCGGAACATGCGCGAACGAAGGGCATCTCGCCGGGGCAGTTCGCAATGGCCTGGGTGTTGAACAATCGGTTCGTCACGGCGGCGATTGGCGGACCGCGGACGGAAGAGCAATGGGAGGAATACGTCGGGGCGCTGGCTGCTCGGCTGGATGCGGCGGATGAGGCGATGATAGACCAACTGGTATCGCCTGGGCATCCCTCAGCGCCAGGGTATAACGATCCGGCCTATCCGATTGAAGGCCGAGTGGCGCGCGGCTCGGTGCAGTCGTAATGCCACAGTGTGACCCAGCGAGCTGATTAAAGCGTTCTGGCGTGGAGTGCGCCCCTTGCGGGATGGACAGGGGCGCACTCCGGCGAGAGACTAAATTGAGCTGTGGTAGGTGATCTCGGTGGCGGTTTGTTGTCGCCTCGTGAATGCGGCTGATATGCTCAGGGCTTCGCTTCCGGCGGTTTATCCGTTATATGGACGAGGTGTGTCCCCGTAGCTCAGCAGGATAGAGCACAAGATTCCTAATCTTGGGGCCGTGCGTTCGAATCGCGCCGGGGACGCCAGTCAAATCAGCCGTTTAGACAATCCGCTGCCTTCTCCGATTCTCGCTGGGGTAACATCCTGGGTAACAGATGGCAGCGGGGATCGAGGCGGTTCGGTCGCTGGTTTGGTCGCCGCGGTGACGACGGATCGCCGACGATCGCGTTTCCGCAAAGGCAAGGGGACCAGCTATGTGAGGCAGTGGAGGAGGGTGTCGCAGAGCCGTCGATCGCGCCAGGGCGGCCCGGATCGTGATGAGTGGTCGGCCTCAACGGCCGGGCAATTAGAGCTTCCCCCTTTCTACGTCGGCGGACAATGGTGAACGAGGCTGCTGGCAATCCTCGCCAGAAGGCATGCAAATCTCCCTGCGCAGATGGATGACGCGTGATGGCCCTCGTGCAGCCATGGGGTGGATGGGGGCGCCTTCGGGTCGTGAGAGCCGAGGCGCATTTACTCTATCTATCTCTCCGAAGGCGAAGGTCGCACGTTCGAATCGTGTCGGGTCCGCCAATAACCACGCAGAAATGAGGTTCTTCCGGCCATTGTGCGGCTTGTCCCCTCAACTATCCCCTCTTAATGCCTCGGATGGTGGCGAACAAGGGCGGCACCAAGCTCATAGCCCTCCCGCGCCGGCAAGGACCTGCCCCCTTCACAGGTCTCGTCCATCTTGAGACGCTAACGGGTTCTGCCGATTGATTTATCCGGGCCGATCTCCTCCGGGGGGTCAACAAAACCCCTTCCGATCCAGCCCTGGGACCGCAATTACCGCAGCATGGATTCCGCGCTGGCCGCACAGGATCTTTCCAAGCTAGATCAGCATTGATGTGTCGCCGGTCGACGCCTTCTCCCACTGCATCCGACGTACCGTCGCACCCCAAATCACCTCGTCGGCGCACACCCGCCTGGATTCCGCTGTACGGTTTAGTTACAACGTCAACACGAACCAAGGATGTTCGGACTGTGCAAGAGCCGGGGCGACGTCCCATCAAACTTCATCCGCCGTGTCTCGGCACTGGCGGATTAGGCTTCGCAGCGTCCGAGCTTCTTCTAGAACGCCGCGGCTTCGCATTCCGTGCCGCCGGGCGTTCCTGGCGCTGGCCGCTTTGCCCCGCTCAGTCTTCGGTCCGGAGGACCGCTCCCACGGCTTCCAGTTGACGATGAGCGCCGCCTGCCGCGCCCGCCGTTCGGGTGTCCAGCCGTTGCTCATGGCTCAGCCCCAATAGTTCGTTTGACTAATTCGCCGAAATCCCCGCGTGCGGGGGAGCCTGAGTTGCGGCCCCATTGTTCACCTGCTGCGGTCCGTTCGCGATGTTGGCCTGCTTCACAAACGCGACCGGTTGAGGATGTTTCATCTCAAATAGCGTTTGCAGGTGACAGCCTTCCATACGGCCTGTCATCGCGTCCGGATATACGGTCATCCTTGTTCCGCAATGGCAAACCCCATATATGGACGCTACAGGGGCATTTTTGGACTTTATGTCATCCTATGGGGCAGACCCTCCGAAGAACCGGGCCACAGATGAAACGGAACGGCGGAGCTATCGCGCCAGCGGTGTTGGCGAAAAAGAAGGCCCCCGCGCGAGACATCCTCATCGACGAACCCGAAACCGACGAACTGCGCGCATTCGGCGGATCGCGGAGCGACAAGTTTAACGGCTTGCTGATCAACACGATGGCCCAAACCGGATGGTTTCCTCCGGGCCAGACAGACGAAGCTCGATCAACTCGCAGTCAGCAGATGTTCGCCGCGGTCGCGGCCTTGCGGGCGTTCAAGCCGACCGACGAAATCGAAGGCATGCTGGCCGCGCAGACGGTGGCGATGCACTTTGGCGCCATGGAGTGCTTTCGCCGGGCTATGGTGTACGACCAACAGCCCGAAGCGGCGTCGAAGCTGCGGAAGGACGGGGCGAACCTTGCCCGGGGCATGACCGACATGCTCGAGGCCCTGGATCGGAAGCGGGGCAAAAGCCCGCAGGTTGTTCGTGTCGAGCGCGTGGTCGTCAATGAGGGTGGTCAGGCGATCGTTGGCAATGTCCAGCCGGCGAAGGCGGGGAAGGGGGTTCTCCGGCGATTTTCGATGTCATCCCCACCACCCTCCCTTTACCGCGCTTTTGGTGATTTTGTTGGGTCAGCAATCGAGCAAGCATTGCATCATAACTAGCTTTCACGCGGCGTATGGGGTTCTCCGGCGATTTTCGATGTCATCCCCACCACCCTCCCTTTACCGCGCTTTTGGTGATTTTGTTGGGTCAGCAATCGAGCAAGCATTGCATCATAACTAGGGCGATTACTCCCGGTGGTCGATCAGACTGCGCCTTTCGTAACGCGCAGCGATCAACTCGAACAAGACCGACGTTTCTGGGCTGGTTCGAGTTGGGGTGCCTACGACAAGCAGGTGACGACTGGTTCAACGCAAACGAGCCTGGTTACGTTTGTTACCCCTCCGCCTCCACAAATACCCTGCGGCCGGTACCAGCGCAGAGATCGTCATGGACGTCTGAAGCGCCTGCACCGCCTTCTTCCTCACCTCCAGGGCATCGATCTCCGCCCGACCGGGGCTGGACCGCAACGCGATCATCGCGAATCCCGCAGCGATCAAGAGGTTGAACCCCGTTACACAGAGCGTCGCATAGATCGGCATGATGTACATCCTGATCGCTTGCCAGCCGGCGATCTCCAGCGTTATCAGAAAGCCCAACCCGAAGATAAACGCCACCACGCCAAATGCGGCCCTCCGGCCATGGCGCGCGGCCATGGATTTGTACCTGAGAATCTCAGCTTCAATCGCGACTTTTATAAGGTTGACGCTGCGCATGGGGATGTCCTGCCTTAATGGAGATTGCCGGGGCGCTCAGCGCCTCTCGCCCAACGTGTCGGCAGCCCGCGCGCCGCGTCTTCCCATGTCCTCCGGATGGCCGACGGTCGAGTCCTTCCGCGTTTGCTTCTCGGACTGGACATTGATCGCCGCCCCAAACAGGATCACGAACGACGAAATGTAGAGCCAAGTAAGGAGGATGATGACCCCGCCCAACGAGCCGTAGGTCTTGCTGTAGCTGTTGAAGTGGGAGACGTACACGGTGAAGCCGATGGATGCGACGATCCACAGCGTCACCGCAGCACCCGCGCCCGGCGAAACCCACTTCCATTGCGGCTCATCCCGTGAAGGCGCGTAACGGTACATGACCGCCAGTCCGACAGTGACAAAGCCGATAAGCAGCGGCCATTCGAGGATGAGCAAAAGCCATTTGCCTTTGGCTCAAGCCTCCCCGCGATGTGGCGCCCGAACCAGAACGGGCAAGCCTTGCAGGGCACCAGCGATGGCCTGCGGGAAGTGCAGGATGCATGGGGGCGCCAGCACTGGCCAGATGTTCGGGCGATCTGCGAAAATACCGGCCAAACCGAACGACTTGCTCGACATACGCGTTGCATATGCCCCGAAAGGTTGCGGACTTGCATATCCTCGATCAACCGGCGACGAAGCGGGCTCATAGACAACTCCTGTGAGAGATGGACATGCCAAGCGGATCAACCCCATATCGTTGATCGTTTCGGAGATCGTCTTCGGCGTTCTCCTGACGGCGGTGGCGGTGCAGCTCTTCGTCCTTGGCCTTCGGCTCCTCGCAATTATTGGACCGGCGGCGGCGCACTGATCGATTGGCTTCCGGGGGAGATCCCGGCTGATACCTCCATCATCGCTTCGTAGGCCATCGGCGAGCGGTAACCCAACGCCCAGTGCAGCCGAACGGGATTGCACCAGCCTTCAATAAAGCTGAAGCAGGCCATCTTGGCCTCCGCCTGGGATGCAGTTGCCTGGGCAGAGGATTTCCCTGATCCGCAGATACCAAGTGCGGCTCCTGTAGCCTTCCCCCTCGCCATCGAGGTGTCTGATTCAGGACTTTGATGGTGCAATTTTCTTACACAAGTGGAAGGACGCGCTATGGGTCAGGTTCCTCACGGCAGCGCTACAATGACGGCGGTCCGTCGCGCGATGCAGCATAGTGAAGAGAGCCTGAGGGCTGCGGGCGCGGCTGGACGGCTGGGCCGGTCTTCATAGCGCGCACAAACTCGCCTGCACCGGTGCCCCATTTCGAGAACACGCCGATGGCCGTGGTGAATGAGATGGCGACCGGATGCACGCGTTCGGGCGGCAGTATGTAGATACTCCCTGCCATCGGCGTCGGCGCCGATGGCACGAGGACGGTGTATGAGCCGTTCTCCAGCTCCTCGACGATAAAAGCAGGCACGAGGGCCTCCTCGATCTCGACCAGTGCCGGCTGCAGCGTCTGTTCCTCGCTGTTGCCCGTCAGCCGCTTGGTGAGGCCACGGAGAAAGGTGTAGCCGGGCATTTTTTCGAGCACCGCTCGCTCGACCGCATTCTTCGCCCTGAGGCCGGACCTGGTACGCACAATAATGCCCACGACGAAGCAAATTACCACGAGCAGCAGAATTGCGGCGATGCCGCGAAATTGCTCGGTCGGGATCCGGGATGCGACCGGGTCAAGTAACCCGAGCAGTCCCTTGACGGCCTTCAACAGTAGCAGCACGGCGACGTAGATCGGCAGAATGATCAGCAAGCCGCCGACGAGCGTGGTCTTGGTGAATTCCACAAGCGGCTTCATCGGCCAATCTCCCCGGCGCGAATGGAATGACACCCATCGCCCGCGTCCAGTTCGTAATGAGCGTGTCTTCTCGGGCGCCGCTGAGCGCCCTGCGTGGCGTGAGGGATGACCTGTAGCAGGATCCTCCATGCGAAGCACGGCATTCAAACGCGCGTCTTCCTCCTGCGGATGGGCGATACACGGCGCGTCAGCGCTTCGGCGCCTGTTCCCCGTGGTATTGAGAGATTTTGCCAACTGTCTTGGAGGCCGGCCCGGCACCTGCATAGTAGCTTTGATGCCGGTGACACCGCTTTGACGCAGCGGAAGAACACCATGGTGGCCGCCATGCCCCCGTCTCGCTCTGCCAGAGGAAGCGGGGTGGAGGGTGTTAGACCTAGCTGCGGATCGCCTCAATGGTCCTCTTTTGCCGCAGGGGCTCAGGCAATAGGGCCTAGAGGCGCGGTGTCGATTGCCGCTTGTGGGTAGCTCGTTGTTGAGTCTTATGCTAGCATCATCCTTGCGCTTAGTTATCCGTGGCAACTGTCAGAACGGGAAAGAGGAAGTCATGTCTAACTCGTTGAGGCAACAACGCGACTGGACGAAGCCCGCGGCCATTGCGATCCCCAAAGGGGCCTTTTTCCTGGATAAAGTTGAGCAAGGCAGGTGACGAACCAGATCGCGCCGCTTACCGCTTTCCTGGACATCGACAAGCTGGGTCTGCTCAAAGACGTCCCTACCCTCAATTTCCATCCGTATCTGCCGCACTATGAGGTTACGGTCGGAGACACCAAGTCGGTGCATGTGCTGGCACGCCAGCCTATTGATACTGACCGTCGGCATCCCTTCACCACAGCCGGCAATACGGAGTTCAATTGCCTGCTCTGGATGCCGCCAATCAGCAGGGTGCCCGACGACATCGTGCTTGTGGACTCAACGAATTTTACGACCCTGTTCGGCGGCACGGACAGTCTGGCGAACTTCTGGCGGCACCTGGCGCTGATGAAATAAGCGCCGCTGGGACATCTCGGACCGCTTGGACGTCGGCGTCTCCATATGGGAGAGACGGCATGCTGATGGGCTTGTTGAACAAGGCGGTCACTGTAGCCATGCTTGGTTTTGTGATTTCAAGCATGCTGGCAATGGGTTCGGGGCTTACTATCCGGCAGATCATTGAGCCGCTGCGCAATGCCCGTCTGGTCTTGCTTGCGCTGTTGGCCAATTTCGTTCTGATGCCCCTTGGCGCGCTCATCCTGGCGAAGGTGCTCTGGCTCGATAGCCCCTTCGCAATTGGATTGCTGGTGCTCGGGTGCGCGGCCGGCGCGCCGTTCTTGCCGAAGCTCGCAGAACTAGCCAATGGCGATCTCGCATTTTCAGTTGGTGCGATGGTGCTTCTGATGGTCGTCACGGTCGGTTATCTGCCTATCGTCATGCCCCTACTGCTCCCGGGAGCCACCGTTGATCCATGGAATATTGCTGGCTCCCTCGTCCTCCTCATGTTACTCCCGCTCGTCACCGGCCTTGTCCTGAAGGCGCGATATGAAGAATTGGCCAGCCGCGTTAAGCCCACGCTTGACCGGATTTCCAACATCAGCCTCGTCCTGCTGGTAGTGTTAGTTACTGTCGCGAACATCGATAAGGTCATCCAAGTCTTTGGCACCCGAGGAATTCTTGCAGGGCTCATCTATATTGGACTAGGGTTTGGATTTGGTTGGTTGCTTGGGGGTCCTGATACAAATACGAGACGGGTCATGGCGTTCGGCACTAGTCAACGCAACATTGCCGCTGCGCTCGTGGTCGCAAGCCAAAGCTTCAGCGACCCAAAAGTCGTCGTCATGGTCATTGTTGTCGCGATCATTGGATTGATTATCCTCATCCCGCTCTCTCGTGCACTGTCTAAACGTTGAGCTATGGTTCGATCAAGCGTGGGAATGACGTATGAGCCAACCCACTTTTGCTCAGGGTGAGCCGGCGGTTCATGGTGATGGCGCTCTTGAGGCTTGCGGGCGCTTTGGACTTGCGAAAG
>CAWFVX010000006.1:0-221459 GCA_963819345.1 uncultured Alphaproteobacteria bacterium
TGCAATTCGCCTGTCCGACCTGACAGCCCGCATCCTGGAGCGATACGAGGCCGCGATAAAAGCCAATCATAACGAAACAGCCGTTTCGGCAAAGACACTGGAGATCGTCTATGGCTCTGAAATTCGAGCCATGCGCGAAGAAGTTCTGCGGTATCTAAAACTCAAGGGGATTGTCTGTTTCCTGTTCGACAATCTCGACCGGTTCTGGACGCCGACCGGTTTCGCCGAGGCGGACGCGCTCATAATTATCGGACTTGCAGAGTGCCTTCAAGATATCCGCAAACGCTCCACGAGGGCAGAACGTCGATTTCCAATGGGCAATCTTTCTCCGAAGCGACGTTTAAGAGTTCGTGGTCCGGGGCATGGCCGATTACGGCAAGCTCGCGTCCGCCAGCGTCGAATGGAATGATCGCGAGCTCCTCCTCAAACTGTTCCAGCGCCGCGTGCTTCAAGGCTTCGGGGAAAAGCCGCCAGCGTGGGACGTCTGTCGGTTGCCGTTTCCGTGCCGAGGGTCGAAGACGCTGACACGCTCGACTTTCTCCTCGACGCATCCCTCATGCGCCCGCGTTATCTGATTCGGCTTTCGAGACAGCCCGCAGGCGAGCCGTCACGCTTGGCCGCGACAAGATCGAAGCACCCGATTACAAGGTCGGCCTCGAAGAGCTTGGCTGGCAGGTCCTGGAGGACTTTGACCGCGAACTTACAGACGTCGTTCCCGACGCCGAGGCCCTTCTTTTCGACCTGGCCCAGCTCGGTGAGCGCCGTCCCTCGCCAAGCTGCGCCACATCATCGCCCGAAAGGTTAACGACGCCACGGTCATAGAGTCCGTCATCGACGTGCTGATATGGACCGGCTGCGTCGGCGTCCTGACAGGCGAAGGACTGTTTTATATATCGGATTGCGGGTTCAAGCGCCCATACATGCGGTCGCTGATAAGGCACGACGACGATCACCACGTTGTCTTCCATCCAACGCTTGCATCCATCTTCGCCAAGCCCGCGACCACACCGGTCCGGTCGGCCCCGCGCCGCCGGCCCCCGCCCGATGCGCGCCAGGGGGATTTGCTAGCCTAGCGGCAAGAAGCAGGATCAGATCCCTGCGGCAACTATTCGATCACGATCGATCTGCCACCGCGTATCGATAGAGCGGCTCTAATGTGGTGCCACCACGATCACTCCCCTGTCGGAACGATCGGATAGTTCCTTCCGCCCTCCGATAATCTTGCCTTCAGTATCCGGCCTGTCATTTGACGCTTGATAGGCCTCGCCATCACATCGGGGTTCGTTCTCCCAGGTACGGTGCTGGATCGACTGGCTTGCCAGCGAAGTCCATCTCAAAATACAAATGCGCACCGGTCGTGAGACCGGTATTTTCCACGACGCCGAGCTTCTCGCCGGCCGCGACGGTGTGCTTACCCTCGGCGAATGCCGGCATGACCATACCGAAATGGCTGTAAATTCCGACAAAGCCTTCATGCTGCACCAGCATTTCAAGGCCACCTGGACCCGTCGTCTGGATGCGGATTACGGTGCCGGGCGCGGTCGCCAAAATCGCGCCTGCTGGTGCCGGCAATCGATACCATACTGATACGAGCCGGCCTGTGGTTGGTTCGACAGCACGCGCGGGCCAAATGGCGATGAGACGCAGGCCGGACTGATCGGCGGCCGTGGGATCACCGCCTGCCGCGATTGTGCGGCGCATGGACACCCAAATCAAAACGGTTACGGACGCAGACCTAACATAGCGGATGTCGGTATCATGGCACCCATCGTCCCACAAAACACCATCCCTGGGAGCAACACCCACGGCGACCCCAAAAGTAGCTCAACGTTGGCAAGAAGCGGCCTTTAGGGCCGGCTGGAGCGGGGAATGTCCAGCAGTAGGCCGCGACGGTCCGGAGGAAGGCGAACAACCGTCAACTGCCGTTCAAGTGTCGAAAGTGCTCCGACAACATCGAAACCGGTGAGTGATGTGTTGTCGCGCCTGGCGACGGCCCAGGCGGAGGGCGGATTGAAGATCAAGGCTGTTTGCCTGAGATCAAGGCGCGGTTGTTCGAGGCGTCGTCAAAGCTGACCGCGTCGGATGGATGAACTTCACCAACCGATGGGCATATCCAGCGCTTCGCGTGTGCCCTCGGATTTGAGCTGTGACTTGCCCTCGGCATCGTCTGGGGCGACCATGACCCCCGGGCCTATCTCGGGATCACCGTGCCCGGCTTTCCAAACCTGTTCCTCACCTATGGCCCGAACACCGATCTTGCACATGGCGGCAACGGGAACGCTTGCCTCGCCATATACGTTGGTGGGCTTGGCCGGACTGACAGACCCCCGGCCTCGGAGAAGACTTTGGCCGCCCTCTTGCCTGCTCCACTGGCCTGCTGCCGGTGGGAGCTTGAACGGCGTCACATGACACCCCCTCGAACTTCGCTCTGCGGATCATCGTCGAGGAAGACCCGAAGCTCGTTAGGACACTCAACGCCCACTATGCCGACGCAGCGGCTGATGGCGGGCTGGAAGCCGGCGAGAAAGATGCGCTTTTCGATGTCCTTGCCCGACACTTCACCGGACGATCGTGGCCTCGCTCCGGCGGCATCGATTCCGCCCGGCAGTTCATGGCCGATCTCCAGAACGCAATGATCGCCACTCGATGGAAAGTCGATCCGTTGGCAGTTGCCTGATTGCCGGAGCACAGGCAGCATGTGGGAGTGGTGTGGCGAGCCCTCTTCGTGATAGTGCTAGTGATCACCGCAGGCTGTGCTACTCGTCGCCCGGATTTCGTGACGCAGGTTCGACCCGATTTCATGACGCGGGTTCGGCAAGACTGCTCTGCGGGTGAGCAATGGGCCTGCGATCTGGTAGATGCGCTCAATCGCCCACCATCGGTCGGTCGGCGCATGACTGAAGAACTCAGCGCGGCCATTACGGCCTCTGGTATCAGGCAGAGCAATCCTGTCTTGCTGGAAATCGTGTCGGAACCAACCTATGAGGCGCAACTAGCGAAGCTGGCCGAGATCGTTGCCCGCCAAGCCGCTGGCCGGCGGATACCGACACCGGCGGAGCGATGGAACACAACAGTCCGAGCATTCGAACGCCTCACCGAGGACCACAAGATGCTGTTCTGCGCCAGGCTGATTGAGGCCGGCTACTCGCCCGAGGATTCCGAATGACCATCGTCACCACCCGCCCCCGCAAGCGCCCTGCGAAGCCCGCTCAGGCTGCCACGATCAAGGTGCCACGGATCGTCCAGCATACGCCGAGGGCCGGGCGTGGAGGTTGCCGCCGCCGGACAATCCGGAGGCCAAGGCGCGGGCTGTCGCATTCCTGGAGCGGATGATCCGGCCATGGTCGTCCTAAGCGGGTGGCGGATTTGGCCCCAAGGGTGCAAACACTGGGATGCCAATTTGTGGGATAGACCATGGGAAGCGCGCTACGGTATGCGCTGATGCCAGGACTTAGGCGGGTTGTCGACGGGCGGGTTGTCCGCCGAACGTTCGCGTGCATTCACGCGAAGGTGGCGTGGCGGCTACAGCGATAATTCAGACCATATATTATCGGTTACACCGCCGCCCTGGCCAGTAACTAGCGCAGACCATGCGCTAGTTACCATGGAGGAGGCAGAAGCCCGGCGCGCGTTCGGTGGAAGCATTCGAATGCGGAAGGTGCGGATGTTCGTTGGGCGGGACGGGACAATCGTTGGGTCTGAGGTGGCCATCGGGACGCTGTGACACCGCCCTTATATGGGCGGATGTCCCGTGTCCCGTGTCCCGGGACACCGGCGGGACAAAAATCGTCTCTGTCCCGGCTAAATCGGGACATGTCCCGGGTATCTCCGTACAATTCATTTTTGGGTATCCGGCGCTACGATCCACACCCGATTGTTGGCCATTCCCGCCTTGTGCTGGCCAATGAGGGTCTTCGACGCTCGTGCGAAAGCGTGCTTCTTGGTGTCTTGGTCCTCACCTGGCATTGCGCGCTGATAGAAGCGGTCGCGCCACCAGTCGGCGGGGACGGTCGAGAGGTTCGGCGGCGTTCCGGCGAAGCCGGTCAGGCCATCACTGGCGCACAGGTCCTGAAGTATTTCCAACGCGCGTTGGGCATGGGTTGGTTCTTTTTGTCCCTTGGGGCCCGCTTGGTTGGTGTTCCCTGGTCCTCGACGAGACACGTAGTGATCGGCTTGCCCCGCCGATTAGTGCCGATCTCGACCTGTTTGAGTTTGAACGCGAACGGCTCCAAGGTAGGCAGATCGCGCTGCTTGGTGACGGTAACGGTTCTAGTGCCCTGGCGTTCGATGATCTCGATCTCGGTGTCGGTAGCGCCTAGGAGGAGAGAATGGCCTCGCGCGCCTCTCGCTTCGTCCTTTCCGGAGTGATGGACGCCTGAGACGTGGGCGCTGGTTGCTGCGCGCAGGCGATCCATATTGAGGACGAGGGAACCCATATCATCAGATGAGTTCTCGTTGCCGCCGGCCATGGCGCGCGAGAGGGTATCGATGACGATCCAGCGGACCGGGCAGTCGGCCTCGGCGAAGCGTTTGGCGACGACGGTAACGGTATCGATCAGGGGCTGTACATCGGCGTCTGGGTTGAGCAGATTGATGGGAACCGTGATAAAGGCCAACGGAAGATCGTGGCCCTCCCAGCCCATTTCCTGCTTTAGCGCAAAGATGCGATTGTTGAAGGCCTGCCTGCCGCCTTCGAGTGCGAGGTAGAGGACGGCGCCTCGGTCCACCGCTTGTCCTCGCCATGGGATGCCGGCGATCACATGCTTGACGAGATCCTGGACCCAGAAGGTTTTGCCACAGTTGGATTGTCCATAGATGACCGACATCGCGCCCATGACCAGAAGGTCCTCGATAAAATCGACGACTTCAGCGGCGTGCTGGATATCGGAGAAGGTGTGGAATGGTATCCCCGGGACATCCTCGGGACGTGTCCCGGGATGCGCGGAACCGTTGGCTTTCGCTTCGTCCTTCGGCTGGCCGGTATGCCGCTCACCTGTCGTTTGGTCATCTGACCGCGCCAAAGCGCGTTCAAACTGTCGATCGCCTGCTTCGCCTGCCCATTCTTTTGTTGCTGGGCAGGCGCGCAAAGCGGCCTTTATGTCTTCGAAGGTCCATCCCGCCCGCTTCGGGCGGCTCCGAGGCCGAATGCCCCTTCGGATCGCGATCCGCCCCGCATCGTGGAGGCATGGAGCAGTGCCGCGGCGAGTGGCTTGCTGTGCTTGGCGGCGATATCCAGTCGGTCCAGGATTCTGGCGGATGTATCGTTGGTTCCGGGGGAGCCGTTAGCGCTATCGCGCTTCCCGGAGAAGTTGGGCCCGGCCTCTTCGATCAGCCATCGGAGATCAGCGAGGGGGACGACGCGAAGCTCGGCGGGTGCATCCGCGAGGCCCTCCCAAGTCACCGTGAAATACCGGTTGCTGAGGTATAACTCGATGCTCGGCGGATGGCTGCTGCCGTTGGCGCGCTTGAACTGGCGGCCGTGGGCGGTGCCCATGATTTCGCGCAGCTTGGGCATGTCGCTGGGATCGGCGAGGAAGAACACCTTTACGCCGGTTTCAGACGGTGACACCTCGGTATAGGAGCCGAGCCTGTCGATCACCGCGGATGCCCACGGCTCTACGATCCCGGAGACAGGATCGCGACAGCTGTCCAAATCAACGCCGGCTATCCAGGCTTCGCCGCATTGACCGAAGGCGATGCCGATGCCGCCGCCTGAGCCGTTGACGACCGCATCGGCGATCAGCACGGCCTGATCGTGCGGGAGCCAGGTTGAGGGGTCGTCGACTTCGGCTAGTCGCGTCGCTGAGCAATAGGGCACCTTCGTTATCTTGCCGTTGCGCATTTCGTTCCGCCACGCACCCACTGCGGGACGGTGACGAAATCGACCAAGGCCGCCGGTTCGGTGCTCATGCCGACGCCCCCCAGCTCTGCGCGAACATTTTGAGCGCCGAGCGTTCGCTTTCTTCCGCTGCCAGCACGGTGGCGAAACGGGCATGGTCAATGTGCCGCGCTATGCACTCGCGGACGAGGTCGCGGAGCCTGTCGGGGGGAATGGAGTCGAGCTCGCAGCTATCTCCTTCGAAGTTCTTGGCGTGCCGGTTGCCCTCCCGCTTGGTTTCACGAGTAGGAAGTTCCCATTGCTCGATCTGCTCTTCAGTGACGGCTACCAGTTCGAAGTGGATCTCGCGCCCGGCGCGAACTCACGCAGTTTGCGCTCAATGTGCTTCGCGGAATGTTTGCCGGACGGGTCGTGATCGAAGAATGCGTAGATGTATGCTGGCTTGCTTGTCGGCGATCGCCTGGGCCGCCGCGTATAGGTAGGTTTCGGACAGAAGCCCTTTGCCACCATCAGCGGCACGTCATAGAGTTTTGTCTCCGACATGACGGTGCCGGCGAGCGCGTCCTTTTCTATCCAAATCTCGACGTAGACGGGGGCGCGGTGCCATAGGTCTCGGCGATACGTGCTGATGCTCAGATCGAGGAAATGGTCTATCCCACGATAGGATCGCGATTTTCGCATCCATCGCGTATTGTCGCTGATCCAGTCGTACTCGATGTCGCCCTGTTGACGCAGAACCAGGATATCGTGTTGCACCGCGCGGTAGCCGGCATCGGTCTTCGGCACCAGCCCTGCGACTTCGGCTTGATAGTAAAGCTGGCGGATGCTGGCTGGCTGGAGCTGCTCGGCCATCTCGGTGATCCGCCGCCGCCGCTCGGTCACTTCGGGGCAAAGCGGTCGACCTCGGGGGCGGCTCTGCGAGTTAGTAGTAGCACCATTAATTGCCTCCGACTGTTCACGGCCATCACGCCGCTTGATGGCCGCCTCCACCTCCTTGGCCCAGATGAGCATTTCCGGAAGTCGGTCATTAGTCGTCTGGTAGAGCACGACTTCGTCGTCGAACTGCAGACGATAGATACCGTCGTCGTCACTGGTCAGCGAGCACCTGCTTCCGTTTGCCACGCTGGTCCAGTCGGCGATGACAGCTTTGATGGCGTTGATCTGGGCGAGCTCTTCGGTGCTCATGCCAGCACCTCAACGATGGGTTTCGACCTCGACTGCTTGGTTTTCGACCGCCGCCAGGGCAACGATCCAATCGGCCCCCGAGCCTGGACGCGGCGTCGGCCAACCGGGCTAGTCTCGCGGCGGTACGTCCGCACGGCGTCGAGATCGCCGTGACGCAAAGCGGCCAGGGCGTCATCGTCCGGAGAGGAGGTCATGTCGCCACCGCCTGCCGCAGATCGGCAGCCTGATGCGCAAGTCTTTCGGCCGTGGCATGGCGCCCTACCGACAGCCAGAAGGACGATCAAGGGCCGCAGCGCACAGCGTACGACCGTCGTTGAATTGGGAGCCGGCAAATGTTATGAGACTTCCGGGATCATCGCCGCCAAGCGTTTCCGAAGCCCTCGTGGTGCCGACCCCGGTGCACTTTTCCATGTGGATCAGGCGGCCTTGGCAGAAGGGCGCCCGGCCGCTTTCGCCTCAAGCCACGCGTCGAGTTCGCTGTCGATCCAACCGATGGTGTGATCGCCGAGGTCCAGCGGCGGCGGGAATTTTTTTGCTTTCACCAATCGCCGAATGTGTTCCCGACTGAAGCGGATACCTTTTTCCGCCTCCAGCTTGCTGTAAGAGATAACGCGCATGGCCGCTCCGTGTGGCTTCCTAGTGCGACAGAGAGCACCAAATCGAACCGACCGCCGTCAAAGCAAACAAGAGGAGTTAATGGCCCAATTTAAGGCTGCTTTTTCTCCTTATCGGGATCGACCCAGCCAAATTCCCGCTTTGCTTGTTGCAGCAAATCTGGCCACCTCTTCACCGCGTCCGTCCCATAGGTTGCCGGCTTGTTATCTTTCAGTCCGAGTATGGAGAATACCTTTTCAAGTAGATATAGGTATTCGCTATAGGTAATATCGCCTTTTTTGTTAGGCTTTATCACGGTGGGGGCCTTCCCACTTAAAAGCCAATAATAGCGAGCGGTGACATCAGCTGCGCGCTGAGCGTAGGTATCCTTTGGTCTTCCCGTGCCCGCATTTGGCGGAAGTTTAGGCGGGTCAGCAAATTTTGACGTTACGTCCAGCAGTCTCAACTGTGTCATCAGCTTGGAAAAGAAGGCTTTGTTAAGGGGGTCGAACGCATTCTCGGCGGCCCCACTCATCTGTTCCAGAGCGGTGAGCAACGCTGAGGAGTGTTTTGCGATTTCGAGTATTTGCCCCACGGCAGCCTTCTCAGTCACGATCGCCAGGCCTGGATTCGGGTATTTGTTGTGTGTCTCCTTCAGAAAATAACGCGCCAACTCAGGGATGGCCGAACGGATCGGCATTCTATCTGCGGGCGGCTCTGTCGTTTCCACCTCGCTGAACGCGGCTTTCAGCCGTTCTTCCATGATCTCCCAGGAGTTTAGCTGAATGCACATTTTTAACGGGCCGCCTCGGCAAGCTCGCGTGGCCGCTGCAGCGCCACCACGTTTGGTGGTGGCGGCTCGACAATACCGTTTAAGCGAGCGGCCCAGAGCTCCAGGCATTCGCGCTTTTCGTCGCGGTAGGTGTGCTGGTCGTAGACCTTATGGAGCCCGGGCCGCGCGTGGGCGATCACTAGTTCCCGTACCAGTCTTGTACCGGCAGCGCGGACAGATGGGTCCGCATCGTCCGGCGCAGGTCGTGGAATTTCCATTTCTCAACGCCGCTCAGCTTGTCGATACGCGCCTTGGCCTTGGAAAAGCCGTTGACCGCCTTGGCGCCGTCCGTCGTGGTGAACACGAATTCGCCGGCGGAGAACCGCGGCAGCGACCTGCAGCAACGCCAGAGCCTTGGGGGCCAGCGGAACCTCGTGCGCCCTGTCGCCCTTCATGCGGACGGCCGGAATGGTCCACAGCGCCTGATCGAAGTTGATCTCCGACCAGGTCATATCGGACACTTCGCGCTCGCGCTGTCCGGTCAGGATTAGGAGTCGGATCAGCGGACCATAGGGGTAGCCCATGGGCTCAGCGGCATCCCACACCGCGCGCAGCTCTGCATCTGATAGAGTACGCTCGCGTGCCTCACGCTTGCCGATGAGGTCCTTTGGGCTCAGGCGTTCGACAGGTGACGCGTCGATCCCAAATTCGTGGGTGCCGATCGCCCAATTGAACAGCCGGCGGAGGTAGCCGAGCGCATTGTGCGCTTGGTAGGGGGCGCCTCGCTTTACGATAGCTCTGATTGCCGCCGCCGCCTCTTCCGGCCTGATATCGGTAACAGGACGCGCGCCCCAGCGCTTCACGAATTCTTGATCAACGATCCTACGGGCCTCGCCCGCCTTCCGGAGGCCACTGGCGTGCCGGTCCAGGAACTCGGCCGCCACCGCGGCGAAGGTGTTGATCTGCCGGCGCCGCGCCTCGGCCTTCTGACGCGCGTCCTCAACCTTGGGATCGATGCCCTTGCCCATAGCGCCAGCCACAACCGTGCTTTCTCCCGAGCCTGCTCCAGCGTGATCTTGCCGTAGTCGCCGAGCGCCCGACGGGTTGGGTTTTTGGGGTTGAGCGGGTAGCGTGCGATCAAGACGAAAGTTTTGTGACCAGCGGCCGTGACCCGAAGCGATAGCCCCGGGACCTGCGCATCGGAATAATCCTTGCGCCCGGTGGTTGGCGTCCGACCGGGGGAGTCGATGAACCGATCCGTCAGATTGATTTTCGCCATGGCCGCCTTTCTTGGCGGGGCAACACCGGGGCAACACACTTGCCCCGTCTCACCAGGTTGCTCCATGTTGCGTCATATCCCATATTTGCCTCGATATATCAAGAGATTTCAATGGATATCGAGCGCGTGATGTTGCCTCATGCTGCACGGGTTGACCTATGAGCGACCGGCTCATAACCGCTCGGTTGCAGGTTCGAGTCCTGCCGGGCGCACCATTACACGCCGCTGGGCGCGTCCTCGTCCGGACGGTCCACCCTCTTTCCGATCGCAGGACGAATGTCGTCATGCCAACGTGATTTGGCTTCGTTCAGACCGGTCGTTCAGTATGCAACCGCTAGATGTTTGGTGCGCTGGGTCCGATCAGTTATTGTTTTTCCCCAATCGGGGCCAAATTAGGCCCATTTACATGTGGAATCTTCTCAGCTAATTATTACGATATTTTACTAAATTTCCCGCGAGGTGGTCTCCGCGTGTACCGACAGATTATCGGCTACGTTCCATCCAACGTGATCCCAGCAATCGTTGCGATCGCAATGGTGTATGCTTACACACGACTGCTGTCGCCGGCGGCATTCGGTATTTACAGTTATGTGTTTTCTGCGGTCCTCGTGCTGCAGACGTCCTTGTTCTACGCGCTGCCGATCGCGGTGACGCGGTTTTTCCCGGGGGCCGCCCGGGGTGGGCGGCGGGAAGGCCTTCTCAAAGAGGCCTATCTAATCTTCTACGGTATGTGCTTCACCGTGGTCGTGATCAGTGGCTGCGCCGGCTTGCTGATTTCTTTGCCCTCGGAGTATCGCTTGGCGGCGTGGCTAGCCCTGCCGATGCTGCTGTTTCGGTCGCTTGTGCAACTGAATCAGTCGGTCAATCGCTGTGGCAACCTGATAGGTCGTTACAACACCGTCGAGTGTGTGCATGCCGTCCTCGGCTTCGGGCTGGGCCTGCCTGCCCTATATATTTTCGGATTCGGCGCTGAAGCGATAATTCTGGGCCTATTGATCGCCGCTGTCCTCTGTTCGGGCTTCGATATCGGGCTACTGACGTCGCCGTTCCGCCAAACCGCCAAAGTCTTGGACCGGGGGGAATTGCTCCGACTGGTCGAATATGCGTGGCCACTGGTGGCCGTGGCCGCGACAGCAGTGATCCTGCAGAACAGTGACCGCTTCCTGCTGGGGTCGCTGGCGGGGACAGGCGTGCTTGGCATCTACGCTGTCGCTTACAATCTGGTCGAACGCCCAACTACCCTGATTTGCGCCTCGATCACCACCGCGACCTTCCCCCTTGTCGTGCAGGTTTTGGAAAATGAAGGGCGAGAAGCGGCGCGCGTGCAAGCGGGCCGTAACGGCATTGCGCTCCTCGCTGTCTCTTTGCCCGCCTGTGCGGGTCTCGCCCTGACCGCCGATCAAATTGCGGCCGTCCTGGTGGGATCCGATTTCCGGTCCGGGGTCGCGGCGCTGTTGCCGATTATGAGCTTTACCGCTTTGGCCCGTGGGCTGCGTTCGCACTTTATCGACCACGCGTTCCATCTATCCGGCCGCCCCTTATTGATGCTTTGGACCTATGGACCAGCGACCGTAATGAATATCGCCCTTAATATCTACGTCGTACCCCGGTACGGAATGATGGGTGCGGCCTGGACGGCACTGTTTTGCCAGAGCGCCACCGTGGTGGTCGGCTGGTTTCTTGGAACCTCGCTGTTTCCCGTTTGGCTGCCAATCCGGCAGGTAGTCACCTGCGGGATCGCGATCTTGCCGATGACCCTGGCGCTGACCTTGATTTGTTTCCCGCTTAACCCGGTAGGCCTGTTAACGGCAATTGCGCTCGGATTTGTCGTGTATATCGCTAGTGCAATCGCCCTGGATGTGGGTGAGGTGCGGTCGATCGGCCTGTCCGAGCTGCGCAGGCGGCTTCGCGCGAAAACGCCAGCTTTGACGGATTAATTTGGAAGGCATTGGCAACGCGGATCGCGGGATTATCCGCGTCCCTGGCCGAGATATCCTCCACAGAGTGAGCTCCGACGCTGACTTTTATATTACAATTCACCGGTTCTGCCAGAATGCGGTTCAGGAAGAAAAGGGACTGCCATGCAGCATGAATGGCGCAAGCTGAGGGCGGGTCAGCTGCGGGACCAGGCCCGCCGGGTTGCGATAGTCATCCTCCCGATTGCCTCGCTCGAGCAACACGGCGCGCATTTGCCGGTCGAGGGCGACTCCATCCTCGGCGAAACGATTGCCGCACGAACAGCCAGTAAAGGACCGTCCAAGGGGCGGGCGGCGGTGGTGCTGCCAGTGCTTTAGCCCGGTCTATCGGAACATCACATGAGTTTCGGCGTACGGTGACATTGGACAATGCCACCCTCGCAGCGTTGGGATCGAGGGCGTCGTCCGTTCGGGTATGAGACACGGATTTCGTCGGATGGTTCTGCCGAACGCCCATGGCGGCAATGAGAAGGCCCTTAGCGTTGATGACCTGACGCCCAAGCTTGGTGTGCCGAGCATGCAATTGATCTACTGGTGTGCCGCTGCGGTAGCAATTGCCAAGATTTTGGAGACATAGGGCGGCTTGCAGCACGCCTGCGAGGCCGAAACCGCGATGATGATGGCGGTGCGGCCCGATCTGCTGGCAAGCGACCGGCTTTCATTGGCAAAAGCCAACACAACACCGGGTCTGTCCGAAGTGCCGGCGGCGGCGTTTAGATATGGTGCAGCGTCCGCAGTCGGTCTGCTTCCAGAGTGATCGGCAACCCGGAGGCGGCCTCACCAGAAAAAGTGAGGCGCAGTTTGCTGCTATCTCCACCGAATTGGCCGGCAAGCTGTGTAATTCGGACCTATCGGAATTGGCGTGAGCTCGGGGACATTGAGCGGCCAGGCTGGACCAAGCCAGCCTGCGCGTTGACCCTTCATTCCTGGCAGTCTACACCGCCGCCGGCGCGCTGCCGCCATCAGGCTTAATGGGCGCGCTGGTAGTATTGGAACGATACGTGACGAACGTGCGCGACGCGTTGATGGTAGGGCGTAACTCGGAGGGTAAGTTGGTGCGCCGGCCGTTGTCGCCGCATCTTCAAGTATATCGCTGGCCAATTACAATGGCGACCTCAATTCTGCACCGGGTGACCGGGTGCGCGGTGGGGGTCGGTACATTGTTGCTGACGTGGTGGTTGGTCGCCGCCGCTACCTCCGATCAGGCTTTCGATAGCGTGCAGTGGTTCGTTGGTTCCTCGGTTGGGCTGTTCTGCCTGTTCGGTTGGACCGTTGCCCTCTTATATCACTTCTTCAACGGCATCCGCCACCTAGCATGGGACGTTGGGCTAGGCTTCGAAAAGCGTGCCTATATTGCCTCCTCCTGGAGCGCGCTCATCGCGGCGGGCGTAGGCTCAATATTGGTCTGGGTGATTGGTTTGGCTGTTTGGTGAGGACAAGCGATGCCTGACGCCCCACAAGTCAACATTCTCCGCTCGCCGCTCGGCCGAGCCCGCGGGCTGGGGGCGGCGCATGCTGGGTCTCATCATTGGTGGGTAGAACGTGTCGAAGCCGCCGCGCTGGTGCCTCTTACGATCTGGTTCATTTTCGCGCTTCTGCACCTGGTTGGCGCTCAACGTCAGGCGATAATCGAATGGTTGTCGTCGCCGATTTCGATCGTGCTTATGCTGCTGCTGATCGTGACAACATTTCATCACCTCAGCCTAGGTATGCAAACGGTCCTGGATGATTATGTGCACCAGCCGGCAATCAAACTTTGGTCGGTGCTTGCCGTCAAAGCAGCCTGCGTGTTTGCGGCGCTGCTTTGTATCGTCGCCGTGCTGAAGATCGGGCTATAGGCCCGGAGGAATAAGTCGATGAATGCGATTACGATGCCGTCGTCGCGGGCTTACAGCGTCTTGGACCACACCTACGACGTCGTCGTCGTCGGCGCCGGTGGGTCCGGCCTGCGCGCCACATTCGGGATGGGCGCCTCCGGTCTGAAAACGGCGTGCATCACTAAGGTGTTTCCGACACGCAGCCACACGGTCGCGGCGCAGGGTGGCATCGGCGCCGCTTTGGGCAACATGGGCGAGGACGACTGGCGCTGGCACATGTACGATACCGTCAAAGGGTCGGACTGGCTGGGTGATCAGGACGCCATCGAATATATGTGCCGAGAGGCGATTCCGGCGGTTTATGAGCTGGAACACTACGGCGTGCCGTTCAGTCGCACCGAAGACGGGCGTATCTACCAACGCCCGTTCGGCGGTCACATGAAGGAATACGGCAAAGAACCCGCGATGCGTGCTTGCGCGGCCGCTGACCGGACAGGCCATGCGATCCTGCACACGCTGTACCAGCAGAGCCTCAAACACAGTGTTGAATTTTTCATCGAATATTTCGCGCTGGACCTGATCCTCGACCAGGAAGGTGTGTGCCGCGGGGTGATGGCCTGGAACCTTGAGGATGGCACCATTCACCGCTTCCGCGCTCAGACGATTGTGCTTGCGACCGGCGGATACGGGCGTGCCTACCTGTCGTGCACCTCGGCGCACACCTGCACCGGCGACGGCAGTGGCATGGTGTTACGCGCCGGTTTACCTGCCCAGGACATGGAATTTGTGCAGTTCCATCCCACCGGCATCTTCCCCGCCGGCTGCCTGATCACCGAGGGCGCTCGGGGTGAGGGCGGTTACCTGACCAACGCAGAAGGCGAGCGCTTCATGGAGCGCTATGCACCCACTGCCAAGGATCTTGCCAGCCGCGATGTCGTATCGCGCTCAATGACCATGGAGATCAATGCCGGTCGGGGCTGCGGCCCGGACAAGGACCACATCATGCTCCATCTTGAGCACCTGGGAGCTGAATTGCTGCATGAGCGCCTTCCTGGAATCTCCGAAACCGCGAAAGTGTTCGCCGGCATCGAGGTCACGAAGGAGCCCATCCCGGTGCTGCCGACCGTGCATTACAACATGGGTGGCATCCCAACGAATGTGCACACCGAGGTGCTGCGTCCGACCAAGGACAACCCGGATGCGACGATCCGCGGCCTGATGGCGGTGGGTGAGGCCGCATGCGTGTCCGTGCACGGCGCCAACCGGCTGGGCACAAACTCCTTGCTCGACCTTGTGGTCTTCGGACGGGCCGCAGCACGCCGAGCGGCGGAGACAATCAAGCCGGGCGCCGACCAGGCGCCGCTGCCGCCAAAAGCCGGAGAGGCCTCGCTCGACCGGTTCGATCGCGCTCGGCACGCCAAAGGCGGCACAAGGGTCGCGGAGCTCCGGCTGGAGATGCAGCGCACAATGCAAGGCCATGCGGCGGTGTTTCGCAGCGCGAAAAGCCTGACAGAGGGCGTTGAAAAGATGAAGAAGGTTTGGAGCGGCATGACCGATATGTCGGTATCCGATCGCAGCCTAGTTTGGAACAGCGACCTAATGGAAGCGTTGGAGCTGCACAACCTGATGGGCAGCGCGATGACCACCATGGCCGGCGCGGAGGCCCGCACCGAGAGCCGGGGAGCGCACGCGCATGACGACTACCCGGACCGCGACGATCAGAACTGGATGAAGCATACGCTTGCCTGGTGTGACGACGACGGCGACGTAAAGCTCGATTATCGTCCGGTGAGGATGCAGACGCTGACCAATGAGGTGTCAGTCTTTCCACCGAAGAAGCGGGTTTATTAGCTCTTCAATTGGCCGGCTCTGACGTCGTGCTTTTTACGTAGGATCACGAGACGATGGTTGCCTTCAACCTCCCCCGGAACAGCCGGATCGGGCTCGGCCAGACTTTCAAGGCGCCCGCTGGGGCGAAGCGCGTCCGGGAATTTAAAATCTATCGATGGAATCCGGACGACGGAAGGAACCCATGCACCGACACTTATGAAGTCGACCTAGGTGCATGCGGCCCCATGGTCCTGGACGCTTTGATCAAAATCAAGAATGAGATCGACCCGACGCTGACCTTCCGCCGCTCCTGCCGCGAGGGCATCTGCGGCTCATGCGCCATGAACATCGACGGTGGCAACACGCTGGCCTGCCTGAAGCCGATCGAGGAGGTGAAGGGCGCGGTAAAAATCAGTCCGCTGCCGCACATGCCCGTCGTCAAGGATCTGGTCCCCGATTTGTCACAGGTCTATGCGCAATATCGCTCCATCAAACCCTGGATACAGGCCGATACGCCGGCCCCGCCGGACGCCGAGCGCCTGCAAAGCAAAGAGGAGCGCGCTAAGATAGATGGCATGTGGGAATGCATACTGTGCTTCTGCTGCTCGACCGCGTGCCCAAGCTATTGGTGGAATGGCGACCGTTACCTCGGCCCAGCCGTACTCCTGCAGGCTTATCGGTGGATCGCTGATTCCCGCGATGAGGCGACCGGTCATCGGCTGGACGAACTGGAAGACCCATTCAAGCTTTACCGCTGCCATACAATCATGAACTGCACGGATACCTGCCCTAAAGGCCTTAACCCAGCCAAAGCGATCGGCGCCATCAAGCAACTGATTTCTGAGCGCCAAGGCTGAGCCGCACCGGCCCTTTGACGTTACCACGCTGAGGCGCGATGGTGCCGCGAACGAGGCAACCGAGGAGGCAGAATGATCCAGGTCTGGACCTGGCCGACGCCGAACGGCCACAAAGTTCATATCACGCTGGAAGAACTCGGTTTGCCGTATAAGGTAATCCCAATCAACATCGGCAAGGGCGACCAGTTCAAGCCGGAGTTCCTGGCGATCACTCCGAACCACCGCATTCCAGCGATCGTCGATCCGGAAGGTCCCGACGGCAAGCCGCTTAAGCTATTCGAATCAGCCGCGATCATGATCTATCTGTCGGAAAAGACCGGCGGCAAGCTCGTCCCCGCTGAACATGTCGGCCGCTACCACTGCTTGCAATGGATGATGTTCCAAATGGGCGGCACGGGTCCGATGTTCGGCCAGTATAATCATTTCGCGAACTATGCTGTTCAAAAATTACCCTATGCGATCGAACGGTATACCAACGAGGTGAAGCGCCTGCATCGGGTGCTCGAAAAACGCCTGGGCCAGGTCGAGTATCTCGCCGGCGCGGAGTACTCATTGGCTGATATCATCAATTTCCCATGGATTCGTAATCCGGAGCGCCGCAACATCGATCTGGCAGACTACCCCAACGTGAAACGCTGGCACGACGCAGTGGCAGCACGACCGGCCGTGCAGCGCGGTGTGGAGGTTTTGGCGGAGAAAAAGAAACTTGGTCCGATGACTGAGGAAGAGCGGGAGATCATGTTCGGCAAGACCCAATTTCTTGCCCGTTAAAGTCCGGATCCGGCTGCAATCGTCTCTAGGAGAACGACACGGGCAAAGAGCGCTGCGGGAGCATGCTCCCGCAGCAAAGTTCAGGGGAGGAAACAGAACCTACATACATCACGAATTCGTCAGGCAGCAACATGATTTTCAACAAATCGCGATCACACTTATCATGTAGTCAGCAACATCTTTCGCTCTGTTGAATTAAAGCTCCATTAATTCCATTGCGTCTCCGATCGAGAACTTTCCTCCATTGATCACTTCGGCATGCACGCCGAGGTCGACATGCCCGTACAAGGAGCGAAGCTCCGCTACCGGATCGGCATCACGCTCTCCCGTTTCCGGATTGACTTTGGTAGCAGGACAACGGGTCGTTCCTTTCAACACCCTCATCACCGCTCCACCGACCTGGATTTCCCGTCCGATCCAGTCGCGTTCAGCCCAAGCCGCGGCTCCGTTGAACCAGATATTGGCGCGGAAACGACGCCTGTGCCGACGCGCACCCACCTTGGACTCATAATCGCGAAGGCTGGCGAGGTTGTTCAAGCTCACGACCGGGGTCTTTTGATCGCCGAACACGTGGTTCGGCACATAGTGGAAAGTCGGATCGCCTCGAGCCTCGTCACCGAGGTAATCTTTCAGGAAAGAAGCGATGCGTTCTCTCCCCGACGGGGTCATGGCGTTCGCTTCGACCCCACTGCCGTCGGGCGCGCAAATCCGCAACGTCTTCGGACCGGGATCGAATACGCAAAACAGCAGCGCCGCCCTCGCGTGCTTCATTTGGCAGAGGAAGTTCCATTTCGGCAGCCAAGCCGGGTTAGCTGGGTCAAAGCCGGAGTCCCCATGCGCCAACGCAAAGGCTCGATCCCAAGGTATCGCACAGCCGGGCTTGACCTCGGCCTGCTCAATGGCTTCAGCGGTGAGGCCTTTGACCGGGTAGCGATACAGGTATTCTATTCGCATGATTCTGACCCCCTTGAGCGATTGTCTGCCCCGCACCAATTTTGTGTCAAAGCCTGTTCATGTCGCCTCTTCGCAGGGGCATGAAAGGACTGTCGCCTGACGAAAGGGACATTTGATGGATATCCAGAAATTTACGGAACGGTGCCAGGGTTTTCTCCAGGCTGCCAGCACGATCGCGATCCGCGAATTCCACCAGCGGATCACCGCTGAACATCTGCTGAAGGCTTTGTTGGATGACGAGGAAGGCGCCGCGGCCGGCCTGATCAGGGCTGCTGGGGGCGATCCACGAGCCGCCACTGCGGCCAACGATGCGGAAGTGGCACGTCAGCCTAAAGTTAGCGGGGGCGGAGCGGGTCAGCCCCAGCTTACGCCGGACTTGGTACGGGTGCTGGACTCGGCGCAGCAATCCTCGACCCGCGCGGGCGATGAATATGTGGCGCAGGACCGGCTGCTTGTGGCATTGGCTGAGTCCAACACGCCGGCCGGACGGTCGTTGAAGGCCGCGGGGTTAACCCCTCAGTCACTGGAGAAGGCGGTGAATGACGTCCGCAAAGGGCGCAAGGTCACCAGCCCGAACGCGGAATCCAACTTTGATGCTCTTAAGAAGTATGCGCGCGATGTGACCGCTGTCGCTCGCGAGGGAAAGCTAGACCCCGTCATCGGCCGTGATGAAGAAATCCGCCGCACCATCCAGGTGCTGGCGCGCCGGACCAAGAACAATCCGGTGCTTATCGGCGAACCGGGCGTCGGCAAGACCGCCATCGTTGAGGGCCTTGCGTTGCGCATTGTCAACGGTGACGTACCGGAGGCACTCAAGGGCAAACAGCTTCTATCCTTGGATCTTGGCGCGATGGTCGCCGGATCGAAATATCGCGGCGAGTTCGAGGAGCGCCTCAAGGCTGTCCTGAAGGAGATCGAGGACGCTCAGGGGCAGGTGATCCTGTTCATCGACGAGATGCATACACTGATCGGCGCTGGGCGGGCGGATGGAGCAATGGACGCATCCAATCTGATCAAGCCCGAACTGGCGCGCGGCACGTTGCACTGCATCGGCGCGACGACGCTGACCGAATACCGCAAGCACGTAGAGAAAGATGCGGCGCTGGCCCGCCGATTCCAGCCGGTGTTTGTGGGTGAGCCAAGCGTAGAGGACACGATCAGCATCCTGCGTGGCATAAAGGAAAAGTACGAACTCCACCACGGCGTGCGGATCGCTGATGCAGCGCTGGTCGCGGCGGCGACCTTGTCGAAACGCTATATCACTGACCGGTTCCTGCCGGACAAGGCGATTGATCTGGTCGACGAAGCGGCGAGCCGGTTGCGCATGCAGGTGGACTTGAAGCCGGAGGCGCTGGATGAGCTCGATCGACGGGTGATTCAGCTGAAGATCGAGCGGGAGGCGTTGAAAAAGGAGACCGATCCGGCGTCGAAGGACCGGTTGGCCAAACTGGAGCATGAACTCGCCGACCTGGAAGATCGGTCGAACGCCATGGCGGCCGCCTGGAAGAGCGAAAAGGACCAAGTGCAGGAGACCCAGAAACTGAAGGAGCGGCTGGACCAGGCACGATCAGAAGTCGAGGTGGCGCAACGCCGAGGCGATCTGGGGCGAGCGTCCGAGCTGATGTATGGCGTCATTCCGGATATCGAGCGCCAGTTGGCGCGCTCCGCCGATGGCAAGCTGGTCAACGAGGCGGTGACGGAGGAGAGCATCGCTGGCGTGGTGTCTCGTTGGACCGGCGTCCCGGTGGACAAGATGCTAGAGGGTGAGCGGGCGAAACTGATCCGAATGGAAGATCAACTACGTCAACGGGTGATCGGCCAGGAGGAAGCGCTAAAGGCAGTCGCTCATGCTGTCCGGCGTGCCCGAGCTGGCCTGCAGGATCCTAACCGGCCGATCGGCAGCTTCTTGTTTCTTGGCCCAACCGGCGTTGGCAAAACCGAGCTGACAAAGGCATTGGCGTCGTTTCTGTTCGATGACGACAAGGCGATGGTTCGCATCGATATGAGCGAGTTCATGGAGAAGCATGCCGTGTCGCGCTTGGTCGGAGCCCCTCCTGGCTATGTCGGTTACGACGAGGGCGGAGTGCTCACTGAGGCAGTGCGCCGGCGCCCGTATCAGGTGATCTTGTTCGACGAGGTCGAGAAGGCGCATGAGGATGTATTCAACATCCTGCTGCAAGTCTTGGACGACGGACGGCTGACCGACGGCCAGGGCCGTACAGTCGACTTTAAGAACACGATCATTGTATTGACCTCCAACCTCGGCAGCGACGTGTTGGCACACCAGAAGGAAGGCGAGCCGACGACGATGGTGCAAGGCGAGGTGATGAGCATCGTCCGTCAGCACTTCCGCCCAGAATTCTTAAATCGGCTGGACGAAATCGTGCTGTTCCGACGCCTGCAACGGAACGACATGGCGGCGATCGTGGAGATCCAATTGGCCGGGCTACGCAAGCTGCTAGCCGACCGGAAGATCGGCCTTGAACTGGATCGGACGGCCCTCGATTGGCTCTCAGCCGAGGGCTACGATAGCACTTATGGGGCGCGACCGCTGAAGCGGGTTATCCAACGGTCGTTACAAAATCCGTTGGCCGAAATGATTCTGGAAGGTGGAGTAAAGGAAGGGGATACGGTGCACGTTTCCGCCGGCGCAAACGGGCTGGTGATAAACGGGCGGTTAGCCGAGGCAGCGTAATGCGTTGGGGCGTGGTCCCCTTCTTTCGGTCAATTTCGCGGAGCGCGGTAGCATCGCGATAATCGGAACTAAATCGATCCGATGCTTTTTCGCTTCAATTGCTTAATGCCTGATCAAGGCAACATATTTCCGTGTGTTCGGGTGCGGTCTTTGCTACATATGCAACCACCCTCAGAACGTGTTGCCAATGTCCGAAGCCCTAGCGCCTCCGCTACCAGCCAACGACGTGCACCCGCAGGACCTCGCAGCGTCCGGCCTGGAGGACTCCGTTTTTGAGGCCGCCGCGCCGAACGATATTCAGGACCTCGTGGATGCTCCCTGCCGAGCGTTAGAAATAGAGTATAAAAGTTGGCGCAATCTCGAGCACGCCGAGGACCGGGCCGAACTTGCCCGTGATATTTCTGCGCTGGCCAATCACGGTGGGGGCTTTGTCGTATTCGGTTTCAACGAGCACACGCTCGCGCCGGACGACACCGATCCGTTCCGGACGAACTGCACAATCGAACGCGTGCGCTCGATCGTCCAAACCTACCTCGATCCGCCGATCCGCTGCGAAGTCGTTACGACCATGTCAACGATAGGTGCCGTTCATTCGGTGATTCGCGTCAATGGCCATGGCACCACGCCGGTTTGCATCCGTCAGGACGGCCCGATAGTCGGTGGTGAAAAGCTGATCGAGCGGGGCGCCTTCTACCTGCGCAAACATGGGCCGCTCGGGTCGGGACGATGGCTGGGCGTGCCCTGCCCACACAGCGCCAAGATCGAGTTGTCGCAAGATTGGGCACCGCTGATCCGCCGCTGTGTTCGTCGCGACCGCGAGGCGCTGCTGAGCATGGTGGACGCGTCGATTGATGGACGGTCCTCGGCTCCCGACACCTCGCAACGCTTGCAGACCTGGCATCGGGCTTCCCGCGCCGCATTCCAGGCATTGGTCCCGCGCAGCCCGGTCGCCGACCGCCTCGCCCGTTGTCACTACGTGCTGTCCTACGGTTTCGAGATGGTCCGCCCGGAAATGCTGGAGCATGCGCAGCTCCCCGAACGGCTGCGTCGGACTGTATTCGACGTCCAGGCGCAGTTCCGTTCCGGCTGGAACATGTTCGATCCGCCATACCGGCGCGGTGTGCAGGCGCGGTTCGTGCTCGATCCAGCAAGCGGCGACGATGAGGTGGATTTCCTTGAGGCCGCCTGGCTGCGAGCGCGCAATCCCGACGCGACCGCCGATTTCTGGCGGGTATCGCCGAGCGGCTACGCCACTGTGATCCGCCCTTATCCCGAAGACCAGGGGCAACTCGCCGTTTCGCCCGCCGCAATCCCCGGAACATATCTCAGTCCGTTCGTCGTGGCCCAAGAAGTTGGCGAACTGGTTTGCCATGCCCGAACCTTTGCTCGGCTGTTTAACGGGGTGCGGCGGGTTGCGTTCCGGTGCGAGTGGTGGGGCCTGACCGGCCGAGAGCTGTTCGATCCTGACCGACACTGGCCACATCGCGGACCGGCACTGAGTGACCGCTCCGTGGCGACGTCGCAGATGCCGGTCGGGCGGCTGGTGAATGCCTGGCCGGAGGTCGTGGCTCAACTTATAGCGCCGGTGGTGCGCGCGGTTGAACCGGACGTCGCGCTGGATGGTGACTGGGTCCGCCGGCAGGCGCCACGCTGGGCCACTCCGCCGTAAATCGGCCATTACAAGGTTCCCGAACCTGCCCGGCCCACATGCCCGGTCAAGCCCTGCACTGCCGCTCCAGGAAACAGGCATCACCGTAGGAGTGGAACCGGTAGTGCGCCGCCACGGCGTGGGCATAGGCCGCCAACATCCGATCTCGCCCCGAGAATGCCGAGACCAGCATCAGCAAGGTGGAGCGGGGCAGGTGGAAGTTCGTGACCAGGCGGTCCACCGCCTTGAAGCGGTAGCCGGGCAGGACGAACAAAGACGTCTCGCCGATGAACGGCCGGATATGTACCGTCCGGTTCAGCCGCGGTTTCCAGTAGCCGCAGGCTGGTGGTACCGACCGCGACTACACGGCCGCCGTCGCATCTCGCCCGGTTAATCGCTTCCGCTGTGGCAGCGGTAATTACGCCGCGCTCCGCGTGCATGCGGTGGTCGGCGATGTGGTCTACCCGTACCGGCAGGAAGGTGCCGATCCCGACATGCAGCGTAACGGCGACCCGATGCACGCCGGCTGTTTCCAATGCGCCGAGTAGTTCCGGAGTGAAATGCAGGCCGGCGGTCGGAGCAGCGACCGCGCCCTGCCGCTGGGCGAATACGGTCTGGTAATCCGCGGCATCCTCGGGCGTCGGCCCGTCGGGGCGGTGGATATAGGGCGGTAACGCTAGTGCACCGGAGTGCTCGAACGCCTGCATCAGGGCGTCGCCTGCAAGATTGAAGGTCAGAGAGAGGCTGCCGTCCTCTGCCTTGTCGATAACCTGGGCTGTCAGGGCTGGGGCACCCTCGATGGCTAGTTGGTCGTATAATCGTAAACGGCGGCCGTTCCGGGCGAGGGCATTCCAGACACCGTCGGCACGCGGCTGATCCAGGGTGATGCCGATCCGGGATTCCCCACGCGTGGCCTGAAGTTGTGCGGGAAAGACCCGGGTGTCGTTCGCCACTAGGATGTCGCCAGCGCGCAGCAGCGACGGCAGGTTGCGGATGGTCAGGTCGGCTAAGCCGTCTAGGCGCACGTGCAGCATACGGGCGGAATCCCGCGGCCGAGCGGGTCGCTGCGCGATACGCTCCGGCGGCAGGTCGTAGTCGAAGTCGGCCAAGGTCAATTGGCGGCATGCCCGAGAGCGAGGCGCCCGCATTTTACCGGGACTGGTAGGACGAAATCTCGATCAGATTGCCATCGGGATCGCGGCAATATACCGACGCAATCGGCCCCAGTGCGCCGGCCCGCTCGACCGGGCCTTGCAGGATCTGCACGCCGTTGTCATGAAGATGTCCGATCACCTCATTCGGCGGCACGGCCGTGATGAAGCACACGTCGGTGGCACCGGGGTCGGACGACGCCCCGGTTGGCCAGGAGCCGACATCCGCGTCGATCGGCCGCAGATTGATCTTCTGCCCGCCAAATTTCAGGGCCGTGCGATGGTTCGCGCCGAAGTCTTCCCGCTCCATCCCAAGCACACGCTGATACCAGGCGGCGCTGATCTCCACGCTTTTACAGTTGATGACGATGTGGTCGATCCGGTCGATGGTAAACCGCATCAACCTAGACCGTCATAAAAATCGTTGCCCTTGTCGTCTATTACAATGAAGGCCGGAAAGTTCGCCGCCTCGATTCGCCAGACCGCTTCCATCCCGAGTTCAGGGAACTCAAGAATCTCGACCTTACGGATGCAGTCGTGTGCGAGCCTCGCCGCCGCTCCGCCCACGCTGCCAAGGTAAAAGCCTCCATGCGCGCGGCAGGCATCCTTGATGGCCTTTGACCGATTGCCCTTCGCCAGCATGACCAGGGATCCGCCAGCCGCCTGAAACTCGGACACATAGCTATCCATTCGGCCGGCCGTGGTCGGACCAAAGCTGCCCGTGGCCATGCCCGTGGGGGTCTTTGCCGGGCCGGCGTAATAGACGGGGTGGTTCTTCAGGTAGTCGGGCAGCGGCAGGCCGTTATCCAGCCGCTGCTTTAGTTTGGCGTGGGCGATGTCGCGGGCCACGACCATGGTCCCGGTGAGCGAAAGGCGGGTCTTGACTGCATACCGGCTTAGCTCGGCGCGGATGTCCGCCATCGGCCGGTTCAGGTCGATCGTTACGGACTGATCACCGAGCTGCGTATCGGTCGTCTCTGGCAGGTATTTCGCCGGCTCAACTTCGAGCTGCTCGAGGAAAACGCCATCGGGCGTGATCTTGGCGAGGACTTGACGGTCGGCGCTGCAGGAGACTCCGATGCCGACGGGCAACGATGCGCCATGCCGTGGCAGCCGAACCACGCGAACGTCATGACAGAAGTATTTGCCGCCGAACTGGGCGCCGATACCCATTGTTCGCGACAATTCCAGAACCTGCCGTTCCAGTTCTAGATCGCGGAATGCGTGGCCTGACTTGTCCCCCTTGGTGGGCAGTTCATCCAGCCATTTCGTGGACGCCAGTTTCACCGTCTTAAGCGTCATCTCGGCCGAGGTGCCTCCGATGACGATCGCCAAGTGGTAAGGCGGGCAAGCCGAGGTTCCAAGGGTCTTCATCTTGTTTTCGAGGAATTTCGTCAGTGTCGCCGGCGAAAGGATCGCCCTCGTTTCCTGATAAAGAAACGTCTTGTTGGCGCTGCCGCCGCCCTTTGCCACAAACATGAGGTGGAACTCGTCGGCATGATGCTCGCCGGCAGCGGCCATGATGTCGAACTGGACCGGCAGATTGTTGCCGGTGTTGACTTCCTCATACATCGACAATGGCGCCATTTGGGAATAGCGCAGATTTGTTTCGGTGTAAGTGCGATGGACGCCCCAGGCGAGAGCCTCTTCCTCGTCGCCATCGACCCAGACTCGCTGGCCTTTCTTGCCAAAGACAATCGCTGTGCCGGTGTCCTGGCACATCGGCAGCACGCCACCGGCGGCGATATTGGCGTTCTTTAGTAAGTCCAGCGCTACGAACCGGTCGTTGGACGACGCCTCGGGGTCGTCGAGGATGGCGCGAAGCGAGGCAAGATGCGCGGGTCGCAGCAGGTGCGAAACGTCATGAAATGCGCGCACCGCCAATTCGCTAAGCACGTGGGGAGTGATGCGCAGGACGGTCTTGCCCTCGACGGTGATAGTGCGGACGCCCTCGATCGGCAGCTTGCGCCAGGGTGTCGTGCCTTCCGCCAGTGGGAACATTGGGGAATAGAGGAAGTCGGCCGGCCGCTGAGCGTCCACGATACGTCCTTTAATCTTGCGATGAACGGCGGCGGAACGCGTCCAGGCTGACTACCTGGCCCGGCTCGGCGTCTTTTTCCGCCGGCGCTTCGGGTTCATCGGATGCAGGTAGCGGCGTGGGTCCCTCGATGACCGGTGGTTCGGCCGCCTGGAAGCGCAGCCCATATCGGATGTGCGGGTCGGCAAACTCCACCACGGCGTCTAGCGGAATGATCAACTTGGATGGCACACCGCCGAACGACAGCCCAACCTGGATCGACTGGGCTTCGTTGTTGAAGGCGAGGTCCCAGAACTGGTGCTGCAGGACGATGGTCATTTCCTGCGGATACTGGGCGCGAATCCGCTGAGGGACCTCCGCGCCGGGGTGATCGGTGCGGAATGTGATATAGAAATGGTGGCCGCCGGGCAGACCTTGCAAAGCCACGTGTTCGATCGCTTGCGCCACGACGTGCCGCAACGACTGCTCAATCCATTTCTCATAAGGCAGTAGGCTATCTGGCCGCTGCTTCTGATCGTCTTCCATCAGTGCCCTCGCGCCTTCCGACGCCACCCATAGCGCGTACGGTGTTGCGGGCAAAGAGGCTTGCTGCAATCGAGGGGATCCGATCTTGACGCCGCGCGCTGCCCACCCGCGGATGCGGTGATGTGTCTGTGATCTATTCTCCCGCCAACCGCGTGGACATCAGTGGTGCAGCCAGCCGCATCAGTCCGGAGACGTCCGCTGTGGTATTGATCGCCAGTAGTGCGCTTGCCAACGCCGCAGCGCGATCGGCACCCAAGACCACGTCGGTCAGACCAGCGAATTTCGCCCGCAATTCATCCTCCGACAGGAAATTGGCGGGTTCACCCTTCGGCACGACGACCTTCTGCTCGAACGTGCGTCCGCGCGCCTCAATAGTCAGCTTGCCGGACATGTTGGTCGGGAATTCGGCCTCGATCTCGGGGTCGAACGCGCATTCAACTTTAGGCAACAACATGCGAACCGTCGGATCATTCAGTAGCGCGTAGCTGTCCCACTCCATCGCCCCGGTCGCCAAGGCGGAGGAGATCACGAAAGGCCCGCTGAACTGACCATCGACCACATTTTGCGGGTTCGCTTTCTGCTCCGCCGGAGCCCCGATCAGCAGCATGCCCGCCTTCGGCAGACCCAGCCGGACGTGGGTGATCTCCGAAGGCTTGATATCATTGGTCGCCCGCAACGCCAGTGCCGCGTCGATTCCAGCATGTCCGTACCGGCACGACGGATACGGCTTTACCGCCGTGTTCATCAGTTCCCATACCTCACCCAAATCCTGAACTGCCCGCTCCGGTGTCGGATTAGGTGCATACGCCAGCATAAATCCGTGCTTGCCCTCCAACGCCTCGGAGGCGCCCTTAAACCCTTCTCGGACCAAGGTAGCGGCCATTAATCCATTCAGCGAAGCCCAACCAACCTGGAACCGCTTAGTCCAGGCCCCGTTGGCGAGGAACTGTAAGCTGCCGGCCGTCTGCGACAGCACCGTGCCGAGCGCGCTGGCCACACCGTCGGCGTCCAGACTGAAAATCCGCGCGGCCGCTGCGGCCGCCCCGAACGCTCCGCATGTCGCGGTAGGATGGTAGCCACGATCATAATGCTCCCCAGCCGGCAACGCCAGGGCAACGCGACAAGTTACCTCATACCCGGCGATGATCGCCGCTAGAACATTGGGGCCCGAAGCTCCGGACATTTCGCCGGCCGCCAGCGCCGCGGGAATGACCGGGGCGCCGGGATGCAGGGATCCGGCGGCATGGGTGTCGTCGAAGTCCAGCGAGTGGGCCAACGCGCCGTTCAGGAATGCGGCTCCGGCCGGCGTATAGCGCGCCGCGTCGCCGAACACGCCGGAATTCCCAGCGGCCATCCCCATCGCTCTGGTTGCCGCGAGGAATGACGCAGTGCTTTCAGCATCGTAGCGGGCACGGACAATGTTCCCGACGAGGTCGAGGGCCAGAAAACGCGCGCGGTTGACTACCGCGGGCGGCAATGCGTCAAGCCGAATATCAGCGGCAAACGCGGACAGAGTGGCGGTGACGCCCATGGTCTGATTCCTCCTACTCATCTGTTAGTATTCTCGCGGAAGTCGCGGTGGCGACCAAGCGCAGGCAGGTCGGAGTGGCAACTTCCCTTCCTCCGAATGACCTATCATTCCTATATCCTATTCGATGCAAGGCCTGCCCGCTCTCAGCAACCGGTTGATGTGGTCAAACCGAGGTGGAAGAGAGTATTGATCTTCTACCGCGAGGCCGCCACCGGCCCTGCGGCCATCGCGCGTACCAGCACTAGCCCCTGCTGTAGCTGGAAATCCGTTGCCGGCTTTGTCGGGTCGAATTTTGGCCAGCCAACCGGCGGCACCCTCGGGATCTGTTGCGCCACCGCGGGCAGGTCGGCAGTCGGAGCGGCAGCGGCCTGCGGAGGCCCGCCGTCGTTTGTCAGGATGTGACGCAGGTCAGCCTCACGCTCTGGACCAAAATGCGGTGCTGGCGTGCGGGTTTCTTCCACCTCGACGTTCGGCGTGATACCGACACCCTGGATCGAACGTCCAGACGGCGTGTAGTATCGCGCCGTCGTCAGCCGGATCGCGCCGTCTCCTTGCAGCGGGAACAAGGTCTGCACCGAACCCTTGCCGAACGACCGGGTGCCCAGCACAAATGCGCGTCGGTTGTCCTGTAGAGCGCCCGCCACGATCTCGGCTGCCGACGCCGTACCATTACTCGTCAGCACTACGATCGGCAGGCCTCCGGATATATCGTGGCCCCGTTTGGCCGACCAGCTTTGGTTATCGTCCAAATGCCGGCCTCGCGTCGACACGATGCCGCCGCTATCGAGGAAGTCGTTCGACACCGCGATCGCCTGGTCCAACAGACCTCCCGGATCATTACGCAAATCGATGATCAATGCGCGCAACCGTCCCGCAGATTCGGCGCGCAGTGACTTCATAGCTGCCCGCACACCGTTGTCGGTCTGTTCAGTGAACTCGCTGATCCGGATCACCCCAACATCGCCCATCAACTGGCTCTTCACCGTATGAATATGAATGATCTGCCGGATCAACGTCAGCGTGATCGGGGAGTCCAAACCCTCACGCTTGAGGATCAGTCCCACCTTGGTGTTCGGCGCACCCCTCATCTCGGCAACCGCGTCATTCAGGCTGACACCCTCGATGGACTTGCCGTTGACCGAGGTGATCAGATCGCCCGACCTGATTCCAGCCTCAGCCGCTGGCGTCCCGTCGATTGGGCTAATCACCTGCAGCATGCCACCTTTATCGGTCAACTCCAGCCCGATGCCGCCGAAGTGGCCCGACGTCTCGGTCTCCATCTCCTGCCATTCTTGTTCATTCATATAGGAACTGTGCGGGTCCAGCCCTGTCAGCATGCCGTTCATTGCATTTTCGACTAGCGTACGCGCAGCGACTGGTTCGACATAATCGGACTGAGCGCGTGCCATCACACTGCTGAACAGCGATAATAAGCGCGGAATTTGCTGTGAATCAGATGCTTCCGCGATGGCGGGCACGAATAACCGAGCCTGGCCCCAACCTGGCCCAAGGGCTAGCCCTACAGCAAAACTGCTGCCCATCATAACGGCGGCGCCGATGCGTGTGATTTTCATCGAACCACCTTGCTTTGAGAGTAACAACCGAGCCGGCCCACGCCACGGCTATATAAGCACAACGCCAGACTGCGGATTGATGTCTCATCTCTTACATCGCTGCCATGTGATTGCAACATGCCGCCGTAGGCGAGCCGTTGTTTCGTGGATAGAGTTTGCAATATGCCGAGCGAAGCCGTCATCAAAGCGAGGAACAATCCATGGATCTGGGACTTCAGGGCAAGAAAGCCATCGTTTCCGCCGCCAGTAAGGGACTCGGCAAAGCCTGCGCGGTCGCCCTTGCGAGGGAAGGGGTGGAATTAGTCATCACCGCCCGCACCGTTCCCGCACTTGAGCAGACCGCGGCGGAAATCCGCCAACTGACCGGCGCCAAGGTCACCGCGGTGGCTGGCGACATAACCAGCGAGGCTGGACGCGTGGCGGCGCTGGCAGCGTGTCCCGCGCCGGACATTCTTGTGAACAACAACGGCGGCCCGCCACGCGGCGATTTCCGCGAATGGGATCGCGACATGTGGATCGCGGCGGTCGACGCCAACATGCTGGCGCCCATCTTCCTGATCAAGTCGGTGATCGACGGCATGATCGATAGGAAGTTCGGCCGCATCGTCAACATTACCTCGGCCTCGGTGGTGTCGCCAATTCCTGAACTGGGCATGAGCAACGGTGCCCGCGCCGGCCTGACCGGTTTCGTCGCCGGCCTCGCTCGACAGGTCGCGAAGCATAACGTGGTGATCAACAACCTTCTACCGGGCCCGTTCCTAACCGACCGACTGCGCGCCGGCTCTCAGGAGGTCGCGCGCAAGAGTAACCGGCCTGTGGATGACATCGTGCAGGAGCGGCAGGCGCATACACCAGCTGGACGCGCCGGCGACCCAGCCGAGTTTGGCGACGCCTGTGCGTTCCTGTGTTCGGCGAATATCTCCTTCCTCGTGGGGCAGAATTTGCTGCTAGACGGCGGCACGTTCAATTCATCCAGCACATAAACGCGCGTTGGCCGGCGAGGTGACTGACCTCGCCGGCCGACATCAAATACTGGACTCGCCGGGCTCCAATGCGGCTTCCTCCGCCGGACGGAGGTTTCCCCATGCGTTGGCTGATCGAGTTGCTGATCATCGCACCCATACTGGCAACGAGCGCTATCGCCGCGGAGCCGCCAAAACCCCACAATGTGCTGCTGTTCGTGGCCGACGGATTGCGGCCGGGCATGATCAACGAGCAGACAACGCCAGCCATGGCCGCGCTGCTCAAGCGAGGCGTCACGTTCTCCAACACCCATGCCGTTTTTCCGACGCGGACCACAGTCAACGCCGCGTCTATCGCGACCGGCCACATGCCTGGCGACACCGGCGACTTCGGAAACGCGATCTACGCTGCCTTCCCCGTGCCGGGCGCCGGAGGTAGCCCGACCCCGTTGCTCGAAAGCGATACCGTGCTGGGCGACCTCGACGCCCATTTTGGCGGCAATTTTCTTAACGAGGAATCCGTCCTCCGCACCGCCGTCGCCGACGGCATCTCCACCGCCGCCATTGGCGAGCTCGGTCCCGGTCTTATCTTCGACCACACCGACCGTGCCGTGCACCAGACAATGATCATCGACGACCAGACCGGTCAGCCCGGCGGCATTCCCATCGGTTCCGAGATGCAGATCGCCTTTCAGGAATTTGGCCTGGCCAACAGCGCACCGTCTCGCGGCGATAACGGGCAGCCTGGCGATGCGGTGCATCCGGGAACACTAACTGCCAATGTCGACCAACAGAAATGGTTCACCGATGTCGCCGCATTGGCGACGCTGCCGAGCTTTAAGGATCGACACAAGCCGTTCATAATGGTGTTCTGGTCCCGGGACCCAGATGGCACGCAGCACAATCAGGGCGACTCGCTGATGCGGCTGCTCCCGGGGATCAACGGGCCCACCTCCCTACTGGCGATGCGCAACGCTGATGCCAACCTCGCAAGGCTGCTGGCCTCCCTGAATGAGCAGGGCCTTGTATCCACCACGGACATTATCCTAGCGTCTGATCATGGCTTATCCACTATATCGAAGGAAAGCGCCACAAGCTACGCCGCTACCCGGTCTTACCCGGTTGTGCCGGCGGGTCTGCTGCCTCCAGGGTTCGTTGCGATCGACCTAGCGCATCGCCTGCGAATGAGCCTGTTTGATCCGGATGCAACCGGCGACGCCAAGAACATCGCTGTCCCGGACGGGAGCTTTCCGGCTCTAGGCAACGGCCTAATTGGCAACTCGGCAACCCAGCCGGAGGTGGTTGTCGTGGCGAACGGCGGCTCGGATCTGATCTATGTAACCAGCCCGGACAAACTTATGGCTGAGCGCATCGTGCAGGTCCTGTCGACGCAGGACTACACTAGCGGCATCTTCGTCAATACGCGCTTCGGCCCGATTGGCGGCACGCTGCCGCTACCGGCGGTGGCTCTGGAAGGGTCAGCGATAACCCCAACGCCTTCAATTGTGGTAAACTTTCGGAGTTTTTCTGTCGGTTGCGCTGATATCGCGGCGTGCGGGGTGGAGGTTGCCGACACCCCTCTGCAGCAAGGCCAGGGCATCGCCGGCAGCTTTAGTCGAGCAGATACGCGCAGCGTGATGGCGGCCGCGGGACCGGATTTCCGCCAAGGTTACGAGGACTCAGCCCCGGTCAGCACAGCCGATCTCGGCAAGACAATCGCCGCCTTGCTGGGCCTCAAAACTAAGGACAAGGGTAAACTAACCGGGCGCGTGATAACCGAGGCGTTATTGAATGGTGTGCCCAGTTCGGCCAAAGCCGGGGTGCTGAGATCGCCGCCGGATGATTTTGGGCGTGTGACGGAGCTCAAATTTCAAACGATCGGCAGCACCCGCTATTTCGACACCGCCGGATATCCCGGCCGGACACTGGGGCTTGATTGAATGGGTGGCGCTACGCTGGCCCATAAGGGTCCTTGCGGACAATGAGGGCCACTGACAGTACGACCTCCCAAGCACCTCCGTTTGGCGCTGGCCAATTAGGCTTGGCTACCCGTTGCGCGGACAACCGCAGTTGCCAGTGCATCTTGCCCGTCGTGTCGCAACCCGTCAATCACCCCAGCGATATCCGCGGCCGGACGGTTCTGGCTCATTTTCACTTTGCCCTCCAGCCGCAGGATCGGCAGCGAGATGCCAACGATGCTGCGCAACATGCTCTGAACGAAGCCCTTGGGTGCGTCGGAAACATCCCAGGGCTTTGTCCGTGCCTCCTCCTGCCGTCGGGTCAGCCGCGTTACCACCTCCAACAATTGGGCGGGGTCGTCGAACGCCTCCAACGTCCCGTAGGCGTGCACTGCGATGTAGTTCCACGTCGGCACAACCTTCCCGTGCTCCCGCTTTGCTTTGTAGTACGAAGGGGTTATATAACCGTCCGGCCCTTGGAAGATCACTAACGCCTGCACGCTCGGATCAGCCGCCCGAGCATGCGGGTTGGCCTTTGCCAGATGGCCGATTAGAGTGCCGTATGGGCTGGGATCGGGATCAAGCATCAGCGGCACGTGGCTGGCGATCATCCCAGCGGAGGTCGTCGATACTAACGTGGCGAGAGTGTTAGCACGGATAAGGTCATGCAGAATCGTGATGCGGTCTTCGGCGAAATGGGCAGGGACATACACGGCAGGCAACTCCGGGTGCATTGCGCTGAACAGCCTGCGTTGAGATCAGACAAAAGGAAAGGGACGACCTCACGTAGGTTGCTTGGACCAATCCCAGCCGGATGGGCGCCACAGATGCAAAGACAGTTAGGTTGCGGTAGTCGTCCACCAAGGGCGCGTTCGTGCGCAATCTCTTGACGGTCACAGACACGACATACCGGCTGTCGGAATTCCCGACCAACCCCTTCGATCAGCCTCGACGTCTCCGGTGCACACGTTACAGCGCCCCACCTCGCCGCCCTGCCATCGCCCCCAGCCGCAGTCGCAGGGCGTTCAGCTTGATGAATCCCTGCGCGTCAACTTGGTCATAGGCACCCTGATCGTCCTCGAACGTAACAACCGTCGGCGAATACAGACTATTCGGGCTTTCTCGCCCGATGCAGGTAGTATTTCCCTTATAGAGTTTCAGCCGCACTCGCCCCGTCACGCTGTGTTGGCTGGTGTCGATCAGCGCCTGCAGCATGCGACGTTCCGGGCTGAACCAGAAGCCGTTGTAAATCAGCTCTGCGTAGCGAGGCATTAGGCTATCCTTCAGGTGCGCCGCCTCACGATCCAGAGTGATGCTCTCAATCCCACGGTGCGCGGCCAATAGGATCGTTCCCCCCGGCGTCTCATACACCCCTCGGGATTTCATGCCGACGAACCGGTTCTCCACCAGATCTAGACGTCCGATCCCGTTGGCCTTCCCCAACTCGTTGAGTTGCATCAAAATCGAGGCCGGGGACGACGTCACCCCATTAATCGCCACCGGATCCCCGCCGACGAAATCCATCGAGATGACCGTCGGCTTATCTGGCGCGTCCTCCGGCCGAACGGTGCGCTGATAGACGATCTCGTCCGCCTCCTCGGCGGGATCTTCGAGAAGATTCCCCTCCGAAGACGAGTGCAGCAAATTTGCGTCCACGCTAAAAGGAGCTTCGCCTCGCTTGTCCTTGGCGATCGGAATTTGATGCTTCTCCGCGAACTCGATCAGTCGCGTTCGACTGGTTAGGTCCCATTCCCGCCATGGCGCGATAATCTTGATGTCCGGCTTCAGGGCATAATAGGAAAGCTCGAACCTCACTTGATCGTTGCCCTTCCCTGTCGCCCCGTGCGCCACCGCATCCGCGCCAATCTGTTCAGATATTTCAATCTGCCTCTGCGCGATCAACGGTCGCGCAATCGAGGTCCCCAGCAAGTATTGCCCCTCATACAGCGTGTTGGCGCGGAACATCGGAAACACGAAGTCGCGGACAAATTCTTCACGCAAGTCATCGATAAAGATTTCCTTCACCCCGAACATTTCGGCCTTCTTGCGCGCCGGCCCCAGTTCTTCGCCTTGTCCGAGGTCGGCCGTGAAGGTTACCACCTCGCAGCCATAGGTGATTTGTAACCAGCGTAGGATCACGCTGGTATCTAACCCGCCCGAGTAGGCGAGAACGACCTTTTTTACATCCTTGACGGCCATCGCGGGGCTCTCCAAGCTTTTCGCGCTCGGGAGTATCGCCCCCCGCTCCTATCGCGCAAGCCGCGGCCCGAACCGAAACCGGAAGCTCAGGTGGCATCCAGGCAAGTCATCGAACCCATGGACGGGCGACGCGGATCCAGTTTTCTGCGCGTGGTGATTTGTAAGCGCGAGACCCGCGACGCTGGGACGATCGTCGCGACCTGGCAAGTCGGGTGGTCGCGCAGACCTTTCGCAACAGCTCATGATGCCCTGCCACGGTGTAGTGATGACCCATGGACATCTATGCTGATCCCTCGCGTGAGCGAAATCCCCTGACGCTAGCCCGACGTTCGCAACTCGACCCCGATTTCAGAAATTTTGCGCCCTGGGGGTGCCGCTAGAGCCAGGAGTGGTGCGGGGTCAGGCAACGAGACGCGGCTGAATCCGGCTGCGGTGCCGGCCCAGCCTCTTGCGAAACGGCCAGCGGCTTTGGAAGGCCGGTGCCATCTTTCTACGCCACAAGGGTCGCCGCAAAGACGGCAAAGACCACCGCTATTGGAGCGTCGTCGAAAACCGCCGGGTCTCCGGCGGGCGCACGGTGCAGCGACATGTGCTGTATCTGGCGAGATCAACGACAGCCAGCGCGCCGCGTGGTGCCAGACGATCGAGGCGTTCGACGAGGGAGGGCAGAGCGGCAAACAGATCGCGCTGTTTCCCGAGGATCGTGCACCGCCGCCATCGGATTGCGATGTGGTGCATGTCCGGCTCAGGAGCCTGCTGCTTCGCCGGCCGCGGCAATGGGGTGGCTGCTGGCTGGCGTGCCATCTGTGGGATCAGCTTCAACTGGATGCGTTGTGGTCGCCGCGCCTGCCGGAATCGCGACAGGGGACATGCTGGCTGAACGTGCTGAAGACGACGCTGGTGGCTTACCGATTGATCGATCCCGGCAGTGAGTGGCGGCTGCATCGGCAATGGTATGACAAAGCGCGATGGGCGAGGACTTCGACCTGGTGCAGAAGGACAATCTGTATCGCTGCCTTGACAAGCTGCTGGCACACAAGACCGATTTTGTTCAGCTTCCTGTAACAACGCTGGAAGACTCTGTTCGAGGCCAAGTTCGAAGTCCTGCTCTACGATTTGACGAGCACTTACTTCGAGTGCGATCCGCCCGACGCCGGCAAGCGACGGCATGGTTACAGCCGGGACAAACGCTCCGACTGCGTCCAGGTCGTCATCGCCTTGATCGTGACGCCGGATGGCCTGCCACTGGCCTACGAGGTAATGCCCGGCAACACCTCGGACAAAGCGACGCTGCGCGACCTCTTGCAACGCATCAAAGCCCACTACGGCAAGGCCGGGCGCACCTGGGTGATGGACCGCGGCATCCCACCGAGGCGGTGCTGGCCGAGATGCGGGCGGCGGAAACCCCCACGCATTATTCGGTGGGCACACCACGCGGGCGGCTCAGCCAAATGGAGCAGAAATTCCTGACCAAGCCATGGGCGCAGGTGCGTGACGCGGTGCAGGGCAAACTGGGCGAGCAGGATGGCGAGCTTTACATCCTGGCGCGCAGCGATGGCCCCCGCGATAAAGAACGGGCGATGCGGCGGCGCCGGCTGAAAAAGCTGGTGAAGCGGCTGCATGAACTGCGTCAACAGAAACCAACCCCGCGACCAGTTGCTCATCAAGTTGGGTGCCGCTCGAAAAGAGGCTGGACCGGCGGCTTGGCAGATCATCAAGCTGACGTTGCCCGAAAAGGAATCAAGCCGTCACGCCAGAAACGTTTGGCTTTCGCTTGAATTGGCAGAAGGTGCGAGAAGCCCGCCGCCGCGAAGGGAGTTACCTCCTGCGGTCGAATTTGACCGGCAGCGACCCAGCGCAGCTTTGGGCGTTCTATCTGCAACTGCCAAGGTGGAACAGGCGTTCATGGAATTGAGGGGCGATCTGGCAATCCGCCCGATCTACCACCAGACCGATGAGCGGATTGAAGCCCACATCCTGGTCGCGTTCCTGGCGTACTGCCTGCAAGTGACGCTGAAGCAGCGGCTGCGGCCGCTGGCGCTGGAACTGACACCGCGGTTCGTGCTGGATAAGATGGCTGCGATCCAAATGGTCGACGTGCATCTGCCGACACCGACGGCCGCACCGTCATATTGTCACGCTACGCAGAACTCGCGGCCGACCATGCGTTACTGCTTCAGCAACTGAGGAGCAGTCGGCCTGATCAACCGCCGCCAAGGCTCATGTCGGATGGTAAGCCGATGTCGTATGACCGCGGCCCCGGTGGGCCGACCTTGCGACACCCTGCCAAGAAAACCGACCACTTCCAGAATTCTTGGCGGCGAGTTGCGAAAGTCGGGATAGCTATAGATATTTGGCGGCACAAAACTTAAAGCCGGATTGCTCGACCGGCATGGGACGATGGTCGCCGAACCCAATCGCGTGGCGACGCCGCCGAACCCGACCCCTCAAAAGGTTGTGGACGCACTTGTAGATTTGGCGATGCCGCTTGGTGCTTTTGATCGAGTTTCGGTAGATTTCCTGGGTAGTCCGGCAAGGGCAGGTTTTGACGGCTCCGAATCTCGGCACGCCAGCATGGCGACGATCCGACTTGAGTCGGCAAGCGGTGTAAATGTCAAGCCTATTCGAAGTGCATTCGCCTGCTATTTTCGGGCTACACAGTTCCGCCGATCGTGGGCTAGAAGGCAGCCATCTAACGGTGATTAACGCAATGACGGTTCTCGTGATCCGGAACGCGCGCGATCGCATCGCAGGCGCACGGTTACTTTCCGCGCTGGCGCTGGGAGGGGTGCTGAGCGTGGGCTCGGTCGCACCGACGTGGGCGCAACTGGGCGGCGTGGGACAGCCTAGAGGCGGGCTCGGGCAGCCCGGGGGTGGCCACTCCCAGATGCCAAAATCCGAGCCTGAGGTGCCGCCATTGCCGGCACCCGCCGCCGTGCCCGGCGCTACGGCTAGATCGCCCGCCGCGCCCGCGACGCATGCCCCGACGGATCTGCAACCCACTGACGCCCTGTTCGACGCGATCAATCGTGGCGATATCGCCGCCGCCCGCGACGCGCTAAACCGCGGCGCCGATATAGACGGTGTCAACGTGCTGGGTATGACCCCAATGGAGTTGTCCGTCGATCTCGGACGTAATGACATCTCGTTCCTGCTGCTGTCGATGCGGGGCGAGGATACTGGTCGGGGCTCCCGCGCGGTGGGACGCGATGTCGCCGAAGGGTTGACGCGGGGCCAAGCACGGGCTAAGGCCGCGAAATCTTCCGCGTCGACCAGAGCACCTGCGTCGACTAGACCTGTCGTTGCGCGTTCGGTCGCAAAACCAAAGATGTTCGCAAATGATGGGGGTATACCGCTCCCAAGCGTTGGCTTTTTGGGCTTCGACCCGCGGTCGTCAAATTAAGCACGGCGAAATCGATTGGAAATTCGATAGGTTTTCTTAGCAGAGGAGTGTCTCCGGCGACCGTTGCCAAGCGCCGGGTAATTTGCTGGGCGGTAAGCGGGGTGACGGAGGCGCTGTCGGGCAAAAAGACGCCCGGATCGAAGGCCGTCAGGGCGATCGTAGCGGCTACTACAGCCGCTCATTGACCACCCGGGTCGGGACGTTTGAGCTGCGTGTTCCGCGCAACCGTTCGGGCCTGTTTTCCACAGGATTGTTCGAGCGTTATCAGCATTGGAGAAGGCATCGATGAGCGCGCTGCCGGAGATGTATGTGCAGCGTCCCGCTGGATCAACGCGACAGCGTCTTGAAACGCCGCCGAACGCGTCAATCCGACTGGTGGTGGCGGGCTAAGGGCCTGCCGATAAATAACGGCTTCGGGTATGTTGTTGGTTTGAAGCAATGGTATAGTTCCACTCGCCGTGGAATTCGTCCCGTTTGAGATTGATTGCCTGCATGTCAGCATCGCTCACCTTGATATCCTTTGGGTAGAGGTTGGGGTCAATCTCGCAACAGAACTCAAGACCGGTCTCGGTGGTCGTGGCGCCGATGAGTTGGACAATCACGGCGTGGCTGACCAACGGCTTGCCACGCCAGTTCTGGGTAATGAAGGCGAACAGCCGGTGCTCGATCTTATTCCATTTGCTGGTGCCTGGCGGCAGATGGGTCACGTGATCGACAAACCGGTCTCATCGGCGAAGCGTTGCAGTTCACGCTTCCAGAGTTTCACCCTGGCACCGTTGCTGCCGCCACAGTCCGCGGTGATCGTCAGACCCTTGGCGGTGGGATAACGCGCCTGGCCCAGCTTCTGCCACCAGCGCCGGATACTCTCGACCGCAAAAGCCCCGGTGTCGGCATCGTGACCGCCGCCAAACTGCGGCCGATCATCACCAAACACCCCATAACGACAGCCGGTTCCAAAGCGACGAGTCTCCGATCTACAGCATTCCCGGCACCCTCTACGCCTATCATGGAGTCGTGAACCACTTGGCTAAGAAATACGTTCGGGACGACGACTATACCAACACCGTGGAAGGTTACTTTTCGATCGTGAAGCGTTGCATCTACGGCATCTATCAGCTCGTGAGAGAAGCCCATTTGCACCGGTATCTGAGCGAGTTCGATTTCCGCTATTCCAATCGGATCAAACTTGGCATCGACGATGCAGCCCGAGCCGATCTGGCCCTGGTTGGCGCCAAGGGGAAGCGGCTCACCTATCGAACAACTCGTGGAAAACCGGGCAGCGCCGACTGCCTCACCTTCAGAGCCGCTAAGACACAGGAGGTGTAACCGCCCTACGTCCCGTCCAGTCAGTTCAGGGGCCCGATTTGTTCCCGCCTCAGTTGCACGGTCAGGTCGTCCAGAGAGTTGCCAACGCGATCGATCATCTCATTGATCTCCGAAGTGGAGATCACGAGAGGGGGACTAAGGCAGAGCGAGTCGTTTGACACAACGCGGACGATCACGCCGTTTTCTTCGCAAATCTGGGTCAGGCGGCCGCCTACCTTGCTTTTGGGATCGAAGTTTTGGCGGCCGGCCTTGTCGGACACCAGTTCGACGGCAGCAATCAAGCCGCAGCCCCGGACCTCGCCCACCAGCGGATGGTCGGCGAAGCGGCGGCACAGTTCCTTTTGCAGGTGCAGGCCGACGGAGCCGACGTGGGCGCCGATTTCCATCTCGTCGTATAATTTCAATGTCTCAATTGCCACGGCGGCCGGGACCGGATGTCCCGAGTAGGTGAACCCGTGCCCGAACGTGCCGATTGCGTGGCTCTCCTTGGCTAATGCCTGGAACACCGGGTCGTTCACCATCACAGCGCTGATTGGCAAGAAGGACGCTGACAGTGCTTTTGCGCACACGACGATATCCGGCACGATGTCGAAGGTCTGGCTACCCCAGTATGAAGCGGTCCGCCAAAAGCCGCAAATTACCTCGTCAGCCACTAGCAGCACGTCATATTTGCGCAGCACGGCCTGGATCTTCGGGAAATAGCCGCTCGGCGGCAGGATCACGCCGCCGGCGCCCATGATCGGTTCCGCCCACATCGCGGCGACCGTCTGGGGCCCCTCGTCCAGGATCAGCTTTTCCAGTTCGTCCGCACAACGTGTTGCGAAATCGTCCTCGGATTCGCCGGGCAGGGCGCCGTGGTAGAAGTGCGGCGTCATGGTGTGCAGAAACCCGGGCAGCGGCACATCGAAGCTGCGGTGGTTGACTGGCAAACCGGTCAACGATGCCGAACCGATGGTGACGCCGTGGTAGCCCTTGACCCGCCCGATGATCTTTTTTTTCAATGGCCGCCCGAGGGCGTTGTTCAGGTACCAGATCATCTTGATAGCGGAGTCGTTTGCCTCGGAACCAGAGTTGGCAAAGAACACCTTGCTCATGGGCACCGGCGCGCGAGCGATGAGCATCTCGGCCAGCTCAATCATCGGCGCGTGCGACTTGGCTGTGAATGTGTGGTAGAATGGCAGCTTCCGCATTTGGTTAGTTGCGGCCCGTACCAACCGCTCGTTGTCAAAACCCAGAGCAGCACACCAAAGGCCAGCGACGGATTCTATATATTCCTTGCCGAACTCGTCCCAGACCCGCACGCCCTTACCATGAGAGATAACAACGGGTCCGGCTTGCTGGTGCGCCTCCAGGTCGGTGTAAGGATGCAACACGTTGGCGATGTCGCGTGCGGCTGCGGAGTTCGCGCCGAACTGTGGGGCCGGTGCCATGAGGACTCCTGCTGGTAGATTGGGGAAGACTAGACCCTGCGAGCGGTGCGGGGAACACCCGGCTCAAACAAGGCGGGGTAAATATCTCGCTCTATGTTTGTTCATGTGGCGACACAGCGAGTGTCGGTCGGCCTGACCTCGAAAGGAGACTAGCCGGTCCACCTCCTCAAACCAGGAAAGTCGCATCTGTTTCACCCCATTCCCGCCCATCACGCAGTCGCGCCTCCAAAAGGCGAAACACTTCGATCAAAAAGTCGATGACAACCCGGGTCCGCTTGGCCACGTGGCGGCGCGAGGGGTAGACGATGAAGACTTGGCGGCGGCTCACCACATAGTTTGGTAACAAACGATATAGCCGACCCGAGCGGATGTCGTTGATCGTCAACGGATCGCCCAGCAGCGCTATTCCGAAGCCGGAGGTGGCCGCCTGCCGCACGATGAGGCTATTATTAGACCGGAACGAACTGTGGATCTTGACTTCCAGCGGACCATCTGGGCCGGTGAACAACCATCGCATGCTGTCCGCTCCTCGCTCATGGATGATGCAGACATGTTTCGCCAGGTCAGAGGGATGCTCCGGCGCGCCATGTCGCTCTAGATAAGCCGGCGCCGCCACCGGTGCAGATCCAACCGTGGCGAGAGCCCGCGACACTAGCGACGTATCCGGGGATCGGCCAAACCTAAGGGCAAGATCCAGCCGCTCCGCGATGAGATCATCCATCTGCTCGCTGACCACAAGCTCCACGGCCAAGCCCGGGTAATCGCCCAACAGCCCGGTGAAATCTGGTACCATCATGATAGCCGCGCCTATCGGAATACCGATGCGGACGAGCCCGGTTGGACTACCGCCGTCCTTGCCGAATGTGTCCTCCAGATCCTCGGCTTCCTCCAACAGGTGCCGCGCCCGGTTGACCAGATCTTGGCCCTCATCAGTTAGGCTGAGCTTGCGGGTGGTGCGGTGAAACAGCCGAACCCCGAAGTGTTCCTCCAGTTGCGCGACCTGTCGGGTCACCGCCGATTGGCTATTGTTGCCTTCGCGAGCGACCGCAGAGAAGGAGCCGGTTTCGACAACTCGGATAAAGGTTTGCAGTCCGTTGATCAGATCCATCGCCTATCCAAACTATGCCGTTGCGCCGGGACTTACAAATCTGTCTCGCGAGAGGCCGCTGGCTTCGTGAAGCGATACGCATGTCACTTAACTCCATTACTGGTGCCTGGCTGGATGGGTCACCGTGATCGACAAACCGATCTGATCGGCGAAGCGTTGCAGTTTACGCTTCCAGAGTTCACCCTGGCGCCGTTGCTGGCGCCACAGTCGGCGGTGATCGTCAGGCCCTTGGCGGTGAATAAACGCGCCTGGCCCAGCTTCTGCCACTAGCGCCGAATACTCTCGACCGCAGAAGCCCCGGTGTCGGCTCGATGCCGACGCTCACCCGGCCATGATTGGCCGAGATGTCGTAGACGCCAGAGAGTGCCACCTGCCCAGTTCAGCTCATGGCCGGCGTTCTTGAGGTCGCCAAAAAAGCTCCTGCCTCGGCGATGTTACACTTCACAAGCCCCCAACCTATCTACATCTAGTAGGTGGGCTCGTGAAGTGTAACACAACCCCCTGCTTGGTATCGCAGGCGCGCCAGCCGCGGTCGGCGTCCTCACCTAAGCTCCGGAAATCCCCGACCTGAATTTAGAACTTATTAAGACGTTTCAAGGGAGTTCGCCATGAAGCCTCAACTTTGTAGCCGACCGAGGTGGAATAGATTCGGACGAATTCGGGCGATATTGCACTTGCTAAACCCAGACTACAGATAGTATCTGGCGCCCTTCAGTTAGCACGACCGACTCGGCAAGCAAATACAATATCCGTGTCAAGAGTATTCTTTTGATCCGCGTTTTTTTGGCTCGTGCTTCGGAAGCGGCTTCGACTCGGACAATCTCTTCACTGCAGCATCGAAAGCCGCTTCATCCCCATCGCACCCGAGTTCGCGAGCGAGTTCCTTAATCCGGTCGATCTGTGAGTGATTTTCAGATCGGGGCTGGTTTGCTTCCATTATTTGCGCTCTGAGATCTTCTGTCTAAATTGTGCGGCTGACCCATGCGGGAAGTCAGCCGCTTGCGCGCATCGCTAATCGGTTGTTCGCGTTGCGCACGAACGGAACCAGTGATCTTCTTTAGTGCTCTATCAAACGCAGCAGTCCCTCGACTTGCAGGCAGTTCCACTTTGGCCATCGATGCCCCCATCAAGCTCGATTCCGCTGCGATAGTAGCAGGCATAGGGAAGCTAGGCATATGGTGGTCGGTGGGGGCCACTTCAAACCCGTCGCTACCAGCAGCCATTCAAGATATCAAGGACGTTGCAGGAAATTGGTTCCGAGATGAAATGGGCCAAATTTAAGGGCGGAGAAAGGACCAAGGCCCACAAAGCTTCGATTGGCCTATCTTTCTCGTTGGTTGATCCGAACCAGATTTATTTTCACAGCCTTATGCGGAGTTTGGAGAGTTTCGACATGGCGCGTTTGAGGGGGGAGATCCAGGTCTAGTGTAAATCGCATGTATTTCCAGCTGCCTGTTCACAGGGTTTGCCGGAACGGGGTGCGGCATAGATTGGCTCTTATCGAGCAGACGGATTCACGCAAATGCAATATAATCGGAAATCGAACTCGGCCAGATAGCGGTGCAAGTGGACCTCGCTGACGTGCTGATAGATGCCGTAGATGCCACGCTTCAGGATGGAGAAGTATCCCTCGGCCGTATTGGTGTAAGCGTCATCCCGAACATATTCTTTCACGGAATGGTTGACCGTCTCATAGCCACCTTTGAACGTGCGCCCGATCGCGGCGTAGACACCCGTCTCGTCCGTCATGAACCGACTATCATGTGGCGGGCGACAATCGGATACAGATTGTTCGCAGTCACATTCGGGACATGAAAGCTGCGGACTTTCCCGCCACGTTCAACCCAGAGACGCCACGGGGTGTTTCGGCGGGATCGGACCATAGGCGCGGTTTGCTGCCTTTCGGCCGATGGTAGGTTTCGTCGGCTTCAACCGTCATGCCGGAACCATCAAGCTTCGGACCATTATACCCGGCCCGCTCCGCCATGGCCTCGCGAATCCGATGGCTCATGAACCAAGCGCTCTTAGTGTGATTCCCATCGCCCGATGAAGCTGGTTGTTGCTCACTCCCTTCTTGCTGGAGACGACCAGATAGACCGCCTGTAGCCAATGACGCAGCGCAATGTCGAGTCCGAGAGAACTATCCTCGAACATGGTCCCACGCTTGGCAGCGACTGCTTACGAACATGAATACCCTTGCTTTCCCACAGACGAATGAACCCAACATCCGTGCGGCCGCACTCCGGGCAGTTGATCCGATTGGGCCAGCGCAATTCGATCATCGTGGATAGAGCCATTCTGGATAGAGAGAAATAGAGAGGATGGCTTCGGTGAGGGTGTGGGGTCGTGCGGCATGAAAAGACACTAGATCAGATCGCCTACTGAGTTAAGTATATTACTGCTCTAGTTAGACCGGAGTAACGCTGCGAATAGACGCTGCTTAGGCTTATCCTCGATCGTCGGCATCTCCACTCCCGATATCCGTGGATAAGGGTCAAGGGCGAGCCCGAGCTGTTCGGCAGCCGTTTCACCCAGATCGATAACATTCCCCTCAAACGGAATCTCGATCGTTCGATTCCGGATCGATATCGTCCGTCTCCTCGCCGATCGGCACGAAGCGGACTTGGAACACCTCCTCGACTGGGGCGTCAAAATCGTCCAGGCTGACGACACAGGTTTGCCTGACTTTTGCTCGCAACACTCCGCGCGCAAGCACCCCGTTCCACCCGTCCCTGGTTAAGCGGAAGGTGCAGAGCACCGTCAGCACGGCCGGGAGATTCATACGGACGGCGAGTGCGGAACATTCGGGTGGTGTGGCCTCAACGGTCAAGTAGAGACCCTTCAGACCAATGTGTTCCAATGGCAACGGCCGATGGAACTCGGGGGTCATTGCGCGGCCTCCGCTGCCGGCAGAAAAGCAATATCACCCTTTTGTATACTCTTGATGTCCTGTTCGGCAAGGCAAGCAGCTTGTGCGCGAGCCACCCGCCGCAAGGCCGACGGTGATCCTTCGGGAGCGTCCGCTCCACGCCAAAGGTTGCGAGATAAGGATTCCTCTAGCGCGGATGAATTGTCCCACGCCGCGGCGTAAGCAGCACTGCGGCCGTGGAAGGCTTCCCACATGGCTCGATTGCGCTTGCCCACGGACATGTCGCCCACGCCCATTTCCCGCAGATTAACATCCATATCCAGGAACATCGCGTCGAACACCGCCTGCGCCAGGGCCGGCCCCGGCGGCGGTGCCACGCTCAATCGGCGAATAGCGACGTACGCATAGAGTACGATGGTGTCGAATTGTCCGTCCAGCGTATCGGGTATTCTTAGCGTGGCGTAGAGAAACGGATCGCGGGCCGCAGTTGCCGCAGCGCCGTAAATTTCGAAGCCCGCGCGTTCTAGCTTGGCGCGCCTGAGAAGGAAATCGGCCAATCCGCCCTCATTATGCCATTGACACGGCCGAGAGGGCCGCTACACGCAGGTATAGCAACATCGACCGCAGATGAAACTAACCGGTGATCAAAGTTCACGGGAGTAAGAGTGCAAGTCCTGCCGCGTCACCTGATGCTGATCGCCTGCCTGCTCCTGTCCGGCTGCGGTTGGCTAATGCCGGCACCTGTGTTGCGCGGCAACAAGGTGGACCCAGAGTTGATGAAGGAACTGGTGCCCGGCACCTCCACCAAAGCTGACGTCTCCGCCGTGATCGGCTCGCCTACCGCAAGGGATGCGTTCGACGACAACACCTGGATATATATCAGCGAACTGACGCGTGAGCGGATCGGCCGCACCTTGGGAGAGCTGAACCAAAACGTCGTTGTGATCAACTTTGACGACAAGGGTGTGCTGACGAGCGTTCACCAGCTAGACAGGGCTGATGCATTGCCGGTGACCCTGATCGCTCGCACGACCCCTTCCCCAGGGACCGAGGCATCATTCATGCAGCAGCTTCTAGGCAACATTGGCCGCTTCAACCCGGCGGGCGCCTTACCGACTGGGGGCGCCGGGACCTCAGGCGGTGGTTTGGGTGGATCGCCGGCGCAATGACGATCTTACTTTGCTATGGCTCAAATAGGTTTTAGCAGCCTGCTGGGGTGCCCATTCTGGGCTTGTGATAATCACCCCTGGCAAGGGCCTGTCTCTCGTCGAGCTACATGGAAGGCCGCTGCTGTCCGCTGGCCCAACGCGGATACAGCCGTGACCGCCGCAAGGGCACGTTGCAGATCGTTTACGGTCTGCTGTACGCGCCTGATGGTTGCCCTGTCGCCGCCGGAGTCTTCGAAGGCAACACTGGAGATCCCAAAACCCTGGCGATGGAGGTCGAGAAGGCGAAGCAGCGCTTCCACCTCGATCATGTCGTTATGGTTGGCGATCGCGACATAATCACCCAGGCGCGTATCACCGACGACATCGAACCCCCGGGTCTCGACTGGATCAGCGCCTTGCGCGACCCGCGATCCAAGCGCTGCTGCAAAGCGGGCGTGCAACTGACCCTGTTCGATCAGTGCGACATGGCCAGCATCACCGCGCCCGAGTTTTCCGGCGAGCGGCTGATTTTGCCGCAACGCCGATCTCGCCGAAACGCGCCCGCAAGCGCGAGGATCTGCTAGCCGTAACGGAGCGGGATCTGACCCGCTCTAATACCAGGCGACAGTTGGGTTTACCGTTCGTGATTTGGTCCGGCTCGATGCGATGGGATTCCTGAATAGCCATTCGCATAAGGGGCGGCGATGACAGTGATGATCACTTGGCTGGATCAGGATGCCTCTGACATGGGTCGCCGCTGCGCGGAGTGCGGATGCCAAAGTGCTAGTCGCCTGTTGGCTTTAGCGCTGGTTTTGGAAGGCCATAGCCGAGTGGAGGCGGCACAGAGTTGTGGCATGGACCGCCAAACACTGCGGGATTGGGTGCATCGCTATAACGGGCACGGCATTGCTGGGCTGTCGAGCCAGCCACACGCTGGAGGGAATACCTCGAAGCTCATGCCTCAAGAGAAAGCTTTTTTCAGCCGGCGCCGCCGCATCGCCTGTTCTTTATCGCGGGGGCCACCGCTGCGCGCCAGGATGTAAAGCTCGCCATCCTGTTCAACCAGTTTGCCCTGCACCGCGTCACGCACCTGCGCCCATGGCTTGGTCAGGAATTTCTGCTCCATTTGGCTGAGCCGCCCGCGTGGTGTGCCCACCAAATGATGCGTGGGGGTTTCCGCCGCCCGCATCTCGGCCAGCACCGCCTCGGTCGGGATGCCGCGGTCCATCACCCAGGTGCGCCCGGCCTTGCCGTAGTGGGCTTCGATGCGTTGCAAGAGGTCGCGCAGCGTCGCTTTGTCCGAGGTGTTGCCGGGCATTACCTCGTAGGCCAGTGGCAGGCCATCCGGCGTCACGATCAAGGCGATGACGACCTGGACGCAGTCGGAGCGTTTGTCCCGGCTGTAACCATGCCGTCGCTTGCCGGCGTCGGGCGGATCGCACTCGAAGTAAGTGCTCGTCAAATCGTAGAGCAGGACTTCGAACTTGGCCTCGAACAGAGTCTTCCGGCGTTGTTACAGGAAGCTGAACAAATCGGTCTTGTGTGCCAGCAGCTTGTCAAGGCAGCGATACAGATTGTCCTGCTGCACCAGGTCGAAGTCCTCGTCCATCGCGCTTTGTCATACCATTGCCGATGCAGCCGCCACTCACTGCCGGGATCGATCAATCGGTAAGCCTAAATCGGGCCGTTGGATGATTGCCATTCTGGGCCGAATCGGCGGAATCTGCCGGTATGGAGACGCCAAAGCAGAGTATCGTGGCTCACCTCCAGGGTAAACAACCCATGGTTGAGGGTCGTTCAGCGAACGCGGACACCTTCGCCGGTCGGGTCCACGTCGAATGGGATGCGACAGCACCGGTAACCCCGTTTGGCCAGCTGCCGTTCTTCATCGACTACCTCAAACAGGCCGGGCTGTTCGACGCCTGGGTGGCGGACTGTCCGCTATCGCTGACTAGCCCGAATGCCCCCAAGAAGCGAGACCTGCTGGGCACTGTGCTGTGTCTGTGCTGGCGGGTCACCGCCGCTACGCGCACATCATCGCGCTGCGCTGCGATCCGGGGAACCCGCCTTTGCTGGGCATGCGCAAGGTGCTCAGCAAGGACTCAGTGCGGCGCGGCCTGTCGAAGATCGACGAAACAACAGGCCTGGCCTGGCTGCAAAACCACCTGGATTATTGCACTACTCCGCTGCTGAGGGAGGCTTGGGTGCTCGACATGGACAGCACGGTAAAGACCTTATACGGCCATCAGGACGGCGCCGAGGTCGGCTACAATCCGCATAAGCCTGGGCGTCCCTCGCACGCCTATCACAGCTACATGTTGTCGAGCCTGCGACTGGTGCTGCGGGTCGATGTCGTGCCCGGCAATGAGTATACCGTTGCGCATGCAACCGATGGACTGTGGATCAGCTGGGTCCGGGCCGCCGCCCGGTGCTGTTGCGCGGCGACAAGTCGTGGGGCGTCGAGCGGGTGATGGCGAGGGCCGAGCAGGACGGCCTGAAATACCTGTTCCGCCTGCGTATGACGCTGAATGTCAAACGATCCCTGCAACGGGCGATGCAACAATCCGATTGGGCGGATGCCGGCCAGGGCTGGCAGGGAAACGAGACGGTGCTGCGATTGCAGGGCTGGAGCCGGCATCGTCGTATCATCCTGCTGCGCCGGAAGCTGGCGCGCGCGACCTGGCGATGACCCATCGCGCCAGTGCCAACCAACCGCTGCTCGGCTTTGCCGAGGTTGGACCAGACAAAGAAATTTGGGAATACGCCGCACTGGTCACCTCACTGCCCAACGAGGTCCTGACGCTGGGACAGTTGTACCGCGATCGAGCCGACGCGGAAAACGTGTTCGATGAACTGAAAAACCAGTTGGGGGTTGGGGAGGCTTTACGACCCAGGACCTGTCGCGCTGCCGGTTGCTCGCCGGCACCGTGGCTCTGGTCTACAACTGGTGGAGCCTGTTCGCTCGCCTGGCCGATCCTGCCTAGCCGCTGCCCTATCGGCCTCGCGAGGCGCTGTCCCGCCCGATCTCGAAGCTGAACAACCGCTCCTTGCCCAACAAGAACACGCGGCCGCCGCGCGGGAACAGGCGGTTGATCGCGGGATCCCGTACATCTAGTCCGCCGGTATAGGCGCCGAAGGCCGGCATCATCAGGCGAAGACCGTCAAAAACGAAGCACGGCCGGCTAACCGATCCGGCCCGCGCCGGGACCGTCGCCTTTGGATGGTGGTGGCCAACAACTTCGCCCGGATCGGCAGAGGCGATGGCCTGATGGCGGAACACCATCGGGCCGGCAGTGTGGGTTTCGACCCATACCCCGCGCAGCCGATCCGGAGGCGTAGGATCGTGATTGCCCTGCACCCAGATGAACCGATGTGCCTCGGTCATCGCTCGCAGCCTGTGCTGCTCGGTCGCCGGCAACCGAGTTGACCCTCGTGCATCGTGGAACGAGTCGCCCAAAGCGACCACCGTCGCAGGTGACCAGCGGCGTAGCAGCAGCGTCAGGCGATCAATGGTGACATGGGTGTCCCAGGGTGGCAGCAGCATACCGCGGCGGGCGAAGGACGAGCCCTTCTCCAGATGCAAATCGGACACTGCTAGCAGTCGCTGCTCAGGCCAGAACAGCGCGCCCATCGGATCGAGCATCAGGCGCTCGCCAACCAGATGGATCGGCGCGGCTGTCACGAGAACAGATCCGATTGCCGGGCGGGCGGGCGCCGTGGGAGGTAGGTCTTCCGCCCACCGGTTGGCCGGCGTGCTTGATTGGCCCGGTGGATCGCTGGCACCGGTGGTGGCTCGGCCTTGCCGATGGCTTCGGCAATGATAGCTTCGGCTTCGGCCAACATGGCTTCTTCGTCTGTGTCGGTTCGCACGCTTTCCCGCCCGATCTCCAGCAGCACCGGCACCGCGAGCGGCGAAACCCGCGAGAGCACCATGTGCACGATCTTTCCTCGCACCCTAGCGAGCATACCTGCGATGCGGCCGACATCGATCAAACCGGAGGCAGCGTCAGATCGGGTTGCGCGCAGCAAGATATGGTCGGGCTGGTGGCGTCGCAGCACCTCGTAGATCAGGTCGCTGTTGACAGCCACCTGCCGGCGGTTTTTTTCCGACCCTGGCACGTTTCGCTGAATCAGGCCGGCGATCACCGCGACATTTCGGAATGTGCGTTTCAGCATGGAACTGTCGGCCAGCCAGGACTTCAAGTCGTCGCCCAGCATGTCCTGGTCGAACAGCTCGGCGACGTTGCGCGGTTGGTTGGCGGACCAAATGCCCAATACATAGTCTGTGGCTACGAAGCCCAGCGGGGCATAGCCGGCGCGCTCCATGCGCTTGGTGATTAGCATACCGAGAGTTTGGTGAGCGTTGCGGCCCTCGAAGCAGTAGGCGACCAAATACCAGCGGTCGCCACGCGGAAACGTCTCGACCAGCAGGTCGGCGCGGCCAGGCAGGCGGGAAACCCCGCGTTGTAGCTGCAGCCAGTCGCGTACCTGGTCGGGGAACAAGTTCCATCTATCCGGAGTTTGGAGCAGGCCGCGAACCCGGTCGGCGAGATTGGTGGTAAGCGGCAATCGGCCACCTTCGTAGGCGGGCACCATGGGGTCGCCACCGCCGCCCTCCATGCACTCGGCGACGGTATCACGCACCCGAACGAATTGCAGCAGCCGGCCGGCGAACATGAAGGTGTCGCCGGGACGGAGCGAATTGATAAAGTATTCCTCGACCTCGCCAAGGGTGGGTCCAAACCCGCGCTTGCCGGCCAGTCGGACCTTCAGAACGGGCGCTTCGACGATAGTGCCGATGTTCATCCGCAGTGCGGCGGCAGTACGGGTGTTGCGAACGTGCATACGGCCGTCACTGTCGCGGAACAATTTCTTCCATTGATCATAGGCGCTGAGGACATATCCGCCGTCCTCGACGAAGCGCAGCACGTCGTCGAAATCGGCGCGGGTCACGGCGGCATAGGGGGCAGCGGTCGTAACTTCTGCGTAGATTTCGTCGGGGAGGAACGGCGCGCTGCAGGCCAGGGCAAGCAGGTGCTGGGCCAGAACATCCAAACCGCCGGTTCGGGGTGGGTCGCCGTCCAATTCGAGCGCGCTGACGCCCAGGATCGCCGCCTCGCATTCCAGGACCTCGAAGCGGTTGGCCGGGACCAGGATAGCTTTGGACGCCTCGTCCATGCGGTGGTTTGCCCGGCCAACACGCTGCAACAGGCGGGAGACACCTTTTGGCGCACCGATCTGGATAACCTGATCAACCTCGCCCCAGTCGATCCCCAGGTCCAGCGAGGAGGTTGCCACCACCGCGCGCAGGCGGCCTGCGGCCATGGCGGCTTCGACTTTGCGGCGTTGTTCGACTTCCAGCGAGCCATGGTGGAGGGCAATCGGAAGGGTGCCGTCGTTCAACTTCCACAACGCCTGGAACATGAGTTCGGCCTGGGCGCGGGTGTTGACGAAGACGATTGTCGTACCAGCGTTTTTGATGTGCTCCATGACCTGAGGAGCGGCTTCCAGGCCCATATGGCCGGACCAGGAGAGACGACCCTCTGGCAAGATCATCTGAAGTTCGGGCCTGGCTCCATCGGCCACCTCAATGCGTTTGGTCGCGCCGGTGTATGCCTGGATAGCATCGGGGTGGGCGACGGTGGCGGACAGACCAACGCGCCGGGCTTTGGGCGCAAGGGTGCCCAGGCGGGACACCCCCAGGGCAAGTTGATCGCCGCGCTTCGTGCCGGCCAGCGCATGGACCTCGTCCATGACGACACACGCGAGGGAGCCAAAAAATTTCGGAGCGTCCGGCAGCGAAAGTAGGACGGCAAGGCTCTCCGGGGTCGTAAGAAGTATGTGCGGCGGGGAGGCTCTTTGCCGAGCGCGGCGGTTGGCCGGGGTGTCTCCGGTGCGAGCCTCGATGGTGATGGGCAGGGCCATGTCCTGGACTGGGCGGGTTAGGTTGCGGGCAATATCGGTGGCCAGGGCTTTCAGCGGGCTGACGTAGAGCGTATGCAGGCCAGGGCGTGAGTTGCTCGCGAGATCAACGAGGCTGGGAAGGAAGCCGGCCAGGGTCTTGCCGCCGCCGGTAGGCGCGATCAACAGGACGCTTTCTCCGGCTGTGGCTGCGTCCAGCATGGCGAGCTGATGCGGCCGAGGGGTCCAGCCCTGCACGGTGAACCACCTCGCAAATGGTTCCGGTAATGTTCCCGCCATGGTCGGCAGATAAGCATGCGCGGGCAGCAGGAGCAATGGGTTCCAAGGGCGATTAATTGGCGCCGCCAATATCCTGGCTTATGGGTCTCGCCCACGACCCTTGAATTCTGCTCAACGCTTCGGTGCCGCCGCTGCTCCCGACCGGTCATCAGCTTAACCACACCATCCATCGCCACACCCAAGCGACACTAAACGGGCGCCTCAAGGCGTCAGCCCAGACAGAACTCTGGGGCTGTCCCGGAGTGACACGGTTCACCGGCTGCCAGCCCGCCACGATCCGGCATCGAGGATAAGCCGTTTCGACATAGGCAAATACGACTTCTTCATTCCGAATTCGAGGGACCCCGAGGCTTCCGAATCACGATCGTCGTCCACGGACCTTGAGACAGGATCCGTTCCAGCCGGAGCCCTTGCGCCCGATGCGCGGACAGCACCCAACGGGCCTGACCAGCAAGCAGCCCGGCCAGGATCGCCGTCCCGCCGGGTGCCAAATTCAGCGCCAGATCCCGTGCCATCAGGCACAGGGGGCGCGCCAAAATATTCGCGAAGACAAGATCGTACGGCCCGTGCACGCAGACGAACGGATCACGCCACCCATTAGCTAGCTTTGCGCTTACCAGATGTGCAACTCGGTTTAATTTTGCGTTTTCCCCGGCAACCCTCACCGCCCAAGGTTCGATATCCGTCGCCAGCACCGGTCGCTTCAGCATCGCAGCCGCCGCCATCGCCAGAATCCCCGACCCGGTTCCCATGTCCAGAATACGCCGAGGCAGGCGCCGTGCGACGGCCTCCAGTGCCACCAGGCAGCCCCGCGTGGACCCGTGCTCGCCCGAGCCGAACGCCAGGCCCGCATCTAGGGTCAAGGTGATCCGGTTCGTTGCCTTAGGTCCCGTCAGATGCGTCCCTCGCACTGCGAACCGCGTCCCGATCAACTGTTCAGGGAACGACGCGTGGCTTCGCGCCAGCCAGCCGTCTGCCTCGGTGGCGGATCTGCGGAGGACCGGCGACACGCCCGTTATCATCGCCGCCACAGCTAGAGATGACGCTAGTTCGGCGTCGTTTACACCGACCTGCTTCACGCCTTCGACTCGCCAGATGCCGGTGTCCTGGTCGCGGAAAAGTCCCACCGTCGGACATGCGTTCGCCAACGCAGCCTCGAACGCCTCCAGCATATCTTCGCCGACGCTTACGGCGACCGTTTCCAGCCGCACGGGATGTTTTTTCATTCAGGCGCGTTCTACGAAGCGATCAAGTACGCGTTTGTCACCTGATGTTTCGAAAACCACGTCCAGTTTGTCTTCATCCACCGCTCGGACCGTGCCGTAGCCGAACTTCTGGTGGAATATTCGCGCGCCTGCCGGGATCTTGTCCGCCCGGGCGGGCCTGGCCGGCTGTTCCCAGGCGTCGATCACCCGGGGTGGACGTGCAACCAGCGGAAATTGCCCCGAAAAAGACGTCGCAGCCGCAACGCGCTGCGAGCGCGATCCGCCGGTCTGCTCGACATGGGCGTCCGGCAATTCCTCCAAAAACCGGCTGGGAATGCTGGCTTGCCAGTTGGCATAGATCCGCCGGTTGGCCGCGTGGCTCACGATCGCCCGTCTTCGCGCTCGCGTCAGGCCGACATAGGCCAGACGGCGCTCTTCCTCCAACCCTTTGTTGCCGCTTTCGTCCATGGCGCGCTGGTTGGGAAACACGCCTTCCTCCCACCCGGGCAGGAAAACCGTGTCGAATTCCAATCCCTTGGCGCCGTGCAAGGTCATTAGGCTCACCTTGTCGGAGTCGCCCCGCTCCTCGTTCTCCATCACCAGCGCGACGTGATCAAGGAACCCGGCCAGCGTTTCAAAATCCGCCAGCGCTCGGACCAGTTCCTTCAGGTTCTCCAGACCGGCCGGGCGCCTCAGGGGATTTGTCCTGCTTCCACATCTCTACGTAGCCGCTTTCGTCGAGCATCGTGGCGACGGTGACCACATGCCCATCGACTTCCAGCATTTTGCCCCACTGTCCAAACTGGCGCAGCAGGCCGCCAATTGCTTCCCTGAGCTTGCTCTTCAGGCCGCCGGCTTCGAGCAGGCGCGCCGCAGCGGCTTGCAACGGAATACCCCAGGCGCGAGACGCCTCATGCAACGTTCGCAGGGCCGATTCCCCGACACCACGTCGGGGTACATTGATGATCCGTTCGAATGCCAGGTCGTCAGCCGGTTGGACCGTGGCACGCATGTAGGCGATGGCGTCGCGGATCTCCTGTCGCTCGTAGAATCGCAGACCTCCCACCACGCGATATGGCACGCCGACAGTGATCAGCCGCTCCTCGAAGGCGCGTGTCTGGAAGCCGGCGCGGACCAGCACCGCGATCTCCGCCAGGGAATGCCCCTCGCGGCGTAGTTCCTCGATTCTACCCGCTACCATTCGGGCTTCCTCATCGGAATCCCATAGCTCGACGACAGTGACCATCTCGCCACCCTGAGCATCCGCACGCCCCGGCCGCAGGGTCTTGCCGAGGCGTCCCTCGTTATGCGCGATCAGCCCGGATGCGGCGGCCAGGATCGAGGCCGTCGAGCGGTAGTTGGCCTCCAGGCGGATGATTTGCGCACCTTCAAAATCCTTCTCGAAGCGGAGGATGTTTTCGACTTCCGCACCGCGCCACGAGTAGATCGACTGGTCGTCGTCGCCGACGCAGCAGATGTTGCGATGACCCTGGGCCAACAGCCGCAGCCACATATACTGAGCGAGATTGGTGTCCTGATACTCGTCCACCAGGATGTAGCGGAACCGGCGGTGATAATCTGACAGGACGTCCGGCTGGGTGCGCAGTATTTCCGCCATGTGCAGCAACAAGTCGCCGAAGTCCGCTGCGTTCAGCGTGCGCAGCCGCTCCTGATACCCCGCATACAGCGCCCGAGCACGGCGGTTGGCGAAGTCCGAATCTTCGTGCGGCGTGATCCGAGCCGGTGTCAGCCCGCGATCCTTCCAACGCTGGATCACCCCCATCAGACCGGCCGGCACCCATCGCTTGGTGTCGATCCGCTCGGCATCCATGACCTGCTTCAGCAGGCGCATCTGGTCGTCGGCGTCCAGGATGGAGAAGTTGGACGACAGCCCGACATGTTCGGCGTGACGGCGCAGCATCCTGGCACACAAGGCGTGGAACGTCACCGAGCCAGAGGCCTTCGGCAGGCTCACCGAGGATTGCCGAGACGCGTTCCCGCATCTCGCGCGCCGCCTTGTTGGTGAAGGTGACCGCCAGGATCTGGTTGGGGAATGCTCGCCTGGTCAGCAAGATGTGGGCGAAGCGAGTGGTCAGTACACGGGTCTTGCCAGTGCCAGCGCCAGCAAGGACCAACAGCGGGCCATCCACAGTCTCGACGGCAACCCGCTGCTCAGGGTTGAGGTGACTCAGGTAATCGGGCATGGGGCTAGGGCTATCCAAGGCAGTTGGATATAAGGCGTTCGCAGCAGAGTGGAAACGGGGTTGCCTTAGCCGGCGGATCAGGAACTAAAAAAGGGTGTAGCATCGCTATCCGACCCCAGAATGGTTGATGTCAGGCCTGCTGAGGGACTCGATGCCCGCTGCTTGCGTCTGGGTGCTTACGTAGTGCAACGATCCAGTCGCGCCAAAATCTCGTCTCGCGGCAATCTGCGCCCGATGAATACGAGTTTCGACTCCCGCGCCGCTCCGCGTCTCCAGTCGCGTCCGACGTCCGAACCCATCATCATATGCACACCCTGGAACACTACCTGCTGGTCCAGCCCGTCGAACGCTACGATACCCTTGTAGCGCAGCAGGTTCGGCGCATGGTCCGCGATCAGGTCGCGAAAGAACGCTTGTAGCCGCTCCTGATCGAACGGTGCCATCGCGGTGAACACAAACGACTGCACCTCGTCGTCATGTTCGTGGTGATCTTCTGCGAGAAAGCCCGGCTCGATTTCCAGAATGCTGTCCAGCGAGAACCCGCCGATGTCCAGCAGATCCTCGATTGGGGTCGCACCAAAATTCACCGGGCGTACTGGCGCGCGCGGGTTGATGTGGCGCAGGCGGGCAGTCAGCCGGTCGCGGTCCGCCTCGCTCACCAGGTCGGATTTGCTCAACAGGATGCGGTCGGCGAAACCCACTTGTTCTTGGGCCTCATGGAAATCGTCGAGTTGCGTGCCGGCGTGCTTAGCGTCCACCACGGTCACGATGGCATCCAGCGCGTAATAGGCGGCGATCTCTTCGTCGATGAAGAAGGTCTGCGCCACCGGCGCTGGGTCGGCAAGGCCGGTGGTCTCAATGATCACGCGGTTGAAGGCGTTCACCTGCCGCTCGCGACGCTGACGCAACTCGCCAAGGATACGCACCAGATCGCCGCGCACGGTGCAGCAGATGCAGCCGTTGTTCATCTCGATCACCTGCTCCTCGCCGCCGGACAGCAGCAGTTCGTTATCGATGCCGGCGTCGCCGAACTCGTTCTCGATCACCGCGATCCGCTCGTCGTGGCGCTCCGTCAGGATGCGATTGAGCAGCGTGGTTTTGCCGGCACCGAGGAAGCCGGTCAGGATCGTGACGGGAACTTTCACGTGATTACGTGCGCCGGGCCGACCGCGCTGACCGCGAATCGCTTGGCCAGCAGTTGCGGGCGCGAGGTAACGCCTTTCGCCACCACCAGCGTCTCAGCCGCGTCCAGCCATTGCTCGTAATAGGTCTTGGCAGGCGCTCCGGACGCTTCAGCCGCCGTGGCGCGGGCGACTTCCCGCGAGAAGCAGTCAACCCACTCGCCCCAGGTGAAATGTCCGGCTTGAGCCAGATTTACGATAATCGCGAATGCCCTGGCCTCCCAGGGCTCAGCGAAGATCAGGTCAGCACCGTCAAAGTCCGGCAGCGCGCGGGACAGTAGTGGTGAACTATCGGCGTCAGTCACGACGGTCAGTCCAGGTCCATGTAATCGTCGAACACATCCACTCGCAGCGTATCGCGTTCGGCGGCAGTGGGACCCCACAGCTCGCGCGCGGTAAAGCGGACGCGGTAACAATGCTGCGGATGCTCGCCTTGGCCGTGCGCATGAGTATCGGGGAACGCGAAGACGCCGTAATCGAATTCGACGATGCCGACTTTGTCGCGAATGTAGCGCGGCAGGCGGGTGTGCGTGCTCGGATTGAGATTGCGTACGCGCACTCGGTCACCGACACGGAAGCGAGGGGCGACATGTTCGGCAACGCGGGCGGACGCCCCGGTGGCGACCACCGTGGGCACGATCTCAGCGGTCAGCAGCATCAGTTCACCTCCTCCTGCCGCAATTTCGCCATCCGAGCGTCAAGCTCCGCGCGCGTGACGATGCCGCGCTTGAGCAGCACTTCCTCGAACGCGTACATCCAATGCTCGTAATAGGACAATTCGAGGTAATGCGCCGGCGGGATTTTCTCGATGGCATGGCGGAACTCGTCCACCGTGTAGCCCGCGAACACGAAGGTGGAGGCGAACAGCGCGAAGGCGCGCCCTTCCCACGGTTCGTGGAACACCGGCTCATTGGCTTCGGCGAGCACCGGCCCTAGCCCGTGCATTCCGCCTAGATCGTGAATACCGTTCATGGCGCCTTCACCTTCGCGACGCCGATCATCAAATCTCGCGTGACCAAAGCGGCCAATTGCTCCTCGGTCATCCCGTCAGTTCCCGCCGGCCGCTCCGGCAACACCAGATAACGCAACTCAGCGGTGGTGTCGGACACTCGAACTTCTGTGGTTTCCGGCACCTCGGTGCCGAACTCCTTAAGCACGCCACGTGGATTGGCTACCACGCGGGCGCGGTAGGGGGCGGATTTATACCAGATCGGAGGCAGGCCCAGCGTCGGCCACGGGTAGCATGAGCACAGCGTGCAGACCACGACGTTGTGGACCTCCGGCGTGTTTTCCAGCACCACCATGTCCTCGCCCTGCAGACCGGAGAAGCCGAATTCCTTGATGGCAGCGGTGGCGTCGGTCAACAGACGCTGTTTGTACGCCGGATCGACCCAGGCGCGGGCCACCACCTTGGCGCCGTTGCGCGGCCCGATCTTGGTTTCGTAGGTGTCCACCAGCGCGTCGAGCGCTGCTGTCGAAATCAGTCCCTTCTCGGTAAGAATAAATTCCAGCGCCCGCACCCTGATCGCCTGCTCCGATTGCGCCGGCCCTGTATGAGGTTTCTGCATGTTATCCCCTGGATCGCGAACGAACTTGCCCCCAAGGCGCCGGCGGCCCCTCGATTGAGGGCATTTGACCGAGGCGAAATCGGCTGGTCAAGCCATCCTCATGGCGAAGGACAACACGATTTCTTAGACTGAGTTGCGCCGAGCCAAGCCGTCAACGGGGGGGACGTTGCACCGCTGGCGGATCAGGCGGCTGATCGCACAGGACCGGGCTTCGCGCGATCGGCATCGGGCGCTGGACGCGCGGTCTTAAGTCGGAAAAAGGAGCGTCACGGTGAACTGCAGCAGCCAAGTCTCGTTGCTGGCCTCAGGGCGAATGGCATTGTAGTAGCTGTCGATCGCCAGCTTCACAGGTTGATTGCCCGCACGGAGCGTCTTGGTGATCCCGCCCCCGATCGGAACGGTCCAGACATGCCCAGTCTTCGATAACCAGTTCGCGGTGATGTTAGGCGACAATTCGACCGACCAGCCATCGCCGAAATGGTAGCTGATGAACGGATTGATCAGCAGGCTGTTGGTTCGATCGCTGCTTTGTGGAGGACCGCCGAACGACCAGATGTTATTGACGACCGCACCCAATACCCAGGGGCTATCGCGATTTTTGCTGGCAAATGCGACGGATGGCCCAGAGCCCCATTTATTGACCCCGAGCGCCATGTTGGTCGCTGATGGGTAGTATAGCACCGGGCCGGCACCCCAGTAGAAGCGTTTGCCGCGGGCCGGCGATAGGAAGAAAGTGGTGTAACCATTGCCCAGCCCGGATTCCCAGCTGTCGCCGAGCTTCTTGGGTGGCTGCGAATATGCCGGCAGTTTTGTTCGCGTGATCAACGACCAATCGCCGTTCAGTCTGAAAGGGACAACGGCCTGATCGAGTTCAAAGGTATCCTTGGTGGCGTAGTAGGAGCCATCGTTGAAGTCTGCCTGGTAGCGCAAGGGGATCGTGATCATCAAAGTCACCGGGTTCTCGGTTTCTTTGGATAAGTCGTTATTCGTCAGTTGATATTGGCTCGCGGGGGTTGCCGTTTGGCCTACGGCCGCAGCATTCCAAAGAGCTGCGATCGTGAGCATACCTGCGACCCAAGGGAATGTTGCGGACGTAGTCCTGTTGAGCCCGAACAATGGGAGGGAGCGCAGCATCGTAATTTTGGTGGTCTCGATTGCCACGATTGTCTCCCGCCATCCAAACAGGTGAGTATTTTCCGGCAGTTTAATGGCTTTTGTCGTGCGGGGAATCAAGTCTTTACATGAGCTGTCAAGATATCCTTGATACCAGACAGTCGCACTAGCTGATCAGCTTGGCTGTTGAAAGGGCGACCGTCGTCTGGCATCCAGCGGATCTTTTGCCTAAAACATCTGAGCTATTTTCTGCCAAATCTGCATAGCTGGAAGAGCCTCTCGCTTCTAAAAGCCAGAGCGAGGAGCTTTAAGGCTGGTGACGCGGGGCAACTGGGTTGCAAAAATCCAGATCGCATCGCTTCTGATTGCGCCTGTACTACGTAGAGGGTTTCAAATATGAAGCACGCCGCGAAGCTATTTTTCACCGTAGCCGCCTTACTTTCGCTAGCCGCCGGCCCCCTGACAGCACAAGAAAAGAAGCCTAATATCGTAGTCATCATGGGCGACGATATTGGTATGTGGAACATTGGCGCCTACCATCGCGGCATGATGGCCGGGAAGACGCCAAACCTTGATCAAATCGCCAAGGAAGGCATGATTTTCACCGACTATTACGCCGAAGCAAGTTGCACGGCAGGTCGGGCGAACTTCATTACGGGGGAGTTGCCAATCCGCACTGGGATGACAACGGTGGGCCAGGCAGGGGCCAAAATCGGCATCCCGGCGGAAGCAAGCACCATCGCCACAGCACTCAAGGAACAAGGCTACGCAACCGGCCAGTTCGGTAAAAACCATCTCGGCGACATGAACGAATTCCTGCCGACGGTGCACGGGTTCGACGAGTTTTTCGGCTATCTATACCATCTAGACGCAATGGAAGATCCGGCGCATCCCAACTATCCGCAAGATCTCCTCAATGTGGTTGGTCCACGCAACATGGTGCATAGCTGGGCGACGACCGTCGATGACCAAACCGAGATGCCACGATGGGGCAAGATCGGCAAACAGAGGATCGAGGACGCCGGGCCGCTCTATCCCAAGCGCATGGAGACCGTGGACGACGAGATCCGCGACCTGGCCCTAAAATTTATGGACAGGGCCAAGAAAGATGCAAAGCCGTTCTTCGTCTGGCTCAATCCCACTCGGATGCACATCGTTACGCACCTCTCCCCGAAGTATGAAGCGCTGCGCAACTCTGAAAATGGCTGGTCAGAAGAAGAAGCCGGCATGGCCCAACTCGATGACGACGTCGGTCTGGTAATGCAAAAGCTCAAGGAACTGGGCGAAGACGAGAACACCATCGTCGTGTTCACCACGGACAACGGCACCGAAGTCTTCACCTGGCCCGATGGCGGTCAGACGCCGTTCGCTCAGTCCAAGGGAACGGTCCTCGAGGGTGGCTTTCGCGTGCCCGCGTTGCTTCGCTGGCCCGGTCATGTCCCGGCGGGGTCGGTGCAAAACGGCATCTTCTCCGGCATGGACTGGTATCCCACCTTTCTCGATGCCGCGGGCAACCCGAACATCACGGATCAGTTGCTAAAAGGGGTAAAGCTCGGCGACGTGACTTATAAAAACCATCTGGACGGCTACGACCAGATGGCCGCCATCACCGGCAAGGGCCCGTCCGCGCGCCATGAGATCTTCTACCTTGGGGAAAGCACTGTCGGCGCAGTTCGTATTGACGATTACAAGTTTCGCTTCATCGACCAACCTCAAGGCTGGCTGGGTGAAAAGACGCACCCGGACGTGCCGTACATCACCAACCTGCGGCTTGATCCATTCGAGCGCACGGGATGGCCCAGCAACGGGACGAAAGACGGGGCACAGCAATATTTCGATTGGTTCAAATACCAATTTTGGCGCTTCGTGTTTGTGCAACAGACCGTGGCCAAGGAAATTCAAACCTTCATCGATTTCCCGCCGATGCAGCGTGGCGCAAGCTTCAACCTTGACGCCGTGAAGGCGGAGATGACGAAAAGGATTGCCGAGGCGGAGCAGGCGGCCAAAGGCCCAAGCAACTAGACTAAATTGATGATGATTTCCGCGGCACATAACCGGCGAGGACCGTTCGTCCTTGCCGGTCATGCTCGGGCGGAGTGTGCACGCCACCTCTGCTTAACGCGTCGAGTAGCTGCCGGTCAGTCAATGGCGGTCTCGCTGCCCGAAGCGAATAGACACAGGGCCTACGGGTCGCCCACAACCTCCAGCTCATTTTCCAACCATAAACGGCGTGCTACCGACCGCTAAATCTTGCCGCTCGTAGTCTTCGGTAGGCTAGCTGGCCGGATCAGCGTGATGAAGTCTACGGAAATTTCATGCGCCGTCGTCACCGCTTCTCGGATAGTACGCAACAATGGTTCGGTGTCGAGATGCATCCGCCGGGTTCGCTCGACTTCCTGGACGACTACGAGACGTTCTGTCCCGGTTTCGTCCGTGACCGAAAACGCAGCACCGCAGTCGCGTCGCAGTGCCGGATGGCTGTCCTGTACGGTCCGCTCAATATCTTGAGGGTAGTGGTTCATGCCGCGAATGATGATCAGATCCTTGATCCGGCCGGTTAGATACAATGCGCCGTCCGGATCGAGAAAGCCGAGATCGCCGGTCCGCAGCCACCTCTCGCCGGCGTCGCCCGCGATCCGCGCCTCGAATGTCGCCGCCGTCGCCTCCCGATCATGCCAATAGCCGCATGCAACGCTGGGGCCTGATACCCATACTTCACCAATCGACAAGGCTGGAACCTGACGCGAAGTATCCGGGTTCACGATGGCGATGCGAGCGCCGGGAACACACTGCCCGCTGGCGACGACCCATTGTGCATCGGCATCGTCGCGTGGCGTCGTCACCAGGTCATTCCGCATTGCGTCGCGGCTCACGCGCCGTCGCACCGGCTCGGCGCCGCGACGACCACCCGAGACCAGCAGCGTCGCCTCGGCCAGCCCGTAGCCAGGATACATTGTCCCTGGGTCAAAACCATACGGCGCGAAAGCGCGCGCAAATCGTTCGATTGTGTCAGCCTGAACCGGCTCGGCGCCATTTAGCGCGAGCTGCCAACAGGACAGGTCGATATCGACCATCATCCCCGGCTGCAGGCGGCTAACGCACAGGTCGAACGCGAAGTTTGGAGAACTGGTCAGCGCCGCGCGATTTGCATCGATCTCCTGCAGCCAATTTAGTGGCCGTCGCATGAATGCAGCGGGCGCCAACAGGACCGACAGGCCACCAAGATACAGTGGCTGCATCACGCCCATCATAAGTCCCATGTCGTGATAGAGCGGCACCCAGCTAACGCTCGTCGCGCCCGCTGGATTGCTCATGCACACCCGGATCATTTCGAGATTGGCAATAATATTTCCGTGCGAAACCATTACCCCCTTGGGGCTCGAAGTTGAACCCGACGTGTATTGCAATAACGCGATCTGGTCGGGTCCGGGCGCCGGAACCTCCAATTCCGATGCGGGAAGTGTGTCGTCGCCGGCGTCTACAACCATCCACGAGAAACTCGTGCCGTCGAATTTCTCCTTCAGGTCCGGTCGTCCGTCCCAGAGATCACCGCTGGTCAACACGACCCGCGGCGCACAATTCTCTAAAATCGCGGTACTGGAATCCCGCGCGGCGGTTCGCCTAGGCACCATCAGCGGCACAGCGATAATGCCGGCGGCAAGGCAACCGAAGAACGCGACGATGAAATCAAGTCCTGGTGGGAACAGCAGAATGGCGCGATCGCCCGGTGTGGCTTTCCGGGACAATCGCGCAGCGGTAGCACGGGCGCGCATCTCGAGCTCGCGATAGGTCAGGGTCGAGCGAGGGCCTTCCCGTTCGGGGACGTATGCGAATGCTTGACCGTCTGGGTTCTCCAGTGCGCGCTTCGACAGCAAATCAGCCATCGAGGTTGGTCTGTATCGAAACAAGTCCGTGTCCAAACCGGTCATCATCGTCGGGCCGGCGCGGCTGACCGCTCTGCCAGCCGTTTCATGATGAACCGTGCTAGTTCAGTAACGGTAGGATGTTCGATCACCGTTTCGGACTCGAGTTCCAGTCCTAACCAGTCCTCGAGTGCGGTGACCATGAACACAGCCTCGGCTAAGTCAAGACCGAAACCGGCAAAGTTCGCATCGTCCTCGATGCGAGTCCGTTGAATGTGCAGCGCCTTTGCCAGATAGTCGCCACACCATGTTCGAACTGCCGCTTCCGTCACATCCTGATCAGGGGGTGCCATAACAACTCCGATTCTCTTCCGGGAGGCGAGGTGGCGCGAACCACGGCAGTCTTCGATTGACGATGCGCACGTCATTGTTTGGCCGTAGCAATGCGCCCTCGCGCCTGCAGCGTAAAGGGCGCCACGAACGATCAGCGCACATCCGCTGTTCGCTCGGCTGCGGGACGTAACGAGGTAACAATCCGTTGCTCAATCGCTCGCGCGACATTGTTGCGGTAATGCACTCCATCAGCGAAGTTGCCGCGATCACGGCTGACAGTGTTGTCAAGGTGGAAATCTAGAAAAGCACCGCGGGGCCGACCGGCCAGGGAACCTTCCAACATGGACTTGCACGCCGTTTCGACCAAGGCCCCAACGCTATCCGGCGGGTCGAGCAGTGGGGCATAAATTGGCGGCACGACGATTATAACGGATGCTTCCGGTGGCAACCTCGCAATCTGATCTCGCAGGCGGTAAATCCAGGGAAATTGCAGCGGAAACTTCGCGACAGATAGATCTTCCGCCGCTTCCGGAACTTGCGGCACAAACGTGAAAGTCTTGCCCGCCATATAATCCGAATAGCCCACCGGGTCAGTGCGAGGACGCAGGCCAAACGCGAGCTGCACCCGCCAGACCGCGCGATCCAGCGACTTACTGTTCAGCACGTGGGTCACGTAGTCGCGGTCGCCGCCATACAGCCAAAATGGAAATGGGTGCGTGACTTGAAGGTCAGGGCTTTGTGCGCACCAACTATTGTCGGCCACCAGAACGAGGGCGCGTAACTTGTCGTGGTGGGAGGCGAACCATCCCATCATCGCCAATTGCTCCCGCGGCCCCGTCGCAGGCACCGTCAATTGTGCGAAGCTCAGGCCCGTCGGTGGCCCAATGCGATGCGGATCGATCAGCTGACCGGTGGAATTGCCAAAGACCGCACCATCGAACGCAGGATCGCGCCCGCGGCTGACATTCGCCATGCGCGGATTGTGATCGTCAATACCAACAATTCCCAATGTCGGGAAACGGGCGCTGTCATAGGGATCGATCAGCAGCAACAGAATGAACAGCAGGCCACCCAAACCAAAAAAGGTGGTGCAAAAAACAATGACCCACCGCCGCCAGGATGCGTCGGCGCCCCGGTTAGCGAGATCGCCAGCTGGGGGATCAGAACTTGAAGTAGATGAAATCATAGGTCTCATCGCCTCCAAGTAGCGTCATCATCGCCATGCAGACCAGACCGAATGCAACAGGAACGACCATCCTTGGCCGATCGCAGATGCGGGTGCAAAGCTCCCGTGAGCTCGGCAGCAGCGTCGCGAACGCGATGGCAGCCCCCAAAATCCATGACTTTCCCAACAATCCGAGGCTCGGTGCCACCACCAGACCTGAGTAAAGGTTCCACGACGCATCCAGTGTGGCGGTGCGAAACACGATCCCGCTCAGCAGAAAGAACACGACGGTGAGAAACCAACCGACCACGCGAAGGGGCCGGATGGCGTACCGCCGCCAACCCAGAGCGACGACGATGGCCACGCCTTGCATTAGGCCCCAAAGGACGAAGTTCCAGCCCGCGCCATGCCAAAGGCCGCACAGCGCCATGGTCGCCAGGATTGCCAGGATATACTGCGCGACTGTGTGGCGGGTGCCCGCGATCCGCATATCGGCCAGCGGTAAGAAGACGTAGTCGCGCAGAAACCGCGACAACGTCATATGCCAACGTTGCCAGAACATTAGAATGCTAGACGCCCGAAACGGCGCGTTGAAGTTATCGGGAAGCCGAATTCCGAAAAGCAGCGCGATCCCGATCGCCATGTCGCTATAACCGGCGAAATCAAAAAAGATTTGGAAGCCGAAGCCCAGTGCCAGCCATGCTGATCCGTCCATGACCGGCGCCTCGGCGGCTGCTTGGTAGACCGGATTGACGATATGACCGATCGGATCGCCGAACGCCACTTTCTCAACCAGGCCGAGGACGATGAAGGTGATCCCCAACGCACAGCGCTGCTCCCATCCGGGACCGAACGCTCGCTGACCATATTGGTGGCCCACCTCCGACCATCGCGCCAGGGGACCTGCGGCAGCCTGAGGGAAAAAGCAAATATAAAGCGCGTAGCGATCTAATGTGGTCAACTCAGCGCGCCCCCGCCGAAGATCCGCTAAGTACATGATGTGGTGGAACGTAAAGAAGCTGATGCCGATGGGCAGCGTGAGATGCAGCCGGCCGAGCGTAATGCCAGTTAGCGCGGTCAAATTGGCAGCGAAGAAATCCGCGTATTTATACAAACCCAGCACGCTCAGGGTCAAAATGATCGCGGCGGTGATGACCCCACCGTTCTGGGTTCGCCCAAACCATCGCGCAGCGAGCCAGTTGACGACGATCAACCCGACGAGAAGGGGGACGAATTCCGGGTTCCAGAGGCCGTAAAACAGCAGTGAAGCCAGGATCAATATCGGTACACGCGATCGCGCGTAACCGTCGATAGCCCGGTATACCAGCAGCGACCCAGGCAGGAATGCCAGCAAAAAGGAGTAACTGTTAAACAGCATGCTTGATCGAATCGAGCCTCGCTACGTACGCGATCGCCGTACTATGGACCTTCTCTGCCCACAAGTCGGTTTGCGCTTATCCCCACGGTTCGCAATACGGGCAAGTCGCGTTCAGAGTTGCAGCGGGCGATCGTTTGAGTTCGGTATGCCACGAGATGTGGCTTTGCAACCGTTCCCTACGCCGCCGATGCACAGAACGTGGACGACAGACTTGCGCCGGCCGCGACCGCCAAGGTCAACCTGTTTCCATCGGCAGGCTCACGTCCTTCGCCCATTCCGACAAAGAGGCATCGTAGATCCGCACGTTTGTGTGGCCTAGCATCGTCAGAATCATTGCATCGGCGCTTGCGGCGATGCCGCCACCGCAATAAGCAATGACAGGGCGATCCAACGCTCCCACAGCCGCCATCCGGCGGCGTAGTTCACCGGCTGGCAGGAACGTATTTGTCGCTGGATCGACCAGATCAGCGGCCGGCAAATTCACGCTGCCGGCGATCCTCCCTGGCCGGCCATAGCTATTGCCCCCGGTGCCGGCGTGCTGCGCCGCCAGCAGGGCGTTCAACGTGCAGACGCCGGCATCACCAACAGCCGCCTTCACCTCATCTTTGCCCACCATCAGGTTGCGCACCTCACGCACGACGAAGTTGCCGGGCGAGCGGTGATGTCCTGGGCCGGTTTCGATCGGTCGGTCTTCCGCACGCCACTTCTGCCAGCCGCCATTCAGTACCGCGGCATTGTCGTGACCGAACTCGCGCAACAGCCACCAGACCCGCGTGGCCCACCAGGGATTGGCGGTACTGTAGTTGATGACGCGGCTCTCGTTACTGATGCCAAAACGACGCATCGTGGCGCCGAAATCCTCCGGCGTTGGCCGCATGAAATTTAGCTTCTGCGTCGTATCGGAAACGTCTCGCGACACGTCGCAGAATTGCGCGCCCGGAATGTGGCCGCGCTCGAAGTCCTCCCGTCCAGGCTTCACCACATAAGTGATCTTGGGATCGGGAATCAGATGCGTCGTGCAATCCAGCACGACGACATCGTCCAAATGCTGGGCGAGCCATTCCGTCTCGACCAGAAATTCCGGATGAACAAAACCGGTCATCGTCAGTGCACGAATTCAGCGAGTTCGATGACCACGTTCCCGGTCGCCGAGGGGTCGAGGAACACGATCTTCGACCCGGCATGGCCGGTGCGCCACGTCTCACTCTGCAGTTTTACCTGTTTGGTTTTCAGTTCGGCGATGGCGCCCTCGATATCATCGACCTCGAAACAGATGTGAAACAGGCCTGTGCCTTTTGCAGCGATCCATTTCGAGACGCCCGAGTCCGGTCCCTGTCCCTCCAGCAGTTCGATGTAACTCTGCCCGACCGGCAGCATCGCCAGTTTGGTGGTCCCGATCTGCTCCTCGTATTCCAGTTCCAGCCCGAAGGTGTCACGCATCAGGTCGAGCGACTGCTGCATCGAGGCAACAGCAATGGCGATGTGTTCCACGCGCTTGATCTTCATTGTTACTTCCCCATTCAATATATCGTGGCGCCGCTATCGACCGGATAAACTTGTCCGGTTACTTTCCTGCTCTCATCGGACGCCAGGAACAACACCATGTTGGCGATGTCCTCCGGTTCGATCAGACCCAGCAGATGCAAGTCCGCCAGCTTGTCCAAAACGGGATTGCCAGCCACCAATTTGGCCACCCGCTCGGTCATCGTGACGGATGGCGCGATGGCGTTGACACGGACTTGGGGGGCGAACTCGACCGCCGTGGATCGGGTCATCGAGGCGACCGCGCCCTTGGAGGCAGTATAGCAATCCCTCCCGGGGATGCCCATCAGCGCGACATTCGAAGACATGTTGATCACTGAGCCACCTCCCGACCGCAGGATCGCCGGTATGCCGAAGCGGCAGCCGAGAAAGGTGCCAAACAGATCCAGTTTGATGACTCGCCAGAACTCTTCCAGCGGCGCCTGTGTCACATCGCTGTCCCGTGCCGTGGAGCCGCCGGCATTGTTGTGTAGCACGTGAAGTGCTCCGTAATGCCGCTCCGCCTGCTCGATCGTTGCCTGGATGCTCTCGGCGTCGGTGACGTCGGTCCTGATGGCGATCACCTCGCCGCCGGCCTGGACGATCAGTTGCGCGGTCTGCTCCCCGGCCTCGGCGTTCAATTCCGCCACCACGACCTTGGCGCCCTCCCGAGCAAATAACTGGGCGGTTGCGCGTCCGATGCCAGTTCCAGCGCCCGTGATGACCGCTACTTTTCCGTCGAGGCGTGGCACGTCTCTTTCCCCCGGTTTATGTTGGGATCATCGTCACCCGGGAGCGGACGGGGATCAAGGGCACACAGGACAATACGGGGACATCGATAATGACAGCTTTACCCTCCGAACCTTTTGGGCGAATACCGGACGGTCGCGAGACCTCGCTCTACACGTTGGAAAGCGACCAACTGCGGGTCCGTATCACCGACTTCGGCGGCCGCATGGTTAGTATCGAGGCCCCCGACCGCAACGGCCGGCGCGATCACGTCCTGCTGGGTTTCGACCGCGTTGACGGCTACCGCACCGCCGGCTCTTTCGGCACCCTGCTCGGGCGCTACGCAAACCGCATCGCGGGCGGGAGCTTCACGTTGGATAGCCAGACCTACACGCTCTCTCGCAACGACGGTAACAACACGCTGCACGGTGGCGCCGAAGGCTTTAGCAAACGTCTGTGGGATGTTGCCACCGCCGAGGCGGGCCCGCTCCCTACATTGACCCTGACGCTTGTCAGCCCGGACGGTGATCAGGGGTTCCCGGGCGAGGTGACGGTCCGGGCAACCTTTCAACTCAACGAGGAAACCTTGTCGCTGCAGTTCGAGGCGCGGACGACCAAACCGACGATTATAAATCTGAGCGCGCATCCCTATTTCAACCTTGGTGGTCCCGCTTCCAGGGACGTGCTGGACCACGAGGTCACCATCGCCGCCGAGGCGTTCCTGCCGACCGATGCCGAGCAAATTCCGACCGGAGAAATTCAATCCGTCGAAGGCACTCCCTTTGACTTCCGTCAGGCTACTCTCCTGGGCGCTCGGATTTTGCAGCCTGACCCGCAAATATTTCACGGTCTGGGCTACGATCATTGCTTTGTCCTTGGCGGTGCGGGCCCAGCGATCAAAGTCCTTGATCGGCTCAGTGGCCGCGTGCTGGAGATCCATACCGATCAGCCCGGGGTTCAGGTTTACACCGGAAACAAACTCAGCGGCGCTTTCGCGGGCCACGGCGGGGTCATCTACCGCCAATCCGCTGGACTGGCACTGGAGCCGCAAGGGCTTCCCAACTCACCGCACCACGCGAACTTCCCGTCCGCTGTTCTAAGGCCTGGGGAGAGCTATCGGCGAAATATTCGCTATCGTTTTACTTCGGAAGGTTGATCAGGGCGCCGGTTCTTGCACCGACGTCAGAAATGCAAGGATCTTTTGGAACTCGTCATTCGTGATAATGCCGCTCCAGTTTGGCATACCCTTGCTGACCCGTCCGTGGGTCACAGTGAAAATGAATGTTTGGGGCATCTCATCGCCGTAGCGCTGCCGCAGCAACCTTAGGTTGCGTCGTTGCTCGCCTTGAACTGCGTCCGGTCCATGACAGTGGGCGCAGTTCTCGTTGAAGAGTTTCCGGCCGGCCGCGATGTCTTCGGCGCTCGGCGCCACGGCTGGCGTTGGTTCCTGCGGTTTCGACGCGGGCGTTCCAACTTCGGTTGTGGGCTCCGTAACGTTGGCCGCCGTACCGGAACTGGCGGGAAAGCCATATTTGACCGCGAGCGCGTTGATCGATGTACCGAGACCGGTGAGTGCGCGGTCGATGTCGTTTCGGAGGGCGGTCCGGTCGCGGGGAAACGCGATAGCGGCGCTCCACTGCATGTGGTCCCCTTCCACCGGGACAACGCGATAGGCCCCGTGATCGACGGTGGTATTTAACCACCCGGCGGTAGCGCCCCAAATGAACGCGGCGTCGACCTTATTGTCTCGCAGGTCCTGCATCGCCTCTTCCGGGGAGAGCACCGTGACGGTCTGCACATCACTTTCGCTAGCCAGAACGTCCTGCGGCGGTGAGGACCACTGCACTGCGACGCGATGGCCACGAAGGTCGGCGACGCCGCTCACACCCATCTTAGGCGGCGCGACGAGCGCGTATCCAAGTTGGACGATCGGCCGGGAGAAGATCAGACGTGGCCCCATAAAGCTGGAGTCGTCCGGCACGCCGGCGAAGCCGTCGCACTGGCCTGCCAACATCTTTAGACGCACCTGGCGTTTGGTGTAATAGGTCGGCACCCAGACCGGCTGGAATGGTCGCCCCAGAGCCTGGGCTATATCGCGCCCCAACTCGATGTAGAAACCGGGTGTCGCCTCGCTCGTGCTGCTGAATGGGGGGTTGTCCGGGTCCGCGCACAGACGAAATGGGGCAACTTCTTCCTGGGCGTGCACGGATCGGATTAGCGATAGGCCAGCGACCATTAAACCGAGCAACCCGGCAGCGATGCTCCATGCATGCCGCCGGGCCTTCAAGCTGAACGGTGTCACTACAGCGAGAACACGAACAGCGTTCCGCCTTCCGGTGTAGCCGCGAAGATCTTCTTGCCGACCTCGCCCATGAACGCAGGCGGCGACTCGGCGCGCCCTACCAGGATGGCGACGTATTGCTTGCCGTCCACGGAAAAGGTCATCGGACCCGCCCCGACGCCGCTGCCTACGTTCATCTCCCACAGCGGCTTGCCGGTCTTGGCGTTGAGCGCGTGGAACATCCCGTTGATGTCGCCGAAGAACACCAGGTTACCGGCAGTCGTCATCGTGCCGCCATTCCAGGGCAATGGCAGGTCCATCGTCCAGGCTGGTTTCTGCGTTGCAGGGTCAAGCGCCAGCAGCTGACCAAGATGGTCACCATGGCCGGGGTTAACCGAGAAATCGTTGCCGAGATAGAATGCGCCGCGACGGTAGTTTACCTCCGCGCCTTTCATGTCCTGGCACATGTTGTTGGTGGTCACGTAGATCAAACCGGTGCCTGGGTTGAACGACATCGGCTGCCAGTTCTTGCCGCCCATCCAGCTTGGGCAAATATCGGTCGCTTTGTAATCGAGGCGAGGACGCTTGGCGGGATCCTCGACCGGACGACCGGTCTCCTCATCGTAGCCCTTGGCCCAGTTGACCGGAACGAAGGGTTTCGCCGAGATCAGCTTTCCTGTGTCGCGATCGGCGACGAAGAAGAAGCCGTCGCGGTCCGCCTTCATCATGACAGGCGTTTTCTTGCCGTCGATCGAGATGTCAGCGAGCACGAGCTCGTTCACGCCGTCATAGTCCCAGGCCTCGGCCGGCGTTGACTGGAGCTCCCACTTGATTTTCCCGGTATCGGCGTCGAGTGCCAGGGTCGCGGACGAACCTGCATTGGTCAGCTTGCCGAAGTCCGAGGTTCCGGTGCTGCGCACTGCTGCATTCCACGGCCCGGGATTGCTGGTGCCATAGAACACCGTGTTGGTCTTCGGGTCGTACGAACCGACCTGCCACGCCGCGCCGCCGCCATGCTGCCAGCTGTCGCCTTTCCAGGTGTCGTTGCCCGCCTCTCCGGGTCCGGGAATGGTGTAGGTCTGCCAAACCCGCTTGCCGGTGGCCAGATCGAAGGCTTGGATCGCTCCGCGGACGCCATATTCGCCACCGGCAAAGCCGGAGATCACGAGATTCTTGGCGATCGTGGGCGGCGAGGTGATCGCCGAACCCTGTTTGTAGTCCACGACCTCGGTCTTCCAGACCTCTTTGCCGGTTTTTGCGTCGAGCGCGATCAGGCGCCCATCGAGCGTGCCGAATAGGATCTTTCCATCAGCGTAGGTGACGCCCCGGCTATCGAGGTCGCAGCAGACGAACGGCTCGACATCTTCAGCGATCACGGGCTGATATTGCCAGCGGATTTTCCCGGTCCGGGCGTCGAGCGCGTATACGCTTCGCGGGCCGGAGGAGGAGGGAACATAAAGCGTGCCGTCGATTTCGATGGGCGTGGCCTCGTTGGAACGGAGCGCGCCCAACTGGAAGGCATATGCGAGTTTCAACTGCCCGACATTTTGGTCGGTGATCTGATTGAGCGGGCTGAACCGCGTGTTGGCGAAGGTGCGTCCGTACGTCGCCCAGTTGTTGTCGTTTTTCATCGCCTGGTCGAGTGCATCATCGGCGAAGACGGGTGTGGCGGTCAGCACGCCGATCGCGACGGCCGTCCCGGTCAGATATTTGCGCAGTGTCGAATACGGTGTGTCCACAGCGTTTCCCCCTTTCTTGTTTAAGCCAAGCTTGAGTCGGTATGGATCGTTTTAGCCAAGCGCCTGACTGTGCAGAGCGCAAGCACGGGAGTCCATACCCATGTGGTGCAACCCGGGTTGCACCACATGGGGCTCTCTCAGCAGCCACTCCTGGTCCCTCGCAGGCACGGGGTAATGGTCATTTTGTACGTATGAGTTTTCAAAACGGTCTGCTTCGCGCCAAAGAAGGTCGTTTAGCCGCAAGGGTTCACCCCCCGATCATCGGGCGCAGATCTTGGCGGATTGCCGCAGGTACCCGTGCCAATCGCCATCGCCCGTGACTAATCCGCCGGATTGGCGAAGGAGTCCGTCGCACGAGCGTTCACGTCCCGGTTTCAGGCGTAGATCTTTACCAGCTCAGAATGGGCCCATTTGACCGCTTCCTCGGCGGGCATGCCTTGCACCGCCTTGGCGTACATGTCGACGATGATGAACTTGCTGATCGTCTCGGCGGCAGCGCGCCCGGCCGGCCCGGCGTAACCCGCGAAGCGGCCGCTTTCCGCCGCTGTGCGGAACGGTGCCATCACTGGATCGACTTTCCACACTTGGTTGTTCTCCCACATTTTGGTCGCGCCCACCGAGAAACCCTGCTGGGAGGTGAACCAAGTGTCGTAGACCTCGGTGGAATGGAACCATCGCAGGAATTCCCTGGCGGCTTTCTGGTTCGTTCCATAGTTCGGGACAAGGTTCGAGAGCGGCACGTGATAACTGAACGGGCCGGCCGGACCTCCAGGCAGCGGCGCATGGAAGCAGTCATCCTTGAGCAGCTTATCCGTTTCGGCCCTGTAGCTGTCGGGCTTGCTACGCGCCAACAGGTAGATCGAAGCGCCGTTGCTGGTTGAACTGATCGTGTTTGAGAGAAAGGCACGATTGTTGGCAGCGTCGTCCCATGACATGCCGCCTTCATCATAGGCATCCTTCCAGAAGCCGGCCGCGAACTTGACCGACTCGATTGTCTCCTTGCTGTTGAGCGCGACGGTCTTGCCGTCTTGCTCGACCTCCTTGCCGCCCCACGACCACAGATACGGGTACCAAAAGGCCGGCCCGTCGCCGAATGCATGGGCCAGCGTCTGACCAAGCGGCCGGTTTTTGGCCTTGAGCTTTGTGCCCACCGCGCGGTAGTCCTCCCAAGTCGCAGGGAATTTCTCCGGCGTGATGCCTTCCTCGGCGAACCACGAGGTCCGGTTTACTAACAGCACGCCGACGATCGTGAACGGCATCGCAATCCACCTTTTGCCATCGTTAGCGACGGCGTGCGCGGTGTCGAAGTAGCCGCCCTGCGCCTTGCCGACTTCCTCTGCGATGTCGCTGACGTCGGACACGCTATCGGCGTAAAGCTGCGGCCAATTGTTGATAGCCATCATGATGTCGGGACCGGTCTTGGCCTGGATCGCCGAGGTGATGCGCGCCTGCACCCCATCGCCATTGATGGTTTCGACTGTGAGCGAGATGCCAAGCGCCTTTCGACACTCGTCCTTCAAAGTCCCTTTGAGCAGTTGGTCGGACACCGGCACGAAATCGACGAATTTCAGCCAGTGCAGTGCTGTTCCCTGGGCATAGGCGGGAGCCCGCCCGGAGGCGAGGATACCTGCAAGGCCGCTGCCCGCCGCCATCGTGCCGGCGCCAGAAAGCTTCAGCAACTTGCGTCGATTGATCCACCGCATCGCCGGTCTCCCTGTTCTGTTTGTTCAGTACTTGGAGCCGGTTGACCCGGCTTCTCGCGGTTCGGCTTTAATCAGGCTCCGTAGATTTTCACCAGTTCATCATGTGCCGCCTTCACCGATGCCGCGGCATCCATGCCCTGGATCGCCTTCGCGTACATGTCGATGATGATGTACTTGGTCTGGACCTCGGCCGCCTTTTGGTTCGGCGGCCCGGCATATCCGATCAAACGGCCGGTGACAGGGACTTTTTTGAATGGGGCCATGATCGGATCGATGTTCCATACCGGATGGTCCTCCCACATTTTTGTTGGGCCGCAGGTGTAGCCCTGCTGAGAAACGAACCACTGATTGAAGATGTCCTTGGACGATACCCAGCGGATAAACTTCTTGGCGGTGTCCTGGTTCTTCGAGTATTTCATCACCAGATTGGTGAACGGGCCGGGCAGGCTGAACACTCCACCAGCACCACCGGGAATGCTGGCGTGGAGGATGTCGTCCTTCATCGGCGTGCCCTTATCAGTGAGGTATGTGTCGGGTTTCTTCTTCGCCTCGAGGTAGATCGACGCTCCGTTGTTGGTGGCGGCGATGCTGCCGGACAGGAAAGCGCGGTTGTTGCTGGTATCGTCCCAGGCGAGCCCGCCCTCGTCCATCGTCTCTTTCCATAGAACGACAGCGAACTTGACTGACTCCACGGTCTCCTTCGAGTTGAGCACCACCGTCTTGCCGTCGGCCCCGATCTCTTGACCACCCCACGACCACAGATACGGATACCACCAGCCTGGCGCGTCGCCGAACGTGTGCCCGGCGGTCTGGCCAATCGGGTGACCGGCGGCCTTCAATTTCTTGCCAACGGCGCGAAAGTCGTCCCAGTTTGCCGGGAAGCCATCAGGGGAACCGGCTTCCGAGAGCCAGGATTTGCGGTAAGCAACGAGGCCGCCGCCGACACACCAAGGCACACCGATCCACTTGCCGCCGACGGTCCCAACCACTTTGCAGATATCGTAGTATCCACCCTGCGACGTGCCGAGATTCTCCGCCACGTCGCCGACATCGACGCAACTGTCCGCGTAAAGCTGCGGCCAACTGCCGAGTGTCATAAAGATGTCCGGACCCGAGCCCGATTGGATCGCCGCAGTGATGCGCGCCTGTATATCGTTGGCGTTAATCATTTCGACCCTGAGCTTTATGCCCAGATCCTTTTCGCACTCCTTGACGATTTCGCCCTTCAGAAGCTGGTCGGAAGCGGGGACGAAATCGGCCCAGCGGAGCCAGTGCACGGTCTGGGTCTGGGCGTAGGCAGGCGCGCGCCCGGTGGCCAGGATGCCCGCCAACCCGCCGGTGCTTGCCGCCAGCGCGCTGGCGGCGGAAAGCTGCAACGTGGTGCGACGACGGATCTGTGCCATGATTTTCTCCCTTTGTGCACCGAGTGGTCTGGTGCCGATCGTGCGGTGGTCACGCAGCGGTGGGGTGCGCTATATGGCGACTTCGGTCGTGTTATCGAAGAAATGTATCCGGTCGGGATTGATCGCGAGGCGAAGTGTTTCGTGCACCCTGGCGGTCGCCGTCGGTTCGACCGAAGCGACCATCGACGTCGACCCCGCGGCAACGTCGAGCAGGATCTCCGCACCAAGTCGCTCGACCACCTCAACAGCTACGTCGAAGCTCAGGTCGGCGGCATCGCCGGCGCCCGCGATGCGCAGATCCTCCGGCCGCACGCCAAGGGTCGCCCCCATCCCGGCGTATCGTCCGAGCCGCGGGACGAACGGCGCCGGCACCTTGACGCGGAGATCGCTGCTCTCAGCCCACAGGGAGCCATTTTCGGCCGTGATCCGAACCCGGGCGAAATTCATCGCCGGGGAGCCAATGAACCCGGCAACGAAACGGTTGGCCGGCTCGTTGTAGAGTTCCATCGGGTCGCCGACCTGCTGTACCCGCCCATCGCACATGACAACAACCCGGTCGCCAAGGGTCATCGCCTCGACCTGGTCGTGCGTGACGTATATTGCTGTGGTGCCGAGCCGCTCATGCAATTTTTTTAATTCAACCCGCATCTGCACGCGCAACTTGGCGTCGAGGTTCGACAGCGGCTCGTCGAACAGAAACACCCGCGGGTGCCGCACGATTGCCCTGCCAAGCGCGACGCGCTGACGCTGACCGCCGGATAGCTGGCGCGGCTTGCGTTTCAGCAAATCCCGGATGCCAAGGATGTCGGCCGCTTCGGTCACTCGTTTTTCGATCTTCGACTTGTCGAATTTCCGCATTTTCAGGCCAAAGGCCATGTTGTCGTAAACGGTCATGTGCGGGTAAAGTGCATAGTTTTGGAACACCATCGCGATGTCGCGATCCATCGGCGGCAATTCGTTGACGATCTTCTCGTCGATCGTAATATGTCCTCCAGTGATGGTTTCCAGTCCTGCCACCATGCGCAGGGTCGTCGTCTTGCCACAGCCCGATGGGCCGACCAGCACGACAAATTCCTGATCGCGGATGTCGAGATTTACATCGATTACCGCGTGAACGTCGTCGTATTTCTTATTCAAGCCACGCATCGCGACGCGAGCCATGGGTTTATCCCTTCACTGACCCGGTGATGCCGGACACGTAATACTCGACAAAGAACGAATAGACGAAGGCAACGGGGACCGAGCCCAGTAGCGCCCCGGCCATGAGCTCGCCCCAGAAGAACACGTCGCCGCGAATCAGTTCGGAGGTGACCCCAACGGACACCGTCTTTTCCTCCGGCGAGGAAAGAAAGACGAGCGCGTAGATGAATTCATTCCACGACAAGGTGAAGGCGAATATCCCCGCCGATAGGATGCCCGGGATTGCCGCCGGAAAGATGATGTAAACCATAGCCTTCCAGCGCGGCGCCCCATCAATGCGGGCACACTCCTCAAGCTCCTTCGGGATCGACTTGAAGTATCCCATCAGCAGCCATGTGCAGAACGGGATCAGAAAGGTCGGATAGGTCAGAATTAGCGACCAGGGTGAATCACCGAGCCGGAAATTGCGGATTATATCCGCAAGCGGAATGAAAAGCAACGTCTGGGGCACCAGGTAGGTGATGAAGATCACCGTCCCGATGCTGCCTGCGAACGGAAACTTAAGCCGCGAAAGCGCATAGCCGGCGAGCAGTCCGCAGAACAACGAGATCGCTGTCGCCGCCAGCGAAATTATCATCGTGTTGAGCATCCACGTGGTGAACAGGGTTTCGCTCAACAGGTCGTGGACATGCTCCAACGTCGGGTGGGTGGTCCAGAAGGGTGCGTAATTCGGCGCGCTCCAGGGCCGGTACAGCTCGCTGTCCGGCCGTATGGTCGTGATGACCATCCAGTAGAACGGAAACAGCAAGGCGACCACGAATGCTGTCACCGGCACATAAAAAAACCCCCAGCGCCGCCAGGGAGCTCCCTCGATCATGACCTAAAGGGTCTCCGTTCGGCGGATATAAACCAGCTGTACGATCACCACGAGCAGTAGGATCGGGAAAATTGCCAGCGAGATAGCGGCACCTTGGCTCAACAACCCAGTGCCGATACCAAGTTGGTAAGCATAGGTGGCAAACAGTTGGGTCGCGTTCGCGGGGCCTCCGCCGGTCAGCACGTAAACGAGCTGGAAGTCGGCGAACGTCTGGATGACAGAGAACAGAACGATCACCAGCGTTACGGGCAGCAGCAATGGCCAGGTTACGTGGCGGAAGCGGTTCCAGGCACGGGCGCCGTCGATCGCCGCGGCCTCATGCAGCTCGGGGCTGATCGTCTGCAGCCCGGCTAACAGGCTTATCGCGTAGAATGGCACGCCGCGCCAAACATTGACGATGATCACCGACACCATCGCCATGACCGGGTCGCCAAGCCAGTTGATCCTCGAGTGGATGATGTGGGCGTGGAAAAGCATCCAGTTGAGGACACTGAACGTCGGGTCGAACATCCACTTCCAGGCAAAGGTCGACAGCACCGTTGGGATGATGAACGGCAATAGGATGAAGGCGCGCATGAACGCCTTGCCGCGGAAATGTCGGTTGAGCAGGAGTGCCAGCCATAGCCCGAAGGCTAATTTGAAGATGGTGGTGACGAAAGTGTAGAGGCAGGTGTTCCACACCGCGACATGAAAAATATCGTCGTTCCAGATCTTGACGAAGTTATCCATCCCGACGAAGTGCCCAGGCACGCCGACCCTGGTGTCAGTTACCGCCAGCAGTATGCCGTTGACAAATGGGTAAGCGATAAAGAGGGCGAGCAGCACCACCGTCGGTATCATCAGACAGAGGGCCAGCTTGCGCTCGTCCTCGAGCAGCAGGGTGATTTGCCCCCGCTTAGGGGCGGGGACATACTCTTGCTTAAGAGCAACGGATGCTACGGACCCGACGGTCGCCATCAGCGCTTTCTCCCGGCCGACTCCTTATCGGCGACAGGCGTCGCAATCGTGGAATCTTGCTCCGGAAACCCTAGTGACAACCGAGCGCGCGCACAAGGTGACGCCGATCAGGCCCCGCCGTTGCTGGCGCTGCCTGACCGCGAAACAGCCGAATGCCTCGCAACATTCCCTGGGGTGGGTCAGAGCTCTCGGACATTTTCGAGCTCTCGTTGGCGGGCCTATTTTGATACGGCCGGAACACGACCGGGATGCGGCGATGCGCAACCTGCGGGTACCGCTCCCCAACCTCGGCTCTACCGAAAACAGTCATTTGACCCCGAGTACCTGAATGTCCGCTCCATCGTACAAATCGCACGAAGCCGTCAGTCCGCGTTTCGCCTAACTCCCGCCTTTCGGCCGCTTGAACCGAATGCACGTCAAACATTGGAAAGCCGGCATTCGAACTGACCCACTACCTGGCATGAAGACTTTTTCTTCTGGCACTTATAGTGGGATTTGTTGAGATGCAGCCCCGCTCAGCAAATGGGCGAGCATTGCATGTTCGGCGAAGCCGGGTAGGGGAAACCGCTTGACTGCGACCGGACCGACCAGCACACACCCCAACCGAAAGGCCACCCGTGGCGCTGGAGGAGCCTATGAGCCGCAGTGAAGTTCTGATCGCCGGAGCAGGTCCAACTGGACTCGTCTTGGCCTTGTGGCTCACCAGGCAGGGAGTAAGGTTACGCATCATCGATAAGACGGGGGGCCCTGGCACAACCTCGCGCGCGGTTGCTGTCCAGGCACGTACGCTCGAGCTATACCGCCAACTGGACCTTACGGACGAGGTTCTCGAGCAAGGCCATCGAGTTCCTGCCGTCAACCTTTGGGTTCAGGGCAGAAAGCAAACACGTATCTCCTTCGAAAATTTTGCTGCCGATCTTACGCCTTATGGCCCCTTCACCTACGCACAGGATCAGCACGAACGACTGCTCATCCAACGGCTTGAAGCAATGGGTGTCGCCGTTGAACGGAACACGGAGCTTCTCCGCTTCAGCGATACCGGCGGCGATGTCATCGCCACACTACGGCGCCCAGATGGACAGGAAGAAACCTGTGAAGCCGGTTATCTCGCCGGGTGCGATGGAGCGCATTCTGTCGTGCGGCAAACAATCGGCACCGGCTTCCCCGGAGGCACCTATCAGCAAGTGTTTTACGTCGCCGACGTGATCGCCACGGGGCCAGCCTTCGATGGCGAGCTGCATGTCGATCTGGACGAAGCCGACTTCCTCGCGATTTTCCCGCTGAAGGGGGAAGGCCATGCTCGGCTGATCGGCACGGTGCGCGACGAGCGCGCAGAGCATCCCGAGACCATGAAATTCGAGGATGTCAGCCACCGCGCCATCCAAAACATGCAAGTGGAGGTGAAGCAGGTCAGCTGGTTCTCGACTTATCGCGTTCATCACCGCGTTGCGGAGCATTTCCGAAAAGGCCGTTGCTTTCTGCTCGGCGACGCCGCCCATATTCATAGTCCCGCGGGCGGCCAGGGCATGAACACCGGCCTCGGCGACGCCATCAATCTCGCCTGGAAACTGAAGGCGGTCTTAGCGGAGCAAGCGTCGGAGGCGCTTCTGGATACCTATGAAACCGAGCGCCGTGCCTTCGCCCGCAAGCTCGTTTCGACTACCGACAAGGCTTTTACTTTAGCGACTGCGGAAGGTCGCATTGCGGATTTTGTCCGAACCCATCTCGCGCCGCTGATCGTGCCGACGTTGTTCAAATTCGAAGCCGCGCGCGATTACATGTTCAGCGCGGTATCCCAGATCGTCATCGCTTATCATGACAGCGCGATCAGCGTGGGACGAGCGGGAAGCGTCCGGAGTGGAGACCGTCTTCCCTGGGCGCCTGTGCCGGCCGCAGACAACTTTGACACCTTCCGCTCCATTGGTTGGCAGGTCCATGTGTATGGCAACGCCGACCCCGCACTCATCGACTGGTGCAAGCAGCAAAACCTTTTGCTCCACGCTTTCGTCTGGCAGGAGGCTTACGCAAAGACAGGCCTTGCGCGAGATGCAATGTATTTGCTTCGGCCCGACACATATGTGGGGCTGGCAGCCACAGAACAAAACCCTCTGACATTGCAACGCTACTTCATTGAACACGGACTTTCACTGCCGCAATAGTAATGTTAATCAGTCGAGCCATGGCCTCGGTAAAAAGCGCAATCGAGCTACCACGGTTCGTGAAATGGCCGGATCTCGACATTGAACGACCAGGCTGAACGATCCTGGTGGACCGCATGCCAGGCCTCCTCGGCGATCGCGGCGGGTTTGATGAAGAAGTCATCGGCCTTATCCTTGAAGCGCTCCCGCGTCCACGGCACGTCAATCACGGCATCAATCACCAAGTATGCGACATGGACCCCCTTCGGCCCAAGGTCACGCGCCATCGCTTCAGCCAGGATGCGTTGTGCCGCCTTGGTCGGCGCGAACCCGGCGAATCCGGCCTTGCCTCGCAGGGCCGACGTGTTGCCGGTCACGACGATCGCGCCCTTCCCCGCCTTCATCATGGCCGGAGCCAGCCGGCGAACGGCATGGAGGAGGCCCATGGCATTGACCCGGAAGTTGCGCTCGAGCATGGCGGGATCGATGTCGAGGAACGAGCCGAAGCCGCCCCCTACAGCATTATAAATCAGCACTGACGGTGCGCCGAAGTCACCATCGATAGCCGCCATCGTCGTATCTATTTGTGCTTGGTCCGTAACGTCGCAGACGTAACCCCTTGCGCCGGGCAAATCCTGCTCCAGCGCGGTAAGCCGCGCCACGTTCCGCGCCAGCATGGCGACGCGATAGCCGCCGCTGGCAAAGCGGCGCGACAAAGCCGAACCGGTGCCTGGACCGACGCCAATCACGACGCAAACGGGCTGTGTCATTTGCTTCTCCTCAGCCGGACGACTGAACGTTTAAGAAACCGCACGCCGGACCTGATGGCGATCACCAGAATCAAGCCGTAGACCACCATGGCCAGCGCCAGGAACCCGAACAGCCACTGCAGCGAACCAGTCAGATACAGCGCCAGACCCCCGCCGCCGAGGGCTATCAGCATCCGGCACAGTCCGGCGAGCAGCGGCCACAACAGCCGGCCGGCGCCCTGGGAGGCGACTACAGCGACAGGTCAAGACCGAAGAAGCCGTAAGCCGGCCCGACGGCGCGCAGGTAGGTGGCGCCGATCTCCAGCATCTGCAGGTCGTTGCCGAATGGCCTCAGCCAGGCATATGGCCAGATTGCCGCGACGACCCCGATCGCCTCGGTCAATAGAAAGGCTAGCGTGCCGCCGATCAATGCGATGCGCAGCGCCCGTGCGGGCTGGCCGGCACCGATGTTGGTGCCCACCAGCGCAACCATCGGGTCGCCGAACCCGAACGCCACAGGGATCAGCAGATACTCCAACCGCCCGCCGGTGCCGTAACCGGCGACGCCGGCTGGCCCTGCTGCCGCCCCGACCAGCGCTGTCGCCAGCAGGATCGTCAGGCTGGTTTGCAGCGTGCTGATCGAGCCGACCGCACCAACCCGCAGAATGTCGGCGAGCATCGACCAGCGGAGGCCGGCCCACCGCAGCCGCACAACGCTGCGGCCGGTGAGGATGTACCAGCCAAGCACAGCGGCAGTCAGTGTCTTAGTCAGCAGCACGGCGAGACCACCACCCTCGATCCTCATGGCCGGGATCGGACCAAAAGCCGAAGATCAGGGCAGGCGACAGCGGCACCAGCAGCACGACGCCGATGCAGATCGCCATTGAGGGCACGAACATGCTGCCGGAGCCACGGATCACGCTGGCCAGCGCGTTCATCAGCCAGACCAGAACAGTGCCGCCAAACACCACATTGGAATACAGCATCGCCGCTTCCAGCGAGGCGCCCTGGCCGCCCATCGCAGCATATAGCGGCCGCCCGAACAGCAGCAGCAACGCCGAGAAGAACAAGCCCAGCGCGCCGTTGATCAGATGGCGTGCACCACCAGTGCGTCGGCGTCTCGCCGCCGGCCCGTCGCCCAGCGCTCGCGCGATGGCCGAGGAAATGCCGCCGCCCATGGCACCGCTCGAAATCATCGTCATCATCATGAAACCGGGAAACACCAGCGCCATGCCCGTCAGCGCGTCGCTGCCGAGATGCGCCACCCACTAGGCCTCGATCAACCCAGTCGAGGCCGGCGCCAACATCACCAGGATGTTCGGCCACGCCATGCCGAGCAGCGTCGGCACGATCGCGCCGTGCAACAACTTGCGCGTACGCGGGCTCATCGCCGACCGCGATGGCTGCAGCGAGCCGGCGTCGGCGCTGATCGTTGTGGCGCTCATGGGGAATCCCCTTGATGGCCGGAAGCGCGCTTCGGTGAGTGTGGCGCGGACGAACTCAGCGATCCCAAAGATTTGCCCGCAGGTAGTCGTCGCTGATAAGCATCAACAGGATCGCCGAAAGCCACCGGTCGCACCATCCGCAGCGGGCGTGTTCCGATAGGTGCGCCCGTCAGACGATCGATCACCACAGGATCGATCGTCTCCCCTGTCTCGGCATCAACGGCATAAGTCAGGTCCCCGACGCCATTGTGGCGGCGCCCCCAGGCGCCAATGACTTGGAGGATCGGAAGAAAATCTCGTCCCGCCTCCGTTATCAGGTACTCGTCTCGCGGCGGCCGTTTGCAGTAGTTCTTTTTCTCCAACAGGCCTGCCTTCGTCAGCGCCGTCAGGCGCCGCGTCAGAATGTTGGGCGCGATGCCCAGGCTGCTGCGGAACTGATCAAAGCGCGTTAGACCGAGGCCGGCATCGCGCAGGATCAGCATGCTCCACGAGTCCCCCACCTTAACCAGTCCGCGCGCAATGGGGCAGGGCCCTGCAGAATATTTTTCGATGTCCATTGCGTGATGATAGTCTAGTCAGTATTTGTTTGCAAGTGTCCTCATTCCGGGGCGCAAGGAGATCGATGATGGCCAACAATCCCAAGGGTACCGCCCTCGTGACCGGGGCATCCACCGGCATCGGCGCTGTCTACGCCGATCGGCTCGCGCGTCGCGGGCACGACCTCATTCTCGTCGCGCGTGATGAGGCTCGCATGGAGGCGGTCGCTAAACTATTGCGCTCGGAGACCGGACGCACCGCCGAAGTGCTGCCGGCAGACCTCAGCCTCGATACCGGCGTCGCAAAAATCGAGAGCCGCTTGACCAGCGACGCAACGATTGCGGTGTTGGTGAACAATGCGGGCGTATCGCTCAATGGCGGCCTGCTCGAGAATGGGACGGCCGAATTGGCGAAGCTGATAGCCGTCAACATTACGGCGCCGACTCTGCTCGCCGCCGCTGCCGGCAAAGCATTTGTTCAACGCAAGGCGGGAGCTATCATCAATATCGCTTCGGTGCTGGCACTTGCGCCCGAGTTGCTGGACGGCGTCTACAGCGGCTCGAAGGCTTACCTGCTCAATCTCAGCCTCAAACTTGCTTCGGACGTAAGGGACCGGGGTGTGCGCGTCCAGGCCGTTCTGCCCGGCGCAACCCGAACCGAGATCTGGCAGCGGTCCGGTAAAGACGTCGATGCGCTTCTGCCCGGACAGGTAATGGACGTGGAGGATCTCGTGGACGCCGCGCTGGTCGGCTTCGACAAAGGAGAGGTGGTGACGATCCCGCCACTCGCTAACGAAGGGTTATGGACCGCTTACAACGAAGCCCGGTTAGCGTTGGCGCCAAATCTATCTCGGCGCGACGTGGCCGAACGTTATCGCCGGACCGTAGGCGCCTGACGGGGTGTCCTTGGCCCCGTTCCGGGGAGAGATCACCTGAATGGCGCCTAGCCCCGCGAAAGGGCGCTTTCGGGCCGTATTACCGAACCGGGGCGGGGCAGGCGGATCACGCTCCCGGGCCGCCGCCACTCAACTGGCCGAAACTTAGCAATTGGGGGCCGGTGACCGTCCTCGCCCATCTGCTCAACAACCCATGGAGTATGAGATATGGCTCAATCCGACACCCAATCCTCGGTACAAGACGTTGCAATCATCATCGGGGGCGGCCCCGGCATAAGCTCGAGTTGTGCTCGGCTGTTCGCAGAAAGTGGCATGCGGGTCGGCATTGCAGCCAGGAATCCGGACAAACCGGTCCTGCAGGATCTTGAGAAGACGCACGGCGTGCGTCGATATGCGTGCGATGCAAGCGACCCAGCCGCCGTGGAGCGCCTGTTCCAGAATGTTATTCGAGACCTTGGGACTCCCACGCTTCTCGTGCACAACATCGACGGTCGTGTCCCCGGTATTTTCCGCAAGGGGATTACCGAGGCCGACCCGATCATGGCGTTCGATACACTTCGGAACGCAGCGTTTAGCGCGTTTTTGGTGGGCCAGCAGGGAGCGCGGCTAATGGGCGAAAACAAACCGAGCGCCAACGGCACAAAAGGAACGATCATATTCACGAACGCTAGCGCAGCGCTCAAAGGTTACCCTTCGAGCGGAGCATTCGCGATGGCATGTCATGCCAAGTCCGGCCTTGCACAGAGCATGGCAAGGGAACTGATGCCGCAGGGTATCCACATAGCAAATGTGCCGATTGACGCCGCGATCGGCTGGAGACAGGAGGACGGCACGCGCGCCCATCGACTGGCGGGAACGACTGTCGACGACAACATGGCCGACCCGGACCGTATCGCCGAAACCTATCTGCAACTGCATCGCCAGCACCGGTCGACCTGGGCATACGAAGTCGTGCTACGACCTTGGGCTGAGAAATGGTGACTGGTGCCCGCGGCGGCTGATCAGGCCCTCGTAATCGCCGGCCTATTTACCTGCTGGCGATCGCCTACGACCTCATTTCGGCCGCCTCGCCTATTGCGGGTGAGTTGTACGCGTCGCGCAGCATGCATCGGCAAACTCCTGTCCCAGGCTGGCTTCACCCGCCCGGGTGGCGTTGACCGGCTAACTATCCCGGATCACCATCTCACCTGCCAATCTGGAAGCGAGTGCTAAGGAGGAAACAACAGACAATGAGCGACAATCCGCATGATTTCGTGACGCTCGGACTTAACCGGCGTCATCTCATGGCCGCCGGCCTCCTCAGTGCGGTGCTGCCGGCCGGAGCGACCCAGGCGGCTGACACAGCCGGGTCTATCTTTGTCTATGTCGGATCCTACACAAAAGATCCGCCCGGTGGCGGAAGTAACAATCCGGTCGGCATCTCCGTCTTTAAATTCAATCCCGCGGACGGCGGGCTCACGCCTGTTCAGCAGGTGGCCAGCGCCAATCCCTCCTTTGTCGCGCTCGATCCCTCGCGCCGGTTTCTTTACGTCATCAACGAGATCGACGACTACGAGGGCAAGAAAACCGGATCGGTCGAAGCGTTTGCCATAGACTCGAATACCGGTATGTTGACGTTGCTCAACCGGCAGTCGGTGGGCGGTCCAATTCCGGCGCATCTTGCGGTAGATCCAAGCGGACGTCACCTGGTCGTCGCCAACTATATCGGCGGCAACTTTGTTGTCCTGCCGATCGGCGCTGACGGGCGACTTGCACCCGTCAGCGGCGAACTCAAAGACACCGGCAGCGGCCCGAATAAAGCGCGCCAGGAAGGGCCGCACCCGCACGCCGTCGTCTTCGATCGCGCCGGCCACTACATCGCCGCCGCTGATCTTGGCATCGATGAGGTGCAGACGTTCCGTCTGAGCGACGGTGGTCTTGCGCGGGTTTCCACCGCATCGCTGCCGCCAGGCACCGGACCGCGGCACATCGCCTTCCACGTGAACGACCAAGTATTCTACGTCGTGAATGAATTGAACGCCACAGTGACAGCATTCGCCTATGACCCGGCAACGGGGCAGATCGGCAAAGAGCTGCAAACCATCTCGACGGAGCCGCCGGGCTACAGCGGTCCGCATAGTACCGCCGAGATCGCGGTGCATCCATCCGGAAAGTTCCTCTACGCATCCAATCGCGGCTACAACAGCATCATTGGCTATCGCATCGACCCCGAGACGAGCCTGCTCTCGGTGATCGGCCACGCGACGAAAGACGTGAACTTCCCACGCAACTTCGCCATCGATCCTAGTGGCCGATGGCTATATGTCGCGAACCAGAAAGGCGACACCATCGTTCAGTTTGAGGTCAACGCGGCGACGGGGGAGTTGAAGCCGACAGGCCGCATAGTGGCTTCGATCACGCCGGTGGCGATCGTTTTCCGGCCCGCATAGAAGTCGAAAGCGCTGTCGATGTTTACGTGTTCGTCGACGAAGTGCTGGCCGAACCCGACTCCATGGCAAAGAGCTGCCCGGCCGCTGCGATCAGGGCCAACTCCGCCGCTGGCCGGAGCGGTCTCCGAGCGAGGTTCCGTGGGTGGCGAGCGAGCGAGCTTCGCCAGCGTTATTCTTCGCAACAAAGGGTGCGTCTCTAAATCGCGGCCACACAGCCTCGGTCGCGGGGCGCTATCTCTCTCTCCCGCTGATGCTGTCTCAGGGCTTTGTCCAGACTGACGCTCGTTGGGGATCAGCATAAGAATGGAAGGCGCAAGCTCCAGGAAGTATCCTATTGACTGCTCGACAAATTAGCCTCCAACCTTAAATCGGGTAGTCGGCGAAACCGCCGACCACTGGGAAATACAGTAAAAGCGGACTAAGGCGTCTCGCAATGAAGGAGGGAAACATGGGCGATAAGCTCAATCGTCGTTCCGGCATTAAACCGGCACTGATGGTACTCGCAGCCGTCGTTCCTGCTTTGGTCGCCGCAGCGGCTGCCGCACAGGAGCACAAGCCTTATACAATGGGGTATGCGGTGGGTTTCCTGTCGACGCCGTTTCTCGCCATCGGCGTCGATCAAACCTACGCCGCCGCGAAGGCGATGGGGCTGAAGACAGTGCCGGTCGCCAATGCCAACGGTGACGCCGGCAAGCAGATCGCCGACATCCACAACCTAATCGCCGAAGGTGCGACCGGCATCATCCTGGTGGCGACTGACAGCGATGCCATCGTCCCCGCGCTCAATTACGCTGAGAGCAAGCACGTCCCGATCGTTTCCACCGATATCGGTCCGTCCGGCGGCCATACCGCGATGATCGTGCGGGCTGACAACCTCCGAATGGGTGCCAATGCCTGTGCCTTGATCGGCAAGAAGCTCGACGGCAAGGGCACCATGCTGTCGATGATGGGCGATCAGGCGACGATCAACGGCCGCGACCGCACCACCGGCTTCAACGACTGCATGAAAGCCAACTACCCCGGCATCAAAGTGATCCAGCAGCCGACCTACTGGAAGAGCGACAAGGCAACCGCGGTGGCGCAGACGGCGGTTACCTCGACGCCGGATCTCGCGGCGATCTATATGCAGAGTGACTCGGTGATGCTGGCAGGTGTGATCAATGTGTTGAAGAGCGCCGGCAAGCTGACCAAGGTCGGTGACCCCAGCCACATCATGCTGGTCAGCATCGACGGCACGCCTTTTGCGCTGCGCCAAATCCGGGATGGTTTCTTAGACGCATCAATCTCACAGCCCCTGGACCTGTATGTGAAATATGGTTTGTCCTATCTGCAGGACGCGGTAGACGGAAAGACTTTTCCGCTTGGGCCGACAGACCACAATAGCACGATCGTCGAGTTCCACGGCAGCCCAATGGACCTGCTGCCGGCACCAACCGTGACCATCCAGAACGTCGAAGACCCGGCACTCTGGGGCAACAAGGGTTAGGAACCGAATGCCGGGCGCCCTTATACCTCCTCGGTTGCCCCGCCGGTCACTCGTCCGAGCACCAGTGCCACGAGGATGATCCCGCCGTAGACAGCGTCGATCCAGAATGCCGGGATTTCCGCAAGCGTCAGCACGTTCTGCAGGATGCCCAGCAGCAGCACGCCGGTTAACGCACCGAGTAGCCGCCCCTTGCCGCCATTGAGGCTGATGCCACCAATCACGGCCGCGGCGAATACGTAGAAAATCATGTTCTGGCCTTGACTTGTCACCACCGAAGCAATGCGTCCGGTCAGCATCAGTCCAGCCAGCGCCGCGAGCATCCCGCCGATTATCAGCGTGCACCACAGCACGCGCTCCACCCGAATACCGGCCACGCGCGCCGCCTCAGCGTTGCCACCAATGGCATACAGCGCTCGGCCGAGCCGATGATAGCGTAGAAAAAGCCCGAAGACAAGGTAGAGTATGCCGGCAATCCAGATGGAGACCGGGACGCCCCCCCACTTGCCAGAGCCAAGATAAAGGTAGCCGTCCGGCAAATCGAACAGCGTCTTGCCGTTGGTGGTGCCGAGTTGCACGCCGCGCAGCAGGATCAGCATTGCCAGCGTGACGATGAAGGCGTTGAGCCGCAGCTTGACGATGAGAAAGCCATTGATCAGACCGACAAGGGCGCCGGTCGCCAGCACCACGGGGATGGCCAGCCACCATTCGAGCCCGACGCCGGAGCCGCCGGTGTGTACGTCCTTGATGATCAGCCAAGCCCCCAGCATCGGGGCCAGCCCAACCACCGATTCCAGTGACAGATCGAATTTCCCGGCCAGCAGAATAAGCGTCTCGGCGATCACCACAACGGAGAGTTCCGAGGACTGTTGCAGGATGTTGAGGAAATTGTCGGTGGTCAGGAAGGCGTCGGAGGCGAACGCGCCGATGATGATGACGAGGACGATCACCGGGACCAGCGTCAGCTCACGTAGGCCGAAGAATGTGACAGGTCGTTGCCGTGTCGCTGCACGATCCTGAACGGCTTCAACCTGCTCGCTAGGCATGCTCGATCCCTTCAATGGCCGCCACCAACGCCTCGCTCTCCCAGCCCATGGCGAATTCGGCTGTGAGGCGGCCCTTGAAGATCACCAGCACGCGGTCGCACACCGATAACTCATCCAGTTCGTCACTGACGATCAGCACTGCGGTACCCCCGGCGCGGGCCCGCTCGACGATGGCAAACAGCGCGTCTTTGGACGCTATGTCGACACCCTGGGTCGGATAGAGCAGCACCAGCACCTTGGGGTCGGAAGCCAGAGCACGCGCCATCACCGCCTTCTGCTGGTTCCCGCCGCTAAGTTCCTTGATCGGCTGCTCGGTCGAGCTGGCGACGATCTGCAGCGAGCGGACCATCCGCCCCGCCGCCTCTGCCTGGCGCCGCGGCAGGATAACGCCGGCCGGGCCCATTCGATCGAGCGTGGTCAACGTCATGTTTTCGGCGATGGAAAGCAGCGGGACAATGCCACGGGCGTGGCGGTCGCGCGGCACGTAGCCGACGCCCTTTTGCCTCGCGTCGACCACATCACCGCCGCGCAGCTCGGTGCCGGCGACGCGGATTGTCCCGGATGAGGGCGCCAGCAGACCGGCGATCGCGTCACCGATCTGGCCCTTGCCGGACCCCGCCAGCCCCGCCAGCCCGACGCATTCGCCTGCGGCGACCTCTAAGCTGACGCCTGAAACGGCGCCATCCAGATGCACATCCCGCAGGTCCAGCAATGGTGCCGGGCGCGGGGTGACCTGTACATTGGTTCGGCCGCGGTCGGCAGGCCCGCGCGACGCGTCGCCCACCATCGCTGCGACCACCCGGTCCTTCGGCATTTCCCCCAGCGGCGCCTCGACGACCACCTGGCCGTCGCGCAGCACAGTCACGCTGCTGCAGATTTCATAGATCTCCTCAAGGTAGTGCGAGATATAGAGGAAGGTGACGCCGGCGGCGCGCAGGTGAGTGATGCGGTCGAACAGGCGCCGCACCTCGCGGCCTTCCAGTTCAGCGGTGGGCTCGTCCAGGATGATGAAACGCGTCCCCTGGATTAGCGCGCGAGCGATTTCCACGATCTGACGCTGCTCGACGGACAGGCGCGCGCAGTCCTGCTCCACGTCGAGTTCCATGCCCCAGCCGGCCAGCACCCGCTCCGCCTCACGCCGCGCCGACCCCCAACGGATCCAGCCGAGGCGGCCGGTGGGCTGCGCATTGAGCAGCAGGTTCTCCGCCACCGTCAGGGTCGGCACCAGTGTGGATTTCTGGTACACGCAGGCGACGCGGTCGCGCCATTTGTCCCGTTCGGCCAGCCCCGGGGCGTCCTCCCCGGCGAAACGCACGCGGCCGGAATCGGGCGTGAGGATGCCGGTCAGCACACCGACCAGCGTGGATTTACCGGCGCCGTTGCGGCCGACCAGTGCGCGCGAGTCACCCGCCGGTACTGTCATCGAGACGTTGCTGAGCGCCTGGTTTTTACCGAAATGCTTAGAGACACCCAGCGCCTGGACAATCGGCGGCGGCGTGTCAGGTGCCGCAACCGGCGTGGCTGTCATCCGTTCGTTCAGCCTTTCGTCGCATTGGCCCACAATGCCGGATCGTCGACATTGGCCTTGGTCACGATTGGCGCCGGTAGCAGGTCCATCGGATTGCCGTTGATCGTCTCGATGCGGCTGTCGTGGTCGGTCGGCCCTGGAGCGAACGTCTTCCCGGCAACGGCGTTCTCCAGATAGTAAAGCCCCCACTTAACGTACAGATTCAACGGCTGGGAGACCGCGGCATCCAACTGGTTCTCGCGGATCTTCTGCATCGCCAACGGCGTGCCGTCGATGCTGACCAGGAAGATATGGCCAGGCTCGCCGACAGGCTTGAGCTTGCCGGCGCTTTTCAACACGTTCAGCACGCCCGCCAGCATCACTGCGTCGCTCTGCATGTAGATCGCCCCGAGGGCGGGCGTCGAAGTCACGACCGTTTGCGCGATCGAGGTCGCTTTATCGGTCGCCCAGTAGGTGGGCTGCTCGATCAGTTTGATGTCGGGGAAGTCCTTTTTTATGCAGGTGGAAAAGCCGCTGGTGCGATCCCGCCCATTTAGCGTCGCCTGGTCGCCCATCAGCGACAGCACGGTGCCCTTGCCGCCAAGCGCCTTGCCGGTGAGTTTGCAGGCATCTTCACCCATGCGGATGTTGTCGGCGCGCACCACCATCGCTGCCTTGCCGCCGGCCGGCCCCATGTCGATCGAGACCGTAGGGACGTTCTTGCTGGCGGCAAAGTCGAGCGCCGGAACTATCGCCTCACTGTCGCGGGCAACAAACAGGATACCCTGCGCGCCCTCGGCGATCAGGTTGTGGAAGTCGGTAATCTGCTTGCCAGGGTCGCCGTTGGCATTGGCCACCGGCAGGGTTTTAAGTCCGGCCTTCTTGCCGCTTGCGATGACACTGTCGGCCTGAATCACCTGGAACGGATCCTGCAGGAATCCGGTTGAGTATCCCAGGGTGAAGTTCTGAGCCTTGGCATGCGGTGGCAGTGCGACCGCCACTGCAAGCGCCAGCAAGAACGTGATACTGTGAGCGCTTCGGCCCCGAACGGTGTCTTGCATGATCGCGTCCCCCGGATTCGCTTGTTGATTTGGGCGTGTTGCCGACCCTGAAAAAAGACTGAACCGGGCAGTTTGTTCGAGTCAAGCTGCGAGTGTTTTGGCCGCATCTTGTCTCGGCGCAACCGCATCGCGGCGCAGCCTCGCTCTGGTCTGGACGTGGGCGGCAACGGTGTCTGAACAGGCCGGCAGACTATCGTGATCAAAATCCCGGCTACATAGATGAGCCTAACTTGACTGATCCCAGCCTGCAGTCTCGTCCGGTTTCAATGACAATCGGTGGCCGCTAGGGGTCCCGACGGAAGCATCCGTACGCAGCCGGGTAAATCAGCCTACCAATCAAAGGGCAGTGGCTCAGAAACGGTCGGCGCTATCCAGCTGATTTGAACCACGGGTGCTAAGCGGCCAGTCCCAAGCGACCTGTATCAATGAAACACTCGGCCGGCGTCGATGACGATCGTTTGGCCGGTCATGGTTTCAGTGCGGCACATGGCGACCACCATATCAGCGCAATCGTCCTTGTCGGCGGCCTTCTTTAGCAGCGAGCCGGACGCAGAACGCTCGACCTGCTCGGGCCGGAGATTGGCTGTCGCGCGCGTGCCCTCCAGTAGTCCCGGCGCCACACAGTTGACCAGCGTCTCAGGCGCCAGCGCCACCGCCATGCACCGTGTGAGATGAATCAGGCCCGCTTTCGAAACCGCATAGGCAATGGAGGAGCCCGTTGGCGTGAGACCCGCCACAGACGAGATGTTGACAATGCGGCCCCGCCCTTGCGCCTTCATAACCGGGGCCACGGCCTTGGTCAGGCGCATCGGTCCGGTCAGATTGACTGCGATGATCTTGTCCCACACCTCAAGGGTCAAATTGTCGAGGTCAGTGAACGGAATCGAAGTGTTGTACGCTGCGTCGTTGACGAGTATGTCGATACCACCAAAGCGTTTGGTCACGTCACTGATCAGGCCCTCCACCGCCGCTCCGTCGGTGATGTCGCAGGCAAACGCCGCAGCGTTAATCTGATAACGCGATGCCAGTTCCTGGGCGACGCCCTCCGCCTGACCGCGACTTTGCGCGTACATGACCGCGATATGTGTCCCCTCCTTCGCCAGCGCGTGACAGATGCGCTGCCCCAGCCCACCGTTGCCGCCCGTTACCAATGCAACCGCACCTTTAAGATCCATCAGCTTCCTCCCGTGTACGGATGCATGGTCTTGTTGCAAACAAGAGGCAGGCTTGCAACGAACTATCGTCTCGCGGTAACCAATCCTCATATCACAGCGCGATCAACTCAACTCGCCGCGCAACGCCCCCCTTTGCCGCGCATACCCTCGTCCGCAAAAGGGGCAAAGCGGGAGAACCAGGCGGAATTTTGAGACCGTTACCCGTGAAAACGGACATGACAACGAAAAACGCTCCTTATTGTCAGGGCCGTGCTGCACGGTCGACCATGCCTTGATGTCCATCGCAGGCGTGCCTCGATGGTAGAAAGTCTTTCTCTATCATAGAAAGCTGTGTCGCCCCCTGCTGCGCGGGCAATGAATGGCAGACAAGTATTAATAGAGGAAGGAAATGTCAGATGCCACAACTCACCGACGGAATACTCTTCTGGCTTCGCAGCAAACCCGGCGCAGCCACGGCGTTTACACTGGCGATTTCGGCTCTCGCGGTCGTGGTAACCACTGAAACGGCAAACGCCGCGGGCGCCGCCGATCATTCACACTACGGCACAACTCAGAGCGGCCAGCAGGTGGACATCTACACCCTGACCAACGACCGTGGGCTCCGCGTGCGCTTCCTCAGCTATGGCGGCGTCATCACCGAAATCGACGTGCCTGACCGGACCGGGAGGCTCGACAATATCGTGCTTGGCCTGAAGACCATGAACGAATATGAAACGATCAGTCCGTGGTTCGGCGCCATCACCGGGCGCTATGCCAACCGCATCGCTGGGGCGCAGTTCACCCTGAACGGCCAGACCTACCATCTTATCGCCAACAACGGCGCCAACTCGCTGCACGGCGGCCCCGACGCGCTTGATAAAAAAGTCTGGGACGTCACTCCCATGCCAGTCCCGAACGGTGTTGCCGCCACGCTCAGCTATGTCAGCAAGGACGGGGATCAGAACTTCCCCGGCACGCTGACAACGCACGTGACCTATACGCTGACCGACGACAATGCGTTGCGGATCGATTACCTCGCCAGTACCTGACAAGGACACAGTCGTCAATTTTACCAACCATTCCTACTTCAATCTCGCCGGCAACGGATCGGGTTCTGTCGCGGATCAGCTTCTAGTGGTGAACGCCGATCGCTACACTCCCAGCGGCCCGGATCTTATTCCCACCGGAGAAATCGCCTCGGTCGAGGGTACCCCATTCGACTTCCGCCAGATGATGCCGATCGGAGCCCGGCTGAACAGCGCGTTCCAGCAGATGGTCTACGCTCACGGTTACGACCACAACTTTGTGCTCAACCAACGCCCCGGCGATAGCACAACGTTTGCCGTGCGTGCCTACGATCCGCGCACCGGGCGTGTGATTGACTGCTTCACGACCGAGCCAGGCCTCCAGATTTACACGAGCAATTTCCTGAATGGCTCGGTGGTGGGTTCATCGGGCACAACGTATCGTCAGACCGAGGCGTTCACCCTCGAGACGCAGCATTTTCCGGACAGCCCGAACAAGCCGAATTTTCCATCAACGGAGTTGAAGCCAGGCGAGGAATTTCATTCGGCCACCGTGTTCCGTTTCGCGACCGACGCCTCTTTGCCACCGCTGCCACGCTGAGCAACTCCCGAAAAGGCTCAGGCGACGTCGATCTCGTGCCGTCCGGCCTGCTTCACCATCGGCCCATCTGCCGCCAGGTCTGCCGCGGTATCGGCACGGATGTCGTTGAGGTGGGTCTCCGGCCCGCACCAGACTGCGAATGCGGTGATCAATGACAACAGGATAACGTAGCAGGCAACGCCCCAGGGTGCGCCGGCCATCCACCCCACCAGCAAGGCCGCGATGAATGGTGACGGGCCACCGGCGATGATCGACCCGAGTTCTCGGGCGAAGGCGAAGCCACTGTAGCGCAGCCGCGGGCCGAACAGTTCAGCGAAGTACGCCGCCTGCGGACCAAACATCGCACTGCTGCCGATCCCCATGACGAGAACGAAGCCGAGGCAGATCAACGCCGGGTCTCGAGTTTCCGCGAGCAGGAAGAAGGGAAAAGCGAAGGCCGCTGAGAACAGCGCGCCACCCATATACACAGGCCGCCGGCCGACCTTGTCCGACAGCCAGGAGAAAAACACGATGCCGAAAATCTCCGCGACATTGCCAAGCATCACGCCGGAAATCGCTACCCCTCGCGGCATGTGCAGAGTGTTGATGACATAGCTGAGGCCGAACACTGGGAACAGGTAGCCAAGCCCGTTCTCCGCAAGACGCGCGCCGACCACGACGAAGAAGTTGCGAGGATGCCGGCGCAGCGCCTCGATCGCAGGCGCGCGCAGGGGAGCACGCCGCGCATTCGCCTCGACGAACACGGGGGTTTCCGTGACACGAGCGCGGACATAGACACCTAGCCCGAGTAGCAGCAGCGAGATCAGGAACGGGATGCGCCAACCCCACGTCAGCAGGTTCTCCTGCGACATCATAGTAACGACATAGAACACACCGGCTGCAAGTAGATTGCCGGCTGTGACACCAAGCGGGGCAAAACTTCCGTAGAAGCCGCGTTGCCCTGGGGGCGCGAACTCGACTGCCATGATGACGGCTCCCCCGTATTCCGCACCGGCGCCGAACCCCTGCAGTAGCCGCATCAACAGCAGCAGGACCGGTGCCCAGATGCCAATCGTTGCATAGGTTGGCAGCAGGCCGATCAGAAAGGTGCCCCCGCCGACCAACAGCAACGTCGCCACCAGCATCGGCTTACGGCCCATACGGTCGCCGAAATGGCCGAAGAACAGGCCTCCGAACGGACGTGCCAGGAAGCCAACGGCGAAGGTGGCGAACGCGGCGAGCGTGCCCACGGTGGCATCGTATTTCGGGAAGAATAGCTCACCAAACACGAGCGCCGACGCGGTACCGTAAATAAAGAAGTCGTACCATTCGAGTGCCGAACCGATGGCGGCCGCCAGCATGACATGGCGGAGCGTAGTCGTTGATACGGCTCGTACCGGCTGGCTCATTGTTTTCCCCCTCATTACCCATGACGCTTGCCCGGAGGGTCGACGTCGCTGGTAGATCGTCATGTCTCGCAGTGGGGTCGATCTTATCGGTCTTAAGTCAGCACGAGCAATCGCACGGACCTGCAACCAGTTAGCGATCGCTCCTCCGTGTAAATGGACGGAACAGAACGATCGTTGCTACGTTGACAGCGACTTCGACCACAACCTTGGGAACACGACAGGCCTCCCTTCACACTCGGCCTGGGATATTCAGAGGTCCAGCGCCGCATAAACCATGTTGCGCATCAGAGTGCGGTAGTGAAGCCGTTGATCCAGCGAGGACGTTTGCAGCATCAGGATAACGAAAAAATTCAGGGCTGGATCAACCCAACAATAGGTGCCACCCACGCCACTCCAAAAATAGTCGCCTTTCGATCCCGGAAATGGCGCCTCGCCCGCCGCGAGCCGAACAGCAAAGCCCAATCCAAATCCATAGCCTGGCCCTGGCGGATAGTAGTTGCTGCGGCCTATGTCGTGACCGAGATGGTCGGCTGTCATGTAAGCCACCATTGCCGAACTCAAAATCCTTTGTCCGTCCAACGTTCCGCCACGAAGCAGCATGCGCAGAAACCGCGCATAGTCATTTACGGTACTGACCAGACCGCCGCCACCACGTTGACCGCGCCGGGGCGCGCAAGGATCGAAGAACCGAGGCCGTGCTGCATGTGCCTGGGGCAATGGTTGCGCCACGCGATCCCGTTTCGCAAGCGGCAGGTGAAAGCTCAATTCCGACATGCCGAGGGGGCCAAACAGGGTGTCCTCCAGCACAGCCTGCAGACTGTGACCAGAGATCACCTCCAGAACCCGACCCAGGACATCTGTCGCATGGCTGTAGTGCCAGATCGTTCCGGGCTGAAACTCGATAGGCAGCGCTGCAAGCCGATCGACAAAATCTGCGTTTGAAAGATCCTCGGCAAGAAATCCGTCGGCGACGTAAGCGCGTTGTGCCGGACTGTCACCAACATAGCCGTAGGACAGGCCCGCGGTGTGCCGCATGAGATCCTGGATAGTCGGTGCCAGTCTCGCTGGCACCTGCGTCCCGTCGGCGTGCATCAGACGCAGGCTCGCAAACGACGGGATGAACTCTGCGACGGGTTGATCAAGCCGCAGCCATCCGCGTTCGACAAACACCATCGCCGATGCCGAAACGACCGGCTTGGTCATCGAATAGATCCGCCAAATAGCGTCAGCCTTTAGGGAATCACGCGTTGAGGTATCGCGGTAGCCGCCGCTGTATTCAAAAATCAACTTTTCCCGGTTGCCGATGACGATCGTGGCGCCCGGGACCTTCATGGCTGCGACATCGGCGTCCAAACGTCTGCTGAGTGCTGCTAACCGTTCGAGCGAGAACGATAATCTGTCGGCAGGCGGCACGTGCGCATCCTTCATCTCATTTTCCCGGCAAGGGATGATCCACCTCCCCGCCGCGATCCAGCAGCATGAGCTCGCGATCACGGTAGCTGATCGGAAACATCATACCAAACTGGACCGCCCACTCGATCACCTCGGGGGCGAACCGCCGTCCTTTAAAGGGTCGCCCGATCGGACGCGACGCGGGTTGAGCAAAAACAGCGTCAGACGTTATCCGCCTGGGCCTCTCAGAGAACGCTAACTCGCGCCTCGCAACGAGAAATGCGCAACGATGGTTGCGCTTCCCGCCACGGCGACCCTACCCGTTGCGCCACTTCTTCTCAGCCTCGTTCCAGGCGGCGAGCGGCTGAAGATCCGGCACCCAGGCGAGACCAGTCTTGGCGTCCGACGAAACCGCCTCCGGTGTGACGAGCACGTCGAGCAGCGCCGGGCGATTGGCCAGAGCGCGTTCAATCGCTGGCTTCAAATCCGCCTCGCGCTCGACACGCTCGGCGTGAAGGCCGAACGCTCGGGCCATCGCTGCATGATCGGCGAATTGCAAGCGCGTCCCCACGACCTTGCCGTGCGTGACGGTTTGGTCATGCACTTCGATCTGCCATGCGCCATTGTTCGCCACGACGAAGAGGACGGGCGATTTGTGTCGCGCGGCCGTGTCGACTTCGATCGCGTTAAAGCCGAACGCGCCGTCCCCGGTCGCGACCAGCACCGTTCGGTCCGGGAAGGCGAGTCCGGCGGCGATTCCATACGGCACGCCGACCCCGATGCAGCCGAATGGCCCCGGATCAAGCATTGTGGGCGCGCTGAGGCCGATGCGGGAGAAGCTAAGGAAATCGCCGCCATCTGTGATGACGATGGCGTTCTGTCCGATCGCCTCCTGCAAGGCCCCGATCAACGTGTTCGGGTGCATCAGACCATCGCTGCCAGGCGGCGCGTTTACCATCGACTTCTTCAGCCGCGTTGCCCGGTCTTCGTGCCCCGCTCGCAGCTTCGCCGCCCATGTCCTATCCACGGCTGGCTGCCGGTTGCCCGCAGTCTCGACCAGCGCCCGAAGGGCCGCCTTGGGGGTCGCGTAGATTTCGGCCGCACCGCGGCGGTTATCGCGCAGCTCCGGCCCGATATCCGCGATGCGGACGAATTGCGCCTGGCCGAACACCGCGGGTGAGCCATAAGCGAGTTGGAAATCGAGCCGCCGGCCGACCGTGAGCACAAGATCCACGTCGCCCATCACCGCGCCACGCATCGCACCAACCACGGATGGGTGCTGATCCGGCACCAGACCACGGCTCTCGCCCGTGTCTAGGTATACCGCACCAAGCCGGTCGAGCAGCGCGATCAGCTCTGGACCAGCGCCACGCGCACCCCGACCCGAGATGACCAGCACACGCTTCGCTTTCCAGATCAGATCAACGGCAGCCGCAACCTGTGCGGGGTCTGGTTCGAGCACCAGGCGGGGCTTCGGGCGGATATGCTCATCGAGCTGTAAAGCAGCCGGTACGATCCCTCGGAGCGTATCGACAGGGAAGTCAATATAGGACGGACCTGCCTCGCCGCTTTCGCCAAAAGCCCGGGCAATTGCTTCGTCCAGCTCCTGCAACGCGAGCGAAGGCTCGCGCACGGTCCGGGCGTAGCGCGTGATCGTACGCACGAGCTGCGCCTGGTCGAGATCCTGCAATCCGCCCCGATTCTCCTGCTGACGGGGATTCGTTCCGGAAATAACGAGGATCGGCGCCCGCGACACGTGCGCATTGGCGATCCCGGTTATCGTATTGGTCATGCCCGGACCCGCCGTGACGAGTGCGACGCCAAGTTCTCCCGTTAGTTCGGCATGGGCGTGGGCCATATGCACGGCCGCCCGTTCGTCCCGTACATCAATGATGCGAATGCCGTGTCTGTCGAGGCTCATCCAGATTGGCATGATGTGGCCTCCGCAGAGTGCGAACACACGGGTGACGCCGCGCGCCGCGAGGACGCGTGCGACCAGATTGGCAACAGTATCAGATTGTATTTCCATTTTGATCCTACCCAACTTCTTCTTTGTTACTCAGATATAGATTCCGGACATCATGACTGGAGCATCGTCTTCAGGACACGGTGCAGCACTTTTCCGGTTGCGTTTCGCGGCATCTCTTCTTCCGCAAGAAAGGTATAGGCGCGCGGACGCTTGTAGGCCGCGAGCCGGTCTTTGCACCATGCAGAGACGTCGCTTTCCGACACCTCGGCACCCTCGCGCAGCACCACAGCGGCATGGACGCGCTCGCCCCACTTCTCGTCCGGCAGGCCGACAACGGCAACATCTTTTATTTTTGGATGTGCGCCGATCACGCCCTCGACCTCGGAGGGATAGACGTTTTCACCCCCGGTGATGATCATATTGCTCTTGCGATCCACGAGATGAATGAAGCCGTCGTCGTCGCGTCGAGCCATGTCGCCGACCGAGGCATGCTCGCCGTTGAAAGCGGCCGCTGTCTTCTCCGGCAGCCCCCAGTATCTGTCGAACATATAGGGCGTGTTGCAGTAAAGTTCGCCCGGGGAACCATCTGGCACCTCGTTACCGTTTTCGTCCAATAGCCGGATCGGTGCCGAACCGACACACTCGCGGCCAACCGACCCTAGCTTCGTGATTTGCTCGTACGGATGCAGCATCGTCGCCCATCCGACCTCGGTGGCGCCGTATAGCTCGAACAGGCCGGAGTTCGGGAACATCTCCATGATTTCCCGCTTGGTGTCCTGCCGCGCGGGGGCGGAAGAAATCATCAACTTGGTGACACGGTCGAGGTTGTGGCCGTCGCGCACGTGCGCGGGCAGGCCCAGCATCATGATGTAGTGGGTGGGTACCAGGGAGGTAAAGGTTGAGCCCCCCTTGGCAAGCGTGCGCACGCAATGCTCCGGATCGAAGCTCTTGCGCGAGTATATCGAGGTGATGCCACCACAATAGGCCAACGCCCCAAAGAAATTCAGGGAATTTGCATGACACATCGGCATGACCAACAGCCCGCCATCGGTACGATGCAATCCCAGTTCAATCTCGGTTACCAGCGAAAGCATCGCGCCGCTATGGTTGTTGCGGACGACGCCCTTGGGACTGCCGGTCGTGCCGGACGTGTACATCAAGGTCCAGGGATCAGTGGGTGCAACCGATTGCGCCGGCTCGCGGTCGCTTGCGGCGTCCAATAGCTTCTCATAGTCACGATATCCGGGCGGACAGGCGCGCTTGCCAAAATGAATGTAGTTGCCGCTCGGTATCGGAAGATCGGCGCGGATCTCCTCGACAACTCCGGCCAGCTCGTCCTGCACGATCAGCGCAGATGCGTCGGCATTCTCAATGATGAACCGCACCTCGGAGCCAATCAGGCGAAAATTGATCGGCAGCGCAACAAGTCCGGCTTTCCCGGCGGCCATGTAGATTTCCGCCCATTCGAGCGTGTTGTAGGCAAGAATCGCGAACCGGTCGCCTTTTTTGAGGCCTATGCCAAGCAGGGCATTCGCCAGGCGGCAGGCGCGCCGGTTCCATTGAACGAACGTGAGACTGCGGTCGAGATCCTGGGCGCCCAGATCGTTCGGTCGAAGCCGAGCATGCACGGACAGCATCTGATCGATATTCAGAACGTCCTTCATTGTTTGATAGTTCCCTTGTGTAGCTTGATTTAACGGATGAGAACGTGGCTGTTCACGCCAATGAACGCCGGCGCGGGCTACTTGTTGACCAGCTTCGCGGGGATCGTCAGAAGCAAACCTGCACTGATCGCGATCAACGCCGCGAAAAGATACAGCCCAGCCGAGGTGCTGTGTGTCAGGTCCGTCATCCAACCTACCAGGAACGTGCTCGCGAAACCGCCAATGTTGCCAAGGGAGTTGACGAGCGCGATACCCGCTGCCGCGGCTGCGCCAGCCAGGAACGAGGCTGGTAATGTCCAGAAGCACGACTGAGCCGCCGACACGCCGGCCGCTCCAAGTGTCAGGCCAATCATCGCCATAATCGTGTTGCCCCCCGCGAGGGCGGTCAGCGCGAGGCCGGCGGCCGTGACGAGGCATGGGATCACGGTGTGCCAGCGACGCTCCCGCATCCGGTCGCCACTTTGGTTGACCAGAATCATAGCCACGATTGCGAAAATGTAAGGAATGGCTGTCAGCAATCCAATGCTGAATGGATCGGAAACGCCAGTCTGCTTGATAATGGTCGGCAGCCAGAAGCTGATGATGTAGACGCCGCTTGCGATACTGAAATAGATTAAGCCCAGCATCCAGACGCAGCCTGATTTGAACGCCGCGGAGAGCTGTGACAGTTCCTCCTTCTCATGCTCTTCCAGCGCGACGTTCTGCGCAATCAGCTGCTTCTCGCTCGCATCGAGCCATGTCACGTGCTCGACCCGGTCGTCGAGATAGAACAGCGTCAGGATACCGAGTATCATCGAAGGGATCGTCTCGACAACGAAAAGCCACTGCCAACCACTCAGACCGTGGGAGCCATCGAGGCTGTTTAGGATCCAGCCCGAAAGCGGGCCGCCGAAAATGCTCGACATCGGGATCGCTGCGAGAAAGATCGCTGTGATGCGGCCTCGTCGGTTCGCCGGATACCAATAGGTCAGATACAGCAGCACGCCCGGGATAAATCCGGCTTCGGCGAAGCCGAGCAGGAAGCGCAGGACGTAGAACATGGTCGGCGTCGTCACGAAGGCCATGGCGCCCGAAATCAGCGCCCAAGTAATCATAATACGGGCAATCCAGAGCCGAGCACCCACTTTGTGCATGATGATATTGCTCGGTATTTCGAACAGGACATAGCCAAGAAAGAATATACCGGCCCCCAAACCGTAGACGGTTGAACTAAAATTCAGCTCTTTGAGCATTTGCAGCTTGGCAAAGCCAACGTTGACGCGATCGAGATACGCGGCGAGGTAGCAGAAGAACAGGAACGGCACGATGCGCATCGTGACCTTGCGGTACGTTTCTTCCTCTACATCCCTCACCTGTGCAGTAAGTGCTGCCGCTTTCGTCTTGAGCATGCTTCCTCCGTTATTGTCCACGTCGCATCGACGCGCGCCCGGCCGCTCGTAGCAGCCGCTGGCGACATCTCACCTGTTGCGCGGTTCCGGCCTGGCGAGCTTCGGCATCCGCCCTGGATACGCATTCTGAATTCAGAGGTACTAAACTCAGAATGCTGCCTGCTGTCAACCCCATTGCATACGGAATTCAGAATCCGGTACTCGACGATTGCCGGTAGGGTTGCTGTCGTGCAACATAGGCGCATGCGCACTCTCAGCAGTCAGCCCACACGGGTCGAGCAGGTTTACGACGAGATCCTCGCCGCCATCACCGACGGCCAGCTTCAGCCGAATGAGCGGCTCATCCAGGACGAACTGGCGACCAAGCTTGGCGTCTCGCGGCAGCCGGTCCAGCAGGCACTGCTACTGCTTCGGAACGACGGGCTGGTACGAGAAGCGCCCGGTCGGGGCCTCATCGTCGCTGCCCTCGACGCCGATGCGGCCCGCGACCTCTACGAGATAAGAGCCGCGCTGGAGGGGTTGGCCGCCCGACTGGCGGCCGAACGGGGAGCCGCGCGCGCCAAGATAGCCGGTCCGTCTGTCCTGGAGGTGGGTCGCGCCGCTATCGTTTCGAGCTCGGTTTCCCGCATGGTGGCCGCCGATCTAAAGTTTCACCATCTGCTCTACGAACTGTCGGGTAATGCGCTTGTGCGAGAGACCACCGAACCCCATTGGCGCCATATGCGTCGGATCATGGGCCAGGTGTTGATGCTGGGCGACACGCCTCGCCAAATCTGGGACGAACACGAAGCAATTCTGGATGCCGTGATAGCGGGAGATGCGCCGAACGCCGAACGGCTCAGCCAACGTCACATTATGGATGCAGCCAACATCTTCATCGCTCGATTGACCGGCAACGAGATCCCATCCAGCGCGCAGCGATCCAAGCAGGTTAAGCGTCGGGCCTGAGAGATAGATGCTGTTTGCACCGACGCTCCGCAGGACCGTGTCTTGCCCGAAGGGGCTACTCTGAACTCGATCCTCGTCCGTTGGCCCGCGAGGCGGCCGCAGTCGAATCGTTACGCCGCTTCACCCATTCACATAAGTTCTTTTTATGTTCTTGACACGAATGTGCAACCTGGACTAGAACAAAAGCGCAACCACACACCGCGATGGTCACCGATGTCCCACAAGCCAAACCACTTCGTAGAAAGCATTATCGCCTTCCTGATGCCCTACTTCAGTATCCACGCCGCAGACGTACGGGGGGCCCGAAGTGAAATCATCGATACCCTCGCCTCCTATGCCACCCGCACCCGAGCCGAGATGCTGCAGGCCGCCCAGATCATCGCCCTCGGGATGACCACGCTCGACGTCCTCGCAGAGGCCAAGACAGCGGAGATGTCCCAGTCCATGCGAATCCGCTACCGAGGCTGCGCCAACGGTCTGAACCGCTCGGCTTTGAATACCGAAAAAGCCTTGGATAGACGCCTTGACTGCGAGCTGCCGGCAGCAACCCCCGATCCGGTGCCGGAGCCGGTGAACGACGTCTCCGACGCCGATATGCAGGTCGCCATGGAGCATGCGCGCGCCGCGATCGAGGCGCATCGCCTCAGTGTCCAGAGCCGCCGTCCCGCGTCCGACTCACCCAAAACCCCTGTCACGACGCCCGTCAGGACGACCAACCCGACGCCGCCGCAGGATCAGAACAAGCAGCTTTGGTCCAGCGCCATGGTGGATGCATTCGAGCAGATGGGCCTTCCCAATGGACTGACCCCGCTCGGCTAGCCTCCCAAATTCCTTGGTCGCTGCAGACGCCCTCGGATTTCCCCGCTAACGAGGCCGCGTAATCCGCCCCAGAGCAGCATGCGCCTGATCAGAACAGTTCATCTGATAAATTGCGCGTGAAACAATGAGCCGGCGTAAGCTCATCGTTTGCGATCAGCCTGAATATTCCTGGTCTAACTCGCTGACGGATCGGTTTGCGCTTTTTCCATGTGCTCCGCCAGTGCCTCGTATTCCTCGGCCAAGGAAATCAGCGCATCGATCAGCCGCTGGTCGGAAACGATCAGCACCATACCCCGGTAGCGCAAGGCCTTCTCACGCAGTTCATCAAGCGTAGGGGTTTCCATGGTTCGATCTCCACCCATGTGGAGGGAACGGCTGGAAAGGGCCACGCGTTCGCCCGGCCGTCTTAGTTGATCTCGATGTGTCTTTAATGTAAACAACCCTTACATTCGGATGCGCGACGGTGCGGGTGTAATGGCATATCTTGACGCAGAGACATATCGGGCACGCGAGGCGCAGTGGCGCGAGCAGGCAGCCGATCTGGCCGGCCGCGAGCAGAACGTCTGCCTTGCTCTGGCCGAGGGCTATGCAGATCTGATCAAGCTCCTCGGACGGCCGGTTTTCAGCGAAGCCCCCCATGCGGCGAGCACCCCGAGTCTCGCCGCCAGGGTGGGAGCAGCACGGAAAGAGCGACCGCGAAGCAACCCGCTACAGGAAGACCTCATGTCCGTTTCCTGCTCGGGGGTAATCCAGGGGAAGGGAAGTTAAGGCCAGGGCTCTGCCCTGGACCCGCCAAGGGCAGAGCCCTTGGAACCAGGCCGTTGGTGATTGCACCACCGGTCTGGGTTCCCATCACCCGATTGCCCGGGCTGCTACCCTGAAGGGGTGACCCGTCTCGTCATGTGTCGATGATCGAGGGTCGCGCCGGATGGTTCGGCGTGGAGCCTCAGGCACAGGAGACGGGTCATGGAGCAGTCTACACGGTTTATCGGGATGGATGTACACAAGGATACGATTGTCGTTGCGGTCACCGCCACCGGTGACGTTGAGAAAGCCACGCCATACGGCACATTCCCCAACACCGCTGCGGCGCTGGAGAAATTGGTCAGACGTTTGCGCCAGGCTGGCGACGGACCGATGAAGTTTTGCTACGAAGCCGGCCCTTGCGGCTATGGTGTTCACCGCACCCTCACCAGACTGGGGGAAGACTGCATGGTGGTCGCACCCTCGATGATCCCGCGCAAAAGCGGCGACCGGCAAAAGAACGATACGCGTGACGCCGCCAGCTTGGCGGTGCTGCATCGCGGCGGGTTACTAACCGCGATCTGGGTGCCGGATGCAGCGCATGAGGCGATGCGCGACCTGATACGCGCCCGTCTGGCGGCCGTGCGGGCTGTGCGCGCGGCTCGCCAGCAATTGAGTGCGTTTCTGTTGCGACACGAGCGGCTCTACCCTGGTAACCGCAAGCCCTGGACAAAGGCACATCGGAGATGGCTTGCTGATCAAAGTTTTGCTCAGCCTGCGCAGCAGATCGTACTGGAGGAGAGCATCGACGTGGTGCGTCTGGGCGAGCAACGGCGAGATCGGGTTGACGGTTATCTGCGAACGCAAGTCCCGAGTTGGTCACTGTTCCCACTGGTGCGGAACCTGTGCGCGCTGCGCGGACTGGACACCATCGCCAGCGCCGGACTGGCAGCGGCGATTGGAGATCCGTCACGCTTCGCGTCAGCGTCCAACTTCATGGCCTATCTTGGTTTGGTGCCATCCGAACATTCCTCTGGTCCTCAGCGGCATATGGGCGCCATCACCAAAACCGGCGATGTTCACGCCCGGACCCTGCTGATCGAGGCAGCTCACTGCTACCGCTTCCCGGCACGCCTCGCCCGTCACAAGCTGGCGACAATGGATGCGGTACCGGACGCTGTGCGTATCATCGCCTGGAAGGCGCAGACCCGGTTGTGCCAGCGCTATCGTCGCCTCATGGCGAAAGGCAAGCCAAGGCAGGTCGTGGTGACCGCGATCGCGCGCGAACTGGCGGGATTTGTCTGGGCCATTGCCTGCATCACGTCGGATCCTCCTGCGAAGACCTCCGGCTTCACGCCGGCCTCGGTGGAGGTTGGCTTAACCGGCCGCGGCAGGGCCACCGTTTCGTCACGTAACGATTCAGAACCGCACCCCAGACCAGCGCGGCCTGGCATACGCAGAGCTCACGCGCGAAGCGGCGGACAGGAGGAGTCCGAGGAAATGACCGCGTAACAGCATTTCCACCGGCTGATCACAGCCGAAGCATCATCCGGCATGCGCGGCGGAGGGCGGACCGGTCAGGGGCAACCCTCGATAAACCGCTTGGAACACGACCCCCGTGGGGAGACAGAGGCAGGCCCGCGACGCACCATGGTCTTGCGGTAACCAATCCGCGTATCACAGCATGATCAACCGTCGTTCAGCGCCGCCCTCCACCGCGCATGCCTGCATCTGAAGAAAACAACCAGAAGAAAACCGCTGGGCGGCATCCCGCGTCCGGAGCCCTTGAAAACGGACATGACAGCGGTTTAGCTCTTCCCAAGCGCCTCCGCATAGGCGGCAACCGTCGCCGCGAAGCCGTTCTCTAGTGCATCAGCCGTCAATTCGTGCCCGATCGAGGCCTCTGCCAGAAATGCCACCGCCCGCATCAACGGCGGGATATTGTGCAAATTCAGATCATGTCCGGCGTTGACCACCATCCCGGCATCCCTGGCGTGCGAGGCGGTTTCAGCTATTTTCGCCAGGATTGGCTGATGCGTCCCCTCGCGAAACGCCGCGGCATAGGTTCCGGTGTAGATCTCTACTCCGTCGGCGCCCGTCTGCCGCACTCGGTCGATCACCAGTGGGTCGGGGTCGATGAACAGGATCACCCGACTCCCCAACGCCTTTATCGCGACGATCGCCGCTGCCGCCGGCACGGCCTGGGCCGCATCAAGCTTCCAGCCTTCCTCCGAAGTAAATGCGGTCGGCGCATCCGGCACCAGCGTCACCTGCTCCGGCCGTGTGTCTCGGAGGATCTGCATGAACCGTTCGTCCGGGTAGCCCTCGATGTTGAATTCCACCGCCGGCCGCACCGGCCGCATCAGCTCAGCCAGCATGGGCACGTCGGCCGAACGAATATGCCGCTCATCGGGCCGGGGATGCACCGTCAGCCCTCGGGCTCCCAACTCCAGGGCCACGCGAGCGAATTTGCGTAAGTCTGGAACCCCGGTTCGGCGGGAGTTTCGCAACAAGGCGATCTTGTTCAAATTCACACTGAGACGGGCCATACCCCAGGATAGGCCGCCCGGAGCAGGGACTCAACGCGACCTCCATCCTCTTCGCCGGAGCGTGAATGGACTTCAGCGATCGGCTGCGAGACATACCGGCCGGATAACCCGCCTCTTGTTCCGCCACCGACCGGCGGTTCTGCATCCTTGGGGGGATCCGCTTCGCCATGTCAGAGAAACTAGTATCCCAGGCCAATCTGCTGGTTTTTGGCGTGCTGGTGGCATTTTTAGTGGTGATCGGGTTCACCACGTGGGACCGCGTCACCGCAGCCGGCTCGGCCCGGGAGTGGACCGAGCATACCTACGGCGTGCTCGGTGCGATTCACGAGTTTCAGATCGCCGAGCGGCTCGCTGAATCAGAGGATCGCGGTTTTCTGCTGACCGGCAATACGGATTACCTTGCCCCCTACGATGCGTCGCTAAGCCGCGGGACGCTCCTGCTCGGCGATTTGAAACGGCTCACCGCCGACAACCCCTCCCAGCAGGCGCGTTTGCAAACTTTGGCCCTGGCTTGGCAGCGGCGATCCCAGCGCCTCGCTCAGTTGATCCAAATCCGGAAGGACTCCGGCCTGCAGGCAGCCATCGACGGACTTGAGACACCCGCCGACCGCGAGACCATGAAGGAGATCGACGCAACCCTGACCGAAATAACAGCCGAGGAACAAGCCCTGCTGGCCGAGCGGCAGGCTCAAAGCGTCAATCGTGGCAACTGGGTCCAGCGCCTGATCCTTGCGGCGACAGCAATTACCATCCTCGCCTTGCTCTGGGCGGCTCGGCTGCTCAATCAAGCGTATTCCCGCTCTTATCACGCAGAGAGCAATCAACGCACTTTGGCGGCGCGGCTACGTGCGTCGCTGGACAGCTTGAGCCAAGGCGTCGGGGTGTTCGGGCCGGCCCACAATCTGCGGCACTGGAACGAATGCTTCCAGGTTCTTCTGGAGCTGCCGCCCGCGATGGTGCGTGCCGAAACACCGTATGCGGCGTTTGCAGAACATCTCGTCGCTGATGGTGACCCGATGCTGGAAAGCGAGGAGCAGATCGAACACAGCCAGCAAACCAGCGGTGAGCCGATCGTCTATGAGCGCAACCACCCGAACGGCACCCATCTCGAAATCCGGCGCACTCCGATGCCAGATGGCGGGTTTGTGCTGACAATCACCGATATGACTAAACGCGCCCAGTCGGAGGCGGTGCTGCGCGAGTCGCAGAAAATGCAGGCGATCGGCCAGCTTACCGGCGGAATAGCGCACGACTTCAACAACCTGCTGACGGTGATCCTGGGCAATCTGGAGCTCGCGCGGATGAAGCTGGATCCGCAAAATCCGCTGACCACGAATATCGAGCGGTCGCTATGGGCGGCGCAGCGGGGCGGCACTCTAACCAGCCAGCTACTGGCCTTTGCCCGCAAGCAGCCGCTGGACCCCGCGCCGATCAACCTGTCGGCGCATCTGCCGGAACTGGTGCCGTTGCTCAACCGCACGCTGGGCGAACACATTGAGGTGCGCTTCGTGGATAGCGCCGGCCTGTGGCCCGCGATGACCGACCCGGCGCAACTGGAAAGCGCGGTGTTGAATCTGGCACTGAATGCGCGCGATGCCATGCCGGGCGGCGGCAGGCTGACGATCGAACTGGCCAACAAGGTGTTGGACGCCCAATACGCTCGCGCCCACGCCGAAGTCACTCCTGGCGATTACATCATGGTCGCGGTTTCGGATACCGGTCACGGCATGACCCCGGACGTTGTCGCGCGGGTGTTCGAGCCGTTTTTCACCACGAAAGCCGAGGGGCGGGGGACCGGCCTCGGGCTGGCGATGGTGTTCGGCTTCGTCAAACAATCCGGCGGCCACGTGAAGATATACTCGGAGCCCGGCGAGGGAACTTCGGTGAAGCTGTATCTGCCGCGTGCGATCGGTGCGGCAATGGAGATCGGTCAGCGCAGCGGCGTGCCGGCCGATCTGCCGCATGGGTCGGCGACGATCCTGGTGGTGGAAGACGAGGCCGGCGTGCGTGAGATCGCCGTCGCAATTCTGCGCAGCCTCGGCTACCGGGTGCTGGAGGCGCCCGACGGTGACGAGGGACTGCTGGTTTTTGGGGCCCACGCGGCGGAGATCGATATGCTACTGACGGATGTGGTGTTGCCCGGCAAGCTGCGTGGCCGGACCCTGGCCGAACGCATCACCGCGATACGCCCGGAGGTAAAGGTGCTGTTCATGTCCGGATATACTGAGAACTCGATCGTTCACCACGGGCGGCTGGATGACGGGGTGTATCTCTTGGGCAAGCCGTTCAAGCGTGAACAACTGGCGCGGCGGGTGGCCGAGGTTCTGGCGTCCGCGACCGCGGGAGGATTGAGCGAGGCGGGCAATGTCGTCGATCTCAGGGCGCGTAAGCGGGATTGAGATGTTCGAGACCGCGCGGGACTGTGAGTCAGGAAAACCCGGATGCCGAGTTGGACGGCACCACCCACTTCAGCCTCAGAAGCCGGTCGGGCCGACCGATCCGATCCAGCGGCCTACCTTTGTAGGGTCCTGCTCGTCCATGTAGAAAAAGTGGGTCATCGTCGGATGGACTGACGGAATGGCCGGGTCGTCGAAGGTCATCCGGACCTTGCCGTGGAAGACCTTGAGCAGCGAGCTGTCGAGGTATTCGACCACGTCGTGGTGGGCGGTGAAGCCCTTGTCGATGAAGTCGCGCAGATTGTGCCGGATGGCCTCCCTCCCGTGCCAGTCTGCGACGCCCAGGTTGCAGATCGCGTCCTCGGCAAAGCAATCGAATGCCTGCCCGAAGGTCTTGTCGTCGATCTCCTTCCACATGGCCAGTAGCCAGGCCGGCGGTTCGGTCTTGGTGAAGGTGATGGTGCTCATGGCGGTCTCCTCGTTTAAAGCGTGTGGGGATTATCCGGCCGCGCTGTCCGCGACATGGATGCCAAGTCGGGTGGCGATGCGCCGCGCCGTCGCCTCCCGCTGAGTGGTCATGCGCTGCACCGCTTGCTTGGCTGCCGCCAGGATCGCCGCGGGTGCGGTCTCGGGTGTACCGCTGTTGAAGGGCGGCTCGGGCGCGTAAACCATGTGCAACTGGATTGTCTGAGCCGCTGCTTCCCCGCGGAGTTCGGCGGCAAGGCGCAGCGCGCCGTCGATCCCGGCTGTGACGCCTGCTGCGAATACCCAGTTGCCGTCCACGACGACCCGCTCGTTCACCGGGATGGCCCCGAAGAACGGCAACAGATGGAACGAAGCCCAATGTGTCGTTGCTCGGCGCCCTTGCAGCAGCCCAGCGGCACCGCACAGCAGGGCGCCGGTGCAAACGGAGAAGACACTGCGGGCGCCGGTCGCCTGCTCACGGATCCAGCCGAGTACGGCCGCATCCTCCATCAGCGCTTCCTGCCCAAAACCGCCGGGCACGTGCAGCACATCCAAGTGCGGGGCGTCGGCCAGTGCCGCATCGGGCGTCAAGCGCAGCCCCTTCAAGTCCCGAACCGGTTCTGCCGTCTCTGCCATAGATGCGGTAGGTCGAGTTCGGAATGCGCGACAGCACCTCGAATGGTCCGGTGAGGTCGATCTGGTCCAGGCCCTCGAACAGGAGGGAGCCAATTTCGAGATGTGTGTCGGGTGGGATCATGGCTCCGTTCCTTGCCTGGTTACCTTGACACGAAAGATAGGGATGCACAAGGTTGGCGAACATGCCAAATGACCCTCGAATCCGGCCAAAGCTGCCCCGGCCCGTCGAGCTGCTAGTCTTTCCCCGGGTCCAGATACTCGACGTCACCGGGCCGCTGCAGGTTTTCGCTACGGCGAACGACGTCGCTGGCGGCAGTGTTCCGCCCTACGCAATCCACGTCGTGTCTCAGGCGGGCGGCGCAGTCGCTTCCTCTTCGGGGATGGGGCTGCTGGCCCACCCGCTCCCGCCGCGCGGTTCCGCGTTGGACACGCTGATCGTCGCCGGGGGCCCCGGGATCGAGGCGGCGGCGGCAGATGAGGCACTCGTCGACTGGGTGCGAGAACGTGCACACCAGGCACGCCGAATTCGTTTCCGTTTGCACCGGCGCGGTCCTGCTGGCGGCGTCCGGCTTGCTGGACGGGCGCCGGGCCGCGACGCACTGGTCGCTTTGCGCCGAACTGGCCCGGCGCTTTCCGTCCGTGCAAGTCCAGCCCGATCCAATCTTCGTGCACGACGGCCCAGCCTGGACCTCGGCTGGTGTCACCGCCGGCATCGACCTGGCCCTGGCATTGGTGGAGGAGGATCTCGGCCGCGCGGTCGCGCTGGCGGTGGCGCGCTACCTGGTGGTGTTTCTGAAGCGGCCCGGGGGACAAGCCCAGTTCAGCGCCGCGCTGGCCCTGCAAGACGACGGCAGGTTTGACACTCTGCACAGCTGGATTGGCGCGCACCTGTCCGGTGATCTCTCTCTCGCGCAGCTAGCCAACCAGGCCGGAATGAGCGAGCGCAGTTTTAGCCGGCACTATTTGAAGGCGACCGGCCAGACCCCCGCCCGTGCTGTCGAAACTCTCCGTGTCGAGGCAGCTCGCAGCCTGCTGTTGGACTCGCGCTCGCCGGTGAAGCGCGTCGCACAACGCTGCGGCTTCGGCTCGGAGGAGACAATGCGGCGCAGCTTTCTTCGGCTGCTCGCAGCAACTCCGCAAGAGTATCGCGCTCGCTTCGGGTCTTGATGGCCAGAGGAGGGAAATCGCCCTCTGCCGACGACAGGACCCAACATTTTGTCTACTGGGTTAGATCAACGCAGCTACTTTGCGGAGGGTTGTCCGCGTCCGAAACTGAACCGCTCGCCGCCTCAGGTGAAAACGTGCGCTCTCCACCCGCAAATCTCAGCGGTAGCAGCTACCATGGTGCTTAAATAGATTTTCCGTTCCGTTACTCCTCACACCCCCGACGACGGCCTCGTCGCTTTCGGCAGCGGACGAAGTAAGTAATCGCAGCCAACGGCTTCATATTTTAGCATCCAGCGCCTCCGCCCCAATCCGCCGTGCGCCACCACAGGACGACGTCAAGAAAGTCTGCTCAATATGCCTTCCTTGACTACGAGGTCTTATTGAGCGATGGCCTGGTCTAATGGTAGGAAGAAGACCAAGGCTGTAATCAGCAATCGACGCCTTCATGTTGCAGCAGCCAGCGCTTCCGCTTCAAGCCACCACCGTAACCGGTTAGCGTCGCATCTGCGCCGATCACCCGATGGCACGGCACGACAATGGAAATCGGGTTCGCACCGTTCGCCATTCCAACCGCGCGGACAGCCTTTGGCCGGCTAATTCCGGCGGCAATCCGGCCATAGGTCGTGGTTTTGCCGGTCGGGATGGCGCGCAACGCCGCCCAAACCGAGCGTTGAAATGGGGTGCCTCCGGTCTTTACTGGCAGCGAATCGATCGCGGTCAAATCGCCTGCGAAGTAAGCTTCCACCACGCGCCGGGTCGATGAAGCCTCCCGCTTCGGCTCCAGCCGTACGCTTCCATATTGCAGCCGCAGCAACCGGTGCATGCGCGGTGCGTAGTCCTCCCAGTCCAGGGCACGTAGTTGCGCCTCCTCATCGGTCACTGTCAGTGCCGTGCCGATCGGCGTCGCAAACGTCTCGATGAAAAAGTCGGTCATGCGCTTGCCCATAGATGTTGGGCGGCGTAGGCCCGCCACGGCCGCCAGGTTTCAGCCCGCGCCAGCAGAGCGCTCGCGGTCGGGCGCAGGCCTTCCGAGTCAGCCATCGCGCGCATCAGGCCGATATCCGCGGCCGGAAAGGCGTCCGGCTCGCGCAGTTGCCGCATCGCGATGTACTGCGCCGTCCATTCCCCGATGCCCGGCAGCGCCCGCAGTTGCGCGACCGCTTCCTCCAAGCTCCGGCCGGCGGCGAAGATGTGCGGGTCGGCCACCACCGCCGCCGCGACCGCCAGAAGCGCTGAGCCACGGCTTCGCGGCATCCCGAGGGAGCCCGGATCAGCCCCGGCCAGCACCGCGGGATCAGGGAATACATGGGTCAGCACGCCGTCCGGATCGCGCAGTTGTTCGCCGAACCGAACTACCAGCGCACCGGCCAGACGGATAGCGCCCGGCACCGTGATCTGTTGTCCGAGCACCGCTCGCACCGCCAGCTCGAACCCGTCCCAGGCGCCCGGCACGCGCAATCCCGGCCGAGCCGCCACCAGGGGCGCGAGCGTGGGGTCCTTTACCAGTTGCAACGCGATCGCGTCCGGGTCGGCCGCCAAGTCGAACACCCGGCGCAGGCGGGCGATGATCTGTGGCAGCGCGGATAGTTTCGGAAACTTCACGGTCGCTTCCAGGGCATTTTCGCCACCGGGTCGCACCGTAACGGTGCCCTGCTGGCCGTCCAGCCCAATGGTCCGCCGATAGACGTCGCCCTCGACGCTTTCGACCCCTACAATCGCGCGGGCACGGAGAAAACCGAGCATTGCTGGCCAGTCATAGGGCGGGCGGTAGCGCAGCTTCAGGGTTATTTCCCCGCGCGGCCCGGCGGATACGTCGAGGCCGCCGGACCGACGCAGCGCGGTCGGCGGACGCTTGAACAGGGCCTGAAACGTGTCGTTGAACCGGCGGAGGCTGCCAAAGCCCGCTGCCATCGCGATCTCCGTCATCGGCAGCCGAGTTTCGTGGATCAACTGCTTGGCGAGGAGCACGCGCCTGCTCTGCGCCACCGCGATGGGCGACGCGCCAAGGTGCTGCTGGAACAGCCGCCGGAGTTGCCGCTCCCCCATGCCAACCCGGCTGGCCAGCGCATCGACGGAGGCTTCGTCGAGCGCCCCCATCTCGACCAGCGCGAGCGCGCGCGACACGGTGTTGGAGGCGCCGCGCCAGGCACCAAGGTCGGGCGAGGTCTCGGGCCGGCAACGCAGGCATGGGCGGAAGCCGGCCTCGTGTGCGGCCGCCGCGGTCGGGAAGAAAACCACATTCTCCGATCGGGGTGTGCGGGCCGGGCAGATCGGCCGGCAGTAGATCCCGGTCGTTTTGACGCCGGTGAACAGCCGCCCGTCGAACCGAGCATCACGAACGGCGATCGCGCGGTAGCAGGCATCGTGGTCGAGATCGAGGGTGCCCACGGGGTTCATCTCGGTATACATCTGACAATCAAATTCTGCGCTATTGATGCAGTCACGTCGCGTCCTCCTGAGATGGGGCGGACAGTAGACCGTGCCTACAAGAAAATCTGGCCGTTTTCGGACGTGATTGAAAGGGGGCCGCTTGGGGTCAATGAGGAAAACGCGATCCGGATCAGGCCGTTCGGTCCGAGCGTTGTTCAAGTATCTGACGCCTGCGAGCGAGGCTCTCCGGTGGCCAAAGCTTCTCGAGATCGTAGTATTGTTCGAACGCGGGCACTTCCGGGGGGAGGAGCACCCACGGTTGCTTTGACATTGTGAAGATGTGGATTTCCGGAGGAAATTGGTCAGGGTCGTCCAATGTGCCGACCCGGACAAAGCGAATGAGGTCGCCGTCGCCCGCGTAATTGCTCCACAACGATATATGACAGCTTGGGCAGCGAGAGATCTTCTGCCCCTTGCCACTGTTCGAGGGCGTCCAGACGACTTCCGGACTACCCTCACAGAGAACAACTCGATCGGCCTCAATCAGCGCATTCTGCGCGAACGATGTCCCGGTTTCTCGCTGACACCAGCGGCAGTGACAGGCGTGAACGATTAGCGGCCTGCTGGTAAGCCGATAGCGTACTGACCCACAGGTGCATCGGCCATTCATCGTGAAGTCGTTCATGGCGATCCGTTCATACCGCGTTGCGCGCGTGTACCGGAAATGGTTGAGCCGTGAGATTTCATCTTACAGGGCCGCAGCCTCAACCCAGGCGCCAACCGACCGCCGCGACGAGTTCTTCAAACGCGTCGGCGTCATACGCCCGCTCCGGCGACTGGCGGACCCATTCGTCAAGCTTATGCGCGTCGTCGCCGACGAGAATACGCCACCGGTCGGCCTTTACCCCATCGAGGATGATGGTCGCCGCCGTTGCCGCGCTGGTCGGAGCTTCCTCGAGAAAAGTTCGGGCCCGCTCGGTCATCTTGGCTCGGATCTCGTCATCCGACATCTCTGAATGGTCAACCCCTGTCGAAGCAATGCGCGATCGCGCCTGCGTCACTTCCGCATCAGTGATCTCATCCGACTCGTTGCCACTCTGGATCTTGCGCGAGTTGGCGACGATCGATGTCCCGATATGCCCCGGCATTACTACGGAGCACTTGATGTGAGGGGCATTGATCTGCAAATCTGTGATCAGCGCTTCTGAAAAGCCCTTTACTGCGAATTTCGCCGCGGCGTAGGCGGTGTGCGGGATGCGCGGCCCGAGCGAGGCCCAAAAGCCGTTGACGCTGCTGGTGTTAACTATGTGGCCGCTGTCCGCCTTCTGCAGCATCGGCAGGAAAGCGCGGGTATTATAGTAGACGCCGCGCCAGCAGATGTTGAACGTTTTCTCCCACTCCTCGCGGCTACTGGCGAACATGCTGCCGCCACCGCCGATGCCGGCGTTGTTGAACAGCAGGTGGATCTTCTCGGTTTCCTGGCGCTCCGCCACCTCGTCGCGAAACCGTTGCACCTGCGCCTCATCGGAGACATCGGCGGTATGGGAGGTAATCCGCAAACCTTGCGGCAGCCTCTCGATCTCACATAGCCGTTTCGTTTCATCCATGTTTCGAGTGGATACGTCGCACATCGCGACATTGCAACCCTCGGCCACCAGTTGACGGACGATCTCGTGTCCCATCCCGGAGCCGCCGCCGGTGACAACCGCGATCCTGCCGGCAAAATCCTTCATTCGTTTAACCTCCCGTGCGTGCTCCTGCTGTGAACCCACGTCTGCAAAGCGTCAATCAGTCCGAACCAGGCCAGGGGTCGTGGGCGCGATGGGCGGCAGCGGAAGCGACTGCCAATCCAAGTCGGGTTCGTTGAGGTGGGCCAGAACCCCGGCAGAGTTTCGGATCCTACCGGTGCCCACCATTCAACTCGACCCTAAGGAACCGAACCAGCAAAAAGCCTTCGTCTTATCGCCCATATCTCATTCTCGACGCCAGGATGGTGGACTAATGCACGATCCTGGCCATTCTTATCGGCTGCCAGGTCTGTAGCGATCCCCGCGGGAGCCATTTTGGTTACACATTAAAACAGAAAAGCCCAGCTCGCCTCACGAGAGATTTATCGCCATACCCGACACCCAGTCTCCGCTTACTAAAGATCAACTCCTGATTGTCGGCCGAAATGTCCGGATAACCAACACAGCGGCTGCAATCGAGTTGTCACACGACTGACATAGATCAAACGACAAGGCTCCGCTACGGTCGTCGGATGACAGGTAGGGATAGGTTATGTCCGGTACGACAATGAATGCCGGCTTGGCGCAGGTTTCGTCGCCACGCCCGCATTTGGAAGGCAAGCCGCACATTGGTGGCGCTATCGTATTCTTGCTGGTGCTTGTAGCCGGCCTTGGCTATGCTGCGTTTAATATCTTCAGCGACATCAGCGGTGCCGGCGAGCAGGGACTCGCAATTGGTGCATTTGTGCTTCTTGGTATCGCGTTGCTGATCGCGCTGGGTTTTGAGTTTGTCAACGGCTTCCACGACACGGCCAACGCTGTCGCGACCGTGATTTATACCCACAGCCTGCCGCCGCTGTTCGCGGTGATCTGGTCTGGTACGTTCAACTTTCTCGGCGTGTTGACGTCGAGCGGCGCGGTCGCCTTCACCGTTGTCACGTTGCTGCCAGTAGAGTTGATCCTGCAGGTCGGTAGCGGTGCCGGCTACGCGATGATCTTTGCCTTGCTGATCGCGGCGATCATCTGGAACCTCGGCACCTGGGCTCTGGGTTTGCCGAACAGCTCGTCGCACGCGTTGATCGGCTCGATCATGGGCGTTGGTTTGGCGAACCAGCTTTTGTCACCCGCCGGGTCCGCGACCTCGGGGGTCGATTGGGGGCAAGCGGTTGGCGTGTTGAAGGCGCTGTTGTTCAGCCCGCTGATCGGTTTTGTGCTCGCTGCCCTTTTGCTGCTGCTGATGAAGCTGGTGGTGCGGACTCCCTCGCTCTACACGGCGCCCGAGGGCAGGAAGCCGCCGCCAGGGCCGATCCGCGCGCTGCTAATACTGACGTGCACTGGCGTGTCGTTCTTTCACGGCAGCAATGATGGGCAAAAGGGCATGGGTCTGATCATGCTCATTTTGATCGGGGCCGCACCGACGGCTTATGCATTGAACCGCGCCATCCCTGAGAGCACGACACCCATGTTTCTGCAGGCGGCGCAGGGGGCGGAGGCGGTGTTTCAGGCACATGCCGGCGGCGCCGCGGCTCCGGAGGACGTCGCTGCCGCGCGTGCCACGGTGGGCGACGCACTTAAAACCAAAGAGGTCAACAAGCCCGAGGTCTACGCTGCCCTGGCCGCACTGACCTCGGACATCGGACGGCAAGTGAAGGGGTACGGCTCGATCAAAACGGTGTCGGCCGCCGCCACGCCAAACGTCCGCAACGACATGTACCTGGCGTCTGAGGCGGTGCGGGTCATGGGCGCCAACCCGCCCGGTTTCGACACCGGTGACATGGGAAAGCTGAAGTCACTGCGGTCATCGTTGGACAGCGGCACCAAGTTCATCCCGACATGGGTGAAGGTCTCGGTCGCGCTGGCGCTCGGTTTGGGGACGATGGTCGGTTGGAAGCGCATTGTGGTGACGGTCGGCGAGAAAATCGGCAAGACCCATTTGACCTATGCTCAAGGCGCGTCGGCTGAAATCGTCGCAATGGCGACGATCGGCATGGCCGACGCATTCGGCCTGCCGGTTTCAACGACCCACGTGTTGTCCAGCGGCGTGGCAGGCTCGATGGCGGCAAACGGATCGGGCTTGCAGTGGGGGACAATCAAGAACATGGCGCTGGCGTGGGTAATGACGTTGCCGGCGGCCATGGTGATCGCGGGATCGCTCTATGTGATTTTTCGCCAAATCTTCTGACGTCAGGCGATCTGTGGCTCGGAAGGGCTGTTGGACCATTTTCAGCCTGACTATACCGGCTGCAAATGGTCTATCGCGTTGGTTGAACTCAGAAATTCATGCGCTGGGGGACGTTCCGCTCAACGCGACCAGCGCTGAGAACGCCACCTAGTCCAAGGTCTGCGATATCGCTTACCGGGACTGGTTCCAATTCCGCTTCGGCGAATTGATCAATGGCAAACCAAAGATGGACTTGCAGCATATCAGCGCGTGGGCCCCGGACGTGGCCCTGCACAATCGACGCCGGTTGGCGTCGACTTGCCGTCTGAAATCGTCTCGGTTCATATGACCCCACAAATACAAAGCGATCGTCGCACAACGCAGCTTTAAGGGGCCACGAGACAACCACCGAGGACGCCGCATGCCGACTTGTTTGATCACCGGTGTCACCGGTCAGGATGGGGCTTACCTGTCTCAGTTCATGCTGCAGAAGGGCTACCGCGTCGTCGGGATGATCCGCCGGTCAGCCTCATCGGACATGGTTGGTGAGCGCCTGCGCTGGCTCGGCATCCTGAACGATGTGGAACTTGTTGACGGCAATCTGATCGATCTGTCCAGCCTGATCCGCCTGCTGCAGACCTATCGTCCGGATGAGATCTATAACCTGGGCGCGCAGAGTTTTGTGGCTGCGTCTTGGAATCAGCCACTCTTGACCGGTGAGGTTACCGGCATCGGCGCGGCCAACGTCTTGGAGGCGATGCGGATCGTCTGCCCTCAGGCGCGTTTCTATCAGGCCTCATCGTCCGAGATGTTTGGCCGTATCCAGGAACCGCAGCAAAACGAGCGCACACCTTTCTATCCACGCTCACCCTATGCGGTTGCCAAGCTCTATGCCCACTGGATGACGGTCAATCACCGTGAGAGCTTTGGCATGCATGCGTCGTCCGGCGTCCTTTTCAATCACGAAAGTCCGTTGCGGGGCATCGAATTCGTAACGCGCAAGATCACCGACGGGGTCGCGCGTATAAAGCTTGGTCTCGCCAAAGAGTTGCCGCTGGGCAATCTCGATGCAAAGCGTGACTGGGGCCATGCGCGTGACTACGTCCGCGCGATGTGGCTGATGCTGCAGCAGGATTCGCCAGACGACTATGTCGTGGCCACGGGGCGTACCACGACGATCAGGGAATTTTGCCAACTTGCGTTCAGTCATGCGGACCTGGATTTCGAAGATCATGTCGTCACTCGCAGCGATCTATTGCGTCCGGCCGAAGTCGACGTACTGCAGGGTGATGCCCGAAAGGCGCAGCAGAAGCTGGATTGGCGCCCGACCGTTACGCTAGAGCAAATGGTCGCGGAAATGGTTGATGCCGACCTGGTGCGCCACCGCGCGCGCCTAACCGCCTAATGACGTCTCCGCTTGATACGATACTCGTCACCGGCGCCTCCGGTTTCGTCGGGGGTCATCTGCTGCCGGCTTTAACCATCGCATTTCCGGATACGGTTCTCGCAACGCCGGCAATCGAGTTACAAGATGCGGCGCAGGTCGAGCAGGCTGTCCGTGAGACATCACCTGACGTTTGTATCCACCTCGCCGCAGTGTCGGCGATCGATGCGGCGCGAGATGTCCCGGAACACGCCTGGAACGTCAATTTCCACGGCACGCTTAATCTCGCATGGGCACTTTCCCGGCACGCGCCGGCCTGTCAGATGCTCTTTGTTTCAAGCGCGGACGCCTATGGTACCTCCTTCAAAGCCGGCAACAGTTTGGATGAACGTGCCCCGCTGGCACCGATAAGCGTCTATGCCCAAACCAAGGCGGCGGCGGATCTCTTGCTCGGCGGCATGGCGGCTCAGGGTTTGCGGGTTGTGCGATTGCGTCCCTTCAACCATACCGGGGCCGGTCAGTCGGCAGCTTTCGTGCTTCCCTCCTTCGCGCGGCAGATCGCCCGGATCGCCGCAGGCCTGCAACCTCCCCTGTTAGAGGTTGGGAATCTTGAGGCCTGGCGGGACTTTTTGGACGTCCGGGACGTTTGTGCTGCCTACATCGCCTGCATCACACATCGGAACCGTCTGGCACCTGGCACGATCCTCAATGTGGCGTCCGGTCAGGCGCGTCGTGTCGGCGATGTGCTTACCGAGCTAGCTGCGCTCGCGGGCGTGGGGCTCGCTATTAAGGTAGACAAATCACGAATGCGTGCCAGCGATATCCGACGGGCTTGCGGGAATGCGTCCCGAGCGCATGAATTGCTGGAATGGGCTCCGACCATCCCATGGGCGGAAACCTTGCAGGATTTGCTGCTAGATTGGCGCGGACGCGTAACCGTTGAAAGGATTTAGCTAGCAGGCTGTTGATTGGCTTGAGACTTGATCTTGGATTGACAGATCGGATCGTCACTCACACTTGTTGTGGATGTATGGGTGTAAACATTGTCTGCCAGCTCTTCTAGTCAGTTTTCGCGTGTCTCAAAATATGTTGCACGAGCGACAACCAGGTTTAGCGTAACGAAGCGGCACCAAGGACGTATTGTCGCGCTTCGAGGCATTTTGGCCGATCTGCGTCTATCAGCTATACGACGCCTCGTCGCGAGCCGGCGGCAGGTTCGCCACTTCCGGGACTTGTTTACGCCGCTTCCCCTTAGGCGGCGATTTAAGCAGCCCGGCGTCCTATTCGTCGGATATCTAGAAGCAGGTCTTGGGCTGGGTGAATCGCTCCGCGGGTTAGTTCGTTCGATGGTGACGACCGACCAGAATTTCGCGTTGTATCCTTTTAATGTTGGTGTTGAGAGTCGCTTCATCGGTCGCTTCGCAGATGATCGCTACGACTTAAGGCGTCGGTATCAGGTTAATGTCATTGAAATGGCGGCAGACCAGGTGCCTTTGTTGTTCCGAGAAATTGGCCGATGGAAAGTGGCGCACAGCTACAACATCCTTCGTACATACTGGGAACTACCTCGGGCACCCTTCGAGTGGACAGTGACGTTGAAGGGCGTTCAGGAGATCTGGGTGCCGAACCGTTTCGTCGAGGATGCTTTTCGTGGGATTTTTGCCGGACCCATCAACGTAATACCACCCTGTGTTGAGGTCGACATAGGAGAAGCATTTGACCGAGGTCGATTTGGTATGGAGGAAGGGCGGTTCTATTTTGTTTTTTCTTTTGATTATTACTCCCATCCTACTCGAAAAAATCCCATTGGCGTCTTGAACGCCTTTAAGAGCGCCTTTCCGAACCGCACCGAAAATGTCGGGCTTGTCATCAAATCAACAGGCGTTCCTGAGCGTTATTTCAAGATCAAGGCGAGAATATTGGATGCGGCAGACCGTGATCCGCGAATCAAGATCATTGATAGTATGTTTTCCCGCGACGAGATGTTGTCCCTGATTAACCAGGCCGACTGCTATGTGTCGCTCCATCGCTCGGAAGGATTTGGGCTTGGAATGGCTGAGGCGATGGCGCTGGGCAAGCCAGTCATTGCCACGGACTATTCAGGAAATACAGACTTTCTATCAGAACGCACGGGCTATCCGGTTTCCTTTACTTTGCGGCCTGTGCAAGAGGGCGAATACGTTTTCTCGGATGGCCAAAGCTGGGCAGAACCGGACGTGGCTTCAGCGGCTAAGGCCATGCGGCAGGTATTCCGTAACCTAGCGGAACGGGAGGTCCGCGCGGCTTCCGGCAAGGCTTTCGTCGAAACGCATTATGGGCGGACAAATGTCGGGCGGATCGCGGCACGACGACTGCAGGAGATTCTTGCAACTGACCCCTGACGGGTAGCCTAGTCGCTCAAGCCTTCGCAAAACGTCTGGATGCGTCTCAGGCCCTCTAACAACTCGTCATCTGCGGTGGCGGTGCTGATGCGCAGAAACGGGCTCATGAAGTAGGCGGCGCCGTGGACAGTCGCGACATAGTTCTCCTCCATCAGCGCCAAACAGACATCCTCATCGGTGTTCAACCTTCGGCCGCCGGTCGTGGTCTTGCCAAGACAGCCGGCGACATTTGGGAACACGTAGAAGGCACCCTCCGGCTTGTGGCAGCTAATGCCTTTGGCCGCGTTCAGCATGTCGACCGCTAGATCCCGGCGCCGCTGATACGCCTCAATTTGCGCGTCGACCCCGCCTTGAGGGCCGTCCAGCGCTGCTGCCGCGGCGGCCTGTCCAACAGTCGAGACCCCTGCTGTCGCGTGTCCCTGCATGACGGTCATCGCTTTAATCAGCGTTCTCGGCCCGCCGGCAAACCCGATCCGCCAGCCGGTCATGGCGTAGGTTTTGGACACGCCTGAGACCGTCAGAGTCCGATCCCTTAGGTCCGGTGCGACCTGAGCAAAGGTCGCGGGCTGAAAGCCGTCGAACACCAGGTGCTCATACATGTCGTCGGACAGGACCCAGACATGCGGATGCTTGCGGATGACGGCGGCGATCTCGGCGATTTCGCCGGCCGAACAACAGGCGCCGGTCGGGTTGTTGGGATTGTTGAGGATCAGCCATTTCGTCCGCGGTGTGATGGCGGCCTCGATATCCTCGGCGCGCGGCTTGAAGCCGTTGTTCTGCGGGCAGTTCACGAAGATCGGGACGCCTTCGCAGAGCTGCGTCATCTGAGCGTAGGCAATCCAGCACGGCACCGGTAGGATGACCTCGTCCCCGGGATCGACCGTCGCCATGATCGCGTTGAACAGGCACTGTTTGCCGCCGTTGGATACGCTGATCTCGTCCAGCGCGTAATCCAGACCGGAATCACGCCGGAACTTTCGCTGGATCGCTTCCTTCAGCGCGCGCGTGCCGTCCTGTGGTGGGTATTTCGTGTCGCCCTGTAGCGCCGCCTGATGTGCCGCCGCGATGGCGTTGGGAGGGCTGTCGAAGTTGGGTTCGCCGGTGGTTAGAGTAATCACCGGCTTGCCAGCGGCGCGAAGTTCGCGCGCCTTGATCGTCATTTGGACGCTGGGGGCTAGCTGGACCCGCCCGATCCGTTGCGACAATCCGGGCATTTCAATGCAGTCCCTGACAAAAGCGTTGGATGCGGGTAACGGCCTCGCGCAGTTCTTCTGTCGCGTTTGCGTAGCTGATGCGGATGTAGCCAGGATAGCAGAACGCCGCGCCGTGAACCGTGGCAACCCCTTCCTCGGCTAGAAGTGTCAGGGCGAACGCTTCATCATCCTTGATCAGGACACCTCCTTTGCTGGTTTTGCCGATGCAGCCGTGGATCGACGGATAGACGTAGAAGGCGCCATCCGGCTTGCTGCAATTGATCCCGGGTGCCGCGTTCAGCATCTCGACGACCAGGTCGCGGCGCTGCTCGAACACTTTGCGCATTTCCTCGACCGTTTCCTGTTGCCCGAGCAGGGCCTCGACCGCGGCGGCCTGGGCGATCGAGTTAGGGTTGGAGGTGGATTGGCTCTGCAACTTGTCCATTGCCTTGATCAGCGCCACCGGCCCGGCAGCGAAGCCGATCCGCCAACCGGTCATCGCGTAGGCTTTTGACACGCCGTGCACCGTCAACGTCCGGTCACGCAGCCGAGGCTCCACCTGCAGGATCGTCGCCGGCTTGAACCCGCCGTAGACCAGGCTGTCATAGATATCGTCGGTCAGCGTCCAAACATGCGGATGACGCATCAGGACCTCGCAAATCGGCTTGAGGTCATCAGCGCTATAGGCCGCTCCGGTCGGGTTGCAGGGATTGTTGAGCATGAACCAGCGGGTTTTCGGGGTGATCGCCGCTTCCAGATCCTCGGCACGCAGCTTGAAGCCATTGTTCTGGCCGCAGGGTATCAGAACGGGCTTGCCATCGGCGAGGGTGACGATGTCGGGGTAGCTGACCCAGCAGGGGCTCGGGATGATCACCTCGTCGCCGGCGTTGAGGGTGCCTACCATCGCGTTGAACAGCACCTGCTTGGCACCGGTCGAGATGATAATTTCCTCCGGCTTGTAGTCGATGCCGTTGTCGCGTCGAAATTTCTCGACCACGGCCTTGCGTAGCGCGGGAGTCCCGGACACATCGGTATACTTGGTCTCGCCTTTCTCCATCGCTCGGATCGCCGCATCCTTGATGTTGCGCGGCGTATCGAAGTCGGGCTCGCCCTGGGACAGACTGATCACGTTCTTGCCCTCGGCGATCATGCGACGGGCGACGGTGGAAATCGCGATGGTCAGGCTGGGCTGAATACGGTCGAGCCGTGCGGCGGTAAGAGACATGGCAGGATGATCCTGTGGTGGCGAGCGCGGGAACCTAATGAAGCGAGATGCGCCCGGCAACCGTTCGGATCCGGTGGCCGTTCCGCGCCTGTTAAGATCCTCTTGTCCACGACGAGAGAGGCACCCGCGGTTAACCAAGGATTAGTACGTTGCCGGCATTCTCGCGGGATGCCGTTACGCCGCCGGAGAGGCCAGGCTGCCTATGCAAGTGGACTTGCGGCCGAGGATGCGGCTTGTGCGGCCTTGATCAGTGACGGCTGGATCATCCACGCGCGTCGCCTGCGCACCAAAGCCGGCGAGGTGGACGCAGTGGCGGAAAAGGCCGGGGTCCTATCCATTATAGAGATCAAATCCCGCCCGTCGCTTGCGGAGGCGGCGATCGCACTGACCGCTCGCCAGCAGAGCCGGCTGGTGGCCTCGTGCGAAATCATCTTGGCCGAACATCCGGAGTGGGGCTCAAGTGGCGTCCGCTTCGACGTCGTGGTGGTGAACCCTGCGGGACAGATGAGGCGTATCGCCGACGCTTTCAGGCCCGGAGATCCTATCAGTTAGTCCGAGCGATCTTGATGTCAGAGCCGGGACCGGCGCCGGTAAGATACATCGTCGCATCGCCAAACCATCTTGTCTCGAATGACATGCGGACCGGCAGCAGAGGTCCGCCAGAAGTCACCGGTGCCAGCCAAGCGGTCCCATGCAACGGCTGTCTGTCCCGTTTCCGATCGTCGCCCAACCAGAACCCGGCCACCATCCGCCCGGAAAAATCACAACGCAATGCTTTCCCGGCGAAACTGGACCGATCCGTCGGTTCCAACGATTCCTCACCCCCGGTACGAGCCTCGATTTCCACCGCCCTCCTGCCGTCGAACGTTCGTGCGGTGGTCTCGCAACGGCCTGTCGCATCGACGACCCGGATCATTTCGGCGAGCGCGCTAAGGGTGTCAATCGTGTTGGCCTGCAACGCATCGGGCACAGGCTCCCGCTCTGTGTCGTTGGCAGGTATCAACCGCCAAATGACTGGCTTGCGATCCTTATACTCGATGTCTACCTGACGATCGACGCCGCGCCACCAGCCTTCGCCGACGAAGCGGGACGGTTCGGCCTGAAGGCCGTGCCAGGAGCCATTGACTACTCCGAACTGATGGCCGCTGAAGAAAAATCCCACCGCCCCTGTTGTGTGATATTCCAGGTTCAACTGGTAGGTCCACGGGCCGAAACTGAATCCGGTTTCGACCTCGGCCACGCGCATGCCGGCGGCGTACGTGTCGTAACTGGCATGTAGCGAGATGCGGGGGGCGGAAGTCGGGGTTTGCGCGAGAGCGGCGCATGACAAAAGGCATGACAACAGGGTCAACCCATACCGCAGCATGCAGGGGATGTTGTGGCGACTTGAGGGAAACGCAAGGCCCGGCGCCGATTGGTGATGGATCGGTTCGAATGCCGCCTTTCCAACCCTTAACGGGCATTCGGTTCAAGCGGCCAAAAAGGGCGGGAGCCGGCCGATTACGGTCCGGCCGGTTTGACCCCGGCCGCGCCGTCGTGGGCTATCCGAGCGTGACTTCGGCCTCGATCACTTCCAGATCGGCGGTCATGACCATGCCCTTGGTTTCCGGCCCCAAATAGACCGCGATGATATACACGACCAGCGAACCGATGGTGCAGTACATCATCGGTTTGGCGAAGCCCATGCCCTGGTTCACCGCGAAGTATGTAAGGATTGGCGCGACGGCCGCGCCCCAGACCGCGCCCTGATGATAGATGAAACCCGAGGCGGTGGCTCGTACCTCGGTCGGGAAGCGTTCCGACAGCCAGGCGGGGTTCAGGGCATCCTTGCCGCTGAAGAATAAGATGAACAGCAGGAAGAACCCGACGAACAAGGTCCGGTCGACCTGTGTGATATACAGCGGAATGATGAACAAGGCGATGATCGTGGGGATCATGAGCGCCCAGCGCCGTCCGACACGTTCCGACATGGCGCCCCAGAAGCTACAGGCCACGAACGTGAGGATGTTGCCCCAAAACACCGGAACCGACACCTGGGCTGGCGTCCAGCCCAGTTCCTTCGTCAGATAGGTGCTGAGCATGGCCCAGACCGCGTAGTAGACGCAGAAGTTCGCGGCCATCCACAGGCAACCCGTGAGGGTGTTGTACAGATACTTGGGCTTAAAGATGGCGAACAGCGGCAGGGTGACCTGCTTTTGCGTCGCGTCCTGGATCTTCTTGTTTTCTGTCCAAACCTCTGGCTCTTTCACGTACATTCGGATCCAGACGCAGACCAGGGCCGGCAACACGCCCAGGATCAGCATCCCGCGCCACCCGTAGCCCTTATGCCATGCTTCCAATGGTCCATACAGAAAGCCGTAAGCCAGGCCGGACAGTGCGAAGCCCAACCCCCAGGATCCCTGCAAGACCCCGGACATCAGGCCGCGAGACCGCGCGGGCCAGGACTCCATCGCCAGCGCCGCACCGGCCGGCCATTCTGCCCCCATGCCGATGCCCAACAGCGCCCGGACCACAAACAGGAAGGTAAAGGTGGGCGACAAGCCCGCGAGGAAATTGCAGATGGAATACCAAAGAATCGAGATCATCAGAGGCGCTCGGCGCCCCAGCCGATCGGCCAGCCAACCGGATGCCGTCGCTCCACACAGGCGCATGACCAGCGTGACCGAGAAGATAGCGGTCACGCTGATCAGCGGCACCCCGAACTCCTGCGCAATCGGTGCCATGATCAGAAGGAAGACGGTGAAGTCGAAGGCGTCGAGCGTCCAACCCATCCAGGCGGCGCAATAGGCGTACCATTGGTCCTTGGTGGGTTCTTTCCACCACGGACCGCTTGCCGCGTTTCCGGCGTATCCAGACATTCGTTGAACTCCCTGCTTCTTGCCTGCCTGTTGGACGGCTTATGTTCGCGCACCAGTGCGCAGGCTATCAGTGAGTTCAAGTTTTGTGCAAACCGGGTCACAACGCGAAGCCGATGTGGGGTGTGATCGGTACCGGATCGCCCAAGCGCGATGCACTCCTGGCACTTGTTTGCCCATTCGCAGCGCGCCAGTTCGAGAATCAGCGCCTTTTTTGAGCGAAAACCGAGCGCCGAAGTGGGACACGGGGTTTTGTCGGCGGCAACCGCACGCACGGAGAAGACTGGTCGGCCGATCCGATTTGGACTCTAGAACCCGCCATTGGCAGAACTTAGCGGCCAACGCCCGCATTCGAGTAACGGGGAAGCTGCCTGGAGCGACGGACCTGGGCGCGAAGCAGATCTTGGATCAACGAGCCCGTTTTCCACCGTTTGAAAAAACTTCTACGGTCAAACTGACCCACTACGCGTCAATTAGCTACACCTGCACACCTTGGACAGCCTCCTCCAGTTCCTGGAAGGTTGGCATGTGCTCGTTCGGCACCATCTTACGCCCCGACTCGACGCTGACCTGCGGTGCGTTGCCGTGCAGGTGGGTCACCAGAACTGCTCGGATCACCTCCAGATACTTCGCTTCCTCCTCCACAATCCCTTTCATTCGCGTGGAGAATGGGGCGGCGATGCCATAAGCCAGCAGGATGCCAAGGAATGTGCCAGTCAGCGCACCGCCAATCATTCCGCCGAGGATGGCCGGCGGCTGATCAATATGCGACATCGTCTTGATGACGCCCAGGACGGCGGCGACGATCCCCAGTGCTGGCAGTCCATCGGCCATGGTTTGCATGATGTGCGAGGGGTGAAGTTCCTCCACCAGGGTTTTCTTCAGTTCCCGGGCCATGACGTCTTCGATCTGATTCGGATCGTCTGCGTTCATGCCTACCATCCGCAAGTAATCACAGATGATCGTGCTGGCATGATGATTGCCGATGATTTTTGGAAATTTCTGGAACGCTGCGCTTTCGGACGGTTTTTCGATGTGTGCCTCGAGCGCCATGGCACCTTTGGTGCTGGCGAGACGGACGAGGTAGTAGAGCAGGCTCAACAACTCGATGTAATCTGCCTTGTGGTAGGCGGCGCCCTTCAGCATCTTGCCGAAGCCGCCCGCCATGTGCTTCAGATCATGCATGCTGTTCGCCATCACGGTGGTGGCAATCGCGGCGCCACCGATGGTCCACATCTCGAACGGCACAGCCTCGATCAGCGGCTCCATACTGCCGCCGGAGGTCAGATAGCTTCCAAGCACGCAGCCAAACAACAGGACCAGACCGACAATAGTCAGCATCGATGGAACTCAGCGCTTCGTGCTGAAGGGGGGGCCGGTAGATGGAACAGTGGGCAAGGTCGCGGCGGCCGTTGGCGTAGCGGGCGCCGGCGTGGTCGACGTCGCCGCGGCGGTAGCGTCGCGCATCACCAGGATCGCGATCCGCCGATTTGCCGCGGCCAGGGGATCGGCCGGCAACAGCGGGTCCCGGTCGGCGTCGCCGATCACCGATTTGATCCGGGTCTCGGGAAGCCCCCCGTCCGTCAGCAGCCGGCGGGTCGCATTGGCCCGTTCCGCCGACAACTCCCAGTTTGTGCGGTCCGGGCCGGGGAACGGCGCGGCATCGGTGTGCCCGGCAATCGACAGCGGCTCGTGCAGTTTCATCAAGATCGGCACGATTTTTTGGATGAGCAGTCTCGCCCGCTCATTGGGCGCGGCCGATCCAGTTGGGAACATCGGCAATTTGACTTCGTCGACGATTTGAACGCGAAGCCCGTCTGGGGTCATGTCGATGGCGAGTTGCTTGGAAAGGTCTGCCAGCGCTGGATCGGCGTGCACCGCCTGTTTAATTTCGTCCGCTGCATGCTCGAAGGCCGCCTTTTCCTGACGGTCTTTTTCGGCCGTAATCTCGGCCGGGGTAACCGCTCTTGGATCGGCCGGTTGACCTTGGCGCTCGACTACTGATGTACCGCCAGGGCCGGGGGCCGGACGGGTTTCTTTCTGCCCGAGGGGCTTCTCGTCGGTGTCGTCGACGTCCTGGTCGTCAGCCGCGGGGCCTTTTCCGACTCCTTCCCCGGAGATGGCGCGATGTGCTTCGGTAAAAACGGGATCGTCACCATCTTCCGTTCGCTCAACCACCGGGAGCTTGCCGGTGGTGATCTGCACTGCCCCGCGATCGGACACCAAGGCGCCTTGATCGAAAGCGGTATGGCCGCCGAACGGCTGGCCGGTTCCGGAGGAACCGTGAGACAACTGGCTATTGGGGCTGAAATAGTCCGCGAGACCCTTGCGCTGGTCCTCCGTGGTCGCGTTCAGGAGCCACATGAGGAGGAAAAATGCCATCATCGCGGTGACAAAGTCGGCGTATGCGACCTTCCAGGCGCCACCGTGATGGCCGCCTTCGACGATCTCGTACTTTTTGACGATGACCTCGCCCTTGGCGTTCTTTTTCCCGTGCTTGCCCGCCATGCCTACCCTCCAGACGGCGGCCAAAATGACTGGGAAACGTTAACCGATCGCTAACTGACGTGAAGAATGTGGCTCGAAAGTGTGGCCATTCGGGAACAGTCCGGCGTGGCGGCGTTTCAGCGGGTGCTGCTGCTTCATGTGCCGGCCACTGCTTTGCTGGCGTGCGAGGAAGTCAACCGGAATAGATCTTGATGCTTCGGGCGACCGTGTCGGCCACATGCTCTTTGGTCACGACGCCTAACACCCGTTCGGTCCCGCCATCATGGCTAACCACGATCGCCATGGTTGCATTTCGATCCCACATCGTGGTGATCACGTCGAAAGCGACCTCCGCCTCCCTTACGATGGTGAAGTTTGGCTGTGCGAGGTCACCCAACCGCACCTCGCCGGCAGCGACGCCCAAGGTACGGCGCAAATCCGTATTTACACGCACGCCGCCCACCACGGTTCCGCTCCGGGTCACGACGACATGGCGCAAGCCGCCCTCCTTCGCCGACAGTTCCAGAAACCGCGAGAATGCCGTCGCTTCGTCCAGAACGAGCACGTCGCTTTCCATGATGTCGGCCGCGCTCCGAACAAGGAACATGTTGGCGTGCAGCGCTTTTGGGATCGGATGACCGCGACGGACAAGCTTCTTTGTGTAAATGTTCTCGGTCGATAGCATCCGCCGGACACCAAGCGACATCGCCACCGCAAGGATCATCGGCAGGACGATTTGGTAGTCGAGGGTCATCTCGAAGATCATCGTCACGGCGGTCATCGCCGCGCCAGTACCGCCGCCGACCATCGCGCCCATGCCGACAATAGCGAAGGCGGGCAGGGTAATCGGCGTACCAGGGAACACCGTCTGAATTGCCGACGCGAAAGCCGCTCCAAGTGCCGCGCCCATGAACAGCGACGGCGAGAAAATCCCGCCTGACGAGCCGGACCCGAGGCTGACGGAGGTGGCCAACAGCTTGGCGATGAACAGGATTAGAAGGAAGCCAGCGCCGGGGATGTGGCCTTGCAGGATCGCCTGGATCGTCGAGTAGCCAACGCCCTCGACATAGTAGTGCCCGGTCTTAACCCACAGCCCGTAGATCAGAATACCGACCAGCGACATACCCAGGATGTGGCGGATGTAGCGGCCCGGGATGAAATCGAAGCCATCTTCGATCCAGTCCAATCCTCGAATGAACGCCGCCGCGGCCACCCCCGTCAGGGCTCCGAGAACAGCATAGAGAAGCAAGGTGACAGCCGAACTCAAAGGATCGGGTATCGCGGTCAGATTGATCGGTACGTTGAACGCTGGTTGATCGCCGAAGAACAGTCGGCCGATGAATGTCGCCGTACCCGTCGCTACGGCGACAGGCAGGAACGTGTTGACGCTGATCTCCGGCAACATCAGTTCGGTTGCGAACAAGACGCCGCCGATCGGCGTGTTGAAGGTCGCGGCGATGCCTGCTCCAGCGCCGGCCGCGACCAGGGTGATACGCTGACCGGCCTGCATACGGATAATCTGACCCAGTGTGGAGCCGAGGGCGGAGCCGATCTGGATAATTGGGCCCTCACGTCCCACGGCGGCACCGGTGCCGATCGCGATCGCCGAGGCGACGGATTTCACCACCGCTACAATGGGCCGGATTATCCCCTGCTTGTAGTAGATCGCGTCCATCACTTCGGGGACGCCGTGCCCCTTAGCCTCGGGCGCGAAGTTCGAGACGATCCAGGTAACGCCGATGCCGCCGATCACGGGAACCAGGATGATCGCCGGACCCCAGGGATTGAACGGCGTGAAAACGCTGGAATCGTAGATGAACGAGAATTGGCCGAGGAAAAACAGGTTGTGGATCAGCCCGATTAGGTCACGGAACACCACAGCGCCAAAGCCCGTGATCGCGCCGACGATCAGCGCGAGCAGCGAGAGCGGCAAGATGCGTAAGCGCCGAATGGATACCTCAACAGGGGCGGGAGAGGCCGACGGTGCTTTGGTCGACGTCTCGACGACCGGGGCGATTGTCGATCCCTGGGACCGCGTTTCGTCGGTCATCTCGGCCCATCTTTGGAAGCGCGCATCACATTGGCCCTTGGCAGGAACAGACCACACCGGGTTTCAGGCGGCCTTTCTTAACGTGAGATTGTAGCGGACATTCCCGGTTTGCGGATGACGACCTTCGGCCAACGGATGCACGCCGTGGAAGGTCAGCCGCGCGGCGCCCCCCCAGACGACCACGTCGCCGTGAACGAGTGGCACCCGGCGCGGGCGGGCGGCGCGCGACTGGCCGCCCCAGAGGAAGGTGGCGGGAACACCAAGCGAAACCGAGACGATTGGACTGCCGAAATCGCGCTCATTTCGATCTTGATGCAATGCCAGCCGTGCGCCGGTCTCGTAACGGTTGATGAGGCAGGCATCCGGTGCGAAGCCTGCAAACCCAGCAGCCGCCGCGGCTCGGCTGGCGAGATCGTTGAAGATGGCCGGCATTGGCGGCCAGCGCCGGCCGGTCTCGGGATCGATCGGGCCGTAACGGTAGCCACTGCGGTCGGTCACCCAGCCCGCGTCGCCGCAATTGGTCATCGCTACCGACATCGTCCAGCCGCCTGGCGTCACCATGTGACGGAACGGCGCGTCACGCACGACGTCCGCCAATACGCCGAGCAACGCGTCGTCGATCGGTCGTGCGAAGCCGCCGAGCAGCACTGCCCCGTCGTCGAGCGGTAGGTCTCCGGCGGGCGCTTCGAACAGGTCGAGTGTGTCAGGCGGCATCGTGGAAGATGATCCCCAGTGTGTGGCGGTGACCGGAGCGCAACGTGCTGACGCCATGGCGCAGATTGACGCGATAGGAGCCCCGCGCACCTCGCACCGGCCGGCTGTTCACCGCGAAAACAACAGCATCGCCTTTCCGCAGCGGCACCACCTCGGCCCGGCTCTGCATACGTGGTCGCTGCTCGGTCAGCACGAATTCGCCGCCTTCGAAATCCTGGCCAGGTTGCTTCAGAAGGATGGCGACCTGGAGCGGAAAGACATGCTCGCCGTAAAGATCCTGGTGAAGGCAGTTGTAGTCATCCTTACCGTACTGGAGCAGCAACGGAGTTGGACGGGTTTGGCCGGCGGCATGGCAGCGCTCGATGAAGGCCGCATGGTCCGGCGGGAAGCGGACGTCTAGCCCCATGGCTTGGTGCCATCGGTTGGCGATCGGTGCGAGGCGCGGGTAAAGGGCTGTGCGCAGGCTCTCGACCAACGCCGGCAGCGGGTAGGCAAAGTATTTGTATTCGCCGCGGCCGTAGCCGTGCCGGGCCATGATGACCTGGCTGCGGAAGCATTCTTTGTTGCCGTAGAGATCGACGATCGCGTCGCACTCGGGCGTAGACAGAAGCCGGGACAATATCGCCCAGCCCTGGGCGTCGAGGTCAGCGGAAGCGGCCGGCCAGTCGATCGCAACAACACGATCGCTGCCGGCGCGAGACTTTGTCGCGGTGCTCATGCCACGCCTTCCCGGTTGATCAGTTTCCTCTTGCGCTGGACCCCCCAGCGATAGCCTGAGATCGAACCATCAGCCTTTACGACCCGATGACAGGGGATCGCAACCGCAAGGACATTGGCGGCGCAGGCGGCACCCACGTCCTGCGCTGTGGCGGGTAGCGGCAACGTCTTAGCGATCTGGCCATAGGTGACGGTATGGCTGGCCGGAACCCCACGCAAGGCCTGCCAAACGGCTTGTTCGAGGGCGGAGCCTCGAATGTCGAGGGTCAGGTCCAAGCCTTTGTGCGGCGCATCGAGGAAGGTGACGACCTTTCCGACCGTGTCCCCGAGGCCCACGTCGTCCAATGTGAGGCGCGCATGCGGGAAGGCAGCGGTCAGTTCGCTTTGGAGCGCGCTCTGGTCGTCACCGAGCAAGATGGCAGCGATGCCTGTGGTGCTGGCGGCGACGAGTACGGTGCCCAGGGAGAAAGTGCCGAACGCGAAGCGGATGTTCTCCATCGTCGCGTCTTGTCGGATATTAAGTGTGTCCATGACGATTTCTTTCGTTTGCTATGGAGGCACATTCGCATCACTTCCGATGGGCCGCACTCCGGCGCTTGCTTTCGAATCGGAAAAGCAGGGATGGGGTGGAAGTAGACAACCCGGATTTCACCTGCCGTCTCCGCCACTCCAGCTTTCAGCGTTGCTCGGTGGCTTGTTCTGGAGCCCCGAGCGGGCCGTTGCTGGCTGAGATGGCGTAGACCCAACCCCGGTCGCGCTAAAGCGGCGATCATCTCGCCAATTCTGCGCTTGCCGATGTATTGCCAAAAGAGCATAGCGCTCTAGTACTTCCGACACCCAAGGTCAGAGGTGCACGGGGAGAGCGTGAGCAGAACCCGAGTTTCAACGGGGCCATTCGGCGAACAATCTCTGTCCTGATGTAAAGAGCAAAAGGGAGGTTCATAATGGGTTGGGGTAGGAAACTGGGTGCGCTCTTGATGTCATCGGCGATGGCTGGCGCGCCGATCGCTCCACTTCTCGCGCAGGGGGCGCCGGCAGGATTTATGGAAACTTACTTTCCGGGGCGTACTGTTGGCGGCCGTACCTGCCCGGGGCTGACCTGGCACATCGACCGGATGGTGCAGTCCGACAAGACCGTCAAGCTGAGCGGCCCGATCTGGTATGTGGACGGCAGCGGCGTGAGCTTCGCTAAGGGCACTGGGGAGCCCGATGGTCATTTCACTCTTACTGTGACGACGATGAGCGGCGACGGCCCAGCGGGCACAATTACCGGCCAGCGGATGCCCAACGGTAGCATTGATGCGACCGCAGCCGGACCGCCATGCTTTGCGGGGACGGTTCATCTAGCCCCGGGGCAAACCTCCGCCAAAATGTAACTGCGCGGGATGATACTCGTGACTTGGTGGTCGGGGCGAGCGGTGAAGGCCGCACGGTATTTGGTTGCCCCGACCGCCAAGTAAATGTCCATCTTGGGTCTGCAACTCAAGCAGATCGACTATCGCGGGCGGACTCGCGGTCAATTAGGGCGCGCTTGCGTTCGATTCCCCAGCGGTAGCCGGAAAGGCCGCCATCGTTCCGCACCACCCGGTGACAAGGGATCGCCACCGCCAAAGCGTTGGCCGCGCAGGCTCCCGCCACCGCCCGAACCGCCTTCGGCGCACCAATCGTCCTGGCGATGTCGGTGTAGGAGACGGTCTTGCCCGCCGGGATCTCCCGCAGCGCTGCCCAGACGCGCTGTTGGAAGGCGGTGCCGCGCACGTCGAGTGGCAGATCGAGTCCGATGGCCGGCGTCTCGATAAACCCGACCACCCGGGCCACCAATTGTTCGAAATCGGGGTCGCCCCCGATTAGCGAGGCCCGCGGAAACCGGTCCTGCAGGTCGTGGACCAACATCTCTGGGTCGTCGCCGATCAGGATCGCGCAAACGCCCTTTGTGCTGCTCGCGACCAGAATCGAGCCAAGCGAGCAGTCACCGACGGCAAAGCGGATCGCTGCATTGGCGCCCCCGGCGCGGTAGTCGGAGGGGGTCATTCCGAGCATCTCACCTGATTTCGCGTAGAAGCGGCCGTTGGAGTTGAACCCGGCGCCATAGATCGCCTCGGTCACGGTTTCGCATCGGACGAGCTCTTCACGGACCTTGCCAGCGCGATGGGCGACAGCATAGTCCTTCGGGGTCACCCCGGTGACCGCCTTAAAGATGCGATGGAAGTAGCCGGGGCTGAGGCCGGCAGCCTCAGCCAGGTTTGCCAGCGGCGGGACATCCTCCGCCCGCTCGATCAACCGGCAGATGCGCGCCACGGTTGCGGCGTTTTGAACATCGGACGAAGGTTGATTGGGCTTGCAACGCTTGCAGGGATGAAAGCCGGCTGCCTCGGCGTCCGCGATCGTGTCGTGAAAGCGCACGTTCCGGGGGTTGGCGGTCCGGGAGGGGCAGGACGGGCGGCAATAGACCCCGGTGGTTGCCACCGAATACCAAAAAATCCCATCGGCGGCCTTATCGCGCCCGACCACCCGCGCCCAGCGCGGATCGCGCTCAGTGACTGTGTCCTTCGGTCTGTCGGTCATCAGTGTGGTCATTGTCGATCCTTCCGGGTTCCTCTACCTGCGTCACAGGATGGCGTTCCCCCAGGCCACTTGGCACTCCGGCTCTTGCTTTCAAATTGAAATAGGCCGCGGGCGGGGGGAAATCCAGAACGCCGGCAATAGCTCGCACCCTTGTAGTTCACTCCGTCCGATCGCCGCCGGCCGTCAGGATGTGCATTGTAAGTTGGTCTGGTTGCGAGAAGTAGGCCGAGTGACTGGCGTCTATTGTCAGAACGCGAGCACAGGGTGTGGCATCATACATGCGCTTTTGAGCTCGCCAGGAAACCGCACGATCCTGGGTCAGCTCGATGTAAACCCTGGGGATGCGGCCGAAGTTCTCCTGCATTGTGCGAATGGGCGTTTCTGTTGGGGAGAGCGGCCCGCGCGGTTCCGGCGTCAGCAGCGCATAGGCGAGCGCAACGTCATCGTCGAGACAGTCTGCGTAAAGCGCCTCGCGGAAAGCCTGGCGCTGCAGCATGTCCGATCCGACCTCGCGATCGACATCGACGCTTTGCTTTGCCCAGAGCAGCGAATCGGGGTCGTGAGCCCATTGGCCCTCGCCCCTGCTCTGGGCGAGAGGAGGCGCATCGCCGATCGGCGGCAGGTAGGACGCCAAGTATACGAGTGTTCGTATCTTCTGCGGCCGCGCCTCAGCTGCTTGTGCTGCGACGATTCCGTTGCGGCTATGCACGACGAGAACCACCGGCTCTGCCATCGCATCAAGGACCCGGGTGATCGTATCAACGTAGTCCTGCACGGTAACCTGACCCGGCGCTCTCCAGTCGCGGCCATGACCGGGCATATCGGGGACGATTACGGTGTGTCCTGCCAATTCGAGGCGAGCGGTGATTTTGTACCAGCACCACGCGCCGTGCCACGAACCATGAACTAGCAGATAATTACTCATGCTTTTCTTACGTCGCGCCCGGGTTTGCGCCGGCGTCGAACCGGACCAGAGGCGACGCCCTGGTCCGGTTCATTTGCCCATGACTGTCGGGAAGGCTTTGGGTCAGGTTGCTCGGATGAGGCCGAGCTGTTGCAGTGCCGCTACGCCGTCGTCCAAACCAACCTCCTCCGCGATCTTGCCGTCTTTCACACGAAGTACGGTCGTGCCGGTGAACCACATTTTGCGGCCGGAACCGGCGGGGAGGACGCCGCCTATGAGAAAGTCATCGAAGGCTGGGCCGGTGTGCGTGCCGCCACCTTCCCATCGTCCAACGACGTAGTCACCCTCCGCGATCAGATCCGCGACGCCAGCAAAGCCGAGATCGGGAAAGGCCTCGCGAAAGCCGAACATGAACGCCTTTATGTCCTCGCGACCACGGCGCGGCGCATGCAGGGAATATTGCAGGAGCATGTCGGGCGCGGCCAACTGGTCGATTATGTCCGGGTTCCATGGATTGCCCCAAAACCCTGTGAACCATCGGCCGACGGTTGTCTTGTTATCCGATTCTTTTGACATTGTGATTTCCTTCGGTACTTGCCATTACTTCAAGAGGTCAGCGTGTAATCGCTGCCAGCACCGGTAATAGGCCTCGAAGGCTGAGCGGAAACTCCGTTTGTTGCTGCGCAATCGGGAGTGGGGAAAACCGCGGATCTCCAGCAGGGTCGACAGGCTTCAACGCTGGGTTAGGATCGGCCCGAAGTGAATGGGGGACAACGATGACGGACGTGATGAAGCCGACCTACGCGAGCAATATGCGCATTATTGGCCATAGCGACCAAGGGGGCGGGCGCGCCGACGGTGTGCAGCTTATGGTTCACAAAGGATACGCCTATATCGCACACATCTTCTCCAAGGGCTTTTCGGTGGTTGACGTGCGCGACCCGACCAAGCCCACTCCGGTCAATTATATTGCCACGCCGTCAAACACCTGGTCGATCCATTTGCAGCAGTTCGACGACTTGTTGCTGGTGATACATGCGAAGGACATGTTCGCGCAGCCGGAGCTGTTAGACGAAAAGAACTACTACAAGGGCAAGATAGGCGACCACGGTGACGCACCGGCGGAGCAAACCTGGTCGGCCGGTATGGCGGTATACGATGTCAGCAAGCCGGAGGCCCCGCGGCAGATCGGCTTCATGCCGGTGAAAGGTGGGGGGTTGCACCGCCTGTGGTACGTCGGTGGCCGCTGGGCTTATGCTTCTGCGCTGCTTGACGGTTTCTCGGACTACATCCTGATCACCATTGACATGGCCGACCCGACGAAACCGACGCTGGCAGGGCGGTTCTGGTTGCCCGGCATGAACGTCGCAGCCGGCGAGGTGGCGAACTGGCCGAGCGAAATCGGGCGTTTCGGTCTGCATCATGCGATTATTCATGATGACATCGCATATTGCAGTTGGCGCGATGCATGTCTGGCTGTGGTGGACGTGAGCGACCGAGCCGCTCCGAAGTTGATTACGCACAAGGTGTGGGCGCCTCCATTCGGGGGGGGCACCCACAACGCGCTGCCGCTGCCCAATCGAGACCTGCTCATCGTGGTGGACGAGACTGTGCTTGATAACCGCGAGGACGGCGAGAAGCCGATCTGGGTATTCGACAACAGGGTGAAGTCAAACCCGATCAGCATCGCTACGTTCCCGGAGCCGAGCGACACTGATTATCTGAAGGTGGGCGGGCATTTTGGGCCGCACAACATCTACGAAAACCGGCCTGACCAATTTGTCAGCGAGGATCTGATTTTCGCCACGTATCAGAACGCCGGCGTGCGGGTCTATGACATCCGTGACAAGTTCCGTCCGGTGGAAGTGGGCGCGTGTGTGCCGCCGCCGCCGACGAAGCTGGTCGATCCGCGGCCGAACCGGCCGAAGGTGCTGCATTCGGCTGATGTATCCGTTGACAAGAATGGCATCGTCTACTGCACAGACTTTTCCGCGGGATTGTACATTATGGAGTACACTGGGTAGAGCCGGACTGGCGCAGGACGAGGTACGGATCACAGTCGAAGTTCACCTGCCGTCGCTGTTCCAAGACGACTTACAGACAATGACTTTCCATGGAGCTGGCCAAAGTCATTTAACTTGCTGCTGCATCGGTTGCGAACAGCGGGAAGTCGACTTTGCCGAGGGGGCCGCGACCAGGCGCCGGAGAAAATTGGAGACGCCCTCCAGATTCTCGGCCTGCGCGCAAGTCACATCCTGCCGGCGGTGGGAGCTGCCGCTGCATAGATGAAAAACGACGCTAGGGCGGTCTGGATTCCGAGCAGTCGGGGACGGGCCTCTTTTTGAGACAGATCAATGCAGCAAATTTGTATAATTATCTGATATTTTACGACCTATAGCCAACTATTCGACACACGGCGTTGCGAAAAGTGCAAAACGGGGGCAGACTGTTCTAGCGCGCTGCACAAGGATGATTTTCTCTCCGGGATCCAAATATCTCTCTTCGCCTTTGGTTCAGTTGTGCTCGTTTGAAGATAACTCTCAGCCAGGTTCACTCGCCAGAAGATCTTCAATCCGAGTTTGCCTGAATCTATTGAATAAGACCGAAGCGATAATCGACTACACTTGAAGCTCAAATAAAATTCCAATCCGCGTCTGAAGCTCGGCCAGTCCCCAAGACCGGAGCCAATTGGATGATGGTAATAGAAAAAACAGTCTTACCGCTACTCGTTTGGCTCGCCTTGATGATTCAAGCGAGCGCTGGAGAAACCGGCTACGTATTTGTCAGCGAGGAAGGAACGAACAACGTCGCCGTGATTGATCCATATCGCGCCTATCAGGTCATCAAATGGATCGCAACTGACCGTCGCCCGCGGGATATGAAGTTTCACGACAAAGGGAAAAGACTTTTGGTTGCTTGTGGCGCCGACGATGTGATCGACGTGATCGATGTCCCAACGCTGGAAGTGGTGGATCATATCCCCACCGGTCACGATCCCGAGGTATTTGAAATCAGTCAGGATCAGCGGACGCTTTACGTGTCCAACAAAGAAACATCGACGGTTCAGGAAATCAGTGTCGCAGACAAAATCATCGAAAACGAGATTCGGACAGGCGCCGAACCCGAAGGTCTCGCCGCTGCCAGCGACGGGAAGACTTTATATCTAACCTCTGGGATAAGCGACTGGGTTCATGCGGTTGACCTGGAAGCCAGGGTGGTCACAGATAACATCTCGGTCGGCACGCGTCCAAGCCGTTTCCTTTTGACGCCGGACGGGAAGCAGCTTTGGGTATCGAACGAGTTGTCGGGGGAGGTTTCGATCATCGATCGAGCATCCAAGCAGGTTTGGGCACAACTCGAATTCTCGCCACCGATGTCTCGTTCGATAACACCATTTGGTATGACTCTGACGAAGGACGGAAGAACTGCATTTGTCGCGTTGGGTGGCGCCGACTACGTCGCCATTATCGATATAGCGACGCGAAAAGTCCGCGACTACGTGAAGGTCGGCAAGAGGCCAAGGGAGGTTGCGCTCAACGCGGACGAATCCATGCTCTACGTTGTAAACGCGGTGAGCAACGACCTCTCGATCGTTAGCGTGCCGGAGCACACCGTGATCGACACCGTGCATGTCGGGCAATCACCGCATTCGGTCCTGACCAACGACTGAAAGAAGAACCGCTTTCCTACTTCGGCGGCTTTAGGTCGATGCCATACTTTGCATAGATACGCTTGATGGTGCCGTCCGCGGTCAGTTTGTCGAGCGCGCTGTCGATCGCGGCGCGCAGGTTGTCGTCCGGTTTCGACATTCCGACAGAAACGTTCCAACTGAAATCCGGTTCGAGCTTGTCGATATCGACGATCCGGATAGCCTGGCCGGGATGGGTCACGGTGAAATATCCGGCTGCGGCCCGACTGACCACTGCGCCTTCGATCTCCTTGTTAGCGAGGGCCTGCAACATTTCGTCCTCGAAGCCGAACGTCGAGGTCGTCAGGCCGCGCTTATTGAAAGTCATAGAGGCGATTGAGCTGCCCATGACGCCGACTTTGGCTTGCCGATCGATCGTGTCGACACTCGTAATTGGGCTGTCAGCCCGAACCGCCAATACGATACCTGTCCGGTAATAGGGTTTGGACAGCTTCAACCCGGCCTCGTCCTGCACCTCTGGCTGGTCAATCGCGTCCGTGACGATATCGCATCCGGACCGCCGCAACTGATGCCCGCCGATGATCCAGATCGGCTCCAGCCTCACCCCGACCTGTTTCGCGATCGCCTCTCCAAGTTCGACCTGGAATCCCGGCGGATCGGTCTTGCGGTTGGAGAACGGCAGCGCGTTGGGGTGCAGGCACTGCCCGATCGTTCCTTGCGTTCGTATGATATCGAGCGAACGCGCCTCGACCGGCGGCGCGAATAAACCAGCGGCCAACAGCAAGGCGGCCAGCACAGGGGATTTCATGGGGCGGATCAATCTGTCAGCGAGCGGATATAGGCGATGAGGTCGGCGAGCTGATCACCATCGATCGAGCCGCTGAACGCCGGCATCAGACCTTGCTTGCCGTTCATGACACGAAAAGTGATAAAGGAGTCGTCACGGGACGTCCCCATCAATTGTGGTCCTTTACCCGCCGATCTGCCGCCGTTCTCGTGACAGTAGCCGCACCCATGCGACGAGAACACCGCCTCTCCGCGCTTCGCCGCATCGGCCTTACTGGAAGCTCCGGTATCATCCGCTAAGCCGGAACCCGCTGCCAGCGCAAGTACGCCGCCAACCGCTATAAGCAACCGCCCGATACCTGGCATATGTACCCATCAAACAAATATGGAGCGGGGAATGACCCCGCTCCTGTTAACACCATTGCCGCCGCTGCTCGTCAATGATTGGACGGCAGCGCATAGACAATCATCGCCCCGGCATCGGTCGGCATGGACTTCCAAGGCTCTACGCCGAACATGGTACCATAGTCCTGTCCCACCAAGCTGCCCCAGCCCGCCGGGACAGCGATGAACTGCTTGCCGGCCGCCGCATAGCTAATGATGCCGCCGGCATGACCGATCCCATCGTTATGCGACCAGAGTTCCTTGCCGGTCTCGGCGTTGTAGGCGTGGATGATGCCGGCTGCATCCGGCAGGAACACCAGATTGCCAGCGGTTGCCATTACACTCGCCAGCGGCGGTTGGGCAAACTGGACCTGCCACTTGACCTGGCCAGTTACCGGATCGCGCGCATCAAGATGGCCGGTCATCGCCGATTCGCCGGGCGGCGGGACGAGCTTGAACTCTGCGCCGATGTTCAACTGCACCTGTGGCTCGGTCACCGGCGTTGTCTTCTTAACGTCGAGTGTTATGCACCACTCGTTGCCGACCTTGTAGTAGAGCCCGGTCTTTGGGCTGTACGCGCCGCTGTTCCAGCTCACTCCGCCGGCGATCGCGGGACACAGTGGCTCGCCCTCAAGCTTGCCCGGCGAGAAATCACGCCGCCCGATCAGTTCACCGGTCTTCGGGTCGATACTCTTCACGAAGTTGGAGGCCTTCACGAGATCCCAAACGTTTTCAATCTTCGCGTCGGCGCGGTCGTAGACGAAGATGTAGCCGCTCTTGTTCGGATGGACCATCAACTGCTTGCCGTCACGGTCGATCTGTACGAACTCGCCGATCGCGCTGTCGAAGTCCCAATTATCGTGAGGCAGTTCTTGATGGTAGAATTTGAGCTGGCCGGTGCCGAGATCGAGTGCGATTACCGAGCTGGTGTAGAGGTTGTCGCCCGGTCGCGCGCCGGTTTTCTGCCAGTCTGAGCCGGCCCAGTCATACAGAGGATCCGGATTGGCGACGCCCCACCACACCGCGTTGGTCTGCGGATCATAGGTTCCGGGCATCCAGCCGCCGCCGCCGCCGACTCGCCAGGTGTCGTTACCCCAGGTTTTCGCCGCCTCGGGCGTGCCGCCTGATGTGAAGAATTCCCACTTCTTCTTGCCGGTCGCCGCGTCGACGGCGAAGAGCGGGCCGCGATAGGGCCATTCGCCGCCTTGGGCGCCGATAACGACAGTGCCGCGCGCGAAGATGGGGGCGCCGGTGAAGCCGACGGTCAGCTTCTCAGAGTTGATGAGCTTGGTATCCCAGGCCGGCTTGCCGGTCTTGGTGTCGAGTGCGATCAGCCGCCCGTCGACGGTGCCGACGTAAAGCTTGCCGTCGCCCATGGCCATGCCGCGATTATAGGGCGAGTGAGTTTGCCGGGCGACCAACTGGTCGTCGAGTTCGGGAAAGTACGTCCATAGGACCTTGCCGGTGGCACCGTCGAGCGCGAATACCCTGCTATAGGAGCCAGAATAGTATAGCACGCCGTCCTTGGCCAAGGGCATTGACTCGATGCCGCGGGTGGTTTTTCCCGGGAAGTGCATCCAGGCGACCTGAAGATCTTTCACGTTGCTGGCGTTGATTTGGTCGAGGCCGCTGTAATCGTACCCCTTGTAAGTGCCGTGATAGCTCAACCAGTCATTCGGGTTTGGATTGGCTGCCTCGAGTTCCTGCGAGGTCTGCGCGAGCGCCGGCACAGCGACTAATGCCGTCCCTAAGGCCAGCAACGCCGCCAATCCCGTTTGATCGAATCGCATGTGCATTTCCTTCCGGTGCGCAGCAGGCTAGTCCGCCGCAACGTTGTGCGTCGGTTTCAGCCCGCTATAGCGGCACCTTATCCCAAGCGTAAGAAATGAGTAAAGGGGAGGTAAGCGTAAACGACGCGCTCTTCGTCGCGGCAGGCGTCGTTCTCCAGAGCTGCCCCCCGGATTGCCTCGCGCCCGGCAATCACTAGGATAATGCGCGTGTTCGGCTTGGAAAGCGTTCGCTTCTTGCGGCTGGTTTTCGGAGCCAGGAGGCGGCCCACGAATGCGCAGGAGAGTAGGAGACGGGTATGATCACCGAGGCCACGCCGTTTCGCCCGCTTGTAGTGGGCAGCCAGCCGGCGAATGCCACGCCGTCCTATGGCAGCACTCACTTGCGCCATCCGACGCAGCCGCCACTCCGTATTCCCCAAACGGTGACCGAGATAACGGGCCCGCACTTCTCCGCCGACCGGTTGGCCACAACGCCCGACTTGTCGGTGGTGAACGGCAAGCAGGCGCAAGGCGAGCGCATCATCGTGCGCGGCCGTGTGGTGGATGAGAATGACCGGCCGGTCCCGGACACCATGATCGAGATCTGGCAGGCCAACGCCGGTGGCCGCTACGACCATCCGGGGGACCAACACGACGCGCCGTTGGATCCCAATTTCCACGGCGGTGGGCGCGTGTTTTCCGATGGGGATGGCTGGTATCAATTCACCACAATCAAGCCGGGCGCCTATCCATGGCGCAACCACCACAACGCGTGGCGGCCGAACCACATCCATTATTCGCTATTCGGCACTGGCTTCGGACAGCGTGTAATTACCCAGATGTATTTCCCGGGCGACCCATTGCTGGCGCTGGACCCGATATATCTTTCGGTTCCTGATCAGGGCGCGCGGGAGCGATTGGTCGCGGGGTTCGACATCGACATCACCTCACCTGAGTGGGCGTTGGGTTATCGCTTCGATTTCGTGCTGCGCGGACGCGAAGCCACCCCAGTTGAGAACGCTTGATATGCCGACCGCGACCGCCCAACAGACGATCGGTCCCTACTGGCATCTTATCGAGGATCCCAGCTGGTCTGACCTCACCCGGTTCGGCGTGCAGGGCGACCAGATTGTCCTCGCCGGATCGGTTTATGACGGAGCGGGCGAACCGGTAGTCGATGCCGCGATCGAGATCTGGCAGACCAGCCCCGAGGTGTCTGCTACTTTCCCGGCATTCGGCCGCTGCCGCACCGACGCCAGCGGTTCTTTCTTGTTTAGAACTTTGAGGCCCGGGCCGGTGGCCGGCACAGGAAATGCGCAACAGGCGCCGCATGTGGCGATCTCAATTTTTGCTCGCGGCTTGCTGAAGGCCTTGACCACACGGCTGTACTTCCAGGACGAACCATTGAATGAAGCAGACCCTGTGCTCTCGCTGATCGAGGATGCGAGCCGCCGTCGCACCTTGATCGCGAGGAAGGTTTCATCCGAAACCTGGCATTTGGATATCCGGTTACAGGGTGAGGACGAGACAGTATTCATGGAGATCTGATGCAACTTATCGCCCCGCTGCTGAAGTCAATCGCGACCGTTTCGTTAAGCGGCACCCTCGCGGAAAAAATGGAGGCGGCCGCAGCGATCGGCTTCGATGGGGTGGAGATCTTTGAAAACGACCTACTGACGTTTGAAGGCTCGCCCGCGGACGTCCGCTATCTCGCCGAAAGCCTCGGCCTGACCGTCACTTGTTTCCAGCCGTTCCGTGATTTCGAAGCGATGCCGGAGCCGCAGCGTGTCCGCAATATGGACCGGGCCGAACGTAAGTTCGACGTGATGCAGCAGCTTGGCACGGAGTTGCTGCTGGTATGCAGCAACGTCTCCCCGGCTTCGATCGACGATGATGCCCGTGCAACCGCCGACCTCACGGAAATGGCTCAGCGTGCGGACCGGCGCGGCCTGCGCGTCGGGTTCGAGGCTTTGGCCTGGGGCCGCAATATCAACAAATGGCGCCATGCGTGGAAGATCGTCAACGCAGCCAATCATCCGGCGCTTGGTTTGATTGTCGATAGCTTTCACACTTTGGCGGTTGGCGATGACATGTCCCGACTGCCTGAGGTTCCGGCGGAAAAGATCTTTTTCGCCCAGCTTGCCGATGCTCCAAAGCTGTCGATGGACGTGCTGTCCTGGAGCCGGCACTTCCGGAATTTCCCCGGCCAGGGCCAGTTACCGGTTGCCGACTTCGTGCGCGACCTGATCGGCGCGGGCTATCGGGGCCCGCTGTCGCTGGAGATCTTCAACGATGAATTCCGTTCTGCGCCCGCCAGGCTGATGGCCCGCGATGGCCTGCGGTCGCTGCTGCTGGTCGAGGCCGAGGCTGGTGCGACTGCCCTGCCCCCGATCCCCATCTTCGATGGCGTGGAGTTCCTGGAATTTGCTGTTGACGAGCAGTCAGGTAGACGATTGGGCGAGACTTTGCGTGGCCTGGGATTTCACTATGCTGGCCACCACCGATCGAAGTCCGTCGATCTGTTCCGCCAGGGCCGGATTAACATGATCCTGAACAGCGAACAGGACAGCGCCGCCGCTGAACATTTCCAGTTCCACGGCCCATCGGTCTGCGCCATGGCGTTTCGGGTGCAGGACGCGCGCCAGGCGGTAGCCCGAGCGGAGGCGCTGCTGTGCCCGCCGTGGCAAGAACGCTTAGGCCCTGGTGAGCGACAGATCCCGGCCGTGCGCGCGCCAGATGGAACGCTGCTGTATCTGGTGGAACCCTCGTCCGATGGGGATAGCATCTACGCTGACGATTTCAATCTGTTTCCTGAACCCGCTGATGAATTATCACTTGACTGTATCGACCACGTCGCTCAGGCGCTGCCGATGGGCCGGATGGACAACTTCGTGCTATTTTATCGCGCGCTATTCGGTTTCACGCCCGAACAACTATGGGAAATTCCCGACACGATGGGGCTCATTCAAAGTAGAGCCATGGCAAGCGCGGGCCGCACGATCAGATTGCCGCTGAATATATCGGAAAGCCGCGAGACAACCACGGGCCGCTTCCTGACCACTTCATCCGGCGCCGGCGTGCAACATATCGCCATGGCCACTACCGACATCAAAAAGGCCGTAAGTCAGGTTGCCGCGCGAGGTGCTCAATTGTTGCCCATCCCCGGCAATTACTACGAGGATATCGAAGCGCGTTGGGGCTTGGAACCTGACCGGTTGGAGATGCTGCGGGCCCACAATATCCTCTACGACCGCGACGACGGGGGCGAATTCCTGCATGCCTATACTGACCCGTTCGATGACCGGTTCTTTTTCGAAATCGTGCAACGGATCGGCGATTATCAGCAATACGGCGCGGCGAATGCCTCGGTTCGGATGGCGGCTCAGGCGAAGCGGCGGGAGGCGTCTCGCAGGTCTGAATTGCTCGCGTGACACGCACCGGTGTCGCTGTTTCGTCCCGGCCCAGTTTGTTGTTGCAACGGGATGTCAAGCAACTCTGGTTCATGGATCTTGTCAGGTTTCGGCCAGGATCGGGCATTCTCCCGCTCATTGGCCCGACGGCGTTCGATTTGGTTTCGATGTCAATTTCCTGCGGCCACCTTCTCCTCATCCATGTCCTCCAGCCGAGCATTGAGTTCCGCACCCAGCAGCACCGCATAAGCCGAGACATAGAACCACAGCATCACACCGACGGCGGCCGCGAGAGACCCGTAGGTCGCTCCGAACGCGGCGATCCGCGACACGTAGAGCGACAGCAGCTCCGACGCGATCAGCCAGAGCACCGTGGCAAGCGCTGCTCCCGGCTTGATCCGTGGCTTGCGAGGCGAAGCCCGACAGGGGCCGAAGCGATAAAGCAGCGCAATCGAGACGAAAAAGAAACCGATCATCATCGCTACACCCGCGGTGTTGATCAGCCCGCCGCCATGGCGCGAAAGTCCGACAAAATCGATCGCCGGAGACAACAGCAGCAAAACACCGATCGCCACGATCGCACAGAGCACCGCGACCAGCGTCATGGCCAGTCCGATAGCCTGAAATCGAAGGTATGGCCGTTGCTCGGTCACGTCGTAGGCAACGTTGACAGCTGACAACACGGACTTGGCGCCCGTGGAGCTGCTCCAGAATGTCAGCAGGAAACCGACGAGCAGGCGGAGGCTGAGGCTGCCGTTGCCTTGTTCGGCAAGTTGATGCGCCCGGTCCTCGATCAGTCCGGCGGCGGGCGCTGGCAGTATTCCGGACAGCAAACCCAGTTGCTGCTCAGCGGTGGTCGGATCCAGCACCATTCCGCCAACCGAGATCAGCATGCTGATCGCCGGGAAGAGCGCCAAAGTCGCGTAGAAGGCGCAGCCGGCGGCTGCGAGCGACACCCGGTCGGTGGTGCTCGCCCGAAACGTTCGTCCGAGCAAAGTGCGCCAGGGGCGCTCGGCGCGGACGGCGGGCTGTTGGATAGTGTCTGCTGGCACGATTCCTCAACCTGGTGCGGCGCGCATTGGACCCCTCGAGGCGATCGCCGGTCCTAGCGGGGCGAATATCCGATAAGAAAAGGTCAACCATAAGCAACCAGTGGCGCTGGATTGGGTGACCAGTCCGCGGTCGACTAGAGCTAGAGCAAAGAAGTTTAATACGCGCCACACGATCCTGTGGATCGTGCGTTGCCGAATATTGGCTGGAAAGGCCGGATGAGTATAGCCGGAAACAGACCGGAAGGGTCGTAGCCCGGGCGAAGCCAGACCGCCGCACTAACCTCGACTAAACTGCGGGTTGATCGAACGCTGCCGCCCTATCGGATCAGCCCGGCCAGTGGACTGGACGGGTCCGCACCCATTCGGCGCGGCATTCGACCGGCGCGATAGGCTAATCGTCCCGCCTCGATTGCGGCCTTCATTGCGCGCGCCATCAGCACGGGGTCCTTGGCGTGCGCGATCGCTGAGTTCAACAGCACCGCATCACAACCGAGCTCCATGGCGATGGCTGCGTCCGAGGCGGTGCCCACCCCAGCATCCACAAGGAACGGCACCGTCACGTGCTCCATCATCATGGCGATCATCGCCGGGTTCTGGATGCCCAGTCCCGATCCGATCGGCGCGCCGAGCGGCATGATCGCCACGCAGCCCATGTCCTGGAGCCGCTTGGCCGCCAGAGGGTCGTCGGCGCAGTAGACCATCACCTCGAACCCATCCTTGATCAGTGCTTCGGCGGCCTCGAAAGTGCCGGGCATATCAGGATACAGCAGCGGCGGCGGCCCAAGGACTTCCAGCTTCACCAGGTTCCAGCCGCCGGCTTCCCGAGCCAGCCGCAGCGTGCGGACCGCATCCTTGGCGGTGAAGCAGCCGGCGGTGTTGGGGAGATAGGTATATCGCTTCGGATCGACGTAGTCCTGCAGCATCGGCGCGGCGGCATCCGAAAGGTTCACCCGTCTCACCGCCACGGTAACGATCTCCGCGCCGCTGGCCTCGATCGCCCGCCCGGTCTCCTCCAGATCTTTGTAGCGGCCGGTGCCGACGATCAGCCGCGACGAAAACGTGCGTCCCGCCACTGTCCAGGTGTCGTCCGTCGCCACTGCAACGTCCATACTCAGCCTCCACCGATGAAGTGCACAATCTCCAGTGAGTCGCCGCTCGCCAGCCAGGTTTCAGCGTAGCGCGACCGCGGAACGATCTCTTCGTTTCGCTCCACAGCGACCTTTTTGGTCTCCAGTCCCAGCACAACCAGCAATGCAGAGACGGAAAAGGCGGCAGCCTGCCCCTCAAAAACCCGGCTTTCACCGTTCAATGTCAGGGTCACGGAGCTTTGCATACGCGTCAGTATGGTGCGCCGGGGTGGTCCCGGCAATGTCATCCGTGGGCAACGCAGACCCTACCGTAGTGTCGCCCCGGTAGCCTTTGCCACCGCCGCGATGACTTTCTGACAGGCGGCCTCAATCTCCGGGTCGGTCAAGGTCCGGTCGCGCGGCTGGAAAGTGACCTCGACGCCCAGAGACTTCTTTCCGTCCGCCATCCTGTCGCCGTCATAGAGGTCGAACAGCGTCACGCCGGTTATCAGCGCCCGTTCCGCTCCCCTGACGGCGCGCAATACAGCGTCGGCGGACACTGCGTTATCCACAATGAAGGCAAAATCCCGCCGCACCGGCTGGAACGCGGGCAGATCGGGGGCCGACTTTCTACGCCGTTTTGGATCGGCGACTGCGTCCAGGTTCAGTTCGAACACCACCATCGGTCCTGGCAGGTCCAGCGCCGCGAGCAGCCGTGGGTGGATTTCGCCGAACTGCCCCATGACAATCTTCGGTCCTTGCCGGACTAATCCAGATCGGCCGGGATGGAGGAAACCAGGTGCCTCAGCGGTGACTTGTAACGCTTCCAATGGCACGCCGACCGCGGCCAGCAGCGCCCAGAGATCCGCTTTGGCATCCATGACATCGACAGGACGCTGCGGCGCCAGCCAGTTGCGCGGTGTCTGTCCTACACGCAGACCAGAGGCGACCAGCTTTTGCCCGTCCGGAGCGTCAGTGGCGAAGGCCGGTCCGATCTCAAACAGCGCGACGTCCGGGTAGCCACGCGCCGCGTTGCGCTTCGCCGCCATGGCCAGCGTCGCCAGTGGGGTTGGGCGCAATTGGTCGAGGTCGGTGGCGATCGGGTTACTCAAACGCAGCGCGTCGGGAGTATCGCCGAACCGTTCGGCGTCAGACCGAGCCATGAAGCTGAATGTGACGCACTCCATCAGGCCGGCCGTTGCGAGGGCGCGGCGGGCGAGCGCGGTGCGTTGCTGCCGGGCGGTCAGCGTCGCTTGCGGCACCGGGCTCTCGCGCGCCAAGGAGACGGTTGGAACGGCGTCCAAGCCGCGCAGGCGTAGGACCTCCTCTATCAGGTCGTGCTCCGCCTCGACAGCTACGCAGCCTTCCGCGGCTTTAGTGGCCTTCGCCGGATCGAGGGCTGGCGACTGATCGAGGGTGATCGGCGCGGCGACGTCGTTGCGCCAGGATGGAACAGCGACGGTCACTTGGTCGGGGCCGCGGTTCAGGACCGTGAAGCCCAAGCGCTCCAGCGACGCCACAGCTTCGTCCGATGGAATATCGGAACCGCCCAGGCTGGCGATGCGGGCGAAGCGCATCGTGGCGTCGCGCTGCCAGGCCGGTTCGGCGCCGGCCATGGTGATGGTGCCGGGTTCACCGCCGCACAAGTCCAGGATCATCGCGGTAGCTGCCTCGATCGCGTTCGGCATCAGCGCGGGATCGAGACCGCGCTCGAACCGCTGGCGGGCGTCGGAGACGATCTGGTGACGCCGGCCGGTGAGCGCGACGCGGATCGGATCGAACAAAGCACATTCAACAAAAACAGACGTCGAGGTTTCGTCGCAGCCGGTGGCCTCGCCGCCCATCACGCCGGCCATCGACTGCACGCCGGCGGCATCGCAGATCGCGCAGTCTTCGGGATCGAGAATGTAGTCCTTGCCGTTCAGTGCCCGCATCGTCTCGCCGGAACCGCGTCGCAAGGTCAGCGTGTTGCCCGACAGTTTTTCGACATCGAAGACATGAAGCGGGCGCCCGAGGTCGAAGGTGAAGAAGTTTGTGATGTCCACGAGAGCGTTGATTGGCCGGAGCCCGATGAAGGTCAGCCGATCCTGCAGCCATCTCGGACTAGGGGAGTTCTTCACGCCGCGAATGGTGCGGCCGATGATCCAGGAACAGGCTTCTGGAAACGCAATCTCCCATCGCGGGCCGCCATCGAACAGCGGTGGGATGACAGCGGGTGCGAAAGGTTTCAGTGCTCCTAGACCGGACGCCGCGAGGTCGCGCGCGATGCCGCGGACGGAGAAGCAGTCGCCCCGGTTCGGCGTGACGCCGATCTCGATGACCGGATCGTCCAGGCCGGCATAAGCGGCATAGGACATGCCGACCGGCGCATCGTGGGGTAGTTCGATGATGCCGGAGTGGTCGTCGCCAAGGCCCATCTCGCGGGCCGAGAGGAGCATTCCGGCGCTTTGCACGCCGCGGATTTCGCCGAACTCTCAGGGCGATCCCGGTGCCGGGGATGAACGCTCCGGGAGCCGCGAATACCGCTTTCATGCCGGTATGGGCATTCGGTGCGCCGCAAACAACCGACACGACCCCTTCACCGGTATCAACTCTACAGGCACGGAGGCGGTCGGCGTTGGGATGCAGCGCGGCCTCGATCACGTGCGCGATGCGGAATGAGGCAAGCGAAGCTCCACGGTTCTCCACACCTTCGAGTTCCAGGCCAATTCGCGTCAGCGTATCGGTGATGTGGTCTAGCGTGGCGTCCGTCTGCAAGTGCGATTTCAGCCAGGAGAGGGTGAATTTCATTGGCCGAGGCCCTTAGGCTTTCTCGCCCCCGCAATGACAACTGACGATGGGGTCATCGCTCAGACCCCCTCGTGCAGCATGGTGGGGGCCAGCGGATTGAACCCGTAATGCCTCAGCCAGCGGAGGTCGGAATCGAAGAACGGCCGCAGGTCGGCCATGCCGTGCTTCAGCATGGTGACGCGCTCAACGCCCATGCCGAAAGCGAACCCTTGCCACTCGCGCGGATCGATGCCGCAATTCGCCAGGACCCGTGGATGCACCATCCCGCTGCCGAGGATTTCCAGCCAGTCGCCGCCGTGGCCGAGTTCGCCGGTCTTCCGGTTCCAGCCAATATCCACCTCCATCGAGGGTTCGGTAAACGGAAAATAGGACGAGCGGAAGCGGACCGGGAGATTCGAGATCGCAAAGAAGGTGCGGAGAAAGTCGATCAGGCAGCCTTTCAGGTGGCCTAGCGTTATATTGCGATCGATGACCAGCCCTTCACACTGATGAAACATTGGTGAGTGAGTGGCGTCGTGGTCCGCGCGATACGTACGGCCGGTGACGATGACCCGGATCGGCGGGTCCTGCGACAGCATTGTGCGAATCTGGCCGGGGGAGGTGTGTGTCCGGAGCACCAACGGCGTGTTGCTCCCCCCACGTGGGGGTAGATAGAAGGTATCGTGGTCCGCGCGAGCGGGATGATGCGCCGGGATATTTAACGCGCCGAAGTTGAACCAGTCGGTCTCGACGTCGGGCCCATCAACGACGCGGCAGCCCATGGCGCCGAAGATCGCGGCGATTTCCTCCATGGTGCGTGAAATCGGGTGGATCAGCCCGTCGTCCCTGGGGCGCGGCGGTAAGGTGGGATCGATCCGCTCCAACAGCACACGAACGTCCAGCGCGGAGTCCTCAAGCGCGATTTTCCGACCCTCGATCGCCGACGTCAGGACGTCCTTCAGGCGGTTCAGAGCCGCCCCTCGGTCCTTACGCTGTTCGGGGGGCGCCTTGCCGAGGTCGCGCAGCATGCTGGTCAGGGTGCCGTTGCGCCCGAGCACGGCGATACGGACTGCATCCCAGGCGCGCAGGTTGGATGCCGCGGACAGCGCGGCATCCGTGGAGATCTTCAGGGCTTCGAGATCGTCGTTCATTGTTAAGTCCCGTACACGAAACAGGCCGCCCTGTTCAGGCGGCCCCTTCTCCTTAATCGCGGTCCCGTTGGGAACCGGCGCTAGGTCGGAAGTATCCGATTCATCACCCGAAGGTGGCCCGTGCCACGCTTCTTTGCGATCAGATACTAGGCCAGGGCAGCCTGAACCCTCTGAACGATCGCCGCAAACGAGGCCGCATCGTCGTAAGCGATGGCGGCAAGGACCTTGCGGTCCATCTCGATCCCGGCCTTTTTCAGGCCGTCGATAAATCGGCTGTAGGTCAGACCGTGCTCACGGACGGCGGCGTTGATGCGCTGAATCCACAGCCCACGGAACTCCCGCTTTTTGACGCGGCGATCACGGTAGGCGTACTGGAGTGACTTCTCCAGCCGTTCCCGCGCGATGCGGTAGTTGGTGGACGACCGGCCGACGAAGCCCTTGGATTGCTCAAGGACCTTCTTGTGGCGGGCGTAAGTCGTGGTGCCCCGTTTTACACGTGCCATGCGGCCTGCCCTACCTTATGCGATGCCGTAGGGCGCCCACTGCTTGACGGTGATCCCGTCAGCGTGAGTCAGCACCTGGCTGCCGCGGTTGGTGCGCTTGGCTTTCTGGCTGCGCGCGCTTAGGCAATGTCGCTTAAAGCCAGGTCCGGCGAGCACTTTGCCGGTCGCGGTGATCTTGAACCGCTTTTTGACCGACGATTTGGTCTTCATTTTGGGCATTTTGATCTCCTTCGGTTCGGCTTGCCCCTTGGTCGGGTTGGCAAGCAGTCGCGGCCGGGCATGCCCTTTCAGGCCCGGACTCGCAGACAGGGGCGGGGATATAGCGGCGGCGGCGGCGGCAGGCAAGCACGGATCGCTCCTACTTTTACCGAGGGGCACTGATCCCGGCATCCGGTGGTGGTTCCCATTGCAACCGATCGGCGTGGCAACCAGCGCAGCGGGACGTTGGCACCGGAGGGCTCCCGATAATCCGCATCTATTCGATCTTCCACGATCGTCGACCAAAAGAACGATACGGCGGTCAGGGCGAAGCCAATGAGCGAGGGCTATTAGCCAGCGTGCTTCACATTGGCGCTCGCAAGGTTATCACGTAGCGGCTTGAGGTCGATCAACGGCGTGCCGTCCAGGCAATCCAACCCGCGGACGGTGACGATATTCCGGGCGATCGACACGAGATCGACAACCGAAGACGCGATCGGATTCGGTCGCACGGGAGACCTCAGCGCGAACGTGCCGTATGGCTTGCCAGACACCCACGGCACCTGAATCAGCAGGTCGCGTCGTGCTTGATGCATCCAGTCCAGGACCTCGATGCGAGGATGAGCGGCGAGGCCTTCCAGAGCCCGTTCCCATCGCGGATCGAGTTCTATCCGGCATTCCGGCCCGGATGGATCGCCGCGCTTGGGACACACATCGCGGGTTGTCCAGGGGGTTCGGATTTGGCCGACAAAATAGACCCCGGCGTCCAATTGATCTGGCAATACGGTGAGAGTTTCGCCTGGCCGGATAGTTTTATTTGAATTCATCGTGTGTTTTCCACAAAGGGACGCTAACTGGACGAGTTTTTCTCTTATGATAAGACTTGCCCGGCGACGAGCGATCCGAAAAACTTCGAGCATCAGGTTGCCAAAGCTTGTCTCGTGGCCCTGATAGTTCACGCAAACGGTTGCAATATACCGCATGCCGTCCCAGACTATAGGTTATAGTTCGACCAGCACACAGTAGTTATAAGTCTTCATTAGTTGTGCGTCATCATTCCCTACGCGTTAAAATGAAAAGCTTTACCGATACGGCTACTCAGGGTTGCATAAATGCTGCTTACGAACAAACCTCGCCGCCTCTCGAGCCAAAAAGAGTTTCGACCGCTGTAAGGATCCGAGCCTCCAGCTAATTGGGATAGTCACAAGTGAAAAAAAAACCTGTAGAGGCAAACTCGAATATACACGCGGCCGAAGTGTTGCGTCTTGAGGATTTCTTGCCGTTCCGCCTCTCGGTCGCCGCGGATTCGGTATCGCGGTTTGTTGCTCGCCATCACCTCGCGAAATCAGGCCTCGTTATGTCGGAGTGGCGGTTGCTCGCGGCCGTTGGCAGGTTCGGCATCCTGTCCCCAACCGCCGCCGGCGAGCTGACCGCGATGGACAAGGTGAAAGTCAGCCGGGCATCGGCGAGCCTGGTGTCCGCTGGTTTGCTGCGACAGAGCCAGGATCCGGCGGACGGCCGCGGGCGTCTGCTGAAACTGTCTAGACGAGGTTTGGCCCTCTACGCGGAGTTTGCGCCCGTGGGTAAGGAAATCGAAGAGAGTCTAATGGCTGGCCTGAGCGCGTCGGAGTGGCGGGCGCTGCACAAGGCGCTGGGCAAGCTATCGGATCATGCCCGGTCTCTTGCGGATACGGTGGAATAATATCGGTAGTTATCAGCCGGCGATTGCCGGCGTGACCAATGGTTAGTCGACAAAGCGAGCAATACTGCCGCCCGCATCTTGCGCGGGACCTCTGATGGCGCGTCAATAGCCTCGACCGTGATCGTTCGGAGTTGATCCCCGCTTCAACGTTCGATCATGGTCTAGCTTTGTTTGATTGCGTGATTGACGCCTTCCGACCGTGGGCGGCCTCAGGCAATCAGCCCTATCGCGCAACAGGAGATCGAACCCGCCATGTCCATCGACCCTGCCATTCTCACAGCCCTTTCCGGAGTTTCCACCGCTACCATCACGACGGTTCTGCTGAAAAAGGGCCTCCGAAATGTCTGGATGCGAGGCACCCGGCCGATCCGGGGTGGCCAGCCGCGCCTCATTGGACGTGCGTTCACTCTGCGCTTCGTCCCGGCGCGTGAGGATCTGGCGACGCCGGAGTCCTGGTCATCCCCCATCTCCACCCGGGCCGCGATCGAAGCGATGCCAGAGGGCTGTATTACTGTCGTTGATGCGATGGGGGTCACCGATGCCGGCATCTTCGGAGACATACTCTGTGCCCGGATGGCGAAGAAGGGGGTCGCGGGTCTGGTCACCGATGGGGTGGTCCGCGACCTCGCGGGTGTCCTGGGCACCGGCCTGCCGGTGTGGTGCCAAGGCACGGCGGCCCCTGCGTCCGTGACCGGCCTGACATTCGTGAACTGGCAGGAACCGATCGGATGTGGCGGCGTCGCAGTGTTTCCTGACGACCTCATCATGGTCGATGACGATGGTGCCGTCGTGATTCCCCCGAAGCTGGTGGCGGACGTCGCCGCTGTCGCGGCCGATCAGGAGCGGATGGAAGAGTGGATCATGACCCAGGTGAATGACGGCGCGCCGCTGCCGGGGCTGTATCCGCCAAACGCGGAGAACAAGGCCCGCTACGAGGCGTGGATCAAGGCCCGGTAGTTCGCGCGAGCACCGCCGCCTCGGGTATGACGTTGAAGGGCAGCATCGTCTCGTCTAGGAAAGCAGGCAGCGGCTGACCCACTCGGCCGCCCGGTGCAAGTGCTTCGGCATGCGCTCGGTCAAAAACCGAACAGGAGGCCGTTTCGATGAAGCTGTATGCTGACCCAATCACTGTAAATTGCCGGAAGGTCGTTGCGGGTCTAGACCTTATCGGTGCAGAATACGAGTTGGTCCACGTCGACTACTTCACGTCTCAGCAGCGGTCGCCTGAATATATTGCACTGAACCCGAACGCCTCATTGCCGACACTGGTGGACGGCGAGTTCGTGCTTTGGGAGTCGAATGCGATCCTGCAGTACGTCGCTGACAAGCTTGGCGCCACCACCTGCTATCCAACTGATTTGCAAACCCGTGCCGACATCAATCGCTGGTTGCTTTGGGAAGCGGCGCACTGGTTTCCGAGTTGTTACGTTTATCTTGTGGAGCACTGCGTCAAACCGCTTATGCAGGCGGAGGCCGACATGGCCGTGGTGGAGGCTCAGGACGCGACCTTCCACAAGCTTGCCGGCATCCTTGACGCGCGGTTGGCCAAGAGCCGTTGGATCGCCGGCCCGAACCCAACGATCGCTGACATCGCGCTGGCTGCGCCGCCGCACTTGCACCCCTACCAGAAGCTGCCCCTCGCCCCACATCCCAATCTGCGCCGCTGGATGATCGAGGAGGTCGAGAAGCTGCCGTGCTGGGACCGCTCATTCGTCGGCGAAGGTTTCACGCGCGAGCGCAAGGTGGCTTGAAGGAGGAGGAACGATGCAGGACGCGGTGCGAGCTTCGCTCAACTATTCGGTCGATAACGGCATCCCGCCGGACTACTATTTCTATGAGCCGGAAGAGCCAGTGAAGCTCAACCCACCGGGTACCGATCCCCACGAGATGGAGATCGTCAACGGGTGGCCGCGCGTGGGTCAGTTCGACGCCGATCGGGAGGGCTTTGTGTTGAAGCCGTTCCCGGCTGCATTCTTCGGCTACGACGACGAGGCTGCGGTTAAGGAAGCTTTCTATCCGCAAGTCGTGGACTTCGTGAAGCGTAACACCGGGGCGAGGCGGGTGGTGATCTTCGACCACACGCTGCGCAAGCGGCTGCCAGCGGACCTCAATCAGCAAACGACAGTCAACCGGCCGGCGGTGCTGCTCGTCCATAGCGATTATACTGTTGCCTCCGGGCCGCAGCGGGTGCGTGACCTATTGCCGGACGAGGCCGACGAGCTGCTGCAACGCCGCGTGGCGTTCTATAATGTTTGGAAATCGCTCTACGACGTCGTGGAGGAGTTGCCGCTGGCGATGTGCGATGCAACCAGCCAGAACGAAGGCGATATGTTACGCATGGAGTTGAAGTACCGCGAGCGCACCGGTGAGATTTACGTCATGCGTTACTCGCCGACCCACCGCTGGGTGTATTTCCCACACATGCGTGCGGATCAGGCGCTGCTGTTGAAGACATATGATTCGGAAACGGATGGCCGCTCACGCTTTGTCGGTCACGCTGCGTTTGAGGATCCAACGACCCCGCCCAACGCCCGCCGGCGCGAAAGCATCGAAGTGCGGACTATGGCTTTCTTCTGACGCCACTTCGGGGTGGCGTTCGATCGGTAGGCCGTCTGGGGGCGCGGTGTTGATCTGCCGCGCCCCCGGCCAACTCGCTTTATTTGTCAGTGCACCCGTTCGTAGATCGCCGCGATCCCCTGGCCGCCGCCGATGCACATCGTCACTAGCGCGTAACGGCCGTCGGTCCGGGCTAGCTCGTAGAGCGCCTTCACCGTCAGAATTGCACCGGTCGCACCGATCGGATGACCCAGCGAAATGCCTGATCCATTCGGATTGGTTTTCTCGGGATTGAACCCAAGATCCTTGGCGACTGCGCAAGCCTGCGCGGCGAATGCCTCATTGGACTCAATCACGTCTATTTGATCAAGCGATAGACCGGCTTTCTTGAGTGCGGCTCGCGTGGCCGGCACCGGCCCGATACCCATGAACCTATGGTCGACGCCTGCATGGGCGTATGCCACGAGCCGACCGAGCGGCTTGGCATTGCGCTTTGATACGGTGTCGCCGTCCATCAGGACGACCGCAGCCGCGGCATCGTTGATGCCGGAGGCATTGCCGGCGGTAACCGTGCCGTCTTTCTTGAATACAGCGCGCAGCTTGTTGAAATCCTCGGCCTTAGCTTCGTTGCGGACATGCTCGTCGGTGTCAAAGATCGTCTCGCCTTTGCGAGTCTTGAGTGTGATCGGCAGGATCTGGCTTTTGAAGCGCCCTTCCTTGATTGCCCGAGACGCGCGTTGATGCGAGGTGAGCGCGAGTTCATCCTGCTGACCTCGGGTAACCTGATGCAATTCGGCAAGATTTTCCGCAGTCATTCCCATGTGGATATTCTCGAACGGGTCGTGCAGCGCGGCGGTCATCATGTCGATCATCGCGGTGTCGCCCATGCGTGCGCCCCACCGCATTCCGGTGGACAGGTATCCGGCGCGGCTCATGTTTTCGGCGCCTCCGGCGACTGCGATGTCGGCGTCACCGAGCGTAACGGCCTGGGCAGCGGAGACGATGGCCTGGAGGCCAGAGCCGCAAAGTCGGTTCAGGGTAAGAGCCGGCGCGTCCTTGGTGATGCCGGCGTTCATTGCGGCGACGCGGGACAAGTACATGTCCTTGGCTTCAGTGTGCACCACATTGCCAAAGACTACGTGCTGGACTTCATCTCCGGAGACACTGGCGCGGGAGAGCGCCTCGCGGGCGACCTGGGCACCGAGTTCGGTAGGCGGAAGGTCTTTGAGGCTGCCGCCGAAGTCGCCTATGGCGGTGCGGACGCCCGAGACGATGTAAACTTCGCGCTGCATGGTTGTGTCCTCCTGGTCGCGGTTTCCCGACTGGTTGTGTTTTCGGTGAAGTCGCGTGACGGGATTGCACGATGCCTGGGGGGACGCAAGACCGTATCTTCCCGTACCTTGCCCTCGCGCTTACTGCCGAGTACGGATATCCTACTTCGTGGTAAAGCGTTCTGCACCTCAGGGAGTTAGATCATGAACGAAATCCCCATCAATGCCCCTAATCTATGGCGGCTGGACACACCCGGACACTCCGGCTGGGAGCGGACCGCGCGGGTTGGCGACCCAAAGAAATACTTCATGGTGTCCACCGACAGCCATGCGAACGAGCCGCCGGATCTTTGGGAAAAGCGGATTGATCCGAAATACCGGGAACGTGTGCCTCGCATCATCACTGATGACCAAGGCGTGCAGTGGCGCTACTGCGAAGGCTATCGCCCTGACCGCGTGCGCGTCATGAGCTTCGAGGGTGAGGACTGGGTGCGCTCGAAGGCGGGTGCGGACGTGGAGGAGCGGATCACGGACAACCGGGCCGACGGGGTGGATATCGAGATTATTTTCCCCAACAAGGGTCTGGCGATGTGGGCGACGCCCGATCCGGTCTTCGCCAACGCGCAGTGCCGCGTGTGGAACGATTGGGCCTGGGAGCAGTATGGCCCGCATCCCGACGCGATGTTGCCGGTGGCCTCGATCGCGACTGGCGACCTTGAGGGCGCGATGAAGGAGATCGAGCGCGTCGCCAAGATGGGATTTCGCGCGCTGTCGCTGCCGTGCAAGCCGATCTGGGGTGGGCATGATGTGGATCATGTCAATTACAACCTGCCGCATTTCGATCCGATGTGGCGGCTGATCGAGGAAGCCGATCTGCCGATCACCTTCCATGTCTCCACCGGGCGCGACCCCCGTGCGGCTCGGGGCAACGGCGGAGCGGTAGTGAATTATGTCACGCACTCGCTGGCGCCGACGATCGAGCCGGTAGCGAATCTGTGTGCGTCGGGCGTGCTGGAGCGGTTCAAGGGACTGCGGTTCGCGACGATCGAGGCTGGGATCGGTTGGGTTGCCTGGCTGCTCGAAGCGATGGATGAAGCTTACCGCAAGCACCACATGTGGGTGCGGCCAAAGTTGCAGGGCCTGCCGAGCGATTATTACCGCGCACATGGTTTGTCGACGTTCCAGGAGGACCCGGTCGGGCTGTATCTGGCGGAACGTTTCGGACTGATGGATAACTTCGCCTGGGCGAATGACTATCCGCATCATGAGGGGACGTGGCCCCATTCGGCCGAGGCGATCGAACGGACGATGCCTGGTCTGAACGATACCCAGCGCGCAAAGATCCTGGGGCTGAACGCGGCTCGGTTTTTCAAGCTGGAGGTTCCGGCGCATCAGCGCATGGCGGCCTGAAGGCTGACGGGGGAGATGAGCCGTCGGGCCTATCTCCCTACGAGCGCAAAACTTGGGCTGCTATGTAGACCGCCGCCCTTCGAACTGGTGTCGCCAAATCCGCCTTTCCGACTGTACGGCTAAGCTCTTTCCCGCCGGCTCTCCGTCCGCAATTGCCCACAGGCTGCCAGGATATCCTGCCCGCGCGGCGTCCGGATTGGTGATGCAAACCCGGCGGCGTTCACGATCGCCGCGAAACGGTCCAGCGCCGCTTTCCCGCTTGTCTCAAACCGCGACCCCGGCCAGGGATTGAATGGGATGAGATTAACTTTCGCGGGCAGTCCTGCGATTAGCCGCACCAGTTCCCGCGCCTCGGCCTCGGAGTCGTTCACGCCCTTCAGCATGACGTACTCGAAGGTGATCCGCCGAGCGTTGGACGATCCCGGGTAGCGCCGGCACGCGGCGAGGACCTCGGCAATCGGATACTTACGGTTCAGCGGTACCAGTTCATCGCGCAGATCGTCGCGGACCGCGTGCAGGGATACCGCCAAGTTTACTCCCAAATCCGCCCCCGCGCGATCCATCATCGGCACGACGCCTGAAGTGGAGAGCGTGATCCGCCGGCGAGACAGCCCGATTCCCTCGCCGTCCATTGCGATCTTCATCGCCTTGGCGACGTTCGTGTAGTTGTACAAAGGCTCACCCATCCCCATCAGGACGATGGTCGACAGCAGTCGCGGCGTCTCGCCTTTCGGCGACGGCCACTCGCCATACGAATCCCGCGCCGCCATGAACTGGCCGATGATCTCCGGCGCACCCAAATTTCGCACCAGCGTCTGGGTACCGGTATGGCAGAACCGGCAAGACAATGTGCAGCCGACCTGCGACGAAATACAGACGGCGCCACGGTCCGCGACGGGGTCGGGGATGTAGACCGTCTCCGCCTCCTGCCCATCGCGGAACCGGAATAACCATTTGCGAGTTTCGTCCACGGAGGTCTGGACGGTGGCCGCTTCCGGGCGGCCAATCACGAAGCGCTCAGCCAATCTTGTCTGCAACGGCTTGGCGATTGAGGACATGCGAGCGAAATCGGTGGCGCCCTGGTGGTAGATCCAGTGCCACAGTTGTTTGACGCGGAACGCAGGTTCGCCGATCGCAGCCATCTCGGCCGCCAGTTCGGCGCGATCCATCCCGACCAGATCGCGCCGCCCGTCTGCCAGCTCGACCTCAGGCGCGTCGAACAGCGCCGACTTCGCCAGAACGCGGGCGCGGTCGGCGTCGGAAAGATCGCTCACTTCGCGGGGCATGCCTTGATGATCGCCGCATAGGCCTGGGCAAAACCCTTCAGACTGAAAGTGTCCGTAACTTCCTTCGGGCCCGGAGACCGAGCGATGGCTCTTGTCCCCTTGCCGAATGCGGTTACGACGGCCTTACCGTCGCGCGCGAAAGCATTCTTGCCTGATGTGTAGAAGTCCAGCCCAGTCTGATCGACCTGCACGGTGACAGTCGCGTTGGGCGCATAGGGGAGGCCCGCTTCGATCGCGATAGCATCGCGACCCGACGAGCGCTCGGTCACGGTCAACACGACGCCCCCACGGCCAGGTATCGGAGGTGCCGAACCCTGTGCCCGGGTGAAGGCGTAACAAACGGTTTGCCCTGCCTCCTTGTGGGTCGCCGCCGTCCAGTCGTCGAACTTGCCGATGGATTTTGGACCGTCCGCCGTAGTGTGCTTGGGTGGCGCCGGCTTGTTAGTTTCGGCGGTGGCGGGCAGAGCCGGCAGCAGCGCGATAGTCAGAAACCAGGGGAATCGGATGTTCATGCGCGAGCAATAGGGCCGCTGTGTATGCGGAACAAGCACGGCGCGCTCATGGCTTCTTCGCGTCCGTGTGAGCCCCGACCGGGCGCAGCCATTCCGGTATTGTTTTGCGGAACCGCGGCGCCCCGTGGCCGGTTGCTGGCAGTGCCTGCAGAGGACCTCCAGAGCCCACCGGCCGGTCTGGGAATCGTCCGTGCTGCAGCAGCCGGTCGTAGAGCACCAGGGCCCCGGCCACCGCCAAGTTCAGTGCGAACCGAGTGGGAATGCGGATGATGTGATTGCACCGCTTCTGCAATGAAGCCGAGAGTCCGGCACGCTCCGGTCCCAAAACGTAGGCGGCATTCAGCGGATGACGGAAGGACGGCAGATCGATTGCATTCTCCAGCAGCTCGATGCCGACCAGGGCGCACTCGCGCGGTAGGGACAGGTCGGCCAAGGTTGGATAGCGCCACATCGGCACGTGCAGGGGCGTATCGGCGGTGTCCGCCGTGCGGGCAGCGCGCGCATCCCAGCCGGTCCCGATGGTGAAGCAGAACGATGCCCCGAACGCGTGCCCGGTTCGCAGCAGCGCGCCGATATTGGCGGATTTGGAGACGCCCTCGGCGCCGATGCCGAAATACCCTCTGACCCTGGCTTCAACCATCCGGGCGGTCTATTCCGCCGCCATGACCGACGCAACAGACCGGCAACTGGCCGGCCAATACGAAGCATACCCCTATCCGAGGCGCGACCCGCGTGATGAGGCCAGGCGCCTGGTGGTGGGCAGCCCCAGCCACATTCGTGAGATCGACCATTGGATCTTCGGCGCCGCTCGTTCGGCGAGCCGTCCTTTGAAGGCGCTGGTCGCCGGGGGCGGCACGGGCGATGCGACCATCATGCTGGCGCAGCAGATGACCAGTCTAGGTCGAACCGGGACGGTGACCTGGCTCGACCGGTCCGCCGCCGCGCTGACGATCGCACGGGCGCGAGCGGACGCCCGCCGGCTGACCAATATCGAATGGGAGCAGCGGTCCTTGCTCGACCTGCCGGGGTCGGGGTTGGGGCCGTTCGACTACATCGATTGCTGCGGCGTCCTGCACCATCTGCCGGATCCGGCGGAGGGACTGCGCGCGCTGCTGTCGGTGCTAGCGCCCAGTGGCGGAATGGGATTGATGACATACGCGCCGTATGGACGGACGGGTGTCTATATGATGCAGGACGTGTTGCGCCGCCTCGCGCCACCGGACGAAATGCCCCAACAGCGGCTTGATATCGCTCGGCGGGTGATGAAGCACGTGCCGGAGACCCAATGGCTGCTACGCAATCGAAACTTCGACGACCATATCAACGGCGGCGATGCTGGTTTATATGACCTGTTGCTGAACCCGTGCGACCGGGCCTACACCGTTGAGGACCTCAGCAGGTTGCTCGGCGACGCGGGGCTGCGGATCACCTGCTGGGTGGAGCCGATCCGCTATGATCCTGTCGCCATGCTGCCTGATACGAGGCTGCGCGCCCGACTGGACGCTATGGATTTAACCGAACGTGCCGCGCTAGCTGAGGCTCTGGCCGGTAATATGGCGGTCCACATCGTGTATTGCGTGCGGAGCGACGACCCGGTTCATCAAATCGATCCCGGAGCAGACACTTCCGTGCCGGTTTTCCGTGAGATCGATGGCGAAACGCTGGCAAAGGGGATTAGGCCGGATGGGACGCTGCCCGTAACGTTCGACGGCTTGCGCACGATGGTCGCGCTGCCCCCGCTCGCGACAGCGATCCTGCCGCTGATCGACGGCCAACGTAGCGTCGGTCAGATTGGCGGGATATTGGCGGGACGCGGCGTCAAGCCGGAGGTCTTTGCGAAGGGTTGGCGGCAAACGTTTGTCGCGCTGGAGCGAGTCAACCGTGTGTTGCTTGCCGCGCCGCCGTGATGTTGACGGGGTTGGCCGAACGGAGACGGTTAGCTTCGATGGATTTGTCGCGATTCGCGAATGGCCAATGGAAAGCAGGGTTCATGGCGCCAAGTAGGCCTCAGGCCCGGATAAGTCCAAGCGCCAGCCGGTTTGCCTCATACGCCCTGTCATACTCGATCAGCCGGGCGATTTCGGCCGCCGCGTCCTCCCCATAAATTCGTCCGAGCAAATACAACGTTGCGTCGATCGCCAACGAGACGCCGCCGCCGGTCACCACACCCGCATCGACGACGGAGGCAACCGTCGTTTGAACCGTCCCGCTAGCTCTCAGCGTGGCAAGCGGCGATAGTTTTTCAGCGCCGATGGCGTGCCGACGCGTCGTCGCCATGCGCCCGTCGAGCGCGCCCGATTCGGCCAAAATCATCGCCCCCGTACAAACAGAGGCCACTTGCTCCGGCCGCAGGTTCTGAAGATACGCCAGCACCGTTTGATCGACCGCCGCTTCTGGCCAGCCCGGACCTCCACAAACGATCACCACGTCGCACGCCGGCGCCGTGTCGACGCCGTGACTTGCCAGCACCGTCAGGCCTCCGGCCAAACGGACCGGACCCGCATGCCGAGCAAGCACCGTTGCCTCTACAGCTGGCAATACACGGCGGGCCATCGACACCACGCCGAAGGTGCCCCCTAGATCGATCGGCTCCACGCCCTCATAGATCAGCACGCCCAACCGGGCCGCGTCGTGTCGCTGTTTCATGTCGCTGCATCGCTCGCTAGATGGCCGCAAAGCTCATAGCGGCCCAGAGGCAGATCACCTAACCCTGGATGCCGTTGTGGCCGACTCACGCCCCCACGTTCTTCGACAGATTTCGCAGTTGCTCTCGCAGCCAGATGATCGCAGGATCGGTTGAGGTCCGGCGACTCCAGGTCATCCAGACCGGAAACCGCCTGATTGCAATTGGCGGCTCAGCCGAGCCTAGGCCGAAATTGGGCCCGTGCAGCAGGGCGATGCGCCGCGGTACCGTCGCGATGAGGTCGCTTCGAGCTACCGTGGCAAGCGCAGCCAGGAAGTACGGAACGGCGACAGCGACGCGCCGAGATCGCGTTGTAGCGGCGAGCAAGGTGTCCACGATCCCGCTCAGCATGCCGCCTGGGGAGACCAGGACATGTCCAAACGATGCGTAATGGTCTATGGTTAACGTCGTTCTCAACGCGGGATGACCGGCTCGCGCGACGACGAGGTAATCGTCTTCGAACAGGAGTTCGTGCTCGCATCCACCCCGGCGATCGTCTGTATATCCAAGGACTAGATCGATCTCCGACGATGTCAGCGCATCGATCGCCTGGCGGCGGACAAGTGGGCGAAAAATAAAACGGGGGCCGGCGGTTCGCATATCGGCAGGCCCGGTATCAGCGAGCAACGGTGCGAACAGCGATGTCTCGTAATCTGGCGCGGCGATGCGGAACGTGCGGCTGTTGCGCGCCGGATCGAAGGTGGCCGGTTGCACTGCCCCGGCGATCAAGCCGACAGCTTCGGACAGTGGCCCCCGCAGGGCAAGCGCCCGAGGCGTCGGTATGACGCCGCGAGGCGTGCGGATAAACAACTCATCGCCGAAAATATCGCGTAGCCGCTTCATGGCATGACTGATGGCCGACTGCGTAAGTCCGAGCCGTTTCGCTGCCGCAGAGAGTTTGCGGCTGGCCATTGCTTCCTCGAACACCAGCAGCAACGTCAGGTCGAGCCGGCGCAGTTCAGTGTCGTCAAACTCGGGCATGAACCGATTTCAATCGGCGTTGTTTAGCGAAATTCATATCATCGCATGATGAATTTTGAAACCGCAACAGCGAGGTAACATGAGGATAGCGATCATCGGGACTGGGAACGTGGGCGATGCGTTGGCCCGAGCGCTGCGAAGGGCCGATCATACGATCGTCTTCGGGACCCGCAGCCCGGATCCATCTGACGCCAATCAGGCGACGATCGCCGAGGCGACCGCCGATGCTGAGGCAACAATTTTGGCAGTGCCGTTTGAGGCCATCGGGGACGTAATCGCTGCGGCCGGAGGCTTCGCCGGCAAGGTCCTGGTCGATGCCACCAACCCGCTCGGTATGGGTTCGCGAGGTTTGGGACTGACGATGGGGTTTTCAACGTCGGGCGCCGAAACGATCGCGGCCATGGCGCCGGACGCCAAGTTGTTCAAAGCCTTCAACCAAACGGGGTTCGAGAACATGGCCGACGCTACCGCCTATATGACGCGCCCGGTCATGTTCGTTGCTGGGGACGATGCCGCTGCGAAGCCGTTAGTTATGGGGCTGGCCACTGACGCTGGTTTCGAGGCCGTCGATGCGGGCGATTTAGCCGAATCCAGGCTGCTGGAGGCCTACGCCATGCTTTGGATAGAACTTGCCCGCAAGCGGGGCCTCGGGGCAGATTTTACCTTTGCCCTGCAACGTAAAGCCTAGGCCCGCCGCTTTGCTCTCGAGGGGGACCTGTTCCTGCGAGGGGCTAGCGCCTCGGGCGTGCTTACCTACGCGCAGGCGCTCGTGCCGGCGGCGGAGACGGTTTCGCCGCCGGTAGATCCTCCTCCAGCACTGTCAGATGGATCGAATAGGACGTCTCGCCGTCGTCGACATCTTTGTGCACCGTCCCGATCGTCTCATCATTAACCACCATTTCAATTGATAGGCCCTGGCGCTTGGGCGCCACGATGTTGATCCGTTCGCTGCCGAACAGCTTGCGCAGGTAGGTTTGAAGACGCTCAACTTCCGACGGTGTCATCATTGCGGCTCTTGTGTAAGGAGCATTAGCTTTACGGGGTTGGCGGGGTTTTGGCCAGCGTAGCCCCACGGTGGTAACGCAGCTAATCGAGCATGTGGCCAAACCGCGCGGCCTTGGTCGCCAGATACTCATCGTTCACGCCATTTGGCGCGAACAAGTGGGGTTCACGATCGGTGACGTCGATGCCACAGGCGATCATTGCGTGCATCTTGTCTGGATTATTGGTCAGCAGCCGGACCCGCTTGATCCCCATCAGCCGCAGCATTGTCGCCCCAACCAAAAAGTTGCGCTCATCCGCGGCCCAACCCAGCACTCGGTTGGCGTCCATCGTATCCAGCCCGCGATCCTGCAGCCCATAGGCGCGCAACTTGTTCACCAAGCCGATACCGCGGCCTTCCTGCGCCAGATACAGCAGAACGCCGGCTCCGTCCTCCGCCATTCGGCGAATTGCCCCACGCAGTTGCTCACCGCAATCACAGCGCATGCTCCCCAGCAGGTCGCCAGTGAAACATTCGGAATGGATTCGGACAAGTGGAGCGTCGCGGGTCTCAGGCCGGCCGATCACGATCGCGAGATGTTCGATTGCCGAGCCATCGCTGCGGAAGGCAACAACCTGGCTGTCGGGTGCGCCGTTCAGCGGCACATGAGCCGAAACAATTTGGCGCAGACCAGCAACTTCGCTGTCCATATAACTGAGGACGTCGGCCCCCGAAACCTCGACCAAGGTGTGCCCGGATTTTGCGGCATTCGGAAGCGGAACCGCCAGCAAGGCCGGCAGCAACCGGCCGATCTTGGCTAGCGCAATAGCGGCGTCGGCGAGCGGTGGAGCGGGCACCGCATGTAACACCTCCCGCACCGCCGGTTGCGGCGCAGTCGGATCGGCGAGGGATTGGTAGGTCGCGATCTGATGAAGCGGGTCCGGCAACGCGACCGCTACAGCGGCGGCGTTGGCCGACATCGGTGCACGCAGGATCGCAGCGGCTCGGGCTGGGGCCAGGATCAGAATTGGGCGGGTGGCCGACAACACCTCCAACTCAGCCAACGAATCGGGCCCCGCCGTTTCCGCGGCCAGGACCAGCAACGGCGTTGCACCGTCGAGAACAACCGGCACACCGCGCCGCAATTCCGATGCTGCTCTATGGACCAGCCGAAGCCGGCTTTTGGTTTCATCGGCCGTGGGGGCGGGCTCAGTCTGCATCGGCCGCACACCAGCGTGTGCCAAAAAAAACCCGTTGATTGGGTCCCGGGAAATTTTTGGCACAAAGAGAACTAAATTCTGTCACTATTGTCCTTCAAGCCTTAAATCGTCACGGAGACAGATGACTCCCCGGTACGTTAGACCATATAGGTAATGGATGGGACGGGACGACGCTTTTGAAGCTATTGGCGTGGCCTGGTGCGCGCAATGTTGTGATCGGTGAGGAAAATTAAACCTTACCGAACCGATGTTGTCCCTATGGGGAGCATATATGGTGTATCAGTCTGCCTTAGCTGATCAAAGCGGTGGTATCTGCAGCGGGCCACGTCAAACACTTGCAAGAGGAACTTGAGAATGTCGGCAGAACGTCCGGTCCTGATCGTCGATGACGACGACGCCTTGCGTGAGACGCTGGTTGATCAGCTCGCCGTTGACGGAGAGTTCGTTGCGACTGAGGCTGCGTCGGTTGAAGCTGCCGAGACTTGTCTCTCGAGCAAGGATGCGCGCTTCGATGCCGTCATCCTGGATGTCGGCTTGCCGGACGGCGACGGTCGCGATCTGTGCTCGCGGCTGCGCAAGCAGGGCCATCGCATGCCCATTATCATGCTAACCGGCCTGGACAGCGAAACCGACGTCGTGAAGGGCCTGGATTGCGGCGCCAACGATTATATCGCCAAGCCATTCAAGCTTGCTGTCTTGCTGGCCCGCCTGAGGGCCCAGTTGCGGATTTTCGAGAACAGCGAGGACGCGGTGTTCACGATTGGGCCGTATACATTTCGGCCGGCCGCGAAACTGTTGCAGGAGCCGGCGAAGAACCGCCGTATTCGCCTGACCGAAAAGGAGGCGGCGATCCTCAAGTTTCTCTACCGCGCCGGCACTCGGTCGGTGGCTAGGCAGGTGCTGCTGAATGAGGTATGGGGCTACAATGCCGCCGTGACCACTCATACGCTGGAAACCCACATCTACCGTCTTCGCCAAAAAATCGAGCCCGACCCCGCGAACGCGAGATTATTGGTTACCGAGGGCGGTGGTTATCGCCTGGATCCGGAAGGCATCCCGGCCCCGCGCACGCCGGCCGCAGCGCACGCGTGAGTTGCGGGCGCTTTAAACCCCTCCGGTGTCTCGGCTGTTAACGTTGGGTGGTTATCCACCCGACTCCTCCGCCACCGTCGTCCGCTCCTCGCACGTTGGCAGGGATGAACGGGCGCTTCCTGGCCGAGACGGTCATCCGAGCCATTGGAGTCTCAAGTGGGTGAGTGTGGCCGCCGCCTAGACCGGATTGGCGGCTCGATGAAGGGTTAGCCGCTCGTCGTATGGGCGTGGACAAACTGACAACCCGCGGATTCCCGCTCATCCATTGGGGTTGCCCGGCCACGCATGGCGACGCCGGTGCTTGCCAGCCGTGAAATGACGTTACATCAGACGCTGTGTCCAGGTGCGTGGCGTCCTGTGGTTACGGATTTCGATATCCAGGTGATAGCGAAATTTACGCGGCCCGACCTCGCGGATGTAGTTGACGATGTCGTTCAATCCGGCGTCCAAGCTACGCGTGGTGCGGTATCCGAGCAGGTCGCGTGCCTTGCTTGCTGAGCAGACCGCATTTTTGACCTCCTGGGGCCGGTCAGTCACGTGGATCGCCTGGCTATCTGTGCCAGTGATTGTCCTCAACTTCTCAAACAGGTGATTGATCGAGACGAATTCTTCGTCCGGACCGATGTTCACGACTTCGCCGATTCCGCTGCTGGTAAGTCCCATCGCTAGTAAACAGGTGATGCAGTCCTCGACATGGCTGAAGCACCGCCTCTGCTCACCGTCGCCGTAGATGAACGGCCGGCGGCCTTGCAGCATCAGGTTGGCCATGATGGATGCGACGTTGCGGTAGGGGTCGTCGAACTTCTGGCGTGCGCCTATGATGTTATGCGGCACCGCGATTGCATATTCGATGCCGTGCACACTGGCCAGGTTCACCAGCGCCTGTTCCGCCGCCACCTTGGCTATACCATATGGGTCTTGTGGTCTTGGCGCATAGCTTTCGAGGAACGGGACTTCGTTTGTCCCGTATCGTGCCATCGAACTGCAAAGCACGATACGCCGCGCTCCTTTGGAGATCGCCGCTGAAAACACCGAGACCGAGCCGGTTACGATATTGTCCATCACCATTGCCGGCGAAAATACCGAGAGCCCCTCATAGGCGGTGGCTGCGCAGTGGTAAACCAGTTCGCAGCCGTGCATTACCTTGGCCATCGCATTGAAATCACGACAGTCGTATTGATAGAATTCGGCCTCGGGCGGCACGTTGATCAGTTCGCCGCCGAGCAGACTGTCACAGCCGACGATTTCGTGGCCCATTGTCAGGAGGCGTTCCGCCAGATGACTGCCCAGGAACCCGGCGATCCCAGTAACGAAAACGCGCATGTCGGGGGCCTATGCTCTCGGCTTAACGGGTGAGCGTGGCACGCAACGCCTGCCCACCCTTGTTGAATACGGTCTCGACTGTAATTGACTGGAAGCCGAGCAGATGCGCGATGGAGCGCAGCTTGCCGTGGGTATAGGCGCTACGGTGATACTGACCCGCGCCATTTTGATTGCCGAAGAACATCGTCTGCAAGATGCCCCAGCGTTGACCCAGCGTACGGCCACAGCCGCCGTAGTGGTCAGCATGGCCGACAATATAGAATTCTCGCCAATCATCCTTTGCGGCAAGGAATGTCGAGCAGACCCATTCGAAATCGGGCACTTCGATTACCAGCCTGCCACCGCGGCGCAATACCCGCGCCATTTCTTGCCAGACCTTGACTTCCTCGGCGAAACTAAAGTGTTCAAATACATGCTCCGCCAGCACCTCGTCCACTGAGTTTGCGGGATAGGGCAGCGCCGCCGGGTCAATGTCGGTCGACACGCCTGGAGCGCGAGCGACCTGATCGATATTGACCCAACCGGGTAGCGGTTTCGTGCCGCAACCGATATGCAAGCGAAGCGGAACTGCAACGACGCTGTTCACGAAAAGGATCTCATTCTGCCGGCGGCCTGACCGGGCCAGTCGCAGGCGAGCGCGGTGATCTCGAACCAGTCGGCTGTTAAGTCGAGTTCCGGAACGATTGCCGCAACACTCTGAACCGCTTCGATTAATGAGCGCGCCATCCAGCCGGATTGGACGGGTTCGGCGGCTCTGAGTCGGGTCAGCATGGCTGGTAGATCGGCTCGCAAGGCGGCTGCCTCGTGCCGCATCCGGGGCAACCAGCGAGCACGGAATATACCTGGAACTTCGCGCATCAGGGCCAACCGATCCGCACCGGAGAGACGGCTATCGGCTGCCATCTCCATGTGGGCGTAAGCGGTGGTGATAAGCGGGGTGCGCCAGCGCTGTTCGGCCAGCGAGTCATCGAGCGACAGGCCGGTATGGGCTTGCGCCGTGGCTGCGCGCGCCAGTTGCAGTACCGGCTTGCCCCCGTCTCGGCGCCAGTAGAGCGGCTCCGGCACATGACGGATCTCGCCGTAGAGGGCAAGTTCAGCAAGCAGGACGTGATCCCAACCGGCACGATAGCGGATCGGCGATAGACGATCGACAGCGTCACGCCGATAAACGCCCCAGAAACTGGGCGAAGAGGTATATGCAGTCATTACTCTGCAGGAGCGTTCTGCCGGGCTCCCGATCGCCGTCAAGCAATGCTCCGGCGGATAGTAGCCCTGGACCTCACCGGTGCCACGAAAAATCAAGCCCGCGGCATGTGCCATGGCGCAGTTGGGATGTTCCAGCAGCACGTCCATCAGCCGTTCAACAAAGTCAGGCGCAACTACATCATCGCCGGATTTTGGCACGACGTAGTCGGCGTCACCGAACCAGAAGGCCCGTTGAAAACTGGCGATCGCGCCGCCATTACAGCGGTTCCGTTTGACTTAAATCGTCGGATGCCTCGCGGCATAATCGCGCAATAATTCGAAGGTGCCGTCGGTAGACCCATCGTCGATCAGCGTAAGGGAAATGTTCGGCCAAGTCTGCGCCAATACACTTTCGATCGCCGCTCCGACGGTTTTAATACCGTTGTAGGCAAACAGGTTGACGTCAACCATCGGGCGCGAGGGCATTTTGTCCTTCCGCTGCATAATCGCAATGATGCAATCGAAAGGTTAATACCGAGTTAACGCCGCCTGCCGGAACACGTTGACCGTCAGCCGAGGATCTCCAGTGACCGACGCCTTTCGCGGGATCGGTCTTTCGCAAGGCTCGTTTTGATCACGTTGGGCAGCTTCAGCGCGACCTACTCCACGGTGTGCAAGAATGGGATCGCGACTCGAATCTGAGCATCAACCTCGCGAACGATCGCGTGACGCAGCAGCGGCGATGCCGGCGCTCTGGTCGCCTCGAAATCGGGCGGATAGAGCCCACGTAGCGGTATCCGGGCAGCGCCTGCCGAGTTCAAGCCGGGTCGCAGTTAGGGGCGTTCACGCTGGCCGCAAGGGACCCGTGGGAATACCAACCGACCCGACAGGCTGGTCAAAACCGCAGCGGCTGCCAACATGGAAGCACATGCCGCATCCATCGACATGGCTGAAGGTACTGCCTGGCGGCCTTTTCTGCGAGCCAGGAGGGTTTTACATTGACCCGCTGTTGCCGGTGGATCGCGCTGTCATCACGCACGGCCACTCCGACCATGCGCGCCGCGGCCATCGGGCGGTCCTGGCTACAGCCGACACGCTAGCAATCATGCGCGCACGTTTGGGCGACGACGGCGCCAGCCACCAGGCTTTGAACTGGCATGAGCCGGTTACCCTGGGCGAGATGCGGATCTCGCTTTCCCCCGCCGGTCACGTGCTGGGAAGTGCGCAGGTGGTGATGGATTATCGAGGATCGCGCGCGGTTGTCAGTGGTGATTACAAACGCGTAACCGATCCGACATGCGTGGCTTTCGAGCCAGTACGTTGCGACCTATTCGTCACCGAGGCAACGTTCGCGCTGCCGGTGTTCGTGCACCCGCCGCCGGGCGACGAGATCAAGCGGCTGCTGGACAGCGTCGCTCTGTTTCCTGGGCGCACCCATGTCGTGGGATGCTATGCGCTGGGCAAGTGCCAGCGGTTGATCGCTCTGCTGCGGCTGGCTGGCTGGGACGCGCCGATCTGGCTGCACGGAGCTCTCGTTGCGATGTGTGATGTCTACCGCCAGCGCGGGGCGGAACTCGGCGACCTGCGGCCGGCAACGGTGGCGGCGAAAGCGGATCTCGTGGGCGCGATCGTGCTGGCGCCACCCGGAGCGATCGCCGATCGCTGGGCGCGGCGCCTGGAGGACCCGGTCGTCGCGCTCGCCTCCGGCTGGATGCGCGTCCGTCAGCGGGCGAAATCCCGCGGGGTGGAACTGCCGCTGGTGATCTCAGATCACGCCGACTGGAACGAGTTGAACGCAACTTTGGACGAGGTCGGCGCGCCCGAGGTCTGGGTAACGCACGGGCGTGAAGAAGCCCTGATCCACGCCGCCACCCAGCGTGGCATGAACGGCCGCGCACTGCGCCTGCTCGGGTATGGCGAAGAGGATGAGGTAGAGGAAACGCCATCATCATCATCGTCGGCGTGAGAACGTTGCGCAAAACCCCGCGACGAGGCTCCCACAACTGACCCCCCTCCTCTGATGCTGAACGATCACGGCCTTGTCATCACTCGCCAACAACATGCGTCGAGTAGGAGGGCTTCGGTCACTCGTTCTACCCAGGCAGATATCGGAGGCTATATGACCGAGCCGCTCTCGTTCACATTTGACGACGATGGTTCTATCCCGAACTCATCTCTTCCGCTGCTGGTGTACCGCAAGGCGGTACCCGCCGACGCGGCCGCCATCGAGCTGGTCTTCGCCGCCAATCGGTGGCCGCCGGCTTGGCGCAACGGCGTGCATCCGTTTCACCACTTCCATAGCTCGGCGCACGAGGTCCTTGGTGTTGCCCGCGGCGAGGCTTCCGTACTGTTCGGCGGCCCTAGCGGCACCGTGCTGTTGGTTCAGGCAGGCGATGTCGTCGTCGTGCCGGCCGGCGTCGGGCACTGTAGCCAGGGCCAGTCCAGCGATTTGCTAATCGTGGGAGCGTACCCCGCGAACGGGTCCAGCCCGGATCTGCGCCGCGGCAAACCAGGCGAACATAGTGCGGCGAAGCGGGCCGTCGAAGCGGTTCCGTTTCCGGCCGAGGACCCCATCGGAGGCGTGGATGGAGCCTTGCCCGGATTGTGGGCTCGGTCGGCGGCGCGCACTAGGTGCTGAGAGTTGCCGCGGCTACGATCGCGGCGACAGCACGTTGGCACGTTGGGAAGGCGCACGTGCTTTGCCAAATCTCGCCCCTGATGGTTCCTACGTGAGCGCGCCCGTTATCCTCGTATGGTACAAACGCTGAGCGTTGCGATGCATCACCGGTCGGGAGTATGATTATAGTTAGGTCCCCCGACGGGTCGATCTCCCGCTCCACTGTCCAGGCGGGTGCGAGAGCAGCTGACAGCGTCCCAGCGACGTCGAAAGGTGACGTGGCGTCTCGCAACCACGCTTTGGAAATCAGGGGCTGAATGCGTTGTTCGACCAATTGGCCCATGAGCTGTTTCTCCTCTGCCGCGACCGCGGCTTCCACGCCACTGCATGTCGGAAAAGCGGTTAATGAATGGTTAATGCCGCAATCTCAAAAAGCGGCACTGTCAAATCATTATTGTTTGGGAACATCGATCTGAGACGTTCCGTTATCTTTCATCGATTAAATGACACCGATCTGTGGCTGATTCGCGATGCTTTTGACATGTTGCGTCGCACATCGTTCCATCTTAGGTTGTAAATCGGGCTTTAAAACACTCTAGTGGGGCGAGGAAATATTTCTGGTCGGGTACCATAACGATTTAGTGACGATTTGGAGACTCGGGTCAGGGGCACATTCCCCAGAACACTTCAGGGTTTCGGCAGTGATCGTTTTTTCTTGGCTTACCGGAACCACCGATCCATGACGAAGTCGAAGCCACCTTCACAGTGATAATGCGCGAGGGCGCCATAATGCTCCCTTGGATCGCGAACCGTTCCTCCGGAACGGTCTCGAACTGTGGGCAGGATTACCGCTGCGGTTGTTGTAACGCCGATTGCTATCGCCGCTCGCCCGAGAAGCCAGCCATCAGAGTTGCCAAGCGGTCCATAGCAGCTTGCGGCAATGGGCCTTTCAAAACGGCTGACAGGCTTGCTTCAAACTGCTCGATCGTTGCAATGCCAACCAGAATAGTGCCCATTGCTTCGTGACTAATAGCGAAGCGAGTCGCAGCCTCAGCCAAGTTGTCGGCGAAGCCTTCGGTCACCAGCGGCATCAGGCGATTGGCGCGTTCCAGGTCCATTGCATAGCTGTGGGAGGACCCGATCGGTTCGGGCGGCGCGCTGGCGATCGGATGGCGCTCGGCAGTGCCGCTGAGTGCGCCGGCGGCGAGAACGCGGATGCCGATCACGCCGACCCCTGCTTTTCGTGTGTGATCGAACAGCCGACCGTAGTCTTGGGCTGGATAGTTTGGCGGCAGGGCGACCGCGGCTGAGGGGTTCAGCATGTTAAAGCTGACCTGCGCACTGTGAATCGGTTCGTCGTCGATAATCTGAGTTAGAACTTCGGTGTCCCCGATAGCGGTGATGCCCAGGAAGCGGGTTTTTCCGGAATGGCGCAGCGCCTCGAAGGCGGGAATAACTTCGTTACGGACCTGTGCGACGCTGAGCGTTTCATCGCCGCCGCTTGAGGTAATCGGGTTGTGCAGGTGGAAAATATCGACGTGATCCATCTTCAGGCGTTGCAGACTCCCCTCCAAGGAGTCGCGGATCGTCTTGGCGATGGCTCCGATATTCGCTGATGGAACGTGAACCTTGGTGCCGACGACGATTCCCGGTGGCCTGCAGGTATTCAGGATGCGTCCAAGGTTCGTTTCTGAAACGCCAGCTCCATATTGCACAGCGGTGTCGAAATAGTTGACGCCGGCATCGAGCGCCAAACCGACCGCCCGGTCCTGATCGGCGGGCGATCCCCGCACCATTAAGCCGCCGACCGCGCCGCAGCCGAAACCGAGAATCGAAAGCCGTAGCCCCGAGCGACCGAATATTCGTGCTTCCATGATCAGCTCCCCGCCCCGCATTAGTTGCACAACCCGTGGACCGTGGGATCAGTTTGCACAGTGGCACAATCAATTCCAGCGGCGGCGGCCAATTCCAGCGTCAGCGCCCAAAACGTCCGTTAGATGCACCGAGGCAACGGTGCTATCCAAACGGGCTGAGGTTGTTGAGCCCCAGCGTGCTCCAACCTCGCCGAGCGGGATCCGGGCAGTGAAAACGGGGCCTCTCCCCCCGGTCGTTTCGACGCGTTCGCATTACACAGAAATCGGCGATTTTAAACTGCGTCATCGGACCTCCCGCCAGCGATCACGGTAGCTGGGCGAGCCTTTGTCCGATCAGATCGAAGAATTTGGGGGCGTCTAGGGTTTCCAGAACAACGGCATTAATCGGGTCATTGGAGCGGCCCCATCGGTCGATTAGGGTGCGGCCCCGGTTCGGGCCGGGTCCCAGGTCGATGCGGATGGAACAAGAACGGGCGGTGAAGAGGTCGGGACGGATTAGCCAGGCAACGGCGCAGGGGTCGTGCAACGGGGATCCCCCGAGACGGAGTGATGGGCGAACCGTGGCCTGAATGTCGCAGGCAGAGTTGAGGCATCGGCCGTTGCCAAGCGCGCGCCAGGCATCCAAACGGGCAGGGGTCACGAGCGCCTGAGCGGTGAGTTCGAGGGTCGCGAAAACCATTGGGCGGCCGCATTGGAGGAGGATGGCGAGGGATTCCGGATCGCTCCAGGCATTGAATTCGGCGGCCGGCGTAACGTTGCCCTCGGCCCAGGCGCCACTCATGAGGACGATTTGGTCGACGTTGGCGGCGACTGAGGGTTCGGTGGTCAGGGCAAGGGCCAGATTGGTAGCGGGACCAATGCCAACTAAGGTGACCGGTTCGGGCGTGCGGCGCAGCAATTGGCGGATAAGGTCGGCTGCGAGTCCGGGGGCCGGGGGGGCACCGTCCGGCAGGTAGATGCCGCCGAGGCCGTTTTCGCCGTGGATCGTTGTCGCGCTGGCGAAGGCACCGAGCAGCGGACGGTCAGCTCCGGCGAAGACGGGGGTCTCCGAGCCAGCAAGCGTGGTAAGCGCGCACGCGTTGCGCAACGTGTGCGCCAGTCCGACGTTGCCGCCAGCCACGGTGATGGCGAGGACCGTCAGCTCCGGGGAGGCGAGCGCCAGGAGGATGGCCTGCGCGTCGTCTGTGCCGGGATCGCAGTCCACGATAACTGGTTTCGGCACGGTTATGGTCCTCCGTCCAAGTGGTCTCTGATTTTGTGGGCCAATTCACCCAACCGCATGGGCGCTTCTGTCGGGCTCGGACCACTAGCGAGCCTAGCGGCTCAAGAGATTCACGGCCGCGTCGCTGACTTGCAGCAGTTCGGCCTTCGAGATGCCGGCGCGCGCACGCAAAGTGAGACTGTGCATCGTCGCCGCAGCGATCTGGGCCCGGCCGCGCGCCTCCTCGGGATCGAAGCCGGCATCGCGAAACTGCCGCGTCAGCGAAGCGTCCGCCGCCGCTAGCAACATTGCGAGCTGAGCACTCGCGGCCGCGTCGTCGCCCGCTAGGTCAGCGAGCGCGCAGGTGACGAGACAGCCGCTCGGGTGATCACTGCCCGCCGCATTGGCGATCACAGCAGCGAAGAACGAGGTGAGGCGCTCGCGCAGGTCGTTCGAACCTTCGAGCGCGGTCAAGTGCCTGGTGGCGATCGTCTCCGCGTAACGTGCCACTGCCGCGTCGAACAGCCCCCGCTTATCGCCGAAAGCCGCCATCAGACTGGGCGGACTGATGCCCATGGCAGTGGTAAGGTCGCGGAACGAGGCGCCATCATACCCCTTGGCCCAAAAGATCGGGATCGCGTGATCGAGCGCAGTCTCCAGGCTGAAGCTCCGCGGACGACCGGGTGGGCGCTTGGCAACATTTTCCATAGCAATTGCTATATAACTCCTTGAACCCTCGACCTACGCTCCCTTATATAGCGTCTGCTATTGAATATCCTAGTCCGGCCCCCATCACAAAAGGCAACACCATGAATATCGTTTCCGCCTCTCGCTTGTTCGTTCCGGCACTATTGGGAGCGGCTTTACTGGCAAGTCCCGCCTTGGCAACCGAACTGAAGGAGGGCCAATCGGCTGTAACGCAACTCTCGGCGGACGCTTCCGCGGTAACTTATTTTGTTGACCGCCCTGACGGTTTCCACCTCATCGTCACGGTGAGGACAGGCCACGATGCCAGTGCCGATGCACTGCATCAGCCACCCGCGTTCCAATTTAGTAGCCGAATTCTTCCCGGGCAGACGGTTGATGTGTCGATGCCAGCGGGAGCCGGGCCAGTCAATTCGGTACTGGAAATAACCCGACGTGCCGAGCGCGTCGCCGTCGAGACCAAGCACTCGGTAGCGCTTCTTGACTGACCCTTGTGGTGCCGGGCATGGCACCAACCCCAAAGTGTGACTCGCTTCGTCCCAATGGTCGTGCGGGTGGATACTTTGGCCCCGTGGCCGGCAACTTCCCTAGTGAAGAATCCGATTGGCACGAACCCACTAGTGGTCCAAATCAGATGGATAGCGCCGTCCGTTTTGAGCCACTAGCCTTTGCTTCTGTGCACCGATTACCCGACCGCATAGGGATGTTTTTGTCGGGATCGGAGCACTGGTAACGAAATGATCGCAGAAACATCCGCTATCGCTACCAGCAACGAGCTGGGGCAATATGGCGCTTGGATCAATCTGACAGCTTCTGCATGACCGCCTCTGGAACGTCGAAGTTTGCGTAGACGTTCTGCACATCATCATTTTCTTCTAAGGCGTCCAGCAGTTTCAGCACGCCCGCCGCGTGTTCGTCATCCAACGTCACGGTTGTTGTTGGCCGCCAGTCGAGTTTGGCGCTTTCGGGAGGTCCGAAGCGCCCTTCCAGCGCGTCGCGCACGGCGAAGAAGTCCTCGATGGGACAGGTGATCTCGTGGGCATCGGCGTCGCTCTCGGCGTTCTCAGCGCCGGCTTCGATGGCGGCCTCCAACATGTCGTCGGTGCTAGCGACCGACGCGGGGTAACGGATGGCCCCCAACCGGTTGAACATGAAGCTAACGGCGTTGGTCTCACCAAGCGCTCCGCCGTGCTTGTTGAACGCAGTACGTATGTCGGAGGCCGTGCGATTGCGGTTATCGGTCAGAGCCTCGACGATGATGGCGACGCCGGCTGGGCCGTAGCCTTCATACCGGACGTCCACGTAGTCTTCGCCGCCGCCGGCGCCGGCGGCCTTCTTGATCGCGCGATCGACGGTATCCTTTGGCATGTTGGCCTGGCGGGCCGCCGTGACCGCCGCGCGAAGGCGTGGGTTCGAGGCTGGTTCGGGCAGGCCGCGCCGAGCTGAGACGGTGATTTCCCGAATAATCCGGGCGAACTGCCGAGCGCGCCGAGCGTCCTGCGCTCCCTTGCGGTGCATGATGTTTTTGAACTGAGAATGGCCTGCCATTGGGTCGCCGATGTCGCTTGTTGGATCGATCGGCGCTTCATATAGCGCAATGCGACGACGGGGAAACGCGGCGTCCTTAGAAAGGCGCCGTATTCGAGCTATCTCGGGTCAGAGTGAGGCGATTATCTGGGGAGCGAAGACAAGCGGGATGTCGCTTCGAGGATCACCACCGCTTCGCGGACAAATCGGATTGCAGCGAATCGTGCCAGTAGCCCGACGGCTCCTATCGCGCGACCTCAACCTCGACCGGAAGCCGGTCAGGCGCAGGTAAGGACCAATTCTTTCTTTCGGACAGCCGCTCAATCAGCGCGGGAAGTGCACTGGGAACCACTGGTCTACTGATAAGATAGCCTTGGATTTCGGTGCACCCCGCGGCGGCAAGCATTGCGAACTGCTCCTCGGTCTCAACACCTTCCGCGGTACTATTTCTATTCATGGTATTACAAAGAGCAGCTATGGCCTTCACAATAGCAACGCAATCGTCGCGATTCTCCAATTCCCTGACAAAGGATTGGTCAATCTTGATCGTGTCGAACGGAAAGCTTCGGAGATACGAGAGCGACGAGTAGCCTGTGCCGAAATCATCCAGCGCGACGCGGATACCAAGTGCGCGCAGAGCATGCAGAGTGGATAGGGTCGCCTGGTCGTTCTGAAGAGGCACTGACTCAGTGATCTCCAGTTCAACGCGCCGCGGTTTGATGCCGGAAATTCGCAGGCTTTCGATAACGGTACCGAGCAGCGTCTGGTCTCGGAATTGGACCGTTGAGAGATTGATCGCCACCCTCAGATGCTCAGGCCAGGTGGAGGAACTCAACGCACGCCTGCTGCAGGACCCAGGCGCCGATCTGCGTGATAATACCCATCTCCTCGGCCACCGCAATGAATTCACCGGGCGGCACCAGACCGCGCGTCGGATGACGCCAGCGGAGTAGCGCTTCGAAGCCAGTAACGGTTCGGCTTTGGCTGCAGACCATCGGTTGATAGTGCAACTCCAGTTGCCCCGATGGCAGAGCACGTCGCAGATCCTGTTCCATCTGATGCCGGGCCTTGGCCGAAGCATCCATGGCAGGCTCGAAGAAGCGCCAAGTGCCTCGGCCGTCCTGTTTGGCACGATAGAGAGCGAGATCGGCGTCTTTCATCAGTCCCACCGGATGGGCACTGCCGCCAGCAGGTGCCAGCACAATGCCAACGCTGGCGCCGATAACAACCTGATGACCATCCAGCTCGTAGGCCTGACTGACCACCTTCAGAATCCGCCGTGCGAGGATAGTGGCGTCAGCCGGATCCGAGACGCCGAGCTGAAGGATTGCGAATTCGTCTCCGCCCAACCTTGCAACCGTGTCTGAGGCTCGGACCAGTTCCTGGAGACGTCCCGCCACCGCGCACAGCAGACTATCCCCGGTCGGATGCCCGAGCACATCGTTGACCGCCTTAAAGCGGTCAAGGTCGAGCCACAGCAAGGCAAACCCAGTGCCTCGTTCGGCCTGTGTCAGCGCCTGTTCGAGGCGCTCCTGAAATAGCACGCGATTGGGCAATTTGGTCAAGGCGTCATGTCGTGCAAGGAAGACGATTTGCTCGTCCGACTTGCGGCGCTCGGTGATGTCCTCATAGGTGGCGATCCAACCACCGTCCGACATCGGTTCGTACGTTATTGCAATGCTTCGGCCATGGGCAATCGTCCTGATGGTGGCGGCGGCCTGGCGCGCCTCGAACACTGGAATACGCGCCGCCAATACATCATCCACAGTGCAGCCAGGGTAATTCCCCGCTAACACACTAAGGGTAATCAAATCACGATAGGGGGTACCCGGAGGGATGCTGGCAAAATCCAGTCCGAGCATGGTACAAAACCGATGATTGACAACTGCAATACGCAACGTGCTGTCGCACATCAGCAGGCCGACGGACATGTTGTTCAACGCAGTGTCGAACTGGAGATTGATCAATCCCAGCGCCTTGGCTGTCCGGTCCTTGTCCTGCAACAGATCCAGGGTCTGTGCCTCCCGGCTCCGCAAGTTGGCCTGCATCGTCGCGAGTGAAGTGAGCAGGCCACCAATCTCGTCGCGGCGTGTGGTGACACCAACGTCGGCGGCCTTGCCGGACGCGACAGCTGCCGCGACACGGGTCGCGGCGCGGATGGGGCGGATCATCAAATGGGCAAAGAGCAGTCCGAACAGCCCAGCAATCACTACGATCCCACCGGATAGGCTGCCCAGAACGGCAATTGATGCATTTATTTCGCTCCGGGCGCGCTCGCGATGGGTGAAGCCGTCGGCAGCAACCTGCTCCACGAGATCGTCCAGCAAGGTCGTCGACGCAGCGCTTTGTCGTTCAATCACAGCCGGCATGGGCAACGCCGTGATCCCCTCAGGTGGCGGCGCGAGGATCATCGCTTCGCTGAGAAACCAATCAGAGATAGACTTCTCTGCCTTATCGAGTTTGCTTATTACCTCTGCATCGTGTGCCCGCTGCCGCACGATCCGGAGGTCTTCGGCAATGTCGAACTCAGCCCGCCGCAGCGACTTGACGGCCTCCGGCGATCGACCGGGCCCCAACGCCAGACATTGATCCATCAGGCGACGCGCGTCACTTAAGGCGGTGGCAGCGGCGCGGGCGTAGTTTACGCCGATAAGTAACTCATCGTAAAGACGGACGATCTGGTCCCCCATCTTGCTCAGAGCGCTTGCGCCGTAGATGGCGAGACCGATAGAGAGACTGGCGATCAGACCAAAGGCGATCCAGAGTTTTTTACCGAGAGACATCGTTCAATCGGTTACAGTTATGACCATCCGCATGCGCGGATGGATCGCGCAGATGACTGCCACGACGCCGGCGCGATCGAAGCTCACTGGGGTTGCGCTACCCGGTGTCTGCGAACCGAGATCGAACGCATTCTCCGGCGTCGAGGACATGACGTTGTGCGGCACGGTGTCATCGTTAAGAAACACCACAGGTTGACCGCGCGTTACGTTCATCGTGTCCACTGAAAACGCGCGACCTTTCTGCCGAACGACGTGGTCCGCGGCGCCTGCCACGGTCGATAACAGGGCCAGAATCGTGATAGGAACAAGATAGGTTGTGCGCATGGCCGCTCCTTGAACATTACCTCAGCGTGGTAGTGCCGGAACGAAGGTCGAACGGGCGGGACTTGTCAGGGTTAGCAGGAAGGCGACGATGTCCCGTTGCTCCTCCGGTGAGAGGCCGAGAGGTTCGATTAGTTCTGATTGGCTGGGGCGGTGGACGCCACCTTGATCGTAGTGGCTAACGACGGCTTCAAGCGTCGGCAACGAACCATCGTGCATATATGGTCCTCGGAGCGAGGTGTCGCGTAAGCTCGGCGTTTTGAATGCGTGTTGTAACTTGATGGTGGACGGGAAGAATTGACCGCGCCCGATGTCGTCGTCCGGCAGCCCGGTATCGTGGAAACCATCGTCGGTGAGGAGCCATCCGGTGTGGCACAACGCGCACCTTGCTTTGGAGTTGAACAGTTCAAAGCCGCGTTTGGCGGAGTCGGAGATGCTGCTTTCGTCGCCGTCAATCCATGCGTCGAAAGGTGCGATCGCCGAGACGAGCATGCGTTCGTAGGTTGCGATGGCCTTGGCTACAGTGATCGACGTGATCGCCTGGTGCGGGAAGGCGACCGAGAATGCTAGCTCGTACCTGTCGATTGCTGAGAGGGTACGGGTTACGTCGTCGAGTGATTGATTCATTTCGGACGGAGACGCGATGGGACCCAGCGCCTGTTCTTCCAACGTGGCGGCGCGACCATCCCACATGAAGAGCTGACCCCAAGCGCTGTTTATGACACTGGATGACCGTCGAGCCAACGGTCGCATGCCATGGCCGATGCTTTTCGCCAGGCCATCGCCGTAGTCGAAAGCGGGGTTGTGGCAGGAAGCGCAGGCAAGCTCGCCGGCGTCAGAGAGCCGGGTGTCGGAGAACAACATCTGACCAAGCAAAGCCTTTGCAGGCGTGTACGGGTTGTCCGCGGGAAAAGGGACGGTGTCCGGCCGGCTATACGCTGCCTTGATCTGATCCAGTGCTAGTCCCGGCACCGGGGCCACCTCGACACGACCGGTCTGACCGACCAGAGCGGCGCCAAGCGCCACACCGCCCGCGATCGGTGTCAGCAGGACGAGGGCTGCCACTACTCTAAGGGCAGGAAGCGTGACCATTATCGCGACGGCACCTTTGAGACCAAGTCAACCGAGCCCGAGTATCAGGACGATCGGTTAACGCGATATAAATCGGCCGCTGATAAATTGCGTCTCCGGCGTGTAGGGTTGCCTCGGCGCCCAGCTCACCGCCGCCATCGATTTCAAATCTGATCTTTTGTCACCGGCCCGCTTCGGGTGGGTGCGTAGTCTCCGGTTGGGCGACGGGGGACTGGGCGAGGAGATGCCCGATCGTAAAAGACAGGATACAGTTCGTTACTGAGCCCGGTTCTTCCACAGCCCGGTTCGACCCGGCGGCAGGGCAAAGCCTGTGCCCAGGGTGCTGAACTTGTCGGATACCGTTGCGAGCCGGTCGTCCCACGCCTGGTTGATTGGTTGGTTTTCGGCCAGGGTATGGAAACGCACCATCATGATGATCAGAAACAGCGGTTTGACGAATGCCGACCGCAGTGTGCCGGCCAGGAGAACGGCGATCAGTACCGTCACGATCCCGCCGCTCTCGCGGACGCTGGTGGGCAACATGACGGTGATCGCGGCGGCGGGAGCAAGCAGAAGCAGCCACAGGACGAACGTCAGCACGCGCTCGAGGATCACGATCCAGATTGAGGTCATCAGGATCGGTTTGGCATTCTGTGCGTAATAGACTAGGCCTTCCCGCGCGCCGACCCACGAATTGCCGTCGTTACGAGCGAGGTTGTAGGACAGGATTACTTTGTCCAAGTAGCGTGTCGCGGCCCGCAGAATGATCGTGACGAGGCTGGAAAGGCTTTCCAGGCCCGGGATCGGGATCATCTGATCGATCCAATCCAGGGTGCGATGGAAGGTATTGATAATCCCACGCACCAGCATATTCATGCCGAACAGGATGTTAGCCTCGCCGAAGCGCGCGAGGACAACTCGCTTGCCATAGGAAAGCATGGATTCACTGCCGTTGCCGACCTGGCCGCGGACGATCAACTCGGTGAGCACGGCGACATGGCCGCAGGCGAGCAGGTGCAGGGCGTAGCGCAAGACCGTCCCCCAGAACCAGCCGACACCCACTACGCACAGCACAAACCACACCACGCCGAAGGCACCGGCGATATGGGTGCCGAACCAGGCGGCCCCACCGAATGCCACGATAATCCAAATGATGCAGGCAATGGAGTAAGCCAGCAGGATGCCGAAGCGGGCGAAGGCGTAAGGCATTGTCCTGATCAGCAGGCCGAATGCCGTCATCAGCCCGTGGTCTCGCACGGTCAGGCCGTAACTATGACGGACTGGCGGCGGGACGCTCGTCCACCCGGTCGCTTCAGGTGCGTGCGGTTGAGGTATTGCGCCTGCGCCAGGGTCCGACATGACTGCTCCGGTGGAGTTGTTTTGTTACACAGTATATCGGCTTCCGCCGGGGGTCACGCGCAAATCGGTCGTCGAAAACCGGTTGGGGATTGGATGATTCTAATGGCTAAGCCGCGAACTTGGTTGGCTCTCTCACCAGATAGCGTTGCATGATCGCCATATCGGGATCGCGGCCGAGGCCGGGACCGGTTGGCACTTTTACCCTGCCATCCTTCGCTTCCAGCATGTCGTGGTAGGGACTGGCCTCCAGATCAACGAATAAGCGCTCGAACGGCGCATCGGGGGCGAGGGCAGCGTTGAGGTGGAGGCTAGCCAGGTAGCCAGGGCCGAAATAGGCGTTGTGTGGCACCAGGCGGACGGCGAAGGCCTTGGCGAGCGTAGCAACTTCCATCATCGCCGACGGGCCGCCGATCTTCGTTACGCTCGGTTGAGCGATATCGTGTGCCCCCGCTTCGAACGCTGCGCGGAAATCGTGCAGACCGGCGGCGTTCTCTCCTGCGGCGATGGGGATGCCTCCCTCCAGGCGCACGCGGGACAGACCATCGTGGTCGCCGGGCGGCCAGACGGGTTCCTCTAGCCAGGTGAGGTCAAGCTCTTCCAGGCTTCGCGCCATTTCCAGCGCCTGCCACACGGACCAGGGGCAGTTGACATCAACCATCAGTCTCGCGTTGTCGCCAAGGGCGTCGCGGCCGGCGGTGATTTCTGGAAGTGTAATCTCGTGCAGCTTGACGTCGCGGTAGCCTCGGACGGCTGCCCTTTCGCACGCGGCGGCAACCTGGGCGGCTTCACCGTAGCGGAGCAGGCTGGCGTAAGAGGTCAGGGTGTCGGTTGGGGTGCCTCCGAGCAGGCGCCAGAGCGGCAGGCTGGCCGATTTGCCGGCGATATCCCAGAGGGCGATGTCCATGGCGGATATGGCGAAGGCGTGCGGGCCGTTGCAGCCGTACAGGTGGAACATCTGTGACAGCCGATGACGCAGGCCGGCAATGTCACGGGCGTCTTGACCGAGGACGGCGGGGGCAAGTTGGGTGTCCAGGACGGCTAAAGATCCGGCGGCGGTGGCGTGGCCGAACGCCTCGCCCCAGCCGTCGACGCCGGCGTCGGTCATGACCCGAAGCCAGACCGTGTTCATGCTCTGCCAATTCAGCCCACCCAACGCCTTCGGCTTGCCGCCCATGTCGAACGGGGTTTGGGTCCAATAGGTCTCTATCGCGGTGATTTTCATGGCGTTTCCTTTTCCCGGCTTTCGGGACTCTGCCCCACGGCGAGTCGGAGCGCCAGTCGGTACGCCTCACTGCGACGGAACGGCGACGTGCCATTTGTTGGCAAGCAAATCTCTTGGTTTCCCCCGGGGTGCCGCGTTGCTTCGCTATTCGGGACGACCCACGTTCGTTGTGGCGCAATGTTCCTTTGCGCTGGAAATCAATCGATCTGCCTGGGGCTTGCGCACGGTTCGGCGGCGAGGGCACTCTCGGGATAACCCAGGCGCTGCTGGAAACGGGTCCGCTATGTCGCCGGCTAACAGAGAGCCAAAGAGGCCTAGGACAACCGACCCGGCCAGATCCTGCCGAGAGTTGTTGCACATGGAAAGGCACAAGCGGCTCGCTTGGACTTGCTGCATCGTATCTCAACCCGCCACGACTACGGCTGAGGCCCATCCATAGTAGCGAGGTGGACAGGCATCCTGCAAATTTGTTAGGTCCCGTGCTGGCGGCACACAGCAGGCCAACGGTCGCATATAGCGCAGAGGTGCCTAACCTCGGCGGTGGCATCCAGATGGTGTCTTGCTTCCGTATGGCCGCAACATTGGCGCCGGGGGCGGATCGGTGGGGATCGGGATGGGGCCGGGCGGTTCCTCGATCGGCGTGGGTTCGTCCGGATCGGGAACCACTGGCGGATCGCCGGGAGGAACCGGCGGATCCGACAGGACGTCTATGTGCAAGGAATACTACGACCGCAACGGCCGCACCGCATCCTGCGCCGTGCGGCCAGCAAGATCAAGTAAACGGCTGGTCGATTCGAACGCATGGTTTATCGCATCGAGGTAGATGTCGCGCTGCACCTCGGTGACTTCAACAACATTCTTGCATCGCAGTAAATCTTGTGGCCTGTGCGCAGCATGCTCCATCGTGTGGTCCATCATCTCGAGCCACGCATGTTGTATGCTTTGCAAGCCGCGACTAACTACCATGGCGCTCGAAAACAGCGAATGAACGCGTTCCGAGGAACGTTCAGAGGCATCGCGATAGATGTCCATTACATGCGCGGCTGACGACATCAAATGATGCCCGCGGCCAAAGCCGATTTCCGCGACGCGACTACCGACACCGGCCGCGGTTCGTACGCCCAGCAGCAGCACGTCGCGGCTCTGCTCGGCCGCCTTAGCCGACATATTGGTAGCGGCGTTAGCGGTATCGGTAACAGTTTCAGTCATACTCTGAGCAATTTCTTTGCTGCGGTCCGCGCCGTTGTGCGCGACCTCGCTGGTCTCGCTAATGACCTCTTTCGTTGCCTTTTCTGTCCCATCGATGCTAGCCTGACTGGCTTTGGCCGCCTGATCCGTCGTCCTTTTAGCGGTTTCAGCGGATTTGGTTGTTTCTGACATGATATGTCCTTTTGGGGAATGGCATATGTCGGCGTCCTGTGGACAGGCTGACCAGATGGGCCAATGTCAGCGGCTCCGTTTGAACGCAATTGCAGCATAACGCGCAAAACGCCAGGCGGGTGATTCACGGACGCGTCATTAGGGGCGCTTCAGCGAGCGCCCGTTCTGTTTCGGGACCGGACTCAGTTGTTGCCATCGGGATTGGACGCTCAGCCATCTGGCGGAATCCCTCGATCGCGCGGCGCAAGGCCACTGATCGCTTGCTTTCCGGTTCCAAAACGAAGAGTACGAGCGAGCGACCAGTTATTTCATAAGTTTCACCCGTTTGAAATGATTCATGGCTGCTATCTTCCGGGTTGTTGGTGTCAAGCAGGCAGCGCCACAAAGTGCCGCCGACGACCTCGGGCAAAGCAAAGTTCACCACGTCATGATGAGCGTTCAACACCAGCAGCGCCGTCGCATCCATAGCCGGCCGCTTGATGCCGCTAGCCTGGGCGCGGCCGTCAAGCAGCATGCCAAAGCATCGGGCATTGGTATCGCTCCATTGCGCATCCTCGATGTCGTGGCCGGACGGTGACAACCAGCGGACATCGCGGACATCGAGGTCCGAATTGTACTCCCCTGTGAGGAAACGGGATCGGCGCAAGATTGGGAAGGACTGACGCAATACGATTATCTTACGGACAAACTCCGCAAGTTCGACCTCCTTTTCACCGAAATTCCAGTTCAACCAGCTTATTTCATTATCTTGGCAATAGGCATTGTTGTTGCCATTCTGTGTGCGGCCAAACTCATCGCCGGCGAGCACCATCGGGGTGCCTTGTGCCAGCAATAGGGTAGCAAGCAAGTTGCGCTTCTGCCGCTCGCGCAGTGCGGTGATCTCGGGGTCGTCGGTCGGGCCTTCGGCGCCACAATTCCAAGATTGATTGTCGGAGTGACCATCCCGACCGTCCTCGCCATTGGCCTCGTTATGCTTTTCGTTGTAGGATACCAGGTCGTTGAGTGTAAAACCGTCATGTGCGGTGATGAAATTCACGCTTGCCCACGCCTTGCGGCCTCGGCGGGCGAAGGAATCCGCTGATGCAGACAGGCGGGTCGCCATTTCGGCCTGCTTGCCAGGGTCTCCCTTCCAATAGGCGCGCACGGTATCGCGGAACTTGTCGTTCCACTCGGCCCAGCCCGGCGGAAACCCGCCAACCTGGTAGCCCCCTGGCCCTATATCCCAAGGTTCGGCGATCAGCTTCGTCGCGGAGAGAACCGGATCCTGCAGACAACTTTGCAAGAAACCATGCGCTTCGTTGAAGCCGTGGTCCTCCCGTGCAAGAATCGTCCCGAGATCGAAGCGGAATCCGTCGATGTGCATTTCTGACGCCCAGTAACGCAAACTGTCGGTTACCATCTGCACTACACGCGCATGAACTCATGTTCAGCGTGTTGCCGGTTCCGGTGTCGTTGATGTAGTAGCGAGGATTGTCGGGCATCAGACGATAATATGATAAATTGTCTATACCACGGAACGAGAGGGTGGGCCCATTCTCGTTGCCCTCGGCGGTGTGGTTATAGACAACGTCAAGGATGACCTCCAGGCCGGCATCGTGAAGCCGCGCGACCATCTCCTTGAATTCTGAGAAGACGAAGTCCGGAACCGCGGAATAGCGCGGATCAGGAGCGAAGAATCCGATTGAGTTGTAGCCCCAATAGTTGGTGAGGCTCTTGTCGAGCAGATAGCTATCATTGACGAAAGCGTGGATCGGCAGGAGTTCGACCGAGGTTACCCCGAGCGTCTTGATGTAATCGACGACCTCCTTGCGGCCAAGACCGGCAAAAGTTCCGCGGAGATGTTCAGGGACCGCTGGGTGCAGCTTGGTGTAGCCGCGGACATGGGTCTCGTAGATGATGGTGCGGTCCCAGGGGATCGAAGGGGCACGTTCGCGGCCCCAGGTGAAGGCAGGGTCGATAACGCGAGATTTTGGCATGAAGCGGGCACTGTCGCGCTCATCGAACGTGGTGTCGTCCTTGCCCATCGTGTACCCGAAAACGGCGTGATCCCATTTGAGGCTGCCGATATGGGCCTTGGCATAGGGGTCGAGGCACAGCTTGTTCGGATTGAAGCGATGGCCCGCGCCGGGATCGTATGGGCCGTGGACCCGATAGCCGTAAGTGGTGCCGGGGCGAGCGTCAGGCAGGTAGCCATGCCACACCTCGTTGGTGTACTCTGGGAGTTCGATCCGCTCGAGTTCACGCTCACCGGTGTCGTCGAATAGGCACAGTTCCACCTTCGTCGCGTTGGCGGAGAACAGCGCAAAATTGACGCCGAGGCCGTCCCAGGTCGCGCCGAGCTGATGGGGCGAGCCTTCACTGACGCGGGACTTCTGAAGCGTAGGGGGCATCGAGACCTCTTACAAGCGGGTGTTGTCCAGCGTGGGCAAAAAAAGGGGGGCAAACTGCCCCCCTCTGTAGATGGTTGATCTATCAGGCTGTGAGTCGTCCAAGGACGTAGCCGATGGCAAGCGCAATCATCGAAGCGACGATTGGCTGTGACTTGATGACGTCGCTAAACTGTCCCGCTGCCTGTTGTGCCTGTCCTGCCGCTTGGTTGTACAGCCCCTGCGCTTGTGTCTTGCTGTCACCTGTCACGTTGCCGACGGTCTCTTGCACGCGGCCGCCGAATTCACGGGCGGTGCCTTCAACGCGGTCATCCATCATAAGCCTCCTAATTAACCGAAATCATAACGCGCGAGGGAGGTGTTAGTTGCAATGCATGAACCGGATGTGCGCTTGGCGCCACGAGACCGGCTTGAAGCTAGGCTGCCATCATAGCGTCCACCTTTGCGTCCTCCAGGATCATCGCGGCCGCTTTTTCGCCGATCATGATCGTTGGGGCATTAGTGTTGCCGGCGACAATCACAGGCATGATAGAGGCATCAACAACACGCAATCCGGCAATGCCATGGACGCGCAACCGCGGATCGACTACCGCCATCGGGCCGCTCCCCATACCGCAGGTGCCGACGGGATGGAGGTTGGAGACGCCGCGTCGACGGACGTCCTCGGCGATTTCTTCGTCGGTGCCGGCGGCGACGCCGGGCGCGGTTTCCTCCACGATCAATTTCTGCACTGCCTGCTGATGGGCAATGCTACGGGCAATGCGGACGCCGGCAACCATCACACGCATGTCGTTTTCAGACCGCAGGAAGTTGAACTTGATCTCTGGCGGCGCGAACGGGTCGTTAGCGCGGAGGCGAACGGTGCCTCGGCCTTCGGGAGCGAGGTGCACCGGGCTGATGGAGATGCCGGGGAACGGGTGGGAGATGATCCCATCGGCGGTGCGGTCGATGGTGCTCCAGGCGGAGATGTTGAACTGGAGATCCGGCCGCTCCAGGCGCCGATCGCTGCGGACCAGGGCGCCGACATATAGGCCGTTGCCGGACATCTGGCCGGAACGGAAGAACACATACTGGGCGCCAGCGATCAGGCGGTAGGGCAGACTGTATTGTAGGGCGTTCAGCGACAGGTTCTTGGAAATGCGGTAAGTGCAGTAGGTGTTGAAGTGGTCTTGCAGATTGGAGCCGACACCGGGGATGTCGCGGACTACCGGGATGCCCAAATCGGTGAGGTGTTGGGCGGGACCAACGCCGGACAGTTGCAGGAGCTGTGGAGAGCCGTAGGCGCCCCCTGAGACGATGACTTCGCGGCCGGCGTGGGCACTTTCCAGGCCCTTCGGCGTCCGGAATTCGACGCCGGTCGCTTTGCCTCCGTCGAACAGGATGCGGCGGGCGTGCGCCTTTGTTTTGATGGTGAGGTTGGGGCGGGTTTTGGCCATGCGCAGGTAGGCGGCGGCGGTACTCCAGCGGCGCTTGTCTTTCGTTGTGGTCTGGTAGTAGCCGCAGCCTTCCTGTTTAGCCCCGTTGAAGTCGGGATTGTAGGGGATGCCGGCTTGCTGGCACGCCTCCAACAGGGCTTTGGCGATTTCCCATTCGTACGGCTGGTTGGATACCCGTAACGGGCCGCCGGAACCGTGATATTCGTCGGCACCGCGTTCGTTGTCCTCGGCTTTCCGGAAGTACGGGAGAACGAACTCGTAGTCCCAGCCTTCGTTGCCGAGCTGACGCCATTGGTCGTAGTCGGCGGCGTTGCCGCGCATGTAGATCATACCGTTGATGGAACTGGTGCCGCCCAACACCTTGCCTCGGGGCTGGTACATGGTGCGGCCGTTCAATTCCTTTTCCGGTTCCAACTCGAACTTCCAATTCACCTTCGGGTCGACAAAGGTTTTGGCGTAACCCATTGGGATGTGGATCCAGGGATTGATGTCCTTGCCGCCCGCCTCCAGAAGAAGGACTTTGTAGCGGCCAAATTCCGTCAGCCGCGCGGCGAGGACGCAGCCGGCGGAGCCTGCTCCGGTTACGATGTAGTCGTAGGTGTCTGGCACGCCTGGCTCCGCTAATTTCAGCGCAAGATCGCGCTTGTTGACGCTGTTGGCAAATGGGCATGGCTCGAGTGAGTCGCAGCTCGACTGCAGGCTGATTGACGCACGAACGCGCAAGATCCTCAACGCGGAGAGCTAGATCCCCGACCCGCAGCAAAGTGCGGGGGGACTATCCGGCGTCTCCGCTGAGGGCGCAGGCGTTGGTGGAAACACGTGGCGCCACGACGCGAGCTGTTATTGCGTTTCGGCTTCAGGATCGTTAGTTTCCCGGACGATGCGGGTGTAGCTCAATGGTAAAGTCCCAGCCTTCCAAGCTGGCTGTGCGGGTTCGATTCCCGTCACCCGCTCCATTTGATGCGGACAAGGTGTCGGTCGGGATGCGAGCCCAGCTACCTGCGCGTAGTCCGGACCTGTTCTGGCTGCGTCTTCGGGACGCAGTTCGCCGATTGAACCCCGGATAGTTAGCTTCGCCATCCGGGACATTGTACCGCCCTGCGCCGGCGGCATGCGCTATCGCAGCAAAGGCCAGCGCCGATGTCTGCATCCCAGCACCTGCATGTGATTATGTCTGGATAGCATCACGGCGCCGCTCCTATCTGAGTCGTCGCGACGTAATCGTTCAATCATCGCTGACGCCGAAGCGTGTATGGCACCCTGCAATGCCGCCAGCTTGGAATACCAGTTGGCGGAAGTGTGACGTGAACGTCTCGAAACGTTTGCCGCCTACCTAGCGAGAATCATAAGGGGGCGTTAGCAAAGGGAATCCAATGCGCAGAGCTTCACCTGTCAGGGTTGTATTCGTTGCTGGCGCCTTCGCATTCGCATCTCTCGCGCACGCAGGCGCCCCATTCGCGGCTGATTCCGGGTCGCCGCAACCATCGCCGGACATCGGCATAGCAAGTCCATTTCTGGCGGCCATCCAAAGCGCCGAAACAAGCATCATTATCGCACAGCCCAAGTGCGGCAACGGAACCACATTGACCGGTGCATTTGTCATGGAAACGCCCCAACGAGTTGGGTTTCCTCTAGACGCCACCACGTTCGCGAGCCCTCGGGGCATTTTCACCAGCGTTACGACAACGGGAGATGAAAGTGAGGTGGTAATTGCGGAAGTAGCAAGGACCCTGAATAGCCGCGCCGACAATTATGTAAAACGACTTCTGCGTAATTGTTCATTGTAAATCGATTGCTTCGCAGACATCGACTGTCAACTGGCGAAGATTCTGATCTTATCTCGAACACCGCAGGTCCAGTAGTTCGCGCACCTCGACCTAAGTCGGGCACCGTCGTCGCAGGCGGCTGCGGCGACATAAACGCACGAACTGAATGTGACGGCCCCGGAAAAGGGGGGCTTGCACCCATGCACCGGTGATGGTCCCATGCGTGCATTGGGCAACAAAGAGCCCAGCACGGGGAGGCGGAGGCGTGAGCCGTGAAGGCGAAACCGAAATCGCGACGATGCCAAACGGCATCGAAGCCCCGCCGCTGCTGGAGGTCCTTGGTGCCTCGAAGCAGTTCGGCGCCACGCGTGCACTGGACCATGTCACCCTACGCGTCGACCATGGTGAGATCGTGGCTCTGCTCGGCGAAAACGGCGCCGGGAAATCCACCCTGATCAAGGCCCTGGCTGGCGTCCACGCACTCGACACCGGCAGCATCCGCTTCCGAGGCTATGACGTCCCGGACGGCTTGCGTGGTCTGCCGATCGCCTTCATCCACCAGGATCTTGGACTGATCGAGTGGATGACAGTGGCAGAGAACATCTGCCTCGCACTGGGCTATCCTCGCCGTCTCGGTTTGGTGGATTGGAACAAAGCGCGGGCACGGGCGGCGCGGGCGCTGCAAACCGTCGGCGCCGATATCGACCCCGATGCGCGTGTGGCGTCGCTCAGCCGCACGGAAAAATCGCTGGTGGCGATCAGCCGAGCCCTCGCGGCCGAGGTGGAGCTTTTGGTGTTGGATGAGCCCACTGCCAGCCTGCCCGCCAACGAGGTGGCGCGACTGTTCGCCAGCCTGCGCCGTCTACGCGCGCAGGGTGTCGGTATGATCTACGTTTCACACCGGCTTGACGAGGTGTTCGAGATCGCAGATCGGATCGTGGTCCTGCGCGACGGCCGAGTTGTCGGCGAGCGCAGTTCGGCGGGCACCGGCCCCGAAGAAATCATTCTGCTGATCGTCGGACGCGAACCCTCGCAGATCTTTCGCCGCCCGGCACAGCGCGCCGGTTCGGCCCGCCTGGAACTCGAAGCGTTAAGCGTGGGCGATGTTGGGCCGATCGACTGCCGGCTGCACGCGGGCGAGATCGTTGGCTTGGTCGGTCTTCGTGGAGCCGGGCAGGAAAGCGTCGGGCGGGCTCTGTTCGGACTGGCATCGCTGACAGCCGGGCGGGTCTTGCTGGACGGCCAGCAAATCACGCCGGCCTCGCCGCGCCTGGCAATGCGGCAGGGCATCAATCTGATCTGCGCCGACCGGATGGCTGAACTCGATGGTGCAGAACCTTAGTGTGCGAGAAAACCTGTTCCTCAATCCTCTCGCCGCCGGTTCGCATGCACTCCGGGCGATCTGGCCGCGCCGCGAGCACGGTGCCGCCCGTCAACTCGGACAGGATATCGGGTTGCGACCCAACGATCCCGAATTGCCGATCGAATGGCTATCCGGCGGCAACCAGCAGAAGGTGGTGATCGGACGCTGGCTGCACCTGCAGAGCAAGATTTACATCTTCGAGGACCCTACGGCTGGCGTGGATGTCGGCGCCAAGGCCGAGATCTACCGCCTGTTCGATGTTGCGCTGAAGCGCGGCGCCGCGATCCTGCTGGTTTCAACCGATTTCGAGGAGGTCGAAAAGATCTGCCACCGCGCGCTGGTATTCGATCGCGGACGGGTTGTCGCTGAGCTGGGGGTTGCGGACTTGTCGGCCGAGAACCTGCTTGCCGCGGCTTCAGCGAGCATCGGTCAGGTGACTGCCGCGCTTACCCAGATCGACCCGTTGCGGGCGACCCATGCAATCCCTTAAGTCAAACGCGCTCGAGCCTACTCGCTCGGAGCTTGCCGGGCTGACTCGCCTGCAGACAGCGCTTCGGCTATTGCCGATTTATGGCTTGCCAATTCTCGCGCTGCTGCTGGCGGTCTTCTTTTCCATCCTGCTGCCGGATTCGTTTCCGACCGAGCTCAACGTCCGCTCTATCCTGAGCGATAAGGGTATCATCGCGCTGCTGTCGCTTGGTGCGATGCTGCCGATGATGGCTGGGCGTATCGACCTTACTATCGGCTTCGGCATCGTCCTGTGGCACATCCTGGCGATCAGCCTCCAGGTCTGGTTCCACGTCCCCTGGCCTCTGGCGATGCTGCTGGTTGTGCTCTGCGGCGGCTTGGCCGGACTGATCAATGGCTTGCTGGTGGAGGTCGCGCAGATCGACAGCTTCATCGCCACCTTGGGCACCGGCACGATCTTTTACGCACTGGCACTGTGGCTCAGTGGCGGGCGACAGGTGATGGGCCACCTCGACCCCGGGTTCATCGACATCAACGCGCTGGCGCCGCTCGGGATTCCGATGCCGGCTGTCTACGTGATCCTGCTCGGCCTCAGCCTTTGGGTGATGACGGAGCGGCTTCCGCTGGGGCGGCATTTATACGCAATTGGAGCCAACGAGAAGGCGGCCGCGCTCAACGGCATCCCCGTGCGGACCTATGTGATCGGCGTGTTCGTCGGCTCCGGATTGGTCGCTGGGTTCACCGGATGTGTGCTGGCATCCAAGCTGCAGATTGGTCAGGCCAACGTGGGTCTCGATTATCTGCTGCCAGCGTTGGTCGGCGCGTTCCTTGGCACCACCACGATCAAGCCGGGCCGGGTGAATGTTCTCGGCACCGTCGTCGGAGTGCTGATCCTGGCGATTGGCATCTCGGGCATTCAGCAGCTAGGCGGCGAATTCTTCGTCGAGCCGATGTTCAACGGCACCACCCTGATCATCGCCATCGCGATGGCCGGCTTCGCGCAACGGCGCCGGTCGGTGACGGTGACAAAAGCGGCGAAGCCGCTACCCCCGGCCAGGTGATGTGTTCGGCGCGCGCAAGGGCAGCCGCGTGATTTGCAGAAGCTGCCAACAATGGGAAGGGGAATCTGATGTCTAAAGTTCGAGCGTTTCGGCTGGCTTTATTGGCCACGGTCACGGTGCTGTCCGCCTCGGGTGGCGTGCGGGCGGCCGATGACGCCTATATGACCGAAGCGAAGGCCTACATCGCCAAAGCGACGGCACCCGGGGCGCCATGGAGTGGGCCTACTACCGGGCCGAAGGCGCAGGCCCATAAGTTGGTGATTTACGCCTCGGCCGACCAGCGCAACGGAGGCGCTCAGGGTGTGGGCGATGGGGCGCAAGAAGCGGCCAAGGTGATGGGCTGGGACTTCCGTGTGCTCGACGGCCAGGGTTCGGTGGCACAGCGTACTTCGGCGTTGAATGAGGCGATCGCGCTGAAGCCCGATGGGATCATTCTCGGCACGATCGATGCTAAGGAGCAGGCGCCGGTCGTTGAGCACGCGGTGAAGCTCGGTATCAAGGTAGTCGGCTGGCATTCCGCCGGGGCGCCGGGTCCGGTGGCAGACCCGCCGGTCATTACCAATATCACGACCGAACCAACCGAGGTGGGCAAGCTGGCGGCAATGTATTCCGTTGTGGACTCGAACGGTTCCGTCGGCGCGGTGGTGATCGGCGACAATCTTTACGCGATCAGTACCGTCAAGACCGATGCCTCGATCGCCGCGATCAAGGGATGCAAGGGCTGCTCGGTGCTGGCGTTCGAGGATACTCCGATCGCCGACGCCGCCAACCGGATGCCCCAGCTGACCACAACGCTGTTGGCCAGGTATGGCAAGAAGTGGACCTACGCAATTGCGGTGAACGATCTCTGGTTCGACTTCGCCGCGCCGTCGCTTCAGGCTGCCGGTATCAATCCGGACGGCGGATACCCAAGGTTGATTTCCGCGGGCGACGGATCAGTGCCGGCATTCCAGCGGATCCGCGAGCATCACTATCAGATAGGGACTGTCGCGGAACCACTGCATCTGCACGGGTGGATGTGTATAGACGAGTTGAACCGTGCGTTTGCGGGCGAGAAGCCGAGCGGCTTCGTACCGCCGCCACATCTGTTCATTGCCGCGAACCTGGATCACGACGGCGGCCCGGACAATACCTACGACCCGGAGAATGGTTACAAAGATATCTACAAGAAAATCTGGGGAAAATAAGCCGCTAGACTGGTTTTTGTCAGGATCGGGGAATTTCCTCGACCCCCATTCGGGTCGAGGACCACCGTCACCAGGCCGTGCCGCTCGCCGACCCCGGCAAGTTTCTGATAAACAGCAACAGATCGGCATTGATCGTTTCCCGCCGTTTTCACCATGAGCCGCGGCAACGCACTAAAACGCACTAATCAGTGCGGCCTTGGCCACCCAGCTTTCCCCATGCCGCGCCAGATAGTGCGCGACCCTCCCCGCCGCCGGTCGAATGACCGACGTGAACGGCCTTCTTCAGTTCGAGGTGCGCGGTTAGGGTCGCCAAATCGTCGGCGTAATGGTCCACGTCCTGACCATCGGCGGTCTGGGTCGCGCGGCCGTCCACGACGGTCATGCGCGATAACGCAATATCCGTGATGCAGGAAGACAGTAACTGAGGGCCCCAACCGTCCGCGGACAGCGGCCAGCCGTGACTGAACACGATTGGCTGCCCGGACCCCCAGTCTCTGTAGAAGATCTTGGTGCCATCCTTGGTGGTTACCGTTGGCTTGTAAACACTCCTTTGAAGCGGACGGCCTCCAGGGTCGGTCGAAGCGATTTACATCCACCCTCCATCAACTACCCATAACTGGGAGGTGCACATCCGGCTGTCGTCCGAGGCCAACCAGAGCACCATCCGAGCGACATCCGCTGGAAAAACCTTAGTCTTCAGGCATTGATCGCGCATCAACTCGGCCTCGGCCTCGGGGGTCAGCCACAGCTCGATCTGCCGTTGCGTCATGATCCATCCTGGGATCACGCAATTGACGCGGATGCCGTCCGCCCCAAGATCACGCGCCATACCTTTCGTAAGCCCCTCCACCGCCGCCTTGCTGCTGGTATAGGCTGGCATGCCGCCTTGATTTCTGTGCCAGGAGATCGAGCCGAAGTTGATGATCGACCCGCTCCCCGCGTGGCGCATCATGGGTGCGACCGCCTGGATGGCGAAGAACTGGTGGCGCAGATTGGTCGCAAGACGCTCATCCCAATACTCTACAGTAACATCCTCATAGCCATGTCTCTGGTCGTTGCCCGCGTTGTTGACCAATACCGAGATCGGCCCGAGCCGCCGGCCAACCTCTCCAATGGCGGCCTGCAACGCCGGAATATCCCGCAGATCGCATGGCAGATACATCGGCGGCGCCAGGTCTTCCCGCTGTAGCGCCCCGATCAACCGCGACGCGGCCTCATCGGAAATGTCAAAGAACGCGACCTTCGCCCCCTGACGAGCAAACTGAGTGACTTCCTCGGCCCCGATTCCACTGGCCCCGCCGGTGACCAGCACCACGCGGTCACGAAGACTGGGATAGACGGCGAACCCTTCGGTCATGGCATCCGCTCCTTCAATTGATGCATCGCGGCGGCGATCGTTTCCTCGGGTGGGCCGCCAATATCGACGACAATCGGACGTTCATCAGCACCCGGCTCCTCCAGGATCGCGAACTGGCTGTCGAGCAGCGCCGATGGCATGAAATGCCCCGACCTCGCCTGCATCCGCTCCGCGATCAACGCCTTCGAGCCGCGTAGGTAGATCAACACCGTGTCGCCACGGTCCCCGATCAGAATATCCCGATAAGCGCGTTTCAACGCTGAACATGCCACCACCGCCGACTGTCCCGCTGCCAGCAGCCCATCCTCGCGGGCGGCGATCGCGCGCAGCCAGGGCCAGCGATCCTCATCGGTCAGCGGTATGCCCGCCTTCATCTTTGCGATGTTGGCTGGCGGGTGGAACTTATCCCCCTCCAGCAATACCCAACCCTCTTCTTGAGCCACACCGGCCGCGATCGTGGTCTTGCCGCTGCCTGATACGCCCATCATCAGCACGATGGTCATTTCTTTCTAAACCAGGTATAGTTGCCAAACAGAACCGCATCGCCAATAGCACTTTGGCCGCAACACCCGTCAGGGCCAGTTCCAACCATGCCAATCTGCATCGACCATCCTCCGTTGTTATACGGTCAGGCTGCCGTTTGGTGCTTACAGCCTGCCACATGCAGTCCGAATGGCAAGGTGGCGAAGTTGCTCACGAATAATTTATCATGCTAAGTCGATTGGGGACGTGCCCTGAGCGGCTTCTGTGCTGGAGGAAAACTCCTGCGACAGTGGCACATTCCCGCTTGTTTCCTGCCGCCCGTTGCCAAAGTTTCGTGGCAGCGAGCAACGCGAAGTGCTTGCCGCGATGCTGATAAGCGGGCTGCCAAAAGACGACAGTTTTCGGCGAAACGTTATCCTAGGAGATCGGATCATGACCAACGATAGTTCCGACAAAAAGCGGGCCCGGCTGGTTGGACTCAACCACATCGCACTAGAGGTGGGCGACGTGGATGAGGCGCTCGCATTCTACGGGGGCATCTTCGACTTCAAGTTACGCGGCAAAACCGAGGGAGCGGCCTTCATCGACTTGGGCGATCAGTTTATTGCCCTCATGAAAGGGCCGGTCAATGCTCCATCAAGCCACCGGCACGTAGGATTGGTCGTGGATGATCGATCCGCGGTTCGAACTCTTGCGATTGCGGCCGGCGCTAACCTCGTTGATGGGCCGTTCCTGGACTTCATCGATCCCTGGGGAAACCGCTTGGAGGTCGTTGAATACGCCAACGTTCAGTTCACCAAGGCACAGCCTGTGTTAAGCGCCATGCAGCTTGAATTGGAAAAGAACGAGGCTGCCAAGCGCGAGTTAGCTGCGAAGGGCATGTTGCCCAAGGAGGCTAATCGGCAGGTTGTGACGCCGATCTGATTTCCAGTGCAAAAGGTTTCGCGCCAGTTCGCTGGAGTCTTGTGTCACGAGAGATGATCTTGTTAAGCGCGGTATCAGAAATGGAACGACAGCGACGCCGAACCGAACTGATGCAAACCGCCGGTTTGACCGTTAAATTCCTGCGTCTGCGCCACGTAGGCGAAGGTTAGGCGCATGCCATATGCCATGACGGCGAAGCCACCTTGCATCTCGGCGACGTCCCACACGGTCGAGACATGCGGGCCACCACGGAACGGCGTGGCCTGTAGCAGGAGGTCGTAGGCGACAGCCTGTCCGTCCGCGCCGGCGAATACATACCACGAGACGGGGCGAGTCGGGGTGAACGCGTCGCCCCCGCTCAGACCCGGCCGAACTCGTGGCACACCGAAATCCGAACTCGAGGCCCTGGCCGAAGCGAAAGGTCACGCCAGTCTGCAGGTAATCGCGCAGATCGCCGAGCCCGATCGTCAGCGACGGCAGAGCATCAGTTTCCATCCCGGCGATGGTCCCTATTGGCAAGCGCCAGGTGCGTTCGTGCAACAGTTCAATTGCTGGCGTATTCTGGATCTGGCTGCCCCATCCGTTCGGGTGGGCCTGACCGATAAGGTCGTGGAAGCCGTTCTGCAAATTCTCCGCGCCCGATCCCGGGCCAACGACGCCCAGACTGAGGGTCAGGACGCTTCGGGTGTCGTCGCCGTCGCTCATCAGCGAGAAATTGCCAAGCAATACGCCGGCATAGGGCCGATCGTAGGGACTCGGAACGAATTTAGATGTATCCGCCGGCGTGTAGATCTGCTGGGCGAGGTCGATTGCAATCCGCTGCTGACCCCCGCCCCAGAGGGCGTTGCCCAGGTCGGCCAGGAAGTTCGGAACCTGACCCGTCGGCGAGGTCCACCCGAGGCGCAGCCCATTGACGTAGTAGCGATCGGTGGGATGTCCGGCGGAAATTGAGGCGTTTTCGTCCTGCAGGGTCCAGATGCTCAACGGGTCTGCCGCGGGCTGCGCCTGTGCCGCGACGGCCGGTAGCACAAGAAACGCGGTGAAGGCGGCCACAGTCCGAAAATTCATAAAGCGAGCACTTTTAAGCAAGGGAGACGCCGTGGGCCTTAGACATGATGGGGAAAGTTACCCCGCGTCAACACTTGAGATGCAGAGCGCCGCGACATAGTTTGCTCTCAAGGGATGGGTGGCCGAGCGGTTGAAGGCAGCGGTCTTGAAAACCGCCGTGCGTGCAAGCGCACCGTGGGTTCGAATCCCACCCCATCCGCCGGTTCGTCCGCAGAGTAGGCGGCCTAAAGCCCAAAATTCCCAGAAGTCAGCCACATCTGCCCATCCGATTGTGCTTGCCTGTGCGCCCGCATGCGCCTACATATCCGCTTTGATTTGTGGGATAGGTCGCGGGTCGAGGAGTTGGGCGGATGGCACGGAAGATCGGCAAATTGTCGCCCGCCGGGGTCAGGAACGAGACCAAGCCCGGGGTCTATGGGGACGGCGCAGGGCTCTACCTGAACGTCGGTCCGACCGGCGGTAAGAGTTGGCTGTTCCGGTTCATGCTGAACGGCAACGCGCGCGAAATGGGACTCGGGCCGGTGCACACCATCGGACTGGCCGAAGCTCGGGAACGGGCGAAGGCAGCCCGCAGGCTTACTCTGGACGGGATCGACCCGATCGACGCCAGGAAGGCTGAGAGGGCTCGTAAGGCGGCTGAGGCGGCCGCCGACGCTGCGGCGCTCATCACATTTCGGAAAGCTGCTGAAGGCTACATTGCGACCAACCGAGCGGCATGGCGGAACGAGAAGCACGCGGCGCAGTGGACCGCAACGCTGGAGGCCCATGCCTACCCGGTGATAGGTGAGGTCGCGGTGTCGGCCATCAATACCGGCCACGTGACGCAGATCCTGACACCGATCTGGAACACCAAATCCGAAACCGCATCGCGGGTGCGTGGGCGCATCGAGACCGTGCTGGATTATGCCAAGGTCCACGGCTGGCGCGCCGGCGAGAACCCAGCCCGCTGGAAGGGTCACCTCGACAACGTCCTGCCCGCCCGGGCGAAGGTGGCGAAGGTCGAGCATCATGCCGCGCTGCCGTGGTCGGAGGTCGGCGTCTTCATGGCTGAGCTGAGAAACAGGACGGTGTGGGTGCCCTGGCCTTCCGGTTTACGATCCTGACCGCCGCGCGGACAGGGGAGGTGATCGGCGCCCGATGGTCCGAGGTCGACATGCAGGCCGCGGTCTGGACGGTGCCGGCCAGCGAGAATGAAGGGCGCCCGGGAGCATCGCGTTCCTTTGCCCGATGGCGCGTTGGCCATTCTGCGGCAGGCTGCTAAGCTTCGTCAGAGCGATGCGGACGGACCAGTGTTTCCCGGCGGAACGGCTGGCAAGGGCGCCGCAGGATTGTCCAACATGGCCATGCTCGCGGTGCTGCGGCGGATGAAGCGCGAGGATTTGACCGTGCATGGGCTCCGAAGCAGTTTCAGGGACTGGGCGTCCGAGACGACAAATTATCAGCGTGAGGTGGTCGAGGCCGCCCTGGCGCACACGATCGACTCGAAGGTCGAGGCGGCCTACAGGCGCGGCGATCTCTTCGAAAAGCGCCGGCGGCTGATGGAGGACTGGGCCGACTATTGCGGGCGCACCGAACCGGCTGCGATAGCGCGTGTCGTTAGCATTGGATCCGCGGCATGAGCGGACATGATCCAGAGCTGAGAGCGACCGAAACCTTTCAATTTAGGGGACGGCTTGCCGACGCGGCGCGGCAACCGGAGTTTATGCGCGCGGATTCCATCGGTAGGATTCTGCGCCAGATCTTAATCTGCCCGTACCTGACGCAGAACGAATGTTTTGAGGCGGTGTACGGACCTGATGGTGCGCGGAAATTCTGGGAAGTGCTAAGCGCTGAACCGATCAAGATCAGTGTTTTCGTTGACTTACTTGCGACGACACGGGCTAGAGATAAAGACGAGAAGAGGATACTGCGCGACAACCTCTGGGTAGCGATGCTCGACGCATACCAAGCGGACGAGAGGACGTGGTTCGTCGGGGACGCAACGCCCTTCGAGGGCGCCCGTTTCGGCTGGCAGGTGGCGAAGGCTAAGGGGCTGGGCGGGCTGAAAGTGCGCGCGAAAGACGCGGCGGAGTGGCTCTTGCATATGCCTATGCGCCGTCATCTGGTGCCGGAATGGTTGGTTACAGTTCTTCATCCGGCGCAACCATTGGGTCCACAAACCGCAAAGGTCGGCACCGTTGATGTAGACTCAAAGCCCAGGAACACAGAGCAGGCACTAAAGACATGGTTCGAAGAGAGACATCTCGCTTGGCCAGACAACCAGCCGGCGCCCTCCGAGAAAAGGGATGTTTCGGACGCCATGGATTACTTCGCTCCGGGGTTGGTCCGCGACAAGATACGCAAGGTTCGCTTGATCGCGACGCCGGAGGCGTGGCGCAGACGGGGGCCCCGAAGGTTGTGGGGTGAGGCAAAGCTAGATCCGCCGTAATCTGCGGCGCAGATTGTCGCGGAACTCCGCAGAATTAGACGGCGGATTTAGAGGGCATAAATACACCTCCGCATCACAACCGCATGCGGAGGCGCTTTATGGGTCAAACCGAAGAAATGAAAAAAGCGATGAAGGGTTCGGGGTCGTATGACCTTGAGCCCGCCTTCGCTTCGATCGATGACTGGTGCGCCATATCCGGCATGTCGCGCCGTACCACTTACGAGCGACTCGGGTCCGAAGAACTGCGCGCAATCAAACTCGGGTCCAAGACGCTGGTAGATGTTCCACACGGGCTGAGCTGGCTCCGGTCGCTGCCGCCGGCCGTAATCAAGGCGCCGCGTCCTCGTCAACAGGCTGTTGCGCGATGATGACCGGGGATTTCAGCGAACTACCTATCGGTTGGGAAGTCGTCGCTGTCGACGCTCGCGCAGAGTTTGCTGAGAGCCCAAAGCTCCACAAACACAAGCCGCATCGCGAGCGATTTGTCTCCCGTGAGCTGGCCGACGCCCGAAAGCGCGAACTCCAGGCTGCGGGCATGGTTGCGTCGGTGGCGCCGGTTTTTGCGTCGAAGGCAAAGCAGAAAGCCGGATTGCGGAAGCGCCAAGTCGCCCCGTTCGACGCCTTTTGCGCCGACTGGAAGATGGCCCGATGACTGCCGCATTAAGCGCCATGAAGCGAGCTCGAGCGCGCTTCATCCGGGCGGAACTGGCGCGACTGTTACGCCAATCCGAGGGTGGACAGGTATGTTTGCTAGACAACGCCGACAACATCCTGCAGTTGGCTAAAGAACTAGTTGATGTTGAAGAAAGTCTGGACACACTAATGATGATGACACTGTAAGTCACCGGCCCAGATCTCCACAAACGTTAGGATTTTAGAATTCGCCGCACTCCGCGGCGCTTGGGAACGTGCGCGCCCTTATGCTGCACATACGTATTATAAAAGGTTAAATATCATGGCATTTGGCATGAAAGCGCCCATCGCCGCTGACTTTGCAGAAATCGTGAAGTTTGACGCGCGAGCGGGTCGCCTGTTTCGGCTGGACTACAATCCAGACACCCGAGAGAAAACGTCAGTTGATATCACCTCGCCGCCACCAAGGTTTGCGATGGATTTCGGCGCCCTCGAGGTCGGGTACGCGCATTTCGCGCTGACCGGACCGGACTATCGCACCGTCCCCGAAGGACAGCCGCTTCCCGCACAGCCCATGGATAAAGACGAACAGGGGCGATTGCTTTTTAAGCCGGTGTTTCGCGTCAAGATATTTGGCAAAATCCTGAATGGATTGCGCGAATGGTCATCCTCGGCCAACGCCGTGCTCGAATCCGTTGATGATCTGTACAACAAATTCCGAGCCGCCCCGGAGGCGCAGAGTGGGAAGATACCAATCGTCGAATTGACCAGAACCATCCCGGTGCAGATGGGGCGGGGCGCCCGGCAGACGACCGTCTACACACCCTGCTTCGCAATCGTCGGCTGGACGGATCGCGTTACTGAAATGGGAGGCCGCACGGTTCCGGTTCCGAAGCCACCCGCGCCGACCGTCATCCCGTTCGTCCCAGCGAGCGTCACGACCGAAGCGCCGCTGCCTGGCAAAGCCGCTCTCGTTGACGACGAAATTCCCTGGTAGCAGCGGAGTAAGTCTCGGGTGGTGGCGCCGAGGCTTGCGCCACCACCGCGACGCTCTTTTTCGCGAAGCTTGGCGAATTATACTATGAGTAATACAACAGTGGTCTTGGTAGATATCTCGGAAAGCATGAATAGGCCAGCATTATGGTGAACGAGACGACCGTCGGCACCGTAACCGCGCTGCGGGCCGGTCTCTGGGCCGGCGGGTATCGGCCTATTCCGGTGTTCAATATCGACCATCCGGTCAATCACCCGGGTAAGCAACCATTGGGGGTCCAGTGGCAGCTTGATGCCAGGCTGGACCCGCCGTTCTGTGCGGCCCATACAGCTGTAGCGCACGCGCTCAACACCGAAATCCTGGCCGATGGGCTGCGGGCGATCGATTTTGATATCGATGATGCGGACAAGGCTGTGGCGTGCCGTGCACTGGCGGACGAGATGCTAGGCGCCACCACGACCCGCATTCGCTATGGCTCACCTCGTGCGCTGGCGCTGTATCGCGCGGCCGAGGGTGAACCGGGGAAGCGCAGCCTTACTGGCCGTGGCCACACTGAGACGAACGCTTGCAAAATCGAGGTATTGGGCAAGGGGCAACAGTTTGTTGCCTTCGGCTGTCACCCTTCCGGCGCAGAGCTTACGTGGCATCCAGGCCCGCCAGGCGCCGACGAGCCATGTGACGGGCTGCTGGCGGTCACTGAGGCCCAGATCGATGACTTTCTGGCCGCTTGTGCGCCGATCATCGGCGCCCCGATGCCCGGGGCAGCTAATGGGGGCAACGGCCACGACACCGCTGCAGACGCCATCCTGAATTCCCATCCGTGGGCTGATCGAGCAGGTCAAGGCCGGTCCTGTCTGGCATGACCCGGCACTGCGCCTGGTCGCCATGTTAGTGGCGCGCGGCACCCCGTCATGCGTGATCGAGAGTATGGCGGCCGAACTGACGTGGCCGGGTTACACGGTCCAGCAGACGCGAGCGGAACTCGCCACGATGATCGCTGGCGCGCATCGTAAAGGGTTCGCGCCGGAACAGGACGAGTCCGTCGAAGGTGCGGACGACACGAGCGACGTGGGAGCCGAGGTGATGGACGTGCCGCCACCGCCACCCGCGCCGGCACCGACGTTCCGGTTGCTCACGGATGCCGACATCGAGTTGATGCCCGACCCGGTATACCTGATCGACGGCGTCCTGGTGGAGAACTCGCTGGCGGTCCTGTATGCGCCATGGGCGAGCTTCAAATCATTTCTTGCTTTGGACTGGGCACTCTGCCTCGCAACCGGCCTGCCATGGGTCAACAGGCCCGTTATCCAATCCAATGTCCTCTACATGGCTGGCGAAGGCGCCGCGGGTATGAAAAACCGCATCGCCGCATGGAAACACCATCACGGTATTACCGAACCAATTTCCGGCTTCCGCGTCCTCCCGCTGGCCGTCAACCTCATGGACCTTAAAGAAGCCCAAAAGCTCATCCGCTCAGCCACTGAAGAACAAAAAGCCAGCGGCTTCACGCCCGCACTCCTCATCTGCGACACGCTGGCGAGGTCAATGGTCGGCGGTGACGAAAACAGCGCTAGAGACATGGGAATCTTCGTCAGCCATGCCGACAGCATTCGCCGGCAACTTGGTGGCATCACCTTTCTGCCGATTCATCACAGCGGGAAAGATGCCGATCGTGGCATGCGAGGTTCCTCCAGTCTGCCCGGCGGCCTCGATACCGCGTTCAAACTCACACGCAAGGATAAGGCTATGACCGTCGAGTTGTACTGCGAAAAGCAGAAGGACGGCGAGGATGGTTGGTCTGTCCATTTGCAGGCAGAAAAACTGGACCTGCGCCGCCGCAATCCGGCAGTCTCAAACCGCGATCCAGTCTGGTGTTGGTATCCGGGCAGGCGCCAGTCGGCACACCGCGTATTAAGTTGTCAGGCGACGCCGCTCTTGGCCTTAGCGTGCTCTGGGATGTCTGTATCGCCGAAGGGGCCCCGCTACCCGCTAGGGACGGCTTTCCTACCGCCATGATGCGCGGTGTCCCCGAACTGTCTTGGCGGCGAGAGTTCTACCGAAGGCTAGCTGATCGCTCGGCTAGCTCAAAGCAGAGGTCCTTCCTTCGCATGGTTACCACCCTACGAGATGCAAACCGCATCGGCCTCGTCGACGGTTGGGTGTGGCCGGTCAGCCAACCCGAAAATGGGTTATGAGCCCAGACAGAGACAGCACCTTCTAGGGTGCTGTCTGGATCTGTCTGGGACATAGCCAGACAATTGTCTGGGTCTGTCTGGGTCTGTCTGGGTTGCAACATACCAGCCCCGAACGCCCGCACCTCCCGCTTTCAAAAGGCTATCGAAATTTATCTTCCCGCAGAACCCTCGCTATCTGAAAGTCGCCGAGAGAAGCGAGCGCGATGTGCTGCGAATGTTCGCGCAGTCCTGGGGGGCCGCATGAGCACCTCCGACGAAGTGGCGGCGATCGCCCAGAACATCGCCAGGAACTCTACGGCTGGCTGGTATTCCCGTGTGGATCCTGTAAGCGTGTCAACGCCGTTGATGATATCGATGTGATTGTTGCCGCTATCATGCCAGATGTGATATCGATGCCGCCACCCGAGGCTGCGACCAGGGGACTGGCTGGCTGGCGTCGGGGACGAGGACTTCAGGATCGAGAGACAAGTAGCAAGCCGTCCTGGCTTCAAAGTCTCGGTAGCTACATGATAGTGTTTCGCATCGGAGTCGGAGTAATGCGCCGCACATTCATCGCGATCGCTGCCGCCGCCCTCGCTGCTACGCCCCCTACGCCCCAGACACGTCCACTCCCGCAAATTCAATACTTCCAATCTATGGGTCGCGATCAGATCGGTTGCCCTGCTCCTCATTTTGTGGGACGGACGCGGGGATGGCTGCAGTTTCTTGTGGAAACCCGCAGAGCGCCGTTGGTGTAGGCGGACGGGATGCTCCGCCTACGGTAGTTTGTGATGAATTCGATACTACGCGCCGGCGCGTAATTGCCATTCAAACACCATGCCGAGGCAATGCGGGGAACATTGGTGAGAAGTTTGAATTTAACCGGCGCCGGTTAAATTTGGGTTTCGGCTAGGCTCAACTTGAGCCTTTAGCCAAACTCACCCAGCCTTAGCCAAACCCACCCGGGGAATATTGGAAGCATTGGATGTTGGGACAGGGATTTGTGTCGTCAGGAAGCATTCAGATCGAGGGGAGACGGTTGCTTGTCGTTCATCACGACGCGCGGAGTTTCAAAGTGATGCTGACGCGAGTGGTTCTCCTGCTTTTTCCGCTACTCGCGGCAGCCGCGCCGTTGCCGCTGCAGTTCAGCAATTTAGACACACCGGAGGGATGGATCTGGCAGCAAGTTCAGGCGGGTAAGCCAGCTGATCTGAACAACAGATGCAAGACGGAGCCCCTCGACATAAAGAAGCGCGATGATGAGAGATGGAAAGCATCCTGCCGCCGGGTTTCGCCCGATTTGCTGCGTGAACTGTTGATCCAGCCGGACCTTGCGGACCTTGCTCCGCGTGGCGTGGTAATAAATGGAGCCTACATAGACGGCCGCCTTGATCTCTCGGAAGCTAATATCAGGACGGCTTTCTTGCTGAACTCATCCTGGATCACTGGCGATGCCGATCTGGCCGATGCTCGGCTGAACAGCCACCTAGGTATCCGCAACACGCTGATTGCAGGGGAATTTCGAAGCGAACGCATGTCCATCGACCGCACCTTGTCTATGGATCACGTCGTATTTGATGGCCTGGTCGATCTGACAGACGCGCATGTCGACAGCCGGATGAGCATGGATGGTGCCAGTATTGGCAATAAAAAGCTATTCATTGCAGAAAGGCTGCATGTCGGGGCCGACCTGTATCTGCACGACGTAAAGTTCGGCGGTCGGGTCGATTTGATAGGCGCGCATGTCGACGGCGGGATGAGCATGGATGGTGCCAGCACCGCCGATAACCAGCTATTCGATGCTGAAAGGTTGCACGTTGGGGCCGGCCTATTCATGCGCTACGTAAAGTTCGGCGGCCCGGTCGATCTAACAGACGCTCATGTCGACGGCGAGGTCGGCATGGACGGTGCCACCACAGCAGATAATCAGCAATTCAAAGCAGAACGGCTGCATGCGGGGGTCAGCGGACTATTCATGCGCAACGTAAAGTTTGGTGGCCCGGTCGATCTAATAAACGCGCATGCCGACGGCCAAATGGCCTTGGACAATTCCAGCATCGCCGATAAACAACCATTCAATGCAGCAAGGCTGCATGTCGGGGCCGACCTGTTCATACGCAACGTAAAGTTCGGCGGGGAGGCTAACTTCCTGCTACTCGTCGTCGACGGAGGCGTTGATCTACGAAACAGTCACATGCAGCGATTAAATCTAACAGAGGCGGCCGTCAGGGACGATCTAGCTATTGGAGGGGCGGAGGAATGGCTTCATTGGGACGCATGCGATGATACGGCGCCATGCTTCCTGGACCTCAGCAACGCCAAGGTCGGCAACCTGCAGGACGACGGACAGGCGTGGCCCGCCCGCATTACACTGGAGGGTTTTACTTACGCGCATCTCGGTGGCATCGGCGGCTACCAACGCCAGGACATGCGCAACCGCCCAATTCAATGGTGGAGCAACTGGCTGAGCCGCGATCCAATCTATAGCGCACAACCTTATACCCAGCTCGCGGGTGTGTTGGCTGCAGCAGGAAATCGCGATGGTTCCGCTGACGTTCGCTTTTTCGGCCGCGATCGCCAGCGACAAGAACTCTTGCGGGAATGTACTCGGCAAAAGCTTGGCTCACTGGAACGGCCGGACGGCAGACCGTGCGGGCTGGCTCAGTGGGGCGCTGGGTTCTGTTTAACTGGGATACAGTGGTTTGTCGGCTACGGCATTGGCGATTACATCTTCCGTGCGGTGAAATCGGCACTGGGGCTGGCGCTTATCGGCACCGCCATCTTGTGCTTCGCGCCGGGCGTGCGCGGGGTGAGGCCATCGTGTTTTTTGGCCAGGGCGCTGTGGTGCTTTGGAGCCAGCCTTCAAAAGGTTTTTCCGTTGATCGCGATCAGCCCGGAGTTCAGCGATTTTTTCAATGATCCTAAGCGCGAGCGACTGCGTATCGGGCAGCACATCGCATTCGGCCTACTGACGGTGTGCGGCTGGGTGCTCGCGGAATTGGTCGCCGCAGCATTCTCGGGACTGATCCAGACCTGACCTTCCCAGACGCGTCAGCCTCCCCTCGATCTGAATGCTTCCAATCTTCAGGTCTTGTCCGCGGCACTGGCCGGCCTGATTCGCTCGCAGCGTGCTAGCGATCCCATTCACAGGTCAGGCGGAAAAGCTATCCGCCGCCTATCGGCCAGGGTCCTAAGATACAGAGCACACTTTAGCACGCTTCCCATTGTCCATCCCACAAATCGCTTCAGACGTTGTATCCGTTTTATCCTGCGAGTGTGTCTGATCCTAATCCGCTGACCGATACCGAGACCGTGAATGTCACCTTGAGCGAGACGGGTGATACATCGTTGACCAAAGGCAATCCGGGATCGATCAGTGACCCTCTCAATCCGAACCTGACATCATCTGCGTTCAGCGAAAGCGGCTTGATCGCCGGCACTCCGCCATTTGCTCAGAACCTATTGGACCGGCTGTATTACAATGCACCTTTTCTGAACAACGGACAAAGCGATCAGGTCTTGGCCAACATATCCGTGACCGATACGGCGTCCCCTGGCGAACCGCCGCCTTCGCCTGTGTCTTTTTCTCCTTCGTCAGTCACCATCGATGTCGTCACCGCACCACTAATCACCGGCACGGTAGCCAATCAACCTGTGGCGGCAGGAGGAACGCTCAACCCGTTTTCCACGGTCGGCGTCACCGATAATGACTTCAATCAAACGGCCATGGATACGGCGACGATCACGGTCTCCGATGGCTTCTATACTACACCCACCGATAAGGACGGCCTGCTCACGGGATCGGGTTTGAGCCAATCATCCCAAGGCACCTATTCAATCCCCAATGCCGTATCCCCAGGAACGCTGGCGTCAGAACTCCAAAAGCTGACCTTTACCGCTTCGAGCGGTTTCTACGGCGTGCGGACGGCAAACATGACGCTGACCGTCACCGATCAGCCGCCGAGTGGCACGACGCCCGGAGGATACTACTGGTATCCACTAACCAGTTGGGACTACACCACTAGTGTGAGAGAGACGGGACAGCCCATTTCTATCACCGGCCTGCCAACAGACTCACAGACCGTTATCAGGGAGATACGATCGACGCCATTCGCATCTGCCATTATCAATGACGACAGCACGAACGCAGCCGTATCAGTTTCGATCAGCGAGGATAATCCTGCCAACGGATCGCTAAGCGGCTCCGGGAAAGACGGTTCATCCGGCACTCTATCTGGTTATGTGGGAGACGTAACAACGCGTTGGACGGTCTAGGGAGAGAGAGGCTGACGGCATGATTCTGGGATTGGCGGAGGTGTCCGCATGAGCGAATTGTTCCTGTTGAGCGAGCAACAAATGCTTCGGATCAGCCGCATTTCCGCGCTCACGGCAAACCGCGGGTGACGACCGGCGGGTGATCAGCGGGATCATCTACGTGATCGCAACGGACTGCAGTGGAAGGATGCGCCAAGAATATGGCCGCAGAAGACCCTGTATAATCGCTCGTCCGCTGGAGCGCGCGGCGTGTGAGCGGATCTTGCTGGAGGCCGGTGAAGGATCCAGTCTGAGCGGATCATGATCGACGCAACCATCTCAAAGCGCATCGGACAGCGCCAGCCGCGGAAAAAAGGGGGTGTCGCGCTGCATCGGACGCACCAAGGGCGGGCTGAACCAAGCTCCACGTGTGTGTGACGAGCAGGGCAAGCCCATGATCCGCTGCTGACCGAGGGCAGATGAGCGACCATACCGGCGCCGCCGCTGATCGAGAAGCTGCCTGCGGGGAGCACCTGATCGGCGACCGCGGCTACGACAGCGACCATTCCGCACTGCCTGAACGAGCGCGGGATCAAGGCGTGCACCGCCGACCAAGAACCGCAAACAGCCAATCGACTACGACAAGGCGCTCTACAAACGGCGCCATAAGATCGAGAACATGTTGCCAGACTGAAAGACTGGCGACGGATCGCGATGCGCTATGACCGCTGCGCCCATACCTTCTTCTCCGCGGTTTGTCTTGCCGCCACCGTCTTTTCTAACTGTAGTGAAAAGTCTAGTGTTTACGCCGAGCGCGTCAAGTCTACCAGCAACCACCAAATTCACGTTGACTTTGACGGACGGCGGCATCGGAGAGACCGCAACCGCCGCAACCTCGGTAATCGAAGAACCCAAGCCAACAAGGCCGCCACCCACTATAGCTGGCACCGCACAGGAAGGACAAACACTGACCGCCAGCGATAGCGACACGAGCGCGACGTTTCAATGGCAGAGTCTGGTGAACGGAACGTGGACTCCGATCAGTGGCGCAACCGGCAGCACCTACACGGTCGCCGAGGGCGATGAGAACAATGTGTTACGGGTTGAGGCCACCGGTACTGCCGGTTCAGCCGACAGTGCCCAACGGCCAAGGTGATCGATGTCACGCCAACGCTATCGGTTGCCGTGTCTGGTACCGCCCAGGAAGCACAGGTGCTGACCGCAACTCCGACATTAGGGACTGATAGCGACGACAGTGCCAATAATGTGAGCTATCAGTGGCAACGATCGATCGATGGCACAAACTGGACATACATTTCCGGCGCAACTGCCAAGACATACACAGCGGCCGAGAGCGATGAAAATGGCTTCTTGCGAGCCGTCGCGTCGTTCACCGACGATACGGCGCAAACGGTGACGGCTGTCAGTTCTGCCACGGCGAAGGTAACCGACGTCACGCCAAGCTTGACGGTTTCGCTATCCGGCGTCCCACAGGATGGACAGGTGCTCACAGCGGTTCCCGCAGTGATCACAGACGCAGACAACAGTGCTTCCGATGTCACCTACCAATGGCAACGGTCAACCGATGACTCGACCTGGAATAACATTAGTGGCGCGACAGGCGGCAGCTACACGCTGACGGCCGCAGATGCTGGCGCCTTCGTTCGCACCGTGGCTTCGTTTTCGGACGACACCGGACAATCTGCGACGGCTAACAGTCCTGGCACTTTAATCCCAGGCAGCCACTAGCCCCAATCGCCGTATCCGATACAACGACTGGTCAGTCGGTGCCGGCGACTGGGCAACCGTACACTGGCCCGGTGAGTGGGATACAATATGAGTACATCAACATCACTTCGGACAGCCTGAATATCAGCGCCAGCACCCCCAATTGGTTCATCCATAGTGGCAGCGGAACTGATGCGATTGCAGCTAGTAGCGGCATCAATGTCCTGGACGGCGGCACCGGTTCGAATTTCCTCACTGGGGGCAGCGGAACGGACACGTTCTTCGTCGATGATCGCGGACCCAATGCCGACATCTGGAGCACGGTCAATAATTTTCATTCAGGCGATGCAGCAACGATCTGGGGCGTTACGCCGAGTGACTTTAATCTATCATGGGTGGATGGACAGGGCGCAACCGGTTACACAGGTCTCACGCTACACGCTACAGCTGCTGGCGTACCGACGGCGTCGCTGACATTGGTCGGCTTCAATAGCGCCGACATGACTGATGGCAAGCTGTCCGTAAGCTTCGGTACCACGGCGGCGAGTGGCGGCGTACCCGGCAGCGCTTACATGTATGTCCATGCTAACAGCTGATATCACCGACCGGCGTGGGTGCTTATGATGGGCTGTTTCAGGAAGGGTTAGCTCTCGTGCCGCCGCCGTTCAGGAAGCGTGGTCGAGTCGGATGGACAGGCCAATGCTTCCCACTGTCGCCGCAATCCGCGCTGCCCTCGAGGTCGGCCGGCGTCGAGTTCATTGACGAGAACGGCGGCGGGGCTGGGGTGCGGCTGCGGAAGGGGTGAGAGTGAACGGCCGCCGCCGCCCAGCTCTTTGTGCGCCGATGAAGCCGAGAGGCCCGCGGTGGATAGCGGGGTCGCGCTGGGACTTCTAATCGGGGCCGGAAGCATGCGCGCTAAGCATGTTCACCTGTGGGCTAGACAAATCTCGCAACCGCACGTCGGTCCGGTAAAGTGCCGGACCCCTACCGCCTTATTGTATATCCGGTCGGCGCGTGGAAACACCCGGGTGAACAAGTCAGTCTCGCCATTTTCGACAAATCGCCGAAATGCATAAGCACAAGGATCAGCCGCCTGAACCATGCTCGTCAACTTGCTATCCACGAAAAGCGGCGTTTCGATGATCCGCTCCACTCTGGTCCAGAGGGTTCCTCCTGCGTGGAAGTTCCGCATCATCGAGGTGTGTTTTAGAGCTACCGTTTGATTATTATCGTGGACCAACAAACCGTAGATCTTCTCAGCCTCCTCGGTGCGCTTGAGGTATTGCTCAAATCTAGAGACAATCTGTTCAAAGGCCTGTTCATCGATTGTTCGCGCCGTCCGCGTTGCATCAAAGTGCAGCTTGTCTATGCACTCAGCAAATAGGCGCGCGAACCCCCATCCGCCGATAGTGTCCGCGAATTTTTGGACGGCTTCTACGCGTTCGTTGTACGTCAAATGGACGAAGTTTTTTGTGTGCGCATAATTTTTGCGCGCCTGTTGATATGCCTTTCGATTCTGCTGTTGCTGCAACTGCAAAAGGTGGGCGTTTCGCTCCCGTTCAACTGCCCCGCGTCTTGCGATTCGCGACATGCCTTCGAACCCGAATATTCGACGCTGTTCCAGGTACGGCCGCAGGAGCCACGCGGTATGAAATTCCCCATCATCTAGGTCGTATCTCCGGGCGAGCGCGGAGATATCCCGGTCTGCGCCCCGCCAATGCCAGATTGGGAGTGATAAGCCCGTAACGACAAAGTGCGACGTATTACCCGGCACAGCGGACGTGCCCGATTCGTCGATGTAGCAGAGATACATCAGAGAGCTCTAAGAGTAGATGCGGTCGACTGAGCGTTAGGGCTTGGAGCCCTAAGTTGAGACGCTTGGCGACTCGTCTCCAGACGCAAAAATATCTTAGGAGCCCGAGTCGCTCGATGCAAGGGAAAACATGTGAAGCAAAAACTTTACCAGCGAGTCTCTATCGCTTTTCGGATCTTATTCCCCGGCGTGCTGAGCTCCATGGGCATCCGGCACGGGAAATTCTGCTTTCACCCCCGTCATATATATACCACGTATCTGTGCGCCGCTGTGCGCCCGCATAGCGCACAGATCCATGGGCTAAATTGTGGGACTGTGCGACACTAGTCCTACAAGCCATTAATTCACTAAATATATTTCGCGACAACGGCGGACACCCCATCCGCCACTCAGAGCGGGATCAAGGTATTACGGGGCAATTTCCCTCTGTGCTCTACCAGGTTGCGGTTGAGGGCGAAGGTTGACGACAGCCTCCACCCCGGCTGCATAGAGCGATGCCGGACTGTCGGCCCATGTAGTGTAGAAGCTCGCTCGGCCGACGATGGGTGAGTGAGGGGGGATGTCTGAGCCCCGACGTGTGGCAGAAAAAGCACATCAGCCTGCCTGGCAAGCGAAGGAGGCTTGCAACCGTGGCTTCGGGCGTCGGCTGCTAAACCCGCCTTCTGGCGTGAGTTTACGCAGACATCCAAGCCGCTTTGCGGGGTGGCAAGCATTGCGCGCTTCGCGGCGCCGGTCCTGCGGCCGAGGCCACACTGATGGCCGACCCTGAGGTTCACCCCTTCGGCATTTCTCGCGATCTCCTGGCGTATCTCGGCCTAGTGCCCCACATGCCGCCAGGTCCGAATGACTAAGGCTGTTTGCGGCGTTGCACAACGAATGCTCATCGAGCTATCGATTTTCGCGCTGCCGATGGTGATCACAGCCGAGATTGGGCGCGTGGTTGCGGGCCTCCTTCTGGACGAATTCTAGAGATATACAGTCGGCGGCTTCCTGAACGCTGCGGAATAATGACGGTCCTTCCAGGGCCCCATACGCCGCTGCAATCCCTTCCTGATTGACCGCGGCGTGGGTCTCCGGCCCACAGGCGGCAGACTGTATTATAGTATTGCCTAACAGTAACGATAAGCCGACGCCCACCGCGGAGTAGGCGTGCTCGAGCAGCGCAATGCGTTGCTTCGTTCGTGATGTGACGCTGGAGGCGTAACGCGATGCAACGGAAGGCGTGGAGCAAACGCGCCGCGGATATGGATGCTCGAAACGCTAGGATCCCAAACCCCTTGGCGAGTAGAAGCATTCCGCCATCCCGATACCACGAGCCGACGGCAACTCCAGCACATGACCCGCCAAAGCCACACTATCCCACTGGAAAATGGTAGCGGCGGGCGGATTTGAACCACCGACCAAGGGATTATGATTCCCACAAGATATTAATAATATCAGGGCACTCCCCAACGTTTGTCGCATCCGTGTCGCAATTTATGTCGCCAGCTCTGCCGCCCCTGCGGCGAACTTCGCCCGGTCATCGTCCAAGTTCGGAAACAGATGGCCATAGACGTCGAATGTCATCTGGATCGACGCGTGCCCGAGCAGGGCTTGCACTCGCTTGGGCGAGAACCCGCGCTCGATCGCCCAAGACGCGAAGAAGTGCCGGAGGGCGTGCATTCCATATTTTGCGGAGAGCAGCGGTCGGCTCTCATCACCTGTTGCCGTCGGACTAGGGACAGTCACACCGGCCTTGACCTGAATCGGGTCAAATCCGCGATTGATGATGTTGGAGTGACGTTGGGGCTTCCCCGCGCCATTGGGGAACACCAACCAAAGCCGCCCCGGTGTCAATTCGCTCGCGCCCACTCTCGGGCAGGCCAGCTTCCATTCGCGTAGGGCATTTAGAACCGGGGGGGCCATCGGGATCGTGCGATGCCCGGCCTCGGACTTCGGCGAACCGATCGTGCCCCATTCGTCGGCTCTCTGCCGGACGTGGATAGTCTCGCCCTCGAAATCGACCGCATCCCAGGGGAGGCCTCGCAGCTCCGACGAGCGCATTCCTGTAAAGACGGCGGTCAGGAGCAAGGGCCGCCACCGCCCGGCGGCCGCGGCCAGTATCGCCGAAATTTCAGCCTTGGTGGGATAGTCTTTTCCCACAGCCAGCTTGCGATCGTCGCGGCCGCGGGCCCTGATCCGGACCGTTGAGGCCGCATTCTGCGCGACCATTCCCCGACGAACCAATTCGGCGAGGATGCCCTTCAAGCTGCCCAAAACCTTCTTCGCCATCGCCAACGAAAGGCGCCCGAGAAGGTCGTCCTTGAACTGTTCCACCGCGGGGGCGGTCAGCCTGGCCAGCTTCGTGGCACTGAGGAAGGGGAGGATGTGCAGGTCCACATGGTTGCGGTACTTGTTGAGCGTGGAGCGCTCTAGCTTTTCCAGTTCGCCGCGTCGGATCCACAGCGCCGCCGCCTCGGCCACCGTGATGCTTGTGCTCTCTGGGGTATGCATCCCCTGTTTGACCTCATGCCGGGTCGTATCCAACCAGCTGGTCGCGGCTTTCTTCGTAGCGAAGGTCTTGAGGTGTCGCTTGCCACCCTGGTCAAAGTAGTCGGCAATCCATGCGGTTTTGACCTCGCCTCCGGATTTCCAGGACCGTTTGCGCACCGACGCCATAGTCACCTCCACTGCGGCCGCAGTATGTCGCATAATATCCCCTTGTCAACAAGAATGGCATTGACTGCCATTGCGTGGGCTCCTATAAACATGACATGTCTCTTGTGTATCCGAGTGCGAATGCCAGCCACTGATAAGTACACACTGGCGGATATGGCTAAACGAACCAAAGCCAAAACGCGTGCGCTTCAAGCATGGACTGATGGGGGTGTAATTCTGAGCACGACCGATACCGATCGTGCGGGCCGGGGTGTCCATCGCTTGTACTACGAGTGGGAGGTCCTAATCGCCGCGATCCTGACCCCCTTGGCGTCTCGTGGTGTTCCAATCGGACACCTCAAACATCTGGCCGCACTACTCCGGCCGATGGTGATCAATGCGATATCCGTTGTTCCCGCTGTCATAGGTGTCAGCCCGGAATCTCGCGAAATCAGTAAGGCGCTTGCACGAGCAATAAAAGGAGAAGGAGAGAACTATCTCTGCTTCGACTGGGGGTCTGATTACCAGTGGATAGGCGTCAAAATGGATGAAGGCGGTCCAGCCTGTATCTGCCCCAGTAAGGACTTTCCTCTTCCATTACAATCACGCAAGGATGCGAACACGTTCTTGGTCGTCGATATAACAAGCCTGCTACATGGCGTCACCGATTGAGTCTTTTTTTGTGAACTAGAGACATGACATGTTTCCTGTTTATGGGGATGCAAATGACCGAACAAATAGCTGATGACACACTTGAGGGGGCCAAGGCGATCGCCGCCCATATCGGCAAGACGCTACGAAAAACGAATTATCTTCTGGAGACGAAGCGGCTTCCTGCATTCAAGTTTGGCAGCGTCTGGCACATGCGAAAATCCACTTATCGCCGCTTTGTCGAAGGTCTCGAAGCTGCCGCTACAAAGGCCGCCTAATTACCAACAAGAAAAGACCGCGCCACCGGGAACGCGGCCTAAAGGCGGTAAAATGACGACTGCACATAGCACGCGGTCCCGCAAGCGTCACCTAGAATATGAGGCAGGCTTGAAGCGGTTCCACGAGGAGGCCGGAGGGCTTTTCGCGTGGACATCATTGATTCAGAGCGAATCCCTGAGCTGTCGGCGGCACGGTATGGGGCGATTTGGAGTTGATTCGGCTGCTACGCGCAATCGTCAACTCCGCGCGGTGGATCCGGCGCGCGCCGCACAACCAGCCGATTCTCTGCCTCTGTTGCCCACGACGCATCAGACAGATCAGCCCTGCGACTGCGTTCGGCGTGGTGACCCCGGAAACACCCCAGCCCGGCACGTCATCGCGTTCGCCTTTTGCGATCGGTGCAGCACTGGGCATCCGAATCTAATGGCGAAGGCGGGTGAGGGGCTCCAGCGAATTTTTGGCCCGGACCTCCGACCGATCAGGGTTACGCATCCGGCCGGAGGCTGCGCGGAATGAATTTAGATCATTTCTAAAACGGCGGGATTCATTTAGGCAACGCGGTTGCCTGATCGAGGTGCTGGCATGCAAACCACCGACCGGACTGCAAATTTGCAGATGACGGTCGGTGAAGCCGCCAAGCTGATGAGCGTCAGCGAACGCATGATCTATTCAGCTCGGCGTGTCCAGAGGTCCGGCCGACAGGATCTCATAGATGCCATCGAGCTAAACGAAATGACTATTCATGCCGCACTGACGCACATTGATGGCGTTAAGCAAATCGATCGCTACGCCGCCTTAAGTCGCGCTTGGAACGCTGCAAACGAAGACGAGCGGGGCCGGTTCCTGGCTGCGATTGAGTGGAGCGGGCGGCCGTGAGCGGCGATCAGATGATCCGCACCAGCGGCACGTTGCCTGTAGCCCAGCGCCTCCGGCCAAAACCAGCGCCGCGTTCTCTCCAGCAGTCCACGTGCTGCCCTCGGTACATCCGTCTCCCAAGGCCGTTCGCCGTCCCTTGGGCAGTTGACTGGGTCGACCTCGAGGACGCTGCCGGTCTGACGATCGAGGGCGAAGCATGAGCGCCGCAACAGGCTTGGTCGATTTCGTCACCAGCCCGCATTGGGTCGCCTGGCGGAACGAAATGCGCAACGGCAAAATAACGAAGGTGCCCTATTGCTCAGCGACGCGACAAGCCGAAGCCGATGACGCCTCGACCTGGCTCCCGCACGATCAGGCCGTGCTGATCGCCGAGGCGATCGTCAACGGCTCAGGCGGCGGCATCGGCATCGAACTGGGCCAATGCGGCGAAGCCTGGATAGCCGGCGTCGACTTGGATACCTGTCGCGATCCGGTCTCCGGGATCGTCGAACCATGGGCCGTCGCGGTCATCGAGCGACTGAACTCCTATACCGAGGTGTCGCCGTCCCAAACCGGCGTTAAGGCATTCCTTCTCATCAATCCTGCTGAAGTGCTCGAGCTGCGGCGCATCATGGGCACCGCACACGGTCGCCAGTTCAAACGCGCCAACGGCAGCGGCCATCCTCCGAGCATCGAGTTGTACCTCAGCCACCGATACTTCACAGTGACCTGGGATGGCTTGGCCGACGGTCCAGCCGATCTTCGCTTCGTTCCCCTCGAGGATCTACGCTGGCTAATCGAAGAGGCCGCACCAGCCTTCTGCGGAAAGGCCGAACGTAAGAACGGAACCGATGATACCATCCTCAGCCGACTGAACACCGCGGCGCAACATAACCGCGCCCTGGCCGCGGCACTGCTCAACGCATCCACAATGCGCGGCGGATCTCGCTCCGAAGGTGCACTCGGCCTGGGCGCGGCGCTGCGGCGGGCCGGATGGACCTACGCCGACATGAAGGCCGCCCTGCTCGCCTACCCAGCAACACAAGATTGGGCGGCCGAAGTAGACGAACGCCAGTTTGAGCGTATCTGGAACCTAGGCCGCGAACCCGATCAGGAACAACCCTGGCGCGCAATTCATCTCCCCAGCCTTGAGGGCATTCCCGTCCCGACCGACGGTGGATCGTTCCCCACTGGCTCCCCGTGCGCGTGGTAACCCTCTGCTACGCGGACGGGGGAATAGGAAAGACACTTCTCGGGCTGCAATTGATGGCGTCTACCGCACTGAACTCAAAATGGTGCGGCATCCCCGTCACGCCGTGCAATTCAATCGGACTATTCTCGGAAGATGACGCTACCGAGTTGCATATCCGCATGGATGCGATACGCCAGCATCACGGTGTGTCATGGGCCGATCTTGGGAACATGCATCCAGTTGATGCAACTGGCCAGGATAACGTCCTGGTTCGGTTCCAAAGCGATGGCACGATGGTCACCACGGCACGCTTCGCCCAGCTGCGAGACGAAGCTATGGACATCAAAGCCAGACTGGTCGTGATCGATACCGCGGCAACGTGCTTCAGCGGCAATGAAAGCGATCGCGCGCAAGTCACACAGTTCGTCGGAAACGCCCTTACAAAGTTGGCTCAAGATATCGATGGGGCGGTGCTGCTCAACGCGCATCCCTCACTGTCCGGATTGGCAAGCGGCGATCTCCGATCCGGATCAACGGCCTGGAATAACTCATGTCGATCCCGCTGGGGACTCGCTCGGCCAGAGGACGCAGAACGCAAGCCCATTCTCACTCGCCAGAACGCATCCTGACCAGGCGCAAAGCCAATGCGGCATCAACAGGCGATACCGTCACCATGGAATGGCGCGACGGTGTGTTCCTGGTGCCGGCAACCTACACCGCCGGCAGCGGCTCGCGAAAAGACCAGGCCGGTGCCGCTTTCCCGCGGCACTGGATGCCAACATCCGTGCCGGACTACACGTCAGCCAAAACAGCCGTGCTGGAAATTACGCACCAAAGGTGTTCTGCAATTTCCCAGAAGGAAGGGACTTCAACAAACGCGAACTGACCGAAGCCATGGGCAACTTATTGAAGCGCGGCTGTCTCCGAACCAGACCTACCAGCATAACTATCAGACGCATGAAGAGCTTGTTAGGGCCGATAAATGACAAAAA
>CAWFVX010000007.1:0-53479 GCA_963819345.1 uncultured Alphaproteobacteria bacterium
GTCCCCGTGGCGACCATGACCCTTGAAGCATTATGAAATGAGTGTGGCCGAGATTGCGGACCTGTGTGACGAACGACATCTTCGCAGAGAGCCCGGTTATCGAATTAAGTTTGGTACAAAGAACGGCTCTGACGAACTCCATACGGCGTTTGCGTAAACTGCGCCGCCCGATGAACCGGCGCAGCTTCGTTGCTTCCTCGAAGAGCAGATGCCCGAGATCGCAGGAGGCATGAAACCAGGGATCCTCGGTGTTACCCGCCTCGCAAAACTTCGCGGGCCCGCTGGGATCGATGAGGGAGATTGTCTTCTGGTTCGAGTCCGCCAGCATATTCTCGAGGTTTAGGTCACCATGCTGAAGGCCTCGGGACCACAATTCTTCCAGAGCGGAAACCACGGCGCTCGCGAGGCGATCGGACTCGTACGGCTCTGGGTATGCATTCCGGCCGGATGACTGCAGGATCGGCCTTCCCGGGACTGCGGTCATCACGAGGGCTAATGGCACCGCGCATACGAAGAGTGGTACCGGCACCGTTGTCGTCCAGTCGGTGCCCGCGTGACTGGCCAAGGCTTCACGACACTCGGAAAGCGCTTGGAAGCGCGCCTGTACCTGTTTCAACTGTACAGGTGATTGCCGGTTTGTAAACCTTGATAGCCAACGGTGGGGGCAGGTGGGTTGATTCGGGGACAAAGCTCACCCCAAAAACTACTGCTTCATCACCCTCGCCGAGTTTCCTGATCTCCTGGATACGCCCCATCGCGAGGATAGGTTGTTGCTGCAGGATGGCCATGAGATTGGTGCGCGCGCGGCGCCCTATCCCGTGAGCTGCTTCCGCCGTGTTCTTCATGCCGTTCACAACAAAAGCGAATGCCACCCAGCGACCCACCATCCCGGCGATATGGCCCGCCATCGATCCATAAGCTGCGCCGACGATGCCAAACCGGTATGCCAGAGACGAGCTGAAAACCACGCTCACCGTTGCGCCGCACAACCCCCCCCAAAAAATAGCGTGCGGATGCTCCATGCTTGCGAGTGCGTTCGATGCCGGCATCCCGACCGCGGAGCCAAGCAGTCCAAGCCCCAGTACAAGTAGTATCTGGTCGTGGCCCTTGTAGGCGGCGCTATGAAAAAAGAGCGCCATAAGCGGATCGCCAAAGGCCCAGATCAGCACGCAAAAAGCGCTCATCACAGCACCCACCAACGCCGCGTCAAGGATGACCTGTCGCCGCACAGCGCCGACGCCACTCGAGGCTCGAGTCCGGACGGCCCGGGGCATCAGAACGTTACCGAAACCGATGAGCATTGGGTTCGCTGACGATACGATCAATAGGCAGGCAGCGTAAATACCGCTCGCAGTGGCGCCTGCCTCCAGACCCAGGATCCAGAAGGCGGCGGAGCCTTGTATCGCCGCGGTGATCTGGCTGGCGAAGAGCCAGCGTCCCAGTCTCCAACTCCTTTTGATCGATGCGCGCAGGCTGCTCGCAGCGATCTTGATATCTTGGCGCATGCCGAACAGCCAGATGGCGGCGGCAGTGCCACACCCGGCACCAAGAGCGATGTAGGCCGTGGAGGCCCGAATATGACCGCCGACAACCAACAGGGCCATAACGGAGCCTTGCAGGGTGACAGCCGCGGCGTCGAGAAACAATACCCGCGCCACCCGGAGGTGCGCAAAGCCATTTTGCCGCGCGAACTCTCGCAGCAACACGCACGGCACCACGGGCGCGAGCATCCATGCGATCTTGGCCGCCTGATCTCGGTCGCCGAGCACCGGTATGCTACAGGCAGTGATGATTAGAATGGATATTATTAGTATTGAGAACGAAACGCTCTGGATTAGCGCGTTACCAAGCCGTTCGGGGGCGTTCTTGTCGTATTGGACGGATGATTGAACGGTATAGGGAATGCAGATCAGCAATTCTTGGACGCCTGCCAGCAACATCAGCAGAGACATGCCGCCCGAGTAAATCCCGAGCTCGCCCGGGCTCGATAGACGCCCGACAGCCAAGGCCATCAAAAAGCTTGCGCCGCTCACGATCGCTTGGTCCGTCAGCGACATCACGTGGTCGTTCTGGATAGCCCTGAACAGCTGCCTGGCGACAAGCCTGGTGCCTGCAATAAATCGACTTCGGTCAAGACCGGTGCGGGATCGGATGAAGATTGGAAGTCCGTTCATTCCGACGTCGGTTCGTTCGAGCGAGCGAGTGTGGAGAAAAGCGGGGACCGGCGGACGATGTCGCCAAGCGCCAGAATGCTGAACATTGGAACGATGTAGGCGTATCTGCGCCACAGCCGCCCGGGTTCCGAGCAGAGGCGGAACGCCCACTCCAGTCCGTTCCGCTGCATCCATAGCGGGGCTTGGCGCTTCGAGCCAGCGAGAAAATCGAATGCCGCCCCGACCCCTATCATTACCGGCGCATCAATGTGTTCGCGGTGGCTTGCCATCCACATTTCTTGCTTGGGCGTGCTCAGTCCGACCCAGACAATATCGGGTTTTGCCGCATTGATCTGTTGCGTAAATGTGCGATCCTCCTCTGCCGTCAGTGCTCGGAATGGAGGGCATATCGTTCCCGCAATTCGGAGGTCGGGATGACGTTGCAGGAGTGCCTGCTTTAGCGTTTCGACCACGGGTTCGGTGCTGCCATAGTAGAATTGGCGATAGCCTCGACGCGCCGAGCGCTCTGTGACTGCGCGCATAAGGTCGGGACCATAAACGCGTCTTGTGCGTGACATGCCAAGCAGGCGGGCAAACCAGACGAGGGGCATCCCGTCGGGAGTCACCATGCCGGCCTCGTTGTGGATGGCGCGCAAGTGCTGGTTACGCTGGCACTCGACGAGGCCGTGGGCACCTGAAACACATACGTAGTGACGTATCTGGTTGTCGATCCAGCCTGCAACGCTATCGACGGCGTCGCTTAGATTGATCGCACTGACCCGAACCCCCAGAATATCGATGCGGGGCTGTTCAAAATTGTTCCGCAGATTGGGTGTCGTATGTGTCCCGTGTTGAAACACTTGTCTCCCCTAACGCAGCGCCACAATCCTGCTCCGCAGTGCTATGTCTGACAAAGGTTCCTTAGGAGGGGGGGAAACATCTTTTGATTGCATGGGTGGCCCGGAGGGCTTAACTACAAAGAGCAAGATTTGGTCGAGCGCTTGGATTCTGCTGCTGCTGGCTCGCTTGGCTTACTTTTGCAGCCCAGCCTTTGCAATGACCTGTTGAGCCGCGGCGGGCCAGATGCCGTCCGCGATTGTCATGTTGCTGGTGATGGTGTTATCGGCGCCGCGGTTCACGACCGATGACGTATTGCTCCAATTATCGATAATACGATTGTTGTGAATCGACGACGTCCAGACGTGCAGCCATTGGTCGACGTCTTCGCAAACATTCCTGGTCCAGGTCTGATAGGCCGATCCCTCGTCGGGGTATAAGCAACCGTATCCCTCGCCGCCGTTTTTGATATAATTGTCATGTACAGAACTATCTTTCATTGGACCGAGCGTGTAGATGGCTGCGGAGTCACGGAACGCGGCCGAGAAGTTATGTATGTAGTTCCACGATATTTCGTTATAGCGAGCGTAAGACGGCTCTTTTCCCCATCCCCAACCGACACTGATCGCGATGTGGGGAATGTCAGCTATTTCATTGTGCTCTATGAGCAGGTGGGTTACGTAGAGGGCCACGATGGCACCATCATCGGGATAGTCGCGGCTTACTCTTTCGATATCGTTCTCCGCGATGATCACATTAGAATTCTGCGTGCCCGGGACGGTGTTCCTGCCATCGTCGATTTCGCCTATCTGTACTGCGCCCCCGGCCGTGTCGATAAAGCGATTCGAGCGGATCTCGATATGTTGGCTGGCATTATCGAAGGTCAGTGCCCTTGAGCCAAGCTGGGTGAACAGATTACCGATGAATGATATATTTCGTGCCCTCGAAAAATAGAGTGGCGCGTGCATCCGGATAAGGGTGCCGGTCTCCCCAACCCTGTGATAGCCCGCCTGAAGACCAACATATCCGTCGGTTCCTTGATCCGGGCCGGTCCAGTTTGAATGAGCGAACGTAATGTCCTTAAACAGGATGTCGTGCGCTGAGTGGCCGACGATCATGTCTTGCACGCGCGGCAAGATGACCTCGGCTGTCCGCATGTCTTCGCCGTTTCGCGGCATGTAGTACAGATAGCCAGAGCGCTGATCGAGGTACCATTCGCCGGGGACCTCCAAAAGCTCGTAAGCGTTTTCGATCCAGGAGGGAGACTTCGCGCCGGCGTCCCACTTGGAGGACCATAGAGAGTTCCTCCAGCAGGGATCGACAAGTTTAATAAGACCGCAGGCAATCGAGGAAATCTTGCAACGGTTCATCATCCACTTTCCCAGGAAGACGACCTCGACGTCCGTCAAATTTTTCCAAGCCTCTATCGTCTTCGTTACGGCAAAACCTTCTTGGCTCTTGTTGAGTCCCGTGGAACTCCAGGCCTCCGCGAGCGCGCGTGGCTCGGCGTCCGTTGACATAGACTTGGCGAAAGATCCAACCGGTGCCTACGTTAGCGCGATAAATATTGCGAGCTTCGTCGTATAGGGTCCAGCCCGAGATCGGTTTTCCACCGCTAAGGGTAGCGTGCTCGCCCGGATAGCTCTCATATACGACCCGGAAGCCATTTTGCCCCGAGTCTGCCGGACCCATTTTTAGGGTCGATCCCAGGTAGTAGATGCCGCTACGAAATCGTATTGTTATGTCGCATCGCATGCCGTGATCGATCAATGCGCTTGCTGCCTCCTTGGCCCTTTCGGCATGTAGGAACGGTTCGATCACGCTGCCCGGATTGAGGTCGCTGCCTGATGGGCTTACGTAAAATGAGCATTGGTCGGTTGGTCGCGACGATAGGCCCTTTGGCGGTGGTGCAGTTCGGGCCGCAGGCGGGATGGAGTCTGCAGAATGATCGGTATCGGAGGCTGATGCGGCGCTTGTTGGAGGGCTAATCGAGAATAGGTTGAGGCAGGGAATGACGATTAATAGAGAGCGGCGTTTGAGCCGCCTGCCCTGCCGCAGCCTATGCACTGCTTGTTCCTCTGGATCGCATCGACAATTCGCGTGCCAACATCTGTCGCTCGGCAATCCGGTTGTACCGCTATAATGCCATGCCTTCTGCCTTGCGTAATCCCAATCGGCTCAATGCGCCTCCCACGGCCGAGTAACCCCCACTATAGCGACTATCGAGCGCCCCATTCTCGACCTTGGTAAGCACGATCCGGGTGCGCGCACGTTCAATCTCGCTGAGTTCGCCGAGGGCCATTTCAACCGCTTGGCGGTCCGTTGAGCCCCACCTAACCGCCAAAATCGTCTGACCGGCGACCGATATGGCGGCCAATGCGTCGCCAAAAACCAGCAGCGGAGGCGTGTCTATCAATATGACGTCGTAGTATGGTTTGAGGTTCGAGATCAGCCGCGGCAAAGCAGCGAGAATGACGCTTGATCTGTCCCCCGTGTTCGCCAAGGTGAGGACGTGCAGGCCGTGTTTGCCGAAGCCGTTCCATTTCGAACCATCCGGCATGCACGTAACTGACGTCACGGGACAGCCATGCGCTGCTTTCACAGCCCTACCGACGCCGGGCCGCCGAAGGTCGGCGTCGATAATCAGGGTGCGAGCTCCGTCCTTTAGGAACTGCGTGGCGAGGGCCGTCGCGAGCACGGACTTTCCTTCGCTGGAGACGGCAGATGTAATCGCGATCGTCATAGGCTTGCCCCGACCCCAAGGTGTGGATGGCTCGAGCAAGCCTATTGCTGACGGCGTGAAGTCCGCCGCCAGATTTTCATCGGTTGAGCGCGAGAGGCGGAGTGCCACGCCTTCAATGGACGCCTGGAAGGTGTCGGGCCGATACCCTCTGGTGGTCCTGCGGAGTTTTGGGACCGTGCCGACCACTCGAACCCCTGTTAGGCCACCGAAGTCCATCGGGTCGCTGAATACGCGGCGCTGATGCTAAATCGCCTGGAGTGCGCCGATGACCATCGCGGCGAGCGCGCTGCCCAGAATAGCCAACGGTAGAAATAGCCGGCTGTGAGGGAACATGGGTTCCACAGGCGGCGTTGCGTCGGCTGTAACGCTGGCCGCGACGTTTTGCCAACTAACCGCCTCGATCGCTTCACGCGCCTGGCGAAGATAGGCTGCGTAGAGATCGGAATCGGCATTTGCCTGTCTTTCCAAACCAAGCAGATTTACACGCTCGACCTGTTCCTCGGCGATCTTGGCCTTGAGCCCTTCTACGCGCTCGCTGAAGTATTTCATCACGTCGGAGGCGTTCAAGTCATCCCGCTCAGCGGCGTCAAGCAATTTACCGACTTCCTGGTTGATCTGCCCCTGGATGGCGACGATTTGCGCCTTCGCTCTCGATGTCAAAGCGCTATCACTAGCGTAGGTTGCCAAAGCACTTGCCACCTTTGCTTGTTCGACCGACAGTTGAACAGTTAGGTCGTTGATAAGCTTCGAACCGACAAGTTCACTCGCGGTCTTGATCTTGCTCGGGTCACGGCGGACTTCGCGCAACGTATTCAGCCTCACGCGCGCCGATATCGTGGCAGCATCCGCCGAGGATGCGTTTTGCAGCGCGTGCTCGAGTTCCTCTACCGCGGGCGAACGCGGTGTGGAGGCAGCGTCCTTAGCCATTTCGATCAGGCCGGTCTGAGCACGGTAGCGCGCGACGGCTTCGTCGGATTTGGCAGCCTGTATCCCTAGCGTATTGATCCGAGCTTGCAGCCAATTGACGTAGCGGCTGCTGCGCATCTCTATCTGATCGGCGTGCCGGTTAAGGTATTCGGAGACGATGGCGTTGGCCACCTTGGCCGCGACGTCTGGGTGCGGCGCGGTGAAGGTAACCTTGATCAGTCGCGTTTCGCGCTCAGCGGCAACCGTCACGTGACGCTGAAAGAGAGAGAACCTTTCCTCCTCTGTGTTCATCGCGTTTTGGTCAGGGCAGTATTGGGTGCCAATTTCTGTGGCGGCGCACACACGGCGGATCTGCTCACTGAGATGGTCTTCGGCCCAGACTATGATCTTTCTGATTTCGCCTTTTTGGCCGAAAACTGGACCAAAGGTTCCAGATTCCCAGGCCTTGAAGACGACGCGAACAACCGGCTCCGCACCGACTTTTTGGGCTTCTGTATTGACGACCACGGCGTCCGCGGCGGCCGAGGTCACTGGGTTTGCCGGGGCGTTGGGCTGCCTCTCGGGGAGGACCTCGAGGATGGCTTGCGCTTTATAGGTTGGGCTCACGAGGTTCGCGGCGACCAAGCTCGTCAGCAGAAAAGCAAGAAAAAGCACAATAATTAGGCGGCGGCGGGTCCAGATTGCGCGCCGCCAATCGACGGGGCGCGCGTACTCTTCCAATCCTGCCGCTTCGTCAAGCCCCTTTGTCAATACGCCCATATTGATCACCCCGGTCTCAACATAACCTATTCATTAGACTTGATATTCCGCCCGTTCTTTATATCGCCGTCCTGATGGGCTTTGGTGCAACTGCTCCTGGATAGGTCGTGTCCACCTGCTCACCGGACGTAACTTGCACTACGCTGACTGCGGACTAAGTCGAGGGATGGCCTAGCCGGTTCGGCAAAATCTCCCAGGCGGCCGGGACGTGGCGATGTGCGCCGCAGGAGGCGCGTCCAAAGTCTTTGCCGGTCATGCTATCCGCCGTTCGAGAATAAGGTCTATGTTCCTCATCTGACCTGACCACACTTGCCAAGGCCACGCTGCCGTTTGGTGGGACGCCATCCTAGCTCGACCTGTCCCGAAACCGCTCTGGCAAAGAGGGGTTAATACCCGTTCGCTGCCATCCGGTCGCTACGCGCGCGCGAGACACACGACACCGGCAAAATCGGTGCCACCACCCCTCACTGCAATCATTAGATGGACGAAATCCACGGGTTTCACTCTATTGTGATCAGCACCCGCTTCGTCGAGCCCGGCGCCGAGCAATATACCGACAAGGCCGCTCAAGAGGGTCCAAGCGCCATCGAACACGCGATCCTATGCCCTACGGCTCTCAAAATTTCCTCGTTTCATATGAGAGGGATTGGACGTGACCTTCGGTACACCATCAATTTATACCGCCGAGTTGGCCGAGGAGATATGCGCCCGCCTTTCCGCCGGCAAATCCCTCAAGTCGATATGCCGCGATCCCGGCATGCCGCCGTTTAGCACTGTGCAGGGATGGGCGAGGACCAATCATTGTGGGTTCACCGCCCTTTATAATTGTGCCCGCGAACTTCAGGCCCAAACGTTCGCCGATGAGTTGATAGACATTGCGGATGATGGGACCAACGATTGGGTTCGGCGAGAGAACCAGCGGGGGCGCGTCAGCTACGTCGTTGACAAGGAGCACATCGCTCGATCCAGGCTACGCTTTGAGGCAAGGCAGTGGGTCATTTCGAAGATATTGCCGAAGACGTTTGGCGATAAGTTGCAGCTGAAACATAGTGGTGGCGTTGCATCGCCCGTAATCACACCGGACATGGACCCGATCGAGGCATCAAGGGTTTATCAGCAGGTTATGATGGAAGATGATGACAGCACGGAATAGTTGGCACTAGCCGATCGCATCCCGTCTCCTCATTTCTTGGCGGTAGCCGCCGATGTCTCGCGGAGGAGTGACACCAGCACCGCCCGTCCTGAGGCTCGCGTCACCCGAACCAGGCGGACACCCTCAAGCGCGCGCAATGCTCGGGCTTTCCCGGCCCGGTCTATGCCGAACTCGCGTAATAAAGGCGCATCGAATCGACGGCATCACAGGTGCGCCTGGCTTCCGTTCGGGGGAGGGCAGGAGCGTGATGTCGGTTGCTTCCTCGTGGCGGCCAAAGAGCCACTAGCTAAGCTAGTGTCCGTCCATAAACGCTAGTCGACTAAAAACCAGCTGCTTCGCGATATCGCAAGTCAAGTCCGGCGGCTTCGATTATGTTTCGGCGGCATACCACTGCATCCGAACCAGACCCGACCCGCCGGAGCCCGATCATGCGTCAGGAACGCATCACACAAGCCAGTCTATTCGATATCTTTGCCACGCACGAGATCGGCCGCGAGTTGAAGCAGATCTCGCAGTGGCTCGATCAGCATCGCCCATTGCTACGCCTGATCAGCAACGATTTGCGGCGCGACGGGGTGCGCGAGACCGGCCGGCGTGGCCTGCCGGCGGAAGCCGTGCTGCGCTGCGCGCTGCTGAAGCAATACCGCCAGCTGAGCTACGAGGAACTGGCGTTTCACCTGGAAGATTCAGCATCGTTTCGCGCCTTTCGAGCCGCACGCTGACATCATCGTCAAAGGCGGCCGCGAGGTGCAATACGGCCACAAGATCAGTCTGGCGACCGGTCGCAGCGGCCTGATCCTCGACGTCGTCGTTGAGACCGGCAATCCGGCCGATGCCGAGCGCTTTTTGCCCATGCTGGAGCGCCACATTGCGTCGCACGGCCAGCCTCCACGCCAGATCGCGGGCGGCGGCGGCTATGCCAGCGCGGCCAACGTCACCCAGGCCAAGGCGCTTGGCGTGAGCGATGTCGCCTTCCACAAGAAGGGCCACCTTGGCATCGAAGCCATGGTCAAAAGCCGCTGGGTGTATCGCAAGCTGCGCAATTTCCGCGCCGGCATCGAGGCCAACATTTCCTGTTTGAAGCGGGCGTTTGGCCTGGCACGCTGCACTTGGCGCGGGCTGGCGCACTTCACCTCATACGTTTGGTCCTCGGTTGTCGCCTACAACCTGGCTCTCTGTGCGCGACTAGCCGTGGCCACCACCTGACCGCCGCTCGCATTGGGCACGCCGAACGCCGCTGCCCGAATGCGCCCAGCGGTACACGCAAGGGTTGCAATTGCAACTATCCGGTCACCAAGGCGGGAAATTGCCGCCACTGGAACCGGTCGGGACAGCCGCACGGGCCTACCGAAGAATGTCTTCCATGAAAAACTCCCGTTTATGGACGGGCACTAGCTAGCAGATATTGCAGCATCTGAGCGTTCTGCCAGGCGACGGCGGTACCAAGCACAGTCAGCACACCGACAGGAAGACCAAGATCAATGGCCAGCGAGTAGACGTGTCGCGCCCGCGTACCCGCACCGGTCCCCAGGATCATCCGGTGACGACCTAGATTGGCAACGATCTCCTCCACCACAGGCATCAGGCCGGCGCGCCCGCGATCCATGATGCTTTGGCCGCCTATTTTCACCACATTAGCCCATGGCACCAGGGCCAGATTCGGCGTGTCCTCGGTCGCCCACATCAACAACTCGTCGCTGAGCGACCCGCTGACGAGCCGGCGGCCGAGATCGGTCAGGTTCGCGTCTTGCACTGCATCGGCCATTCAGAGAGTACTTCCTTGCACGAAACGATATACATTCAATTCGAATCTGTGATCTTCGGCAAAGCTGGCATTGAGCGAGCCGAATTGATCGGTCGCCCAGCTGCTAAGACGCGACAGGGCGTCCCGCCGGACAGGTTCCGGCAGAATCGAAAATCTTGCACCCGCGCCGTGACGTTCAAGGAACGCGCCGGGTGAGCGGTGGCCGAGCCAGGTGTAGGCAATCGCGCCGGCAGCATGCAAACCGCCGACCGCAACGAAATGCCGGTCAGGCCAAGCGCAAAATTGAGCAGGTTGACGGGACAAGCGGCACGAGGCGCATAAGGGCAACGAAGCGCCAGCCGTCGGCCGTCACGCTATCCACCGGCCGCCGCAGCCGATCCCCAAGCCACCCCGTCACCCACTCGGCCGCGATGCCGCGCGCCAGCAGAAAGGCAACCATCGCGCCCAGCGTCGCCCGTTACCGTGGAAGCAGCTCACCTACGATCCTTCGCAGGGCGGCTATGTGGTGAACCTTACTCGGGAGCAGCTCGATTCTCCGACCATACGCAAGATCATCCCATAGTGGAGCCTCTGAAGCTGAGTAGGTCGGTGCCCCCTCGACGAGGTACTATGATCCATTTGGAGGGAGAGTTTGAACCGCCCTTTTGGAAGACCTTCGCAGTAGAGGCCAGTAACCCGCCAATAACGGGCTGTACAGCTCTGGCGGGTAGTTTGGCTGCATGCCGTTGGAACGCCGATCTCGGGTCCTGATGTCTGGAACCGGCTGGTAGACTTTGGGCCGCGCGATGCAAACGATCACCACATGATGCCGCTAGGGCAGTGCAGATACTCCGCAACGACGGCACGGTTAGGGTTCGAAATGGTCGCGATGGTCAGCCGACGGATCGGTTGCCGGTCCGGCCAGCGCTTGGAACACAAAAACAGGCGAACCTGAGTCGATTGATGCGCCTGTTCGTGCTGTAGCGATGCCCGCGGGCGATACCGTAGCCGGCGGCTAATCACGAGCGCTCAAGTTGAGCCTTGTCAATTCGGAGATAAATCACAAGCGCGGCAAGACAGCTTCAATCTGATCCACGGTTAAACTCCTCCCCTCGCCATGCGTTGTTCTTCCGCCATGCGCCCTACCGACCCTGCGTCTTGCCTCCGCGCCCAGTTTCGTCACCGCGAAACCCGCTTCCTCGCCATGCAGGCTCGCCGAGGAGCCATCCTCGCATACCTCCCGAGCTGGCTTCACTGGGTTTTGCCGCCCCCAACACGGGCTCGCTTCTGGTAACTAGACTGCCTCGCCTCCTGAACGGAAAAAGGCGCACCAAAATCGCGTAGGTGCGCCCACCTAGTTGTGGATGCATAAGCTCGCGGACGGACTTGGGATAGGTAGGCGGACGCTCTACGACCACTGGAGCGCGATCCGGAGGTTGCTGACGCCATCGAGAAGGGCCGGGGCACGGATCGCGCAACGCTACGTCGAATGCAGTGGGAGAAGGCGCAGGCCGGCGACACATCGATGCTGATCTGGCTTGGTAAGGTCATGTGTGGTCAGCGTGAAATTTCGGTTGTGGCGATGACCGGCCCCAACTGTGGCCCAGTGCAGAGCGAGCGTGTGACGGTGTCAGCGGATCCAATCGAGGCGGCGCGAGTGTATCAGAAGGTCATGGGTGAATCGTGACGTTCGCGGATGGTGAGTTCCTCAGCCAGCAGCGTCTCGATGGCCTCGGCGCACACGGCTCGCTAAAGCACCACCGTGTCGCCGCGATCTTCAGACAGACCTTCCGGTCGGCCGCCGCCAGACCACAGCCTGGAACAATCATTGGCCTCCGACACTGCAACGCGTTCGCGTCGGCTGGCTGCCGCCCTGACGTTACATTGCCTCGTACATCCGGCCTAGGTCCTAAAGCGGCTAGCGCTAGATGCCGAGCTCACTATGTGACCCCAGCCTTACGAGGCTGAGCGTCAGATCATCGATCCAGCACCGGCAGGGTGGTGTCGTCGGCAACCACTTTGGGCGAGGTCAGAACCGTGCTTGACACCAGCCCATACAGCGGCTCCAGCCACCAGCAAGCGCGACCCACCCAGTTGCATAAAGTGGAACGATCGAGGTTGACACCCTGACGTTCGAAGATCTGCGACTGGCGATACAACGGGAGGTGGTCAGCATATTTGTTGACCAGCACATGGGCGACCAACGCCTCGGTCGCCAGGCCGCCGTCGATCGGCCGTTCCGGCGCAGGCGCCTGCACCACCGCGCCTTCGCAGGCCCGGCAGCCATAGCGAGGGCGGCGGATCACCTGAATCCGGAGCTGGGCCGGGGCGTAATCCAGCATCTCGGAGCGGTCTTCGCCGATCGTATGAAGCGGCGCACCACAGCACCCGCAGGTCTTGTCGGCGATATCAACCACGACCTCGACCCGCGGCAGATGCTCCGGCAACGAGCGGCGATTGCGCTTCGGTGGCTTCGCCATCAGCCCGCCAGTTCCGGACGGCGGAGACGGGCGCGCGCGGGAACCAGGCGATGGCTGGCAGGATTGCCGCCACGAGCTTCCGGCAGGGTGCCAGCACACCTCGAAAGCGGGGCCCTCAGACGGGTTCGGCAAGTTGACGCGGTCGAGGAAGAAGCATCTGACGGCCCAGAGGGCCTTGACTTATTGCGGTAGGCCGCCTTTACAAAAATTGGCCAGATTGCCCGCCCAGGGGCTCCGGATCGTGCCATATAAGGAATAGCATTCACCACTTCTTTTTCCTCGGCCGGCTAGGTGCTGACGTTTGATGCGGATCATCCGCCCCCCATGACCTTCTGATACAATCGCGCCGCCTCGAGCGGGTCTGTAGTCGACACAGTCACGCTCTGGCTCTGCACTGGCCCGCCGTTGGCGCCGGTTAGCGCGACCTCAGCCTTACAGCCATAAACCTTCGGCTTGAGCTTGGCGGCGCGCCACTGGAACGCGCTAATCTTCACCCTGTCGCCGGCGTACAGGCGTTGGCGGTTTCCAGGATCATGTCGTCCATCAAATCAGCCTGGAGCGTCCGCGGAGGAGTGCTGTGTCACGGTAGGATCTCGCCCTGGATTGAGAACACGTCGGCGCTGGTGCCGTCGAGAGGACGGGTCACCGGCGCAGCAAACGCGACCTCCCGGATCGCCCGGTCTGCCGACAGGCCGCCGATCAACCGCGGGGCGGAGGCGGAGCGGCCGCTGATTGAAAGATGCAGGCTGCGCAAGACAAAGTCGGTCAAGTAGGTATCGTCCGGCAAGTCGCGGGTGACCATCTCCAGGACCTGAAGAACGTCGCCGGTCTGTCGCATTTCCTGCGTCAGTATTTCGTTCCCGGTGCCGCCCGCGATGATGCTCCGGCCCAGCGCCTCGGCCTGAGCAACGGCTGGCTGCAGCTCTGCGATCGCGCTGTTGACGTTGTGCAGCGCCAGCGCCTGCCGCCCGAACGGCAGCAGCAGGACCGCTCCGGTGAGGCCAACGCAAGTGTACGCCAGACCGTGGACCAACTGCCGCTGGATCGAGCCGGCCGTGCCGGAACTCCTGAATCGGCAGCAGCCGAGGCCGGGCCGGGTCGCCGACCTCCAGGAAGTGCGGCCGGATGCCGGCGGTAGCCAGTCGGTCCAGCGCCGGCGCGACCGCCATCTTCGGGACCATGGTCAACGTCACTTCGGTGCGCGTCCGGTCCAGAGGCAGCAGGCGGCCCTCCCACGACCAGAACAGTGCGTCGGCAGAAAAGGGCGTGATGCGACCAAGCAAGTGCCGCAACATCTGCTTAGTGTCGCGCCGGGAAGCGGTGGGCAGGATGCGTCGCGTTTGCAGGATGGTGTTCGACGGAGGCCGGAGCAAGGTCACCCGGCGGCGCGCTCGGCGTGCCGCCGCCTTCATCGTTATCACCGCCTCCCGCCCCTTGCGGCGCAGCGATGCGGTTTCGGTCCCGGACGCGTCGACGTCGACAACGACGCCATCCGGCGCGCCGCCGCCCGCTAGGAACGGAAGAAGCTCGATTATTCGAGCGATCCACCAAGCCAAGAAGCTAGTCACCATTGCTACAATCTTTTGCGCCGGAGCACGATCCGCCAACGAGCGAGAAGTGATGCACCGCGTGTCCCTAACACGTCCGCAGCAGGCCGTCTCGCCCCACGGTAAATGCTGGGGCCATTGTCGGAATGTCGTGCGTGCCGCAATAGGGTTGCAAAGCACGGTGGCTGCGCCGCCGTCCGGTTAGCGGGTTACGACGACGATTCGGGGGGCCCACACCGGCCGAAAGGAGCCACCTGAACGGTGCGGGCGTCGATCCGCTCTCGCGGTTACGCGCTTAGGGTGGCGAGGTGGTCGGTAGTCCGACGGCAGATACCTCCGTACGGTGTCGCGGCTGATCCGCATAATCCTGGCGATCCTGGTCGGACCGAAGCCGTCGTTCGCCAACGCCTGAATCGTACCAGCCAAAACCTTCGTCGTTTTACGCAGTGGTTCGCGTCGGCTGACGCGCGTCGAGTCCCGGGGTGTCTCGGCCTTGTCGAGGTCTTCTCCACCGCAAACATCCCCGGCCGCCTCCCGAATCGATGTGCGGGAAAGTCAGCCAAATTTTCATTGGTCTGGCGGCCATAGATCGCCCGGCAGCTTCGCCCGGACAATTGACGTCGCAAGCAGCGCGCCGGTTGCGGTGAACGATGATCCTTGCACGGTAACGGGTTCCCCGACGTGCAAAATACTAACTTGCTCGTCCTGAGCCGCCTGAGAATCGTCAATTTCTTCGGTTTCGCCCGTTCGCGATCGGAGAATGAGAGTCGATCCGTCGATCGTCTGAAGTGTGCCGGTGATTACATGAGGGCCGCTCAGCGATGCAACTGGACTAGACGGCGGAGGGGCGATTTGCGGAGCAAGGCCCGAGCGAACACCGAAAATCGCAAGTGCTTTGTTGGAAGCCACATAAACTTTTCCGTTCGCAACAATGGGGACGATGTTGGCATTCGCATTGCTGTCTGGCCAAGCCCCAGCTGGTGAGGAGAACAATAACTTGTGTGTCCCGCCTGACGCTGTTGCTGCAAATGCAAATAAGTTGACAGAGGTCGCACCGCTAGGGCGTCCAACCGCCCAAATAATACCAGTGCCAGCTCGAGTACCATTGGATGATACCACAGTAAAAAATCCTGGGTCTTGGCCGGTTGTAATATTAACGCTTGCCTCTTGAACTAAATGGGGTGAAGGTGATAAGTCGAGGTCCCAGGTTATTATAGTATCGCTGTGGCTAGTTACAATTCGTGCAGCGCCATCTGAGCCGACAAAATATGACGGCCCACACCAACATTCTGCCACAAAATGTGTGTCAAGTGGTGTGGTCATGTTCAAACGATTCAGTAAAAACAACCTTCCGTCTTTACCACCGCCAACTATTAGATGTGGAACGCTTCCGCCTTGAGTTGGCAACATCATGATACCGCCAGATCCTAGATCCACATCTCCGTTATCCAGTTGTGCGTGATTCGATGGTGTAAAAATATCTGAGAGGTTTAACATATTCGAACTGAGTTTAACTATACTTTCCTGAATATTAGTCGAGCCAGTATAAGTGTTTGCCGCGGAATTTCCCGTGGAGAACACCAAAATAGCTCCAGAAGTTCCTGGATCTCCAGCAAGGCCGTAGCCCGACATCCAAATTGCAGATAAGAAAAAGTTGCTAGATGAAGTTGCTAGCGAGTCAACCAGGTGATTCCCGGCAACGGGAGTAAGATTACTTGCCGCCCATCCTAAAACCCAGCCTCTTGAAAGGCTGGCACTGAAGTCACAAAAACTTCCAAACGCGGCGTAAACGTCTCCATTCAATTCCAGCAATCCTGGCCTTTGTCGTTGCACTGCAGCGTCGAACTTGTAAACAGAACCATCGGTCAGGGTGTGCGACGCAGTCACGGTGACTGGCGAGCCGGCTTTATCTGTCAAATCGCTTAAGTTGAGAGCGTGTAGTTTATAAGTAGGCGGGCCGTTTATATAGGCAATCAGGTACAATGTGCGTGTGGTTAGGTCGATAACGGGAGTGCCGGTGATTCCCACATGTGGGCCGTTGTTGGTACACCCTAGCGGTGTTGGAACCGCGGCTCCAAGGTTTCGTTTAAGCAGAATAGCGCCACTTGATGCATCGATTGCGTAGACAGTATTGGATTCCGTTACGACATAAACGACGTCATGCGTTCCACCGGCGATTGTTAGACCCGGAACCAGGAGCGGTTGTGCATCAACCTGATCGTCGAGCGCTACTGTATGGAGTAGACCGAATGTGCTGGGGAAACTTGTCGCGGTCAGCGTTGTTTCGTTAGCATTCCAGCCAGTCCGCTGAGTATCGTAGTGGTACGTTGGAACTGCCTCGGGCGCAGCCAGCAAGCCCGTAACAGAGAACATCCCAAAAAACGTCAACGCGACGAACGACGCTTTTTTTATGTTGAATGACACCATTTTGATCACCCATTTTGATTTCTAGCTAACTTACAATCAGTTATGTCATCCGGCAAGCGCCGCAGGGTATGCCTCCGCTTCAGGGGCGGGATGCAGTGCGAGGACCAATAAATTTGAGCGGCGCCCCAGCTGTGCAAGACTGCAAGACGCTTCCCGAGTCTCATGAAGGGAAACTCAAACCGCGCTGGCCGTGAGCTCGGCGGCCGCCAAGGAAGCGCCAATAACCACCAAACTTCAGCCCGTACCGATCGCGGTGGACCAGGAAATGCGCCATAGGGGACGCCGATTAGCTGCTTTGCGCTATCGAGGCGGAAAAGTAACAAATAAATCTAAAACTTAACTCGCACTCTTGCGAGCTTGGGGCGAGACCTCCACTCGGCCTGTCACAGCGGCTGTTGACGATCGACGGATGCGGCGGCAATCGTCATCATGATGCGATCCGCTTTCGCGGTACGCGCTTAGGCTGGCGAGGCCGCCTTCCGCGTCCGCTCGCAGCAGTGGCTCCGATGAACGATCCCTGGTGTCCAATCGCGGGGTGTCCGCGCGATCCCGTCCGGTCGAGCGATCACGTACGCGTCGCCGTCTCGCATGAACCGCAGCGCCGCTGGCCTCGGGGAAGAACCCGGACGGGTCGGAAATGCGGGCGGTCAACCTACGCTCTGTTCCTTGCATCAATCTGGAGGCCCTTGAGCTTCAGCATTATGATGGCGCGAGCAAATAGGGCAACGCCAGGTTCGGCAAAGGATGCGGAATTATAAGTTGGACTGCCTGTTTTCTGCGGGTTCAATTTGTTAAACTCTTCGTTCACCAGCGGTCGATGGTGATTTTCATGATTGTGCCGAAGTTTCGTTAATCTCAATCCTCTATATCTCAGGCTTATCTCGGCGCTCATTAAAGAACTTCATACGCGCAACCTGTTGCTGCATTCTGACCGCGCAGCGGACCGCCCCGTCGATGCTATCGACACGACGAGCAGGGAGTCGCCGCCGGTTTGAACGATCCTCCCGCCGTGCTCGTTGATCGCTGGGTCGATCAGAGTGTTGCGGAGAGTCCGAAGCCGTTCGAGCGTTCCTGTGTCATCCTGCCCAATTAGGCGGCTGTAACCGGCCATGTCGGCGTAAACCACGGCGATCAGCTTTCGCCCGCCTGGTGCCCTTCCGATCAGGTCCGATGAGCCGATCACAGACATAGTAAGGAACGCTGCACGGTTGTGGCTCAGGTGGCGAATCAGCCGCGGAGGAGTAAGGCGGCCGCCGGCCATGACGGACTCGATCGTGCAGAGCAGCCCTCCGAGTGCAGTCCTTTGCGACCTGCCGCTTCCGTCGCGGCGCTGTCACGCAGCGCGCCGGTGTCGTCACGGCTTGCTGCGGCCGAGATATGCCAGCACTGCCTCGCGCAAGATCGCGGATAGCTGCGCGTTTGGCTGGCGGGCCAGCTTGCGGCGCAGCATTTCCGCCGAAAGCAGTTCGTAGACCTCTGGCCAGAGGGTGGGCTGTTGACGACCGCCTCAGACGCGGGATTTCCAGAGATGCTCGGATGTGCGATGCGAACAGGTGAACCGCGCCATCGACATCAATCCTGGGCTTCTCTGAAAAAGAACATGCGTATGAAAACAATTACGATCACCGGCTATCGACGCCCTCACCTGTTTCGAAACCTGCTTAAGTCATTGCTTGCCAACGAACTGGCGAACTGGCACATCCACGCGAGGATCGAGCCGACCGAGTTTGCCGAAGCGTATATCGCGATAGCGAACGAGATGCTCGCAGGGCACGATTTCACGATGACGGTCAATCCCGAGCGCCTCGGCGTTCGGCGGAATCCTTTTGCCGCCCTGCAGGATGTCTTCGCACGCGGCTCAGAGATCAATATTTATCTTGAGGAAGACATGGTCGTCTCGCCGGACGTGACCCGTCTGGCGGACTGGTTCGTCGCAAATCACCAGATCGACTGGCTGTGCCTGTCGCTTCTGGCCGGCGGATGCGGGGCAACCGGATTGCTCTCCAACCCGGACTGCCCGAACGATCTGTTCCTGTCAAAAACATTCAACTCCCTTGGCTTCGTGGTCACTCGTCAGCAATGGCAGCACCATTTCGAACCATTTTGGATGACCGATGAGCCCAGCAACTGCAATTATGGCGGTGAAAAAACTCACGGCTGGGATTGGGCTGTCTATTTTCATCTGCTCGCAGAGCACGCGTTGCACACTGTCCAGCCCGTTTTGGCGCGGGCGAACCACACCGGACGCGAAGGCGGCGAACACTGTCCCCCCGATTTCCACGATCTCGCATTCGGCGATCTGCCGCTCGCGAGCGCGCTCGTGGATGCTCCGTCCTATCGCCTGGTACCGCTAAAGCAGCTTCCTTCCCCAGTCCGCCGTCATGCGATGCTGTGGCACCAGTCAGTGCATACCCTGATCGCGTTGGCCGCGAAGGAGCGGGCGATCTACGAGCTGCATCGTCTGCTGGCAGAGCGTGACGACGACCGGGACACCGCTCGCCACCGGGCCGATCAGCTGTCCGGCGAGTTGGCGACGACGCTCGATCAGGCGGCTCTGCAGCATCGCGAGCACCAGCGTGCTTTCGCCGATCTATCCGAAACTAACTCGCGCTCGCCCAGCGTCTCAAGCGCGTCTGGGCCCAGCCGAGCGGCACTGACTTCCGAGCGAATTCTTTAATTGTTTTTTTCCATACTGAAATCGAATTGACCAGCGCAGCGTTGTTGCCGAATTTCCTCACCTTGCCGATATAAACGCGTCCGCCTGACGTGCGAGATAGCCCGATGTTTCATCCGACTGTCCTCCCGGCACCAGCGCTGCGGCCTGTTTGAACAGGCCGGCAGCCTCATCGTAGTGCCCTCGGTCACGACGCGCTCACCGGTTTTGCCGACGTTGGGAATTTCGTGACCGGCCTGAACTTGTATGGGGCTCTTGGACGTTATCTATACTGCGACTGGGCTCAGCATGTGCAACTTGAACGGAATGAACATGGATGGACCGTCCTGGAACGTCTTGACACGTTAATGACAGCAAATAGTTAGCAAAACTTTCAGGCGGCAGCTCAACAGGCTCTACAGCTAAGTCAGCTTCAGACAGAGCTGGGCAAGCCCGATCGAGTGGCCCGATCCCATGAGCAAGAAGGCTCAGGTCGTGTATAATCGAATGATGGCAGCCGTTCCGGCCGCGGTCGCGCCGACGTATACCCTCTATCGCTAGAACTTGAGCATAAAGATAACGGCCATGAGGGACGGGATTCTGGCCTTTCCGTCATATGCATGCAGAAAGTGCCGCTAAGGAAAGATGGCAAAATCAATGATATAGCGCCCAGAGCCGGGGAGTGTCCAAAAGTTGGGGGATCAAGCGGCGAGTGGCGGTTGCTTGATCGTATCGGGTGCTGGCTCAAATAAGTTGCCGAAGTCAGGTCCGAGCGCGCCGTTGTAGACCGCGCAACGAACCTGCAGCAGCAAGTCGGCGCCGCGTCGTGACCATCGCATCTGTTGCTGCTTGTTCATCCGGCGATTGACCAGGAAGTTGGCGGTGCCCTCGGTCACCGACGTGCCGACCCGCAAGCCAGCCCGGTATCGTTTGGCGTAGTTGACGAGGCATGTAGTCTGACCGCGGAGATACTTGTCGACCTCGCGCAACGCATGCCACAGCTTGCGCGACGAAGGCACAGCCTTGGCGCGTTGGCAAAACTCGCCCTGGAAGACATGCATGACCTTGCGGACGCGCTCGAGCGTGCGCCATGCGTTCTTGGCTTTGCCGTTCCAGATCCGCCAATGCAGGCGTTCAACTTCAGCGACGATCGCTGCCTTTGCCTTCATCCGACCCGGTGTGTCGGTCGACAATGCGCTCGCCGCCCGCTTCGCGTGCTGTAGCCGCATGGCGATGTGGAACCAATCGGCGATCGGCTTCTTGCAACCCGCATTCGCCAGAATCGACCGCAGACCAGAACAGCCGTCGGTGAATGTGGTGAACTCGGTGTCGGCGGCTCGGCCGACCGTCTCAAGGCTGCGCTGGATCAGCACAGCGATCTCCGTGTCTGCCTTCGCGACGGCGCCGAATACTTGCCGCCCACCGCCCGATGTCTCGACATTGCCGACGCGAACCTCCAGATGCCGTTCGCCGTCACGGCGGCCGCGGATGAATGTCGAGTCCAAGGTGACGGTGATCGCCGATGCGCCAGCCGCAGGCTTAACTATGGCGGCGTCGCACAGTTGCTCGCCAGACTTAAGCGTTGGCCTCGCAACGTCTCTGGGCTCTGACCGGTCTCGATCGGCAGGAGGTGCTCCAGCAAGCCAGAGGCGACGCGATATGGAAGCAGAGCAGAAACATGTGCTCGCAGTTGGTCGAGTTCAGGGGTGGATCGGCAATATGACGGCCAATTCCGAGTGTTCTGACGCATTCGTGTGATTCACAGCGGAGGCGTCTCGTGCAATTCTGCGCGGAGGGCACAGACGGTCTGCGTAATGGTTAATGGGTCGGAGAGAGCGCGGCTGGAAGCGATCGTGGCAGATCGTAACCGGCTGCAAAAGCGCGTTGAACGCGCCCGGGTGGTGCTCGCCTCGGCGCAAGGCCGGTGCAGCGCGTGGCTACGCTGGTAGGTGTCAGCCGTCCGATGGTGTGGCGCTGGCAGCAGCGCTTTGCCGAAGCGGGTATTGAGGGCTTGCTGCGTGACAAGACGCGCAAGCCCGGCAAGGCGCCGATTGCAGCCGATATGGTGGCCCGCGTCGTGGCCATGACCTGTGCGACACCGCCGCACGAGGCCACGCACTGGACCGGCCGCGCGATGGCCAAGGCGGTCGGCATTTCTCTGCGATCGGTTCAGCGCATTTGGGACGCGCACAAGCTCCAGCCACATCGCTTGCGCACGTTCAAGCGCTCGCGCGACCCGGAATTCGCCAGCAAGCTTGTCGACATCGTCGGCCTGTATGTCGATCCGCCGGAGCATGCCGTGGTGCTGTCCATCGACGAGAAAAGCCAGATCCAGGCACTCGATCGGACCCAGCCTGGACTACCGCTCAAGCCCGGACGCTGCGCCACGATGACCCACGATTACAAGCGCCACGGCACGACGACCCTGTTCGCCGCTCTCACCTCCTCGACGGCACGGTGATCGGGCGCTGCATGCAGCGGCACCGGCACGAAGAGTTCATCCGCTTCCTCAACGATGTCGAGCGCGCCGTTCCCGCCGGCAAACTGATCGAAGCCGTCGTCGACAACGACGCGACCCACAAACATCCAAAGGTGAAGGCCTGGCTTGCGCGTCACCCGCGCTGGACATTTCATTTTACGCCGACATCCGGATCCTGGTTGAACGCGGTCGAGACCTTCTTCTCGGTGCTGACCCGCAAGCGCATTCGCCGCGGCAGTTTTCATTCGGTAGTCGACCTGCAAGCCGCCATCAGGCGATATCTCGCCGAGCATAATGCCGAGCCTAAGCCGTTCGTATGGAAAGCTTCCGCCGCCGCGATCTTGGCCAAACTCGACAATTTGCCCGCACCCTCCGTTTAAGTCAGAGCACTAGCGGTCTCGCCATGGCCACACCCGGCAGTAATTCGAACCCGCCTGTTGGGGACTGTCAACATACCCAAAGGGTGCGACAAAGAGGGGGCGCTAAGGCTGGGTGCGCCGAGTTTGGGGGGAAACGCGCGCACCGTGCACGTGCCGCGCGAGTCGTGGCTAGCGTTTAATCCGCCCCGCTTGCAAATATTGCCCCTGTATTGAAATCTCTGGCGGCATGATGGCAATTCCCTGATCCCGTTGCGGAGGCTTGCCAGACTGCACGGTCAGTCGGGCGGGCTCCACATGCCGGACGCCGCTGCGCCACTCAGAATGCGCTCGCCCCTTGCTCCAACTGACGATCCAAAGTGACCACCTCAGCACCGAGATGACGCGCCAGCCAGAAACGGCTCGCGTCGTAGGCGGTCGGCCGGTTCGCGCGGCCAAAGCGCGCGCACCATCATGGTCGGTCGCCATTGCCTCGACCCCGAGTCGGAGCCGGGCGGATGGTCTTGAGAGATCGCCAACTTGGGTCTGATGCGATCGACAAATATCCAGCCAAGCCGCGTGGCTGGTCGGCTATGCCAAAAATTCCGGCCGGTCTGGGAGTCGGAACGTCGATCACCAGGGCACAGCGAACTTCCTGGTCAACCGACGCATGAACAAGTCGCAGCAGATGCGGTGGTCGAGAAATGGCGCCGATCTGGTGCTCAAGGTCCGCTGCGCAGGCTACAACGGCACGCTTGGCGCTGGGTTTGGAGACCGATTTGACCGGATCGGCAATGCAGACCCAGCCCTTGCGAAGCGGCATGATCCCCCATCAATGATGAACCCAGGTGCCGGATCATCCCAGCCATCGAATGTTCGAACCGGCACGCTGCGCCGGACCCCGATCGAGGACGCCGATCGTCGACGCGCTCCTCCTGTTGCTTGCTCCTTCATCTTGCACAACGATCGGTCGATGGTCGCCGCGCTCATTGCCAGCAGACCGCTTCCCACCTCCGGCGCGAGTTTGAGATGACCGTGCCGCTCCATTGATTCAACGAGGATAGGTATCAACGGTCGCAACCGCTTGCCGCATACCCGGTCCGACGCTTCCCAAACCAAGATCAGCGCCTCGCGCACGGCGTCGTCATAAACCCTATGTCTCCGACGAGGGCCGGAGGGCTCACCGCGCATCCGAAGCAGACGCATCGCATGCTTGCGATGCAGACCGCTCACCGCTGTGAACTCGTCCAAAATAGGGCTGCGATCTTTGCGAGCGGACCGGGCGTACCGCTCCGCCACCACCGCCACCAACTCATCCCGTGTCGCCATGCTGATCCGCCTCATGCTCGCCCCCGCCGAACCCCGGCGGGGAGCAAATTACGTGAGGCAACAGACCAACACTGGGGAGCATTTCAGGTGAGGCAATGCGCTGCAAATCGATGGTGTCGCTTCTGGCGTTGGCGCATGGCCGCGGCTGCGAAGCCGAACTCGCCGCCGCACTCACCGAGCAGATGACCGGTCCGGAGGCGGGCAACGGCATCGATGTGCCGGCGCTGCAGGCGAAGTTTGCACCGGTGTCGGTCGATGCGATACATTACATTGTCCGCACGGCGGGAGAGGCGGCCGGGCTGGGGGACGCGATGGGGGACGCTCGCCCTGCTAAACCGGCTAATTCTGCTAATCGATGGGGGGCTCGGGCCGGGGCTGGATTAGCAAAATTAGCAACCTTAGCTGGGGGCGTGTCCCCCGCCTTGCATGTGAGTGCTGCCCACGGGTCGAGGGCGGCCGCGCTCACGGCACCAATTCCCAGGCATCGCGGCGGGCTGACCCTCCTACCTCGGTGCCGGGGGAAAGCCGGCGCACCCACCCGTGTTCTTCGAGTATGCCCGCGATGCGCCGGGCTATCGCGGCCTCGCGGAGGGCTCCCGGGCCTGTCTGATAGATCGCGGCGAGGTGGCAACGGGGGTCCGATCGTTCCTGCCACCACGTCAAAAGCCGCGCAGCCAGCCGCAGATCGGGAGAAACAGTTGCGCCGCCCTGAAGCCGTAGCATTTCAGCCGCATAGTGCTTCGCCAATTCGATTCCACATGCCATAGTCGGCCCATCCACATACATGGCGTCGGGATTGCCATAGACCGTCAGCACCGCTGCGAGGCGGCCGGCATGCTCAGCCATCTTGGCTCCGAAAGCCCGAATACTGTGCAGGGCACCGCTCGGCCTCAGTTCGCTTTCCACCGCGTCATGAAATTGTACCCACAAAGCACGGGCGTCGGCTGTCAACGTCATGGCGGGCGGATCGAGCACGTCCGGGGCGTCCGGTGCCGTGGTGGGTTCGCGCGTCAGTAACGCCATCATCCGGTCAACATATACCCGGAGGATCGGTGCACACTCCGACGGCGCCTCCCGGAATGGACGGCTGCCCACTGTGCTTTCGGGTTCCACAATCAGCATCCGGGCCATCAGGCCGATACCGTCAAGCACGGGATCTCCTAACAGCTTATCGGCTACCACCCGCTGCATCATCACGTGCACGCTGCACCGGCGGCCCGGCAGAAAGGCAGTGCCAGTCAACACACGCAACCGCCGGATTGGGTTCCCGTCCCAAAGCGTGTTCAGCAGCGCCCCGGTTGCCATCACCTTTTCATCGTTGAAGGCGTGGCCACCTACCAGCACGCCACCCTCTGAAGTAAAAACTCCAGCCCATGGGCGAGAGGTCCGAAGGTGCAGCACCATGGCCTCAGGCGAGAAATCCTCCACCAACAACATGGCTTGGGGCGGCGCCTTGGGTTCCGGGCCAACAGCGTTCAGGGCGTCCCAGATTGCGGCCCGGTCCCCCTTGTTCTTTTTCTTCGCATTCTCCCGCGCCGCTTTCCACGCATCCAGATCATTGACGAAGGCGCTTACTTGTCCTTCCCGCTCCCTCCGCCATTGTTCTTCGACGCGATGAGCGGGCGCCAGTGCCAGGCGGTCTACCGATGTCTTGCGCTCCCCGCTCTCGGCTACGCTGGCAAACAGCCCGGTCAAAGGCCGGCGGCCACCACCGGGCAATTCCACGTCCCGGTGCGCTTGAACAGCGAGTGTAGCGGCGGCCAGCACGGATTGAGCGCAGATGGCCGCAGGGGCCTGTGTCAGCATCTGGATTGCCTCGGCTGCATCCCGGAGCGCACCAAGCGCATGCATCGGGAACGCGGGCGCCGGTGGTAGTGGGCGGAACAGCGGGCGTTTCGGATCTGGTTCGGCACCAGACCGGGCAACGGCTTCGGCTGCTATCATATCTGCGTCAAAAGGACTCATTGGACACATCCAGACCGGAGTGCGCTTCGCAGCGTGGCTTGGACTTCCGGCGCAGTCAGGCCGGCATGACGGGCGGCCACGGCCATACAATCGGCGACATCCCGCGCGGCCAGATCACCAGAACGGGCAAGGCGCATCAGTCCGAACATTTCTGTGTTCAGAATATCGTTGCGCCGGCCTTGTGGGGCGCTGGCAACCCGTCCGATCGCATTACGCAACGCGGCTTCGGCGTAACGGCTGCGCCGCGCCGGATCGGCATTGTGGATGCCATCCGAAACAGACCGCACGGCGGGCGGGGGCGGGGGCGCTACGGCTGCGAGCAACCACCCCGGTGCGTCGGGCGGCGAAACCTTCCACGGGGCCACAGCCCAAACGTAGGGGCGCCGTGTGCGGACATGGATTGACGGCGGCACCGTCACGGACAGCTTGCCGCGGCGGGGGTCAATCCCCGGAACCGGCCAGCCCGTTGCACCGTGGATTGGTTCGCCACTATGACGAAAGAACAGCGCCAGCCCACCGCCCCCACTTCGTGTCATCGGGCGCGTCGGGATTGGACTATGCCGCTTGACCAGATCGGCGAGCGCCGCAACGCCATCGGCATCGTGATCCTCGGACGGAACGTCAACGTCCAGTGCCCAAACCCCGGAACCTTCGCAAACCATTCGCCAGTTGCAGTCCGGAAATTCGCGTGTCCAGGCCTGCAACTTATCAAGATCGAAGGTTGCGGATGCGCCGGGGTCTTTGATGCAGGCGGCCTTGCTGCGTCTGCTTGCAGGATAGAGTTGCCAGCGCAGCAGGGCCAGCCGCTCAATGTCGGTGGGCAGCGCGGTCATCGTGCGGGCCTCCGTATTTTGGCGCAAAGAAGGGCGAGACTAGGGCCTCGGTGGGTGCCGTGGCGATCAGCGCCAGTGTTTCCCGGACCAGCGCGCCGGTCAGCCCATACAGCTTGAAATATGCTCATCGGGATGTCCTTCGAAGTGCATCCCAAAACTGGAATTCCGCAGCAGAGCATCGTATCGTCTCGGTGCAGCCCAATTCTGATACTTGCCGCCGCCGGTCCTTGTCTCGGGATCGGCGGTTGTTTCTTTAGGCGGCGGCCTTGCGGGTCATGCGGATGTCAGCAGCCGGGAGGCTCGCGACGTAGTTCCGCAGACTTTCGGCAGTAATTAACGTGCGGTTTCCGCACTTGCGGGCGTCAAGTCGCTTGGCGCCGATCAGTTCGTAGAGCGTGGTCCGGCCAATACCGCAAGCCTTCGCGGCGTCGGCTATCGTCAGTGCGATGATGTCAGTCATGGAAAAACGTCCCTGCATGCGGTCGAACACAGGGAGGGTAATGGCAGGCATTTTCTGCAATCCCCTAGGCCGAAGGCTTGGGGGGAGGTTTTGTCCCACCGCGCAATGCTTTGGCCTTCGCCAACTTTCGGCTCCGCGTCTTGTCGGCCGCTGCCTTTAGCTCCGGGCTGCGATAACGCGGCGGACGCATAACTTTCCGGAGTGGTTCGTTTACGAGCGCCACCTCGCCCGCGAGGTCGCGACGCAAGTTTTCGAAAGCATTTGGACGGCCAGCCCCGGTCGTAATTTGCAGTGCATCAAGCACGCGCTTTGATATTTCCTCGGGCTGTATCTTGTTTTTTTTATCCTTCAGTATTGTCTCTCGAGTAAATGGAGCTAAAGCGGTCGCAACTGCTTTGATGTAATCCAGTGCGTATTCAGGAACCGGCAAGTTTTGCTCCACGCACAGCGATATGCCGTTCCAGATGAACAAGGGATTTTTTGTCACCCACGCCAAGCGTTCCATGTCGGCCAGCAGCGAATTCAGCACCGAAGGTGCATATTTTATGGTAGCCGCGTCGTCAGTCTCGTTCATGAGGTTCCATCATGTTCGAGGCAGGGCCGAAGCGGTGCGTCATCACCCCGGCCCGCCCTATGCCCGGTGCCGCCCGGCTCGGTTTAGCAACTTTAGCAGGTTTAGCAGGGGTAGCCTCCCACCACCTTACCTTTCATCCGGCCTGCCGCATCGGCGCAACCGTCGTCTCGGGCACGATCCCGAGCGTGCCGAACGACTGGCGCACCGTCGCGGCCACGTAGGACGGCGACAAATGGGCATAGTGACGCTCGGTCATGCGGGTGTCGCTGTGGCCCAACTGCGCCGCGATAACGCCCATCGGCACTCCGCGCATAGCCAACCAAGAGCCGTAGGTATGCCGCAGTTGGTGGAAAGAGATGGTTGGCGTGATGTTAGCAGCAACGCACGCCGAGCGGATCAGTCTGAATTGATCCGACTTGCTCCATGCCGCCCGCACCGTCTTGGCGGGCGCCTCCCGGGTGGCCTGCGTCACAACCCGATCACGTTCGAAAAGCCGAGCCGCGCCCGCCTTACCTGCCGCCATCCCTTGAAAGAAGCCTCGCCCTTCATCTGTAAGCGCGACATGGCGCGGCTTCCCGCCCTTACTCTGCCGGATGCTGACGGTTCCGGCTTGCGGATCGAAGTCACCCGCCTTCATTGAGGCCAACTCGCCGTACCGGCAACCGGTCATCAGCGCGCCGGTCACCAAGGCCCGGAAGTCGGGCGGGCAGGCGTTAATCAGCCGCGTGATTTCATCCCCAAGCAGATATCGCACCTTCGCCTTGTCGGCCTCACGAAACGCCTTCACGGCTGCCCACGCGTCCGTATGGCAGGTCACCTTGCCCTCTCCGTGCGCATGGTTCAGCGCGGCCTTGAGGATCGTCAGTACGCGGTTTGCGGATGATCGCCGCCGCCGGGACGCCTCGGGGTCGCCTTGGGTGTCGCGATGCCGCCTCTCCCCGGCCTTGGCGCGGACCCGGGCAGGGGAGGCCGCAAGGGCGCGATGCCAGCCTTTCAGTTTCTCTCGGGTCAACCGCCCGACCGGCAACGTGCCGATGGCCGGCAGAATGTGCGCTTCGGCCGCCTGTTTTGTCGTGGCGAGGGCTTTGCCACCACGCGCCACATAGTCCGCCAGATAATCGGTTATCGCGTCGGCTACGGAGTAGGCGATCGTTGGCGTAGCGGCGGGTTCCGGTTCCAACCCAGCGGCAACTCGATGATGACGGGCGATCCAGTTTCGCGCGTCGGCCTCAGCCTTCCGGTAGTCGAGTACCGCCACGCCATCGGCCCTTAGGGTGTCATCGGCGCGGCCGAGAGACGCCTGACGGTATCCGCCGCCAGCGGACGGATCAGCAACCCGTACCAACCACACCCCGGCCGTGCTGCCTTTTCGGTAGCCCAGCGCGGCGCCCGCCTCCATACCCCGCCAGTAGGGCTGATGACGTTCGGCAAGCCGCTCGCGGGCGGCACGGGTGGTTAGCGGGGCGTCGGCGACGGGGCGGGGCACAATCTGTTTACCAAGAACCTTACCAAGAATGCGCCAGCGTTCGCGGATATTCAAGAGCGTTTACGATCGTAGATTTTGAGGAGCTAGGCCGGATAAATGTGTTCGCCACAGTTCAACAGGGTATCCCGCTACCTCCCTTTCACGGCGGTAACACGAGTTCGAATCTCGTACGGGACGCCAACAAAATCAATTACTTGGCTGACTTCCCTCTGAACCTGTCCAACATTTGTCTAATATCCACTCGAGTTGCTGCGGGTGGACGTGTAGCCAGTAACAGCGGACGATTTCGGAGGGTTATTGTTGTATTACAGTTGCTTGCGTCAATTCAACGAAGGAAACCCGGCTTAGAAGATGAACCAAAAGCGGTCGGGTTCCAGACCGAGCAACGCGCGCCCGGCAGTGCCGTAGACGCCGTTGGATTTGGTGGCATGCTGCATCAGCACGTGCACGTCGCGGAAATGCCGTTCGAACGGCGCGCCAAGCCGCACCGACGATGTTCCGACGACATCATCGACGAACCGCACCGCTTCGGCGCAAGCCTCCACCGCAAAACAGGCGGCTAGCGTGTGGCGAACCTTGGCGTCGGAGGACAATGGTACGTTGGTGCGTGAAACCTCCTCATACGCCGCCGCGGCTGCCGCATGCAGCGTGTCGCGTGATGCCGACACCCGTGACTGGGCCTTGCCCATCAGATAGTGGACAAGCTGCTGATCGCGAAGTGCAACGGTATTATAGGCCGCTGTCTTGGTCTGGCATAGGTGTATCGCTTGCTGGACAGCAGCCGCCGCGATGCCGATTGATACAGTTGTCTCGCCGAGGAACAAGGTCCATGGCCACAGGCGATAGAGCGGCCCCTCGAACCCGGGTGCCGGATGCAGCAAGGGCCCAACAGGGGCGATCAGGCGATTCGGGATGAACAGGTCGGTTATGGCGATATCGGCCGAACCGGTGCCCCGCATACCGACCGTGTGCCAGGTATCGTGGATCGTCGCGGCGGAGCGCGGAAAGAATACGAGCATGGGCGACGGCTGCCCGGTTTGGCGATCGGCTTTCGGCTGGCCAGCTCCCATCTCGATCGCCGGCATCGCCAGCCACCTGGCATTCTGACACCCGCTGGCGAATGGCACTCGTCCGGTGACCCGCCAGCCGCCGTCCGTTCGGACCGCCGCGGCGGGTGGATTGAACGCGGAGGCGATCGTCGGAATGCCGTCCCGGTACAGTTCGTCGACTCCGGCGGCCGGCAACCACGCCGCCAGACAACCGAAGCCCTGGTTCATATGCAGGTTCCACGCAGCGGCCGCGTCGATTTGCGCGACAGCCTCGATAATCTGCGAATAGGCAACCGGGTGGATTTCGTGGCCACCCCGTGCCTTGGGCGCGAGCATGCCGAACAGCCCGGCGCTGTACATGGCATCGTAGACGACAGCGGACAGCCGTCGGTTAGTCTCGGCGTCCGCTGCGTGTTCCACGATCAGCGGGCGAAGCCGTTCGACCTCGGCAAGTAATTGGTCGTTATTCATCCTGACGATCCCCTTTTTTATTGTGTTTTACTGTGTTTTTTTGGAGCAAACGAAAACCGAGCACACCCTCAGATCCAGGATCGATCCGAAAGGAGGATCGGAGCGAGCGACGCCTTCCGGGATCCAGGCTTCTGTGACCTGGCGATCTTGTCAAGCGAGAGCGCCGGAAGGGGTCGTTCTGGTCGGATGACTCCCGAGTAGATTTGATTGTCGGCCAGCGCGGTGAAAATGCCGTGGCTGGCCAAGCATAGACCGCGTCGATTGATCTACAAAATTCTACGTCAGCCAATTTTCAAAACTGACTGGTGCCACCTGCTCTGCCCGTGGGTTCTTGCGCATGGCAGGGATGCCACTAAAATTACTCCGTGGATCTCTGTCCGCGCGGCGATGGCCATTGAGCAGATCGATGACTTCTCCGCTGGTGGATGTCGCGAGTGTCGCCACTGCTTTTGGGCCGAAAGCTCCAAGGAGCACACCTTGTGAACGCGGAGCTCGCTGTCCAGGCCCTCGACCTTGAACCCATGAATTTCAAACTCGTTGTCGATTGGAGATGGCGCGTGGGCGGGCTGAGACCGCCGAATCTCGCTACAAGGTCTTTCTGACCTTGATCATCCGGCATCCTCGCGAATCCATTGTTCCGCTCGGTGACATCGATGCTTTCTGGCATCAACATATCCTTGATACAAGAAAATATGTTTAGATTGCCAGCTCACTTTTGGTCGCTTTCTCCATCATTACCCCTACTTTGGGCCGCGCGGCGATCAGGACACTCAGGACCTCAAGACTGCGACGACGAGGACTGCGGAGCTGTTTAACGGCGTTCGATCTCAAGCTTGACAAGGCTCACAAATGCGCGGCGTGCGAACCCGGCGGGCCATGCGGTCCTGACCATTGCCAGGAAGAGCTTCTTCCGTCTACCAGACAACGCCCGCGGTTTGCCCTGCTGACCCGGCAGCATGATCAGCTCCCGCTCATGCCCTGATACAATCGTGAATTCTACGCCCAGTGTTGACGATTGTCGGATGTTTTCGAAAGGGCGGACCGAGATAATTAGAGGGTGAGGCGCTATAATTGGCAAGCGAGCGCCGCCGCTTTCAGCCTCCGCTCGCCCACAACTCCCGCATCCTGCCAGCCAATTACGATTGATCCGAGATCCCAAAAACCGGCAAGCCGCGTCTGATCTTTCGACAATCTTCCTGGGTTTTGCCGCTGGTTCTGACCGTCCCGTTAACTGCAAATAACTTGCCGCCTGCCTGTTTTCCAGGCATCAGCGTCAGAATGACACCCCCTTCCGCCAGATGAATCCGATCGCCTGGCTGATCGGTTTGATCCTCCCCGCGTGTGGTTTCACTGGCGCGGGAGGGTTGCCGACGCCACCACCAATGGACACCACCCAGATCGTCCGCCCAGCCAGCCCGAACACGGCGCTCGCGGCACCTGAAGGCTTCAAGCCGCCTCCTGACACCGTGACCGCATCCTATCCGGTCCGGGCCGATCGCCTGTTCGCCCAAATCCAGGCCGTCGCCGCTGGACAACCGAGCACCTATCAGGCTGCTTTTTACCCTGATCGAACTCCAGGCCCACTACGTCGTGCGCAGCACGCTGTTCAACTTCCCAGACCTGATCATGGTGCAGGTCATGAAAGCCGACCCGGACAGCAGCACTCTGATAATGTATTCCCGCAGTGTTTACGGCCGCTCCGACCTCGGTGTGAATCGCCAGCGCGTTGCTACCTGGCTGGCCGCGTTGCAGACCAAAATCCCTTCACCCAGCGAGAGATGATCCGTTCATGCGTGGTATCGGTCCCTTCTTAAAGGACGCTTGGCAGCTTTCCCGGCCCTACTTCATGAGCTCGGAGCAGCGTTGGTCCGCCCGCGGCCTGTTGCTGGCGATCATCGCCATGAACCTGACCCTGGTCGGGGTGAGTGTAGTGCTGAGCTTCTGGCGTCGCGAGTTCTATAACGCCCTGCAGGACAAGGACTGGAAGGCCTTTCTAGAGCTGCTATTCCTGTTTCGTAAAACCGCAAGCGGCGTGATGCCGGGGTTCTGCGAGGTTGCGGCGGTGCACATCGTGCTAGCGGTTTACTCGGTTTACCTGAACCAGTTGCTGCAAATTCGCTGGCGCCGCTGGCTGACGAGCAAGTTCCTCGCCGAATGGCTAGCCGATCGGGCCTACTATAACATCAGTCTGACGGTTGATCGGGCGGCGGTCGGAACCGACAACCCGGATCAACGCATATCCGAGGATCTGCGTGATTTCACGCAGATGACCTTGTCGCTTACCCTCGATTTGCTGTCGAATATCGTCTCGCTTTGCAGTTTTATCGGCATCCTGTGGGGATTGTCTGGGGCGATCGAAGCGTTCGGCATCCCGATCCCCGGCTACATGGTATGGGTTGCGCTGGGCTACGCGCTGGTCGGCACAACACTGACCCACTTTGTGGGGCGGCCGCTTGCGATCCTCAGCTTCCGTCAGCAACGGGTTGAGGCGGATTTTCGCTACGCGCTGGTGCGGATCCGGGAAAACATGGAGAGCATCGCGCTCTATCGCGGGGAGGAAGAGGAGGACGTCACGTTGCGGGAACGGTTCACCGGGGTGATCGAAAACTGGTATCAGATCATGCGGCGAACCAAGATGCTGAACTCGCTGGTGAACGGCTATACCCAGATTGCGATTGTCTTTCCCATCGTCGTCGCAGCTCCGCGCTATTTCGCCGGGGCGATGCAGTTGGGCGGCCTCATGCAGACGGTCGGGGCGTTCGCCCAGGTTCAAAGCTCGATGTCATGGTTCGTCGATTCGTATGCCTCGATCGCGCAATGGCGCGCCATCGTCGAGCGCCTCTCCACCTTCCATCGCGCCATCGTCAAGGCGCGGGCCGAGACCCATGGCGACTTCGTGAATATCGTAGGGCAGCCGGGCCACCTGTATCTGCGCGATGTGACGATGAGCCTGCCGGATGGAACGAAATTGCTCGACAACGCCGACCTGACGCTCACCGCAGGCCATTCGATGGTGATCACCGGCCGCACCGGCTCCGGCAAATCGACGCTATTCCGGGTTCTGGCCGGCATCTGGCCATTCGGCCGGGGCGAAATCGAGCTGCCGCCGAACTCGTTCTTCCTGCCGCAACGACCGTATATTCCGCTCGGAACCTTGCGGCATGTGATCACCTATCCACACGCCGCCGACGCCTTTTCCGATCAGGAGATGGCGCAAACCTTGCGTGACGCGGGACTACCCCAGCTTTGCGGCCGGCTCGATAGCGATGACAATTGGCCTGCGCGGCTTTCAGGCGGGGAGCAGCAGCGGGTTGCCCTCGCCCGGGCATTGCTGGCAAAGCCGGACTGGATCTTCCTCGACGAGGCAACCGCCAGCCTCGATCCCGACGCCGAGGCGGACCTGTATCACGTGCTCAAGCAGCGTCTGCCGAATGCCACGCTGGTGTCGATCGCACATCGGCCATCGGTTGCCGCGTTCCACGACGCACGGCTGGTGTTCAAGCGGGAGGAGGGTTCATCCGGGACCCTGGCCGAAGCCACCATCGCCCCGGCTGTCGGAGAATGACGTGACGGCACTTCGCTTCACCGACATTTTCGAACCACGCCCCACACTGGACGGATTGTCCTCGGCCTACCGAACTATTGCCGAGAGCTTGGAGCGCGGTGACCGCGCCGGCGCGCTGGCTGATTGGGACCGATTGCGCCGACGCTACGACACCTGGTCGGCACTGGTCCATTTGCGCTTCGCCCAGGACACCACGGATGAAGCTGCCAAGGCCGACCGTGATTACGCCGACGCTCTGTCGCCCGAGGCCGCCGACCTCGAAACTGCGCTGAAACGACGCCTGTTGGCCGACCCGGACCGGCCCGGCGTCGCCGCCGTGGTGGGGGAACACGCACTTCGGCTGTGGGAAACCGATGTCACCACCTTCGACCCCATTATCAAGCCTGACCTGGAAGAAGAAGCACGGGTATCCGCGCACTACACTGAACTGCTGGCCTCGGCAAAACTGGAGATCGCTGGCAATACGATGAATCTCGCCGGCCTTGGGCCCTACGCCGAGGACCCGGACCGATCGGTGCGGCACGAAGCCGAACAGGTTCGCTGGCGCTTCTTCGAGGCAAACGGCGCGGCGCTGGACGATCTTTACGACCAACTCGTAAAGCTACGTCATGGCATGGCCCGCAAGCTAGGTTTCGAGACCTACACGCCGCTCGGATATCGCCGGTTGCGGCGGGTCGATTATGGTGCCGACGAGGTCGCCCGCTATCGCGAGGAAGTGGCGCGGCACGTGGTGCCGTTGGTCGGTCGTCTGCTGGAGGCCCGCCGCGTCGAGAACGGCTGGGATAAACTACACTTTTGGGATGAGTTCCTGATCGATCCCGCCGGCAACCCAACCCCTGCCGGCGATCATGACATGCTGGTGGACGCCGCCGCGATGATGTTCGACGGCATGGATCCCCGGCTGGCCTCGTTCTACCGGTCGATGCGCAACGGTGGGTTCATGGACTTGAAGAACCGGCCCGGCAAGGCCGGCGGCGGGTTCTGCACGTCATTCCCGACCGCAGGCATGCCCTTCATCTTCGCCAACTTCAACGGCACTCACCACGATATAGGCGTGTTCACCCACGAGATGGGCCATGCCTTCCAGAACTGGGAGAGCCGCGACCTGCCTGGCCTCGACTACCTTTGGCCCACATACGAGGCGGCCGAGATCAACTCGATGGGGCTGGAATTTCTGTCCTACCCAGGGATCGGCAGGTTGGTAGGCGAGCAGGCCGCTGACCGCTTCCGCCGCATGCACCTGATCGGAGCACTGGCATTCCTGCCGTACGGCGTATGCGTTGACCACTTCCAGCACGAGATCTACGCACATCCCGAAGCGTCTCCGGCAGAACGGCATGCGATGTGGGCGCGGCTGGAAAAAATTTACATGCCATGGGCGGACTACGGCGATCTGGCGTTCCTGTCGAAAGGCGGCCGCTGGCAGGCCAAACCGCACATCTATGGCTCGCCGTTCTATTACATCGACTACACGCTGGCGCAATGCTGCGCGATGCAGTTTTGGGTCAAATCTCGGCGCGATTATGCCGGCACAATGGAAGCCTACGTCGCGCTATGTGCCCGAGGCGGTTCGGCTCCATTCCAGGACCTTGTCCGGTCGGCCGGCCTGGTATCCCCATTCGCCGACGGCGCACTTGCCGACGTGGTGAAGGAAGCGGAGACCGTGCTCGGGATCTAGATGCGGCCTGCCCCGACCCGCTTGGGTCCGGCCCCCCCAAAGGCCGCGACCCGCAATTGCCGTCCGCTGCCAGCTATTCACGGCCCTGTTAAGTTCGTATGAAGTTGATAACGGAATTTTTTGGTTTCGTTGGCGGGGCGTTCCGGTTAATATCTTTCTCAGGGCCGGTAGCTCAGCGTTAGAGCGCACGCTTGATAAGCGTGAAGTCGGATGGTTTAACTCCTTCCCCGGCCCACCATTTCGGCCTAGTCACGGTCTGGCGGTCATGCCATTTGTCGAGCCAAGCACCGCGATAAGGGACCCGAGGGCGATACCCTAAACGTTGAAACGGAACAGCAGGACGTCACCATCCTTGACAACGTAGATCTTGCCCTCCACCCGCATTCGGCCAGCCTCCTTGGCACCTTGCTCGCCGTGATAAGCAACGAAATCGGCATAGGCGATAGTTTCGCATGCAATGAAACCGCGCTCGAAATCCTTGTGGATCACCGCGGCGGCCTGAGGCGCGCGTGTTCCCTTGGTTATGGTCCAGGCGCGCGTCTCTTTCGGTCCGCAGGTGAAATAGGTCACCAGCTCCAGCAGGTCGTATCCCGCTCGGATCACCTGGTCCAGGCCACTTTGCGACAGCCCCAGAGTATCCAGGAATTCGCGGCGGTCGGCTTCGGGTAGCTGCGACACCTCGGCCTCGATCGCCGCCGACACCACGATCGTCGGGGCGCCCAGCGCCCGCACCCGGTCGGAAAACGCGTTGCCGGTGGCGGCCGAGGCTTCCTCGACATTGCATACATACAGCACTGGCTTCGAGGTCAGAAGTTGCAGCCGCTTCACCGCCTCTTCTTCGCCGGGCGGAATCGCGGTCCGGGCGGGTTTACCTTCCTGAAGGGCTGCAACCAACGGCTCCATGATCGAGACCAGGGCAATGCTTTCCTTGTCACCACCGCGAGCTCGTTTCTGAGCCTGTGTCATCCGCCGCTCCAGGCTGTCCAAGTCGGACAACATAAGCTCGGTTTCCACGACTTCGATGTCGCGCAGCGGGTCGATCGAGCCTTCTACATGGGTGATGTCGCTGTCCTCGAAACAGCGCAGCACGTGGATGATGGCGTCCACTTCGCGGATGTTAGCGAGGAACTGGTTGCCCAGACCCTCGCCTTTTGATGCGCCTCGGACGAGGCCCGCGATATCGACGAATTCCAAGGTGGTAGGGACAATCTTGATCGACTTGCCGATCTCCGCCAGCACGTCCAGACGTGGGTCAGGCACGCCGACCCGGCCGACGTTCGGCTCGATCGTGCAGAACGGGTAATTGGCCGCCTGCGCGGCGGCGGTCGCGGTCAGCGCGTTGAACAGGGTCGATTTGCCGACATTGGGCAGGCCGACGATGCCGCAGTTGAAACCCATTAGCGAAATTCCTGTGTTCGCAACGCGACGCTGCTCATGAAATCTGGATGCTTGCCATGCGCCAGCAGATCGGCAGAGTCAGCGACGGCATCCAGCAGGGCGATCAGCCACGGTTTGTCGTTCGAACCGAAGTTCCCGAGCACATAGCCGAGCACGCGGTCCTTGTTGCCGGGGTGGCCGATGCCGAGGCGAACACGCCAATAGTCTTGGGTCCCCAGCATCCGGTCCATGCTGCGCAGGCCGTTGTGCCCTGCGGCCCCGCCGCCCTTCTTCACCCGCACCTTTCCCGGCACGAGGTCGAGTTCATCATGAAAGGCAACGATCGCCTCGGGCGGGAGCTTGTAGAAAGCGGCTGCCTCCTGCACCGACTCGCCGGACAAATTCATGTAGGTCAGCGGTTTCAGCGCCAGGATTTTCGTTCCGGCGATGGAGCCTTCAGCGGTCACGCCCTTGAAGCGTCGCCGCCACGGCGAGAAACCGTGGCGGGTGGCGATCACGTCAAGCGCCATGAAGCCAATGTTATGGCGGTTGGCTGCCATTCCAGGCTCTGGATTGCCGAGGCCCACCCAGAGCTGCTGACTCACTTCTTGGCGGGCGTCTTGCCGGGCGCCCTGGTGCCACCTTTGGCCGGTGCCGCGGGAGCGCTGGGCGCACCGGCGACGGCAGCCTCGGCGACAACTTCGACCTTCGTGGGGGGCACGACGGTTGCGACGACGAAGTCCCGGTCGATCACCGACTTGACGTTCTCGGTTCCCTTCAGGTCGTGCCAGCGGACGTTGTCGTTGAAATCCAGCGGCCCGAGGTCGGCGGTGAACTGCTCGGGGATATGGTCGGCATCGCAATAGACCTCCACCGCGTGGCGAACGACGTTGAGCACGGCGCCACGCTTGATCCCAGGGCTAATGCCGTCATTCTCGAAATGGACGGGAACCGCCACCTTGATGCGCTCGCCCGAGACGAGGCGCTGAAAATCCACGTGCTCCGGCGTATCTGACACCGGGTGGAATTGCACGCCGCGGATCAGCGCGCGGACAGGTTCACCGCCGGCGGCGATCTCATAGAGGCGGGATTGCCAGCCGGCGCGATGCAACTCGCGGATCACCACCCGGGGGTCGAGTGAGATCAGGTTAGGTTCCTGCTTTCCGCCATAGATAACCGCAGGTACCTTGCCTGCACGCCGAGTCGCCCGCGCCGCCCCCTTACCGCTTCGCGCGCGTACCTCGGCCTCAATTGTAACAACGTTGGCCATAGTATGCTCCTGAATGACAAACGCCGGCCTCCAGGGGTGCCGGCGCGCCGGGCACTTAGCGCAGGGCGGGGCCGGGGGCAAGGGATATGGCGGAGGGGATGCTGCTGCGGAACACCGTCTCCGTGGCGAGAGGTTGACCACAGGCGCCACATCGCCAGCCAAAGGTAGACGAGCGGCGAGCTTCCCTGATAGTCGATCAGAAGATGCTGATGCCGCTATCGCTCAGAGACGGCCCCCTGACCCAGCAACCGGAACGCCATCCTCGTGACCCTGATTTTAGCCAGCCGACCAAACGTCTATTCCTCGTCTCCCCTCGATCGCATCGCCGCGAGGCGGGAGGACCCGGCCTGGATCGTCGATAAAATGGCCGATCCTGAATCGCTGTTCGTTCCGGTGTGGCGGGCAAAAAATCTCGTGCGGAGTTCTGATGAGGGTACCCCTGAGGCGGTGTATATCTCCGGCGAAATGGCGCACACGCTGCGCACGCAGGTCGATGGAGCATGGGCATTTCTCGGCATCCTGGACGATCGCGCTGTTTTCGCTATCGACATCTCCGCCACCGAGGACCCCGTGCCGCTGCTTCCCGAGTCCACGGGCACGTTCGTTGACCTGCGCTCGGTGGGCTGGGGCGCGCCTCGCCCGGAGGCCTCGGTGCTGGCGCATGCACGCGGCCTGCTGCACTGGCGCCAGCGGCACAAGTTCTGCGGCGTTTGCGGGAACGTTTGTAAGGTCAAGAGCGCCGGCCACGTAATGCAGTGCACCGTTTGCGACGCGCAGCACTTCCCGCGCACTGATCCCGCCGTCATCATGCTGGTGCATCGCGGCGACCGCGCCTTGCTGGGTCATTCGACGCGTTTCCCGCGTGCGACGATGTATTCGACCCTCGCCGGCTTCGTCGAACCGGGTGAAACGCTGGAGGAGGCGGTGCGGCGCGAGGTGCTGGAGGAAGCGGGGATTGTGGTCGGCGAGGTGCACTACCACTCAAGCCAGCCTTGGCCGTTTCCTGGCAACATCATGCTGGGTTTCTACGCCGAGGGACTATCGGAGACGATCACGATCGATCCCGAGGAACTGCAGGATGCTCGCTGGTTCAGCCGGGAGGAGATCCGCGACCACAAGCAGCACAGCTTCGAGCTACCCCGGGTGGACAGTGTGGCGCGGCGGCTCATCGAGGATTGGCTGGTGGCCTGATGGCAGATCTGACAACAATCGGGTACGAGGGCTGCACCATCGACGGGGTGGTGGGCAGGCTGCGGGATGCCTCGGTTGAGCTCCTGATCGATGTCAGAGCGGTGGCGCAGTCGCGAAAGCCGGGGTTTTCGAAGCGCCAATTGGCAGCGTCGCTTGACGAGGCCGGTATCGGGTATGTCCATCTGCAAGGGCTTGGCACGCCGAAGGCAGGGCGGCTTGCGGTGCGTGCCGGCCATCCGGAGCGCATGGAGGTGATTTTCCGCGAGCACATGACGTCTGACCGGGCGCGCGCGGAACTGGCACAGGCGACAGGGCTTGCGCGCGAAAGGCGGGCGTGCCTGCTGTGTTTCGAGCGTGACCATAACACCTGCCACCGCAGACTCGTTGCTGAGATGATTGTTGCCGATACAATGCAGACCATTGTCCATTTGGCCGTGGAATGACGGTGCATGGAGGCCTATGATCGGATAATTTCTTTCAGGGCTTATTTCCCGCCTCGCTTGATGAAGCGCCTTCCCCACCCCAACCGCGCTGGACTTTTTGTTGCATAAGCTCGGCAAGTTCGCGCGATCGGGCCGGATCGCGGACGCATTTTGTTTCATTTCTCCCGCTGGCGCTCAATTCCAATTTAACCAATGATGGTGTCTCGTGGACCTCGGTCGGGGCCACAATCCGTCAGGGTCTGACCCACAGCGCCGCTGCCCCGACGAAATGGATGTTGTGAGGGTGTCGGGATAACGGTGATGGTCAACTTCGCGCGGCGTCTATTCTATTTCGCGGGCCTTGCGCTCGCCGCTGGGCCTCCGATTTCAGCGGTCGCCCAGCCGGCTTCGGCCGTCCCTGTTACGGTCACCACCGCCTCGAAGCAGGACGTGCCGATATGGCTGCGGGGTCTCGGTACGGTGCAGGCATATTATGCGGTGCAGCTCCGGCCGCGCGTGGATGGCACGCTGATGCAGGTGCCGGTCGCAGAGGGGCAGGACGTCAAGCAAGGTGCTCTGCTCGCAGTTATCGACCCGCGCCCCTATCAGGCGACGCTCGATACCGCGATGGCCAAAAAGCAGCAGGACGAGGCACAACTATCGAACGCAAAGGCCGACCTGGCGCGATATGATTCTCTGGTGCGCCGCGATTTCGCGTCCCGCCAGCAACTCGACACCCAACAGGCCATGGTCAAGCAATACACCGCGGCGCTCCTGGGCGACGAAGCCCAGATCGAAGCCGCGCGGCTGAATCTGAGCTTCTGCTATATCACCTCGCCGTTCGACGGACGGATCGGATTGCGCAACGTTGATCCCGGGAACATGGTGCATTCAGCCGAGCCGACGCCAATCGTCTCGGTTACCCAGATCCAGCCGATCACGGTCACTTTCACGCTGCCGCAGGACAACCTGCCGGCAATTATGCAAGCGATGGAGACGCATACGCTCGACGTCGTAGCCTATGACAGTAACAACAAAGCCGAACTAGACCGCGGCGTCTTGCTGACCCCTGACAACACGATCGATACCACGACGGGCACGATCAAGCTGAAGGCGACGTTCAACAATACACACCGCAAGCTCTGGCCCGGCCAGTTCGTGAACGCCACCTTGCTCGTCGGGACCGAGGCCAATGTCATTGCCGTCGCCGCGACGTCGGTGCAGCATGGTCCGGATGGCCTCTATGTCTATCAGGTCGGACAGAACGACACCGTTTCGGTCCAGCCGATCCAGGTCGCGCGACAGGAAGGCGATGTCTATGTCGTCTCCAGCGGTCTGGCCGACGGGGCGGTCGTCGTCGCGACCGGTCAATCCAGATTGCAGAACGGCGCGCATGTCACTGTGCGAGAGGCACAGACAACGCCTGCCGTGCCAGTGAAATCCGGCGGCTAACCGCGTCGACGGCGGAGAGTCAAACCAATGAGCATGTCTACCCCCTTTATCCGCCGTCCGGTCGCGACATCGCTGCTGACGGCGGCCCTGGTTCTGGTCGGCCTCGCCGCATACCCACTCCTGCCGGTGGCGCCGCTGCCGCGCGTCGAGTTTCCGACGATAGCGGTCAGCGCCAGCTATCCCGGTGCCAGCCCTGAAATTATGGCCGCCACGGTGGCGCAACCGCTGGAACGGCAATTCGCCCAGATACCGGGCGTGGCACAGCTCACCTCGGTCAACGTGCTCGGCCAATCGAGTATCACGCTGCAGTTCGACCTGGACCGTGACATCGACGCGGCGGCCGGCGATGTGCAGGCGGCTATCAATGCCGCCAGCGCGCAATTGCCCAAGAACCTGCCGTCGAGCCCGACCTATCGCAAGGTCAACCCGTCCGACTCGCCGATCCTCATCCTGGCGGTCCAGTCCGACGAGATGCCGCTGATCGCGGTCGACGACTACGCCGATATCGTGCTGTCGCAGCAAATGTCGCAGATCGCCGGCGTATCCCAGGTGCTGATCGGCGGCGAGCAAAAGCGTGCCGTGAGGGTGCAGGTTGATCCCGGCAAGCTTGCCAATATGGGCCTGACCTTGGAGGACGTTCGCAGCGTGCTGGTCAATGCCACCGTCGATGCGCCGAAGGGCACTGTCTACACGCAACGTCAGGCGTTCGCGGTTTACGACAACGATCAGCTTACCAAGGCCGCGGAGTACAATGATGTCATTCTGGCCTGGCGCAACGGGGCACCGGTACGGGTGCGCGACATCGGCCGAGCGATCGACGGGCCAGAGAATCAGTATTTGGGCGCCTGGCAGAACGGCAAGCAGGGCATCCTGCTGATCGTCTTCAAACAGCCGGGCGCAAACGTCATCGACACCGTGGAACGTATCAAGGCCGCGCTGCCCCATCTGGAAGCGTCAATCCCGCCATCCGTCCATGTCAATGTGATGATGGACCGGACCCTGACCATCCGCGCGTCGGTTGAGGACGTGCAGTTCACTCTGATCCTCTCGATCGTCCTTGTCGTGCTGGTTATCTTCCTGTTCCTGCGCAGCTTCTGGGCCACACTCATCCCGTCTGTCACCGTGCCGGTGGCGTTGATTTGCACTTTCGCCGCGATGTACCTGCTGGGTTACAGCGTCGACAATCTGTCGCTGATGGCGCTCACCATTTCCGTCGGCTTCGTCGTGGACGACGCGATCGTAATGCTGGAGAATATATATCGTTACGTCGAGGACGGGATGGACGCGATGGAGGCCGCCCTGAAAGGGGCCGCTGAAATCGGCTTCACCATTTTGTCGATCAGCTTCTCGCTGGTCGCGGTGTTCATTCCGCTGCTGCTGATGGGCGGCATCGTCGGCCGTCTGTTCCGTGAGTTCGCGATGACGATCAGCATCGCAGTATTGCTCTCGGCGTTTGTCTCGCTGACGTTGACCCCGATGATGTGCTCGCGGTTCCTCAGGGTTCATCACGGGGAGCACAATTGGGCGTATCGGGTGGTCGAGGGCTTCTTTAATGCCATGATCGGCGGTTATCGCCGCACGCTGGATGTTGCGTTGAAGTTTCGTTTCATCACCCTGATGATCTTTCTGGCGACCGTCGCTACGACCATCTAGCTGTATATCATCATTCCCAAGGGCTTCTTTCCGGCGCAGGACACTGGCGTAACCTTTGGCGTCACGGAAGGTGCGCAGGACGTTTCGTTCAGCGAAATGGTGGCGATCGAGCACAAACTTGAGGCGATCGTCGCTGCCGATCCGGATACCGACTTCTATGGCTCATCGCTCGGCGCCGGGTCGGGCGGGCAAACGGGCAATAACGGGCGAATCTATATCGCTCTCAAGCCCTGGGACCAGCGGGTTGGAGGTACCGCTCAGCAGTACATCGCGCGGCTGCGCCCCAAATTCGCCGCGGTCTCTGGCGGTAGAGCCTTCATGCAAGCGGCGCAGGATGTCCGTGTCGGCGCACGGATCACCAAGACGGAGTTTCAGTACACCCTACAGGATGCCGATTTCGATGAACTGTTCTCGTGGGCGCCGAAGGTCCTGCGTAAGCTCCAGGAACTTCCGATGCTGCGCGATGTAACGAGCGATCAGCAATCCGGCGGCACCACGGTGAGCCTTACAATCGACCGCGACAAGGCGGCGCGATTCGGGGTGCAGCCTCAATTGATCGACAACACGATCTACGACGCGTTCGGGCAGAATCAGATCACGCAGTATTTCAGCCAGGTCAATTCCTACCATCTAATCCTGGAGGTCATGCCCGGACAGGTTTCCGACGTCGAGACGCTGAACAAGCTCTACGTACACGCGACGAACGGCCAGATGGTGCCGCTGTCAGCCTTCGCGAAATGGACGACTACGCCCGTTCAGCCATTGTCCATCAGTCATCAAAGCCAATTCCCCGCGGTGACGATTTCCTTCAACCTCGCGCAGGGCACCGCGCTTGGTCAAGCGGTCGATGCCATCAACGCAGCGATGCGGGAGATAAACACGCCGCTCACGCTGCAGACCTCATTCCAGGGGACGGCGCAGGCCTTCCAGTCGTCGCTGGCCGGTCAGCCTTACCTTTTCGCTGCCGCGCTGATCACCGTCTACATCATCCTCGGTATCCTGTATGAGAGCTACATCCTGCCTCTTACTATTCTGTCAACCTTGCCGTCGGCGGGCGTTGGCGGCTTGTTGATGCTTATGGTCTTCCATTACGATATGTCACTTATCGCGGTGATAGGCTTTATCCTGCTGATTGGGATCGTGAAAAAGAATGGCATCATGATGGTTGACTTCGCGATCCATGCAGAGCGTAGGGACGGCGCCTCGCCGCTGGCGGCGATCCGTCAGGCCTGTTTGCTGCGGTTCCGTCCGATCCTGATGACCACGATGGCCGCCATACTCTCCGGCATCCCGCTGATGCTGGGCACCGGCGCTGGATCGGAACTTCGCCGGCCGCTGGGCTTCGCCATGGTCGGCGGTCTAGCGCTTAGCCAGATCCTGACGCTGTATACGACGCCGGTGATTTACCTGTATCTCGACACCTTCCAGCATTGGTTGTCGCCGAGCCGGTCGCGCATGCCGGCACTGGCGGCCAAATTGAGTGCCGAAGCGGATTGATACTTAGCACCGCACGACGCGTCAGTGGGGGCGCAGGAAATCGTCGGTATATTCGCCTCTGGAAACCTTCACCGTGATGCCGTCTTCGGTGCCGCAATTCAGTTCTTCGGATCCTGCGGCGCGCCCAGGTTCCGCCAGATCATCCAGACGTTCCGCAAACCCGGCGGCCAGGTCTCGCGGCACGCGCCAGATGAAGGCGTGGCCCTCGCATTGCTGTATTCCGGCGGAACCGGGCGCGGCTGTCAGCAGCACGTCTGTTCCCGCTACCTGACAAAATCCGAGTTCTGCAAACGTGACATCGGCGCCATCCCGAGCGAAGCGGCGCAGGACGCCACTCAGGGCGCGGCAGTCTTCGGCCTCGCCGAGCATCAGGACCATGGGGTTGAAGTCGCTGGGGAGAAAGCCGATGCGCATCATTGGACCTCCAGCACGTCCGTCGCGTGACATAGTTCCTCCGTGCCGGCCTCATTACCGGACAGCAGACGCACGCGTAGCCACTCGCCGTCGCCCATGTTCTCGACCACCTCGGCGGTCAGACCTCCGGCGATGAGGAGTTTCGTGCCGGCCGTCACATCGTTGACCACAAGCATCGCCCAGGCTCCCTTGATCAGAACAGGATGCTCAGGTTCTTCGCCAGCAGGACGTTCTGCTCCAGGATCATTTCCCGCCGGGCGATCAACCAGGACTGATCATGCCGCCGCAACGTATCGATGCGGCGGCCGACGAAAGTGTTAGTCTCGTACTCGACGCGGTTCTGATAAACCAGAAAGCGGCAACCGACGACGACATCGGTGGGATCCTCAGCCGATGGAGCGACCTCCAGCAAACGGACGTTGCTGACCATATGGGTCACCCGCGACAGCGGTTCTTCAGCGTAATGAACGCCGGTCAGGATCTGCTCCACGCGCTTGCTCAGCGTCCATTTGTCTTCGTCGAACCAGGAGATGCCCTCGCCCTGCCTGGTGTTTTCTTTCTCGGCGTGCTGCCCGAATTTCACGTTACGGCGAATCGGCATGAAGTAAACCAGATCCTCGGCCAGCAGATCGAGCCACTCACGGAACATCCGCTGATCGAGAAGATCGGCCTCCATGTACAGGAAGTCTTCGACATCCTGCTTCAAGGCGTACCAAGCCTGGGATCGGGGTGGGTTCATTCCGCCGCCTGGCGCTCTGTCTCGCCGCGCCCAAGCAATGAATCCCATCCAGACCCTTGCAGGTAGCGCGAATAGACCCGGTAGTAATTGCGAGCATTCTGTTCAGTAATTTGTTCGCTGACATCGCCCGGCAGCGGGTCGTTGTGTTTGTAAGCACCCATCGACTGTTGGTAATTAAACGGATACCGGCGCGCGATCGTTCCCGTGCTCGCCTTCGTTGCATACAGCCAATTCTCCATATCGTCCTGCTCGGTCATCCCCGCGGGACCGGAGTAGCGCATGTAAAAGTGGCGTAAAACGTCCTTCACCTCAGCCGGCGCGTCGGCATCGACCAGGAAGAAGCGCCAGGCTTCGGTTTCGGTCGGGCTGTGCGGATGCCAGACGCATAGGGCGCGCGGCTGGCGCCCATGATAGGACGTGTTCGGAAACAAATTGCCAGTAAACGGCATAATGCGCGCCTTGTCGCCAAGACGCTGCTTGCGCTCATGGAAACAATGGCGAAAATACTCTTCGACAAGCGGGTACTGCATATAGCTCGGTTGGTAGTCGAAGCCTTCCGGCATCCGAACGCTGTGCACACCATGGCCCTGGGGAAAACTGACCCAGACATGCTGACCCTTGTTGTATTCGTTGTCCCGCCGTCCCGGTTGTCCGGCCCGAGCACTCGGGCCAATGCCGATCATGTCAACCGAACGGTGCGATGGATTGTGGTAGGTATCTCCGAGGAAATTCTCCGCCGCGAATTTCCAGTTGGCGGGCAGGATCCATTTGTGGACGCCGATCACCTCTGACCCGCCTGGCCGCCCATCGCGGCAATCGAGCACCTGATCCAGGTGGTCCGCCACGTCGCCGAGGTAGGTCATGAAATCCGGCGCTTCCGGGTCCCAGGATGCCCACACTGTGCCCTTATAAACCTGCAATCTCGGCACTTCGATCAGCGACCATTCGGAACGGTCGAGCTGCCCTTCGTACAGGACGCGATATAGAGGAACTCCCTGCAGCCTGCCGTCGGTCGTATAGCTCCATGAGTGATACGGGCAGACAAACAATGAGGTGTTGCCAAACTCATACCGGCACACCTTCATCCCGCGATGCCGGCAAGAGTTCAGGAACACGTGCACCTCGCCCCGGGTGTCGCGGCACAATATGACGGATTCCCCACCCATGCGGGACACGAAGAAATCGCCCGGATCTGGAATTTGGCTTTCGTGGCCAACGAAAAGCCAGGCTCGGGTGAAGAGTTTCTCGAGTTCCTCCTGATAGAATTCGGGAGAGACGAAGATGTCGCGGCTGATGGTGCCTCGATCGGTGTCAATCTGGTCGATTGGCAGTGTTGTTGTCATTCCCGCCATGCCTCCCTGCCGTCTTAAGTTGGTTGCTCAGGCCCAGCGGGCCGCCGCTGCATCGTCCGCCTCACGCGCATCCACCCAGGCGCCGTCGCCATCGGCGAAATCCTCCCGCTTCCAGAACGGCGCCTTCGTTTTCAACCAGTCGATCAAGAATGCCGTGGCGTCGAGCGCCGCCTGCCGGTGAGACGAGGCCGCGAGCACCAGAACGATATTCTCACCGGGCCGTAACGGGCCGACGCGGTGGATCACCGTGCAACCCAGCAGCGGCCATTTCTCCGCAGCCTGATCCGCGATGTTACTGATCGCCCTCTCGGTCATCCCGGGATAGTGCTCGAGGGTCAGCCCGACGACCTTCGAGCCTGCGTTTTTGGCATCCGCGCGCACCGTGCCGACGAAACAGCCGATGCCGCCGATATCCGTGCGGCCGGCGGTCAGCGCCGTGATCTCCGCGCTTACGTCGAAATCCTCGGTCTGAAATCTTGATATGTGCCATGAACCGCAAGCCTATCCCCCGGCGGCGTGTTTGTCATGGCCCCGGCTGCCACGCACTCGCCGGCAGACGATATCGGCGACCTGAGGCTGGCCGCTATGACTGTTCAGTATGACCAACCGCCGAGGAGCGGCACGGGCCACGCTGCGCCCGGTCTCGGCCCGCACGGCGATCAGGGTTTCGGCTGACAGGGTGGGGGTGCCAGGAAAGCGGATACGCTCTACTGTGAACCCGATGGACTGCATATGCAGGGCCAGCACGACAGCGTCGGCCGGAAGCGCTCGGAAATCTGTCCAGGTGAGATTTGGCCAGTATTGGGCTAGGGTCATTACCCTAACAACCCCCGACGACATGGAGCAGCAATCGTGGACATGACCAATCCGAGCGGCATCCAGCACATCATCAACTGCGGGACGCCGATCGACGACAGCCGTATTCTACCGCAACAATACCGAGGACCAATGCCCCACCCGGGCACCGATCGAGAGGGATGCGGCGGTGGTTTAAGACGACCGCGACAATCTGGAAGCCACCGACCCCGCGTTGGATCTGGCGCATAGAACCGAGGCGCATAATACCCTCCGATCGGCCGAGGCTGATCATGGGGCGCCGGTGGCTGGAGTTGTTGAAAGCTAACAACGACCCGGAGGTAACGGGAAATTATGTCGCGGGGGCGTAGGTGCGCATCTTCCCCAGGTTTAGCACACCGAGCGGGTCGGCATGACGCTTGAACTGAACGGCGTCGACTTCCTTGTGGCCAACGCCGTCCTCCAAGGTATAGACGTGCGGGTTGGCGATGAAGGTTCCGAGCGCACGGTGTCCGGCGGCGATGATTTCGTTCAGCCGCTCCCGTTGGTGAAGCGCACGATTGGCCGCCCGCTCGCCATAACCTCCGCGCCGACGCGGAGGAACTCCTGATGCGGGATCAGTTCCTCACCAAACATAGTTTCCGCCGCAACGACGCTGTCCAACAACGACGCGGCCCGTGGCAACGCCTACAGATTGGTGACGCCCCGATCTGGCTTGAGCATCTGCAAGGTCGTATGATTCCAGATGAACTCCTAAAGTGGAACCTCGCCCGGCCCGTCGGCGGTTGGCTGCTCGAAGGTGATCGTTCAGCCAGCAGTATTTCCACTCCAGCTCCGCTTGGTTTGATCGGATGCAAGCATGTGGGATGTCAACATGATTCCAAAATCACTACCGCCTGATTTCTGGCTACGTAATGCCACAGTTCCAGCTACGTTGCTGGATCGCCCAGGCCCGACCGACGCCGAGGGGCTGGCCCGGCTCGATTTGCGCATCACCGATGGCCGGATCGCCTCGGTCGCCCCGGCGGGAACGGCGCCCGAGGGCATCGACGTACATCGAGGCCAGGTCTGGCCCTGCTTCATCGACGGGCATGTGCATCTGGACAAGACGCAGAGCTGGCCGCGGCAGCCCAACCCGGACGGCACGCAATCGGGTGCCAAAGATGCCGTCCTCGCTGATCGCGGCAAGCACTACTCGGAAGCCGATATCCAGCCGCGCTTCGAGTTTGGCCTACGCTGTGCCTATGCCCACGGCACCTCCGCGGTTCGCACGCATCTCGACAGTTACTGGCCGGAGGCCAGGGCGCATTGGGCGGTCTTCCGGCGGATGCGAGACGCCTGGGCCGGCCGGATCGACTTGCAGGCGGTCAGCATCTGTCCGCTGGAACGGTTTGCCGGCGATGATGGTGTCGCGCTGGCTGACGAGGTTGCACGATTCGGCGGCATCCTGGGCATGGCCACGACGGGCGAGGGCGGCCAGGCGGCGTCACCCGAATTTCAAGCTCTGCTCGACCGATTTTTCGGTCTGGCGGAGGAGCGCGGTCTGGCCCTGGACCTGCACCTGGATGAAACCGGAGACGCGATGTCACGAACGCTGGATACGGTCGCGCGCACCGCGCTTCGGCGGCGATTCAAAGCTCCAATCCAGGTGGGTCATGTGTGCTCGCTGTCTGTCCAGACAGAGGACGAAGCCATGGCGACAATCGCGACCTGCGCCGAGGCCGGGCTTCGGGTTATCAACCTGCCCATGTGCAACATGTATCTGCAGGGGCGCCAGGCCGGGCGCACACCGCGGTGGCGGGGGATTACCATGGTGCATGAGTTCCACGCGGCCGGCGTGCCGGTCTCATTTGCGTCGGACAATTGCCGTGATCCGTTCTACGCTTACGGCGACTACGACATGATGGAGGTGTATCGCGAAGCCGTGCGCATCGCACAACTCGATCATCCGTTCGGGACGTGGACCGCGTCGGTCACGGCAACGCCCGCGGCTTCGTGCGGCTTTCCGGACAGTGGGCGCATTACGATCGGCGCGCCGGCCGATCTAATCCTGTTCCGGGCGCGCTCGATGACAGAACTTCTGGCTCGTCCGCAGTCGGATCGGGTGATCCTGCGCGCTGGTAAATCCATCGATACGACGCTTCCGGACTTCCGTGAACTCGACGCGATCGTCGGTCCTGCTTGACGCTGAAAGTTCAGCCCGAATTCAATCGGGAAGAAAATTTGCTTAAGCTACGCCGACCCGCCGGCTTCGCCCTCGCCTTGGAAAGACTGAGGTGGACCCCATCGGTTGGACAGGAATCGGGGTGACCTAGAGAGAGTCCCGCCGTGTTTCCAGTGCCCCTCCCGATCGGAGGGACGTCGAAAGGATTAGTACAGACCCTCTCTATACTAAGCAATACATCAATACTTCCTTTTCCTGATGTTGTAACTGTGAGCAAGTGGGCAACGCCGGAGCACCGCGCAGCGAGGCGGAGGGGTTATCCACTTGCTCACAGGCTGCGCCGGCGAAAACCGCACGCGGCGTCCGGTAGCCCAGCGCCTGATGCGGCCGCTCCCCGTTGTAGAAACAGAGCCATCCGCCGATGCCCCGGCGCGCCTCGACCACCGAGCCATACGCCTTGATGAAAACCTCTTCGTATTTCAGGCTTCGCCAAAGCCGCTCGATGAAGATGTTGTCCAGAAACCGCCCTTTGACCCAGTGTTCATCGGGTTCTTGTCTTTCTGCCACAAACCGCCGCGATGACGGAACTGGATGTCCTTATACTTAGCGGCCGTCTTAAGCATGTACGGGTCGAAATAGCCGAAGCTCGTGGGGGAACAGCAGCGTCGCACCGTCCAGCTTGATCATGCTCTGCATGGTCTTGGAGACATCGTCGGTCTCGGGAACCTTTTCTTCCTCAACGATCTTCACGCCGGGCATCTTCTTCAGCATTGCAGCCGCTTCGGCGTGTGCCTGGTTGTATCCATAATCGTCTTTCGGCCCCACATAGATAAAGCCGACGACAAGTTCCTTGGCTGCTCTTGCCTCGTGTATCGGGAGCCTGAGCGCGGCCAGGCCAGCGGCTCCGGCGGTGCCTTGCAGCAGACGACGTCGTGAAAAATCGGTTGTCGTGACAGACAAGCTCTTCCCCGTTCACAATGATTGTCCCCTGCGCGCCGACGCAGGGATCCGGCCCGGAGTCGCGATTGGTCCCGGCTTAGCACTTGCTGACGAAAACCGCATGCCATTCAGCGGCGAGAGCTTGGCTGGATGAAATATCTGATGGCGGTCCGTTTTCTGCTTATGAAAGCGGCATTTAGGCGGAATTTGTGCGATTTCAGCCGGGTGTGTTTCCGAATTCGTTCAGTCCGTCTGCTGCTCTACAGATCGAGCTAGGTCGCACGTAAGAACGGATCTTCAAGGCGCAGCGGATAACCGTTTCGTAAGCCCTACGGCGACGAGAACTATTGCGTGGTTTCACCACTGCGGCCGAACCGTCACCCGACCCGCAGATCCTCTCAACGTTGGCACATCGATTGCTGATTGACCGTTGCAGACTATATCACCACAGATGTATGACAAAATACCCATCAAATAGTCACATATCTGCTTATCGTTCATTTCATGATGAAACCTTAGTGCTGCCGTACCATGCGCTTAGATAGGCGTTGAGGGGCGCGCACGCACCGCGGTTCGTGCGGGACGCAAAGGAAATTTGCGCATCAATGCGCCCGCGACCTACAAGACCGCCGCCTGGGGTGCAGATGGCCGCTTTAACGATTCCCCGTTCAACGCCGATCGAAATGAGGAGGACGTGATCTACTACTCCATGGCAGCCGACGAACGTTATTTTGACGAGGTATTTGCGGTCGTTGCGGTCTCGGTCGCGCGCGCAGTCCTGCAGCTACAGCCACCATTCCAATCTTCGAGTCTAACAGCGGAGCGCAGCCCAATGCCAACCCCGACACTGACGGTCAAACCAGGCTGTGACGCTTGCGTCTGCTTTCGCGTTGTCGCCCAGGCGCGCGCCTGATGACCACAGAACAGCCAGGGGCTGCCCACATGCGGCGTGCCATCGAGCTATCTTTGGACATGATGCGGTCAGGCCGGGGCGGCCCATTCGGCGCGGTGATTGTCAACGACGGAAAGATCGTTGCCGAGGGATTCAATCAGGTCATCTCCACCAACGACCCCACCGCGCATACCGAGATCGTGGCCGTCAGACTTGCCTGTCAGGCGCTGGGGACATTCGATCTGACCGGCTGCGAGATATATACTAGTTGTGAGCCCTGTCCGATGTGCCTCAGCGCGATCTATTGGGCTCGGCTGGGCCGTATCTACTACGCGAACGATCGCCACGACGCCGCGAAGATCGGCTTCCGCGACGATTTCCTGTATCACGAGATTCCTTTGCCACTGGCCGAGCGAACCATCCCAATCCAGCCGTTGCTGCGCGCGGAAGGTTGGGCCGCGTTCGAGGAATGGGACCGTAAGCCGGACAAGATTCAGTATTGATCCCTTACGGCCTCTCGTCATGGCCGGGCCGGCCTGCCCATCCGTGCCCGAACGGGTAGCAACAGCGAGACTGAGCCAAGCCCGCCGGCTATCGGGATCTTTCCCCTGGCTGCTCACCGTCGATTGCGTGACCATTGCAGTGAAAGCGAGCTCTTGCACACGTTGCTTGATCTTCGCGCAGTCGAAGTCCGGGCACCGAATGAGCAGCGCCAAATCCGCATAGCTCTTTTCCATTGTCGGCTCTACGCCGTGATCGGCGTCGCAGGACCGACGTCTCGGACATTGAACGCGCTGCCTGAAAACCGCGCGCAGAACATGAAGGAACCCGCATGAAACGCGCCGTCGTCGCCCTCGCCGCATCGCTCGTGACACTTGTCGCGCATGCGATCGCGCAGGACATCCCCACCGAGCAACAGCTTCTGCACGCCTGCGGGGGCGATGTTGACCGGCTCTGTCCCGGCGTGCCGCCGGGAGACGGGCGCATCAAGGCGTGCATGAAGGCGCATGCGTCCGAGCTTTCGGCTGGCTGCTTCGACACGCTGATGGCTGCGATGTCGGTTCTTTACACTGTTAACAGCGACCTCGCCTTCCAGCCGGGAGGCTGGGAACTCTCTGCAGCCGGTAAGGAAGAGTTCGCTAAGATCGTCCACAAGCTTGGGCCGAGCCAGTCGCGCCCGCTCTACGTCAGCGGCTTTACCGACAGCACGCCGATCGGGCCGGAACTGCGCGCACAGGGCGTCGAATCCAACCTGCAGCTCTCTCAGATGCGCGCCGATAATGTGCGAATGTTCCTGATCTCACAGGGCCTAAATCCGAACCTTGTCCTGGCCAAGGGCTTCGGCGACGCCGATCCGGTCGCCTCCAACGCTACCCCGGAGGGTCGTGCCAAGAATCGCCGAGTGCAACTCAGCCTGCATCCGCTATAGGCGTTTAGGGGCGCGGCGCGACCAGACTGACTTGCCAAGCGTGAAAAGTTGGAGCGATCAGGTTTGGAAATCAGCGGCCGGACCTTGTGGCGGAACTTCGTTCGGGGAAGCCAGAAACACGCTGCCATCCATTGGCGTGCAGAACCCCTTCGCCTCGAGCATCGGCTGAAAGAGAAAATCGGTGCAGGATCCCTTGCCGTCTCATTCGCGACGGTGGGGGCGGTT
>CAWFVX010000008.1:0-221517 GCA_963819345.1 uncultured Alphaproteobacteria bacterium
TGTTCGGTAACTCGAAGTAGGCGAGTGGCGACCGTCCCTGACGCTGCTACCCGCGCCGGTCTGTTGCGGCTGGTAGCGTGGCTGGGTCATCGTCTACGGCTGGCTCTGGCTGATACCACTAATTTCGATTTCGTGATCGTTAACCATCTTGCGCTACGCATTAGTATTGCACGCTCTCACTAAATTCTACCCTTTTTTCTCCAATTCAGCGATTGCCGCTTCTACAGAAGGGATTACATGTTTGACTGCGTCGATTATCCAAGGTACTTTAGACTGTTCGACTACAATATTCCCGGTGTGATGTTCCTTAAACTGGAATCTCAGCCCCATCTTTAAAGATGTCATTCTCGCATATGCAGGTATGATTGCAGTCAGCTCTTGTGGGGAAAGAATCCCCAGTCGATCAATCATGCCGTAATAGAAAGTGTCCACAGTGTCGATAGGCATCCCCATGCGGTCGCCTTTCATAGCGTTCAATGTCTCGATCATGTTTGCATATCGGGTCTTATTAAATCCAAGCTCAGCGAAGAGCGCTGCCCTTAGCGCTCTTCGTTCGCTGTCGGCGGCTTCTTTTCTAGCCTTGCGAGAAATCCGAGCGTTGACGACAAGAGTGATAATGACCCCGCTAAATCCAATGAGGCCGACAAGGATATACTGAAAGTCTTTGAACAGCTGATACCAGCCGAACACCGGTGATGGGATCAGGAAGCTAAAATCGAGATTGTCCCACATAGTTGCCCTCAGCGTGACAAGCATCTAACCCTATCATGGAATTCCGTGAACGGCTTGACGGTCAGAAACGCTGAACAACGCTTATTACGAATTGACGCAGTTTGGGCAGGGCAATTCACCACATCAACGCCTGGGAAATGCGGCACTTGAAATGCAAATTGAGATCTTTCGTCTTCATGAAATTCACATAACCATACGCTGTTTCGTTCTGCTTTATATTGCCAACCACTCCCGCGCTCGCATCGACTAAGGTCTCGTTGTCAAGAGCTGCGCACTCAACCCAAACAAATCTAAGCAATGTCGATGACGTCGTGCTGGTTACTGAAAACGGAAGTTTAAGGAAATGGAATACATTATCTATTTCAGGCGGCTGAGTTTTAAGCAGCGCCAAACGGCCTGGATCACCGGCAGAGGCAGCGTTGGAAGGTAGCGGCGACGCCAACTCTAGGTTGTGCTTCTTGATCCGCTCATCATCCCACACCATCCAACCTAGTGCCAGCGCGGCTGTTCCAATCACTGCTAAAATCGCGATGCGCGCGCTCATTTTGTTTCCCACCCTACGAACCACGAGCTAGCGCGCCGCCCATTCGCATCAGTCGGGGATCACACATTTTGGCCGAGACCCCCGACGTCAGACTAGCCTCTGGTGAGGTATGCCAGCTAACGTAGATGGTCACGCCCACAAAATGCCACCAGCGGACGCTCAGGTAGACGAGCCACTTCCGCGTTTTTCGCCTAGTCATGTTTGACGCCTTTCATCGAATCAATTTGACGACTAATCAAACGCATGATCACACAAACGCGTGATCATACACCGGGGCGCGGCGGTTCCGATCGGCGGAGCCATGTGATTTCAGCGACACCGTGGGTGCCAGGATCAGAAGTCCAAGTTGACCACCCTGACCATGCCGACGGCCTGACATTCGTGGCAAAACCGACAAAACCGCCAAAAGGGTGTGCGAAGCGCCCAAGGTGGGGGTTTTGTCGGTTTTGGCAGGTGTGTTCGCCAAGGGTGCTGAACAGACACCGTGCTGACCGCTACCGGTCAGGTCGGTCAGCACGGTCACCCTGATAATCTTACCCTCGCAAAAACGGTCGCTTATCGGAGATAGCGGGTAGTCTCCTAAAAGGTGCCCCTGGACGGGTTTTCGATGTCCCGGAATCCATTCCGATAAGTTGCTCTCCGGCCGGATACCGGCCGGCGTAACGAGTTTCGGGATGGTGACCCCGCGCAGGGAGTGTTCGCAAAACCCCGATGCCATGCCCTCCAAGAAGGGCGGATTTCGATGCCGGGGGGCACGCTGGGGCACCCCTCGCGTTCAGATCGCCAATACACAGGGTGGTGGTCGCAGTCAGGACAGCTTTCGACCCGCGCACCTAGCCCGATGCGCTGTCGTGCTATTCCTGTGATCTGTATCGGTATAAATCGAGGGGCGACTAAGGCTGGACTAGGTCGAACTCCATCTCACGCATTGACGACAGCGACAGCCTCGATCTCGATCATGAAGTCAGGGCCGGCGAGGCGGGTAACGCCGACTGTCGTGCTGGTGGGAGTCGCCACCCCGAAATAGCGCATGCGTACATCGCCGCACTTCTGAAATTCGTCGAAGTCGGTAACGAACGTATTCGTCTTGACCACGTCGGCCCAGGTCGCGCCGGCGGCCTTCAGGCATCGGTCGAGATTCTGAAATGTCTGTTCCATCTGCGCACGCATATCGCCTTTGCCGATGCAGTTGCCATCGATATCACGGGCCAACTGTCCGGCAATATAGACGATCTTCCCGGTGCCGCTGACTGTCACGACATGTGAATAGGAAGGCTGCCCCTCGGACATCCTTATATTCATCCCCTCGGGCTGAAACCGTTCGATTTTGACCGCCACGATCACGCTCCTTTTGGCGTTGATTAGAACCGAACATTCTATCAGTTCGGGCCGGCTGCCCGCTCGCGCAGCGTGAATTTCTGGATCTTGCCGGTGGAAGTCTTCGGTAGTTCCCCGAAGACCACTCGCTTTGGTACCTTGAAGCGAGCCAGGGATTGCCGACAAAACTGGATGATCTCAGTCTCGCTGGCCTCGGTATCCAGCTTCAGTTCCAAGAATGCGCAAGGCGTTTCGCCCCAGGTCGGGTCCGGCTGGGCTACCACGGCTGCAAACAGCACCGCGGGATGCTGCGAGAGAACCTCTTCCACTTCCAACGTCGAAATGTTTTCCCCGCCTGAGATGATGATATCCTTCGACCGGTCCTTGATCTCGATGTAGCCGTCCGGATGCCACACCGCCAGGTCGCCTGACAGATACCAATCACCGACCAAGGTCTTGCTCGTCGACACGGGATTCGACAGGTAGCCCTTCATGACGGTGTTGCCGCGCATCATCAGTTCGCCCATCGTCTTGCCGTCTTGCGGCACCGGCGTCATCGTCTCCGGATCAGCGATCATCATGTCCGCGACGGTAGGATAGGCGACGCCTTGGCGAGCCATGTTGGCGTACCGCTGGTCAGGCGGCAGAGCGTCCCAATCCGGCTGCGCGATGCACGAGGTCGCCGGACCATAGGTCTCGGTGGCGCCGTAGAGGTGGGTCACGCGAAAACCGATCTCCTCCATGGCTCGCAGCACGGACGAAGGCGGTGCCGCTCCGCCGGTCGCGCAGTTGACCGTGTGAGTGAAGGCGATGCGTTGCGCAGCCGGCGCCTGTGCGAGCATGTTCATGACGATCGGCGCGCCGCAGAGATGCGTAACGTGGTAACGCGCGATGAACTGGAAGATCACCGCGGTGTCGACCTTCCGCAGGCAGACCTGAGTTCCCCCCACCGCGACGACGGCCCAGGGATACGACCAGCCGCTGCAATGGAACATCGGGAGCGTCCACAAATAGACGCTGTCGAAGCTCAGCCCGAACATCAACGCGTTGCTCATCGCCTGAAGATAGGCGCCGCGATGGCTGTAGACGGCGCCTTTCGGATCACCGGTCGTCCCGGACGTGTAGAGCAAGCAGATGGATTGCCATTCGTCGTCAGGCTCCCGCCACTCAAAACGAGGATCGCCGCCGGCCAGCAGCGCCTCGTAAGTGATGTCGCCGAACGCGGGGGCGTCGGGCAGCCCCGGGTTCTCGATATCGACCACCAGCACATCATGGTCGACGTGGCCGCGTGCGGTGGCCATCAGCGCCGCGAACTCCCGGTCCACGATCAGCACCTTGGCTCGGCCATGATTGAGCGAAAACGCGATCGTCGCGGCGTCTAGCCGGGTGTTCAACGGATTGAGAACGGCACCGAGCATGGGTACGGCAAAATGGGCCTCGACCATCTCGGGAATGTTCGATGCGAGGATGGCAACGGTGTCCAACCGCCCGACGCCGCGAGTGGCGAGTGCGGATGCGAGCCGGAGCACCGGTCGTTGAGTTCGCCATAGGTGAAGCGGCGATCGCCGTCGATCACCGCCGTTTTGTCGCGGAACGAGGCCACGGCACGCCGCAGGAAACTGACTGGCGAGAGCGGCACGAAGTTGGCGGGATGGCGATCCAGTCCGGTGTCGAACGGGTGCGGCGTCGTCTGCTCGTCCATCGTGTCCTCCTCGTTACTTGCTTGTACACACCGGGGTTCGTTCAGAGGCCGCTGACTAAATGGCCACCATCAACCGCGACAATGCTGCCGGTCATGTACGATCCCGCCTCTGACGCCAGCAGCAATAGTGGGCCATCGAGTTCCTTGGTTTCTCCCAGACGCCGCTGGGGGATTCGCCGGATCAACGCCTTTCCGGCGTCGCTGCCGAAGAACGCGTCGTTCAGCTCGGTTTCGATGTAGCCGGGGGCAAGTGCATTGACCCGGATCCGGTGTCGCGCCCACTCCAGCGCAAGGGCCTTGGTCATTTGCACCACGCCGGCCTTCGAGATCGCATAGGGGGCGATGCCGCCGGCCACGCGCAGCCCGGTGATGGAGGCGATATTGACGATACTGCCGCTGGTGGCGTGGTGGATCATCCGCCGCGCCGCGTGCTGCGCGACCAGCCAGGCGCCCTTAAGATTGGTGTCAATCACGCTCGCCCAGTCGCTCTCCTCCATGTCCAGCGCGGGGCGGGTGATCGTTACACCGGCGTTGTTGATCAGGATGGTGACCGGGCCAAATCCGGTTTCGGCCTGAGCGAAGGCATCTTCGATACTACCGGCGTCTGTAACGTCCATGCGCACGCTCTGCGCTTTCGCGCCGCCGGCGCGGATCGACCCCACAGTGTCGGCCAACGCCGGCTCTCGGCGTGCCGCGACGGTGACGTTTGCGCCGGCCGCGGCAAGGACGCCGGCGAAGTGCCGGCCGAGCCCGCTGGACGCCCCGGTGACCAGCGCATGCTGGCCGCCTATCCCGAAAATGTCGGCCATGCGGCTTCCCCTTTGCTAATCTCGTGTCACCGCGCCTGTACCTTGTCCCAGACCAAGATCGATCGGCCTTCACGGCCGTCATGATAGCTTCGGTAGGGGGCGGTCGTGATCGTCAGCGTGTCACCGTGCAATTCGAAGAACCGAACCTGATCGGTGCCGGTCCATCCTTGATTCCACGAAATGTCGATGTGATGGGTGACCTGCTTTTCACCCAGCGTGTAAGTGCCGGCATAGGCGACCATCGAGCCCAGCAACTGCACGCCCTCTTCATCGGTCGGCACGACGTCGACCGGCGCGACGCGATCTTGCCGGATGAAAATGGCATACATCCGGCCGTCCGGCGCGTACCCTAGATAGCCGTCCGGCTGCGCCCCAAACTGATTGTGCCGGCGTCCGGTCTCGGTCTCCTCGCGTTCGTATGACCGCAGCTTCCAGGTGCCCAGGACTTGGTTGGCGTTCTGTGTCAACGGAACCTCCTGTTATTCGATGGTGATCGGATAATGGTCTTTGGACACCCGGCGCTGGGGGACAGCGGGCGGTGGCCGGAGACGGTCATCGCATCCATTCTCCTTGGCTGCCTGTTCGGGGCGCCCGCTGGCTCCATGTTATCGGCCGCGTCAGGAAATCCCCGACCAGATCCGCGATCTCCTCTGGGGCTTCCCAAATTGCGCGATGGCCGAGATCGGCCAGTAGTTCAAGCCGCGAATTCGGGATGCGGGACGCCAGGATCTGAGAGTTCCGCGGTTTCACCAGAACGTCGTCGGCGCCGGTTGCGATCAACGTAGGCGCACGAATATTCGGCAGATCCCGATAACTGTCGAATTGCCGCAATGCCTCCATCTGCCGCTGAGCAACGAAAATCGGGGTCGGATGCTCCAGTTCGCGGCGCATCTGCTGTTCCACGGCGTCGGCGTTGGTTGCCAGATATTCGGGCGAGTAGGTGACCGGCCAAGCTTGCCGCGCCGCGTCCTCGGGTGACTGATCGTCGGCCGCAAGCAGGCGCTTGAACACGGAATAGGAGGCGGGCTCCGCCCAAATGCCGCCACAGAATGTGCCGAACAGGATCAGACGATCAAGCCGCTCCGCATGGCGGATGGCAAATTCCTGGGCGATCGCTCCACCCATGGAAAAGCCCAGCAGGTGGACGCGCTGCAGACGCAAGTTGTCCAGCAGCCCCAGAACGTCAGTTGCCATGTTGGCAAATTCGTAGCCGCTTGGTGGCTTATCGCTGCGGCTGGTGCCCCGATTGTCGAATGATATCACTACGCAACGAGATGTTAGCTGCCTGATGAAGGCGTCCGGCCACGCGCCGCCGCCCAGGCGATAGCCATTGATCAGGCAAACAACTGGCCCTTGTCCGGCAATGTTGTAGTGAAGTGTTATTCCATTTTTGGTCGAGAACGGCATCGGCCGGTTTAACTTCCCGTCGAGATGATTGTCATTTACTGGCCCGATCATGCTTTTCCACAAATGAGGCGACAGCGGGCGCAAACAGGGTCTGCGAGCGGCCGCCGACGAAGACGCCCACGTGGCCGCCAGGAAGTGCCAATTCAGTGTAATCGGACGACGCCCCAAGCATCGGTCCCAATGCCCGGGATGTGGCCGGAGGAATGATGTGGTCGTCCTTGGCATACACGTTCAGCACAGGCATCCGGATGTTACCGAGATCCACCTTTTGGCCACCCAATTCCCATTCATTTCGGACAAGTTTGTTTTGTTGGTAGAGATCCTTCATCCATTGCTTTGCCGCCTCGCCCGGATGATCGGGGCGATCCGCGATCCACTTCTCCATGCGGAGCCAGTTCATCAGCCGCTGTTCATCGTCCACGATCTCGAGCAGGTCCAGGTTGTATTTCAGCAAGCTGCGCATGGGCGACATCTGGTTGAAGATCGCACCGAGGAACTCGCCGGGCAGATTGCCGTTGGCGTCGATTAAGCGGTCCACGTCTTCAGGCGAAAGGCTGCGCGTCCAAATATTGATGAAGCCGTGGCCAAGTCGATTTTCCACTGTGTCCGCGTGGAAATCGATCGGGGTGATGGTCAGCGTGAGGGTATTGAGCCGTTCCGGTTGCAGTGCCGCGAAGGCCGTGGCGAACACGCCCCCCTCGCAAACGCCCAACAAGTTGACCTTTGGCACGCCGGCACGTTTCGCGATCTCGGCCAAGCAGTCTGAAAGATAGCCCAGGATGTAGTCGTCCAACGTCAGGTAGCGGTCGGCTCGCGAAGGATTTCCCCAGTCCACGACATAAAGGTCAAGTCCCAGGTTCAACAGGTTGCGGACCAGCGACCGATCTTCCTGCAGGTCCGTCATCGTCCAGCGCCCGACCAAGCCGTAGCAAATCAGCATGGGGATTCCGACGCGCTTTTCGGCCAACGGACGAAAGTGGTAGAGGCCGACTTTGTCCTGACTCCACACCAGGTCTTTCTGCGTCGTCGCGATTTGCACGTCGGCGTCGCGCAAGCGCTGCAGCAGTTGTCCGCCTGCCAGCATCTTGGTCCCGAGCCTAGCTGCGTCAGACAGCGCGGTCGCCGGGCTTTGCGCGATCTGTGTCATGTGTTTGTGCCCTTCTGGTTGACGCCGGGCCGCCTCGCGGGTCGTGGCGTTCGCGTCCGCTCGGAAGCAGCAGTAGGCGGTGGCGAAAGCGTGGGCGCCGGCGCTGCTGCGACCATCTGCTGTTCCCGCCGCATCGCGCGCAACTCCCGCCGAAGTTCGGTAACGGTGCGATGCACGTCGTCGAGTTCGGTGCGTGTAGGAAAGCCGTACTGCTTGCCGAAGTGTTCAACCAGTTCCTGTTGGGCCAGCCGCAGCGCCGTGGTCGCGCGGATCAACGCTGCCTGCGACTGCAAGAACGGCTCGGATCGCTGGGCCTCCAGCAATTGCTCATTGGCCGTCTCCGTCCACAGAGCGAGCGCGGCTTTCGCGTCCAGGACCTTGGCGTCCGAACCTGTCCCGCCTGCCAATTTTTCGGCAAACCGGCGTGCCGATTGCAGCCACGCCTCGAGCACGACGGCGTTGTGTTCGAGGCCACGGCGGCGCAAGTCTACCCATGCCTGCAACACCCCGGCATAGCGGCGTTCCGCGTCCCAAAGGTCAGCAAAACGTGGTCCTTCCGCCATGCGGCCCAGCACGTCGTCCATTTCGCCGGTGCCGGTGCTCATCCAACTTCGGGGGTCGGCAATCTTGCGGAACGTTGCTTCAACGACCCCATCGCCACCGGCTGCGGCGGGAACCATGGTGGCAAGGTTGCCGGACATCGAAGCAGCAGCCGACCACAGCTCCATCACCGATTTACCGGCCTGCGCAAGCTCCGAGGCTCCGGACGAGAGATCCGCGGGCATGTCGGGCATCACCGGCAACTTGCCCGAGGTCACCGCCGTGATCCCCTGCACCAGCGCGGCACCCGCCTGCGCCTGTGCCTTCATCAACACCTGGCTCTGCGTGGTCCAGAAGTCAGCGATGGCTTTGGAGTAATCGAATGTATTCACCATGAGAACCCAAGGCCGTAGCTCGCTGCAGATCTGCGCTTCATTTGGATTCTACCTCAGTATTTTACGGTTGCCACGCGGCGGAGTTCTTCCGGTGTGCTGGTGCCGAAGCCGAAAAATTCCAGATACGCCGGTATCATCTCGAACAACATGTCTGTGCCGACCTGGACGGTGCAGCCCTTTTCCATTGCCGCGCGAAGCAGCGGAGTGAATTCTTCTTTCATGACGACCTCGCCAACGAAGGTCTCCGGCGTAATCTTCGAAACATCGAGGGGCAGCGGATCGCCCGGCTTCATGCCCAGCGGGGTCGCGTTTACCACGATATCATAACCAACTGGATCATTGGAGCCGGTGGATACCAGCAGTTCAGGGTAGTGTAGCCGCAATCGGTCGCCAAGCGCCTCCGCGGCGGCGGTCGCCGGGTCGAACAGGCCGATCGCGGACAACTCCGCCGCCGCCAAAGACGCGGCAATGGCACAGCCGACGCCTCCGCAGCCCACCACTAGGCCACGCGCGCCCGCTATCCGTTTTCCCTTGCGTTCCACGCCACGCACGAAGCCGGCCCCATCAAACATATCACCCAACAGCGACCCATCGGTCCGCCGCAGGACAGCGTTGCACGCGCCGGCGATTTTTGCAGTGGTGGTCATCTCGTCCACGAGGTGCGTGGTTGTGACCTTGTGCGGCATAGTGACGAGCGCACCGTGTACATTAGTAGTTCGAAACAGAGACTTCAGCAGATCCGGGTAGTGTTGAGGCTGTACGCCCACAGGCACCACCACGGCTTCGATGCCCTTCATTTCGAACCAGGGATTGTAGATCATGGGCGCCTTGAACGACTCGGTTGGGTAGCCGAGATGGACAACTAGCTTCGTCCTGCCGGTAATCATGATTGCGATCCCCAAACAGAGTAAGATCTGCGCGCATTGGCGTTGCAGCGATGGCTGACTTCAGACATCGAAGAAGACCGTTTCCTGCTCGCCTTGAAGACGGATGTCGAATACGTAGACGACGCCGGTGTCACGCGTCTCGCGCCGAGCCAGCAAGGTCTGCCGGCGAATGGCGGGTTCGATCATGCGCAGCACTGGGTCTTGCTCGTTCCTCGCGGCCTCGTCCTCGAAGTACATCCGCGTCGAAAGGCCGATGTTGATTCCGCGCGCGGCCAGCCAGATGTTCACGTGAGGGGCCATCGGCTTGTAGCCGCGACGCCCGATCACCGGGCCGGGCTTGATCGTTTCAAATTGATATAGGCCGCTGCTGAACTCGGTACCGGTGCGCCCCCACCCTCGGAAGCCGGCATCAAGAGGTTTGTCCGTTTGCTGGTCGGCGGGATGGTTGTAGCGGCCTGCAGCGTTGGCCTGCCACACCTCCAACAGGACGTCACGGCACGGCGCGCCTAACCCATCCAATACGCGCCCTTCGACTCGGATGCGCTCCCCTGGCGTATTTCGTTCGGCTATGACGTTGCTGAAAGGTTTTTCGAAGATATCGAAACCGGCCTGATGCGGAATCAGGCCGATGTGAACATAAGGACCGGCCGTTTGGGAGGGGGTTTCCTTGAGATAGTCGAGTTTGCCGATCATGGCGCTAGTTCCCCTGCAGCTTGTTTTCGAACAGCGTCGACCGGGTGCCGCGCAGTACAATATCAAAACGATATGCCAGGCTGTCGATCGGAACCGCAGCGTTCAAATCCAGCGCCGCCACGAGGCGTTGCCGGGCGGCGGGATCGGGGATGGTTCCCAGGATTGAGTCCATGGGGATAAGCGGATCGCCCTCGAAATACATCTGGGTAATCAACCGTTGGGCGAACCCCGATCCAGACAAGGAGAAATGGATATGGGCCGGGCGCCAGGAGTTGACGTGATTACGGAACGGATAGGCGCCCGGCTTTACGGTGCGGAAGGCGTAGTGACCATCCTCGTCGGTTATCATGCGCCCGCAGCCGCCGAAATTCGGATCAATTGGGGCGAGATACGTGTCGTTCTTGTGCCGGTAGCGTCCTCCGGCGTTGGCCTGCCAAATCTCGACCAGCGTATTGGGAACACCGCGGCCATTTTCATCCAGCACGCGGCCATGGACGATGGTCCGTTCGCCGATCGGATCGCCGGATTTAGCGTAGTTCCGGATCAGGTCGTGATCGAGCGGCCCCAACTCCTCGCGTCCGAACACCGGGCCCGTTAGTTCCGAAAGGGAATTCTGCAACGACCACAATGCGAGCCGCGGCGACCGCAGAATGCTCGTCTTGTAATCCGGCGTCAGAGCCGGCGGGTGTTCCCGCCGATCGCGCTGGATGAATTCGCTCTGCGGAACCATGGTTTGGGTCTCCCAACAGGAGTAAGTCACCTAATGAACGGGTATTGCCGGCCTTCGATTGGACATCCTATGGCGCCTTCTCATCGATCAGCCTCGCCACCCTGCGCAAGGCCAGCAGATACCCCTGCGTTCCGAAACCTGCGATCACGCCGTCGGCGCGACGGGAGACAAACGAATGGTGCCGAAACTCTTCGCGCTTATGAACATTGGAAATATGGATTTCAATCACCGGCGCGTCGAACGCGTTCAGGGCGTCGAGAATCGCCACTGAAGTATGAGTAAACGCTGCCGGATTGATGACAATTCCACCTGCGGTTTCCCGAGCCGCGTGGATCCAGTCAATGATCTCATACTCGCGATTACTTTGCTCGAAGCGCAGTTCCAGGTTCAGCTCTTTGGCCAGCGCGCGGCAATCGCGCTCCACATCGGCCAACGTTTCATGGCCATAGATGTGCGGTTGGCGCTTGCCCAGAAGGTTGAGGTTTGGACCGTTCAGCACATAAACGATGCGGCTCATGACGGACTCCCGCTAGCCGAGTAAGGCAGGATTGCAGCGCCCAGCGGCTCGATGAACACCGATGTTCATGCCGATGCCTTAGCCGCACCGGAACCGGAAGGGGCTTGAGCGCGCATCCCGTCGTACACCTCCTTTTCCACCGGGACAGCGTTCGGCTCACCGAGGTCGTTCAAATGAATCCGATACGTTTCCCTTGCGCTGTAGGCCCCGACAGCCGCAACGATCGTAACAGCAAGAGTGATGGCGCCGACCGTGAGGGGGATGTTGGTTGACCCGGGCGGTGCCACCGCCGCGAACAGCGCCGGAAGCAGAGCGGTGATGGTAGTGCCGATATTCTGCGAAACGGCCATCGCTGTAACCCGCGTGTGCGTGGGAAACAGTTCGGGGAAGAAACTTGGAAATACGGCGTTATAGCCCTGGTAGACCACGCCCCACATGAGCAGCGACATGACGATCGCCAGCGGCACGTTGGCGATGCTGATGGCGTACAGGTAGCCGAACGACAGTAACCCCGATGCGATGGCACCAAAGATAATTGGGGGCCTGCGGCCGATCCTGTCTGTCAGATTGCCGGTAATCGGGATGATGACCACGGCCAGGATGTTCCCAAGTACCGGGATCCAAAGGTAGACGTCCTTGTGAAAGCCGATCCCGTAGCCCGGCTGAACTGCGTACGCCGCACCGAAGATGGCAGCGACGACCGGAATGACGTTCATCAGCGACATGCAGACGACCCGGATCATGTCGCCCCAGCTCTGCGTGAAAGCCTGCACGATCGGCGCCCTCGGAACCCCTCCGTGCTCGCCTTCTTCGGCGAAAGCAGGGGTTTCTTCTACTTCGCGGCGAATGATGTAGCCGGCGATGATAACAACCACACTCAGCAGGAAGGGGATCCGCCAGCCCCAGGCGTTGAACGCATCCGGGGGCATGAAGCGCGCCAGCGGCAGGAACACCGCCGCGGCGAAGATCTGACCGGCCTGCACACCCTGAAGGCTGAAACTGGCGAAAAAACCGCGACGTCCGAACGGAGCGTGCTCGAGGATCATCGAACTGGCGCCGGAAATCTCTCCAGCGACCGCGAACCCCTGAACCAGGCGCAGGACGACGAGAAGCGTTGGGGCTAGCATGCCGACCTGCTGGTACGTCGGCAGGATGCCAACTGCCATGGTCGAGAAACCCATGAGGAACATGCACACGAGCAACACGGTCTTGCGGCCGTGCGTATCGCCCCAATGGCCCAGGAAAAAAGCGCCGATGGGCCGGGCAACGTAGCCAACACCATAGGTCGCCAGCGACGCGACGATGGCGACCGTCGGATTTCCCGAGGGAAAGAAGATCTGGGGGAACACGAGAGATGCCGCCGTGGCATAGATGAAGAAGTCGTAGTATTCCAGTGCCGAACCGATCCATCCGCTTGCGGTCGCCTTCTTCGTCTGATGCGTTCCGTGGGGCTCATGTTCCATGAGGCTGGCCATTTTGGTTTCCTCCGACTATTTATTTGGCCGTCATTCCCCAGTCATTTACTCGACTCACACCAAGTGGTTGCAGTCCGACGTGATCCAGTCGGGGTTTCCGCCCGATCACTCCTCTGCTTGAAGTTTGCCAACTTTGATCGCAGCCGGTTGCCAATTCTGCGGAAACAGCGTCTGCAGAGCTCGCACTTTCGGCATATCGTTGATCGCGATGTACGGGGCGTCCGGGTGCAGGTCGAGGTAATCCTGATGATACCCCTCGGCCGGATAGAACGGTCCCGCCGGATCGATACGCGTCACGATCGGACGACTGAACGCGTGGGCCGCCTCAAGCTGGGCGATATAAGCCTTGGCAACCCGCTCCTGGTCCGGCCCATTGACGAACACTTCAGAGCGATACTGGGTCCCCCAGTCCGGCCCTTGCCGGTCCTTTTGCGTCGGATCCAGCGCGACCGAAAAGAAAATCCGCAGCAGCGTTCCGTAACTGATCTGCGCCGGATTGAAGGTCACGCTGACCGACTCGGCGTGTCCGGTCGCGCCGGAACTCACCTGCTCGTAATCCGGGTTGACAACGTGGCCGCCGGCATAGCCGGAGACAGCCCGCGTCACCCCCTGAACATGCTCAAACACGCCCTGCACGCCCCAGAAACAACCGCCGGAAAACACCGCGGTCTGCAAGCCGGAACCGTTCGCCTCCAGGTCCTGCGCGGGCGGAGGAAGGGCCCGCATACCGCTATCGGCTTGCGACGATGTCAGCGGCACCGTGAGGGTCAGAGCCACCAATAGCGCGGCGCCAAGCGACGCACTTGAGGAGGGAAATAACAAGGCGTTCATGGGGATCTCTCCAGAGATATATACATCGTAGAAACGAACCTGCCTTGGCGAACACCGCTATTCCCTGAGAAACGCTTCGAACGCGTCTTTATGACCGGGGTGCCATCGGGACAGCGCCGGGCGGTTGTGGGTGATGTCCTGCGAGGCCCAAAGAATTCTTCGATTATCAATCTCCCGCGTGACATCGTTGTCAGGGCAGATGATGTAGAAATCACCCTGGCTCATCCCGGTGATCAGCATGTCCACCACTTGTTCGGGCGTCCAGGCACCCGCCGGTTTCTCAGAGCGTCCCCGACTTGTCATGCCGGTGAAGGTCGACCCCGGGACCAGCAAATGCGCCGTGATACGCGCGCCTTCCTCGTTTCGAAGGCTGTGCGCCAGCGCCTCGGTCAGGACCTTAACGCCGGCCTTGCTGACATTGTAGGCGGTGTCGCCCGGCGGGCAGGTGATGCCCTGCTTCGACCCGGTGTTGACGATGGCGCACGCGGTTCGCTGCGCCAGCATTGGCTCGGTGAAAGTCTGCACCCCGTTGATGACGCCCCACAGGTTGACTTCCAACACGCGACGCCAGCGTTCGATGTGCTCCCACGGGCCGCCGCCCGGCGCGGTACCGGCGTTGTTCATCAGCACGCTGACTTCGCCGAATTTGGCGTACACGGTATCGCGCAGGGCTTGAACCAACTCCAGGCGGCTGACATCCGTGGCCACGGTCAGCAACGCGTCCCGTCCGCCGGCAGAGGCAGCGGCGACCGCTTCAGAGGCTCGATCCAGCGCCTCGGCCGAGAGGTCGGCGAGGCAGACCTTAAGGCCCATGGAGGCGAAGCGCACGGCGGCGGCGAAGCCAATGCCACTCGCCGCGCCGGTGATCACCGCGACGCGGCCGGCGTTCAGAGCGGGATGGAGGGTCATGAGAGTGCCCTCAACTCGGCACGAAGTTCATTGCAATCCCGTTGATGCAGTAGCGCTGATGGGTCGGCGGCGGCCCGTCGGGGAACACGTGCCCAAGATGGCTGCCACAGGTCGCGCAGTGTACCTCAGTCCGGACCATGCCGAGGCTGCGGTCGGTTGTCGTTTCAACCGATCCCTCGATTGGATCGTTGAAGCTGGGCCAACCGGTATAACTCTCAAATTTTAGTTTTGACTCGAACAGCGGTTGATCGCATCCGGCACAAGTGAAGCGGCCCGGGCGCTTCTCGGCGAGCAGCGCGCAACTGCCGGGTGTCTCCGTGCCGTGAGCCCGCATCACATAGAACTGCTCCGGCGACAGGATCCGGCGCCACTCTGCATCCGTGCGGCTGACAGGATAGGTTTTGTCAAGCATCTGTTCGTCTCCTCTGACTACGCCGCACAACATCGCTCTCCCGCACGGCCACGACAAGCGGGGCCGCGACAACGGGATGGTCATATATGAAGCAAAATGTTGCCGCCAAGGTCGGCCCATTGCGGTGATGGGAGTGGGCCACTTTCCGGGTATTGATCAAGCGCGGCTTTAAGGGCGCGACCATGTTACTTTCTTCGGAAGAATGGGAAGCTGTCTGGCTCACTCTATCGGTGGCGGCGAGGGCGGTCGGGTTTGGCTTGCCGGTGGCGGTCCTGGCGGCCTGGGTGCTGGCCCGGTGTCGCTTTCCCGGCCGGGGACTATTGAACGCGTTGGTGCATCTACCGATGGTGCTCCCGCCGGTGGTCACCGGGTGGCTGCTGCTGATCCTCTTCGGCATCCGCGGACCGATCGGCCTCATCCTAGATCATTGGCTCGGCGTCCGCCTCGCGTTCACCACGGCTGGCGCGAGCCTGGCCTGTGCCACAATGACCTTCCCCATCATGGTGCGGTCCGTGCGGCTGTCGCTCGACGCCGTCGATGCCGGTCTGGAACAGGCCGCTCGCACCCTTGGCGCGGGATGGCTGGACCGGTTGTTCAACATCACACTGCCGCTCGCCTCGCCTGGAATTCTGGTGGGCGGGATCGTCGCCTATGCGACGTGTCTCGGCGAATTCGGTGCCGTGATAACATTCGCTGCCAACATCCCTGGTCAAACCCAAACCTTGCCGCTGGCGATCTACGCCGCGCTTCAGGAGCCGGGTGGCGAGACCAGGGCCGCCGGATTGTCGCTTATCTCGCTGATGCTTGCGCTGGTGGGGCTGCTGTTGTCCGAGTGGATGGGCAAGCGGTTGAACCTCATATTGGGCCGATGAGTTTTTCGCTCCTGTCGCTTCTCGTGCATCCACATGGATCTCGCGTTCGAGTTCCCTTCGCCGTGCGGGCCGAGTCGTTCTGGTCGAGCCCGTCGGGAGGCAAGTCGACCATTATCAACGTGGCAGCCGGCCTGGTAGAGGTCGTGTTTTCTACCGACGTATTTTCGGGAGTAATCCCGGGCTCTACTTGATGCCCTATACTCTTGTTCTGGCGCTGATCTACCTCAATGAGATGCTTGAACCGCTGCGCTAACTCGCATTTCGAGAGCAACACAATCTGTTGCAGCAAAGGCTTGGGTTTTGATCCCGCGTGCGCCGTACGCAGCGAACTGGCGACCACGAAGGTCTCACGCTGTCCGGCGTAGCGCAGAGCAAGGCTGTAAACTCGCCGCGTCCACCACGGAACACACCGGTGCTCCGCTCGGGAACACCGCTGGTGCCTGTGCCAGACCGGTCAAGTCGCGAGGTCGCAGCACCCGCAACTATCTGTTGCCCCGGTGCGTTCAAGGTAATGACCGGCACCGGTGCCGGGGGAAGAGGAATCGCCATGTCGAGCAAGACGCACTCTGAACGCACCCACGACAAGACGCTGGAGGACAGTTTCCCCGCCAGCGATCCTGCGGCCAATTCCGGCATCACCGGGTCCGAGCAGCCGGACAAATCCTCCGATCAGCGCAACATTCAGGAACAACCCACAGGAACCCCCACGTCTGACCGTCACGCGGCTGAAACGGCGCATAAGTTCGAGAATGAGCGCAAACCATCGCCGCAGCGGTAGACTTGCCCGACACAGGTGCGCTTGCCTGGCCTGAGTTCGCCCGCTTTGTCGGAGCGTCGTTGTGTTTTCGCACGGGACTGGACGCGGTTAAGTCCTGTGTTTTCGCTGTTTGAGGTGCAGCCTGCCATTGATGGACCTAAAGGAGGTCAACGTTGAAACGGGCTGTGGCGAATAAGGTGTGTTTATTTCTACTTATAGTGGTATAATTTTCGTAATTGCCTCTTTTGGGTGTAAGTTCGAGAGAAATCCCACCTCGATAGTGGGATAATCCCCAAATCGCACAAAAATTGATTGCCATCCATCTCATCTGCGTATTATTGTTTGAACGGTCAGAGCGCAGGGCCGAAAAATCTTCACATGCTTTATCGAGCTTTCTTCCTGGATGAGAACGACCGAATCTTTGCGTTCCATCTGATGGAATGTCTCGATGACGGCGACGCCATTGCCCAAGCTCAAGAACTTCCCGCTAAATGTATGACCATCGAGGTCTGGGAAGGAGCCCGTATCGTCGGGAGGACCATCCGGCCCAGGCGTACCGAAGTGACGGCCGATCCTCAGCAGATTTCCGCCTCAAGCAATAGCGGCGAAGTGAGCGGCGAGCTGCGTCACGTATTGATTTCCCTTGCCATGCTCGAGTTGCAAGCCAACCAAAGAGAGCGAGCGGCGTGCCTTGTCGACGAAGTCTACGCGGCCTTCGATCAGGCTGACTTGATAACCAAAACCAGTGCGATCGAGCGAGCGGACGCTTCCATTTGCCCCGCGGGACATTCTGCTGTCCTACCCCGAAGTCTGCTGCATCATATGGCTGGACGCAGGTAACTAGCAGGCACTGCAAACCTAAAGGCCTGCTGCGAAGTAACTAAATCGCGGCCGAGCATATTCCGCTACGTATCGTCATGGTCCGCGCAGGCCGACTATCAATGGCTTGCGGTCCGAAACTTGCGAAATTCGTAAATGGTAGGGCGCCCGCCGACCATGACGGCCTGAGGTGACGGTGCCTCGACTGCACTTGTTTTGCGGCAGGTCCTAAAGATAAAATCCGGATTGTGGGTTTGCCCTCAACAGCGAACTTCTAGTGCAACGCCCTGGGACATTTTTGTCCCTCGCCGCCGCGCCGGAAGGGCAGTAGCCTTCACCGGAACCAACAGGAGACATAACGATGGCTGAGGCCAAACTTGCACCCAACCTGCCGCAATGGATGAAGGACCATACTGAACGTTATCTGTCGAGCGGCGGCACCGATGGCCATATTTACACACTCGACCGGCCTGGCGCGGCCGAGATCACCGTCCCGTCGTTGCTGCTGACCACGACCGGACGCAAGTCAGGGGAAAAGTATTTGTTCCCGCTGTTTTACGGGAAGACCGGCAACAGCTATTTCGTGATCGCGTCGAAGGGCGGCGCGCCGGAGCACCCCGGTTGGTATCGTAACATTCTTGCCAATCCGGCGGTTGAAGTCCAAGTCGGGACCGCGAAGATGCAGGCTCGGGCGCGAACCGCCGCTGGCGAGGAACGGGCACGGCTTTGGGATCAGGCGGTCAAGTTCTTCCCACCCTACGCTGACTATAAGATCAAGGCAGCCGGGCGTGAAATCCCCGTGGTCGTGCTGGATCCTGTCACTTAGCGATCCGATCCCGACGCTCACGACGCGAGCGTCGGGAAAACCCCTGGGCTAAGCGAACGATTCTGTCATCGCCGAGTAAACAAGTGTGCGCAGGTCGCGACGCAGCGTCAGCCGGGCGTCGCTGAACAGAACCTGCGTCATAAACACCACCGCAAGGTCTTCCTTGGGGTCAATCCAGAAGGCGGTAGAGGCAGCGCCGCCCCAAAAGAACTCGCCCAGTGTGCCTGGCAGGCGCGTCTTGGCGACGTTGATGTTCACGCCACAGCCGATGGAGAAGCCGATACCTGAATAGCCGGCCTCGCTGAACAGCCCGGGGGGCGCCATATCTGCCAGCTCCTGGTTCTCCGGCAGATGGTTCAGGCTGAATAAGGCAACCGTCTTCGGACTGAGGATTTGCACGCCGTCCAGTGTTCCTCCGTGCAACATCATCCGGCAAAAGCGCATATAGTCGTGCGCGGTCGAGACAAGCCCACCACCGCCCGACTCCAAATTGGGCGGCGCGCCATAGGTGCTGTTGCCGGCATCGTCTTGCAGCTTGATCCCGCCTGCCCCGTCCGGCTGGTAACAAGACGCAAAGCGGTCACGCTTCTCCGGTGGGCACCAGAAGGCGGTGTCCACCATGCCCAGCGGCTCGAACAACCGTGTGCGCAGGAACTCACCGAAACTCATTCCGCTGAGCTTCTGCACGAGGTAACCCATCACGTCGATCGAGACCGAGTAGTTCCAGGCCGTCCCAGGGGAAAACTCCAACGGCAACGTCGAGAGATGCTCGATCATGGCGTCGAGACCGCCTTCGGCGTCGAATTCCGCGATGCGCGCGTGACGGTACGCCCGGTCGACGCTGGTCCGGTTCATGAACCCGTAGGTCAGGCCAGAGGTATGCGTGACCAGGTCAACAACTTTCATCGGCCGAGCGACCGGCGACGTCAGGAAGCTCGGCGCCGACGTCTTCAGCAGGCTCGGCAGGCCGGTCGCGTAGACCCCCAGGTTCCTCCACGACGGAATGTACGTGGCCACATCGTCGTCCAGTCCGATCAAGCCTTCCTCGGCGAGCATCATCAACGCCACCGCCGTGATCGGCTTGCTCATGGAATAGATGCGGAAGATTGCATCCTCACGCATAGGCTTCCCACGCTCGAGGTCCATGTGCCCCGACATGCCAGCATGAGCGAGCACCCCGCGCCGGTAGATCATGGTCAACAAGCCCGGCAAGCGCCCACTATCGACGTATCGGCGTTTCATGACCTCATCCAGGCGCGCCAACCGCGACGCCGATAGTCCGATCGCTTCCGCTTTCACCACCGCCCACCCTTACGTTGTCATGCCGCTACTAACCGGCGAAGCACCGCGGGTTGTCAATCCACGCCATAAGACAATCCCGCCGCCGAGGCGTTTTCTTCTCTAGAACCAAGCCGCACTCACGGGATTGCCGAAACGCACCCAGGAGGAGCGGGAACGTCCGCCGCCTCAGTGACCCAGCGCCTGAACGATTTCTTCCGTCATTTTCTTCGCATCGCCGAACAGCATCATCGTGTTCGGCCGGAAGAACAGTTCGTTATCTACACCCGCATATCCGGAAGCCATCGAGCGTTTTACGAACAACACGGTGCGTGCCTTCTCCACGTCCAGGATGGGCATCCCATAGATCGCTGAAGACGGGTCGGTCTTTGCCGCCGGGTTGGTCACGTCGTTGGCGCCGATGACATAGACTACGTCGGCGGTCGAGAACTCGTTGTTGATCTCCTCGAGTTCGAACACCTCATCGTACGGCACGTTCGCCTCGGCCAGCAGCACGTTCATATGCCCCGGCATGCGGCCGGCGACAGGATGGATGGCGTATTTGACCTCCACCCCCTCCTTCTTCAGCGTGTCTGCCATTTCCCGCAGTGCGTGCTGTGCCTGAGCAACCGCCATCCCGTAGCCCGGCACGATGACCACCTTCGAGGCGTTCTTCATGATGAACGCCGCGTCATCGGCGTTGCCGGAGCGAACCGTCCGGTCGCCATCCGCGCCGCCGCGAGCTGGCCCGCCGCCGGTATCCGTGCCGAAACCACCAAGCAGCACGTTGATGATGCTGCGGTTCATCCCTTTGCACATGATGTAGGACAGGATCGCGCCGGACGCGCCAACCAGCGAGCCCGTTATGATCAGCGCCAGATTCTGAATCGTAAAGCCGATGCCTGCCGCCGCCCAGCCGGAGTAGCTGTTCAGCATCGACACCACCACCGGCATGTCGGCACCCCCGATCGGGATGATGATCAGGAAGCCCAAACCCAGCGACAGCAACGCGATCAGCCAGAACAGCACCTGGTTGCCGCCCGAAGCCACGAACGAGACCACCAGCAGCAGCAGCACGATCGCCAGCCCTAAATTCAGCCAGTGCTGACCTTTGAAGGTAATAGGCGCGCCGCTCATCAGCGCCTGCAATTTCGCGAACGCGATCAGACTGCCTGAAAAGGTGACGGCACCGATCGCCAGGCCCACGGACATCTCGACAAGGCTCTGAGTGTGGATCGCGCCCGGAATGCCGATGTTGAATGCCTCCGGCGCATTCAGCGCGGCCGCGGCAACGAAAACCGCCGCCAAACCGACGAGCGAGTGGAACGCGGCCACCAACTGGGGCAACGCCGTCATCTGGATGCGCAGTGCAACTGCGACACCTATTCCGCCGCCGATCAGGATGCCGAACAGGATCAGCAAATACGCCCAGCCGCCGAAGCCATGGTGCAACAGTGTTGCGACCACCGCGATGGCCATGCCGATCATGCCGAACCGGTTGCCCTCTCGCGACGTGACCGGAGACGACAAGCCGCGTAGCGCCAGGATGAACAGGACCGCGGCTATGAGATAGGCGAGAGAGGTCAGGCTGGCGGACATCGGCTTGGCCTTATTGCTTTTTCTTGAACATCGAGAGCATGCGCTGGGTAACGACGAAGCCGCCAAAGATGTTGACCGATGCGAGTGTCACCGCGATGAAGCCAAACACCATCGCCCACTCGGATGTCGCCAAGCCGGTCGCCAGCATCGCGCCCACGATAATCACCGATGAAATCGCGTTAGTAACGGCCATCAGCGGCGAGTGCAGCGCCGGGGTAACGTTCCAGACGACGTAGTAACCGACGAAACAAGCCATGAGGAAAATGGCGAGCAGGAAGATAAACGGATTGACCTCCGGCGCCACGGTCTCGGACACGCCAATAATCATAGTTTGCGCGTGATTGGATAGGGTCAGCGGCTTGATCAGCGAGGCGCGCAGCTTCGTCCGCCAGTTGGTTCGGGTTCATCTTGGATTGACCTCCGGACGTTCAGGCAGCTTGCTGGGGCAGGAAATTCGGGTGAACGATGGCGCCGCCGCGGGTCAGCATGACGCCCTTCACGATGTCGTCCGTCTCCGGCAGCTTGGGTGCCGCGCTATCCTTGTCCCAGAACGTGGTCAGGAAGGTGAGCAGATTGCGCGCATACAGCGCCGAGGACGCGACAGGGATGCGGCCGGGCCAGTTGTTGAACCCCAGGACGGTGACGCCGTTCGGTGTGGTGATGCTCTGGCCGGAAACAGTCGCGGCACAGTTGCCGCCGGCCTCGGCAGCCAGATCGATGATGACGCTGCCAGCCCTCATGCTGTCGACCATTGGCTGGGTGACGATCACGGGCGCCTTTCGGCCCATCACCAAAGCGGTGCAGATGATAATGTCGTTCTTCGCGACGGTGGTGGCCATGAGCTCCGCTTGCTTTTGGCGGAAAGCGTCGCTCATTTCACGGGCGTAGGCGCCAGTCTGGCCAGCGGTTTCGGCGTCCTCGACACCGACGAACGACGCACCGAGCGACTTGATCTCCTCCTTCGCTGCCGGCCGGACGTCGGTGGCTGATACGATCGCCCCGAGACGCCGCGCGGTTGCGATCGCCTGTAGCCCGGCAACTCCGGCGCCGATCACGAATACCCGAGCGGGCGGGACGGTGCCGGCGGCGGTCATCATCATCGGAAAGCCGCGCTGGAACGCAGTGGCTGACTCAACAACCGCGCGATAACCCGCGAGATTAGCTTGGCTGGATAGGACATCCATCGATTGTGCCCGAGTGATCCGCGGCAGCAACTCCATCGCCGCCGTGTCGATCCCCGCGGACGCCAGGCTGGGTACCAGATCAGCATCAGCGAAGGCCCCGGCGATGCAGACCAGCAGCGCGCCGCGGGGGATCAGGGCACGCTCCTCGGCGCCCGGGGTCTGGACGGCGAAAACGATCCCGGCTCCCGCAAGGGCGGCGGCCGCATCGCTGGCGATTTCAGCGCCAGCGGCAGCGAAGTCGGAATCCGACAGAGCAGCGTTGGCCCCTGCCCCGGCTTCTACCGCGACGGTCAATCCGAGGCCAATCAGCTTCTTGACCGTATCCGGAGTAGCAGCCACACGGGTTTCTGCGGCACGCCGCTCTTTCAGCACCGCTAATCGCATGCGTCTGATCCTTTACGCAGAGGTGTCGTTTGGGCGGCAGATGTGCCTGTTACCCCAAGTCACGGGCGGCGCCTGGAATGCACCGGGGACGCGGTGTGTGCAAGGGGGGCCGGTGCTTGCGCACTATCCGGGAATTTTTCGCCGTGGCAAACCGATCCCTTCAAGTTACCCGGTGATCAGGGCAGGCTTATTGGCGGCCATCGCGTCGTTCCCTCTCTTGTCGCGACGATCTTACCGCTCTTGGAAGGGCCGCCAAGTGATGGAATACTCGGCGAGCAAGCAAGCAAGAACCGAGGGAACAATGGCACTGCTCGACGGCAAGGTTGGCATCATCACCGGCGCGGCTTCCGGGATCGGCGCAGCAACAGCGCGCGTGTTTGCCCGTGAAGGCGCGAAGGTGGTGCTGGCCGACATCGATGACGCAGGCGGTTCGGCTTTGGCTGAGGAGCTCGGGGGCACCTACTTGCATCTCGACGTTTCCGAGGAGGACGGCTGGGCCGCCGTCATCGCCGCCGCGGAGCGTCTTGGGCGCCTGGATATCATGGTGGCAAACGCCGGCATCGGCATCACCGGAAGCGCCATCGATATGTCGCTGAAGGATTGGCGCCGGCAGATGGCCATCAACGTCGATGGCGTCTTTTTATCGGTGAAATATTGCATTCCGGCGATGCGCCGCGCCGGCAACGGCGGCTCGATCGTGATGCTATCGTCCATCGCGGGATTGCGCGGGTCGGCCGGCTTGGCGGGCTATAGCGCCACTAAAGGAGCGGTTCGGCTGTTCGCCAAATCGATGGCACTGGAGTGCGCCCAGGCCGGCGACGGCATTCGGGTGAACTCGGTGCATCCAGGCATCATTGCCACTCCGATCTGGACCAAGCTCCCGTCCGGGAACAACCTGCCCGTGGATCCATATGCGATCGGCGCGCAAACAGTTCCCTTGGGTAAGGCAGGTGAGGCCAGCGAGATCGCGGACGGCATCCTGTTCCTGGCGTCCGACATGTCGAGCCACGTAACCGGGTCTGAACTGGTTATCGATGGCGGGCTGACCGCCGGACGCATCACCCGCCTGACGACGTGAGCTTGTTCGAACTAACCGGGGCCGTTGCGCACCCCGATCATACTGTCGCGCTGACGTGGTCGGATGGGGCCAGTGGAGTCATCGATTTCCTACCAATAATCGATCGGGGCGGTTGGTTCACGCCGCTGCGGGAGGGCGACTATTTCGCGGCAACGATGCTTACATTGCCTGAGGGCGCTGGCGTGACCTGGCCGGAGGAAATCAACTACTCAGCCGATTTCCTCCGGCAGGTGGCGTTTCCCAATGGCCTGCCGGACGGAGCGATCCGGTAGGCTATTGATGCTTGGTCTTACAGCGTGTTGTAGACGGCGGTTTCAAATGCCTGGAATGTCTGCACCGCTTTCGGATCGAAGAATGGCAGTATCTGAGTGGCATAAACGCCGGTAACCTGCCGCACCGGATCGATCCAGTAATAAGAATTCGCCAGACCGGCCCAGGCCAAGCTTCCCGCCGATCGCCCTGTCGGCAACGGCTCTGGATTGATCAGGAAAGTCAGCCCCCACTTCATGCCGGCAATGAAATCGACGTCGTTCGATGCGCCCGGCAGGGCGGTCTTCATTGGATTGCACACCAGGTCGCCCATGGCATTGCGCGACATGGTCGCCACCGTTTCCGGCCGCAGCACCTGAACGCCGTTGAACGTGCCCCCGTGCATGATCATCTGCGCGAACTTCAGGTAGTCGCCGACCGTTGCGTAAAGCCCACCGCCGCCCATCTCGAATTCCGGGTCTTGCGGAATTTCGGTGTCCGTCGAAACCAGACCATCCGGGGTGCGGGCGTGTATCTTGGCCAACCGCTGGCGCTGAGCACCGCCGATCTTGAACCCGGTGTCGGTCATACCGAGTGGCGCTAACAAGTTGTCCTGCATGTAGCGGCCAAGCTTTTGTCCCGAAACTGCCTCGACAGCCTTGCCGATCCAGTCGATCGAAATTCCATATTCCCATTTCTTGCCCGGATCGGACACCAGCGGTATGGTCAAAGCAGCGTTCTGGCATGTAGTAATGCCCGGAGTAGCGGTCGTCTCCAGATAGCGCGCAATGTCCGCGTTCCAGATATTGTAAGCGAAGCCCGAGGTATGGGTGAGCAAATCGCGCAACGTAATCGCGCGTTTCGGTGAGCGCAGGCGCGGTTTGCCGTCTTTGTCGAAACCTTCCAGCACCTGCACACGGCCGAGTTCCGGCAAGGTCTTGCCGATGTCGCCATCGAGGGACAGCTTGCCCTGCTCGACTAATTGCATCGCGCAGGCTCCGGTGACCGCTTTTGTCATCGATGCGATCCAAACGACGGTGTCGGTCGTCATCGAAGCGCCCGTGGCGAGATCTCGAGTGCCAAAGGCCCCTTCAAAGATCACGCCATCTGCATTTGCCGCCGTCGCCACGACGCCCGGTACATCGCCGGCGTCGACCGGCCGTTGAAGAACAGACGAAATTTGCTCTGTGGTTCCCATGAAATCCTCTCGCGGTATCCGACTGACTGCATATCTCAGCTTGACTTTAGCCCATCTCGCTCCCCGCGTCTGCCTATCCCATCCGGTTTTGCCCGATGCGGGTCTGCCGCCGGCAGGATGTCGCGAATGTAGTCTCTGCTCTTCCATTCCGGCGCAGGAGGATCATAGCCCGGCCGCGGCAGATAAGCCGAAAGGCGGCCGCCCTCCAAATCATGCACCGCGCGCGGACAATTGGAAAACAACTCGCACTGCACTCGCACCACCAGCTTCGCCCCGTGGTGACGAGCCAGGGTGTCGGCATCGTCGAGGATTGTCGCGCGACCATTGATACGAACACGATATGTTTTGCCGTCAAACTTTACGAATAGCAGACCAACATTCGGATTTCGGCTGATGTTCCCGAGCGTGCGGTACATCGAGTTGCCGTCGTATTCAGGGAATTCTATCGTTCCGGGTGCAACGATTTTCACAAATCCGGGCATGCCCGAGCGCATGCTGCAATCGGTGTAATCGCCATAGGACGTGGCGATGAAGAAGAATGGCGCGCTCTCGATCAAAACGCGGTCGTCGTCCCAGAAGTCCCAGCGGCGCCGATGTTCGGCGAGCCTGTCCGCTACGCGACGGCCGTCGAAGCGATCTTGCAACGCCTGCATGCCGTCGTGATAGAAAGCCCGCTGTTCGGCCATTGGCCACCTCCTGGTACCGGACGCAGGCTACGCCAGCGGCGGCTTTCGCGGAAGCTGGGCTACCGCGCCAGGGGCACGCCCGCCTCCGCCAACGCCGCGGCCTGACGTTTTGCCACGGCGGCTTCGTCGAATTCGGCCATCAGTTCGTTGAACAGGCGGCTCCAGTTCAGCTCGGCCTTCAACCGCAGGAACACACCTCCCAGACCGATCGCCGAGCGGTCCATCAGCACGAATTCGCGAGGAGGCCTCACGCCGCCGGTACGCTTCAGCCCGGCGTGCACACGTTCGGCCACTTCGCGGCCAAACGTCGGATCGTCGGTTTCCTGAATGCGGCGCACCCGGTCCTGCGTGAAAGGCTCATAAAGAAACCGCGCCCACATGTTGAGCACGTCCATCTTCTCACGCGACAGATCGGTAAAGCCCCAGGTTTCGTACGCGTGGTGCGCTTTATCGTCATCGTGGTCGCGCACCGCCTCGAACAGCGCGATGACGCCGGCGACGAACCGCGCACCGAACACCCGGATCGCGCCGAAATCCAGCAGATTGACCGAGCCATCCGGACGCACCTGATAGTTGCCCAGGTGCGGGTCGCCGTGAATCACGCCGTAACGGTAGAACGGCACGTACCAGGCGCGAAACAGCGCCTCGGCGATCTTGTTGCGTTCTTCCTGCGGCGGGTCCTCCCCGAGCCGCTGCATCAGCGGCCGCCCATCCAGCCAGGTCATGGTCAACAGACGATGAGTGCTCAATTCCGGCAGAGGAACCGGGACGTGCGCGCCCGGCTGGTCCTTCAGCATCTGTCCATACATCCGCATTTGCGCGGCTTCACGGAGGTAATCCAGTTCCTCCCGCAGACGTTCCCGCAGTTCCTTGTAAATCTCGTCATGCTGGATGGCTGAATCCATGCGATGGTAGACTGCCATGGCCAGCTTCAACTGCCGCAGGTCGGCCTCGACGGTGCTGGGCATATCGGGATACTGCAGCTTACATGCCACCTCCGTCCCGTCCGGCAAGCGCGCGCGATGCACCTGCCCAAGACTGGCGGCCGCCGAAGCCTCCTGACTAAACGAGGCGAATTTTGCCTGCCAATCCGGCCCGAGTTCGCTTGCCATCCGGCGGCGCACGAAACTCCAGCCCATCGCCGGTGCGTTGGACTGAAGCTGCGCCAGCTCCATGGCATATTCCGCAGGCAACGCATCCGGAACGGTTGACAGAAATTGCGCCACCTTCATCAGCGGCCCTTTCAAGCCGCCGAGAATGGCCTTCAGATCCTCCGCATGCGCGGCACGATCGGTCTTGATCCCGAATACCCGTTCGCCCGCCACCCGGGCCGCAATTCCTCCAACGGCACCCGAGGTACGAGCGAACCGGCGAATTTCGCCGAACAAGTTGCTACCGGACATCGCGGGCCCACGTTTGCGACTTACGCGACATCATTGGTGGCCCCCGGGGGTTTTTCTCGTTCGGCTACGCATCAACCTTAATATTTGACAGCCTGCCCGGATTGCAAGCCGCCACGGCATGATCGCGCTCCGCTAACATCCAGGCTTCCCGGAACCGGCCGGCAGCGCTTTACCCGTTCTTTGCCTTGTTCTCCAGCGCCTCCGCCAGCCTTTGCGGATCAACCTTTACCTCAACTCCAGCCCGCTCGGTTTGCAACACCATCATTGCGCGTGAGTTGCGGTTGCCCCAGCCGCGGTTCAACCCTTCCGCGAGATCGGCCAGCGCCAGATTGGCCAGGCGCATCGGCACGTTCAACTCGCGGCCCAGAGCGGTGGCCAAGGAGACGTCCTTATGCGCCAGCCGCAACGCGAAGGCCGGCGGCTCGTACTGGTCCGGCAGGAACTGATCGGTCAGCGAGTTGAACGCCCCGCGACGGCCAATTGCGCCCTGGCGAACCGCCTCCCAGATCGCTAACGGCTCGATGCCGGCTTTGACACCCATGCTGAAGACTTCTGCCGCCGCGGCGGTGGCGATGTAGCCGTAGCAATTGTGCACCAGCTTCGCCACCGATCCGGCCCCGATCGGCCCGATATACTTTGCCTGGTCACCAATCGTGTCCAGTACCGGCTTCCATTTTTCGAAAATGTCCTGATCGCCGCCGCACCAGATCGCCAGCTTGCCGGTCGCGGCACCGCGCGGGCCGCCGCTGACCGGGGCATCGAACAGATGGGCAGCCTTCTTCAGGTAGTCAGCATGCGCCTTACGCACCGTTGTCGGCGCGTTGGTTGTCAGGTCGAAATAGGCGACGCCCGGGCGGATCCGGGACAGCAAGCCCGTCTCGCCATAGGAAACCGTTTCGAATTCCACTGGACCCGGCAGCGACGAGAAGATGACATCGCACTCCGCCGCCAACGCCGCCGGGTTATCCGCCCAAACCGCGCCGTTCTTGATATGCTGTGCCGCAGCGTCCCGACGAACGTCATGCACCAGAACGACGTGTCCATCTTTCTGAATACCGGTCTGTAAATTCGCGGCCATGCTGGCACCCATGGTGCCGAGGCCGATAAAGCCCGCCTTCATCGTTCGCCGTCCCGTCCTGTCCCTCTGAGAGCCTGTATACACTTGCCCAGCCTCGCCGCTGGCCCGTCAAGCTCCGTCAGGGATTTTCTTCGAAAATCTCGCGCGCGAGATTCGCCGCCGACATCGCGGCCGGCCAGCCTGCGTAGAACGCCACATGCGTGATCATTTCGGAAATCTCCGTCTTGGTCAGACCGTTGTCTAATGCGCGCTGCAGGTGGCCGCGCAACTGCTCCGGCCGATAGGTCGCTGTCAGGACCGCGCAGACGATCAGGCTGCGATCCCGCTTGGACAACTCGGGGCGCTCCCAGATGTCGCCAAACAGCACTTTTTCGGTCACCTCGATCATCTTGGGAACGGTGTCGCGAACCCGGTCGCGCGCCGCCGACGATGGGGCTTTTGCCATGCTTTCCTCCTGCTGATTGACCCTGCGCCCATTGCACACCAAGGCGCTTTCCCTGTCCAATAAGCATGGCCGCGGAGATCGTCCGACAATCGCGCAACAACGCCACATCTCAGCACGCGAGCGGATTACGGCATCGTCGCGGAACTGCCGCCGTCGACGACGATCTCGGTAGCCGTAATGAACCTGGCCTCGTCGGACGCCAGGAACAGCACCGCGTGGGCCACATCCCACGCATCGCCCATATGCCCCATCGGCACCGCCGCGTGGCGCGCGTCGATCAGCTTCTGCGCGTCGTTCCCGCCGACGCTCCGCGCCAGCCGATATTCCACCAGCGGCGTATGCATCAGACCCGGCACCACGGTATTCACCCGGATGCCCTGCTTCGCATAGGTGCCGGCCACGGACCGCGACAACTGGATCACCCCCGCCTTGGACGCGCTGTAGCCGACATGAGACCGGCCACTGAGGAAATCGTTCCGCATTCCGGCCACCGAGGCGATATTGACGATCGCACCCTTCGCTTGCTCGACCATCACCGGCAGCACGAATTTGCACCCCAGGAACACTGTCTTGAGGTTGAAGTCGATCTGACGGTCCCAGACCTCCTCGGTCATCGCGACCGGATCGCCGGGCGCCGAACCGCCAACGTTGTTGACCAGGATATCGATCCGCTTGAAGCGGTCCAGGCAGGCCTGCACCATCTCCTGCACCTCCGCGGCGACCATCATGTCGCAGCGGTGCGTGGCGCAGGTGCCACCCTCGCTTTCGATGATCGTTTTGGTCGCGGCCATCGCTTCCTCGTTGATATCCAGCAGAAACACCGACGCCCCTTGCCGTGCGAGCAGGATCGCCGTCGCCTTCCCGTTCCCCCAGATCTTGCTGTCAGCCGGCCCAACTGACCCGGCTCCCGCGACAATCGCGACTTTCCCTGTCATATCAAGCATTCTCGATCCTCCCGTGGATGGGGCGGCCAGCTAACCCCGCTTCACAGCCGAGGCCAAGGGTTGGCCACATCGACCGCTCCCGCACCGTCTGGCGTCCCTCTCGCTGACCGACTAAAGACGAGATTCCAAATCAACCGCTACCCAGCACCGGGGGAATTCGTCCATGGCCGAAGCATATATCTGCGACTTCACCCGCTCCCCGATCGGCCGCTACGCCGGCGCGTTGAAAGATGTCCGGACCGACGACCTCGCCGCCCATCCGATCCGCGCCTTGGCCGCACGTAACGCCGGCATCGATTGGGAGGTGCTCGACGACTGCATCATGGGCTGCGCCAACCAGGCCGGGGAGGACAACCGCAACGTCGCGCGCATGGCCGTGTTGCTCGCCGGTCTGCCCACCGCGGTGTCCGGGTTCCACGATCAACCGCCTTTGCGGATCAGGCCTGGACGCGGTCGGCACCGCCGCCCGTGCGATCAAATCCGGCGACGCGCATCTCATGCTGGCGGGCGGGGTCGAAAGCATGACCCGAGCGCCCTTCGTCATGGGCAAGGCAACCGAGGCCTTCTCCCGCTCCGCCGAAGTCTACGACACCACCATTGGCTGGCGCTTCGTCAACAAGCTGATGCAGAAGTCCTACGGCACCGACTCGATGCCCGAAACCGGCGAGAATGTCGCGGAGGAATTCCAGATTTCCCGCGCGGACCAGGACAGGTTTGCCTACAACAGCCAGCAACGCGCGAAAAAGGCTCAGGAAAGCGGCTTCTTCGCTAAGGAAATCACACCGGTCACTATCAAGGGCCGCAAGGGCGACACCATTGTCGAGCATGACGAGCATCCACGCCCGGACACTACACTGGAGATGCTGGCAAAGCTGAAGACCCCGTTCCGTGATCCGGGCACGGTCACAGCCGGCAACGCCTCGGGAGTGAACGACGGGTCCGCGGCGCTGATCCTGGCCTCCGAGGAAGGCGCCAAACGCCACGGCCTGACGCCGCGCGCACGGGTCGTGGCAATGGCCACCGCCGGCGTGCCGCCGCGGATCATGGGCATCGGTCCCGCACCCGCCGTGCAGAAGCTGCTGGCAAAAACCGGCCTGGCGATCGGCGACGTTGACATCATCGAATTGAACGAGGCTTTCGCCAGCCAAGGCATCGCCGTGCTGCGCCAACTCGGTCTGTCGGAGGATTCCGAGCACGTGAACCCGAACGGCGGCGCGATCGCCCTCGGCCACCCGCTGGGCATGTCCGGCGCCCGTCTCGCCCTCACCGCGGTCAACGCAATGGAGACGCTGGGTCAGAAACGAGCCATCGCCACGATGTGCATTGGGGTCGGCCAAGGGATCGCCGCACTGATCGAACGCGTCTAACCGCTGCGGAATGCTGCTCAGTCTTGGGCTGATCCTGCTTTGTCAGCTGGTTGGGGAGGCGATCGCTCGCGGCAGCGGCATCCCGGTGCCCGGACCGGTCATTGGTCTGGTTCTATGCGTGGTGCTTCTGCTGGCGCGCGACAAGATTGGCCGGCGCCTGCCGCCGGAACTGCGTGACGGGACGTTCGAGCAGACCGGGCAGGGCATCCTGTCGCATCTGTCGCTGTTGTTCGTCCCAGCGGGAGTCGGGGTTGTCCAGCGGCTCGACGTCCTGGCGGCCAACGCGCTGGCGATCGTCTCTGCGTTGGTGGTTTCCACAATCCTGACCCTCGTCGTCACCGGCTGGGTGTTCAGCGTCGTGGCGAGGCGTGCGAAATGAACCGGGCCCACGCAAAACCGGATCGACCCCGATGAAGGACGACGTATTCGCGCTTTGGGTCTATCTGGCACGAACGCCGCTGCTATGGTTGACGCTGACTATACTGGTCTATTGCTTGTGCGACCAGGTATCGGCGGCACTACGCCGGACGCCGCTGGCCAATCCCGTGCTGATTTCGATGTGCCTGATTGGCATCCTGGTGCGCGGCACCGGCACACCCTACGCGACTTACTTCGACGGGGCCCAATTCATTCATTTCCGTCCTTGGCCCGGCGACGGTCGCGCTTGGGATCCCGCTCTACCAGCATCGCCGGTTGGTGGTGCGAGCCATTTTACCGATGACCTGCGCGCTGATTGCCGGCTCGCTGACTGCCTTGGTCTCGGCCGTTGTCATAGCCCGCCTGTTCGGCGCATCGCCGGCAATCGTCACCTCGATCGCACCCAAATCCGTGACCGCGGCGGTTGCGATGGGCATCTCTGGCCGGTTAGGCGGCGACCCGGGCCTGACGGCGGTGCTGGTTATCCTTACCGGCATCCTGGGCGCGATCGTGGTCACGCCGCTGATGAACTTGCTGCGAATTACTGACAAGCGGGCTCGAGGCTTCGCCGCCGGCGTGGCGGCACACGGCATCGGCACCGCGCGCGCCTTTCAGGTCGATCCTCTCGCGGGCACCTTCGCCGGGATCGCGATGGGCCTGAACGCGCTGCTGACCGCTATACTGGTGCCGCTATTGCTGTGACAGCGTCTGACATCGCTGTCCGGATTTGGTTTAAATCGACGTTCGAACTGTCAGATGAATACTCCAGCCATTCCACCCGCCGGATACCGGGTTCCCGCAGCGGCGCCAGCCGGCACCGCAGCCGAAATCCGCGCCACATCCTGGGGCGACAGATCCACATTCAAAGCGCCGACGTTCTCGTTCAGCCGAGCAGCGTAGCGCGTGCCGGGGATGGCGACGACGTCCGGTCCCTGCGCGAGCAGCCACGCGAGGGTCACCTGCGACGGCGTGCAGGACTTCTCCGCCGCAACCGCCTCGATCTTTGCCACCAACGCTCGGTTCCGGTCGAAATTCTGCTCCTGAAACCGCGGATGCGCGGCGCGACGGCCGTCAACATCGGCAAAACTCTTGATCGCGCCGGTCAGGAGCCCCCGCCCTAACGGCGAGTAAGCAACGAAGCTTATCCCCAGTTCGGTCGTGGTCTTGCGAGTTTCCTCGGCTTCCTCCCGATATAACAGCGAGTATTCGGTCTGCACCGCTGCGATTGGATGCACCGCATGGGCCCGCCGGATCCGCTCCGGCGCAGCTTCGGACAAGCCAAGGAACCGCACCTTGCCCTGGGTGACGAGCTTCGCCATCGCACCGACTGTATCCTCGACCGGAACGGCCGGATCGGCGCGATGCTGGTAGTACAGATCGATGACGTCGATTCCGAGCCGCTTCAAGCTCGCCTCGCAGGCTTCCAGCACATATTCGGGCCGCCCGTTGACTCCGTTGGACTGCCCCGGCCGCTGCGTCTGGCCGAACTTCGTCGCGACGACCACGCTGTCCCGCCTTCCTTTCAACGCCTTGCCGAGCACCTGCTCGTTATGCCCCCAACCATACATGTCAGAGGAATCGAAGTGATCCACCCCAACGTCGATCGCGTGCCGGATCAGGACCTCCGAGACCGCGTCGTCGGCCGCGCCATAGATGCCGGAGAGCGACATACAGCCAAGCCCGATAGCGGAGACGGACAGGCCGCTCTTGCCGAGCACGCGGTGTTCAAGCTTTGACTGTGGAGTCATTAGTCATTCTCCAATACTGATTGAAAGTAGATGGTTTCGGCCAAGATCTAGACGAATGGAGCGGCCTTCGCTTCGCGAAACGGCGTGTTGCTTTCTGCCAGCTCGCGCAGCAGTTTCGACGGTGCCCAGCGTTCGCCGTATTGCTGATGCCACGACGCGATCTGATTATACACGTCGCGCACGCCGATCCCGTCCCCCCAGTACATCAGGCCGCCGCGGTAGCGCGGAAACCCAAACCCATGCAGCCACATCACATCCACATCGCTGGCGCGATAGGCCTTGCCCTCCTCCAGGATTCGGCACGCCTCGTTGATCGACGAGAACAGCAACCGGTGCAAAATTTCGGTCTCCGAGAAGACCCTCTGCGGCACGCCCATCTCGCTTGCCACCGATTTGATGATGGCGGCGACCTCCGGATCGGGATGCGGTGTGCGGTCGCCCTTCTCGTAACGATACCAGCCCGCGCCGGTCTTCTGGCCGTAGCGGCCCATCTCAACTACCCGGTCAGCAATCGGCAACTTCCGATATTTCGGGTTGGCTGCCGCCCGCCGCTTCCGTCCCTCGGCGCCAATATCCAGTCCGGCAAGGTCGCCGACCGCAAACGGCCCCATCGGGTAGCCGAAATCGATCATTACCTTGTCCACCTGCTCCGGCAGGCAGCCCTCCTCCAGCAGGATGACCATTTCGGTGTTGAACGGCGCGCGCGACCGGTTGGCGACGAAACCATCCGTGTTGCCCGCCATCGCTGATATCTTCCCGATCTTCCGTCCCATTGCCATCGCCGTCATCAGCGTCTGAGGTGACGCCTTTGATGGGCGCACCACCTCGAGCAGCTTCATGACGTTGGCCGGTGAGAAGAAATGCGTCCCGGCGACGTGGTCCGGCCGTTTGGTCACCGCCGCGAGTTCATCCATGTCCAGCGCTGACGTGTTCGAGAACAGGAATGCACCCGGTTTCATTACTTGATCGAGTTTTTCGAAAATCAGCTTTTTTACGTCCATCCTTTCGAACGCGGCTTCCACGACCACATCGCAATCCTTGATATCGTCGTAGCCGGCGACTGGATGAATGCGCGACAGGCGGCGCTGCATCTCCTCTTCGCCGAGGCTGCCGCGCTTGACCGAGGTCGCATAATTGTTGCGAATGCGCTCCATGCCCTTATCGAGCGCTTCTCGCGTCGCATCCATTATTTTCACGTCATAGCCGAAATCGGCGAAAGACATGGCGATACCGCCGCCCATGGTGCCCGCCCCAATAACAGCGGGCGCCGAGAAGTCGAACGGAGCAATGCCGGCCGGCAGGTCAGGCAACCTGGCGACCTCCCGTTCGGCGAAAAACGCGTAACGCAACGCCTTTGCCTCGTCAGAGCTCTCCAGTTCGGCGAACAATTCAGCTTCCCGCCGGATGCCGTCGTCAAACGGTAGCGCGCACGCAGCCTCGACAGCGGCGATGCAGTGGTAAGGCGCGGTCTGGTTGCGCGCCTTGCGGGCGATGGATTTGCGCATAGCATCGAAGATGCTGGGGTCGGCGCTGACCGCCTTGTCGCGAACCCGCGGCAGCGGACGGATGCCGGCGATCCTGCGCGCGAAAGCCACCGCGGCCTCACGCAAGCCAGTCCCCTCTGGAAGCACCTCGTCGACGATCCCCAGCGTGGCGGCTTCGGGTGCAGGCACATGGCGACCCGAGGTGATCATGTCCAGCGCGGTTTGCGCCCCGACCAGGCGCGGCAGGCGCTGGGTTCCGCCACCGCCAGGCAAAATGCCGATCAGCACCTCCGGCAGACCGACCTTTGCCGAGGCAACCGCAATCCGATAGTGGCAGGCCATCGCGTTCTCCAGACCGCCGCCGAGGGCGAACCCGTGGATCGCCGCCACCACAGGCTTAGGACTGGCGTCAAGCACGTCATAGGTGCGTTCGCCGATCGGGGCACGTTTGCGGCCAGTGCCGAAGCCGCGGATGTCAGCGCCCGCGATGAAGCTGCGGCCGTCCCCGATCAGGACCATCGCCTTGATAGACAGGTCGGCATTAGCCTGATTAAGCGATGCGATAATCCCTTCGGACACGCCAGGACCGAGTGCATTGACCGGTGGGTAGTTGACGATGATGACACCGATTTCACCGTCTTTCTCAAGCCGGACGACAGGAGATTCTGACATGGATGCTTTCCTCTTGGGATCACGATCTGCGGCGCCACGCCGCGAGCAGTCCTAGCCTGCGATACAGCGCCTCAGCAGGGCAACAGCGGCAACCACCAGCACGACCATGGTGGCCGACGCGGCGCCGCCGCGAAACACGTATTGTTGCGCCGAGTTCGGCGGTGCCAGCATACCGAACGGATGCATGAGCCGCGCGACAACAAGCGCAGCCAGCAACACTTCGATCAAGGTTCGGCTGGCGCCGCCGCTTTCCAGCAGTGCGACCAGCAGCAGGATCAGCGGCACGTATTCGATAAAGTTGGCATGGGCTCGGGTGCGGCAATTCAACGCCTGCTTCCCGCCGTCTCCATGCAGCACGCCCATGCTCAAGCGGCCGGCCATAACCCATGCCGAAAGAGCAGCAAAGATAAGGCCAAGTACAGCCGCCGCGGCTGCCGTGACGACTGGAAACGCCATGTCTGCTCTCGTCCCTCGCGGCGGTGATCATTTCTCAAAGAACGGAGGGTAAGCCCGGTTCAAAAAAGCGTCCAGTGGCAGTTTAGCGGACGTAGCCTTCTATTTCGTCCTTCGCCCAGGCGATGACCTGATTGATCGATTGGCCGTCGTACAGCCGCGCCCACATGGCGGGCATGACGGCGCGGTTAGTGATCGGGATCGCGTACTCGGGCGGTGCTGGGTATGCGGTCACGCTCGGAAGCGAGTTGTGCCATGGCCGGATCGGATAGTTGTAGACCGTGCCCTTGGGCGGTTCGACATCTTCCCAGATCTTGAAGTCGGACATACTGATCTGCGGCGGCAGGTTGAAGCCCTCTGAGGCGACCTCGCGTTCTTCGACCTGCTTTCGTTGCATCAAGTATGTGAGCAATTCCTTTGCCGCCGTCTTGTTCTTGCTCCACGTCCAGATACCGTAGAACATGTAGACATAGGGAATGTAACGCCCGTTTGGCCCAGCCGGACACGGGAACGTCCAGCAGTCCTTGGCAACCTCCGGCGCGTCGCGTTTTGCCACCGCCCAGGCGGACGGCGGATTCCATATCAGGGCGCCTTTGCCAGAGATCAGCGCCCGGTTGTTCGAAGCATCATCGTAACTGACCGTGTCCGGCGGGAAGAATTTCACCAGTTTCTGCCCGTACTCCAGCAACTTGCGGACATTCTCGGAATCCACTGTGATCTCCCCGTGGGCGCTGACCAGTTCGGCGCCGAACGCGCGGAACATCGCGCCGACGGTGTTGTAGGAATCGCCGGTCGAACCGACCCCCATCCCGAACGGAAATCCAGCCTTGGCGCAGGCCTCCGCGGCTTTTAGGAAGGCATCATAGGTCCACGCGGCAGCCTCGGGCGTCGCACGGGGTTCCGCCGGGTACATCGCCTGGATATCAATGCCGGCGAATTTCTTCAGCATGCTGATCCGACCACAGCAGGCCAAATTCGCCGTCGGATCGGTGCCCGGAACCGCAAGCCAATGGTCTTTTGGTTTGACGAGATACTCGACCACGGGATCGTACTTGCCGTATTTCGCGGTGAGACTTTAAATCACATCGTCGACCGGCTCAAGCGAAGCGCCGTAGTTGAAAGCATCCCACTGAACAAACGGCAGAGCATCATGGCCCGTTTGCGCCTGCGCCTCGGCGGCGGCGGTCAGCACCAGCTTCTGCCCCTGCGAGGTAATGAAGTCGGCCGTCACGTCGACCTTGTTACGCTCGGCCCAGGCCTGCACCTGCCGGCGCATCATCTCGGTGCCTCCAGGTACCCAGTGATCCCAGAAGCCGATACTGAGCTTTCCAGCGGCGCCTGCGGTGCGGATATGCACCAGCGGCAGCGCCGTCGTAACGGCGGCAACTTGCAACGCGCGGCGACGCGTTAGACGACGTGATCGAGGCATGGCACGCTCCCTGTTCGAGCGCGGTTCGTCCGTGCCCGTTGTTTTGGCCGGCTATCACGGGCAATGCCCGTTTTCAAAGCCCCTCCTGGCGACCTGTCTCGACCCCGCCTATAGGACGATCGCCACAGAGTGCGCCCCGCAGTATCCCGTAAAAACGGTTCGCACGGGAAGAGGCGTTCACCCCCGTTCCGGTCCCCTAGGGACGCCGGTCATTCCAGGCCGCGATTCGGGAGCTCCCTGCCACTACCAGGGCTGACCTCCGAGCGCGGCGAGGATCAGCCTAGAGCCGCGCCCGCTCAGCGGATGAACCCCTCTAACTCCTCTCTCGCCCAGGCGCTCACCTGTGGGATCGGCTGGCCGCTACCTGCCAAGCGGTGCAGCAATAAGGCCGACAACGCAGCCGATCCGATGGTCTTCCGACTACCTACAAAACCGCCTCGGCAACCACCCGCAGCAGGTCGACGCTTGAACTCCTTAACACCATAGTGCCGACGTGTCCCGCCTTGGCCACATCCTTCCAGGCCTCCAGCCGCTCCCGGATCCGTTCCGCTGGCCCGCACAGCGAAATCGCATCGATCAGCGCATCCGGCACCGCCGCGGCGGCCTCGTTCTTCTTGCCGTCCAAGTATAGAATTCTGGATTGCCTTCGCCTCGCCCTCAAATCCCATTTTAGATACCATATCGTTGTAGAAATTCTTCGAGCGTGCTCCCATCCCCCCGATATACAGCGCGAGTTCCGGGCGGATCGCATCCCGGCACGCCGCTGCGTCAGGCCCCATGTTCGCCCGCACGAATGGCGCGCTGTCGAACCCTTCCATCGTCTTGCCGACCTTTCGCCGCCCCTCCAGCGTCGGCCCCGTCACCACCTCCGGTGCATCAGGCGAGAAAAAAATCGGCAGGTTCCCGTCCGCGACCTCACCGGCCATGCGCAAGCCGGCCGGCGTGATCGAGGCAGTGTAGAACGGCACATTCGGGTCGCCATGGGCGATGCTGCGAAGCGGGCGTCCCAACCCGGTCGCGCCCGGCCCGTCATACGGGATCGAATAGTGCTCGCCATGGAATTCCAGCGGTTTTTCGCGCGCCAGAATTTGCTTGATGATTGCGATGTATTCCTTGGTGCGCTGCATCGGCTTGCCGAACGGCACGCCATGCCAGCCCTCGACCACCTGCGGTCCCGAAGGTCCGATCCCGCAGATGAACCGGTTGCCCGACAGCGCCTGCAGCGACAACACCGTCATCGCCGCGCACGCCGGCGTCCGCGCTGGCATCTGCATGATGCCCGTCCCCGCCTTGATCTTCGTCGTCCGCGCAAGAATCCACGCAGCCGGCGACACGGCGTCCGTGCTGTAGGCTTCGCCTGTCCAGACCTGGGAAAATCCAAGCCGCTCGGCCTCGAGGATCATCTCCATGTCAAGTTTTGGGTGCGGTCCGGACAGGCCGACCGTCATGCCGAGTTGCATGCTCAGCGGACCTTCGCAATGACGTCGTCGCGGAACCGGCGGAGGTTCCCGACGCTGGCCTCGGCATCAGCGCCGAACAAGCCGAAATCGAACGCCGTCACTCCGGCGTCGCGGAGCGCCTTGATGTCGCCCGCATAGTCCGCGGCCCCCCCGGTGAACAGCTTTCGCTCGCCATCCACAGTGCCCTTCGGCTGCGCCTCCGGATTGGACGATACACGATACGCCAGCCCAACCGCCGCCGGGTCCCGGCCCGCTTTCTCGGTCAGCCCCCGCAGCTTGGCGGCGCCGGCCTTGAAGCGCGTCAGCGTATCCATCGGGAATTGGGGGTTGGTGCCGATCGGATACCAGGCATCGCCATACTTTGCGGTTCGCCGCAGCGCCGGACCGCTCTCGCCGCCGACCCAGATCGGGATCGCCCCCTGCGGCGGCTTCGGCGGAAACAGTACGTCCTTGAACTTCACATATTTGCCATCGAATTTTGGCTCCGCTGCCGTCCACAACTCCTTGCATACGGCCATAAATTCGTCGGTCACCGCACCTCGTTCCGCGAACGGGGGCGCGCCGATCGCAATGAACTCCTCCTCGCACCAACCCGCGCCGATGCCCAAGGTCAGCCGCCCTTTCGACAGGTAGTCGATGCTCGCAAGGATTTTCGCCGTCAGCACCGCGGGCCGGTGCGGCACAACCATGACCGACGTCACGATCCGCAGCTTCTTGGTCGCCGCGGCGATGAACGTGGCCGCCGTCAACTGCTCCAAGCGGGGCGCCGCGGCGCCGGAGGGGAATTCGCCCGAGTCTGAATAGGGATACCGCGATGCGATGCTGGTGGGGATCATCACATGATCGCTCACGGTGACGTAGTCGAACCCGAGAGCCTCGGCCTCCGTCACGATGCGGAGCAAGCTGTCCGGCTCGATCAACGGCCCACTCGTCGGGGCACTGCAACCGATCTGCATTCGTTCCTCCTACCTGGATTTGTGTTGGGCAATCCGATAGCACACGATGCCTTCATCGCACACTCCGCGCAGGACTGGGCATTCGCGGATTGGACAGCTTCTTGGCAGCGAGCACTTGATCATCGATCGGCAGCAGCCCACCATTGGTGCAACGCTGGACATCCAGCAACGCTTCGCCGAGGACGTATTGCGGAAGTCAACATGACCTTCATTGTCCACCGTGCCCGGCTCTGCCGTGATGGAACCTGATATGACCTGGTTGGAAACCCTGCCGCTATCCGAGCTGATGGCTCAGGCGGCCGAAAAGCGCGACGAGGCGTTCGGGCGGAATATCTCCTATTCCCGAAAAGTCTTCATCCCGCTGACAAAGCTATGTCGTGACGTATGTCACTACTGCACCTTCGCCGAGCGGCCGAAATCAGGCCACGCGGCCTACCTGTCAGCCGAAGAAGTGCTAGCCATCGCTCGGGCCGGAGAAGCCGCCGGCTGCACCGAGGCTCTCTTCACCCTCGGCGATAAACCCGAACTGCGTTACCGCGCGGCACGTGAGGCCCTGGCGGACCTCGGCCACGAAACGACCATCGGCTACCTGCGCGAAATGTGTGCCATGGTGCTGAAGGAAACGTCACTGCTGCCGCATGTGAACCCCGGCGTCATGACGCGCGAGGAAATCGTTGCCCTGCGCGAGGTTTCGGCGAGCCAGGGCATCATGCTGGAATCCACCAGCGAGCGTCTGTGTCAGCAAGGAGGCGTTCACTACGGCTCCCCGGACAAAGTGCCCGAGGTGCGACTGGAAACGATTCGTCTCGCCGGAGAACTGGCGGTGCCGTTCACCACCGGCATCCTGATCGGAATTGGCGAAACGCGTGCGGAACGACTTGACGCACTTGGGGCGATTCGCGACCTGCATCTCCAACATGGTCACATCCAGGAAGTGATCGTGCAGAATTTCCGCGCCAAGCCGGATACTAAACTTGCGAATGCGGACGAGCCCGATCTGCTGGACCTGCTTTGGACGATTGCCGCCGCGCGGTTGATCCTGCCAGCGGAGGTGCATGTCCAGGCGCCCCCCAATCTGTCCCCAGGCGTCTACCAGAAGCTGATCGGCGCCGGCATCGATGACTGGGGCGGCGTGTCGCCGGTGACGCCGGATCACGTCAATCCGGAGGCGCCATGGCCGGAACTGGAGGCATTAGGGCTGCGCACAGCCGAGATGGACAAGATCCTGGTGCCTCGCCTGCCGGTCTATCCCGCCTGGGCAGCCGAACCCACGCGCTGGTTGCATCCCAAGGTCGCGACCCGAGTTATGCAGTCGGCCGATGCCGAGGGCTGGGCGCGCGACGACGATTGGGCCCCTGGCCTGACCTTCTCCCCCAAACCGCATCCGATCCTGCTCGGCAAGGTCGATCCCGGATTGGACCGGATTATCGATCGCGCCACCGCCGGCTCGCGGCTGGATGTGTGCGAAATCGAGCGCTTGTTCGGTGCTCGTGATGTCGACTATGAGCGTGTGATCAATGTTGCCGATGAACTGCGCAGGGCGGTCAGCGGCGATACTGTCCGTTACGTGGTCAACCGCAATATAAACTATACCAACATTTGCTATTACCGCTGCAAGTTTTGCGCCTTCTCCAAGGGCAAAACGCATGAGGCGTTGCGTGGCACGCCATACGACCTGGAGTTGGATGAGATCGTCCGGCGTTCACGCGAGGCCTGGGACCGCGGCGCCACCGAGGTCTGTCTGCAGGGCGGAATCCACCCGGATTATACCGGCGAGACCTACGTGAATATCTGCAAGGCTATCAAAGCTGCGATCCCTGGGATGCACATCCATGCGTTCTCGCCTCTGGAGGTGACCCAGGGTGCGGCCACGTTGGGTTTGTCGTTGAGCGAATTTCTCACGCGATTGAAGGACGCGGGACTAAGCACCTTGCCCGGCACGGCTGCCGAAATATTGGATGATGAAATCCGAGCGGTTATTTGTCCGGACAAGATCAATACTCAACAGTGGGTAGACGTCGCCCGCGCGGCGCACGCACTCGGCCTGCGTACTACGTCAACCATTATGTATGGACACGTCGAAACCCCGCTCAATTGGGCTCGGCATCTGCTCGTCCTCCGCGATCTGCAGGCGGAAACCGGCGGCTTCACCGAATTCGTTCCGCTGCCATTCGTGCACATGGAGGCCCCGATGTATCTCCGGGGAATGGCACGCAAAGGGCCGACATTGCGTGAGGCGATCCTGATGCATGCGGTATCGCGCCTGGTGCTGCATCCGCTGATTACCAACATCCAGACGTCTTGGGTGAAGATGGGTCCGGAGGGGGCGGCGATGTGCCTGAACGCCGGCGCCAACGATCTGGGCGGCACGTTGATGAACGAGAGCATCTCCCGCGCTGCCGGCACCCAGCACGGGCAGGAATTCCCGCCCGAAGCCATGGAGCGACTGATCGGTTCTCTGGTCCGGACGCCGGTACAGCGCGACACGCTGTATCGTCCTGTGGGCAACGAGCGCCGGGTGGTGTCGTTCAACGCTCCGGAGCTCGCGCCAGTTGTGCAGACACCGCCGCGGAAGGTCATGGCCGCGGAGTAGTTTCATTCGACAAAAGGACCGGCCCGATGATGCTCCGGCTCGTTCCGAACATCTTCTACGAGAAGCTGAGCGATGGCCTTGACTTATTCGTCACCTGTCTTGGTTTCTCCGTTCTCTATCAGGATGATCAGCTTGCGGTCGTGAGCCGCGACGGGGCCAAAGCCTATCTGGTCGAGAGCGCTGAATTCGCGGCCAAGGACCGCCCGCAAATCGCAATCGAGACCGATACGATCGAGGACTTATTTGAGGAAGTGTCCATACGAGCGCCGTACATTCTTCACCCCCGGTCAAATCGGATCGAATTGAAGCCGTGGGGCTTCCGCGAATTCGGCGTACATGACAAGACCGATGTCTGCGTCATCTTTCGCCAGCCTGCGCGCTGATCCTCGCACCGGCGTAATGGCCGTTCCTAACGGTTTCCCAGGATGCGCTCCACGTAGCGCATAGGCGATCGGCAAGCGCGGATCAGCAACCTTGCGGATCGTCTCGCAGGACCTATGCTGAACCCCAAGGAAAAAGGGGGAACGCAATGGCTGGAATATCCAGGCGTCGGGCATTGTCTCTGGCGCTGGGTGTCACACTTCCTTTGATCGGCCACGCCGGCGCACAGCAACACCAGGCGCCGGGCGTCAGCGACACCGAAATAAAGGTCGGGCAAACGATGCCATACAGCGGCCCGGCCTCCGCCTATGGCCAACTTGGCCGGGTTGAGGCCGCCTACTTCGCGTGGCTCAATCAGCACGGCGGGATCAACGGGCGCAAGATCACGCTGATCAGCGTCGACGACGGCTACAGCCCGCCGAAGGCGGTGGAGTTGGTGCGCAGGCTCGTCGAGCAGGACGAAGTCGCGGCCATTTTCAGCGTCCTCGGCACGCCTAATAACATGGCGGTCCGCAAGTACTTAAACGCCAAGAAAGTGCCACAGTTGTTCGCCGCTGCGGGCTCGCCCAATTTCGCCGACCCCGAGCATTTTCCCTGGACAATTGGGTGGCAGCCAACCCTGACGACCGAAGCGAAGTTCTACGCTGCGCACCTGCTGGCAACCGCGCCAGAATCCAAAGTAGCCGTGCTTTATCAGAACGACGATTTTGGCAAAGGTCTGTTGGACGGTCTCAAGGCTGGGCTGGGCGAGAAGGCCGAGTCAATGATCGTTGCTGCCGCCAGTTACGAGGCAACCGATCCCACGATGGATTCGCAGGTTGTCACCCTGCAGGCCTCGGGCGCTGACACGCTGTTTCTGTTCACTTACGCCAAGCAAGGGGCGCAGGCTATCCGCAAGGCCGCGGACATCGGCTGGAAACCGGTGCGGTATATTCATCTTGGCGCCGCCTCGGTCGCGGCAACCTTCAAGCCGGCCGGCCTTGACAAGTCGGCCGGCGTGGTGACAGCCGGGGTCATCAAGGACGCCAGCGATCCGCAATGGGCAGACGATCCGGACCAGAAGGCCTGGCGCGCCTGGATGAACGAGAACATGCCAGGCGCCGACCTAAGTGATGCGAGCAACGTCGCTGGCTATTCGTTAGCGCAGACGTTGGCGCAAGTATTGCGCCAATGCGGCGATGATCTGTCGCGAGAGAACATCATGCGCCAGGCCACGAGCCTGCACGATTTCCGCCTGCCAATGCTACTGCCGGGCAGCCTGATCAACACCAGCTCGACTGACTACCGGGTCATCACATACATGAAGCTCCAACGGTTCAACGGCACAAGCTGGGATTTCCTGCCCTAACGGTCCGATCCCGACAGGAGATCCCATGCGGTCGGTGAATCAGCCCACAAAATCAGAGACTAGGGGCTCAAAACGGACGGTCCCTCCGTCTGATTTGAACCAGCGGGGCATCCCAGTTTCATTGAGAAAAACTATGTCGTTGTCGTTGCAGGAAGCGGCAGCGACGAAGGGATCTGAGGCGGCACGCAAAATCAGGTAAAATTGCCAAAGAGTAGTTATTTCGACATTGTTAGGGTGGGTTGAGGTCGATCTGGTCATAAATAGCCTCGTCCTCGCTATACGCCCGCTTGTACGCAGCAAACGCAGCCTCCGTGCCCGAATAGACGCACTTGCAAGCGATCGGATCGGTATAAAAGACCATGGGAACGCCGTTCACCGTGCGATGCGCAAAATGATGGTACAGGACCGACTTGAAGATACTGGCCCCTTCCGGCGTACTCGCCTTCGTCTTGGTAAATCCGGCCTTCACCAGCAGATCGTCTTCCTGTCTTGCCTCCATCGCGCAGCCGGCCACGAGTGTCAGCACCGAGATGGCCGCAAACCCAGAGAGAAGCTTCATATGCAAAATCCCGGATGATCTTATGGTTCGACTTCGCGCATCGGTCGGGGAGCAAACAACATATTCTCGTCCATCCGCGCAAGCGGAGATTCGGAAACCCGCTTGACCAAGGCTATCCACGTGCGAGACAGAGTCAAGGCATCCGCGGCTTTTGAGCCCCAGACGGCGAAACGGAGCACACCTTGATAACTGAACCCCTGGACGCCCTCCGACACCACCTCTTCGCTTTACCGGCGCTCGCGAAATTCGCGCTCGGGATGGTCATGCTTGTTACCATTCCTCGCCTCTGTCGCCGCGTGCATGTTCCCGCCGCCGTTGGTCTACTGCTCGGTGGCGTCATCATCGGCCCATACGTTCTGGGTTTCTTTGGCACCGACCGCCCGATTGCAGATTTCATGGCGGAACTTGGCAAACTACTGCTGATGTTCTTTGCGGGCCTTGAGATCGACCTCGCACTGTTCCGCCGCGCCCGCAATCGCTCGATAACCTTCGGTGTCACCACCACTGTGGTTCCGTTGGTGCTGGGCACTTTAGTCGGCTTTACGTTTGGTTATCCCACAATTCCGGCCATCGTGATTGGATCCCTCCTCGCATCGCACACTCTGCTCGGCCTCGTCGCGCTCGATACGTCCGGGCTGAAAGGTATCGAGCCCGTGACCGTGGCGGTGGGCGCCACCGTTATGTCCGACACGCTGTCACTCGTGGTATTCGCTATCTGCGTCTCGATCTATACGACCGGTTTCTCGGCATCGGGTCTGGCGGTGCTGCTCGCCGAAATCATCGGCTACGTCATCCTGATCCTGTTCGGCCTCAGCCGCCTGGCCGCCTTTGTGCTGAAGCGGGTCGAGGACGAGGAAGACGCCTACTTCGTTCTCATGCTGTGCATCATGGCGATCGCAGGCGTCCTGGCCGACGCGATCCAACTTCCAGGCATCGTCGGCGCGTTTTTGGCCGGACTGGCGGTCAACGCCTCGGCGCGAGACAAACCGGCGAGCGTCAAACTGGAATTCCTCGGCAAGTCGCTGTTTATTCCGATCTTCTTCATCGTCACTGGCTTTCTGATCAACCCAATCACATTCGTGCAAGGAATTTACGATAATTTCCTGCTTGTCGCCGGCATCATCGCTGCCCTTCTCGCCGGCAAATGGATTGCTGCGTGGGTCGTGGGTCGCGCATTCGGCTATAGCCATGACGAGCAGCTGACGATCTGGTCACTGACATTACCGCAGGTCGCCGCAACGCTCGCAGCGACGCTGGTCGCACACGACACGCTGGATGCCACCGGTCAACGCCTGCTCGACGATCGGATGCTCAATGTGGTTCTGGTGCTGGTGCTCGTAACGTCGATCCTCGGGCCGGTATTGACCGAGCATTTCGCACCTCGTTTGAAGCCGGACCGCAGTAGCGCGGACGAAGTTCGATGAAGCTAGGACGTTCAGACCCGGGGGACGGCAGGGCTTGTCGGAGATGATACCAGCGGCTCCGCCAACGCTTGGGTCGGGACACCGGCGGTGAGCAGCGGTCCATCGGTGGGACGTCTGAAAGTCGTTTCAATATAACGTGAGCGCACGGCTTGTGCCGAAGTTGCATAGTGCGCCCGATCGCCATGCCTCTTACTGAAAGCCTGATTTACCGAAGCGACTGGTCGTCTGCGACATTCAATCCGTCGTGACTCCGGCGGCACGCGGTTGTCAAAGTCGATGCAAACACAAGCAAGGACAAGGAACGGTGCTACCGATCCGACCCAGAGTATGGCTTTTCGTCCTCTTCCTCGCCGTGCCGGCCTGCACAAGTCAAGTGCAGAATAAGGAGGACATGCTTGCCGCCGCGGGCTTCACGCTGGTACCGGCCAACACGCCGCAGCGGCAAGCGGCTTTGAAAGCCCTGCCACCGCATAAATTCGTCCACCAGATACGTAACAACAACGTGGTATTCACCTACGCTGACCCGACGATCTGCGACTGCCTCTATGTTGGCAATCAGGGCGCGTACGACCGGTATCGCCGGAATGTCTTTGCGCAGAATTTAGCGGACGAGCAGCAGATGACCGCACAGATGAATCAGATGGACTGGGGCCCCTGGGGGCCGGGCTGGTATTACTAGGTCTTACTGTCGAAGTAGTTTCGGAAAAATCCGCGCGGGACGTCTTCTTTTATTACTCGGGAGCGACGCCATCCGCCGTGCGCTCCGAGAATTGGAAGATGTACTACTCGATGGCGCCTGGGGGAGCATCCGGCTGGTTCCTGCGGCTCGTCAACTACCACTGGACCTTGGTCGGCAACGTCAAGCGCGATCCTTTCGAGCAGACTGTCAGCTTTGGAGACGCAAAGTCAGCCATGGCGCTGGGCGGTACACTCGGCTCCCCATCAACCGCATATTTGTACGATTGGAATATGCTGCCGATCGGCCAGCAGTTGTGGGAGAAGGAACTCTTCTCCTTCAAGGATTTTCCGCCACTGCAGGCTGCGGAGACCTACAACCTGAATGGAATCCTTGCGGAAATGGAAAAGCATAAGGGAGATGACTTGGGCGCCGCCGACTTGCTGTGGCAGCGGCGTGTGACGGGGGGAGAGGGTGACCTGGAAGGGTTGCCCGCCTTGCCATCCGCCATCGCAGTCATTGTCAATCTGTTGATCAGGCCTTACGCCGATACCGGCGGCGGTCCGATTCGCCCGCCCACAGGAGAATATTGACATGTTGAAAAAATCTACCTTCGCCGTGGCCGGTCTGGCCCTCGCCGCCCTTACGCTGCCAGGGCCGGCGCGTGCGGATGCGACCGTTAGGGCCGGTATGCTCACCTGCCAAGTTGCCAGCGGATGGGGCTTCGTGTTTGGCTCCAGCCGAGACCTCCATTGCGTCTACTCAGGCACCAATGGACGCACAGACAAATACACCGGCAAGATTTCAAAATTCGGCATCGATATCGGCTATCTGAAAAGCGGTGTCCTCATCTGGGCCGTGCTCGCGCCGAGCACCGACCTGAAGGCTGGCGCGCTGGCCGGGGATTACGGCGGCGTGACCGCAGGGGCAACAGCTGGCGTCGGGGGCAATGCCAATGTGCTAATCGGCGGATCCACCAAGTCGATCTCTCTGCAGCCGGTCAGCGTTGAGGGCGACAAGGGTATCAACATTGCGGCCGGCATCGCGGCGATTTCATTGGAGTATCAAGCAGAATAAAGAATTTGGCCGCCGCGGGCAGTTCTAACCAGGCTCCCGCGGCGAGGCGACATAACATCTTCTGAGGAGTCACCTTGTCTGCTTCCACAACAGCCCATGCAAGCCGACGCTTCATGCTCGGCGTCCTTGCGTCGATGCCGGCGTTACCTACGCTGTTTGCAGCCGCTGCGGCACTAGCTCAGAATGAACCGCTGGCGTCCTGGAACGATGGACCGGCGAAGCAGGCGATTCTGGATTTCGTGAAAACAACGACCGACCGTGCCAGCCCAAACTTTGTGCCGCCGGAGGACCGCGTTGCCACCTTCGACCAGGACGGCACACTGTGGGTAGAGCATCCACTCTACGCGCAGGCATTTTTCGCCCTTGATCGCCTCCACGAGATTGCGCCACAGCATCCCGAGTGGAGGAACTCATGAACCGTTCAAGGCAGTGCTCAATAATGACATGGCAGCGCTGGCGCATTTTTCCGAACGGGACTGGGCGGAAATCGTCTTTGTCACTCATTCCGGCATGAGCCAGACGGCGTTCGTGAAGATAGCCACGAATTGGACGAAGACGGCGAAGCATCCACGGTTCAAGCGGCTCTTTACCGAGCTTACCTATCAACCGATGATCGAGGTCCTGGCATATTTACGGGCCAACGAGTTCGAGACGTTCATCGTCACCGGTGGCGGCCAGGATTTTGTGCGCACTTACAGCCAGCCTGTCTATGGCATCCCGACGCAGAAGGTCATCGGCTCCAACCTCGTCACGAAATACGAAATCAAGGATAGCAAGCCCGAGCTGATCCGGCTGCCGAAACTGTTTTTTAACGACAATAATGATGGCAAGGCGATCGGCATCGACCTGTTCATCGGCAAGCGTCCCTTCGCTGCCTTCGGCAACTCCACGGGTGATCAACAGATGCTGGAATACACTGGCGCCGGCACCGGCGCGCGGCTGAATATGCTGGTCCACCACGACGACGCGGCCCGGGAATATGCCTATGGGCCGGCGGGCGGATTACCCGACACCAAAGTTGGCACGTTTTCCCAGCCGCTGATGGAAGAAGCAAAGGCGCGGTCTTGGACGGTGATCAGCATGAAGAACGACTGGAAGCGAATCTTTGCCTTCGAGACCTAACGTCGAGCGCCAGGTAAGCATGTTGTGAGCCGGTCGAAGCGTGATGCGAGCCAAACCTGTCAGGTGTAGTCTTCCTGACCTCGAGAAGCAGGGCTGACCTTGGGACGTGGCGGTCAACGCGCTCACGCGCTAAGACTCGCATTACCTTGCCCTGTTCCTAAGCTCGGCGTCTGACCGGGCCACGTAGGGAGATAGAGATGAGAATCTTACCCAGCCGGTTTTCTGGCAGATGTGGTCAAAAAGAGGCTTAGGGCTTCAAGGTTCGTCTCTACTGTGCCGACGGTAATCGTGGCGGCATGGTTGTTCGCCGGGGTAGCCAGCGTCGCGCCAGGCTGTCCGCCAACCGCTCGGCCATACTCTGATCTCATACAAGCCCCCCGAGCAGCAGTGATAGCGCGTCCGATCCAGCTTGCGGCGACCGAAGAGGAGGATGATGGTGACGACCAAGATAGTCCCGACGATCCAAACGATACCTTGGCCGCTGCCGATTCTCGTCCGGGAGCCGCTGACGTCAGCCTGCGGACAAGCTAGATCGAACGCGAAAGACGACCGAGTCAGGGTCACACAGGCTGCATCTTAGCGTCCGTACGGGGAATTTTCCGAGGTCGTTGGAGTCGGTTAGGACGGGGCTTGAACGCACACCTCTGATGTGATTCGATGATGGCATGATTGGACCACCGAAAACCGTCCTCACTACGACCGGCGCAAGCTGAGCTTGGAGTTGTCCCGGTTTGGTGAAGCCCCCCGCAACACTTTCGCTGCAGGCTTCCCACATGACTCGCGCCCTGGCCGCCGCACGAGACCGTGCACAGTGCAATGATCAGCAGGGGATGGAAATCGTGCAGGCCAGCGTTCCCGCTCGGCGGGTCTTCCGGTCTTCGAAGCACGCTATAAATCGCTCCAATGGAGCCCCCAAGGTACGCTGACACGTTCGGTGGCAGAGTCGCCGGTTCGAGCCGGGCGAGCGGTTTAAACCTATCAAGCCTATTTCGAAGTGCGATTTGCTTGGGCCAGAACCCGAATAGCCTTGCCCGATTCCGCGCTTGTAGCGTAGGGAAAGCCGCTATCCCCGCGGGAGAATTCGAGGCCATGCGGCGCCTTTTCCTTCTGTTTTCACTGAGTTTTGCCACCATCCTCGTCTCCGCTTCCGGCTGGGCGGCCGGCATCGCCTTTGTTGTCAATTCGTCCGGCGCATCGGTGAGCGTTATCGACATGGCAACGCTGAAGGAAGTGCACCGCATCCCGACCCTGCGAGAACCGCATCACCTGGCGCTCAGCCCGGATGGGCGCAGCCTGCTGGTCGGCGACACGGCGGGCAATCAGATCATGTTTCTCGACCCCAGCTCCGGTGAGGTGCAAAAGCGCCTCCCGGTGACCGATCCGTATCAGCTAGGTTTCAGCCCAGACGCCAAATTCCTCACGGTCAACGGGTTGGTGCGAAACCAGGTTGACGTCTACGACGCCGCAACAATGAAATTGCTTAAGCGCTTCCCGGTCGTGGCGACGCCGAGCCACCTGGCATATTCGCCGGATTCCTCTACGGTCTTCGTCAGTTTGCAAGACAGCGACAAGCTTGCGGCGTTTGACCTCCGCACCATGACCGAGAAATGGATCGTGCCTATCGGCAAGACCCCCGCCGGCGTCCTATGGCTGAACGGCCGAGTGCTGGTAGCGGATATGGGGACGGATTATCTGGCAGCCGCCGATCCCGCTACCGGCAAGGTTGTGGCTCACATCGAGACCGGCAAGGGGGCACACCAGTTGTTCTTGTCACCCGATGGCAAGATCTTATGGGTCAACAATCGCGCCGGAGGTACCACCGTCTCGCTCGACAGCACCACGCTGCAGCCGATCCACACCTACAATATCCCTGGCGGCCCCGACGATCTGGCCTTCGCGCCAAATGGAAAAATCTGGATCACGCGGCGATGGGCGGAGAAGGTCGCGGTGCTCGACCCAGCCACTGGCTCCTATGAAACGATCGACGTCGGCCGATCGCCGCACGGATTGTTCCTGAACCCCGCGGCCCCGTCGCCCACGGTGGTATCCAGCCGTTAAATGAGCGATCCGTTCGATCTTACCGCCGGGTGGCTAGAAGAACACCTGCTGATCCCCGTCCTCTATCAGTTCGGATTGATGAACTGGGAGGATGTGTCCTACGGCTGGGCGTTGTTCGCGGTATATGGAGCGGTACAGGTCGCGGTGACCTTCGCCATTTGCCTGCCGCTCGAGCACTGGCGCCCCGTCGAGCGCTGGCCCGACAGCAAGGCGGTACTGGTCGACGTCGCCTACACCATTCTGTCTCGCGTCGGCATTCTGCCTTTCGTCACTTATGTGTTGTTCTACCGAGCCCAGGTCTCGCTCACTGGCTGGATCACAGATCAGGGCTGGGTCCCCCCGACGCTTGAGGGCCTCTTCCCATTCCTGCTGGGACAACAGGTTCTGACCTTCGTCATTTACGCGATTATCCTCGATTTCGCCGATTATGTCCGGCACTGGCTGGCGCACCGGTTTCGCTGGTGGTGGGCGTTGCACTCGCTGCACCACGCGCAGCGGCAGATGACATTCTGGTCGGACGACCGCAATCACGTATTGGACGACCTGATTGCCTTCGTCTGGTTCGGCGCGATCGCGTTGCTGATGGGGGTGCCGCCGCTGCAATTTCCGCTTCTGGTCCTGGTGTTGCGGTTCCTCGAGTCACTGTCGCACGCCAATGTGCGGCTGTCGTTCGGTTGGCTGGGCGACCGCCTGCTAATCTCTCCACGGTTCCATCGCGCTCATCATGGGGTGCGGGCGGCAGGGGATCGAAGCCGCAACTACGGTGCGGTTTTGCCGTGGTGGGATATGCTATTCGGCACGGTGGACTTTGCCGAAGATTATGTGCCGACCGGCGACCCATCGGGCGAGGAAGCGCTGGCCAGCGGAACCTGGCTAAGCCAGCAGATGGCTGGACTGCGCCGCTTTCTGCGAACACTCCGCGGTTCCGATCTAAGGCATGGAACGTGAGGCCCTAGAATCCTCTCGACGAGCAGTGTTGTCACGACCCGTCGCCGACCGACGAGTTCCCTGATCTCGCCCGTCAGTCATCGCCTGAGACCTCCTCCCCATTTCCGTTCATCCCGGCCCATGGCAGCATGCGGCACCGGAGGAACAGCCATGAACGACATGCCCGAGACAACGGCTCTGGACGGCAAGGTCATCGCCGATCTGGCGGAGCAGCTTAACCAACTGCTGCGCCTGCGCACCTTCCCGATTGGCATGAAGCTGTTCGAAGACATCGCGGAAATGGAAGCCATACCGGGCCTCCGAAGACCCACAAAAGGCAAAACCTACTCCACCTGCCAACTGGTTACCCAGTCCCGGATGGCCGGCTTCACCCTTGGCATCACCACGGAGAACGTTCCAGCGTTTTCAAGCTGCAGCAGCGTAATTGGGCTGGACGCCCCCGGCGAGATCTATACCTCCGGGCGCAAGATGGAGGGCGTGTGGTTTGAAAACCGCGATGCCGCCGCGGCGCATCAGGCGCAGATGCCGCGTGTCTCTCCGGGCACCTATCACGGCCTGGCTATCTCGCCGCTGCGGACAGCACGGCTCAGCCCGCCCGATGTATGCCTGTTCTACGGTAATCCGGCGCAGATGATCCTGTTCATCAACGGACTGCAATGGCGCAACTACCAACGTTATGAATTCAGCATCACCGGTGAGAGCGCCTGCGCCGATAGCTGGGGCAGGGCGTTGAAGAACCGGCAGGTCAGCCTGTCGATCCCATGCTACGCTGAACGCCGTTACGGTGGGGTAGCAGACGACGAGATGCTAATGGCTTGCCCGCCGGCCGATCTGTTGCGCGCGGTGACCGGTTTGCAAGGGCTGTCGAAGGCCGGGCTACGCTATCCGATCATGCCATTCGGTCCGCAGGCCGAACCCGGCGAGGGTATGGCTAAAAGCTACGCCGGCAAAAGTTAAAAGTTAAGGTAGCATGTGTTGGTTTCGGGCCCAGACGATCGGGCCAGGCTGCTCAGCGGTAGATCGCGCAGCCGCGAGCCTCAAGGTCTGCGAACCATGCGGGGGGCGAGAGCGTCTCAACCCACCGTAGATCCAACTTTTCCAAACGAGGCAATGCCGCCAGGCTAGCCGGCAGGTCGGTCAGCGGGTTGCCGCGCAGATCGATCTGCCGCAGCTCGGATAGCATGCCAATGGTATCCGGCAGCGATTTGAGCATGTTGTTCCGCAGGTGAAGTTCGCGCAATTGGGACAGCCTTCCGACACTATAAGGGATCGACGTGAGCCTATTGTCGATCACCCGCAGCTCAATCAGGCTCACCAGATAGGTGACGACCTCAGGGATTGTTTCGAACGCGTTGTTGCTGAGGTTCAGGTAGCGTAGCTTCACAAGTTGGCGCAGCGACTGGGGCAGCGCCGTCAGTCCGTTGTCGTGCAAATAGAGAAAGTCGGTGAGACCGTCGAGCTCGCCCAACGCGACCGGCAACTGGGAAAGCTTGTTGTGACCGAGATCGAGCATGCGCAGCTTTTTCAATCCGCCGATACGATCGGACAGGTCCGACAATGCATTGTCGGCCAGCACAAGGGTTTCAAGCTCGGTTCGCTCCCAGACCCATGTCGGGACGACACCGAGCCCCTTCTTCCAAAGCGAAAGATTTGGCTTCGTCGTGTCTTGCATGAGGCGAACATAGCGCGGTTCGCATCGTTGATGAAGGTCGGCTTTGGGTTGAATTTTTTGCCCGCGGTGCAGGAACCGGATGTCTCACCCAGCGTGCGTCGAACTGCGTGATCTCGCGTCCGTCTTAATGGTCGTGCGTTCAGCCTCAAATGGCGTGCGTCGTCCGTCGCCGCTAATGCGTGCTCGAAAGGTGCCTTGACTGCGTGTCGGACCGTTCATCATTGCGCGCTTTCACACTCCCGATTGGGATGGTTGACACTTCAACCTCCATCCATACCGACGCATCCAGACAGTCCAGGATTGACAGGTCGTCCGAGCGTCCCCACGCTATCATAATGCAACCATGAGGGAGGCCCAGCCATGCCGCGAACCAAAGTCGCCCTGGTAATCGGCGCCGGCGATTCCACCGGCGGCGCAATCGCCCGCCGGTTCGCCCGCGAGGGCTTTTTCACCTGCGTCACCCGCCGCCACGGTGACCAATTGGCGCCTCTCGTTCAACGCATAGGACAGGATGGAGGCGCCGCCCGCGCTTTCGGCAGCGATGCCAGACGCGAGGAAGCAGCGACCGCCCTATTTGGAATCATTGAGCGCGACGTAGGCCCAATCGAAGTCGTCGCCTTCAATGTCGGGGGCAACGTGCGCTTTCCAATCCGCGAAACCACCACCCGCGTCTATACCAAGGTATGGGAGATGTGCGCCCTGGGCGGCTTCCTGGCCGGGCGCGAGGCGGCAAAGGTCATGGTCCCCCGTGGGCGAGGCACGATCCTGTTCACCGGTGCTACGGCCAGCATCCGCGGCGGCTCCGGCTATGCCGCCTTCGCCGGCGGCAAGCATGCGCTCCGAGCCCTGGCGCAAAGCATGGCGCGCGAACTTGGCCCAGAGGGCATTCACGTCGCGCATGTCGTCATCGACGGCGCTATCGACACCGATTTCACCCGCCAGCGCGGGCCGGATACCTACGAGGCTCGCAAGGCGGCCGATGCTATCCTGAGCCCGGACGCGATCGCGGAGAACTACTGGATGCTGCATTGCCAACCGCGCGACGCCTGGACGCATGAACTCGATCTGCGCCCGTGGTCGGAGACTTGGTGATGCCAGGCCCGCTTAAGGGCATCCGGGTCGTCGACCTGACCACGGTCATTTCAGGACCAGTCTGCACGATGATCCTGGCCGATCAGGGCGCCGACGTGGTCAAGGTCGAGCCGCCTGGTGGCGAAATCGCCCGTCGCACCGCCGGCGACGGCGAGTTCACCGCGATGTTCATCTCCGCCAATCGCGGTAAGCGTTCGATCGCACTGGACCTGAAACAACCGGCAGCAGTGCAGGCACTCTGCCGGCTGATCGCTCAGGCTGACGTTCTGGTGCAAAATTTTCGCCCCGGAACGATGGACCGGCTCGGTTTGGGCGAACCAGCATTGCGTGCCTCGAATCCCGGGTTGATATACGTATCGATCTCGGGCGTCGGCGACACTGGTCCGTACGTCAAGAAACGGGTCTATGATCCGGTGATCCAATCGCTGTCCGGCCTCGCCGACCTCCAGGCCAATCAGCAGACCGGGCGGCCGAACATGATCCGGACCATCGTCGCCGATAAAACCACGGCGGTTTACGCGGCTCAGTCGATCTGTGCGGCCCTTGTGGCGCGCGGGCGAACCGGACAGGGACAGCACATCCGGCTGTCGATGCTCGACACGATGGTTGCCTTCCTGTGGCCCGAGGCAATGACGCAATACACCGTCGTCGGCCAGGAAAATGCGCCGCAACCCGCGCCGCGCCCGGACCTGATCTTCAAGACCCTGGACGGCTACATCACCGTCGGGTCGCTCTCCGATGCCGAATGGCGAGGACTCTGTGAAGTCATTGATCGTCCCGGCTGGATCGACGACCCGCGTTTCAACACGCCCGCCGCGCGATCGCGGAACGCCGCGGTCCGGGTCACCCTGATCGCCAAGATCCTGGCCACGGGACATAGCCAGCAATGGCTGGATCGCCTGGACGCGGCGGAGGTGCCGTGCGCCCCCGTCCTCCGGCGCGCCGAGGTAATAAATGATGCCCAGGTCACCAACAACGCACTGATCGAGCTGCTGGACCAGCCAATGGTTGGCACCGTGCGCCAGCCCCGGCCCGCCGCCCGCTTCGATGGCACCCCCGCACGCATCGGCGGTCCCGCCCCCCGCATCGGCCAGCACACCGACGCGATCCTGGCCGAAGCAGGCTACGCCGATCACGAAATTCAGGCTCTGAAGACGTCCCGCGCCGCAAAGGCGGCTGGATAGAACGCGTGTCCAACCAGCGCATCCTGTGGGGCGTCGGCACCAGTCGGACGATCCGCGCGCACTGGGCCCTCCATGAGCTTGGCCTTGCCTTCGAACTCCGTGCCATCCTGCCACGCACCGGCGAGACCGAAACCCCGGAATTTACCGCCCTCAGCGCCCGGCAGAAAGTTCCGTTACTTCAGGATGATGGCCTCGTTCTGACAGAGAGTGCCGCCATCATTACCTATCTTTCGGACGCCCATGGACACGACCACAACAGGTTGCTTCCAACCGATATGCGCGAACGCGCGCGGTGCTTGGAATGGTGCTTCTTTGTTATCAGCGAACTGGACGCGACGTCGCTGTATGTGATCCGCCGTCACGGCGACCTCAGCCATATTTACGGCGAAGCGCCGATCGCGAACGAGGCCGCTGCAGCTTATTTTCAGAAGCAGATGCGGACCGTTGAGCGAGCCTTGGACGCCGACCCAAGATTCATTCTGGGCGACCGCTTCACCGCCGCGGATATTATACTCTCAACCTGCATTACCTGGGCAGTTCGATACGGCGTACAAATGGCAGAGGCGGTCCTCGCGTACAACGAGCGCATGACAGCCCGACCGGCGTATCTGCAGGCCCTGGACACCAACGCCTCGTCCTTGAACTGCCATACCATTACGTTAATAAAAGCAAGATCCTGTTGATGGTGGAGCTAAAACCAACACCGGAAAGCGGTGCATTTACGACCTGCACAGGGCCTAAAATGCTTCGGGGTCAACGAACGATCCTTATCTTCATCCAACTCGACCCCGACGTCTGTGAAATTGTCTAATTGAGACCAAGTCCCGAGTGTAGGCCTAAAGCGAACCCGCCTACTTGAGGTCGCGCTCTTGCTGCAGAATGAATTCCTGCACAAAATTCATGGTCTTCAAATGGCAATTTTTGCTCGTGTCGCTTGTGCCGAAGCACTCTTTCGAAACTGCATCTCCTTCGCTTGCACATTTAGCGAGAAGTCGCTTCGCAGAACGGCCCCCGTCAGTGGATAAATAGGCGCCTTCGGAATAGGCTTTTCCCAGACAACTTACGAGCATTTTGACGGCTGGGCTTCTGCTATCCTGGCCATACCCCAGAGCGTCAGAAGACGCAGCAGCTCCGAGCAATAGGACGGCCATCCTGAAAAACAACTGCCATCTCGCATGCATTCTGATCTCCCTTTAGCCGGAGAATTTGCGTCCAACGCAGATTTGCGTTCGGCTTGGTTCAGCCCCTTCCCGCCGCTTGATACCCATCCGCTCGAAGAACGCGACACCTTCGCTTCGAACTCCGGATCGGGCTCGGGCGGCTTACGCTTCCACGCTTGTCCTCGGGGCCTATGCTGGACGATCCGGGGCACTTTGATCTCAGCTGCCTTGCCGCTTTCCCAGGGCGCTGACACGGGCGGGTGGTGAAGGTGGTCATGGTGAGGGCATATGTATTGACCGGGCGGTCCGTCGGCAAGCCTCGCGAGGCGTAAGCGCTGACGAATGCGCCCCTGGGCAAGCATCGGGTAGCAGGCGCAGCAGGTCCGGAATGATTAAGCGCCGCTGCCGGTTCTCTTCGCCAATCATATCTGTATACGGCAAATGATTGCTCAGCGTTCCTCGACTTGCAGCTTGGCGCCGAAGGAGGCGTCTAGTCGCGTCTAGCACCTATTTTGGGTCTAAATTAGAAACGGCCTCTGGAATTATTTGGTCGAACTGCCACAGCGCTGCTTTGCGGCGACCTGCCTATTTCTGGCATTCCCGGTGCGCCGCCGTTGAAATCATGGGGCGCCGCATAGCACCGCAACGCTTGCGGTCGGCACACCGATGCGATACTTGCCGCCTACGCTAAAGCCTTTGGAGATATCCTGTTTGCATTCTCGGGGTGTTATCATCGACGGAGTTCTCCCGCGACTAGGCGGCTGAATGAGCCGCTGATGGAAGTTGAGGCAAGCTCGATCAATGAACCATCTCATCGGCAACGCGCTCATTTGCCTGGCCAGAAGTCAATTCAGGCTCGTTCGCGTTGCCCTCGCATTTCTCGCCTGCGTGGCAATGGCGTTCAACGCCGCCGCTCAGGGGCCCGATCCGCGCGACATCTTTGCCCCACTGACGTTCCCCGACCCGGCCGGCCCGACCCGCTCTGTCTCGGGCATTCCAGGTCCCGCCTACTGGCAGAACCGGGCTGACTACACGATCGTCGCGCGCATCGATCCAGCAACGCACATCCTGACCGGGCACGAGACGATTACCTACGTCAACAATAGCCCGGACCCGCTCGACATCCTCTGGCTCCAGTTGGACCAGAACATCTACCGCGCTGATGCGCGGGCGGCTGTCTCGCGCCGCTGCTGCCACTACACGGACGGGGACCGGTTGGACAAGATCGAGGTCGAGACGGACGGGCAAAGCGTTGTCCCGGCGTTCATCGTCTCCGACACGAGGCTACGGATTAGTCTGCGCGAAGCGCTAGCGCCGCACGGCGGCACGGTGCGTGTACAGGATCGATTATCATTACACCATCCCCGGTTCATGGGGCGGCCGTACAGCAGTAACACCAAGCAGCAAGGGAGACATTTTCGAAATTGCCCAGTGGTTCCCGCGCATGGCGGTCTACGACGACCTGCGCGGCTGGGACACGCTGCCATATCTTGGATCTGAATTCTACTGTGAATACGGCGACATCGACTATCGCGTTACCGTGCCGTGGGACTACATCGTCGCCGGGTCAGGAGACCTACTTAACGGGTCCGAGGTTTTAACTGGCACTCAGCGCGAGCGGCTCAACCAGGCGGCCGCCAGTGACGCCACCGTCATGATCCGATCCCCGTCAGAGGTTGGTGATCCAACCAGCCGGCCGACACATGACGGTGAGCAGACCTGGCATTTCCTGATGCGAAACACCCGCGACGTCGCCTTCGCCGCCTCCCCGGCCTTCGTGTGGGACGCGGCGCGGATCAACCTACCGGACGACCACCACGCACTGGCGATGTCGGTCTATCCGCCCGAGGCGGCAGGGCCTGACCACTGGGAGCGATCGACGGAATACGTCAAGGCCGGGATCGAGGAATTCTCGCGTCGTTGGTTCCCATATCCGTGGCCGGTGATGGTGAACGTTGGGGGCCACGGCGCGGATATGGAGTATCCTGGGATCCTGTTCGACGGCATGGAGGACGCGGGCAAGAAACTTTACTGGCTCACCACGCACGAGGTCGGACACAGCTGGTTCCCGATGATCGTCGGCTCCAACGAGCGGCGCGACGCATGGATGGATGAGGGGTTCAACACCTTCATCGACGTCTACGCCTCAGACGCTTTCAATCACGGCGAATATGCTCCGAAACGCGACCCGGAATATGCCGAAGGTGGCGGCAATCCGGTGGACGAGATCCTGCCCATTCTCGCCGACAACGCGGCCCCGGCGATCCTTACGCCAGCCGATCAGATCAGCGAGAAGTACCGCCACGCAATTAGCTACTTCAAGGCGGCGCTGGGCTTGGTTCTGCTGCGCGAACAGATACTGGGTCCGGATCGTTTCGATGACGCCTTTCGGACCTACATCGCGGCGTGGGCTTACAAGCACCCCTCACCTTCGGATTTTTTTCGATTGATGGACAGCCGAGCCGGCGAGGACCTGTCGTGGTGGTGGCGCGGCTGGTACTTGCGCAACGCGAGGCTCGATCTGTCCGTCACTCGAGCGGTGCCAGCAGCAGGAGAGCCGCATCGCCTACACTTGGAGTTGGTCAATAGAGGGCGGCTGGTCATGCCCGCCCTGTTGGAGCTGCGCATGGCAGCTGGCGACGCGCAACGGATCACTATTCCGGCGGAGGCATGGCGGCAGTCCAACACGCTGTCGATCGACGTGCCAGTGAGCGGCGACGTGAAGGAGGTAATTCTGGACCCGGACCACAAACTGCCGCTGTCGGACCGCATGGCCCATCCGATGGAGGTCCGGTAACGCGGCGCGTTCCCTGCTGTTGATTTCTCCGAATTTGATGCCCCCAGTGCAGGCGTCGGCCCTGACGCCGAATGCCGACCACTGTGACCTGGGCGGTGGTTGGTCAGGCAAGTTGATCTTGAGCCGCTGAAAGCAGCGGGCGCCGATGGCGGCGCTACACGATCCTCGGGAACAGCGCGTGTGTTTGCCCGCCTGTACGTTCTCGTCGAATGCCTCCATCGTTCGGCACCAGGCGGCGTGCTGGCTGTCGTTGTTCTCGCCCAGAACAGCACATGCCGCTGCACCGTGCGGCCGCCCGAGACCTTGAGGTTCTCGACGATGCTTCAGTAGCGGTGCTCGTTGCCGTCCTTGCGACCTGATATCAGTCCCTACACATGCGGCGCGGGACGCCACGGATACCTTGGAGGACCTCGCTACTCCTCTCGCACTGCTTTTGCTGGCGCGAGGTAGCTCTTCAGAATCCCGGCGCCCACGGTATATTTTGGATCCACGAAATTGCCGAGCCGAACCTTTCCGCATTGGCTCAACATCATGTACGCGTCCCACCGGTTGAAGCCATACTCGGCCTCCATCCACAACACCAACTCACGGTAAGCGATCCGGGTCGCATCCTCCAGCGGACGTGCGCTGCCGATGGTCATGATGAAGTCCTCGCGCTCGAGCCGCGGCCATTCCAGCGTCCAACCTTTGATCAGGTCCACGCGGATCGTCGTGGTCGAGGGATATTCCACCGCGGTGCCGCACACCTCGCCGTCGCCCTGGCATGCATGCGCGTCGCCGATGAACAGCCGAGCACCGGCGACACGAACCGGCAGGTACGTGATGCTGCCTGGCCCCATGTCCGGCAGGTCCATGTTGCCGCCATGATTGTCGGGCGTCAGCGAGTTGATGGAGTCGATTTCAGGCGATGTGCTCAACGTGCCGATATGCGGGCTATAGGGCAAGGTAACGCGCTCGCTCCAGCGCACATTGTGCTCGTCCACATGGATCTTGCGCGTCAGTTCCGGCAGCGGGTCGTTCAGCGTCGCCGTCAGGGTGGTTCCGGTCAGTGCGCCAAAATACGGGATCATGCAGCAGGTCCCGCAAGGGTTCGGCCCGCGTGGCAGCATGCTCTCGATATGGACCACCAGTGCATCGCCCGGCTCAGCGCCTTCGATCATGATCGGCCCGTTTTGTGGATTGACGAACGGCATCCGCAATCGTTCGGTCGGCTTGTCACTTTCGCTGCGGATCGCGCCCTCGAAGGCATCGCGTGTCTCGATACGGATACGATCGCCAGGCTTTACGCTCAAAACGGCGTCCGAGTAGGGTCCGATCGTGTAATGATATTTGCCCTGCGCGGCCTCGGTCAGTTCGTGTAAGCGCGACTTACCGCGCCAACCGACGCCACGCAGGGCCGCGATCGAGCCGTCTAACCATGCCGTGTCAGCGGTTCTTGCCATAGCCCATCTTCTCCTTTTTGTGGTCAACCCTAACGAAATGCGAGTGCGAAAGTCACGGCGCCAGGTAGCGCAGCAATCCCGGATCGTCGCGCACCTGCTCGGCCGGACCTTCCAGCGCTACCGAGCCCCGATCCATCACGTAGGCGTAGCCGGCAATGCGCAGCGCCAAATGCACATGCTGTTCCACCAGGACGATGCTCATCTGCCGCGTCAGCACGGCGAGCCGGTCGGCAATCTCCTCGATGACGCCGATCCACACACCCTCGGTCGGTTCGTCCAGTAGAAGCAGCTTGGGGCGCCCCAACAAGGCACGGCTGATCGCCAGCATCTTGCGCTCTCCGCCGGACAGCGTCGCGGCGGTCTGGTAAAGTCGCTGCCCCAGCTTGGGAAAAAAGTCGAGCACCTCCCCGAGGCCATCGTAATTTGGCTGATTTGTGGCACCGAGCAGCAGGTTTTCTCGCACGGTCAGCCGACCGAAGATCGCATCTTCCTGCGGCACAAAACCGATGCCGCGCCGCGCGCGCCGTTCGGTCGATTCGCTGCTCGCCTCGTTGCCGTCGAACATGATCGAGCCGGACATCGGGGGTAGTTCGCCCGCGATCGTCTTCAGCAATGTGGATTTGCCGGCGCCATTGCGGCCCAGAACCGCCACCGCGCCTTGGGCCGGGGCGTTGATCCGCATGTCGAACAACACCTGGCTCCGGCCGTAGCCGGCATCGAGGTTCGTAACGATCAGAAGGGGTTCAGACACGGCTGGTATAGATCCTCTGGATCTCCGGCGACTCCTCGATTTCGCGCACCGTCCCGTCGCACAGCACACGACCCTGATCCAGAACCGTCAGATGATCACAGATGTTCTTGATGAAATCGAGGTCGTGCTCAACGATGACCAAGGCGCATTGGGCCTTGATCGGCAGTAGCAGCTCACCAGTCACACGCCGTTCCTCCGGGCTCATGCCGCCGGTGGGTTCGTCGAGCAGCAAAAGTTTCGGCCCTGGCGCCAACGCCATGGCAATTTCGAGCCATTGCTGCTCGCCATGGCTAAGCTCGCCGGCCAGATCGTCGGCCCGGTCCGCCAGACGGAAGCGGTCCAGCGCCTGCATGATCTGCCCGTCAAGGCTGCGCCGGGTAAGTGACCACACCAGCGACCAGGCGGTCTCGCCCGACTGCAACGCCAGCAGAACATTGTCGTAGACCGACAGCTCCCGCAGCACCGCGGTAATCTGGAACTTGAGGCTGAGCCCGACACGGGCCCGCTGGTAGGGCGGTGATGTGGTAATGTCCCTTCCGTCGAAGCGCACCGTGCCCCGCGTAGGTAAATGGGCGCCGGCAATCGCCTTCAGCAGTGTGCTCTTGCCGGACCCGTTGGGGCCGATCAGACCGTGAAACGTGCCTGCCTCGACTGCCACGTCCACGCCATCCAGCGCCCGCAGGGCGCCAAATACCTTGGTGACACCTTCGACCTCAAGGAGCGCCACGGCGCCCCCAGCGAGCGGATTGACGGCCGCGCACCCCATACGATCCGATACGCTCACGGGTCGTTACGACCAGGCCAAGCAGCCCAGCAGGTTGAAACATGACGACGACAAGTAGAACCAGACCGAGGATAACCGGCCAGAATTGCCGGATGGCATCTATGTCCGACAATCCGTAGTTCAGGAATTCGATGGCGGCTGTGCCAATGATCGGTCCGACCAAGGTACCGGCGCCGCCGAACAGGCAGTAGAGAACCGCCGTGGTCGACAGCCCCGGGCCCATGTTGCCGGGGCCGATGAAGCCCTGATGGTAGCTATACAGAGCGCCAGACAGCCCGGCGATCATGCCGGCAAAGGAGAACACCACAGCCTTGAAGACTTGCACCCGGTAGCCGAGGAACGCCAGCCGCTCCTCATTTTGCCGTATGCCGGCAAGCACCAGTCCCAATTGCGAGCGAGTGATAAATCGGCATGCCATGTAGACAAGCGCAAGGCTCAGCAGCGCCAACGTGTAGAACTCGAAGCCTTCGATAAATTCATACGACCCGAGTTGCAGCAGTTTGACCGAGGAAAGTCCGTTGCCCGCTCCGACATACTGCCAGCCGGAGACCAGTCGTTCCGCCGCATAAGACCCGGTCAATGTTCCGAATGCCACAAATATTGCAGTCGGCGTCTTGCGACCCAGCAGCAGGAACGCGGCGAAGACAAAGGCTAGTACCAGCCCGGTCAGCATGGCCAGTGGTAACACACCCCAGATCGCGCTGAAATCGAGATCCCGGCCGACCAGCGCGATGACATAGCCCGAGACCCCGAAGAACAACGCCTGTCCGAACGACATGATTCCGGAGAACCCCCAGCACATGTCGAAGCTGATAGCCAGGATCGACAGGATCATGATGTTGGTGATCAGCGTGATCAGATCCAGACGATCCTGCAGCAGAAACGGCGCAACCACCAGCAGCACCAACACGAACAACTCGACCGCCAGCAGCGTGCGGAAGGGCCGCCGTCCACGAGGTGTGTGGGATTTTGCTGCCATCAGCACTCCCGCGGATCCACCATGGCGGCTTTATCGACGATCTCAAACGAAGGCTTGTCGGAACTAACCTTGCAGGCGGCGGTGTACATGTTCATTTTACAGTGCCAATGGCCTGGCACCATCTCGGCGCCCCCGCCAGGGCCCTCAGTTAGCACCCCATGATCCATCGCGGCCGCCACGGCATCTCGATGCAGGTCGCCCTTTGTCTCCTTGACCGCGGCCTCATAGAATTTGATCCCGCGATACATACCGGTCGCGGCGCTGCCGGCGGTGAATAAGTATTTCGTGTCCGGAAACCGCTTCGAATACGCCTCCTGCAATTTCTTACTGAACGGATCATCCACCGCCTGGAAATAGTCCAGGCAACTGTAAACTCCCTCAATCTCGCCGGCGGGAAGAAAATTTATAATGTTCTCATCGAAGTATACGCAGGTGAGCACCCCGCCGTTCTTCTGGAAGCCGGATTCATGGAGCTGTTTCACGAAGGACTGCAGGCCGGGGGGAATGACGGTGTTAAATACGCAATCCACCTTGCCATCCTTGATCTTGCCGATGGTTGCGGAGTATTCTGGCTGGTCAAGCGGATAGTACTCTTCGAACACCACTTCGCCGCCGTTGGCCTCGATCACCTTGCGAGCGTATTTGTTAAGAAGCTGGGGCCAGACATAATTCGCGGACGGCATGGCGAAGCGCTTTTTCCCGACCGTTTTGATCAGGTAGGGGATCAGCTTGTCGCACTGTTGCGCCGGGCTGGGCCCGGTGCAGAACAGGTCTTTCGTGCACTCCTGACCCTCGTAAAGCTGTGGATAGATGTAGAGAGTGCGGCCCCGGTTGACGATCGGATCCTTGATTGCCTGCCGCATCGCGCTGGTAATGCCGCCCAGCACCACGTCGACCCTTCGCTCCTGGATCAATCTGCGCACATTGCCCACCGCGATTTTCGGATCTGAAGCTGTGTCCTCCAGATAGAGTTCGATGGGCTGACCAAGGATGCCACCGTTCTTGTTGATTTCCTCAACCGTAAACTGCGCGACCTGCCAGTCGGCATTGCCTGCGCCCGCGATCGGGCCGGTGATGTCGGTCGCGATGCCCATCTTGATCGGACCCGCCGCATGCGCCCAACTAGGCCGCAGCAGCCAGCCGCCGGTCGCACCCCCGATCCAACCTGAAGCCACGAGCGCGGTGGCCCCGCCAAGCAATTTCCGGCGCGACGGCGTGACGTCCCATTTTGTTTCGGTCATCTCAGTCCCCCCTGCTTGTTAAGCTCGAGCGACCGCCCAGAAGCCTTGCGGCCGCATCTTCACGATTATTAGCGCGATCAGGAACACCAGTGGATCGGCCAGGACTGGTGGCACCAGCCATGGCAAGCCGGAGGCCATCACGCCAACCGTGCCCGCCCCCAGAACTGGACCCAGGAACGTGCCAACGCCGCCCAGCATCACTGACAGAAAGCCCTGCACCAGGAAGCGGATGCCGATGTCGGCCGATAGCTGATACAACGGCACGATCAGCGCCCCCGCCAACCCCGCCAACGCGGAGCCGAATGCAAACGTCAGCCCGTAGAGCCGCGAAGTCGATATTCCGCATGCCCGCGCCAGCATCGGATTTTCCAGTGCGCCGCGAATGCGCAGCCCGACCTGCGTGCGGGCCAGCATCCACCAGCTCGCGAACAGCACCACCAGCGTCGCGCCGATGATGATGGTCCGCCAGATCGAGAAATTAATGCCGCCGATCGAGAATGCACCTTCGACAGGCTGCCCGATTGATCTGTACTGACCGCCGAGCAGGCCACGAACTATTTCCCTGATCACCAATCCAATTGCGTAAGTCCCAAGCATCGCGATGATCGGTGAGGCATAGAAGCGCCTGATTATGATGCGCTCCATCACCAGGCCCACCAGGCCAACGACGATCGGCGCGGCGAATATCCCGAACCAGAGACCGAGCCCGGCCGAGGCCGAAAGATACACCGTGTAAGCACCGAGCAGCACGAATTCGCCGTGAGCGAAATTAAAGATGCCCATCATACTTGCGATGACACCGAGACCCAGCACGATCAGAACCATAACGGAACTGAACGAGGCGATGTCGAAGATCAATGTCACCGCATCCGAGATGTCCACTCTTGAGTGTCCTCTAGCTCATTCGACGCCGGCGGACGCTGCTTCGCTTCGGTAACGCTTCAGGGTCTCCGCGGTGATCCGCTGCTCATCAGCGAACCTGTTGCGGACTTCAAAGTATCAGGCCGTCAGCGTCGGATGATGGCGATGCCAGTCCGTCGACCGTTGATAGGCATATCCGGCTCGGAACAGTGTCTCCTCCCGGAAGTGCGGAGCGACGAACTGAAACGCAACCGGCGTGCCAGCGTCGGTAAAACCGCACGGTAACGTAATGGTCGGGCTACCGCTCGCATCGAACGGGCAGGTGTAGCGCAGGAGGGTGGCGATCTTCGCGGAATCCTCGCCCAGCGTTGCCATCTCGGCGGTTGTCGGCGATGCAGACGCCTGTGCGGGAATCAGGAGCAGGTCGATGGTCTCGAACAGCGCCCGCAAGCGTCCCCTGAAATCGAGCCGGCGCAGCAGGATTTTCTGGTAGTCCAGCCCTGACTGGCTGCGTCCGAGATCGATCAGACCTGCCAAAGCGGGACCATACTCGGATTTACGTGACGGATAGGTGGCTTCGTGCGCAACCGCCGTCTCGATACCGCAATGAGATGACCAGTCCGCAATCACCGCCGACGGATCGGGGAAGGTCACCTCGCGGACTTCACCGCCGAGTTCGCGCACGGTCGCGATTGCCTCGTCCACTGCTCGCACCATCCGGGCGTCGGTGCCGCGCTGGTTAAACGTCGTGTCCACTCCAATCCGCAGGCCACGCACGCCGCGATCGATGCCGGCCAGATAGTTCGGCACCGCCTCCTGGCTTGCGGTCGGGTCGTTTTCGTCGGGGCCCGCGATCGCCCCAAGCATCGCCGCGGTATCAACGGCGCTCCGGGCCATCGGACCGATATGGTCCAGAGTCGCCGCAAGTTCGAAGACGCCGTAACGGCTGACTCGCCCCCAGGTCGGCTTCAACCCGGTGACGCCATTGGCAGCCGATGGAAACCGTATCGAACCGCCGGTGTCCGAGCCAAGCGACCCGTAGCAAAGTCCCGCTGCCGTCGCGACGCCCGATCCGCTTGATGAAGCACCGGACCAGTGCGCGGCGTTCCAAGGATTGACCGGCGGCTTGATGTCCGGATGGTGGTCGGCGAATGCGCCTTCCGTCAGTTGCAGCTTGCCGAGGATGACGGCCCCCGCGGCTCTTAGTTTCTTCACGACGGTCGCGTCCTCGGTGGGACGGAAATCGCGGTAAATGGTCATTCCGGCCGCCGTCGGCACGCCAGTCGTCCAGCACAGGTCCTTGACCGCGATCGGCGCACCGTGGAGCGGGCCTTTGATGTCGCCTCGGGCGATCTCCAACTCTGCCTGTCGCGCTTGCTCCAGCGCCGCTTCGGGCGTGACCAGCGCAAAGCTTCGCAGCGACTTGTCCAAATTCCCGATCCGATCGAGCTCCGCCTTGGTCGCTTCCACCGGAGAAATCTCCTTGGCGTGCATGCGCCGCGTCAGCTCGACCAATTCCAGATAATACAGCGACTCGTCTGCCATGGTTTCTCCTGTTGGTATCGTCAACTACCGCTCGTTTCGAACGCTTGCGCTAGGCGGATCAAAGTCGATTCTTCAAAGTGCCGGCCGACCAGCATCATGCCGACGGGAAGGCCGCTGATCTTGCCGCAAGGCACGGTGAACGCCGGATTCCCGGAGACGTCGAACGGACAGGTATTCGCCTGCATGTTCAGAGCACGCTCGATCGATAGCGACCGCGGCGCGTCCCGAGGCGGAATTTCCGTCGCTGTGAACGGGATGGTCGGCATCAGCAGGACGTCGACTTGCTGCAACGCCTCATCATATGCACGACGCAGCAGCACCCGGAGGTTCTGCGCCTTTGAGTGATAGCGGTTGTGGTAGTGCCGATTGAGATAGTCGCCGAGCAGCAAGACCAGCTTTACGGTGTCCGAGGCATCGTTCAGACGTGTGTCGAATCCGCGGGCGAAAGCCTCCTGCATCCCCAGTGGGTAATAGCCCGCCACGTTGTTGCCGACGCCGTGGCCTTTCAACATCATCTCGGCCGCGCCTTCCAGGATGATGCCGCTCCAAATTGGAGGTCCGTCGTAGTGCATCGGAACCGAAATTTCGCTGACCTCTGCACCAAGCGCCCCAAGCCGCTCGGCAGCATCCCGGACCATCGCATCGACCGCCGCGTTGCTCTCGGGGTGACCAAATCCCTCTCGCATCAACCCGATGCGGAGGCCGCGCGGGCTTTCCCGCAGCGCGGCCATATAATCGCCGGTCCGGGCGGCGATGGTCCGTGAATCCCAACCGTCGTGACCGGCGATCACTGTGAGTAATCTGGCAACATCTTCGACGCTGACACAGATCGGACCACAATGATCGACCGAATAGGAGATCGGCATAGAGCCGGTGGTCGGCACCAGTCCCCACGTCGGCTTCAATCCGTATACCCCGCACCAGCTTGACGGCGTGCGAATGGATCCGCCCTGGTCGCCGCCGAGCGCCATTGGAACGTCGCCGGCTGCCACAAGCGCGGCGCTGCCGCCCGACGAACCGCCCGCGCTATGCAACGGATTGTTTGGATTGCGGATCGGACCACTGGCGCAGGTGTGGCTGGCGCCGGAGAAACACAGGTCCTCGCAGGCCGCCTTGCCGGCTATCGTGCCGCCCGCTTCAAGTATTCGCGTCACAACAGTGGCGTCGATGTCGGGCACAAAGCCTTCCAGCAATTGTGACCCGTTCATCATCGGGACGCCCGCCACGCAAATGTTGTCCTTGATCGCGATGCGCTTTCCGCTAAGCAGGCCCGGCGTGCCGCTGGAGATCTCGGTCTTCCAATACCACGCGTTGTAAGGGTTCTCGTCCGCGCTCGGGCGATGGCCAGGGGTCCGAGGAACCTGAACAGGCAGCTTAGGCTCCGGCAATTCGTCAAGACGTCGATAGGAAGCCAGCGTGCCCTGCATGATGTGGCGAAAGTCGGCGACGTCCTCTTCGGTCAGATCCAGTCTGTACCGAGACGCTATCTCCCGGATCTGGTGCGCCGTCGGCGTGCTGACAGGCATTCTCCCTCCCCAAAAAGCTTCGCCGTCACAAAGCACGACATGCCCCGACCAGATCCCGGCCGCGGGTCTGGCGAGGCGTCACTGCCACGCTACGTAAACTGAGAGAACGCGTTAGCCGTTACCACTCCGCTGCGGACATCGTTGTCCCGGACCAAGTTGCTCAGTATTCGGAGGTAAATCTTCGGTATGGCTGCGGGGCTGTCAAGCCCCTCTTCCGTCCGTGGGAACCCGGCGCTGATGGCCGCTGGCGGTAGAGGTGCGCCGCCTGGTCGCGGATCGTCAGAGCAGTTCTCGGCTCGCCCTTCAATTTAGTCTAAGCATAAGCGACCGACAGGCTCCGGGGAGACACCGGGCAGAGGATGGGGGAAATCATTGGCCACACGCAGGTCGCAACGGCCAATGTCTCGCCGGCGGCGATCCTGACGATCTCGCGCGGGAGTTTGAACCAACCGCGCAGTCGATCCGCCACTGGTCACCGTTGCCGAGCAACACGCGGAGAAGGCGGAATTTGTCTCGGCAGCCAAACGTGATGAAATGATCCGGCTGCGGCGTGAGAACGATCAACGGCGTCAGGAGCGCGACATTCTCTCTCGAGCGGGCCAAGCCGTCGGATATGGATGGCGAAGAATAATAGGCCAAGCTCGAGCTGCACGCGCCCCAGGTTGCCAAGAGAGTGTCCAGCAGCCGGCCATACAATCGCCGTACAACACCCTAGGGGATGCTCGGTGCCGGGGCACGCTGGATCGCCCCGGCGTTCAGGTGCGATCTTATCAGGACGCCGAACCGTGTTCCTTTTCGTTCGAACGCTACCGGGTTCCCTGGATGGAGACTTTACCCACCGCCCGCGCAGTAGGTGCAGCCGCCTTCCTGGGCGCGGTTCACACCCCAGGTTCCGGACGGAATGATCGTGATACCGGGAATCACGTTGGCGGCCCATTCCTTTGCTGCCTCATCCGCACTGACGCCAGCGTTGCCGGCGAGCATTTTGCTCAGGAAAACCAGCGCGACGTTGCAACCGCCGAAGACTGTGCCTTTTGCCAGCAGACGGTCGACAGCAATGTCGTCGATTGGCAAAACCCCGGGTTTAGGCTGGAAGAAGGGATTTTTCACAGCCGGCGCCTTGGTCTCCGGATCGATGATTTTGAACGCGGCACCGATCTTGTATTTTTCCCACATGGGGTCCTTGAGAGCGATCGGAAACGCGGTATGGCGAAGTACGACGACCGCTGTCGCGGCGTCTGGCGGATTTGTTGCCAGGAAGGTGTACGCGAAAGCAAGTGGGAGGCCAGAATTGGCGTCATAGGCGTCAACAACCTGACGGTGGCGCCCTTTTAGCTTGCCTGGCCAATCTGGACCGTCCGACGGCGCAGCATCGGTTGCGGCGCGCGCCGTGGCGGACGTCAGACCTGCAAGTCCGATCGCCACGGTACCGGCCAGGCGGCCGAACAGACTCCGGCGCGGGGCTGAGAAAGTTGTATTTTGCGCCCATTCGTTCATTATGGCCTCCATTCAGTTCTTGCTACTGTTTCCTGTTGTGGGCATTTCACTGTGGCTTTTGCTGTGTCGGCACACAGTGGTTCGCTGACAGTCGAAGGCGTGGTGCAAGGCTTTAGAGGTTTCCAGCAACGCGGTCTTGAACGAAACTCACGTCCAACTTCGATACAACATATAAGCGGCCACTACGATCAGCATGCACCCTAGCAAACGTGTCAATGTCTGTCGCTGGGCTGAGAGGCGTTTCGCAAGACGCGCACCAGCCCAACCGCCGCCGATGCCCCCGGCAATGAACAGCAGTGCGGTCGGCCATTCTACCATCCCGGAGACAGCATAGTTCAACGCGGTGGTCATCCCGAAGGCTCCGACCGCGACAAGCGAAGACCCGATCGCCGCGATCGTCGGCATGCCGGTCCCGAGGATCAGTCCGGGCACCACGAGAAATCCGCCACCAATCCCGTAGAATCCGGACAGCGAGCCAGTGGCGAGTTCGATGAACCCGAGCCGCCACGGGTCTAAGCGGCGCTCGACGGCCGGCCCGTCGCCAATGACCTTGCGCCCGCGCAACATCATGACCGCGATGACCAGCATCAGCAGAGCGAACAGGATGAGAAGGCGGTGACCGTCCACAACCTTCCCGATCGAGGAACCGGCGAACGCGCCAACCAGCCCGCAGGCGGCGAAGATCAGCGCGGGCTGCCAACGGACATGCCGCGCCCGCGCATGAGGTATCAGATTGGCGAAAGCATTCACCGCGACCGCGAGAGCACTGGTGCCGATGGCTTGATGCGGATCCGGCATGCCGACAACGTAGAGCAGCAACGGCACCGCCAGAATTGAACCGCCGCCGCCGACGAGGCCGAGCGTGAAGCCGACGATCACGCCGCTGCCGATGGCTGCCGTTGTTTGGAATGGGTCCATCCTGTCGGATCAGCCCCAGAACGCCGGTGCGTCGGCTTCAAGCGCCAACGCGCAGGTGGCGGTGTGCAGAGGACTGATCGCTGGCATCGGCGGCGGCAGAGGAGGCATGCTGCGCCATCCGGTGCAATGCCCGATCGGCAAACTCGAACCAATGAACCGGATATATGCGAGCATCGCTTTTTATTTGCCGGCTGTCCGGCCAATAAATTGACCGGTGTTATTGTTCCTATTCTGGTTGATTTCATTTGGCAAGGCAGGTGTTGAGGTTTCCGCCTCAATGGACGCGGATTATGTATTGTCAAAAGCTCTAAACAGCCGCCGCGACCAGCGCGCGGATCGAATCATGGCGGGGTGATACGCTCCATCCCGCCAATGTAGGTCCGCAACGCCTCGGGCACGAGGATCGAGCCGTCTTGCTGCTGGTAGTTCTCCATGACCGCGATCAGGGCGCGGCCGACTGCGACCCCCGACCCGTTCAAAGTGTGAACATAGCGGACGGTCTTGCCATCCGCGCCGCCACGGAAGCGTGCATTCATCCGCCGGGCCTGGAAATCTCCGCAATTGGAGCAGGAGGATATCTCGCGATACGTGCCCTGCCCCGGCAGCCAGACCTCCAGGTCATGCGTGCGGGTTGATGCGAACCCGGTATCGCCGCTGCAAAGCAGTACCCGGCGATAGGGTAGCCCAAGTTGTTCCAGGATCATCTCACCCGAGCGCGTCATCCACTCGTGCTCCTCGGGGCTTTTGTCAGGGTGAGAGATGCAGACCATTTCGACTTTGCGAAACTGATGCTGGCGCAGCATCCCGCGCGTGTCGCGACCCGCGGAACCGGCCTCGCTGCGGAAACAGTCGGTCAACGCCGTCAGGCGGATCGGCAGTGCTTTCTCCGCGACGATCTCGCCGGCGACGGTGTTGGTCAGCGGCACCTCTGCCGTCGGGATCAGATAGCGGCCGTCGGTGGTCTTGAAGAGGTCGTCCTCGAATTTCGGCAAATTGCCGGTCCCGTAAGCGGTGGCCGCGTTGACCAGAGACGGAACGATGGTCTCCTGATAGCCGCGTTCGAGGGTGTGCTGATCGAGCATGAACTGTCCGAGCGCGCGCTCCATGCGGGCGAGTGGGCCGCGCAGAACGGTAAAACGGGCACCGGCCAACTTCGACGCCGTGGCAAAATCCATCATCCCCAGCGCTTCGCCGAGATCGAAGTGCTGCTTCGGCGCAAAATTGAAGACGCGCGGCTGACCCGCCAGCTTCAGGACGATGTTGGCGGTTTCGTCGGGGCCGTCAGGAACCGAGGCATCCAGAACGTTCGGCAGGCTTTCCAGAATGCGCCGGATCGCCGCGTCCAGCACCGGCACGCGCTTTTCCAGGCTGTCCATGTCGTCGCGCAATGCTGTCGCCTCGGCTTCCAGCGAAGCGGTCTCGGCGCCGGCACGCCTGCCCTGACCGATCTCCTTCGCCAGCGCATTGCGGCGTGCCTGCTTGTCCTGCAGTGCGGTCTGGGCCGCCCGCCGGTCGACGTCCAAAGCCATCAACTCGGCCGAGACCGGCGCCAGACTCCGACGCGCCATGGCGACGTCGAACGCCACGGGGTCGGCTCGGATGGCACGGATGTCGTGCATGGGATTCAGACCTCGACCGGCTTCGGTTCGACCCAACGGGCACACTGTATGGAGATCTCGTAAAGTGCGATCAGCGGAAGAGCCAGACCGGTCTGGGTGATGACATCCGGCGGCGCAAGGATGGCGGCGATGACGAACATGCCCACGTAGGCGTAGCGGCGAAACTTTCTCAATTGCGCCGAACTGGTGATCCCAACCTTGGCCAGCAATGTTAGCGCCACGGGAAGCTGGAAGGTGATGCCGAACGCGAAGATGAGCTTCATGACGAGGTCGAGGTATTCGCTGACCCGCGGTAACAGCTCGATCGGCACGCCGCCGCCGCCGACCGGATCCTGGAAGCTGGCGAAGAACTTCCAGGCGAAAGGAAAGACGAAGTAATACGCCAGCGCGGCGCCGAGCACGAAAAGGATCGGCGTGGCCGCGAGGAACGGCAGCAGAGCCTGCTTTTCGCTCCGGTAGAGGCCTGGCGCCACGAACAGCCAGATCTGTATCGCAATCATCGGAAAAGCGACAAAGGCACCGCCGAAGAAGGCCACCTTGATCTTGGTGAAGAAGGCTTCGTAGAGCTGCGTATAGATGAGATGGGGGTCAGGATTGCCCTGCTGGCGCAGCACGTCAGCGAGCGGTCTGGCAAGAAAATAGTATATCGAACCAGAGAAGTAGTAAGCGATGAAGAAGCAGACCAGGAAGGTGCTGGCCGACCAGATCAGCCGCCGGCGCAACTCGATCAGGTGATCGAGCAGCGGCATCGGCTTGTCGTCAATCGGGTCGTCTGCGGGTTTTGCCACGTTCGCCTTTTCGATGGTCAGGGAGCGTGCCTACGCCTTGGATTGGCGTTGCAGCACGGCTTCGGGGGGAATGAAAGCGGGCGCCTCAGCCGGCTGCGTAGCGGCACTGGGCTGCGGCGGCACCAGGCCGGGCGGGATGAAGGCCGGCGCGAGGGGCGCTTCTGGTTCAGCCAATACCTCGGGAACGGCGGCACCTTCGGGGTCGGCGGTTGTTTCGGCACCGGGCGTCGCCTCCACGGCGGGCGGGGCGGCGACTGTGACTTCCTCGAGGGTCGAGACCTCACCGGTGGCCGGGCTGGCGGTCGGGTAGGTCGGCTCGAACGGATTTTCCGCGAAGGTATTGCGGATCGACCGGTCCGGATCGATGTGCTTTTCGATCGTGCTGCTCAGGTCAAGGTTGCGGATATCGGTGAAGGCTTTCTTCACATCACCGAGGTCGGCCTCACGCACCATCTCGTCGACATGGGTCTGAAATTCGGCGGCCATTCGGCGCGCTTTCTTGATCATGTTGGACACCGTGCGGATCGCGGCGGGCATGTCTTTCGGCCCGATCGCGATCAACGCGACGGCTCCTATCAAGACAATCTCCGACCAAGCGAAATCGAACATGGGTGTGCGTGAGTCTCCGGGGGGCGCTAGCTAGCAGGAAGCACGCCCAAGGGAAACCTGTTCACCGCCGGCCCCTCGGGTGGCGCGGGGTCAGTTTATCGATGGGCAATGGACACCGGCGGATCCAGCGGGTCGGCGGTCAGGAAGCCCAGCGTGCCGGCCTCCAGCACGACGCAGGTCAGCTTTCCTCCGAACACCGCGCCGGTGTCGATGGCGATGCGGTTGTGGCGGACCACGGGGACTTTCACCGGGGTGTGGCCGTGCACGATGACCGCGCCGAAATCAGCCTCGGAGTAGAGGAATGGTTGGCGGGACCGCAGCAGGTCGTCGCGGGCCTGGTCCTCCAGGGCGATACCTGGGCGGACGCCGGCGTGGATAAAGGCATAGCCGCCCTCGCGGTGCATCAGAACCAGGTCACGAAGGAAGTCCTGGTGCGATCGCGGGATCATCGAAGCCCAGGCGGTGCGCGGTCCTTCCGGGTCGATGCCATAGCTCGCCAATGCCGCCGTGCCTCCCGCGAACAGCCAATCCGTCCCGGCGGCGCGTTCGCCGGCGAGAGCCTCCAGCATCGTGCTTTCGTGATTGCCCATCAGGTTGACCATATCCATGCCGGGGATCGGGCAACCGTTCACCAACCGGGCGATCACGCCGGCCGTGTCGGCGCCACGGTCCACATAATCACCGATGTGCAGCAGCAGGGCTGAGCCGATGGGCCGTTGCCCCAGGTCCTGCGCGATGCGAACATGCAGGGTGTCGAGTTGCCTGGCACAACCGTGGATGTCACCAATGGCGTAGATACGGCGGCCGGGCGGCAATTGGGAAGGGGCGGGAGAAAGTTCGATCATTGCGCATCGGGGGTACAGAGCTCCAGGGATTGAATCAACTCGCAACCCGGCGGCATGCTGGAGGTAGAGCATGACCGCGCCGAGCGGAGCGTCCCGAAGCGTGAAGCAAATGTCCCATTGCGTTAATGAAATGAGACGACACGTGACCCTAGCGTCCCAACGCGTGAATCCCGCGATCGAACAAGGCGTTGACTGACGGAGGCTGGCAGATGCGACAGGCCCTGGTCTTGTGTCTCGCGGTTCTGGCTCCGCTAAAAGCGGCATGGGCGGGCTGTGCGCCGATCGCGATGGCACCGCCCAGGATCTGGCCGGCGGCAGCGTCGGATGATGCGGTGGAGATCACCTTTCTCGGACACGCCAGTTTCGAGATCGTCTCGCCGTCTGGGGTGAGCGCCGTCACCGACTACAATGGTTACAATATTCCGGTCGATCCACCGGATATCGCGACGATGAACCATGCCCACTCCACGCACTACACGCCCTATCCCGACCCGCGCATCGGCCACGTCCTGCATGGCTGGTCTGAGAATGGGCGCAAGCCGGTGGTGGATCTGACCGTTCAGGACATGCATGTCACCAACCTGCCGACGAACATCCGCACCTGGGACGGCGGCACCGAGCGGGATGGAAACTCGATATTCGTGTTCGAGACGGGTGGGTTGTGCATCGCGCACCTCAGTCATCTGCACCATCTGCTGGAACCGGCCGATGTGAACACGCTCGGGCACATCGATATCGTGATGGTCGCGGTCGACGGCGAACGGACGTTGAGCCAGGAAGACGCGGCGGCGGTAGTAGAGCAGTTGCAGCCGCGCATTGTGCTGCCGATGCACTACTTTACGCGCGGCGTGCTGGCGCGCTTCCTGGACTTGGAGCGTGACAAGTATGCGACCGATGTGCGCGAGAGCCCGGTATTGGAGGTGTCGCGGGAGAGGCTGCCCCCGGTGCCGACGGTCATCGTGCTCCCGGGCGGTTGATGGACCCGCGGAAAAACCCAGACCGAATGCGACGTCATGGGTGACGTGCTCTGGGAGCGATTCGGGGTTAAGCTATGCCCTGGTCCGGGAACGATTTGAAATCGCGCGTTCGCGCCCGTGAGGATGGGCCGTAAGGAATGGGCTCTTCGAGAAGGCCCAGACCAACCGAGGCTCGAGAGGAGAAGGTATCATGACGACGGCCCGCACGATTCCGCCCTTCCGTGCCGACCATGTCGGCAGTCTGTTGCGTCCGAAGGAGTTGCAGGAGGCGCGCTCCAAATGGAAAGCCGGGACGCTGCCGCATGATGCGCTGCGGGAGATCGAAGACCGGTGCATCGCCATCGCGATCGCGAAGCAGGAGGAAATCGGTCTGCGCGCGGCGACTGACGGGGAGTATCGCCGCGCTTACTGGCACTACGATTTCGTTGCTGGACTGGAAGGCGTAGAAATCTACGAACCCGCGGAAAAGATCCAGTTCCATGGCGGTGTTCCGCTCCGACATAAGCTGCGGGTGAACGGCAAGATCAGCTGGTCGAAGCCAACAATGATCGACCATTACCAGTTTCTTGCCGGCAACGTGCGGACGGCGGTGCCGAAGCAAACGATCCCGTCCCCCTCGGTGGTGCATTTCCGGGGCGGGCGGGAGGCGATCGACCAGACCACGTATCCGGCGCTGGAGCCGTTCTTCGCCGATCTGGGCGCGGCGTATAGCAGAGCTGTGGCGGCGTTCGGGATGGCGGGATGCCGCTATTTGCAACTCGATGAGGTCAATATCGCGTACCTGTGCGATCCCGAGCAGATCGCCATGCTGAAGGCGCGCGGCGAGCATGTCGACAACCTGTTGAACATCTATGCCGGCATGCTCAACCAGGCGATCGCCGGTAAGCCGAAGGATATGGTCATCTCGATGCACCTTTGCCGCGGCAACTTCCGCTCCACCTGGGTGGCATCAGGCGGCTATGAACCGGTCGCCGAGGTGCTGTTCAACCAGATCAATTCGGATGCGTATTTCATGGAATATGACACCGACCGCGCCGGCGGGTTCGAGCCGCTGCGGTTCGTGCCGCGAGGGGAGAAGATGGTCGTGCTGGGGATCATGACCAGTAAGACCGGCGAACTGGAAAGCAAGGACGAGTTGAAGCGGCGTATCGACGAAGCAGCGAAGTTTCTGCCGCTGGAACAGCTTGCTCTGTCGCCACAGTGCGGGTTTGCCTCGACTGAGGAAGGCAACACACTGTCCGAGGACCAGCAATGGGCGAAACTATCCCGCTGCGTGGAAGCGGCACGCGAGGTTTGGGGCAGCGTATAAGGCGCCTCCGTCGCGTCATCTAAGCAGACGGTTTACCAGCATCCCTAGAACGCGATGCGCGGCGACACGCTCCAGCTCCCGCGCGTAATCACCGCCGAACAGCCGGCCAATCAGGGCTCGCCGCACCTCCAGCGACGTGTCGAACTGGACAACGAGGTCAATGCCCTGGCGGCGCAATAGGTGGAACGACACCTTTAGCCGGCCTTCATCGAGCGCCAGAACGCCCGTAGCATGTATAGTGTCCCACCACCTGGCTGGGTCGGTAACACGCTGGGGTGGCTGGAGGCGAGCTCCGCCCAGGGAGATGTCCCGGACGATGCAGTCGGTGACCGCTTCGTTGGGCCAGATCGTCCCACCGGGCTCATTCGTCAGGAAGCGCTCGTCGGCTCGACGGCGCGGGAGTTCGATGCAGGCCAAGCAGACTAGAGCCACCATAGCAACGTTGAACAGACTCCAGAAGACATTAACGCCATAGCCGTTACCGCCGACGAGGGGGCCGCTCGCTGAAGCGTTGATTGCAAGGCCACTTAAGGTCGCGGCCGCGATCAGCAGGAATGGCCACATCAGCGTCCATTGCAGGACGATGTGATCGCGGGAAACGCCCTTTGGCGTCACTTTGAAGATTTGCCCGTGGGGCCGCACCAATCCCAGGATGACGTTGCCTACCGCCACGACCGCGGATAGCAGCTGCGTGATATCGCTCATAATCGGGATGATCAGATTGCGGCTGTAGATGGACATGAACAGGATTGAGCCAAGCACCGCCGGCATCAGCCAATACAAGATGTCGGCGTTCGTTGCGGCGATGACCGAGGTTCCGGTCCACCAGTAAACCGCGGGGCTGGCCAGCATCATTAGTTTGAATGGGAAACTGACAATCCAGTACAGCGAAACATCGAGGCAGGATAAGCGGGTGATCATACGGATGCGGCCGCGCCCGAAGCAGGACCATTTTGTGTGTAGCTGCTGAATGGCGCCGAGGCACCAGCGGCCGCGCTGCGTAACGTACTCGCTCAGCCCTTCCGGCGCCAGGCCAAGACTTAGCCGTTCATTCAGAAAGATGGTTCGCCAGCCAAATTCCTCCATCTTGTAGCTGGTCAGCGTGTCCTCGGTAACGGTTTCGGTCGCCATGCCCCCGATATCTTGCAGCGCCGCGACCCGCAGCACGGCGGAGGTGCCGCAGCAGAATGCCGCACCCCAGGCGTCCTTGCAGGGCATCAGGATGTTAAAGAAAAACCGCTGCTCGTCTGGCCAGACACTGCTGCAAGCCAGATTGATCTGCACCGGATCGGGATTGAAGAAGTGCTGCGGCGTCTGCACGATGCCGATGTCTTCAGCCTCGAAGAATCCCAACGTGCGGCGCAGGATCTGACGGTTGGCGATGAAATCCGCATCCAGCAATAGGATGAATTCCGGTCGGCGGCCGATGGTCAAAATATGTCGCAGGCCGTTGTTGACGTTGCCCGCCTTGGCGTGCTTCCCGTTGACACGACATAGATAAAGCGCGCCCAAGTCCTCCGCCATCTTCCGCACCCAGTCTCGGGCACCGTCGTCCAGCACCCAGACGCGCAGGTCCGGGTGGTCGATGTCTGTCGCGCCGATGATGGTGCGTTCCAGCACGCCCTTCGGCTCGTTGTATGTGGCGATCAGCACGTCGGTAGGCGCTGCGTGCAGCGGCGAGTGCATTTGTGCATCGGCCTGGGCGGATCTGTTGAGCGTTCGTGACATGAATAACAGGGTGAACAGGCCGCTGAGGACGTTAAGCATCTCGACCGATACGAATGCCACCGCCCAGGCGTTCTGGAGAGGTGATTGCGCTTCCGGCAGCGCCTGGACGCGCCAGATAGCGTAGCGCAGGGTGAGGGCCGCTGACAGGATTGCCGCGGCAATACGAGCCAAACGTGATGCGAGCTGTGTGGCATCGCGTCCCGGGAGCCAGGCGAGACAAAGGAAGGCGCCAAGCGTAGCCAGCGCGGGTCCCCAAGTTTCGAGGCCGTCATACGGCATACGGAATCCTAACGGTCAGGATTACTTTTGCTAGACAGGGTGAGCCATAACGGCATCTGCCGCCTCGCCCAGTCCATCCAGCCGCCGCCGCTCGCCGGTAACAGCACGCGTGCTGTTCGACCAACAAGGCAGCCGCCAAGTTGATTGGGTGAGGGCGGCACTGCGACCAGGACCGAGGCTACGGGAGTGGTGGCTGCCACCGGTACGGTCGCCAATGCAGCATCACCACGCACGGCGGACTCTCCGGTGATCGCAGCAATGTGGCCGATGCGGTCCTGACGCTCCCCGGCCAGACGGAAGGTGACGACGGCGTCCATGTCGATATCAGACAAACGATTCTGTGGCACTGCGACGGCGAGGACCGCGGCGCCGCAGTCAACGATCTGGGCCAGCAAATCGCCAGGTGCGACCCGTTCCCCAGGGGCTGCGCCCACGCGCCAGATCATCCCCTGTGATGGTACGCTGATCGACGCGGCGCGTGCCCGCTGGAGCATTGTAGCTTCCCCAAGCAGCTGATCCTCGGCTTCGGCGGCTGCAGCCCGCGTCTCGCTGAGTGTACGCGTCAGGTCGGCCAATCTTTCCCGCACCTCGTCTGCTCGCTGTTCGGAGTATGCGACATCGTTAGCGCTGTTTGCCTCGGCCAACACGCCGGCATCGGCCGCTTGGGCGGCGGCCTGGCTGGCATCGATCTGTTGGTCGAGGGAGGAGACCTGCTCCGCGGCGACCCGAACGGCCGTTTCAGCCGCTTCGATGTCGCTCTCGGATACCGTGCCTCGCAATGCGACTTTTCGCCGCATATCGCGCACCAACTGCTCCAGCTGGTCCTGCTTGGCACTGCGATCGCGGTCGGTGCGGGCCCTATCCAGCGCGAGTAGCACGAGCTTCGCCGCGCGGTGATTGGCGGCCCGTCGAGTCAGGTCTTCCAGCATTGTGGCTAACGTGACCCGTTCCTGAAGGGCCGCGTCCAGATCGGCATGCAGACGAGTGAGACGGGCTCGCATGCCGACGACCTGCCTGTCATCGGCCAACGAATTGGTGACCGCTGCCAGGGATGTGCCGGCGCTTACCGGATCGCCCACAGCCGCGAAGTTCGTGACCACCAAACCCTCGATCGGCGAGCGTAGCGATACGACATGGGCTGTGACAACGGCGTTATCGCTGGTAATGTAACCCGCGTTGGCCATCAGAGCAGCGCCCCCGATGATTAGGAGGGCGATTGCCGCGAGGCGTTTGCAAAGACGTGGAAGTCCAGATTGTGCCCCGAGCTTCGGCTTGACCGGGCTGACGCGGGCGGATGTTGAGGCGTCTGATTGCGGCGGTTCGAGCCTTGCGGTGGGCTTTGCCTCTAACGGTGGCGTCTGATTGCGGCGAAGCCCCGGAAGAGGGGACGGCCGCATGGAGATTTTTGGCGACGAAATCGCGTCGGCTTCCCGTACCGCGAGATCGTTGCCCTGATCATTGTCCATACGAATGCAAGTCCGACAAACCAAAAGCGGATTTACGATGGAATCATTGCTAAACCATTAATAACGACCGAGCTTCCGTCGCCTCGCGCAATGCCTGAGCGTTCGGGACCGTGCCGCTTGGCCTTCTCGGCGGGTTTCCGACAGCCCGATCCCGCAGGCGATGTCCGCGTCTCATTTCCGGATGACCCGGACGGGGTCGGGATTGTCGGTGCGTTGCGTGCTACCATCTAAGGGCATCACCAAAGACAGGAGGAACCTATGAAAATGTCCCGACGCTCGATCGCTGCAAGCGGTCTTGGTGGCGCCGCCGTACTCGCAGCCGGTTTCTTCCGCCCCGCTGTCGCGGCGGACGAACAAACGCCCACAGACTCTGTCGAAGCTTTTCGTAAGGCGATGATCGTTGGTGATCATGCCGCTTTCGACACGCTCTGTGCCGCGCAACTGAGCTATGGCCACTCGACGGGCAAGATCCAGACGAAAGAGGAGTTCATCCTCGACGCCACCGGTGGGGCGGCAAAATGGAAGGCGCTGGATTTCGTCAACGTGAGAACCACCACGGCAGGCCCCAATGCAATTTCCCGCTTCACGCTCACCGGGGAATTGGAAACCGACGGCAAAGTTACCCACATTGCGATCGGCGTGCTGATGGTGTGGCAGAAGCAAGAAAATACCTGGAAGCTCCTCGCGCGCCAAGGGTTCAAAACTGATACGTAGATCGACCATTATGCACGCCGCCGAATGTAGTCCGGTGCCAGGATCTGCGTCCGCACGGAGCGATCGAGGGAATTAAAATAATGGTCGTCGAACCGGCTCGCGCCGTCTGCGTTTCCCCGGAACAACGCAATACGGAGCAGCCTTCATGGATCGGCGAAATGCGATTATGACTTTTTCTGGTATCCTCGCGAGTTCCGCGCTGGTCGGGGTGTCACGTCGTCCGGCATTTGCGCAGACCGACGCAGAGTCCGGCAAAGCAAAACTAATTACCCCGCTGCAGTATAAGACCCAGACCCTTCAGGTTGGAACGTTTTCTAAAGAGACCAGTCAGCTTGCGATGGTGCAGGCGACGCACCCGAAGGTCGCACAATTCGCACAATTCGAGGTGAATGAGCAGACCGCGATGGCTCAGGTTTTGACGGACCTCAACAACCCGCCGTCTGTGCCGCTCGATGATCAGCATGCAGCGCTGCTTCGGCAACTGCAAAGCCTATCCGGTAAGTCTTTTGACACTGCCTTTATTCAGGGTCAGATTGTCGGCCACCAGCAACTGCTGAATATCCAGCAGACCTTCCTGAATTCGATTCTTACAGGCAACGATACTGAGCATATCGCAGTTCTCGCTCGCGTCGTGATCCAGATGCATTTGGCGATGCTGCAGGAGTTGCAGATGGAGATTACTACCTGACGGTCTGGCGGTCTGACCAACGCCGTGGCTCGGCTTAAGTTCGGGCGTGATCGCCAGCGCTTTTAGCAGGGATGAGGTAAGCGCGGCGCGGGAGAACCGGGATTTTGCGTATTCCACCTGCTCGCGGCAGCGATTTTCCCATGCCTCGTCGTCGTGCAACAGCGAGAGAGCGGCGGCCGCGAACGATGCGGCGTCGTCCTCCACGGCGACCACAGTGGATAGTCCCGGCAGGCCTTGAGCGCCTACCGGCGTCGTGACGAGGGGGAGGCCGGCGCTCAACGCCTCGACGACCTTCAGCTTCACACCAGCGCCGCAACGCAGCGGCACTACGGCGACACGGGCGCGATCATACGCTGCTGCCAATTCAGTGCCGCTGACGTCGGCAAACACCGCTATACCATCTGCCGCCAAGGCCCGCACGCGAGGGGTCGGGTTGGATCCAATGATGGACAGATGGGTGCCAGGTGCGCGTAGACGGATTAGGGGCAAGATTTCGTGGACGAGCCAGAGCGCGGCATCTTCGTTCGGGGGGTGTCCAAAGCCGGCTACGAAGATAATTTCCTCGCCTTTCGGCGCGGGGCGCGGCATCCCGAACTGATCGAAGCAATACGGCACGACCGATCTGATCTTGCTGTCCGGCTGCAGTGCCGAGGCTGTTCTTGCCTCTTCTTCGGACAAGTAGAGCGAAAGATTGGACTGTTGCCAAATGGCACGTTCCCGGTCCCGCATTTTTGCCGCTGATCGACGCAGGCGGTCATCTCGCATGACTTCGGCTTGCAGGCCCATCCTTTGGAAGTGAAGATCGACGCCGTAATAAATCACCCGAGCTTTGGAATGCCGGCGGATCGATGGGATGACGTCCTCGGCGACCTCGGGGCGACTGACCAGGACGGTGTCGATTTCGCCGCCGACCTGTTTGATCCAGGTCTCGAATGCCGGTTGGCCGGGACCGTAGAACACCTCGACCCCCATGTCCTGCAGGGCTTCAGTATAGTGCTGGCTGTAGCTCAGATTATGCGGCCAGAATTTTACGACGAAACCTGCTTGGAGCAAGACCTCCAACCACGTCATTATCACGCGCGATCCGGCGTCGCGATCCGGCGTCGGAACATAATGGTCGATGACCAGGACAATCTTACGGTGGATGGCCCGGTCGCGGGCACGGAATACATTGGTCGCATTCGGAAGATGCTCGTGCGCGAGGACATCGGCCCATCGGCTGATGAAGGCGCGCCGGTTGGCGACCTGACAAGACTTGATGCCGGTGGAGGTATCACGGCCATGCGACATTCCCTCATGGTGAATAACGCGTGCAGCCGGTTGATATAGGGTCTTAAGCCCAATTTCGCGCAGGCGGAAGCACAGGTCAGCATCCTCGAAATAGGCCGGCGCAAAAACACTGTCGAAACCACCTAGGCCAGCGAACACCAAACGCTCGACCATCAGCGCAGCGCCGGAACAATAGTCCACTTCGCGCACGTAATTATATGCAGGATTCGACGGATCCTCCAGACGTCCGAAATTCCACCCCGATGCGTCCTGCCAGATAATTCCGCCAGCTTCCTGCAAGGACCCATCCGGGTTCAGGAGTTTGGCGCCGACTGCGCCAGTACCCGGGCGTTGGCCGAACAGCGAAACCATTGGTTCCAGCCAGCTTTCCGACACCTCCGTGTCATTATTCAGAAACAACAAATAATGACCTTTGGCCGCGGACGCCGCCTTGTTGCAACTATGCAGAAATCCCAGATTGGTTTCGTTGCGGATCAGCCGAATGCCGGACACCTGCTCCAAACAGTGGGCGTCCGCGCCGTCCCAAGCGTCATCGACGACAATTACCTCGAACGCCAGCGTCGGCGTATGGTCCGCGATTGCGGCCAGGCACTTGAGTGTTAGCTGGACTTGTCCATAGGTCGGAACGATAACCGACACCACCGGATTGGCTGAGAAGGGTATGATCAGGCACCGCGGATTGACAGCCTCGATGATCGCGGCCGGCGCAACCGCAGGTGTGCTACGACGCAGTCGCCGAGCGCGGAGCCAAAGGCGGGCGTGGATATGCAGCTGAAACGTGGCCGTCCACGATAGCAGCAGCACGGTTCTGCGAAGCTGCCGCGAGACCCAGGGCGATCTTCCCTGCAGCGACCGCGCGAAAGCCAAGGCACGCCATAGGCCGGTATCGACCCAAGCGGCGAAATGGATTCGTGAAACGCGCAGCGACTGGCTCACCGGGGTCTCCGTTCTGGAGGCCCAACTCGTAGCGCCGAAGTCTTAATGAACGATTAAAGGCTCACACCATGATCGTTTGGGGGCTTCGGCGCGACCGCGTGAATGACGACTTCCGACTGGATCAGCCTATCGCGCCTGGAACATCGGCGGGCGACGCTCGCCCATGGCTTTGGTGCCTTCCTTAAAGTCGGCGGTGGCACGCATCCAGTCTTGCTCCTCGTATTCGCGCTCTGTGGCCTGCGCCACGGCTTCGGCGAGGCCTCGGCGGAGGGTCTCGCGGGTGGCGATAATGGCCAGCGGCGCGGATCCGGCGATTTCAGTGGCGACCTCCACGGCTTTTGCTCGCACCTGCTCCAGTGGTACGAGGTAATCGACCAGACCGATTTTCAGGGCTTCATCGCCGGTCAGGCGCCGGCCGGTGTACATCATCATCGCGGCGTTCTGGGTCCCGATCAGGCGGGGCAGCGTGGCGGTCAGGCCAAAGCCGGGATGGAAGCCCAGGCGGGTGAAATTGGTTGAAAAGCGGGCTTCCGGGCAGGCGACGCGGAAGTCCGCCATCACTGCCAAACCAACACCTGCGCCCACAGCGGCGCCATGGACCGCGGCGACGATCGGCTTGCCGGTGCGCCACAGGCGTTGGGCCTCCTTGTACAGGTGCCGGCCCCGTTTCGTCGCGCGCGCGACGCCATCGGGTCCTCGGCTGCCGAAATCGGCGCCTGCGCAGAAATGCTTGCCTTCCGCACACAGGACTATCGCGCGGACATCCGGGGCATGGTCATAAACATCCAGCGCGTCGGCGATTTCCGCCACCATGTCGGTGTCGATGAAATTGTTCGGGCCCCGCCGCACCTCGATCGTCGCGACATAGCCGGCGACATCGACGGCGACGTGTTCATAGGTCGCATGTTGCATGGCGATTTTCTTCCCCCTTCGGTCGATCGAGGGAAACCTAGGGCCGTTTGCCGGCAGGGGGAACTGTTGCCCCGGCCCGGGCGGACAAACCGGGGAACTGGTTGTAGGTGCTGGACGGCCCGTTGCTAAAGTGGCCGGCTCAAGACGGTAGCCATCCGGGCGAGCAATGGGAGATTTGCCGACATGGATGCGACCGTTATTTTCATGGAATGCATTATAGCTGTATCAACTTTTCTTGCCCTGGTCGGGGGCTTGGCTGCACTCTACAACTTCAACTCTATACACGCAGGTGTGAGCTAATTTTACTGCTTGACGGGCCTTGCAGAGTATTTTGCGGACAATATCCCGAGCAACCGAAGAGTGCGAGCGGCGTTTTGGGATGCAATCGAAAACGACAGGAGTAAATCGTGCGCATTTCGGTTATTATTGTAGGTCTCACCACTTGTGGGTTGTTAGCGGCTTGTGACCCGTATAGCCCAGGGCAGCGTGCTGTAGGCGGCGGCGCATTGGGCGCAGGGACTGGAGCAGCAGTCGGAGCGTTGGCAGGTGGAGGACACGGGGCTGGCACGGGCGCTCTGATCGGCGGTGGTCTGGGTGCCGTAGGAGGAGCATTGACGACACCGTCGCGGCCCTATCCGCCATCAACTGGTTATGGCTCATCACCATACGGACGTGGTTCCCCAGGTTACGGCTACGGCACGCCAGCATACAACACTGGCTCGTATGGCAGTCGATACTAAGGGATAGTTTTGCCGTCCGCCGTCCCATCGGCAGGCGGATATCCTGCCAAAGGCTGCCGGCCGGACGGCGGCTGCCTCAGGCATACTCGGCTGCAGCAGCTATCTCACGGATTGTGGCGATCATGACCGTCACGCTTCCGCGCGCCGTTTTTCCGCAGCAGGAACTCCCGGCCGATCTTCACCATCGGGACGCCGTCGTATTCGACAATATCCGCGGTCGCATAGGTCTCGTGCCATGATTCCGGGATGAAGCTACCAGTTCCAACGACGTCAATTGGCGCCTTGGCGTCTGCCATCACGCGGCATTTCTCGACCCCGAAGCCGGACGAGACAACGATCCGCACCTTGGGATATCCGGCGTTATTCAAGGCTTCCCGCGTACGCCAGATCGCGGCTGCTGACACGCCGGTGCCAACCAGCGACCGCAGTTCCGAATCGCTGCGATATCGGCGGATCGCCCCTGGCGCGTAGCGTTCGAGCACCGCATAGCTTTCCGCCGGATCAAGGCCCTCGAGGAACCGGCCGCCGTGGGTGTCTAGCCGGAATGACAGATCCCCCGCCGCGGCGATTTGAGGAAACCGGGCGCACACTGCCAATGCGTCGCTTATTTCTTTACCGAAATAATCTACCAGCACGGTGATCGGTTCGTTCGGATAGGTTTCGCGGAACATTTCCGCGGCGCGGACGGTGGAGCCGGCGTAGCCGATCAGCGAGTGCGGCATGGTGCCGAAGCCTCTCGCCGCGCCAAACCAGTGCGCGGTGGCATCGTTGGCGTTGCCGACGAAGCCCTTAGCCCCTTCTCGCCTGGCCGCCGCGCTGCCGACGGCAGCCGCATAAGACATCATGTCCTGCATTTCCGCGCCGGCACAGTGGCGTGCTTCCATCGCAAGGAATGCAACGGCCGGCAGCGACAAGGCCATCTGGTACGCGTTGTGCGCGGCGACGCACGCCGGCCCGAGCTTCTGCAACAAAATGGTTTCAAGGTCAGACAGATGCACCATGCTGCCGGTGAGATAGACGATCGGCTCGCCGGCCCCGATCCAGTCGCCTTCCTGGTAGATCAGATCGACATCGATCACGGTGCCCCGCCGCTCCGCCACGGTCGTCAGCCAGTCCAGCATCAGCCGCGGGGCGCAGATCACCGGGCGACGCAGGAACAGCGCGTACGTGACCCGCTTGTCGCCATAGCGGTCGACGATCGTTTTGGTGCGGTTGAAATAGCTGTCGGTCCTCGCGGTGATTTCCGCACCGATGTCTTCGGCCCGTCGGATCACGACGTGCGCCTCATTGCGCGGCGAGCGCCGGCGCGGTGGGCAGTAGGCGACGCTGCTTCAACTCCTCAGCTACCAGGAATGCGAGTTCCAGCGACTGTTCGGCATTCAGACGGGGATCGCAGAATGTCTCATAACGCGCCCCCAGATCGGCCTCGGACAAGCGGTGCGCACCGCCGATGCACTCGGTGACGTCCTGACCGGTCATCTCTATGTGTACGCCGCCCGCCCAGGTGCCCTCGGCGGCGTGGATATCGAAGAAGCCACGTACTTCGTGGAGGATGGAATCGAAATTCCGGGTCTTCACCTTGGCTTGGGTGCTGATCGTGTTGCCGTGCATCGGGTCGCACAGCCACACCACCTTGTGGCCGGAGCGTTCGACCGCGCGCACCAGGGGGGGTAGCCTCGCCGCCACCTTCTCGGCGCCCATGCGGCTGATCAGCGTGATCCGGCCAGCTTCGTTGTTCGGATTGAGGATGTCGAGAAGCTTCAGCAGATCATCCGGCTCCTGACTTGGCCCGACTTTTACCCCGAGCGGGTTCTGCAGGCCACGCAGGAATTCAACGTGCGCGCCCTCGGCCTGCCGCGTGCGGTCACCGATCCACAGGAAGTGGGCCGAGCAGCCATACCAGAGGCCGGTCGTCGAATTCGACGCGGGCGAGAGCCTGCTCGTAAGGGAGGAGAAGTGCCTCGTGGCTGATGTAGAAGTCTGTCTCGCGCAGGTCGCGTGTGGTGGCGCTGGTCATGCCGCATGCCGCCATGAACGACAGCGTCTCATCGATACGCGAGGACAGATCGCGGTAGCGCTCCGCCAGCGGTGAGCGGTCAACGAAGTCGAGATTCCAACGGTGCACCTCGTGCAGATCGGCATAACCGCCCGAGGAAAAAGCGCGCAGCAGGTTGAGCGTGCTGGCGGACTGGAAGTAGCCGAATTCCATCCGCGCCGGATCGGGCGTGCGGGAGTCCGGGTTGAAATCGGGGCCGTTGATGATGTCGCCGCGATAGCTGGGCAGCGTCACCTCGCCTTGAGTCTCGGTATCTGATGAGCGCGGCTTGGCGAACTGCCCGGCCATTCGGCCCATTTTCACCACCGGCAACGACGCCCCGAAGGTCAGAACCACCGCCATCTGCAGCAGCACGCGGAAGGTGTCGCGGATGACGTTCGCGGTGAAGTCGGAGAAGCTTTCGGCACAATCGCCGCCCTGCAGCACGAAGGCCTTACCCTCGGCGGCGAGCGCCAAATGCGCTTTCAGGCGGCGTGCCTCTCCGGCGAACACCAACGGCGGGTACCGGCGCAGGCGCGCTTCCATCTCTTGCAGTTTCGTCGCGTCCGGGTACGTGGGGACCTGGCGGACAGGGCAATCGCGCCAAGAATCCGGGTTCCAGGGACGCGGGGGCGCGGCGCTGGCAGGGGTGGTGGTCGGCATGACAGTCTCCTCAGCTTGGGTTTATGTCGTGAAACCGGGGAAATGGCTACTGCTGCTGCCGCGAAACCCGTTGCGCTGCTCGCTTGAGCAGGCATTGCGTACCCGAGAGACCGGGTCGTCGCTCGCGTTACCCCGTTCGCGCTGCGGGTTGGCGGGCGGCGGCGCGGGATATAAGACACAGTTCCAAGAAACCAAAGCCGCCCACACGGGCAGCCGGTCCGGGAGGCAGCGGAGACCAGGTGGACCTAGAGGTTCTCATCGAAAATGTGCTGAACGCACTGGCCGCAGGCATCACGATCGGCTGCATCTACGGACTGATGTGCATCGGCCTCGGGCTGATCTTCGGTATCATGCGGATCGTCAACTTCGCTCAGGGCGAACTGTTGATGCTGGGCATGTTCGCCAGCCTGTATCTGGTCACCGGCGGCGGCGTGCTGGCGTTCCTGGGGCCGTATATTGGTCCCTTCGTGGGTGCGTTGCTGGCCGGTCCCATCGTGTTCGCGGGTGGGGCGCTGCTGCACAAGTTCCTGATCGCGCGCGTATCCGGCCTGCGCACCACGGGCTCGCTGGATGAGGGTCATTTCGGGCAGTTGATCGTCACCCTGGGTATTTCTCTGGTTCTGCAGAACGGCGGCCTGATCCTGTTCGGCTCGACGCCGCAGACCGTCCGCACGCCGTTGGCGTCAAGTGCGATCGAGCTTGGCCCGATCTACGGCGACGCCACGGTCTTTCTGAACAAGGCGCGGCTCATTGCCTGCGCGATCGCCATCATTACGGCCATCGGCTTGTATCTGCTGCTGGAATTTACCCGCATGGGCAAGGCGCTGCGGGCGGCGGCAGACAATCCGACGGCGGCAACCTACATGGGTATCGACACCGACAAGGCCTATCGCATCGCCTTCGGCTTGGGCAGCGGCATTACCGCGATCGCCGGCGGGCTGATGGCGACCTACCTGTCGTTCGGCCCATTTGTCGGTCTGGACTACGTCATCATCATGTATTCCGGCGTCGTGCTCGGCGGCATGGGAAGCATCCTGGGCGCCTTCTGGGGAGGCCTCACCGTCGGGTTCGTCCAGCAATGCTCGGCGCTCATCCTGCCGCCGCAACTGCAGAACGCGGCGATTTTTGTGGTGTTCCTGATGATCGTCCTGCTGCGTCCGCAGGGCCTGTTCGGCCGCTCGGCGGAGCGAGCCTGATGCGAACCCGAAGCGCGCGCGAGACGCCGCAGCGCCTGAGTGAGATATCGGCGCTGCCCCTCGGCTGAGGCGCGACCTGGTAACGCTGGCGATCGTGACGGCCGTCTATCTCGCGGTGTCGAGCTTCGTCACCAACAGTTATTACCAGTTGATCATGACGCTTGTGCCGATCTGGGCAACGTTCGGTGTGTCGTGGAACATTCTGTCCGGCTACGGCGGCCAGTTGTCGTTCGGCCATGCATCGTTCTTCGGCATCGGCGCCTACGTCGTGACCCTGGCGCTGGTTTATTGGAACATCACCCCCTGGCTTGGCATCCCGCTCGGCATGATCGTTGCCGCCTGCGCCGCGGTGCTGATCGGCCTGCCCACCTTTCGCTTGCGAGGTCATTACTTCGCGCTATCGATGCTCGCCTACCCGTTGGCCATTCTATACTTCCTGCAATATCTCGGATTTCAGGAGATGTCGCTGCCGATGCACCGGGAAAATCCGGCGGCGTTCCTGGAATTCACCAATCCCCACAACTATACGCTGGTCGCGGTGGCGCTGCTGATCGCGGCAGTTGTCGTTTGCACGCTGGTGGAGAATTCCCGCTTTGGACTCGCTTTGCTCGCGATCCGGCAGAACGAGCTGGCGGCCGAGGCGGCGGGTATCAATGCCCTGCTGTGGAAAATGCGAGCCCTCGTGGTGTCCGGCATGATCGCGGCGGCAGCCGGCGGCTTCTATGCGTGCGTGCTGCTGGTGGTCACGCCGGATTCGGTGTTCGGCCTGCTGGTGTCGGCGCAGGCGGTGGTGGTGACGCTGTTCGGCGGCGTCGCCGCGATCTGGGGGCCGGTGATCGGCGCCGCCATCTTGGTGCCGTTGGCGGAATCACTGAACGCGGAACTGGGCAATATCCTGCCCGGCATTCAGGGTGTGGTATACGGCGTGGCCATCATCGCGATCATGCTGGCCGCGCCGGACGGGTTGTTCTGGACGATCCGAGACCGCTTTTTCACACCCAAGGCCGCTTCCCCGCTGCCGGCCTCCCTTACGCCAAGCGCCCCGCCGGTCACCCGGCCGGCCGCGCCAGGCACCAGGCTTCTGAGCGTGACGAATTTGTCCAAATCGTTCGGCGGCCTGCGCGCGGTCAGCGGGGTCAGTTTCGAGGTCGACGCGGGCGAGATCGTCGGCATCATCGGCCCTAACGGAGCCGGCAAAACCACCTTGTTCAATGTACTCAGCGGAGTCCTCCCGGCAACCGACGGCACGGCAACGCTCGACGGCGAAACCATGCTCGGCAAGAAACTCCATCAGGTCTGCCGGTTGGGCGTCGGCCGCACCTTCCAGGTGGTTCGCAGCTTCCCCCGCCTGCCGCTGTTGGACAATGTCATCGTCGGAGCGTACGGCGCCGGCTTCGCGGATGACGCTGCGATCGCCTCGGCCGCGCAGGCACTGGAGCGTGTCGGACTGGCCGATAAGGCCGGTGTCGCCGCCGAGCGGCTGACCAACAAGCAACTTCGGCTGATGGAGCTTGCGCGGGCGCTGGCGGGCTTGCCGCGATTGCTGCTGCTGGACGAGACGCTGGCCGGGCTCGGCCGCGAGGAGTGCGACGATGTGCTGGATGTGCTCGTACGCCTGCGGCGGGAAGGCATGACGGTTGTCATCATCGAGCACACGATGCACGCGATGATGCGCATCGCCGACCGGTTCGTCGTGCTGGATCATGGCCGGGTCCTAGCCAGTGGATTGCCTAGGGAGGTGGTAGAGGACCGTAGCGTGATCGAAGCCTACCTCGGCAAAAAATGGGCGGCCCGGCAGCGTGCTTGAGATCGCCAATCTCTCGGTGTCGTACGGTGGCCTGCGGGCATTGACAGATGTGACGCTGTCGGTGAAGGAGGGCCAGTTCGTTACGGTTGTCGGACCAAATGGCGCCGGGAAATCGACCTTGTTTAAAACGATCTCCGGGATCGTGCAACCGGTGGCTGGGCGGATCATGTTTATGGGGCTGGATCTGTTCACGGTCGCACCAGCACGACGGGCGCATCTGGGGATCGCGCACGTCCCGGAAGGACGGCAGGTGTTCAAGACCCTGACAGTGCGGGAAAATCTGGAAATGGGCGCTTACCCAAAGGCGGGGCGCGAGGCTTGGCATCATACGCTGGACCGCATCCACACGCTGTTCCCAATCCTGGCTGAACGCGCCACGCAGTTGGCCGGCACGCTGTCGGGGGGCGAGCAGCAGATGGTAGCGATCGGGCGCGGCCTGGCCTGTGCCCCTCGGTTGCTGATGCTGGACGAACCATCGATGGGCCTGGCGCCCGCTGTCGCGGACACGATCTTTGAGCGCGTGTCGCAGATCCACCGCGAAGATGGCGTCACCATCCTGCTGGTCGAGCAGCGCGTGGCCGAGGCGCTTGAATTGTCCGACCATGGGTACGTGCTAGAAACCGGCCATATGGTGCTTGACGGACCATACGAGGCGCTGCTGCGAGACGACCGTGTCCGCAACGCCTACCTGGGCCTGAGCTGAACGCTGATCGCTAAGACCGGAGAAACGCCATGACGCATGCAGCCCGCCCGATCGCAGGCGTGGGACCGGCCCCGAAAGCGACCACGCCAGCCCCCCTGCCCCGCCGTGCGACCATTGGGCTTGGCGTCGCCGCAGCTGCGCTGGCCTCACGCGTTGTTCGGGCACAGACATCCCCGGAGGTGAAGATCGCCATGCTGGTACCACTGTCCGGCCCTTGGGCTCGCCAGGGCATCCTGGAGCAAATGGGCGCCCGGATGGCGATCGACGACATCAACAATGCCGGCGGCATCAAGTCGATGAGCGGCGCCAAGTTGAAGCTGATCGAGTACGACACCCAGGACAGCGCGGAAAAAGCCAAGGATGCCGCGCAGCGCATGCTCGCGCAGGAGCCGGATCTGGTTGGCGGCTTCGGCTGCTGGCTGTCCACTTTCACCTTGGCCGCGACCGAGGTCACCGAGCGCGCGGAACTCCCTTGGCTCACGCTTTCGTATTCCGATCTGATCACCGGGCGCGGCTTCAAACATGTGTTTCAGTCGTCGCCGACCGCCGGCCGGCAGGCCGAAGAAATGCTGCCGATGATCGTGGAACTAGCGGAAAAGGGGTCTGGCAAGAAGCCGACCAAAGTCGCCTTCATCGGCGACAATACCGCGTCTTCGGTCAGTTTCATGAAGCCGTTGCGCGACCACGCGACCAAGGACCTCGGTCTTACGATCGTCACCGATGAGGTCTATACTCCGCCGCTGACGGACGCCACGACGATGATCCAGCACGTGCGCTCCAACCGGCCGGATTTCGTGGTGTTCCAGTCCACAAATGTGCCGGACGACAAGCTGCTGGTCGATAAATTCGCCGAGTTCAACCTGAAGAGCGACCGGCTGCCGAAGATCGGCGGCGGCGGCCACTGGGCGGTGCCGGAACTGCTTAAGAACGCCGGGGCCGAGAACCTGGAGGGCGTCATGGTCGGGCTGGCGAACTGGCCGGGCAAGCGGCTGGGGGATCTGGAGAAACGCTTCATGGCCCGCACCGGCGAACCGTGGTTCGGGCACGACTCGATTTTTGCTTACGTCCATGTCATGATTTTTAAAGAGGCGTTGGAAAAGGCCGGCGCCGCGGACCGCGTCAAGGTGACCGAGGCGATCCGCGCGCTCGACATGACGGACGGCCCGGCGCTGTTTTTCCCCGATGGACGCCTGAAGTATGACGAGAACGGCCGCCGGGTCGGTGCCAAACTGTGTGTGGTGCAGTGGCGCGAGGGTAGGCCCGTGCCGGTGTATCCACCTGCGATCGCCACGCGTGATGTGGTGTGGACAAAGGCCTGAGCGCATTCTGGGCCTGGTTCAAGCGGGTGTGGCTGCCGCTGATCGCTGCGCCGATGTTCCGGGGTTTCCAGCGTCGATCGGCCCCGAACTGTCGAGGAACTCGATGTTTGGCTGTCCTCGATCCGTGCGGCGGCCACGGAGGCGCCGTGGTGCGCCCAATCTGATCGTCTACCGATCCAACCGCGCGGATGCGGGACGATCTCGCGATGCTGCTGCGGCACGCGCCAGAGATCGTTATTACAAGCGTCGGTTCGCCTCCGGAAGTGGTTCGCCCGCTGCACGGCGTGGGCGCGCTGGTATTCTCCGACGTTGCGTCCGTGCGTCACGCGGAACGGGCGATCGAGGTTGGGGGTTGATGGATTGATCCGGCTGACGGCCGGGGCCGGCGGTCAGACCGGGTGGCTCAATCCGTTCGCGTTCGTGCAAGCGGTGCGGCGGTTCCACGACGGGCCGCTAGTGCTCGCAGGCGGGGTCGGCGACGGACAGGCTTTGGCGGCGGCGGTGAAATTGGGGTGCGATCTGGGATATATGGGCACGCGGTTCATCGCGACGACCGAGAGCATGGCGCAACCCGACTACAGACAGATGCTGGTCAGCAGCAATGCCGATGACGTTTTACTCACCCGAGCCTTTACTGGATTGCAGACGAACATGCTGCGAGGGTCGATCGTCGCGGCGGGCTCGATGTGGAACGGGGCGCGATCGATGTCGCCAAGGACCTGTCCGCGGATCAGCCGCGGCGGTGGCGGGACATCTGGAGAGCCGGCCACAGTGTTTCCTCGGTGACGGGTGTCGTGCCGGTCGGGGCTTTGATCAGTTTGGTGGCGGAGGATCGGGCGGCGTCGAGGACCGGAAAACGACGTTTGACTGTGCGGCTTCGTTGTTTATTGTAAATAATGACGATGATGCGGAGGAGTGCGGATGGAGCCAAAGGCGTCTCAGTCCCTCGGACGGCGCCCCTTCCTAGATCCGGACAAACGGTCAAGGATGAAAAGGCCGCCCTGCTCTATAAACCGAGACAGGAGCGGCCCGGCCGGGAACTATGACGTTTGAACGAGATGCAGAAAAGGCGTAAGGGAAGAGGGTTCTTTATGCCCTGCCGCCGCGTAGCGCATAGTATTTCCTATGTGCGGCGATCGCAGGCTGCAGCTCTTTGGAGACCGCGGCCTCCGGGGGGAATACAATTGGTGCCGCGTGAGCGGTGAGAGCCTGCTGCGACGCGCTCGAAATCCAGACCTGATCGATCGGCATGTTCCAAGAGCCGCCGCCGGGCTGGCTTTGTTCGTAGTTGTAGACGCTCACCTGTTTGGTGCCGCTAGTCTGGAGGGCGAACTCGACCTGTCTTGCGAATTCAAAGTCGTTCGACGAGACGTAGAAGGAGTAGTCGGTAGTTCCGTTACCGTAAGCAGTGCCACTTAGGGGAGAGCCCGCCGACGTAACGAACGTCAAGCCCATATAATGACTACTGCCGTCTGAGGGATCTACGAGCGTGAGGTTGAAACCGAGATAGCCCTGCGTCGTAACGACCGTCCATGAGCTGACATTTGGTTGCCAGGATGCCATAATCTTTCCTCCGTCTATCTAAGGTATGCCCTGTCTGCCCGAGAATTTTCTCTAAGCTCGGCCCGTGTGTCTCTGAAACAGTTCATAGGTGAAGTGAGGGCGGCATCGGCGGCATCGATGCCGGCGCCGGATCGGCGCGATGGTGGCCCGGCGGCGACAGATTGGCATGGGAAAGCGACGGGTTGCGTTAGGCGGCCACGGTTGCCCGCTAGATTTCTGAATTGCCTGCGACGGACATACGGACGTTCGAAAACGAGACGGCGGTGACACGGCTGACGCGAGGAAAGAGCTGGTGCTGTTTATCGAGCGACGCGAAAAGAAGTGCTTTAGCTCCGGAAAGCCGGAGCGGGTGGAAGACCAATCAAAGGGGGGATGCGACGAACTCGTAGAGATGGTGCAGCCTTTCCTGGACGGAGCACCACTGGAGGGTCTCGAGCTCCTGGGCTTATGTGCGCGCCGGCGGGTCACACGATCACCCGGCTATGACCAAACCTCACGATCCCGGCGCCCAGCCCGTCATCACCGCCATTCGCAGCGTCACCGCAACCCTGTCGTTGTCCACCGGCAATCGCGCCAACGCCGCTGGAAACAGGGCACGTGGTGGATTGGATCGGGCGCGTTGGCGAATGGCGTTGGTTTCGCCGGCGGCCCGCAGGTCGCTCAGAAGTTCAAAGGGATTGGCGTAGAGTAGCCTGATCTCCTCCGCATCCGCGACCGGCAAGACGAAACCCGCCCGTTGCAGCAGATGCGCGCAGTCGCGGAGCTCGGGAAACGGAGACACCCGGGGCGACGCGCCGCCGGTCATCTCCACTTCGGCCTCGGTCAAAGCCGCACGCAGTTCCGCCAGGGTGCCGAGCGCGGGCAGGCTGGCGAGCAGGAGGCCGTCGGGACGGAGCGCCTGACGCAGTTGCAGCAGCGCTCCCGGCAGGTCGTTGATCCAATGCAGCGACAGGCTGGCGACGATGAGGTCGAAGCTGGCAGCGGCGAAGGGAAGACATTCCTCGTCCGCTGCAACGCACAACTTGTCGTTCAGGGCGGCCATCGACGGGGACAGGTCGCAACTGATCACCCGCATGTCGCGGGCGCGGAGCATCGGCGCGACGACTCCTCGGCCGCCGACGTCGAGCGCATCCGTGAACCGGCGGTTGGTGTCGTCGAGCCGGTCCAGCAGCCGGTCGGCGGCGTCGTGTAATACATCAGTCACCCGATGCAGGGTTCGGGCGGCACGCTCTCGATGGCAGCGAACCGCAGTGCGATCAAATACCTGCATGGAGTCCATGAACCGTGCTGTGCACCGGCACGGCGGCGTTGCCAAGCCGTCCACCTCGGCACTACGGTCCCGCGGGATCGGAGGCTTCCGCGACATGAACCGTATCAGCGCCAAGAAATTGCACGGCTGGATTACCGACGGACGGGAACTGGCGCTGCTGGATGCTCGTGAGGACGGCGAATTCGGCACCTCGCATCTGTTCTGGGCGGTACCCTGCGGATTGGCTCGGAAGGAGATTTCGGGCCCGAGCTCTGTTGCCCCGGCCAGCTGTGCGGGTGTGCTGCATCGATGATGGCAGCGGTGCGGCGGAGGTTCTGGGGAGATGGCTGGAAGCGATCGGATGCACCGATGTCTCGATCCTGGAAGGTGGCACCAAGGCGTGGGAAGCGGCCGGATACGTGTTGTTTAGCGGGGTCAATGTCCCGTCCAAAGCGTTCGGCGAGTGGGTGGAGCACCACTACTGCACGGAGAGTGTCGAGGCGCGCGAATTGAAGGCCTGGATTGATGCCAAGCGTGACATGGTGGTGCTGGACAGCCGAACGCTTGAAGAATTTACCCGCATGTCGATCCCAACCGGAATCAGCGTGCCCGGCGGCGAACTGGCGTATCGGGTAGGCGATATCGCGCCGGACCCAAAGACGCTGATCGTGGTCAACTGCGCCGGGCGCACGCGCAGCATCCTGGGGGCAGAAAGTCTTCGACGCGCTGGCGTCCCAAACCGGGTGGTGGCGCTGCGCAACGGCACCATGGGCTGGGAACTGGCGGGTTTGCGCTGCGATCGCGGCCGGACGGAGAAGTACCAGGCCGGCACTCCGAAAACCGCGGCACTGGCGTTGCAAAGGGCGAGGGCGTTCGCCGAGCAGTGTGGCGTCGGCGTCATTGGGCCGCTGGACCTGAGTCGGTTCGAGGACGATCCCGAACGCACGTTGTATGTTCTCGATGTCCGCGACCCGGCGGAGTTTCGGGCTGGTCACCGGCCGGGCAGCCGCAGCGCGCCCGGCGGGCAGTTGGTGCAGGCAACAGATAATTGGATTGGCGTGCGCAACGCGCGGATTGTGATAGTCGACGATGATGGTGTGCGCGCCCGGATGGCAGCAGCCTGGCTCAGGCAGATGGGGCACCGCGATCTGTTTGTCGTAGAAGGCGGCCTGGAGGCGGTAAAGGCCACGGGCACGGCTCCGGTTCCCGTGCCGGAACTCGTCGCATCGGTGGATCTAGTCGATGTGACCGGCCTGCTGCATTTACTCGATAGCGGCGCCGGTACGCTGGTGCTGGATGTCGGCCGCAGCATCGATTTCCGTGATGGTCATATTCCCGGTGCCATCTGGGGTGTGCGCGCGCGGCTTGCCGAGGTTCAACCGCAGCTTGCCGCGGCCCGGCATGTTGTCGTTACGTCGCCGGACGGCATGTTGGCGCGTTTGGCGGTACCGGAGGTCGAGGGGCTGACCGACGCGGCGGTGCACGTGCTAGATAGCGGCACGGATGGGTGGCACGCATTCGGGAGGCCACTAGTAAGGGATAAGACCACGCCGCCCGATGAGGCGTGCATCGATTTCTACCTGCGTCCCTACGATCGGAATTTTGGCATTGAAGAGGCGATGAACGCCTATTTGTCGTGGGAGATCGATCTGGTGCACGAGATCGAGCGGGACGGGACCGTAACTTTCGGCCTTCCTGGGGAAACTCACGCTGCGGCCTGACTTGAGAATCTTGGGGGCCGCCCGCCGGGCGCTCGATCTGGTGCTGCCGCCGCGGTGTGCGGCGTGCGACAATTCGGTGGTCACGCAGGGTCAGCTCTGCGCAGTGTGTTTTGGCCAAACCCATTTCATCACTGTTCCGTTCTGCGCACGCTGTGGGGTGCCGTTTGCCTCGGTCGAGCAGGGTGGGACAGAGAGAACCTGTCCTAGCTGTCGCACTGAGCCGCCAGTGTTTCGGGAAGCGCGAGCGGCGTTGCGGTATGATAATCAGGCTCGGCGGCTGATCCTGCCACTGAAGCATGGCGACCGGGTGGAGTTGGCCTCGGTGCTAGCACAAATGATGGTACGGGCGGGGCTAGCGCTGCTTCAGCGTGCGGACGTGCTGGTGCCTGTGCCACTGCATCGCCGTCGGCTTTTCAAACGGAAATATAACCAGGCAGCGGTGCTGGCGTTGGCTCTTGGCAGATTGGCGGACCGGCGCGTGCTGCCGGACGCGCTGATCCGGACGCGGCATACCGCTCCGCTGGATAAAAAATCCCCCGAGGAGCGGGCGCGGGAGGTAGCAGGGTCGCTGCTTGTGCGGCCGTCGCGGCTGAAGGATATTTTCGGGGGAAATGTTTTACTGATCGACGACGTGATGACGTCGGGGTCGACCGCGAATGCCTGCGCCGCCGTGCTGCTGGCAGCGAACGCCAAAGCCGTGGACGTGCTGGTGGCGGCCCGGGTGCCCGACCCACGACTGAATTAAGGTCAATAGGGCGTTCGGCCGCGCAGCAATACACATGGACCGCGGGTTGCCTCGTGGCGGCACGCACGCAGGTCGGCCCAACCCCACCGCCGCGGCACTAGGCTGTCAATAGCGGTCGAATCAGCGGGAGGCGGAAACGTTGATGGCCCCGTGTGGGTCGAATGTAAGGCCGTGTCGTCGCGGTGCGACACGTAAAGCAAGGAGGAATGCAAGTTGAACAAAACCCGGTCTTTCGCTCTAGGCTAGCGCTTGCCTGGCAGCGGCGCCGGTTTCGTTGTATCTGGCAGCCGGCGGTGCAGGCGGCGCGGCGGGGTACGGGCCGGGTCAGCGGCCGCCGGCGGGACTGCCGGTACGGCCACCTCGTCGACTGAGCCGGGCGCTAGTGCAATCCACCGTTCCTTGGGTTGGAAATCCGCCCAACAGTGGAAGGGGCTCGATCGGTTCCACGATGGGTAGTGCCGGTTCTAACGCAATGGAACAGCTCAGAGACCAACCCGGGCCGAACAAAGCCCCTGCAGGCGGGCTTGTCCACTCCCGGCCCAAACCGTTAGATGGACACCTCTCCCGCGTCTGCGCCCGCCGGGATCGGCAGTCTTACGCAGGCTAGGATTCACTATCAATATTCGGGAGTGCCTTCGGGATCGCGGGCGTCGGGTGAGCAACCCTCTGCATTGCTAGGCTGCCGACGTCCAGGATAGGAGGGATGGCGCATTAAGCGACCATGCAGACTGGGGCACGAGCTTCAAACGCTTCGGCGAAGCGGGTGCACACTTCGCGGGCGTCGGTCTCATCGACCTCATCGACGCGCAGGTACAATTGGTCGGTCAGGCGTTCATAGAGCCCTTCGCCGTTACGCGAATAGAACCGCGTGCCCGGAACCGATTGCCACACGTCTTTCATGATCGTCCCTTCCTAATCCTCGCCCACGCGGCCATACCACCCTGTGCAGGCGGCGTTCCGCGCATGTGAGCGTTTCGGGCAAAGTTGTCTCTTTGTCAATATGGAGAATGCTTGTAATGGAACAGCTCCGCCATGCCCGAGTCGTCCGAATACAGAATCGCCAGCTGCCGTGTGATGCCAGGCTTATTGTGCATCGCAACACGGGGTTATCGCCCTGCACTTTGTGCCAACCAAATACAATGGTTTCAGCCGACGAGGGGATGCACAAATTGGCGGACCTCGGATTGGTCAAATTCTAATAAAAGGTTAACGAATTAAGCCGCCCGATTGATTATAGAACCGGCTAAGAAAAGAATAATTTTTGACACTGTCAAGCTATTTTAAGAGCTGGCGCCGCTTCATTCCTGTGAGAATTCGCCCGACTTGCCCCCGGCCTTGTGCGTAACACGCAGCCCCTCGATGTGCATCGATCGGTCGACCGCCTTGCACATGTCATAGATTGTCAAAGCAGCCACGCTGGCCGCTGTCAGCGCTTCCATCTCCACCCCGGTCTGTCCGGTCGAACGAACCGTCGCGGTGATCTCGACCGCGCAGGCTGCGGTGTTGGTTGCGAGATCCACTTTTACCGAGGTAATCGGCAGAGGGTGGCAGAGCGGTATCAGGTCGGCGGTCCGTTTCGCCCCCATAATTCCGGCCAACCTAGCGACGCCGAGGACATCACCTTTTTTAGCCGATCCCTGCTGGATCATCGTTATGGTAGCCGCCGCCATTACTATGCGCGCCCGGGCGGTCGCCGTGCGCGACGTCACCGCCTTGTCTGAGACGTCGACCATTGCCGCATTTCCGGCCTGATCAAAGTGGGTGAACCCACTCATTTGCCGTTGCCGAGAAGCTCCCGCACCGCGGCGGCGACGTCAGTTCGCCGCATCAAGCTCTCACCCACGAGGTAGCAATTCGGGCCGACCGCGGCCAACCGGCGCAAATCGTCGGTATTGCGAATGCCGCTTTCGGCGATCAGGAAGCGATCCGGCGGCACCAAAGGGGCCAGTTCCTCGGTCACCGCAAGATCGGTGTGCAACGTCTTAAGATTCCTATTGTTGATCCCGATTAGCGACGTCTCAAGCAACAGCGCCCGGTCCAGCTCTTCGCGATCGTGGACTTCCACCAGGATATCCAAATCGAGGCTTATGGCGACCTGTTCCAGCTCCCGCGCCTGCACATCCGTCAGCGCCGCCATGATCAGCAGAATACAATCTGCTCCCATTGCCCGACTTTCATAGACCTGCCAGGGGTCGATCATGAAATCTTTGCGCAGCACGGGCAGTTTCACCGCGGCGCGCGCTGCCTTCAGATGCTCCGGATCACCTTGAAAATGAACCCGCTCCGTCAACACCGAGAGACAAGCCGCGCCGCCTGCCTCGTAGGCGCGCGCCAGCGAGGCTGGGTCGAAATCGGGCCGGATCAAGCCGCCCGAGGGCGACGCCTTCTTGATCTCGGCGATCAATCCGTATCGGCCGGCCGCAGATGCCTGCTTCAGCGCGTAGCCAAAGCCGCGGGTTGCATTGTGGCGAGCCGCGATCTCGTGCCGCAACGCGTCGATCCCGCGCTTTGCCTTGCGCGCGTCGATGTCGGCGCGGACCTCAGTGCAGATCCGGGCGAGCACGTCGGGCATAAAGCCTAAATCGTCTGCCATAGGCTTCCTTTTTCTCAGGATGCGGTTACGGCGCTGACCCGCCGCAAGGTCTGCAACGCAGCGAGTGCCGCTCCGGATGCGATCGAACGTGCGGCGAGAGACACGCCTTCGCGCAGATCGCCCGCCTGGCCAGCGATAATGAGCGCCGCGGCGGCGTTGAGCAGCACGGTATCTCGGTAGGCACCGGGTGCGGCCTGAAGCACAGCTTCCAAGGCCGAAGCGTTGAAGCCGGCATCGCCCCCGCGAATCGCCGAAATGGGGGCCCGCGAAAGCCCGGCGTCCTCGGGATCCACGACGAAGCTGGCGATTTGTCCGCCGTCCAGGGCCGTGACGTGATTCTGGCCGGCGACGCTCAGTTCATCGAGACCCATGCCATGCACGATCCATGCGGCCTCGTGCCCCAGCGCCGCCAGCGTTTCCGCCATCGGCCGGGACCAATCGGGCGAGAACACCCCAGTCAACTGCCGCCGCACACGAGCAGGATTGGCCAATGGACCCAGCAGGTTGAAGATCGTCCGAGTGCCGAGTTCGACCCGAGGGCCGGCGGCGTGCCGCATAGAAGGGTGATGCCGAGGGGCGAACAGGAAAACGCAACCAGCCTCCGCCAGGATCGAGGCCAGGGAGCCGATCGGCGCGTCGACATTGACGCCGAGCGCGGTCAGCACATCAGCTCCTCCGGTTCGCGACGAAAGCGCCCGGTTGCCGTGCTTGGCGACGGGAATGCCGCAGCCGGCGGCAACGAAGGTCACCGCCGAGGACACATTCAGGGTGCCGGCCCCGTCGCCGCCGGTGCCGCAGACATCGATAGCACCAGCTGGAGCCTCGATCGCCGTCATGCGGTTACGCATCGCCCGCACCGCGCCGGTGATTTCGGCCACCGTTTCGCCTCGAAGTCGCATCGCCATCAGCAGCGCGCCGATCTGGGCTGGGGTGGCTTCGCCCGACATGATGACGTTGAAGGCGGTCTCCGATTGCTCGTCCGACAGGGTTTCCCCGGCGGCCAGTCGGGCGATGAACGGCTTCAAATTGGTGGACATGGCTCAGGCGGTGCGGCCAAGGGGATTTGTGGCCGGGGTGTTGGTTCCTCGCGCCAGCGCCAGGAAGTTGGCGAGGATCGTGTGGCCGTGCTCGCTGGCGATGCTCTCAGGGTGGAACTGCACCCCGTAGATCGGCAGCGTGCGGTGGTGCATCGCCATGACGAGCTTGCCGCCGGGCTGGTCGGTCCACGCGGTTGGAACCAGGGCGTCCGGGAGAGTATCGTGGTCGACGATCAAGCTGTGGTAGCGGGTGGCGCGAAACGGAGAGGGGACGCCCGCGAAGACATCGATACCGGCATGGACAATGGCGCTAACCTTCCCGTGCATCGGTTCAGGTGCTCGGATAACGTTGCCGCCGAACGCCTGGCCAATCGCCTGGTGCCCGAGGCAGACGCCGAACAGCGGAATTTTGCCGGCAGCGGCGGCGATCAGTTCCAGACAGATGCCGGCTTCCGTGGGCGTGCAGGGGCCGGGCGACAGCACGATCGCTTCAGGCTGCATTGCGACCGCATCGGCGACAGACAGCTTGTCATTGCGCCACACCTCACACTTGGCGCCGACATCGCCCAGAAAATGAAAGAGGTTGAAGGTGAAGCTGTCGTAGTTATCGATGAGAAGGATCATGGCTCCAAGACTTTGTTTGCAACATCCACTTTGGTCGCAAGATCGCTGTTCATTAAAGGTATCTTTGGTCCGGCGGCGCGCAGCGGTCAATCACGGCACGAGGTGGCGACGGGATGCCAGCACTTGACCCTTGCAAGGTGCAGCGAAACCGCCACTCTTTCCGCAACAGCGCACGAGGGCGGGCATGGCAGAGGACGACGTTGAGATCACCGGTAAGGTCCGCGACAAACTGATTGAGCGGAAACAGGACTGGGCTCGCGACGGGCGCCTGCTTACCGGTATAACCGCGGATCCGGACAGGGAGCGGCTTCCGCCAGGCCAGCGACTGGTGAAGGACTGGCCGGTGCTCGACCTTGGCGCCCAGCCCAACCTGACGGAGGCGAAATTCCGCCTCGATGTTGATGGCGCCGTGGAGAACCGGCTCAGCCTGAAGCTCGATGAGTTCATGGCGCTGCCGATGTCGGAGAGTTTTTCCGACATGCACTGCGTGACGCAGTGGTCACGCTACGACAACCATTGGAAGGGCGTGTCTGCCCGCGCCCTGCTGGCGATCGTCAAACCCACGGCCGAAGTGAACCACGTCATTTTCACGGCCCATGACGGATATACGACGAACATCCGGCTGGATCAGTTCGACCAACCCGACGTTTTCCTCGTCCACCAGTGGGAAGGCGTGCCGATCACCCGCGAGCATGGCGGTCCCGTTCGTATGCTGGTGCCGCGGCTGTATCTGTGGAAATCGGCCAAGTGGCTGCGACGGATCCATTTTACCATCAGCGACCATCCTGGCTTTTGGGAGGTCCGAGGCTATCACAACAATGCCGATCCCTGGCTCGAGGAGCGTTATAGTTAAAGTCACTCGCGGGAACCTGCTGGCGAGAACGGGGGAGCGGTCCAAAGAGCAACTGGCCTGGGCGTTCGGCTTCCCGTCGATCCACGGTGGCACGGTGGATTTTGCCGCATTCAAAGCGCGAGTTCTCCTAGTGGCAAACACCGCCAGTTTCTGCGGGCCCGTGCTGTCGCGCACCATCGAGATGGAGTGAGCGCGGGCGGTTTAGACATCGGGCAGTTCAAAGTGCTTGAACCGGTGCAGGATATCGCGCGACCAGGGGATCCACGGTCAGAAGCGTGATGCCTTCGATCAGCGACTGCGCGATTAGGAGCCGGTCAAAGGGATCTTTGTGAAGGGGTGGCAAACCGTCAACCGCCACCGCGTGTTTTCCGAGGATCGCCAACTCCTCATAGCCGTTGTCCACCAATCCCCGCCGCAGCAGCCTTGGATCGACGCGGAAATCCTCCCGCCCGAGGCTGCGCTTGATCGCGACCTCCCAGAGGCTGGCGACACTGAACACGAGGATATTGTCTTCGTGTTCCAGTAGAACGCGAGCCTGCGAGGGCAATCGCCGCCAGGAAAGCGCGGCCCACAGAAGTATGTGGGTATCGAGCAGCAACCTCACTCTGGATCGAGGCCAAACAGCCGCTCGATCTCTGACCTGCCCATGGTGTCAAAATCTTCCGGTATACTGAACTGGCCTTCCATGAAGCCGAGGCGCCGTTTGGCGCGGCCTGTGGGCGCGTCCAGTGCGGTCAGTTTCACTACAGGCTTGCCGGCTTTTGCGATCACCACTGTCTCTCCGTTGGCCGCGATCTCGATCAGGCGAGATAAATGCGTCTTGGCCTCGTGGATGTTGACCGTGGACATTGGCGATACCTTTATGACTAAGTCTTGTTGGTTTGGTTTGATTGGATTGTCAATGTTGAAGCGACATGTGAAAGCCAGGGGGACGAACTTGAACAGTTCAGACGCCGCGCTCCCCGCCGCCGCCGGTCGAATCGCCGCCGCCGAGTGGCCGCCCCAACAATTCGACCAATGTGTTCCGCCGACCAACCAAATCCGCCACCGTATAGGCGTCCAGAACGGCCATGAAAGCCGCGAGTGCTTGATCCAGCGCGCCGGTCAGGCCACAGGCCGGCTGAATGATGCATTCCGAGCAGGGAGTCAGCGCCATATCTGGTTCTGACGCGCGAATGACGCTTCCGACGGAAATGGCGTTAGCCGGACGCCCGAGCCGTAAACCACCGTGAGGGCCGCGCAGCGTCACAACATCGCCAGCGGCCGCCAGTTGCTGCACAACCTTCATCAGATGATTGGTGGAGACGCCGAACGCTACGGCGATCTCCGGGATCGTGACAAAACGATTCGGGTGCAGCGCCAAGTACATCAGCACTCGCAGCGTATAATCGGAAAAGGTCGTCAGCCGCATGACGTCCGTCCCAAAAGCATAATCGCAGGCGCATGAAACACCGAGCGTGGCGATGATGCGTTCGAATTCTAGAGCGCGGTCAGCCGGGCCACGATGTCCGCGATTAAGGCCTCGAACATCTCGACCGTCAGCCGTCCCGTGTTGGTGTTCAGCCGGGACACATGGTAGCTGTCCACCAGTTGCAGTCCATCCGCCAGCTGATGCACCGCGGCGTGAGCGAACGAGGCATAGTTCGCCCGTAGCCCGCGCGCCTGTAGCACAGCCTTATGCGACACCCCGCCGAGCGCAAGGACCAGGCGCAGGCGTGGCATCGCCGCAATTTCTTGCGCCAAATAAGGGTTGCAACCTTTGATCTCGACTGGGGTCGGCAAGTTAGCCGGCGGCACGCAGCGCACCGCGTTGGTCACGCGACAATCCCGCAACACCATGCCGTCCGTCGGATCAGCGCCGTAGACACCCGCGGCGAACCCGAATTTTATCAACGTCCGGTAGAGCAGCACCCCGGCAAAATCGCCGGTGAATGGCCTGCCTGTTCGGTTCGCCCCCCGCACCCCCGGCGCCAGTCCGACCACCAGGAACCGGGCATCGAGCGACCCGAAGCTGGGCACCACGCCATTGAACCACCTGGGATTGGCCACCTTGTTGCTATCTCGGTATGCCACCAGCCGAGGGCACAGCGGACAATTCACCGCCGGCGCCTGATAGGTCACCTGTGTGCTCAGGTCGCTTCGTGCGGATCGGCGAAGGGTTCCGCCGGGGTAACGCGCCCGCTTATACCGCGCTGGCGAGGCTCGGTTTGCCGCCGGGTAAATTCGGGTGCGATCTCCGCCAGTTCCAGGAACTGGTCACACTGGCGACGGAGCTCGTCAGCTACCATCGGCGGACTGGTGCGCACGGAGGACACCACGGACACTCGCACGCCCTTCCTTTGCACAGCCTCCACCAGCCGGCGGAAATCAGAGTCACCAGAAAACAACACAACGTGATCAATCTTGTCAGCCAGCTCCAGCATGTCCACCGCGATCTCGATGTCCATGTTGCCCTTAACTCGCCGGCGTCCCGCCGCATCGGTGAATTCTTTCGCCGGCTTGGTGACCAAAGCATAGCCGTTGTAGGCCAGCCAGTCGGTCAACGGCTTCAATGGCGAGTACTCTTCCGTTTCAAGCACTGCGGAATAATAGTAAGCGCGAATGACGTTTGACTTTTTCTTGAAAAAGTCCAGCAGATTACGGTAGTCAACGTCGAACCCCAGATTGCGCGAGGCCGAGTAAAGGTTGGCTCCGTCGATGAAAAGAGCGACACGTTCGTTGGGTAAAAAAGGCATCGGCCTAACCTTGCGAGTACTGGTTGAAATGGGCGGGCACAAACAACTTGATAAAGTCCCGCCAAATCGGCGGATTCGGGACGGCGATCTCCATAACCATGAGTTAATTTTGTAAACATCGAAACGGTAATAGCACCGAGCCCGGCTGTATAGTCCTGATTGGTGTTGGGGCCAATCTGCCGGGACTTGAGGGAAAAGCGCCACTAGAGACGTGCCGGCGAGCTGTTGGGATGCTGGCTTCGCTCCCTGGGATGCGCCTCAGGGGGCTCTCACGCTGGTTTCTCTCGGCGGCCGTTCCTCCGTCCGGACAGCCGCCTTACGTAAATGGCGTCGCGTCTCTGCTGGTTGATCCGGGGGTTATGCTTGATCCGGTTAGGTTGCTCGGGAGCCTCATGGCAGTGGAGACCGCTTGCGGCCGCGTGCGGAGTGTCCCGAATGCAGCTCGGACGCTGGACCTGGATATCATCGCGATCGGGGATCTGGTGCGTGACGAAAAGGACCCGATCCTGCCACATCCACGGGCGCATCTACGCGCCTTCGTGCTGGCGCCGCTGGCGGATGTAGCGCCGGCGTGGCTTCATCCGGTGCTCGGGCAGACAGCCGCCGCCCTGTTGGCCGACTTGCCGCCACAGGATATTCAGCCGCTGTGCCGGTAGACGGCCATAGACCACGGTCGTTTGGGGTTGATCCACACTTCAGCGTCCGATCACGGTGTGAGCTTGTGTCCGATCGCGCAATTCACCCCTTCCGACTAGGCGCCCTAGGCGATCCCGCTCCCTATTGCCCTGGCCAATGCAGCTTTGCCTCAGTGCGAGCCTGCAGGTCGTCGAACGCCAAACCCGGCGCCATACTTAAAACAACAAACCCGCGCTCGGTTACGTCGATCGTTGCGAGGTTCGTGTAGACACGCTTGACAGCGCCCGGTGCAGTCAGCGGATAGTTACATTTCGTCACCAGCTTCGGCGTGCCGTCTTTCGTCGTGTGCTCCATTAGCACCCATAGTCGTTTAGCGCCGGCCGCGAGATCCATGGCGCCCCCGACGGCCGGAGCTGTGTCGTTCTCGCTGGTCGCCCAGTTGGCAATGTCTCCGTTGTCGGCGACCTGGAATGCCCCCAGGACGCACAGATCCAGATGATGGCCGCGGATCATCGCAAAGCTATCAGCGTGGTGGCAGAAACTGCCGCCCTTCTGCAATGTAACGTACTGCTTGCCGGCGTTGATCAGCCAGGGCTCGATCTCATCCTTCGGGGGTGCAGGCCCCATTCCCAACACGCCGTTTTCGGAGTGGAAGATGACCTCGCGGTCCTGCGGCACGTGGTCGGCAATCATGGTCGGGATACCTATCCCTAGATTGACGTACCATCCCTCAGGGATATCCGCGGCGGCGTGCTGAGCCATCTGCTGGCGGGTGAAGGGTCTGAAGGCGTGTTCGGTGGCAGACATGCAGGAGGTCTCCTGATCAGAAGCCGGAGGGATCACCATAAGGCACGTGTAGCACGCGGTCGACGAAGATGCCGGGCGTTACGACATGATCGGGGTCGATCTCGCCCAGTTCGCGGACGTGCTGGGACTGCACGAGCGTCAACTCGGAGGCCATGGCGACGATCGGATTGAAGTTCCGGCCGGCCTGCTTGTAGGTCAGATTGCCCCAGCGGTCGGCCTCCCACGCTTCCACCAGCCCGACATCACCTTTGAGCGCGTGCTCCAGGATGTAGGTGCGCCCGTCGATCTCCCGATGTTCTTTGCCGACCGCCATCTTGGTGCCGACGCCGGTGGCGGTGAAGAAGGCGGGGACGCCGGCCCCAGCCGCGCGCATACGTTCGGCCAAGGTGCCTTGCGGGACAATTTCGAGCTCGATCTTGCCGGCGCGGTACAACGTCTCGAACACCACGGGGTCGGAACTGCGGGGGAACGAGCAAATGATCTTGCGGACGCGGCCCAATTCCATCAACCGAGCCAGGCCGGTATGGCCGACGCCGGCGTTGTTGCAGGCGACCGCCAGGTCCTTGGCACCCTGGTCGATCAGCCCGTCGATCAGCGCATTGGGCTGGCCAACGGCGCCAAATCCGCCGAGCAGAACCGTTGACCCGTCCTTGATGCCAGCCATGGCATCGGCCATGGTCTGGACGATCTTGTTGATCATTCGAGGCGTTTCCTGACAGCACGTGTGTTGGTCCGATGTAGCGCCGGCAAACCCTTGTGCCAAGCCGCGGATTCGACCGATCTCGGGCAAAGCCAGGTGCGCAAAGCGGTTTCTTGGCGAGGGGAGCGGGTCAGCCCGTCTCCATTCCGGCAAACAGCGCGCGGGCCTTGAGCATGTCGTCGAGAGAGCCAAAGGCGATCATGTAGTGGCCGCTGAAGCCTTTCCTTCCAAAGCTTTGAATAGCGACGGAAAGTCGAAGTCGCCTTGACCGGGGTTCAAGTGTTCCTCCCGGCCGTTTCGAAAACAGTCGGCGAGGCGGACTTCGCGGACGCGGGGCAGCGGCATGGCGTCGATGAAGCCCTGCACGCCCTCCGGCACCAGATGAGCGTGGTTGGCCGTAAAGGAAAGTTGCAGCGCCGGCGAGTCCAGTTTCTCACAGACCACCGCCATTCGTCGATGGTGTGTGCCAAGTAATGGACTTCGGCGTCGAACGGTTCCTTGTTCAGGTTTTCCAGCAGCAACAGAACCGATTTATGGGCGGCATAGTCCGCTGCGCGGCGCAGGCGATCCAGACCGGCCTGCATGCGCTGAGTATATCGGCAGAAAAATGAAATCCGGCGTGGACAACGATCCCTTCGGCGCCAGGCAGGACGGCGGCGTCGATGTAGGCTGTGAGATACGCATCGACGGCGTCGGCAATCAGCGGGGCATACTCCGCGACGTTGACGGCGGACAGCGTGTGCAGGCCGAGGCGGATTTCGTGGTGGTCACAGGCTCGGCGGATCGTATTGGCCCGCAGATGGTCGAAGCCGGTGACGACATTGGCGCCAGTATCAAGCTGAATGTCGATGATGCCGACGTCATGCTGCGCGGCCCAGTCGATCGCCCTCAAGAGGGAGTTTGCGGCCAACGTTGATGCCGATACGGTCGGACGGGATCGTGGTCATGTGTTTTCGCTGGACGCTCTGTTAGAGAAGTTCGCACCAATGGAGGGTGGTGCGCAAACTATGGCTGAGTCGGTTAGATGTGACCGGTGGCCAACGCCGCGAGGCAGTCGGGGTCTTGTGGCGGACCATCCCCTCGCCAGACGATATGAAGGTCCGGGCGCAACAGAAACACCGGAGCGCCATATACTCCGCGGACGCGCTCCTCATCCAAATGGAGAATTTCAAGCGGTGCGCCGCGTGCTCGGAATGCTTGCGCAAGCGCTGTCGCGTCGCAATCGCCCTTTAGATCGAGCAGGGTGTAGTCATCTCCCAGCACGTCCTGCATCGCCCGCCCGTCCTTCAGCCACATGTGGGGAATGTGAACGCCGGGGCGAGGCGCGCGGCATGTAGCCGCTGGTTTCCCATTCCGCGACATTGCCGGGTTCGCCCACGATCAGCGGCGAACCAGCGTAGGAGTAGGCCGCTTCCACCCCGACCATGCCATGCATCCGGCGATGGTTGACCTTAAAGGACGCGGCGAGTTCCCGGCGCTTCGCCTCGCCCTCGGGGGTGTCGTCGTACGCCGCCGGGGTGACCAGTGCGCGCCAGATTGGCACGCCCGCGGCGGCCCACCCCGCGGCTGCGACGTTGCGGACGCCGATCGGCCGGCGCTCCTGCTCATAGCCGTCAAGCAGGCCGGGACCGCCCCAGCCTTTGATCACACCGGCAAGTTTCCAAGATAGGTCGAAAGCGTCGCCGACACCGGTGTTCATCCCGAGGCCGCCAGTCGGAATGACCAGATGCACGGCATCGCCGGCCATGAAAACACGACGGTCACGGTAGCGCTCGGCGAGCAGGAGATGATGGCGCCACGGGACAACGTTAAGGATCTCAAAGTCGCAGGGAAAGCCGATCAGATCTTGAATAACCGGGGCGAAGTCGATGTCTTTGGGCAGTGAGGAATGCAGAGTGAACTCCTTGCGGTCCCCTTGAGCGATGATGCTCGACCCGGCGGTGTCGGGAAACTGATAGTGGCGTCCCTTTCCGGTCACGATGCGCTCGTACAGGTCTTCCGACCGGAAGATCACCTGAACGAGGTCAGGCAGGCCGCCCTGCCCTTCCAGTTTAATACCGAGCTTTTTGCGGACCGTGCTGGTTCCGCCGTCGCAGCCGGCCAGATAGAGGCAGCGCAGCGTTTCGTCGCGTCCATCCATGGTCCGGGCGAGGACCGACACGCCATCCTTGTCCTGGTTGAAATCAACGAGCTCGCAGCCGTAGCGCACCGTGACGTTCGGGGTTGCCTCGGCGACCTTCTTGAGGAGCGGTTCGAGCTTGTTTTGCGACACGAGTTGGTAGGGTTCGAGGAGCCACGCGCCGTTCGGCGACTGGGCAATCTGCTTGCGCCGTTCCGCTACGGACGGATATTTCAGGACCGCGATTGGGGCATCGCTGAGGCGCGTGGTGAGGAAAACGTCCATTGGGTTATCGGCCGGGTAACCGAGCGCCCGCACCCGCTCGACGATCCCGATCCGGCGATAGAACTCCATGGTGCGCGCGTTGGAGCGGTCCATCTTTGGCCATGGCGCCGTGGCCGGGTGACGCTCAATGATTAGGCATCGCACGCCGCGCCGTCCTTGATCGATCGCTAGGGTGAGACCTACCGGACCGGCGCCGGCAACGATTACGTCGTGGAAGTGAATTTCTGTGTTCATCGAGATAGAAGATCGCGTCCCCCGTCGTTCAGGATTGATTAACCCGTTCTCAGGAATTACGCACCGCGGATGGTGTGACGGAATGTGCGGTTACACCGTTGGAAATTCGTTGTGTGCTAAGCGCAACGGAATCGCCCGCGTGGATTGATCCGGCAGCTTTCTGATCTGGCGGGTTGGAGATAGACGCCCGTAATGAGCAGAAAGCTGCAACAAGCAGCAGGGTCATTCCGATCGCATCACGCAATTCGAAATGCTCGTGCAGCAGCGCGATGCCAAGTAAAACAGCAATTACCGGCGAGACATAAGCATAGCTGCCTGCGCGCGCGGGGCCCCAGGCGGCGATCAGCCGCATATAGCTCGTGAAAGCGATAAGGGAGCCGAACACCACCAGAAACAGCCAGCTGCTCCATGCCGCGGGGCTCCAGGTAAACCACGCTGCGGCCCTTGCGCCCGGTTCGAATGCCCAGGCACCCAATGTCAGTATCAAGCCCCCGGGAAACATGGTTATCCCGGACAAGAAGGTAGCATTGGTTGTCTTGGTCAATGGCCGGGCTACGACCGAGCCGAGGCTGTATACGAGCGCGCTAAACACGATAGCCACAGCGCCGAGAAGGCCGAGCCGATCAGTTGGCATCACAGCCTTTGGGCCAAATAGCACAGCAAGACCGGCGAAGCCGAAACCGAGCGCCAATGCTCGTCCAAAGCTCCAGCTCTCCTCGCCCAGAGCGATGCCGAAGCCGATCAAGCTGACGGGCATCAGGGTTAGATCGAGTACTGCGGTCAGGCCGGAGGGAACGTACAAGATGCCCCAGAACAGCGGCGCATAGGTCAATACGACGATCAGCAGTTGGACGAGCAGTAACCGCCCAAGCTCCCTCCAATTGAAGCGCCTGGTCTCGCCACGGACCATGGCGAGCAGAAGCAGCAACAGCCCTGCCACGAGGAAGCGTGTGCCACCAAAAAAGATGGGGGGCACCGTAGCCACGCCCAGCTTCATGGCGAGCCACGTCGCACCCCAAATCAATGACATGAAAACGAATGGGCCGATCACGGAACCTCTCCCATGTAACGCTATTAAAGGCTTTAACGCGTTACGTGGTGAGAGGGTTGCAAACGGTAAAAGTCGACGACAGGGTATCCGCATGAGCCCCGTGACGGCTGCTACGATCAAATTGTTTGGGGGCCACCCAGTGTTGGATTTCACCAATACGGTGGATTCTCGTGGCGTCGAGTTCGGTCCGGATGTGCTGATGGAATTTCGTGACCTTTTGCGCTGGGGCGTGCGCATTGGGGTCATCGACGCTGCAGCAGAGGGCGGACTCCTCGACGTCAAAGCCAAGCGAGGCGAAGTTGCCCTAGGCCGTGCAAAGGTACTTCGCGAAGCGCTTTATCGGATTTTCGCGGCACACCCGTCCACAACCGCAGCTGAAGCCGATCTGGGCCTGCTCCAACAGGAGGTCGGTGCGGCGCAGACGATGCGGGTACTCGTGCCGGAAGCGGGCGGCTATGCCTGGCATTGGCTTGCTGGCGACCCGGATACGATCTCCCATCGCATAGCACTTTCGGCTGCGGATTTGCTTACGTCACCGGCGCTGAGCCGCGTTCATGTCTGTCCGGGAGACAACTGTGCCTGGCTATTTCTCGACACATCTCGTTCCGGCCGACGTCTCTGGTGCAGCGAAACGACTTGCGGCACGCGCAATCGGGTTCGGCGGTGGCGCAAGCGACAACAATAAGGGTGATCGGTTCCGGAAATCCGCCTTAGGCAAGCCAGGCTCAGGATAAGACCCCGCGATCCCGAGCACGCCGGCAATCATGACGTAGACCTTGGCCATGACAGCCCTCGATGAGAGGGCCGGGCCGTCTCGAAACTACTGAGCGCGCAGTGACGCAAGCGGACCGAGACACGTCGCACGTGTCTCGGTCCATTCTTAACGACGCACTCTGGGGCTTTTTTCAGGCGATCAGTTTCCTCCTGGCGCGCGCTGGATGATATTGCCTCCACCCGAGACAAGATTAAGCGCTCCGCCGCCTGAACCGCTGCTCGGTTTAGTCGCGACTTGCTGCTGGGCAATCGGTCCGGACCCTTTCGCGGTTTGCTGCTGAACCACGTTGCCGTTGCCAACGGTGACTGCCAAAGGTCCTTCGTTGTTGATAATGATGGGTCCCTGGCCATTGCCGTGGTGGTGGCGGCGATAACCGTAGCCGCCGTCGTCGGGAAAGGTTTGGACGGGCTGGCGGCTGGCAGCCAACGGCTGGCCCATCGAGAACCCGGACAGGAAGCCCGGATCGCCGCGTAACCGGGTGATCGCGTTTTGGTCCGCGGCCTGATGGTCAGCTGCCGTCATGCCGTTTTGCAGATCGTGCGCGGTGACAAAAGGTTGTGGGACGAAGGGCAGCAGCCGAGCAAGGCCCTTGGGTCCACCATGAACGCCGGGTGCGAGGGGCACGCCGCCTGAGTCCTGCGCCATCGCCGGTACGCTCAGGGCCATCACTGCGAGGATGGGGAGCAATGCTTGCTTGATCATTTCGACTTCCCTTCGAGGCGTGAGACTAGTTGCGATCGATCGACAGCCAGTCGTTATTCATATGCAATTTTGTGCCGTCGCGATCCAGCAGAAGCGAGCGGCCGCTTGGGCCATGCTGTTCGAGACGTTGGTGTATCGCGGGCTCGGACAGCGTATCGTCCAGGCCTTCGTCATCAGCGTTAGCATCATCGGGGGATGACTTGCCGCTGCCGAAGGACTGGACGACATCGCCATGTCCGCTGGTGCAGACCTTCTTTCCATTGACGGTCTGGCAGCTCACGCCACCCGAACCGGCGCAGTTGAGATTGCCGTTCACTGACTGGCAACGCAGTGTTTCGGCGGAGGCCGACACGCTGCACCAGAGGATCGATAAAGCAGCGAACGTCGCGGTGCGCGAACAGCGGGACATGGAAGCTTCCTATCGGCCGGTTTGGTTGAAGATACGCTGATTAGCGGTGGAGCCGGCGCCGAGGCCGATATTGACGCCTCGGGTGAAAGTTGTTGTTGCCAGGACGCCACTCGGCCCTTTGGCGGTGATGGATTGACCGGCCGACGAGCCGCTACCCAACGCCAAGTTGGCCCCGGTGGCAACCTGCGTACTGACCAGCGGCCGGCAACCGGACGAACCGCCAAAAGTGCCAAGTTGCTGCAAAGCCGACGATCCGGTCCCAGTTGCTTTGTTGAGGCCTACGGTCACGCTGGTCGAGGATAGCGGACAGCCGCGGTTGGCGTCGATCGCATTCAGTTCGGACACGGGGTTGCGCAGCGACACGCCACCCCGCTCTTGCGCCGCGGCTGGGAGAGCGGCGAGCAGGGCAAGGACGGCCAATGATGCTCGTTGCATTGTCTCACTCCTTTAGCAGTCGATTGAAAGGGCGAACCCGGCCCCGCGTTCCCGCGGGACCGGGTCTGGGTGGAAGTTCTCGCGTCACCGATCGGGTTTACTGATTGGCGGTGAACACCTGCTGCGAAGCCGAGGAACCGAACCCGAGCGCCGCGTTCTTGTTGGCGCCGCCCTTAACGACATTCAGGCCGTGACCGCTTGCGGTGCCGCCTAGCGTGGCGACCTGCTGATCAGCCGAGGAGAACTTGCCGGCCGCCAGGTTGGTGTTGAAGCCGCCATCGGTGACCGACCGGCCATGTCCGAAAGCCGTTCCGCCCAAGGTCAGGGTGGATTGCGTCGCGGTGCTGCCGAAGCCACGGGCAAAGTTGTTGTTGTTGCCGCCGTTGGTGATCACCCGGCCGCGCCCGAGTGCCGTGCCGCCGACCGTGGTGGTGTCTTGGCCGGCAAAGCTGAGTGGGCCGGTGGCGAAGTTGCGGTTGTTGCCGCCGTTGGTGATGGCCACGCCATGACGGCCAGCGACACCGCCGAGGGTGGTGGCGGACTGATCGGCCTCGCTGAGCGGGCCCTTCGCGACGTTGAGGTTTCCGCCGCCGTGGGTGATGACGATCCCGCCGGTGGTCTGGGCGCTAGCGGGGGAGATGGCCGTTGCGGCGATCGCGGTGAAGGCGACGAAGCCGGCGAGAAGCATGGAACGCATGGTGTGTTTCCTTCGATGTTGGTCCGGAGCGTGCTGCTACCGGGCGTCGGTGATCGACGAGCGGAAACCTACGGGCCGGGGCTCGCCGCCGCTGTGGAGCAGCCCACACCCGTGATGTTTTTCGCAAGCACGTGGTAAACGAAGCGTGATCGAGGTCAGGTGCGATCGCGGATACTTGGAAAATGTCGTAGCGGCTTGGTGTCCCCGAAGGTCGAGGAGGAAGGAGAGCGATGGGCAGAGTATCGCGACGTTTGCTGGCCGGTCCTGCCTTGCTCGCAGGAATTGGCTGCGCCTTGTTCGCTGCGGAACCGTTGATCGACGTTTGGCTGCATTTGGCGCCAGACGGTGGGGGGGCCTTGGTGCTGCGTCACGCGAGCGGCATCTGGATGTGGCTGGCGCTGGCGTGGCTGGCAGCGCGTTCTGTCGATGTGCTGCTGCGGAGGGTGGCCGTGGTATCGCGCGGCGGCGTTCCGTATCCGCGATTGCTCACGGATCTGCTGAGCGCGGCCTTGTTTGCCGCGGCGGCGATGACGATCCTGCTGCTGGTGTTCGATCAGCCGGCGACCGGCCTGATCACCGTTTCGAGTGTGGTGATCGCGGTCATAGGATTCGCCTTAAGAAACGTTATCAGCGATTTATTCTCAGGGATCGCCCTTGGCGTTGATCATCCGTATCGGATTGGTGACTGGATAGAAACGACTCAAAATTCTGGTCGAGTAACGGAAATTACCTGGCGCACCACTCGGCTGACCGATCGGAACGGATTTGTCATCATCGTGCCAAACGGACTGGTCGCCGGCCAGCGGCTGATCAACTACGGGGCCGGCGAGCGTGACTACCGCACCTCGCTGCGGGTTCCGCTGGATCCGACGCTGCCGGTCGGGCGGGCGAAACGGATACTATTATCCGGTGCGTTGGACGCGGGCCGGAAAATTCCCGGCTTGGCGCCGGATGTCCTGCTGGCGGAATACGGTGATGGCGCGGCGATTTATCTTGTCCGATTTCGCGTTCCCGATTTTGGGCAAGAAGCGGCCTGCCGCGACACTGTGGCATCGCGTGTGCTGCATGCGTTGCATTGCGCCGGCCAGACGATACAGCAGACCGGTCCGAACGGACCAATCCCGGTTCCGTGGCGATCGGCCGCGGAAGCCCTGCTGGGTCGGGTTGATCTATTTCGCGGGTTTGATGCAGCAGAACGGGCGCAACTCGCGACCAAGCTGCGAATGCGCGAGGCGGATGCGGGCCAGATGATCGTGCGCCAAGGCGATAGTGGCGAGTTTCTGTATGTTATCGGCGAGGGGATTCTGGACGTCGAAGCGGTCCGTGGCGATTTGGCACCAATCCGGGATCGTCTCGCGCCTGGCGAGGTTTTTGGGGAGGTCTCGCTGCTGACCGGTCAGCGACGAACCGCGACCGTGACCGCCGCACTTGATTCAGTCGTTTACGAAATCCATCGCGAGGATCTTGATCCGATCGTGAAGAGGCGGCCAGAGGTAGCCGAGGGTCTCGCGGCCGTCATGGCCGAGCGTCAGGCGCGCAACGACACACTTCTCCAGGCGCCGGTGCAGACGCTTGTGCCCACACGCGACGATCTGCTGGCGCGGCTGCGGCTGTTGTTCGGCCTTTAGACCATGATCGTTGGGTTGGGTCAGCCTCACCCTGGGCTCACGCGTGTGTGAACCAAAAAGAGTTCTTAGACGAATGGAGTGAACCGCTCAACAGCCGTCGAGCCAGCAAAGCGTCAGTTTGCGTTCAGCGGCGCCACCCGGCGTCCATCAGCAACAGCAAAGGAGCTTCGTCATGGGCCATCTTCATCGTCGTCATTTTGCCCGGATCGCTATCGCGGCCTCGGGTATCGCATTGATGCTGAGCGCGGCGGCATCGGCGCAGACGGTGCAGATGTTTGATGACGCACCCTCGGTCGAACAGCTTCGCAGCATCATGGTTCCGGAAGCGCAGCCTGGTGCCAGCCGGTCGATCGTGATCCAACGGCCTGATATCACCGCGCCAGCCGCCAATGTGCAACGTGTGGCTACGCAGGTAATGCCGGCCGCGCGCGCTCCTGCTGCCACGGCGGACATGGCGGCGCAGCCGGTCGAGCAAGTCGCCGCCAGCGTGCCGGTGTCACACCCATCGCCGGCGACGAGGGTGAATGTTGCCAAACCAACTGCGGCGGGCTTCCGGATCAACTTCGCTTTCAATTCCGCAATTCTGCCGGAGTTTGCGCATGCGATGATCGACGTCGTGGCGCAGGTGATGAAGGAATCGCCCGATATTAAGGTGCGCGTGGAAGGGCATACTGACGCCGTTGGATCCGCGGATTACAACGTGTCGTTGTCGGAGCGTCGGGCCTTGTCAGTTGGCGAATACCTAGTCAAGGTCGGGGTCGATCCGTCCCGCCTCATGCTGATCGGCAAGGGTATGGCCGAGCCGCTGACCTCCAACCGCTATGACCCCGCCAATCGGCGCGTCCAGTTCGTGCGGGTCGGGTGAGCCATGCGCCCGACGATCCCGCGCACAATCGTCGCCGCACTGGTTCTCGTGCTTTGTCAGGAAATGGCTGACCAGGCGGTGGCGAAAGTGGTCCGTACCGGGAGGAGTGTCCCCTCCAACCCGGCGGTCGAGGAGGGTGGTCTCCATCTGGTGCCCGGGCCACCCCCGCCGATTCCCTACAGTCTGATTGGAGCGTTGGCGTTGGATAACCAGGTGGTCGGGCGGTGTGGCTTCTGGTCGCCATGGGCATTTTTCGGCCCACTGTCCTTCCGCCAACCAGGATTGTTCAGCCCACCGCCCTTCCGCCAACCAGGATTGTTCGGCCCGTCGCCCTTCCGCCAACCCTTCCGGCAATTCGCGACGGTTCCAAGAATAAACGTGCTGCGCCCTCTGGTCCCCCGCGTTTCGCGGCCGTTGCGGTAGATCACCTCGGGCTGTGGGGGGCCAGCGATGGCCTTTCCTAACTTTGAGGGCTTGCGGCTTCGGGTGGCAGGGTTCGAGAGTGTCGGCGCTGCTGCGGGTGACGAAAGTGATGCTTACAAAGCGCCTAAGGGCGGTGGCCTGGATCGTGCTCGTTGTGATTTTCTCGACCGCCGTCGCGCTGCTTTCAACGCAACCGCCGTCACCGTTTGCCGCCGCTGAGCGCCTGGTTGAGGCTGTGGCTTTTCATTTCCTTGGGCCGGAACGTCAGTCGGCTTCGGATGTCATCGTGGTGGGGATAACGGAAGAGACGCTTTCGGCATTTCCTTATCGCTCACCAATCGATCGAGCTTTCCTGGCTTCGGTTATCAATGCATTGGCGCGGAGCGGGGTCGTTGCAATCGGGCTGGACGTCGTGCTCGACCGGCCGACCGAGCCGTCGAAGGATGCGGCGCTGCGGCGGGCGATGACCCTCACGGACACTCCGGTCGTGGCGATTTCGGTCGCGCCGGAGACGATCATGTCGGTGGGTCAGCGGCGGTTCCTGGCCAGCTTCCTCGACGGCGTGCGAACGGGCGACGCGAACCTGGCGCGCGACCGGTTCGACGATACGGTGAGGGACCATGTGCCGATACATCCCTCCACCGGCCAGCCAAGTTTTCCTGCGGCCATCGCCGCGGCGCTGGGTGTCACGGCGCCTGAGCGTCCGTTTCGGATAGAGTGGCGGCGCAGCCGTGGCCATGCCGGGCCCAACGTGCCGACCTATCCAGCGGAATTGATCGCTCTGCTGCCGACGGGCTGGCTGAAGGGGAAAGTGGCTCTGATCGGCAGCTTGATTGCGGGCAGCGACGAGCATCGAACGCTTGCCTCGGCCTTTGGGCAGCCGAGCTTCGGTGTGGATATCCACGCGCAGGTCGTTTCGCAGTTGCTGGATCGGCGCGCGGTGCCGGCATCGGTGTTACCGTGGCCGGAGATATCGGCAACCTCCGCGCTGGCCTGCGTTGGCGTTGCGCTGGGGTGCCTGTTCGCGGGCTCCTTCGCGGTAGTGGCAATGACGATGGTTGGCCTCGGGTTTGTTTCGGCCGTCCTCGCGGCCTACGCATCCACGGGGATGCTCGTTCCCGTCATGGGACCGATCATGGCACTGTCGGTCGCGGGCGGTGGCGCGCGCGCTTGGCAAGGACTGGCCGACCGCCGCGATCGGCGTGCGCTGCGTTCACTGTTCTCCCGCTTTGTCAGTGAGCCGGTAGTCGACCAGATCATGAAAGAGCGAGATCTGTTCATGTCGGGTGGCCGGCCCCGGCCGCAAGAATTAACCGCGACCGTGCTGTATGCCGACGTGGCCGGATTCACCACCATTTGCGAAGGATTGGCGCCAGAACCGTTGATCGCCTGGCTAGACCGCTACATCGATGCGATGTCTGGCTTGATCATGGCGCACGATGGTGTGTTGCTGCGGTTTATTGGCGATGGGATTCTGGCGGTGTTCGGCGTGCCCATTCCCCGACGGGACGAGTCCGGGATCGCGGCGGATGCGAATAATGCGGCGCGGTGCGCCTTGGCGATGGAACAGGCCATGGAGACTCTGAACGACGACTGGGCCGCGTCCGGCCTGCCGGTGGGCGGTCTGCGCGTGGGCCTTCACACCGGCCCGATGGTAGCTGGCAGCCTGGGGACAGGTGCGCGGCTGGAATTCTGCCTGTTGGGGGATACGGCCAATATTGGTGCTCGGTTGGAGCAGCTGGGGAAAGACTATGCCGAATCCAACCCACGCTATTGCACCATCGTGGTGGGCGAACCGACATGGAAACGGCTCGCGGGCCGGTATCCAGGCCTCCGTCTCGGTGATCTGCTGCTGCGCGGCAGGCACACGACCATGGCGGCATATCGCATTGATGCCGCAGCCGCTCGGCAGGCGACCTGTCAAGAAGCGGCCAGACCCGTGATCTGACCATAATCACGCGTTTACAGCGGTTTCCGAACCCATTGGCTCACGAAACCCAATCTAACTTTTTATTTGAGGGCGCGCTTCACCGCTTGGGTGGTTCCACTGGCGCGGATCACGCTCCCGGGCATTGCGGTCGGCAGCAAAAGCTCTAGATTTCGGCTTCGGAGAGGCTTTCGAGCGTGTCTCGGTCGGCTATCGTGATAAATCCATGCTCGACGGATAGATAGCCTGCCCGGGTCCATTCCACGATATACTTGTTGGTGCTTTCGCGAGAAATGCCGATCAGGTTGCCGAGTTGCTGTTGCGAAAGCTTGATGTCGAGGCGCAGGCCAGCGGGTTCCTGCTTTCCGAACGTAGCAGCGAGTTGCAGCAGTCCCCGTGCAACACGCGAGGGTGCGTCGCGGAGCAAGGCATCCTCGAGCGCCTCACTCGTTACGCGCAGGCGTTGACAAAGGACGCCGATCAACCGCGTGGCAATTTCCGGATTGGCATTCAGAAACGGCATCAGACGGGTGCGGTCCAGAACCAATAACTCGGTATCCTCAATCGCCACCGCGTCGGCGGATCGTGGCTGACCGTCGAGCAGGGCGATCTCCCCGAACAGGCCTCCGCGGTCGATGATGTTGAGGACGAGTTCTCTACCATCAGGCGAATAGGTGCAGATCTTCACCCGTCCGCGCACCACCGCCATCATGCTGCCGCCGGCATCTCCTTTTTGAAAAATCGTTGCCTGGGGACGATGACGAATCAGTGAGGCGCTTGCTGCGACTCGGGAAAGCTCCTCCGGACGGAGGTGCCGCAGCAGGAAATGGCCGGCAAGTATCTCTTCACGGTTTAGCGGAGCAATCGCCATGACAACAACTCGTTGTGGTCCCGCCTTCACGGTGGGCTTAAGGGTATGCGGAGGATAGTGGCTTCATTGCGCCCTGTGCCACCCACAAGTAAATGTGACCGGAAACCTCAAAAGCTACGGGCAAAGGGAACGGTGGTGTTAAGTGGACCACGGTATGATGACACGCCTCATGACAAGCTCCTGGCAGCGAATTTGCGGCGACAGGAGAGTGATGATGCCGAAACTGTTTCTGAGGGTGTGGATTCTGGCGTTAAGTAGCTTAATCGCGGCCAGTGGGACGCATGCTGCGCTTCGGCCAGGAGATACTGGCGCCATGTCCGCGACATCGAACTGTCCTAGACCATGCTGCGCGAGTTGCAGCCCCGCTCGCATGCCCTGGTCCGGCGATACGACCACCCTCGATCCGCAGCCGCTGCCACTGAAGCTATTCGGCGATGGCCCGATATTGCGTCGCTAATCACCGAGGGCCGCGTGGCCGATGGTGTCCTAAGCCGGCGCACTTCGGGTTGTCCTGTGCGTAATCGTTGCGGGGTGGAATAAGATGAATTTTCAAGCAAAAAATTCCCTCAGACGGACTGCATTGGCGACCGCCGTGCTCACGCTACTCGCGGCATGTCAGACGCGGCCAGAAACGGCCTACGATGTGGCGAACCCACGCACCGCCGCTGTCCGTAATATTGGCAATTTCAATGAGGCGCTGCGCTGTATGGACGACATGTTCCTCGCCCAGGGCAAGCAGGACATCTATATCACGACCGCGGGCATCCCGGATGCGACGGGGCTTATAGCGGCCGGTACAAAGGAGATGTTCATCACCGCCGTGTCCCGGATGTCGGCGAAAAGCAATGCGTTTCGTTTTGTTGACTACGATCCCACACAAACGGACGTGCAGGTGTTGTCTGAATTGGTCGGACTGCACGACGATTTCGTCGCCCCGAATTACTATGTCCGAGGTGCGATTACGCAGCTTGACAGTAACGTCCTGCAATCCTCGGCCAGCGCTGGTGTGTCAATTCCGGGAATGGATCTGGCAATTAACGGCAATCAGGTCGTCTCGGTGGTCTCGATCGACCTGAACGTCGGCAAACTGATCACCCGCCAGATTCTGCCGGGGATCTCAGCCAGCAACTCGATCGCGGTGGTGCAGTCCGGCAAGGGCGCCGATGTAGGCGGGTTTATCGGTAAGGCCGGCCTGTCGCTGAGCGTATCGCTAGATAAGTCGGAGGGGTTCCATCAGGCGGTTCGAAACCTTATTGAACTCTCCACGATAGAGATCCTCGGCAAACTGACACGCGTGCCCTACTGGCAATGCCTCAGCATCGAGTTCGACAAACCCCAACTATCGCACCGAAGCACGCGGCTGGTTCGACACTATGGGGGAAACGGAGCGGGAGCGCGTCGTGAGCGCGGCTTTGGTCCGCGCTGGATATTTACGCGACGAGGGCAACGGGCCGAATCCAGGTTTGTCTGAAGCGGTCGCACGATATCAGGCCGAGAACGACCTGGTGCCAAATGGCCGAGTGGATTTCGATTTATATTACCGCCTGCTGGGCAGCGATGCTCGCCGCCCCGTCGCGAAGCCGGTGGCTACTTCCCCGATGAACGCTGCGATCACAACTGCCTTGCCGCCAACGGAGCCCCCACGCCTGGTCGTGAGCACGCCCCGTGGTCCGAGGCCAAGCTATCGGGTCGGCGAGACGATGGTGGTTTCGGTGCAGCCGACCCAGGACGCCTATGTCTATTGCTTCTACCAAGATTTTGCGGGAACGGTCGCCCGGATATTCCCCAATCGCTTCCAGCCTGATCCACTCCTGCACGCCGGCGTGCAGCTCGAAATTCCTCCCGCCGGGACAAAATCCTTTGCATTGCGTTTCGACAATTCCGGAACCGAGGCGGTCGCATGTCTTGGTTCCGATCGCGAAGTTGGGCTAAAGCTCCCGGACAAGCTAAAGGCCCAGGACCTCGAACCACTGCCGGTGAATGGCCTGGATGACGTCGCATCACTATTTCGTGGTATACAAGGCGCGCGCGTGGATGATGCAAGACTGACCGTGGAGGTGATGAGATGATCTTCGGGCTTATGTCGAAGATCACCGATAGACTGATATTTGTGTTGTTTGCAGCGGTGGTAGTGCTATTGCCGCCTGCTGCCCGCGCAGCGCCCGACAATGAGCGACGCGTCGCTCTGGTTATCGGCGTCGGCGGCTATCAGAATGCGCCCCACCTCGCCAACCCCGTCAACGACGCGCGGGCGATCGGTGATAGCCTCCGTCGTCTGAAGTTCGATGTTACTGAGTTGTACGATCCCGATTTCCGTGCACTGAACGTGGGCGTACGGGAGTTCGGCATCCGAGCCGCGGGCGCAGAGGTGGCGCTTGTCTACTATGCCGGCCACGGCGTGCAGGTCGACCGGGAGAATTATCTGATACCGGCCGACGCGAAGCTTGAGCGAGAGCGCGATCTGTTGTACGAGGCAATGCCACTCGATCGGCTGCTGGGCGAAGTGTCGCAAGCCTCGCGAATTGGCATCGTCCTGTTGGATAGCTGCCGTAACAACCCGTTTATTGACCGCGTATCGCGATCGATGACCATCGCTGGTCGCGCGGTGTCGACCACGCCCGGCCTCGCTCGGGTTGATAACGTTCCGCGCAACACCATGGTTGTGATGGCGGCGAAGGCGGATCAGATCGCCGAGGATGGGGCGGAGCACAGTCCGTTCGCGGCGGCCCTGCTGGCTCACTTTCAAATCCCGGGTCTTGAGCTGAGTTTGTTCTTCCGCAGCGTGCGGGACACGGTTCTGCGTGCCACCAACAACCGGCAGGAACCCTATGTATTTAGTTCCCTAGGTGCTGAGCCGTTTTACTTTTATCCACGGCCGCCCAACAGGCCGCCTGAGATCGCCGCCATCGCGCCGCTTGAGGTAACAGAGATCGCCGGCCCCACGCCGCTGGGCATGCCGCAACCCACTGATCCCGACCAGGACCCACTGAGCATTCGGATCATCGGCCTACCTCGGTTTGGTGAATTGCGCATCGACGGGAAGCCCGCGGTGATGAATTCGGTCTTCTCGGCCGAGCATCTAAAAACAGCGACGTACAAGCCGGACGGCAAGGCCATTGGGCCGGCCGGGACGCTTGATATCCTGGTGGAAGATGGCCGCGGCGGAAGCATCAACGCCAGCCTGCCTATCACCGTGCGGTCTTCGCACCATCCCCCCGTGCTGGGCGGCGGCTCCGGGAAGGTTGAGGTCGCCCAACAAGTTTTGGGCATCCCGGCGCCGGTCAGTCCGGACGGAGATCCGCTGACGGTGACAATCAATACGCTGCCGCGCGGCACCGTGCGCAACGGAAACATTGTCGTGCGCCCCGGCGATCATATGACACCGGTAGAGTTGTCGAAGCTGACGTTCTGGCCCGAGGCTGGCTTCATGGGCCCAGCCGGCAGCCTGCGTTACAGCGTTGACAACGGGCACGGAGGGATCGTCGAAGGGTCGACCGATGTTGAGGTCGGGACGGCGGCGGCCAACGATGCATCTGGGGAATTGGCGTTGTGGGATAGTCTGCGCGCCAGGTACCTGACGCCCGGGACTTCACAGCATTCTTGCGGCTTTTTCCCACGTCACCGCATAGCGACGAAGCAAAGCGCCGGCGCAAGGAACTCGAGGTGGCGGCAAACGCCCCGGCCAGTGGAAAGTCCGATCAGGCGAAATCGCAAGCAGAACCGCAAGCGAAGACGGACGCACAAGCGAAGCCGGCCGTCGAGCCATCGCTCCCGAAGCCGGCAGAGAAGCCTGCGGTTGTCGCCTCGGCGCAGCCACAGATCGCGCCGCCGGACGCCCCGCGCCCGGCGCCACCGCCAGTGATGACCGCCGCGAACGGGCCGCTGATTCCAGTTCCGTCCACCGCGTCGCGTGGCAAGGCCAACGACGGGAACCGGTTCCAAGATTGCCCGACCTGTCCCCGAATGGTCCGAATTCCGGCCGGCAGCTTCATGATGGGTTTGGGGTCACATGACGCCGAATCGATGCCGGCTCATAAGGTAGAGATTCATGCGTTCGCGATGGGGGAGGCGCCGATCACCGTGCTGGAGTGGAAGGCCTGCATGGCCGCGAAGGGATGTAGCTTTCTTCCGCGCATGCATGTCGCTGAGGACCGGACACCTGTACATAACTTGAGCTGGGAAGACCTCGGTCAGTATATGAAGTGGCTGTACACGACTACGGGGCACGTCTACCGGCTGCCGAGCGAAGCCGAATGGGAATACGCGGCGCGGGGCGGCACGACCACACGCTTCTGGTGGGGCGATTCGGTCGGTATGTCCCTGGCGAATTGCACAGATTGCGGGGGTGCTCAGGACGCCTACGGTCCGTTGCCGGTCGATGCATTGCCACCTAATCCATTCGGGCTCCTGGACATGTTGGGAGGTGTCGCAGAGTGGACTGCGGACTGCTGGTTCCCGAACTATCGTGGCGCGCCCGCCGATGCTACGCCACGTGACGCCAAAGCGTGCGAAAAACGCGTGCTGCGTGGGGGATCATTCCGGTCGCCCCATGACGAGATAGCGGCTACGTATCGGAGCAACTACGACGCTCCGGTACGGTACCTCGTCAACGGCTTCAGGGTCGCGCGCGATCTGGAATAGTGGTGGTTCAGTGCGCCTCGGCTACAGGGGTTTCCGCCGCACGGACATGGATGGTGATCTTCTTCGACATCAGCGGTGGATCGTGCGGAACATGGTCGGCATCGCCCATCAGGATTTGCAGGGTATGGGTGCCCGGCGGCAAGTCGACGTACGTTTCGGTCTGGCCGAGGCCGAAGTGCAGGTGGTTCTTGTCGTGCGGGATTGGCTCATCCAGCGGCGGCAGCGCGGTATCGATCAGCAAATGATGATGGCCGGTATTCGGTTTATTGGTACCCGCGGGCGCCACGCCGAAATTTCGTGTGCCGAACCAGACATGGACGTGTGTCGTCCGCACGGTCTCATTGTCGTTCGGCCAACCGATGTAGACGTAGGCATCCGCGGGCGCGGGGGTTCGTTTGAACCCGGAGTTTGTTGTGTCAGGCGCCTTCACTGGTTGCGCCTGGGCCGGCTGTGCCTGGGTGCGTGTCGCCGGGGTGGGCTGAGCTTGGGCAGGTGGTGCTTGGGCGGGCGTCGGGTTGTCCGGCGATGTCTGGGCGAACACCGGCACTGTGATCGCCGCCGCCGCGCTCGCCAGAACGAACAGGCGATGCAGTTGATGCATGGAACTCTCCTTGAAGGCGGCCGGTTTACGGCGGCACGATTATAGTGATCTTTTTGGAATAAAGTGGGGGATTGTGCGGAACATGGCTGTCGTCGGCGAACAGCATTTGCAATGTGTGCTTACCAGGCGGAAGTTCGAGATGCGCCTCGGTTTGACCTAGCCCGAAATGAAGGTGGTTCTTGTCGTTAGGAATTTCTTGGTCAAGCGGGGGAAGATCTGTATCGACCAGCAGGTGATGATGGCCGGTGTTCGCCTTCTCGATCCCTGCCGGCGCCACCCCGGCCGAACCACTCAGTCCCATGCGGACCCAGAACTTGCCCCCTGGAATGACTTGCCCATCCGGGGGCCAGATAATGTAAACCTTCGCATCCGGTGATATCGGTTTGGGGTCGGCCGCGGCCGTGCCTCCGATCAGTGCCCAAACGACCGCCATTGGCACGAGCAAGCTAATCTGTTTCACATCTGTATCCCCCTGGCTTGCCGTGGACGGGAGCTTGTCCTCACTCATCATCGCGGCGACGTCTGCATTGCGCGTGTTGTACGAGAAGAGATCAATGAAATATTTTGTTATCGCGTTCGTGAACGAGCGGCTGTGAACTGTTCCACACCCGGGACGCAGCCGGGTGGATAGATTACACGGTGACCGAAGAGGATCCGCGAAAAATGGCACGTCGTTCTTACTGGGTGGGTCGCGCCGCATTACTTGCAGCCACGGCCGCTGTGTCACTCGCTTTAGGCCGCGCATTTGCCGAAGATGCGGTGCTACTTACCTCAACGGTGCCGGGCTATGTGCCGGGCATGGTGGTCTCTGCCACCGACCGGCTGAGTGTGCCGGAAGGTGCAAGCGCCACGTTGTTGTTCCAGTCGGGCGAAATGATGCGCCTGGGAGGCCCGTTCGAGGGCACGCTGGGGCAACAACAGGTGAAGGCCGGCGGCAACAGTGTCGCGATGCTGGCCGACCTGTTCCGGCTTCACGGCGTGGATGCGACCATGATTGGCGGCACTCGCGCCACGAGTTTGGCGAGATCCGGCCCTTCCATCGACGACGTCCTTATTGATGCGGAGCGCTCCGGCACCTACTGTGTCGAGCCATCAACATCCGTCTGGATCACACGCCCGACGGGCGACCCGCGCATGTATGCTGTTCGTCGCAAGGGCAGTACCAGGACGTTAGGCTGGCCGTCAGGAGCGGAGCGCGTGGAGTGGCCCGCAGACGTTCCGATCGAAGACGGCAGTCAGTTCGAAATCGCCACCGACGGCGCAGCGCGCGCCACAGTGACCTTCCGCGCCATGCCGTCTTCGGTTGGCCCAGGTCCTGCGACGGTCGCTACCGGGATCCTGCTCGGATGCCGTGAGCAGTTCAACGATGAACTGCAGCGCGTCAGCCGGGCCGCAGCGCGGCCAGAGTTGTGGATGACAAGCGATCACGGACGCCGGCCGACCTATCATCAGGGTGAGCCGATTGCGCTAACGATCATGGCCGACACGGACGGCTACCTTTATTGTGTCGCTGCCAGGGATGATGGCACTGCGACACCGATTTTCCCGTCCGGGGCCGTGGATGGCGCGCAGGTGCGCGGTTCCGTTGCGTTGTCGATCCCGGGGCGCAGGCAGCCGGTCGGGCTGACGGCCGCATCCGGGCTTGAACAGATCCGGTGCTGGCTCGCCGATCGCGACATCACGCCGGAACTGCCGCATGCTTTGCTTGGCACATCGACGGGGCGCATCCCGGATCAGCTTGCCGGCGATCTTGATAGTCTCTTTTCGCGCATTGGTGGAACGCGGATCGAGGCGGACGTGCTGACCGTCAAGACCGAATAGGGGACGTTGGCCTTAAGCCGCTAGCTGCAAAATCTCTTGTAGCTGCGGCGGACCTTCGATGTGGCGTGGGTTCCGGGGCACCCAGGGTGTCGCCATGGCCTGCTCGGCGATCCGGTCAAAACTCTCCCGGCCGATGCTCACGGCGGACAGGCTGCGCGGCATGCCCAAATCGCGGATGAAGGCGTCCAGCAAATCGCCGGCGTCCTGTCCCGGATGACCCATCGCAGCCGCGACCATCGCCTGCCGCTTCGCATTGGCGCTTTTGTTCCAACGCATCACCGCCGGCAACATGATGCAAGACGTATGGCCATGCGGAATGCCGAATTCGGCGCCGAGCACATAGCCGATGCCATGGCTCGCACCCATCGGCACGCCACTGGCAAGGGGTGCCATAGAAAGCCACGAGCCAATCTGGCAATCGAGGCGGGCCTGCAGATTCGATGGATCCGCCTTCACTCGTTCAAGGCCGCTGACCAACAGGCTGAGACCGCGAAGTGCCTGTGCGTCGGCATAGGGGTGCGCCTCCCCCGAGCAGATGCCTTCGACGCAGTGATCAACAGCACGAATGCCGGTGGACAGAAACAGCCATTCCGGCGTGTGGACGGTGATCGCCGGGTCGAGGATGACCGCGCTCGGAATAACGAGCGGATGGCGGAACATTTCTTTCACCTTCGTCCGCTCATCTGTCACGCCGGCAATCGCACTGAATTCCCCGGCCGATAGCGTCGTTGGGACGGCGATCTGGCGCACCGCGGGAGGGTTGCATGGCGGGGGACCCATGGTCCCATCTGGCGCCTTCACTGCGCGCAGTGCGTCCAGTGCGTCGGCCGACCGAATATCGTTGGCCAGGCACAACTGCACCGCCTTGGCTGCGTCGGTGACTGACCCGCCGCCAACCGTTAGGATGAGATCGGCCCCAGCGCTGCGAGCCGCCTCGGTCGCTTCGATCACCGCCTTGCGGGGCGTATGGGGTAGCATGCGGTCGAACACCGCCGCACAGGTGTTTCCCAATGCAGCCCGGATCCGCGCGATTGCCTCGGTCTCGCAATTCAGCGTGCCACTGACCATCAGAAACACACGCTCCGGCTTCGCACGACGGACCAGATCGGCGACCGCCTGGACCGCCGGAGTGCCGAAAGTCACTTCATCCATCTTGCTGAACACGACGCGGCCGGCCGTTGTCATAGCGCTCTCCCTACGCATGGTTCCTATTATTGAGTATAGGAGCTCAACTCTGACCGCCCAAATTGGCTGTGCCCGGAAACGCCGGTATGGCTATCCTCGAACCATGCCCTCAAGTCTTACACTCACGAAGTCCGACGCCAGGCATATCTGGCTCCGGGCCCAGCGGCTGGATCAGCCGACGCCATTCGGGGATGGACCCGAGGCGGTGTCCAAGGCAGTGGAGCATCTCGGCTATGTGCAAATCGATACGATCAATGTCATAGAGCGCTGCCACCACCACATCCTCTGGAACCGCAATCCGCAATACCGCCGCGAGCACCTGCATCAGGCACTGACAGTCGACAAGACGGTCTTCGAGTATTGGACGCACGCGCTGTCCTATGTCCCGACCAAAGACATCCGGTTCTATTTCTCCGCCATGAAGCGCCAGGATCGGTCGCCAACGAGCTGGTTCAGCTCGGTGAAGAAAGAAGAGCTACAAAGAGTTGTCACACTCATCCGCAATGATGGCGCGCTTTCCATCCGTGACATCGACGACGAGGTGCTGGTCGAAAAGGACCATCCCTGGGCCAGCAGGAAGCCGTCGAAACGGGCGCTGCAACTGGCATTCTACACCGGAGCGCTAACCGTGAGCGCCCGCTTCGGCATGGTCAAAACGTATGAGCTCATGGACCGCCATTTCGGCTGGGAGAAGCGGCCAAAAGCAGCCTCCGAACAGCAGATCCTGGTCTATCGGCTCGACCGGGCCCTGCGGTCGCAAGGATTGGTCAGTCTCGATTCGGTCTGCCACCTCGATGCTGGTCGGAAGGCCGGCATTCGCCGTCTGATCGAAGCGAGGGTCAAGCGCAAGGAGCTTTTGCCGGTGGGGATAGCAGGAGCGGGCAAACTGGAGCACTGGATCCGGCCGGAGGCGCTGGACACATCTCCGTTCGGACAAGAAATGGTTCACCTTCTGTCGCCGTTCGACCCGCTGATCATCCAGAGGAAACGGCTGCAGCACTTCTTTGACTACGAACATCGCTTTGAGGCCTACGTTCCGAAGGAGAAGCGGTTGTACGGCTATTTCGCGCTGCCCGTGCTGGTCGGCGACGAGGTCGTCGCCGCCATCGATCTAAAGACGGATCGTCGCCAGCAAAAGCTCCTGATCCAACGGTGGACTTGGATCGGACACGGTTCAGCTCAGTCGCATCAGGCGTGGATCGAAACGGAATTGGATCGTTTTAGCCGCTTTCAGTTTGATCAGCGGCAGTAGCGAGTGATGCGGTTATCCGGTCGCGGCCGCACGGGTGCCACCAAAGGATCTGTGACCGATGTGAAGTCGCGACGACCCCGATCCAGGCGCTTTCGGGCCTTTGCTGGACTCGCGGTGCTGCTCTTTATCGCAGGCCCTCTTGCTCTCATCTTGGTCTTCCGCTTCCTGCCGCCGCCGGTCACGCCGTTGATGTTGATCCGCCTTGCTGAAGGCCACGCGCGGCACCAGCAATGGGTTTCGTACGAGAGGATCTCGCCCGCGCTGATGGATGCGGTCATCGCTTCCGAGGACAACCTTTTCTGCGAAGAGACATTGGGTTTTGACTTCAAAGCATTGCGGGGTCAGTTCGAAGCGTGGTCGGATGGCGAGCGACCGCGCGGCGCCAGCACCATCACCACACAGACCGCGAAAAATCTTCTGCTGTGGCCGGGCCGCGATCCAGTTCGGAAGCTTGTCGAAGCGTGGCTCACACCGCAATTCGCGCTGCTGTGGCCGAAGCACCGGGTCCTTGAGATGTATCTGAACGTCGTGGAATTCGGGCCTGGGATCTATGGTGCCGAGGCCGCGGCGCGGTCGTTCTTCGGCAAGCCGGCCGCGCAACTGTCGCCTAGGGAGGCGGCGCTGCTTGCCAGCGTTCTGCCACTGCCTCTCGAGTGGTCGGCGGCCTCGCCCTCCATTCACGTACGCTATCGGGCGTCGGTTATCGAACAGCGAGTTCCACAAATCCGGCCGCTGCTTGCATGCGCCCGATGATGTGGCCCCGGTTCCTATGATGCCCGGGTGGGCCCGATGAGAGTGGCACCACCGTCCACCACCAGGGTCTGTCCGGTGATGTAACGGGCCTGCTCTGACAGCAGAAACCGCGCGGCGCTGCCGATGTCCCAGCCGGTGCCCTCGCGCTTCAGCACAGACGCCTGGCGGCGGGTGTCGCGGGCCTGATCGGTCATGCCATGGGCGTAGACCATCGGTGTGTAGACCGGTCCAGGGGCAATGCAGTTGGCGCGGATGCCCTGTGGACCGTGATCGACCGCGATCGCCTTGGTCAGCGCGATCACCGCCCCCTTGGAAGCGGTGTACACCGTGAGCCCGCGCGGGCGCAGCGCGGATATGGAGGAGATATTCACGATCGACCCGCCGCCGGCGGTGCTGATCATCGCGGGAATGGCGTGTTTGCAAGCCAGGAACATACTGTCCACGTTGACGTGCATGACCCGCGTCCAGTTTTCCTCGGTTTCGTCGACGACGCTGCCCTTGCTGCTGATGCCCACGTTGTTGTCGAGGCAATCGAGGCGGCCCCAGCGAGACACCGCGTCCTGAACCATGGCGGCACACTGTACCTGACTCAGTAACGTCGTAAGAGGCGGCGATGGCATTGCCACCCTCGCCGGCGATCATCGCCACGGTGCGTTCGGCGAGCGCCAGATCGCGGTCGACCACCAGCACATTAGCGCCGGCGCGGGCCAGTAGGATTGATGTCGCCCGGCCGTTGCCGATGCCGTCACCCTTCGCCCCGCCACCGGTGACGATCGCGACCTTTCCGGCGAGGCCCCATTCCTCGTTCGCTGTCATCGCATTCAGGACCTATCGCTGCTCAGGCGGCCACTTTTCCGGCCTGGACCGGCTGCCACGTCTTCAGCACCGGCAGGACCTCCTTGGCGAACAGCTTGAGTCCCCGTTCAGAGACCTCGAAAGGTGTGCCGCCGAAGCGGAAAGCGACGTTGAGTTCGTAATGCCCGAGCAGCGCGCGGCGTGCTTCCAGTCCGCGCAGGATCTTGTCGGGTGTGCCCCAGCTTGCCGCCTGCATGAAGCCGTTCACCGCGCCTTCGATGCCGCCCTTGCGGGCGATCTCGGCCTTCTGCTGATAGGCGTCGTAACCTTTCACCGTCTTGAAGTGCTCGCCCAAAAATTCATAGTGATAGAAGTTGCTTTCGACAAACTTGCCTTGATACCTGCGGGCTTCCTGTTCGGTTTCAGCTAACCTGGTGCCGCAGACGCAGAACTCCGTCAACATGATGTGCGGCTGGTCGTTGCCATGGAATTCGCGGTGCAGCTTCCGCCCGTTCTCAATGACGGGCAACCGCATCTCCCAGGGGCGGTCGGCGAACATCACCATGTGGGCGCCGAGTTTGGCAGCTGACAGGACAGAGTCCTCGCTGGACGCCACGGCGTAGATGCGTCCGTCGAACGAGTGCTGCGGGCGGGGACGTATCTCGATCCGCGGCTGGTTGTAATAAGGCCCCTGTCCTTCGATGAAGCCGGTGTTCAGGGCGTTGATGATCATCGGCGCTGCCTCATCGAAACGGCCGCGCGATTCGTCCATGCTGAGACGGAAGGCGTCGAATTCGCGGCGCGCGAGGCCGCGGCCCATGCCGAACCGGAACCGGCCCTTGGAGAGATTGTCCAGCACAGCGGCTTGTTCGGCAACCCTGAGTGGATCGTGCCACGGCAGGATCACGGCGGCTGTGCCGACATCGATACTCGGGCAGACCGCCGTCATGTAAGTCATGAGCTGGATATTGTCCGGTATGAACGAGTAGTCATTGAAGTGGTGTTCCGCCGACCAGAGGCAGTCGAAGCCCAGATCGGCGGCGGTGCGGGCCAGCCGGATCTCCTCGTCCCACACTCGGCCGTCGGAGCAATTCTCCCAGCCGTAGCTGGCGAACACCATCATCATGCCGACATCCATGGAGGCTGTCCCTTTCTCGTCCACGTTTTCCGTTGCGGGAAATGCTTCCACGGTCCGGCGCCCGACGCAAGCCGCGCGGGCTTCGGCCGTCCGCATCTGCGCCGCCATTGTCGCAGTCAGGATACTTGACCGGAACGAAAAGCCCGCACAGTAGGCCGGCATGTTGATCACGAGGTTCGAGCGGTCTAACCACTATTCAACCGCCCGCTCAAACAGGAGTGCCAACATGAAGATCGGCGTTTTCTCCACGTTCATGTCGCCCCTGGCGACGCCCCGGATGATCCGCGATTTCGGCAGGCGCGCCGAGGATATGGGCCTCGATTCGATCTGGATGGGCGAGCATGTCGCGCTGTTCGACAAGAACACCTTCGGCTATCCCGGTTCCAAGGACGGACGGCTTCCGGTGCCGGAGGGTGCGGGGATGCTCGACGTGACCGCGACCTTCGGGTTCCTGGCGGCCGTTACGACGCGGTTGCGCTTCGGCACCGGCGTTGCCCTGGTCCCGCAGCGCAACCCGATCTACACGGCCAAAGAGATGTGCACGCTGGACTGGCTGACCGACGGGCGCATCGATTTCGGCATTGGCGTTGGCTGGAACAAAGAGGAAGTTGAGGCCTGCGGCTATCGCTGGGAAGATCGTGGCGCGCGCTGCGACGAGTTCCTGGAGGTCATGCGGCGGCTATGGACCGAACCGGTGGTGGATTTCTCCGGCAAATGGCTGAAGTTCGAAACGATGCGGCTGGATCCCAAGCCGATCCAGAAGCCGCACGTGCCGATTATCGTTGGCGGATATGCCGAAGCGGCGCTCCGCCGCGCGGCGCGATTTGGAGCGGGATGGTACGGGTTCAATCGTGACATTGCCGGCACGAGGGAGATGCTGAACCGCCTGGACGCGGCGTTGGCGAAAGCCGGACGCAAGCGCGGCAACGACTTCGAGATCATCATCACTCCGCCTCTGTCGATGCAAGTCGATGCGATGCGGGAATACGCGGACGTGGGCGTACAACGCCTGGTAGTAAACCTCGGTAGCCAGCGGCCGGAGCAGGTCAACGCTCGCCTGGCGGCGATCGAGACGCTGGTTAAAAATTGTGCTTGAGATTACGATTATCCCGAAAGTTTGGCGAGGATCCGCGAACGACGGTGCATAGGGCGGCGGCAGCTTCTGCACACCGTTGACCTCTAGCCGGGCGACGGTTGGCGGGAGATGCGCATGGATTGATTGTATTGCTTCGATGTTGAACCTAATGCCGGCAGCCATCATCCAGCGCATGAGCCAATGGAACTTCTGGGAGAAGGCGTGTATCGATACTTTTCATCACGATTGCGGGCCAATATTAAGCGAAGGCCATTTGGGCTGTCTTTGATTGTAAAAGTATGTCACCCGATGATCATGTGAGATGATACGCCGTCCGGACATGCCATACCGGAGACACTCAGACCGATGGCGTTCGCTCAGCGAGATACCAGATTTCCGCCGCGACGCTCATCTTCATTCTTCTTTGCTTTTGACACGATATCGTACGAAAAGACTCCTTATTTTTGCTGAAACTATATTGACAATTTATAGTATCTCCTGAGAAATGATTGAATTCTAGACAGAGGTAATTCCGGAGTCGCCTAGACGCTGTATCTGCCTAGCAATCGCCCACGCGCGGGAATGGTGAAAAGCGCGAGGCTGTTTGACCATGGCTTACCCCATCAGTAAACGATCACCAACCAGGATCGCTTGGCCTCAATCCAAGGAGCACCTTCCCCGCGGATTCGAAGTAACTTGGTAGCCCCGCCGCATGTTGCACCGCGACGTGAACATCGCGAAACGCTCGTTCTAACGGCAAGCGGGTGTAGATCGCGTTAGTCCCGGCGGCATGGAACACTTTGTCAACCGCGCGGACGAACTCGTGCATCGCGTGCACGAGCGCCAGACGGCCTTGTGCGACCTCCTCGTCCGATGGGGTCCTGCCGGCGCACAATGTGCTCCAGAGCCGCCCGACGGCGCTGAAAACATAAGCTCGAGCGGCGTTGACGATAGCGTCGGCCTCGCCGATGCGGGCCTGGACCATCGGCCTGTCCCGCAGCAAATTGGCCGACATGGTGGACGCTTCGGTGGCGGCGATCTCGGCCAGGCTGTCGATCGCCCCGCGGGCGATGCCCAACGCATTCGCCGCCGAGGGAGTCCACAAGTGCACAAACCAAGCGCGGCGGTTATATAACGCACCGGTCTCGCATGGGGGCGCGTCTGACACGCAACTCCGGGCCGATGGCACAAAAACATCCTCAACCGTGAAGTCTTGGCTGCCGGTGCCGCGCATACCCATTACCGACCAGGTGTCCAGGATGGTTACGGACCCCCTGGGCACCCAAAGGGCACGCAGCGCCGGAACGCCGGATGCGGTTCGGCGGGGTGCGTCACCGTCCATCATAACACATGTGCAGTACAGCCAGCGGGCGTTCTGGATGCCGCTGGCGAAATTCCAGCGTCCCTTGACTCGGTAACCGCCCGGGACCTCCCACGCTCCTCCACCTGTGCGTGCTGACCCGGCGCCCCGGTAATCGGCTGGGGTGCCAGCGAGTTCGCGGCCGACCTCGACCGGGAGGCGGGCGACGCTTTGGGAGATGCCCGCGGCGATGGAGGCGCACCAACCGACCGATCCGTCGACCTTCGACAGTTCCTCGACAACTCGGAAGACCGTCAGAGGCGGCGTCTCGGGGCCGCCCATCGAGCGAGGGAGATACATCTGGTAGATCCCAGCCCGGGTGATCTCGGCTGCGAGCGCAGGCGGGGTCTGGCGCATCTGTTCCGCCTGCTCGCGGGCAGCGCGTATGGCGGGGGCCAGCCGGATGGCGGCGGCCACGATTTCGGGCATGAGCGGGTCCTGGTCCTGTGTCACGTACGATTTCCTCCGAACGCCCTACCCTGACCAATGATGAGCCCGGCAGCCAGAGGTTCATCGCCCCCTTCTTGCTATTCGCCCCACGCAAGTCGCAGGCCGGCGTCGATGAACGCTCTGTCACCGGGGTTCCACAAGGCCATGTGACCCCAGATCGATGGGATCGCACGGCTTACCGCATTCAGGATCGTGCTGGCCTCGTACTCGCTGTCGACCGGCGGGAAGTAACTGCCGTATTGGCCAGGCAGACGACGGCGCGCGCCTTGATTACCCCCAGCACAGCGGCGCTGTCGGCAATATTTCCGTCGTACCAGATCCGCAGCAGGGCTAACAGATCGTTGGCATCGTGATGGATGAAAGCACCCTCCCCGAACGGGTCCGCAAATTTCTCACAAGTCGTTACGCCAAACTGGGGGGAAACCCCTCGGTGCGATAGAACGGTTCGGAGAAGCCCCAGCCAGCATAGATGGCGACGAACGCCTTCAATCCGGCGAGCGGAGGGCGGGTGTAGAAACCTTCGGCGCGGGCCGGATCGAAACGTCAAAGCTCGTCTGAGCGACAGCAGGAACACCTTGTTGAAGTTGGCCGTGCGCCCGGAGCTGCATAATGGGGCGATTGCCTCCATTATGTCGGGAAACTTCGCGCCCCAATGGAATGTCTGACGCCCGCCCATCGACCAGCGCGCGACATGTTTGATGCACTCGATGCCCCGGGCGCTCGGTCAGTAGCATGCGCTGCAGGCGGACGTTGTCGTGCAGCGTCACGCGCGGGAAGCGCCTATCCTCGAACGGTGCGGGCGTGTTGTCGGGGACGAGGACACCCGCCCGAGCAGGTTGCGCGAGGTCCCTGCGCGGCATCGACCTGACCGTCTGGCTCGGCGAAGTAGGGGTGGTGATGGGGCCCAGCGGTTCAGGCTAGACTAGAGCACGCTGTTGCGCCTCGCGAACCATTTGGAGCGGCTGGACTGAGGCGAGAAACGGTCGACAGCAAGCATGTCGGCTGCGCCAGGATCGCGCCGGCGGCCCGTGCTGAAGCCAGTGCGCAACCGATCCAGAATTGAGGGGGAAGGACTTGACGGTGATGTGGCGTCTTGCCAATGCCGGAATGACGATGCTGGTCGTCACGCATGAGGTTCGTTTCGCGTCGCGTGAGGTCGCGGACCGGGTGATCCTTATGCAGGACGGCCAGGTCGTCGAACAAAGTCGTCCAGACGACATGCTGGCCAATCCGCAGCAGGACCGACCAATCAGTTCCTGCGCATAGTTTAAGCGCGAAGAGCTGGCGGAGGAGTAGGTTCGAACGCTCAGGCAAGCCCGTAGACATCGACACGACCATTGTAGGTCGGCACAAACACCTTGCCGTTCCATGCGACCGGGCGGTTGAACTTCGGGTGGGTAAAGCTAGTGCCAGCACCCCAGTCCCAGCTGTCCCATAGTACCACGATCTGTTTGCTCCCGTCGCCGAAGACCCCAAAGTTCGATGCATCGTAAGCCAGTAGGCGCCCGGCCGTGAGTTCCATGTTCGCATCGCCGGCTGGGATCAACGCCCAGACAATGCCTCCGTCCCCACCGTTCGCGGAGAGCGAGATCATCCATCCCGGCATGCCCCCAGGCGGCACCGGCGATTGTGCGGAGGCGACCTCCGCGCTGCAAGCGAGATAGGTGGATGATCCGTCAGCGTTCAAACGCCAGGCTCGAAGATTGCCATTCTCCCCGCCGCAGAAGTGCATCGTCCCTCCGGGAGCGCTTTCCCAGACCACTGGAGTGCCATGCTGATGGTGAGTGACTTGGCCGAACAACACATTTAGCGCGGAGGTGTTTGGCGGCGCGGCGCTGGGCTGCGGGCCCGGGTAGTAGGTATAGAAAATCGGCGGCGATTTGAGCTTAGCGTAGTTCTGCGCTGCTCGATCGGGCTCAAGACTGGCGGGATCTGTCTTGCCGAGCGCCGTCAGACTCGCGGTATAGAGAATCCCATCCTTGCCTGCGGTCAACAATGTGCCGGCGGCCTGCACAACCACAGGACCGCCGGAAGCGAAGTCCTGATCGCCCCAAGCCCCCCCCATGTCCATCGGCGCCATTCCCATTCGAGCCAGGTGCGGCACCATTCGGAAGTTCGATGGCATTGGCTTTTCGGTGGGCAGTTCGCCTTCCGGATTTCCCCCAGTGCGCCCATCATCGGTCCAGGGCGTCCACCAGTCAGCGACCGCGAGAGCTCCGGCACGGCCCGCTCCGGGGGGCGTGTATTTTAGCTTCACGATGCTTTCACCGAAGTCGGTCACTGCATCGAAATCGCCGTTGCCCGTCAGGACATAGATGAAACCGTCGGCATCGACCGCTGGACCACCGCCGGAATGCCAAATTCCTCCGCCACTGCCGCGTGCGGTGGAGCACCACGAGGCAGCGACTTTCCAGCTCGACGTATCGACGGCGATCAGCCAGCCCCGCGCCGTCTTGGCCGATTCCGCTATGGTGCCGAACGGCACGAGCACCGCACCCTGCGTTAAGGTGAGTGCTGCACGCTGCTTGCGCTCAGCGGACCGAAACGCCACGGGCGGCAACCCATGCCCCGGCCGGAAGTTGACACTCTCCAGATTCAGTGGCGGCTTCGCTGCCGGCGTAGCTCCGTCACGCAGCTGAAGTGCGTGCAGCCAATGTTGTCCGTTCGATGCGGTCCCGTCATCGCTGATCCAGGCGCAGGCGTAGAGCATCCCGGCCGCAACGTCGATTACGGGCGTGGAAAGGATGCCCCAGTGATCGTTGATCATATGGGCATCGATTGCCTGGCTGCCGTTGACGGGACGGCCAAGTGGCCGCGCCCAGAGAAGTATGCCGTCGTTGGCATCATACGCCAGGACCTGGTTTGCCATGCTTGCGAGAAACACCACATCGTGCGGCTGGCCATCGTTCATCATCAGACCCGGAACAATCAGCGGCTGGGCTTCGCAGCCGCGCGCGTCGTTGGGCACTGGCAGGCTAAAAAGCCGCCGAATGCCGCGGCTGCGCACCGCGGCAGGGGTGAGAATCGTCTCCTGCGTGTTGGCACCACTGCGAGTGTTGTTGAACGAACGGGTCGCCACCGCGGGCCTGGTGGACTTCGCGAATTTATCCGCGGCCGCTTCAAGATGATCGCGATGCTCGGTTGAGCAAAAGCCGACGATATGCTCGCCATGTTGCGTTACGACGTTGTCGCTAACCGGCTTGCCAGACGGACAAGTCTCGTTGACCGCATTCATCTTACAAACTCCCGGTTCCGAAATAGGTGACGGTCAGCTCGTAGGCGGCACTGCCCGCCGCCTTCTTGTCTGCTTCAATACGCACCGCGTGCCAGCCGCTTTGCTTAACGATGCCATGAGCCTCGGTTGTTCCGCGGATAAGTTGTTTTCCCGATGGGGACACAATGGAGAAGCTAACGTCGGTCGCTCGCATGCCTCCCTTGGGATGCACTGAGAACTTAGCGCTGATCGGAGCGTCCGCCCTGCACCAGATGCGTCCGGCCGCCACCTGAACGCCGGGTGTGGCCGGCGCGATATCCAAGTCCGACGCACCAAAAAAAACTTGTGTGGTGGCGCGAGGGTTCCGCGGCACCGACTGCTGGAAGTTGGCGCGTGAAAAGCAAAGATAGGATTGGCCATTTTGATACGCATTGCTGGGTACGCGGAAAGTCGCTCGGCCATTGCCGTCCGTGTGGATGTCGGGATGGTGTCCGGTGTAATCGTGCAGTGCAACGCCCGGTCCAAATCCGGTATCGCAGGTAATGGTCGGGGCGTTCCAAGTATCGAAGTTCAAAGCCGTCAGCAGACCAGGCCAGCCGGTCCGGTTCAGCACGATCACCTTGGCGTCAACGTAGCGCGTCGCCGTCGGGCCGTTCGCTAACGTTTCATGAATCCAAACCAGGTTGTCGATCCAGGGCTTCAGTCCGTAGGCGCCCGGCCAGACGGTTGGCGGGAAATAGTCCTTGCCATACACGAACGGGTAGCCTTCGGCCGTCAGCATGAAGGCGTACGCCAATAATTTGGCAGTCGTTACGGCTTCGCCGTCACTCGTGTCGGTATCGGGATTATCGACGAAGGTGCAGGCCAGAAACGGGTTTTGGGCGATGTAGCCTGCGCCGTTGAGCACCGAAGCCTGGCCGCCGTTGCAGGCTGACTGCAAAGCCCAATGCAAGGTAAAATCGGCGACTAAGGAACGCGATGACATCGGCGGGCTGGTGGCCCACCAGTTGAGCGTCCCGGGATTGCCGTCGAAATACTCACTGTAGAAGAATTTGTCCGCCATAGCGCGGCTTCGCATGAACTGACTTACAAAGGGAGCCCAGGTCCCTTTGGTATCATCGAACCGTCCGCCGTCGGCGTCAGTTGTGCGGAACAGCCAGTCTCCGTAGTCGAGCGCGTCCTCAATGGTGTATCCGGGAGGGTCACAGTTTTGGTAGACCAATTCGCGACCAAATTCGAAATCGTCGGCGGGCGCCGGTACAGAAATCCTCCGGCAATTCGCCGGTGGCACGCCGCGGAAGCATCCGGAGTGCATTGCGCCCCGGCCGGTATTGGGGATGCCGTTAGCCCCCATATAGCGAAATACCCCCGGTCCGCCGTTCTCTCCGATCAGCTGGTGCAAGACTACATCGAGATAAACGTCGAGGCCAGCGGCGTGGGCGTTGGCAACCGCCCGGCGCAATGAATCCGCACTGCCATAACGAGTGGGCGTGCCGCCTTGCTGGGACTTGCTGCCGATGTCGCGCCGGTCAAACACACCGTAGCCGTCGCAACCTTCGCCGACGCCGCCCTGTGCCTTGCTGATCGGAGGCAATTGGATCGCCGAGAACCCGACCCTGCTCAATTCACCGACTTCGCCCGCGAGAAAATCTAGTAGCCACGGGGCGCCTGGGTTGGTCGAGGGCGCCGGCACAGTGACACGCTCGCCATTGGGCAAAATGAACCGCCCCCAACCGATGAGCGCCACGCCCATTATACTACCGCCTTGATCGCCCAAACCCTACCAGCCATCCCGCGTCCGAGCATGCCGAGCGCTATACCGACTGCGGCCATCCCGAAGCTGCTCAACGCTAAGACCGGCACTTGGGCAAACGTGCCTCCGACCGCGAAATTATCCAAGCCAAGAAGAAGTGGCGTCGCGACCAAGCACGTTCGGCTATGCCTCGCACCTCGTATGATCAACAAGACTCCGAGCAGGTAGAGTATAGCGGAGGGTGCTGCAGGGAAATGATAGGGAAGTAATATACCAATTAGTGTCGCAAGACCATCGCAGATACCAAATATAACTGCAAACAATGCCCGATCACGGTTGGAAAGTATGACCGAACCAATTGCAGTTCCCGCCAAAAGACTGTCGAATCCGAGAACATAGGTCCTTTGCAGATGTTCGAGAACGAATTCCATCCTGAGCATTCCCAATTTGCTAACACCGATGATGTCTGTCTTGAGGGTGAACAGCTACCTCGAGTTTGGGCGTTGTTGCGGTGCCGGTCCTCCGTTTGCGCTCAGTATATGTCCTTCTTAACGAAAAGCGGCGTAAAAATGGACAGGTAACTGAATTGTCAAACTCTGATACTAGGGCCTGTTCGCATTTAAGCACTTGGCGAATTGGCCGAAAACCGGGTGTTCTGGGGATTTAACCTGGGACATACCATGCAAGTACTCACCGACGCCCAATGGGCCAAGTTCGAGGCCGCGATCGCCGCGGTCAAGCTGCGCGGGGCACGTCCGCGCAAGGAAGACCGGCGCACGATCGAAGCGATTATTTGGCGGCTGAACAACGGTGCCAAATGGCGGTCGATCCCTGCCGAACTGGGTGACTGGCACCACGCCTACCTGCGTTTCCGCCGCTGGGCCGTCAACGGTGTGTGGGACAAGATCATGGCGCATGTCGTGGCCGAAGGCGAGCCGAAGCTGGCATTCGCATGTATCGACGGCACCGTGGCGCGGGCGCATCAGAAAGCGGCCGGAGCACGGCCGAGTAAACTGATACGCTGAGTTTGCGATTTAATCGCAGCCACGAGGACAAGCAGGCTCTCGGCCGTTCCAGGGGCGGTTTTAGCAGCAAGATAGTCGGGGTCTGCGATGCCGCTGGCCGCCTGGTCGACTTTGTCCTTGTCGCCGGCCAGGCGCACGAACTCGCGCCCTCGCTGCAACTGCTGAAACGCTTGCCCAAGGCACCCGCGTGGGCCCTGGCCGACATGGCCTGCGACGCGGAGGAGTTCCGCTCGGCCGCCGAGGCGATGGGCGCTACCCCGGTCGTGCCTTCGCGAAAGAACGCCAAACTGAAGAAGCCATGCCCGGGCTTTATCTATCGTCACCGTAACCTCATCGAGCGGTGTTGGTCACGCCTGAAAGAGTGGCGCGCGATCGCCACTCGTTACGACAAAACTGCGACTTCCTATGCGGCAGGGATCGCCATCGCGGCTACCCTCGACTGGTTTAAATCTTCGCGCTGAAGGTATTCAAATGCGAACAGACCCTAGTAATCGGCTTTCGTTGTCGCACACCACGGCGGCCAGTCTGTACGAGTACAAGATTGATGATGCCCGTGGCGCTCGTGACGATCCCCGTCGGCCATCCCGCAGTAATGATGGATCATGGCAAATTGCTGGAATGCACTAATCAGCCAGTAGCTTGTCTCTATAAAGATTGACAATAATCGCAGTATTTCTTATAAATATCGAAATGCGGGCGACAACGAGCCGAGCCTTCACGCGCCTGATGCAGCAACCAGGGCCTGAAGATGCACAAAATGCATAGAAGTCTTCTCCGCCTAGCCCCAGCTACTATAATGGCAACGCCTGCTCTAACGTATTGAACGTATCAGCCGCGAACGTTCCGCATGAATATCACGGTTCTGACTTTCACGGCCGCGCATACCACCCCCGCCGTCCGAGCGAATTTGGAAACCGGCCACTGGGAACACGGCTGGGACGACGATCGCTTTGTATTGTGGCGGACCGCTGGAGGGGGTGGATACCCTTAGCCTGAACCGATCTATCTATTTCCGACCTGAGTGCCGCCCGTGGTCATCTCCGCTACGCCCAGTGGGCGTCCCGTCGGCCCAATCTCCGGTGTTTTTATGACAGCCCGCGAGGCTATTTTCCTACACGGCCGCGTGCAATGACCAATGGGTGAATTGCCGGCGAGATCTCAACCGTAATCCCTTTGCACAACCTAGCCGGGCTCACTGCAAGGTGAGAGTTAGTCGGCCAAGCCGGCGGGCATCGCCGTAAGGTCCGAACGCAACACGTAGCCTTAGCGCTGCATCTGCATCATCTGGTCCATTGGCGTCATGTTGTGGTTCATGTTCCCCAAGATCCACAGTGAGCCGGTCAGCAGCAGGAGGACGATAAGTACACCGAACGCAAGCGCCATGACGTTGTTGACGTTATCGGGGCCCGTGGTGATGTGCAGGAAAAAGACCAGGTGGACCCCCATCTGGGCTATCGCGAGCACCACCAGCGCGACTGGAATGCTGGGACCCCAAACCAAAGTCGTGCCCGAGACAAAGAACGACACCGCAGTCAGCAGCACCGCCAGACCCAGTCCGACAACATAGGTGGCTATCCCCTCCGTGGTCTCATCACCACCTGGAGGCTCGTCCCCTGGGGCGGTATCCTCATTCTGCTCGGCGTGGCTCATTGCGCGCCCCCCATGAGATAAACCACAGTGAATAAAGCGACCCAGATGATGTCTAGCGCGTGCCAGAACAGACTGAAACAGAGCACCCGTCGCAAGATGTCCGCCCGGTATCCTTTGGCGAACACTTGCGCCATCATTGTCAGCAGCCACAACAGCCCGGCGGTCACATGCAGCCCGTGGCATCCCACGAGTGTAAAAAATGCTGACAAAAATGCGCTGCGCGTCGGGCCGTCGCCATTCGCGACCATACCCGCAAACTCCCGCGCCTCAAGGAAGATAAATGCCAGCCCTAGAACGAAGGTAACCGCCATTGCCCCAAAGAACAAAGACCCCTTGTGCTGCTGTACGCCGATGCTCGCGAGCCCGCAGGTGAAGCTGGAAAGCAAAAGGCACGCCGTTTCAAGTCCCACGCTGCCAAGGTGAAACAAATCTCGACCGCTCGGTCCACCCGCAGTCGAGCTGACAAGCACCGCATATGTCGCGAAGAAAGCCGAGAACATGACGATGTCGCTAAGCAAGAAAATCCAAAAACCGTAACCAACGATGATCCGCTTAGTCACCGGCCGAGCATGCCGGATCGCTCCCTCACGTTCGATGCGAGTTGGGTCGGCGTGGCGCGCGACCGCCTGAGAGGCACTCATTGCGCGGCCTGCAGACGCGCCAGTGCCTGACTGCGGGCGCTCCGGTTGGCTCGATCTATCTTGGCAACTTCGTCGGCAGGAATGACGTATTCGTCCTGATCGCGCCAGGCGAAGATCACGAACGTCACATATGCGCCGACAACGGCCAAGCCCGCGAGCCACCAGATGTGCCAGATCAGGGCAAATCCCATAAAGGTCGCGAAGAAGGCGCAGATGAAACCGGTTGGACTATTCTTGGGCATCTCAATGTCCGTGTAGGCGGGCTCATCGCTCAACGCTGCCCGTTGGATCGCGCGTTGCTTTAGGCTCCAGTAAGCATCCTCGCCTTCGATGCGCGGGAGAACAGCAAAGTTGAAGGCGGGCGGCGGGGAAGGTGTCGCCCACTCCAGAGAGCGACCATTCCACGGATCGCCGGTCACGTCGCGAAGCTCCTCCCGCCGGCGAATACTAACGGCGAGTTGCGCTATCTGCAGGACGATCCCCGCCAGAATGACTGCCGCGCCCGCTGCCGCGACAAGAAGCCAAGGACGCCAGTTGGTTACATCGTAATGCTGCATACGACGGGTCATGCCCATTAGACCCAGGACGTAGAGCGGCATGAAGGCGAGGTAGAAGCCGACGAGCCAGCACCAGAATGCGGCTTTGCCAAGACCCTCGTGCAGCCGGAAGCCAAACGCTTTCGGAAACCAATAAGAGTAGCCGGCAAACGCGCCGAACAGCACCCCGCCGATAATGACGTTGTGGAAGTGGGCTACTTGGAACAGGCTCTCGTGAACCACGAAGTCTACCGGAGGTACGGCCAGCAGAACGCCGGTTACGCCGCCGATAACGAACGTGACCATGAAGCCTACAGACCAGAGCATCGGTGTGGAATAGACGATCCGGCCGCCAAACATCGTGAAGAGCCAGTTAAAGATTTTGACGCCGGTAGGTACTGCGATGATGGACGAGGTGATGCCGAAGATCGCGTTGACGTCTGCTCCGCTGCCCATGGTGAAGAAGTGGTGCAGCCACACCGTGAAGGACAGGACGCAGATCGCCATCGTTGCCATGACCATAGACCGGTAGCCGAACAGCGGCTTGCCGGAGAAGGTTGGGATCACCTCCGAAAAGATCCCGAAGGCCGGCAGGATCAGGATGTACACCTCCGGATGTCCCCATGCCCAGATCAGGTTCATGAACATCATTACGTTTCCCCCGCTTTCATTGGTGAAGAAATGAAAGCCGAGGTAGCGGTCCAACAGCAGCATCGCCAGCGTTGCGGTCAGGATCGGGAAGGCTGCGACGATCATCAGGTTGGCGGCGAGGGTCGTCCAGCAGAAGACCGGCATGCGCATATAGGTCATGCCGGGGGCGTGAATCTTCAGCACCGTGGTGACGAAATTGACGCCGGTCAGTAGCGTCCCCACCCCGGAGATTTGCAGCGACCAGAGATAATAGTCGACGCCGACACCGGGTGAGTAGGTGATCTCGGACAGCGGGGGGAAAGGCAGCCAGCCGGTGCGCGCGAATTCGCCCACGACCAGCGAAATGTTGACGAGCAGCGCGCCAGTCGCCGTGAGCCAGAAGCTCACCGAGTTAAGCGTCGGAAATGCCACGTCGCGAACGCCAAGCTGCAGCGGCACGACCAAATTCATCAGCCCAATCACGAACGGCATGGCGACGAAGAAGATCATCAGCGTGCCGTGCGCGGAGAAGATCTGGTTGTAGTGTTCTGGAGGCAAGTAACCTTCGGATTGGAATGCAATGGCCTGTTGCGATCGCATCATGATCGCGTCGGAAAAGCCGCGCAGCAGCATGACCATCGCAAGTAGCGTGTACATGATCCCAATATGCTTGTGGTCGACGCTGGTGATCCACTCCCTCCAAAGATACGGAAGCCAGCCTTTCACGGCGATCCAGGCGAGGACGGCGATGATCACCACGCCCACCAAGGCACCTGCTATTAGCGGGATCGGCTGGTCCAGCGGGATGGCGTCCCAGGTAAGTTTGCCCAACATGCTGTTACTCCGTCCGCGGGGATACGTTGGGATTTGGCCGCCCGCTTTGTGGCCCAGGTCCCGGCGGTAGTGCCTGTGCGGCGATCTTCTGGAACAGCTCGGGAGAAGCCGCACGATAGGTGAACGGGCTGACATCGATGCTCTGTTTTGAAAGCGTAGTGTAGCTCTCGGCATCAAGGGTCGGGCCGCTAGCGCGTGTATTCTCGATCCAGGTCGAAAATTGCTCCGCCGGCACTGCGTGCACTTCGAAATGCATGCCCGGGAAACCGTCACCACTAAAGTGGCTCGAAAGGCCGCGGTATGTTCCCGGGGCGTCGGCCACCAAGTTCAACTGCGTAGTCATGCCGTTCATCGTGTAGATCATGCTGCCGAGTTGCGGGATAAAGAACGCGTTCATTACGCTCGCCGAGGTTAGATCGAAGTGAATGGGCACTCCCGCCGGGAGCACGAGTTGGTTGACGCTCGCGACGCCCTGGTTCGGGTAGATGAAAAGCCACTTCCAGTCCAACGAGACGACCTGAACGTCGAGCGGTGGCGTCTTCGACGCCAACGGCTTGGCGGGATCGAGCTCATGCGAACCGATCCAGATCACACCACCAAGCAGCATGATCACGAGGACGGGAATGGCCCAAACGATGAGCTCGAGGCGACCGGAATAGGTAAACCCCGGAAGGAATTTGGCCTTTGTGTTGGATGCTCGAAACCACCAGGCGAAGGCAAAGGTCGCGGCGATCGTCGGGAGAACGATGGCAAGCATGATGGCGAGCGAGTTGATCATCAGCGTCTTCTCGGCGATCCCGACTACCCCTTTTGGGTCAAGAACGGCTGGTTGACAACATGTCAGCACGATCGGCGCGGCGATGGCTGTGCGGCGTGCGGCGTGGACTGCTAATCGAAGGCTGCACGAAAACGCCCCACTCTCCCGCAGTCCGCCCGATTTGACATGCATCGAAATCTTCCTCACGCCGTCGTGCCACAACTATTTGTCATCGCGGACCGCTCCGCTACTGGTGAGGTGGTCACGCCTTCGCTACCTTGGGTTCAAGTTTCCACCGAACCTGTTCAGCCATCACTTCACCGGCCGACGTCTCATCAGTGGAGGGTTCCGGGATTTCGCCTCCATGGCCAAGGTTCCCCCGTTGACTTGAGCGGTCCGCTTCGTCACCTTCCCGAGCGACCAGCGAGCATAGTGACTTGCAAATATAATAATGAAGGGGATGGAGGCGCATGGGAGGCTGCGGCCGCAAAGGCTCGACGTATGGGACACGGTTGTGAACAATCTGCTCGAGGCCAAAGGCCTCCAAGCAGCGTATGGCGAGACCAAAGTCCTCCACGGAATTGATTTCACGATCCGCCAAGGCGGTGTGACCGCTCTACTCGGCGCTAACGGCGCAGGCAAGACCACCACCCTGCGCGCTATCTGTGGCCTGGTCCGCACGCAAGGGCAGATTGTCCTCGCAGGGAAACGAATTGAAGGGCTGGCGACCGAGGACATCGTCCGCCTTGGTGTGGCCCACGTGCCGGAAGGCCGCGGCACGTTCATGGAACTTACGGTCGAGGAAAATATGCGCCTCGGCGCCTACACTCGGCCGGCGCGTGAGGCCACCGCCGATTTCGAACATATGTTCGACTATTTTCCCCGCCTAAAGGAACGGTACAAGCAGCAGGCCGGCACGCTGTCGGGCGGAGAGCAGCAGATGCTGGCCATCGTGCGCGCCCTGCTGCTGCGCCCCAAGCTGCTGCTGCTTGACGAGCCATCATTCGGCCTTGCCCCGCTGATCGTGCAAGAGATCTTCCGCATCCTTTCGCGCATCAAGCATGACGAGGGCGTCAGTATCCTGCTGGTCGAGCAAAATGCCGCCATCGCACTGCAGTTCTCGGAGGACGCCTACCTGTTGGAGACCGGACGCATCGTCATGGCGGGGTCCTCGGCGGAGATCAGCGAGGACGAGGGCGTCCGCCGGTCGTATCTCGGCTATTAGGAATGATTGTGCCGGGCAAGCTGTCAAAGCAGCCTGAAACAGGGTTCGGATCGTTTGGGGGCTGCACCATCGGCCGGGCTACGATCTGAGGGGAATACGATGTTCACGGGCGTTCTTCATCAGATCATGTCGGGCATCGCGACGGGTGGCATTTATGCCTCGGTCGCGCTCGCCCTGGTAATGATCTACCAAGCGACCCACCACGTGAACTTCGCGCAGGGGGAGATGGCGACTTTCTCCACCTACATCGCACTGACCTTCATCGACCTCGGGTTTCCATATTGGGTTGCCCTTTTTGTTGCGGTTGTGATTTCCTTCGGTATCGGCGTTGCAATCGAGCGGGTTCTGATGCGGCCGCTGATGAATGCGCCGATTCTGGCCTCGGTCGGTGTTTTCGTCGGCCTGCTGCTGATCATCAACAGCCTGAGCGGCTGGTTTTTTGACTATACGATCAAGCAATTTCCAACACCCTTTCCGGATCACCCGATGCTGGGCGGGTATCTGTCCGGACACGAACTCGGTGCTACTGCAGTGACGCTGATCGTCTTGATCTGCGTTTATCTGTTCTTCCGGCATACCCGGCTCGGTCTGGCAATGCGCGGCGCAGCGTTCAATGCCACCTCATCCCGCCTGGTCGGCGTCCGCGTCGGATGGATGCTGGCGCTGGGTTGGGGTCTGGCGGCAGCGATCGGCGCTGTGGCGGGCTGCATGGTGGCGCCCATCGTGTTCCTGGACCCGAACATGATGTCCGGCATCCTGCTGTACGCGTTCGCGGGCGCGCTGCTGGGCGGCATCGACAGCCCGCTGGGTGCGGTGCTCGGCGGCTTTGCGGTGGGCGTAATCGAGAACCTTGGGGGCGCCTATCTAGTCGGTACCGAGTTGAAGCTGACCCTGGCACTGGTCATTATCGTGGCCGTCTTGACGATCAAGCCGACCGGCCTGATGGGCCGTAGGGTCGAGAGCCGGGTATGACGATCAATCGGACACCATGGCTGATCGCAATTCTGGTGCTGCTCGCGGCGATCGTTCCAGTCGCCCTATTCACCGATTATCACCTGTTCCAGCTGACAATGGTCGTTGTTTATGGGATCGCCATCCTGGGACTGGCGCTGCTGACCGGATTTAATGGCCAGATCTCGCTGGGGCACGGCGCTTTCTATGCAATCGGGGCCTACACGACGGCGATCCTCATGACGGTGTGGAATGTGCCGTATTGGCTGACCTTGCCGATTTCGGCGATCGTCTGCGCCTGCGTCGGGTTCCTGGTAGGACTGCCGGCGCTGCGGCTAGGGGGCCTCTATCTGGCGCTGACTACGTTCGCGCTGGCGGTCTCGATCCCGCAGATCCTGAAATACAAGGCCATCGAGGATTGGACAGGCGGCGTCCAGGGACTGGTGATCGACAAGCCGGAAGCACCGTTCGGCCTGGCCTTGTCCCCGGATCAATGGCTTTACCTGTTCACGCTCGGGGTCGCGGTGGTGCTTTACATCATCGCCTGGAACATCGTCCGCGGGCGCGTCGGGCGGGCGATGATGGCGATCCGCGACCACGCCATGGCCGCCGAGGCGATGGGGATCAACCAGCCGGTTGTGAAGACGAGCGCATTTGCCATGAGCTCGATGTACACCGGTCTGGCCGGTTCCCTCGGAGCGATCGCGGTGCAATTCGTAGCCCCCGACAGTTTCGGCGTGGTCGTGTCGATCTTCCTGTTTGTTGGCCTGATCGTTGGCGGCGTTTCCTCCATCGGCGGCACGTTGCTGGGCGCCGCCTTCATCGAGTTCGTGCCGAATCTCGCCGACAAGGTATCCAAAGCGGCGCCGGGCGCGGTGTATGGCGTGATCCTGATCGCCGTGATGTTCCTCATGCCCGCGGGTGCAGGCGGCTTCCTGCACGCCATGTGGCGGAAGGTGTCGCGTTCACGCGCGGGCGCTGGGACGCTCGCAGCGACACCTGCGGACGCGGGGGCTTTGCCCGACGAAACCGCCACGGTATTTTCCGAGATGACGCCGCCGTCGCGGGAGTTCGTCAAGCGGCCGGTCGGGCCGAACGAATAGGGTTCGTATGCTACGCGACAAGCCCCATCCCCCAGCCGGCGAGGGCGCCCAGGATCACTACCAGCCACGGCGGCGCTGACCACAGCGTCAGCAGCAGGAACGCGACGAGCGCCAGCCCAAAATCCACGCTGGTATGCACCGCTCCGGTCCAGATGGGCGTGAACAGCGCTGCGAGCAGCACGCCCACCACCGCGGCATTGACACCCCGCAGAGCCGCCCGCACGCTGTCTCGATGCCGCATCGTGTCCCAGAACGGCAGCAGACCGCCCACCAGCAGAAAAGAAGAGGCAAATATCGACACCGTTGCTACCGCGGCGCCGATCCAACCGCTGGGCGCAGGACCCTCGACCGTGCCTAAAAACGCCGCGAAGGTGAAGATCGGTCCCGGCATCGCCTGTGTGGCGCCATATCCCGCCAGAAACGTGTCCGGCCCCACCCAGCCGGGCGGCACCACCGAGGCCTGCAGCAGCGGCAGCACCACGTGGCCGCCGCCAAACACCAACGACCCCGCCTGATAGAACGCGTTGACAAGCGCCACCGTGTGACTCCCGCTCGCCTTCGTCAGCCAGGGCAAACCCAGCAGCAGCACAGCAAAGAGCACCAGCAGCCCAGCGGCAACCGGTCGAGGCACCCGCACGCCGAGCGCCGCTGGCGGTTCGGCTGCCGCCGCCTGCCGGGGCAGTACCGCCACACCGACCAACCCGCCCATGAGGATAGCGGCGACCTGCCCCAGGGACGACGGCACCGCCAGCGCCACCAGACAGGCCGCAACTGCAACCGTGGCCCGCGGTCGGTCCGGCGCCAGGGAGCGCGCCATGCCCCAGACCGCCTGAGCGACCACTGCGACCGCGACCAGCTTCAGCCCGCGTAGCCAGCCGGCGTGAGCGACGTCGCCAACCGCGCCGATCCCGTATCCAAACAACGTCATGGCCAGGGCCGAAGGCAACGTGAAGCCCATCCAGGCCGCCAGCATGCCGAGCGGGCCAGCTCGCAACAAACCGATCGCCATGCCGGTTTGCGAGGAGGCCGGCCCCGGCATGAACTGGCACAGCGCAACGAGGTCCGCGAATGTCGCCTCGGTCAGCCACTGGCGTTTGGCGACAAGATCCGCTCGATAGTAGCCGAGGTGCGCGACGGGGCCGCCGAAGCTGGTGCAGCCAAGGCGGAGGAAAACCAAGAGGACCTCGAGGGCGCCCTTCATCAGGTTTGTCCAGGCGGTACATTCCCATCCCGCCTCGCGGCCGCTGCCTTATCGGTGCAGCGCCTAACCGGGCCGCCTGCGCTCGACCCGGTCATCGGCACACCCTGGCAAACTTACGCGTTCGCCGCGGCCAGATAGTGCATCGCCGCCTGCACTCCGCCTTCCCTGTGCGGTATGCCAGCCGCTCGCAGCCCCATCTCAACGCCGGTCAGCGCGCCGGTAAACGACAGCACGCCGAGATCTCCCATATGCCCGATCCGGAACACCCTGTCCTCAATGCGGCCAAGGCCATTGCCGAGGCTCATGTTGAACTTCTCCAGTATGACGGCGCGCAGATTGTCAGCGCTGTGGCCCTCCGGGGTGCGGATCGCGGTCACCCCGGGGGCATAAGCGGTCGGATCCGCGCATTGCAGTTCCAGTCCCCAAGCGGCGACCGCCAGACGGGTTGCCTCGGCGTAACGACTGTGACGGGCGAACACCGCCGGAAGGCCTTCCTCGGCCAGCAAATCCAGCGCCTCTGTCAAGGCAAACAGCAGGTTGACGGCGGGCGTGTATGGGAAGAAGCCGGTCTTGTTCGACAGGACCAACGGCGCCCAGTCCCAGTAGCTGCGACGAGATCCGCCGGCCCGCGAAGCGGCCAGGGCCTTGGCACTGATCGCGGTAAAGGCCAGGCCCGGCGGCACCATCAATCCTTTCTGCGAGCCGGCGATCGTGACGTCGACCTCCCATTCGTCGTGCCGGTAATCGGCACACCCCAGCGAGGAAATCGCATCCACCATCAGCAGCGCAGGGTGAGAGGCCCGGTTCATCGCCCGGCGCACCGCGGCGATGTCAGTCATGCAGCTAGTGGAGGTTTCGCTGTGCACGGCGAAGACCGCCTTGATCTTGTGCTCACGGTCGAGACTAAGCACCTGACCGATGGCGTTCGGGTCGGCGCCCCGGCGCCAATCGGTCTCCAGCGTCATCACGTCCAGATCGAGGCACAGCGCCATTTGCTCCCATAAATGGGAGAATTGGCCGGTACGGCTAAGTAGGACGCGGTCGCCGGGGACCAGGGTGTTAGTCAACGCAGATTCCCAGGCGCCGGTACCGGAGGCCGGGAAAATCCCGATCGTGGCGGTGCCCGTTTGGAAAACGGCCCGCAGCTTTGCAATGACGTCGCGACCGAGTGCTCCGAATTCCGGACCGCGGTGGTTAATCGCGTTGCGATGCATGGCGCTCATCACGCGATCGGGCAAATTAGTCGGCCCGGGCGTCTGCAAAAAATGACGCCCGGATACGAAGTTCGACATTGGAACGACCCCCCAAGGGGCGGCTAACAACCATGCCGCGCGACGGATTGCAATGCCATTGGTCTAAAGGTCACCTCGGCGCTCTCGACCGGATCGCCTCCCTCGAGCGGGCGGCTTCAACGCAAATTGAAGACTTACGGGTCGGTCGGTTTTAAATGGTCAACTTTCAAGCGGGCGCGATGCGCACGGGTATCGATTGAGGGGGATGAAACTAGGGTATTTACATCGATACGCGAGGGCGCCTCGCAAAGCGCGCGTTTGCCTAGTGCCAACCGGCAGATAATCCATTAGTTTGCCGGAACCGCCGGAAAGCGGACCTCGGGCGTGCATCAACGCTGACGATCAACTGAGTTTTGTGCAGGAGACGTTTCGTGCCCAAGGTGTTCCATGTGGAGATGATCAAGCCATCGCACTATGATGATGACGGTTACGTCATCCAGTGGTGGAAGGCGTCGATCCCCTCCAACTCGCTGGCCAGCCTTTATGCGATCGTGCAGGACGCGGCCGAGCGCCGCGTGCTCGGGGATGAGGTTGCGCTAACCCTTGACGCTTGGGACGAGTGCAACACGATTATCTCGGAGGACCGGGTCGCCCGGAAAATTGCGGATGCCGGGGCCGGAATCGTTCTTCTGATAGGTGTCCAAAGCAATCAGTTTCCGCGCGCGGTCGACATGGCCAGAGCATTTCGCGCCCGCGGCGTCGATGTGGTCATCGGCGGCTTCCATGTCAGCGGATGCCTCTCGATGCTTGACGAATTGCCCTGGGACCTGCAGGAGGCGATCGATTTGGGCATCACGCTCTTCGCCGGCGAGGCTGAGGGCCGTATCGACACGCTATTGCAAGACGCGTTCGGAAAGCAGCTGCGGCCGATCTACAATTTCCTTGCCGATCTGCCGGGGCTGCAAGGCGCGGCCGTGCCCTACCTGCCGCCGGAGCGGCTGCAGCGCTACTCGCCGCCGATCGGGTCCTTCGACGCCGGGCGCGGTTGTCCGTTTCAGTGCAGCTTCTGCACCATCATCAATGTTCAAGGGCGCAAGTCTCGCTACCGGACCGCTGCCGACGTTGAGCGGCTGCTGCTCGCGCATCTCGAAAAAGGTGTGATCCGATTTTTCATTACTGACGATGATTTCGCGCGGAATCGTCATTGGGAGGAAATTCTCGATCGCATCATCGCCCTGCGCGAGCGATTAAACATACCATTTACCTTCCTGATCCAGGTTGACGCGCTTGCCTATCGCCTTCCGAATTTCATCGAGAAATGCCGTCGTGCAGGATGCCTGCGGGTCTTCATCGGGTTGGAGACGATCAACCCCGGCAATCTCCTGCACGCGAAGAAGCGCCAGAACAAAATCGGCGAATACCGCCAGATGCTGCAGGCCTGGCGAGCCGCCGGCATCATCACCTTCTGCGGCTATATTCTCGGCTTTCCCGAGGATACAGCTGCCTCGATCGAGCACGACATCGAGATCCTCAAACGTGAACTGCCGGTCGATTGCCTGGAATTCTTCGTGCTGACGCCGCTACCGGGATCGGAGGACCACCAGAAGTTGGCCCGAACGGGCGTTGCGATGGAGCGCGACATGAACAAGTACGATCTCGAGCATGTCTGCACCGCGCATGGGCGAATGACGTTCGACGAGTGGCAGGGCATCTATCAACGCGCGTGGCTGCAATACTATGACATGGAGCACATCCAAACGCTGCTGCGGCGCGCGGTAGCGGACGGGATCGCGTCAAAGCGGCTCATGCTTAGCCTTGTGGTATTCCGCGGCATGCCGCTGATCGAGCGTGTGCATCCGCTGCAAGGCGGATATCTGCGCCGCAAGATCCGGCGCACGCGGCGCCCTGGCTCGTCGGCCGACCCGGCGCTGCTGTTTTATCCCAGCTATTGGATAGGCACATTGACGAAGTTCGGGCGATTCGTCGCACTGGTCTGGAGAATAAACCGGATCCGCCGGCGCGTTATGCGCGAGCATGCGGGTAACGCTTATTCCGACGTGGCGATCGCGAAATTGCCGCAGGAAGCTGAGGATCGACTGGAAATGCTGCAGCACCGGCCACGCCTGCCGGTCGCACACGCCGGCTGACTGCTCCGAAAGCCTCGCGGCGCCAAAGGCCGCCGCAAAACTAAGCGTTTATGCCAACAGGCTTCTATTCCGGGATGATGCCGCACTCGGACAGCTCATTGGCGTTTACGGGCAGCGACACGTCCGAGGATTCATTACGCATATTTGGTCGCTGCGGAGCATTTCGAGAACCCGTTGCTCGTCCGCCGCCTTGCGGCTAGTCGGCCGCCATCCGCGCTCTGCCGCCAGTTGCCGGCACGACGAGTTTTGATGTTTTCAATGACGTGCTGTGCGAGTTGATCCAGCAAGGAGTATTGCTGAGCATGCCGCAACATCCCCCGAAGGCCAGTGCGATACAGCAGAACTGTCTCATCGTTACTTTCCCACAGCGCGATTTTTCAGCCAGCGTAGCGAACTATTGGCGGATCGGCAGCCACGGCAGATAAACGACACGCAACAGAATTAGGCACCGCGATGTCGCAACAGAATGCCCTGGACCATTTTGCTGGCAAGCGTATCGGTGATGTCACAGCGAGCGTGAGCAACTCGTTGGCCGGCCACTTCCGGAGTTCGCCGATGAGTTGCAGCGGCGGACCCTGAAGGCGTTCGAAACCAGCCTTCGCGAGGTCCGCGGCGTCAAGGCATTCCTCCAGCACCAGCACCTTCCTCGGTGCCTCGCATCGTCTAGCACGCCCAAACGAATAGAGTTTTGCTTGTCCTTGCTTAAACTCGGCTCTTACTTTGGCGACAATATCTTTAGCGCGGACCAAGTCGCCCGTGGCAAACCGCATCCTGACATCTGCTTGCAGCCAACAGGATGAATGCAGACAGGAACACCGCTGGGGTGATCGAAGACAGTCCGGGTGGCGTCCAAGCCGCTCTAGCCGCTGGCATGCGCGTCATCGGATTGCTGGAGCCACGCACCTGCGGCATGACCACGGCGAGAAATTACGTGCCGCCGGCACGGAGTTGCCCGCTGCGGACGAAGTTTCCAAAATTCTCGCGACGCTGTAGCCCAGGGTGATGAGTGGGCAGAAGACGTCCGAGCCGGTATGTGCGTCGCCATCGAAGTGATAAGGACGAACCGGAATGGCCTCTTTCATCCTCACAGTCGTTGGGCCGGACCGGCCGGGTTTGGTCCGCGCACTCGCCGAAGCCGTTGCCGCCCGGAGCGGGAGTTGGCTGGAGAGCCGGATGACGCGTCTGGCTGGCCAGTTCGCCGGCATCGTGCTGCTGGAGGCGCCAGATTCCTTGCTTGACGACTTACGCGCGCTAGAGGGCCAGGGCCTTCGAATTACGGTTCACACCGCCGCGCCGGGTAAGGCGATCGCCGCAGAGAGCCCTCGATTGGCGCTGGAGGTCGTCGGCAACGACCGGCCCGGGATTGTTCGCGATATCTCGCAAGTCCTGGCGGCGAGCGGGGTGAATATCGAGGAACTGACAACTGGCGTGGTCAGTGGATCTTTCAGCGGCGAAACGCTATTCCGCGTGATGGCGTTTCTGCGGGCCCCGGACATAGCCGCGATGGATGCCGTCCGGACGCGGCTGGAGCTATTGGGGAATGAACTGATGGTCGATATTCAACCTTCGCCCGAGTAGACATCGCTCAGAGCCGTCCGGTCATCCCGGCCACGACAACCGCCATCCGGTCCCCAAAGCCCCGTGGCACCGTGATCGCCGGCCAGCGCGCCAGATCCCGCCGCGCCAGCACGGCCGGGAGGATCGCAGCGACGGCCGCGCGAGGGATCGCGCCGCGCCGTGCTTCGGTAAGCATGCCCCGCCCTTCGCGCGCGACTTCCATCAGCGTGCATCGGGCGGGCTCGGAATTCGGCTGATCGATGAAGTCTTCGGCCGAGAGGCCATGCCGCGCCAACAAATCACGTGGCAGCAGACAGGTTCGATGCGCCGCCAGCACGCCGGTCGCGCGCAACAGCCCGGCAACCCCGTAGGCGGCCCCGAACGGACGAGCCGCTTCCGGCGCCGATGCGCCTAACCCGGAGGCGGCGGCAACTGCCAACCCCCCTGCCCCCGCCAGCAGCCAAGCCCGCCAGTCTGACACGGTCTGGAAGTCACCGTACACTTCGGTCTCACGCGCGTCGATGACGGGCAGCAACTCGGCCGCTTTCAGTGTCCCGTCAGCGATCGCCCGTGACAACGGGGTAGCCACCTCGTGCCGCTTTGGATCGCCCTCCACAACCTCGCGCCACCATTGCAGCCGGATCAGTGCCATCGGCGGCTCACTCGCGACTTCCCGCGCTCGGGCCAACTCGTGGTTGAGCGCATACAGCGCGAGCAAAGCGTCCCGGCTTTCGGGGGGCGCAAAAAGGGCGGTCAGGAACCGGTCAGGGTCATGGCGGCGAACCAGAGCGGCTATCGACTCGTTCATGTCCCGGTGGTGGCGCGGCTTCCCGGACAATGCAAGACTGCCACCGCGACGCTGTCTGGCGGGACCCGGACCCAAGCCGGAGGGTTGACGCCCCGCCGGGCTGGCCATAGCTAACAGCGCGTTCCCGGCCGCATCCGCGCCGCTCCACTTAACGCATGTGGGAGACACACGATGGCTTTCGAACTACCGAGCCTCGCTTATTCCAAGACCGCCCTTGCAGCGAAGGGGATGTGCGAGGAAACGCTTGACCTGCACCACGGCAAGCATCACCAGGCTTACGTCACCGCGCTAAACGGCTTTGTAGAGAAGGACGCGGCGCTGCAAGGCAAGTCGCTGGATGAAATCGTCAAGTCCACCGCTGGCGCGGGGGGACCCGTGTTCAACAATGCCGGCCAACACTGGAACCACATCATCTTCTGGGAGTGCATGAGCCCCAGTGGCGGCAAGATCCCGTCCAAGCTGGAAGCCAAGATTACGTCTGACCTTGGAGGCGTTTCGGCGTTCAAAGATGCCTTCAAGGCCGCAGGGGTCAGCCAGTTCGGTTCTGGCTGGGCATGGCTGGTGCTGGGCAGCGACGGCAAGCTGAAGGTGACCAAGACCCCGAACGGATCGAACCCTCTCGCGACCGGCGAGGGCAAAGTGCTTCTGGGCTGCGACGTGTGGGAGCACAGCTACTACCTGGACTTCCGCAACCGCCGGCCGGATTACCTGCAAAATTGGCTGGATCATCTGGCGAACTACGAATACGCCGAAGCGAAGCTTTAAGGCTCCCGCGGCCTGGGACTTCCATCCGGGCTATCTGTCGGCACACTTTGCGCGATAGGTAGCCCGAAGCGGTGTTTGGTGATCACAGGCGCCCTGGCGATAGCCGGGGCACGCTTGGTCGGGCCAGCCTCTCCCATCTCCGCGTTCGGCGCATAAATCCAATTCAGAAAATCTGGATTATCTAAGCCGACCGGTAAGCCCATATGGCGTCCAGCGTCGGACATTTCGCCCGGCTAGAGATGAAGAATTCCAATGACTTACCTAATTCGCGCAACTCTTGTAGTCCTTAGCTTGGCGACAATCACCCCCGTAGCCAACGCGGCGCCTGCTAGCACCAATGCCGCAACGGTCCAGCAAGACTGGTCCAACGGGTAACTCCTCGTCGAGCGCCTCGCCTCGCCAATAGGCGACTTGACTGCGACCCCATTGTAAAAGGGGTTGCCCTGGCACGGACGGAAACATCGTAGAAAAATGGCCTCGGCAAAAAACCGAGGCCATTTTCGTTGCCAGTTGGTTGCCTGCAAGGACAGGCTGAATCCTTCTTCAGCGAGGTTCTCCCGAAGGTGCTGAAACCGCTGATATTAAATATGGACGATAGGGCCGCTGTAGCCTTCGCTTTTGAAGCCTGCGTGAGGGTATTTGACGGGTTTACATCAATTCCTTGGCCGCGGTGTATGGTTACCAGCGTCCAGGCTCTTTCCGTGACATTGCTCATGAAGATGTCATAGCGCTCTCGCGGATTTCCACAGAGGTCGAACACCTGCGGGACGTCGCCACATAGGCCTCCAGTTCTTGGTGGTGTGTAATGGTCACTTTAGGACGGTCTTGCCGTGACAACGATCAGTCATGGCACCAGCCGGGTGAAGGCGTTGAGCAGCGCGATTCGGTTGGCGCGCTCAGTTTCAGCCGATCGGGTGAGAGCGGCACCTTGGCGTTTGCTTTCCTCGTTGATACCGGTCAGGAGGGTCGTCCTGCTTTCCCTCAATCGCAGCACTGCTTCGCCCCGCGAGACCTTGCGCTGAATAAGCTGCACCACGACCAGGTCCTGTCGATCCCATTCCGCCAAGACCATCGGAACGTAGCCCGACAGACTGTCAGTTGCTCCTGCAGCTACAATCTCGTTTCTGCATCGCTGAGTGTCGTTAGACCAATCAATCAGCGCCACGGTTTCGGACGATGAGATTAGGCTTGCGTCGGCCATTTGCCTCAGGTCTGCCTGCTCTATGCCGGCCAGCGGAACATGTGCCAGCAATAACTGATATTCAGGCTTACGTGCCGCTGCCTCGTAGCATTCCTGCGCCCGCTTTGCGATCGTGCCGAGAGCGCCCAGGTCCGGTTTGATCTCCCCGCCCGTTTGGCACGCAGTGACCAGCAGAAGCAACGGGGGACAACACCAAATGCGCAGGTGTTTAAACCTTGAGCTGCAAATTTGGGTCATTTTGCGGCGGTCTGCGCTCCATGGCTTAACCAGGCAGGCCTTCCGGTGAGCACAGGCTAAAACTGAAGTTATCACCGGCCGCTACCTACGTGACGTCATTGAGAAGCTGGGCGGCAGCCATTACAGTCTGTGACTCCAGCAATCGTTTCTCGCAGTCATGGCTCGACCTTTCAGACTGACACGAATCGCGCTGCAAGGAAATGTCGCCAACTCGTGCCTATCGGCTTCATACTGCGCCAGTCCGGGATTTGACCGACGAAGGCGGGCCGTTAACGCTCCAGGAGCAGAAGCTGCAGATGCCGCGTCAACACTCCGTCCGGATCGCGCAGTTCATGCACTATAGTAAAATGATTGGCGCGTGGCACTGGGATCAGCGCACCCGGCATATGCTCGGCCGAGCGTCGCGCGTGCAGTTCCTGGCTGTCTGATATCAGGAGTGGAAGTTCAGCAGTTCCAAAAGCAAGGGAAAGAGGCTTGTTGACCGTCGGCAGCCGCATCGGTGACAGCGTAACGATTTCCTCCTCTGTTAACTGTAGTTTTTCGTTCAGATAGGTGTCGCGCACTGGCCCGAGCTCGAAGATTCCGGAAATCGCGAGGCCGGCCTTGACCAAGGGATGGCCCAGGCACATCGCTGTCAAATGCCCGCCCGCCGACCAACCGGACAGCACGATCGGGCCGTTGATCCCGTGGGCGGGACCGTGTGCACCGAGCCAGTCGAGGGCGGCGTTGATCTCGGCGACGATCTCGGTCAGCGAGGCGTCGGGCGCGAGCGTGTAGCCTGGCAACGCGGCTGCCCAACCCCGGGCGTGCGGCCCGGCTATCAGATTGGCGAATTGTTCTTTCGCGTTACGCTGCCAGTAGCCGCCGTGGATGAAAACGATACAGGGGGCATCTGGATCAGATTGTGGGAACAGGTCCCAGGTGTTGCGCTCTTTCTTGCCGTAGCGCAGGTCGAGGTGCAGCGAATTGGTGACGCGGAATGCTGACGACGCAACCTCGCGCGCGGCATTCAGCACCGCACTGTCGGCCACATGTGCAGAATTGTTATAGGCGGCGTCGCGTTCGGCCTCGCTGAGCAGGCCCCATTTGCCGAGGATGCTCATGCGGTGGCCTTTCGATACCAGTCCATGATCTGCCGCCCTTGCCAGAACACCGTGCCGGGGCGGTTTGCCATGTGTGCCAGAGCGCGCTCGAACCAGCCGATCCGGTGCGGTACGCCACTGATGTAGGGATGAACGGCGAGGCCCATGACTTTCGCGCCTTGGTCAGCCAACTCCTCATACAGGCGCTCGAACTGGGCGATCGTGCGGTCGAAAAGTTCCTCGGCCCGATGGTGCTGGATCATCATCATCGGGATGTCGTTCAGCTCCACGCTGTAGGGCATGGTCAGCATGGGACCGTGTCTGGTGCGGATGGTAACCGGAAGGTCGTCGATCACCCAGTCGGCGCAATATTGGATGCCGGCTTCGGCGAGCAGGTCAGGGGTGTCGAGCGTTTGGGTCAGGCCGGGCGCGAGCCATCCCACCGGCTCATGACCCCCAGCCTCCCGCAGCGTGGCAATGGCATCGCGGATCATGGCCCGCTGGTCCTCGACGAGGTGGGTGGCCATCTGGTTGTAGCCGTGGACCATGAACTCCCACCCGGCGTCGCGGCAGGCTTCAGTGACCTGACGGTAGGCGGAGGGCACAGCGCCGTTTATCGCCAGGGTGGGGGCAATGCCATGCTGGTCCAATGCGGCCTTGAGTCGCCAGAAGCCGACGCGCATGCCGTATTCGTGCCACGCCCAGTTGGGCAGGTCTGGGATCACCGTGGCGCCCTGCGGCGCGCTGAGCACCTGGCGAGGCATGGGGCGATCGATATCCCACCGCTCGATGTTCACCACCAGGAAGACGACGACGCGCTTGTCGTTCGGAAGGGCAAGAGGCCGACAGCTGATCGAGGCTTGATAATCAAGCCGCTGATAAGGTTTTTGCGGATCGGTCATGGGATCTTTCGACCGTGGAAGAGGGTCGGTTCAAGCAGGGGAACAATCGCTGTCATACGCTCGGGTCTACATGAAACTCAGGCGTTTGCAGATATCAGCCAGATCGATCCGGACAGGTTTATGCCGCTCGGCCCGTCGTATGGTTTGAGGGCATCCGCGACGGCCAGCCGGACGCGTGCGCGCGTGTCGGCATTCTCCTCTTCGGCCAGCATGCGCGCAAGGACGCCGACGCGGGTGGCGAACTCAACGGCGTGTTCGAGTTGGCCCGCCGCGGCGATGCGCATGGGCACGTCCTGGCGTGTCAGTGCCGCGTCGCTCCAACCTGCTTTGGTGAAGATTCCCAGCGTGCGGTCAGAGTCGGCGAAGGCGAATGGGCCGGGGGCGTCCGGGTCAGTCGGCGGTTGCGGCGCCAGCAGCGGGCGGGCGGCCTGCAAAGGGACAGTGAACCAAGGATTATCCGCCAGTTGACGCCAGGCGACGCAAAGCAGGCGTCCGCCTGGTCGCAACGCCCGGCGCAAGTTGGCAAACGCTGCGACCGGGTCCGCGAAGAACATGACCCCGAAGCGGGAGAACAGTAGATCGGCACGCGTGTTTTGAAAGTCATGCGTGGCGGCGTCGGAAACAACCACCTCGGACGTTCGTCAGACCCGCCATGGCGATCCGCTCCCGCGCTCGGGCCAACATGGGTTCTGACACGTCAAAGCCTGAAACTTCCCCGGCGGGACCCACACGTTGCGCCAGCGCCAGCACTGATGCGCCGCAACCGCAGCCGATGTCGATCACGCGTTCGCCTGACTTCGGGGCTGCGGCGTCCAGTGCGAGAGCGGTAAGCGGTTCAAACATCGCGTCGAGACGTTCCTGGAACGCCGTCCACGTCACCGCCGCCCTGTCATTCCAATAGGCGATCTGGGCCGAGTTGTCTTGGCTGCCGGCAGAAGTGGACATGGCTTGCCTCCAGGTTCGGGAGTGATCATGCCACAACTGGTCGGCTCCGTCGCATTCAGGCCACGGGCGCAATATCTGTCGGTCCGGGCCCTCGGTCGTGAGATAACGCGATGACGGAGCCGATGTTGATGCCGCCTATTCGTCGACTACTGACCGCTCCCGTTGGGCTTACTTCGACTACGCCTTAATTCTGCCGGCTGTAGTAAAGAGGTATTATGCCGGCTTCCACTGCACCAGCGTATAGGGTGTTTTCGCATCGTCATGAGGCTCAAAAACCGCCGCCACCGGTGCGCCAATCGTTACTGTCTGCTGCGGGTCGCCCAACAGATTCCCCAGCATGCGGATGTTGCCGGCATGCGGCAGTTCCACCAGAACCGCGATATAGGGTCCTGCGCCCTTAAGCGCCGAATGCACTGGGTGCCAGCAGCGGGTCCAGGTCCAGATCTTGCCCTTTCCCTCAACCTCCACCCATTTCATGTCCCAGGATCGGCATTCATGGCAGATCCATTCGGGTCCCCACTGCCAGGTCTGCACGCGCCGCAACGCTGCACCATCAGCTTCCCGGCTCGGGTGCCCTGCCAATATGGCTGATCCAGTCTATCAGTTTCGGTGACGGGCTCCGGCAGCCCCTTCGGCAGATACGACATCAGAGGGTCTCCTCGGAACCGAAAACCATCGTAGATACAGGTGTCACCATCGGGCCGGCGATCACCCCCGCCACCTTGGCCTTCGGCACCTGCGACGTCGATGTGCCACGCAATTGTCGCACCGCCTCGATCTGCAACTCGAGACCATGCATATAGCACTCGGCAAGGTTCCCGCCGCTGGTGTTGAGCGGCAACTTGCCTGATGGAGCCAGCAGATTTTCAAGCTTTAGGAAGTCGTTGCATTCCTCGGGATGGACAAACCCATGTTCGGTCAGGCTCATCAAGACGCCGCCGGTGAAGTTCTCGTAGCTTTGCAGCACATCGACGTCCTTGGGGCCGAGTTTCGCCATCTTCCACAAATGCGGTGCCACCGGGCCGAAACTTGCGGAGTGGAAATCCGGCGCGTTGAACGCTCGGGCGGCGTTCCGATGATCCGAACCCTGCGCGACCGCGAGAACATAAGCCGGCTTGTTCTTGAAGTCTTTCGCCCGTTCGGCGGAGACAAGCACCACCGCTGCGGCGCCGTCATTTTCCTGACAACAGTCGAACAAGTGGTAGGGCTCACTGATCCAGCGGGAAGCCTCATAGGCCTCCTCGGTCAACGGCCGGCCATACATGACCGCCCGCGGGTTCGCTTGAGCGTGGTGGTAGGACGCCAACGCCAGGGCGCGCAATGCCTCCTGCTTGATCCCATGTTCATGCATGTAGCGCATGATCTTCAGCGCGAAACGTTGCGCCGGAACGAAAACGCCGTACGGATTGATCAGCGCGTTGTCGCCCGAAACAGTGCCCCCGGCCTGTGCCTGCCCGTAGCGCTGAAATTGCCCCTGCGCGAGGGCTCGATAAACCACCGCGATTTCGGCCTGACCGGTAATGATCGCTGCAGCGGCATTGCCGATTGCCGCTGCGCCACCACCACCTCCACCGCCCCACTGCATGTTGGACAGACGGAGTTCTTTACAGCCGAGCGCGGCAGACAACCGCGACGGGTCGTTACGATCGCCCGCATAAGAGGCGAAGCTGTCTATGTCGGCAGGGTTGATCCCGGCATCCTCGCAAGCGGCTAGGATCGCCTTCAGCGCGAGAACAAATTCCGGATCAGGCGACTGGCTGTGTTTATAGTATGTCGTCTCGCCAACTCCGATGACGGCCACTTTGCCGCGCAGCGTGTGTTCCGCCATTCGCTTCCTCCTAAAACCAGTCTGATCGCGGTCAGTCCGCCGATACTGGACGCGATCATGCCGTAACGATCCGCTTGGGCAGACGAAGTATTTAGGTTAGCGTCTCGTGGCTTCCTCGTTCACCCACCCGGTGTCATCACCGGGACCAAAATTCCGGATCTACCAGACAGTATCTTTTCGACACCCGCACGTTACATCTCGACTAACCCACGTGCCAGATGGCGTCAAGGTATGCCACGGAAGAGACCGCACGGACCCCCAGTCCCCGAAGAGCTAAACGTTCCGCTTTCTGCGACGCTATGCCGCGTCGGCCGACACAGACATCTTTTCGATCTTGTCTGGGTTCGACACGGTCCCGCCGCCGCCACTGCCCCGCTTGATCCGGTCGACCAACTCCATCCCTTCCACCACCTGGCCCCAGATGGTGTATTGGCCATTCAGGTGGGAAGCCGGCTCGAACATGATGAAGAATTGGCTGTTCGCGCTGTTCGGGCTCTGCGACCGAGCCATGCCGCACGTCCCACGCACGAACTTTGCCTTGTCGGAGAATTCGGCGCGAATGTTGTCGAGATCGCTGCCCCCGGTGCCGGTGCCGGTCGGATCACCGCCTTGGGCCATGAAGCCCTCGATGACGCGGTGAAACACCGTGCCGTCGTAGAACCCCCGCCGTACCAAGGTCTTGATCTGCTGCACATGCATCGGCGCGATCTCGGGCATAAGTTGGATCACCACACGACCCTGTTTCAGGTCCAAGTATAACGTGTTCTCGGGATCAAGAGCCGGCTTCGCGTCACTCATGTCGATTGTCTCCTTCGTTAGCGCTGACCTGGATAGTTGGCCGCCGTTGCGTTATCCCGACTTCACGTCCGCGGCCACGCGCATATGCACGATGCGATCCGGGTCGCCGGAGACGATCCCGTTGGACCCGCCGCCGCGCTTGATAGCGTCCACGTACTCCATGCCACTCACCACCTGCCCCCAGATGGTATATTTTCCATCCAGCGCCGGTGACGGCGCAAACATGATGAAAAATTGGCTGTTGCCGCTATCCGGATCAGAGGCTCGGGCCATTCCGCAGACGCCGCGAACAAAATGGCGCTGGCTGGCTTCCAGCGGCAGATTCGGCAGCTTGCTGCCGCCGCCTCCGGTGCCCGTTGGATCGCCGCCCTGGGCCATAAAGCCTTCGATGACGCGATGAAACGGCGTGCCATCATAAAACCCCTGACGCGCCAACGTCTTAATCTGCGCGACCGTTTTCGGCGCAACCTCCGGCAGCAGCCGGATCACGACCCGGCCCTGCTTCAGGTCCAGATAGATCGTGTTCTCCGGATCTGTCTCCGCGGCCAACGCCGGTGCGGCGATGGCGAGCGCGGCGGTGGATGCGATAAGCGTACGGCGGTGCATAAGCGCCCTCCTTAATACAGAAAAAGAGAATAGCGTCCGGCCGTTCAGCCCCGGATGCGCTTCATCACGCGTTCCAGGGTGAGTGGTGGGACGAACGACGTGATATCGCCGCCCAGCATGGCGACTTCCTTGACGAGACGGGATGCGATGAACTGGTGTGTCTCGCTGGCCATCAGAAACACTGTCTCGATGTCCGGGGCCATACGGTAGTTCATCCCCGCCATCTGGAATTCGTTGTCGAAATCCGATACCGCGCGCAGTCCCCGCACAATCATCGAGGCCCCGAGCTTGCGGGCGAAATCGATCAGCAGCGTGTCGAACGGGATCACCTCTATGACCATGCCATTGCGGGTGGCAATCGTCGCGATCTCCGCCCGCACCAGTTCGACACGTTCGTCGAGGGTGAACAACGGGCCTTTGCCGGTGTTGATCGCAACCCCGACCACCAGCTTGTCGAGAAGCCGAGCGGCGCGGGCGATCACGTCGAGATGCCCATTGGTGACGGGATCAAACGTCCCCGGATAGAGCCCGATCCGTCGTGGATTATGGGCAGCCTTATCAGCCATCGTGTCCTTCCTCGGGCAAAGGCGTCTCATTATCGGGCGGCCCGTCGCTTGCGCCGCCGGGATCAGCCAAGCCTTCCGGGGCGCCGTTTTCCTCGGCTTCGTCTTCCAGCACGGTGAACACGCTGGTTACGTGCTCACCCTTATCCACGCGGAACAGGGTCACCCCCATCGCCTGCCGCCCTGTCGTTCGCACCTGATCGACCGGGACGCGAATCAAGCGTCCGGCATCTGTGACCATCATGATGTCGTCGCCCTGCCGCACCGGGAACGTGGCCACCACGGTTTTGCCGTTGCGGGGAGCCAGCGTGATGTTGCCGATCCCCTGGCCGCCGCGTCCGGTGACGCGATACTCGTAAGCCGAGGTCCGCTTGCCGAAACCCATATTGGTTACTGTCAGCAGCATTTCCTCGGTGGCTTCCATCTCGACAAATCGTTCGGGCGAGAGGGTTACCTCGGGGACATAGTCTTCGCCGTCCGACTCAGCCGGCGCCTCGGCTTCCGCATCGCCATTGCCGTTGCCACGACGCTTGGCGTTCGCCTGCCGGAGATAGGCGATGCGCTCTTCCGGCGAGGCCTGAACATGGCGCAGCACCGACAGGCTGATGACGTCATCGCCATTCAACAGCTTGATGCCGCGCACGCCGGAGCTGTCACGGCCGGCAAAGACCCTCACCTGATCGTCGGACAACTGGAAGCGAATGCACCGGCCCTTGCGGGTCGCGAGCAGCACGTCGTCGCCTTCGCGGCACGTGGCGACACCGATGAGGTGGTCGCCCTCGTCCAGCTTCATCGCGATCAGCCCGGCAGCACGGACGTTCTTGAAATCTGATAGCCGGTTGCGCCGCACGTTGCCCGACGCGGTGGCGAATACGAGATGCAGGCTTTCCCACAGCGTTTCATCCTGCGGCAAAGGCAGTACCGTGGTGATGGTGTCCGCGCCCAATTCCGGCAGCAGGTTCACCAGTGCGCGGCCCTTCGCGGTCGGCCCGGCTTCCGGTAGCTTCCAGACCTTGACCCGAAACGCCTTGCCGCCGGACGAGAAGAACAGCACCCACTGGTGGGTGTGCCCGTTGAAGCTACGCGTGACGATGTCGTCGCCGCGCATCCCAGCTCCACTGCGCCCTCGCCCGCCCCGGTTCTGGGCTCGGAACGTTTCCAGGGTGGTACGCTTGATGAAGCCGTCACGGGTGATGGTGACCACCATCTGGCCCGGCTCGATCAGGCTTTCGTCGTCCTGATCAGCCAGCGCATCGGCAATCTCGGTCATCCGCGGCGAGGCGACTTCCTTGCGCGCTTCTGTCAGTTCCGCGGTCATCACCTCCATGCGCCGAATGCGAGACCCAAGGATGTCCAGCAGTTCGCGAATTTTGCCGGCGACCTCGGTCATTTCGGCCTGGATTTTCTCGCGTTCCAGCCCGGTTAGCCGTTGCAAACGCAGTTCGAGGATGCCACGCGCCTGCTCTTCCGTCAGGCGTACCGTGCCGTCGGGCGCGATGACGTTGCCGGGTTCGTCGATCAGCGCCAGCAGCGCGCCGATGTCCTCGGCCGGCCAATCGCGGCCCATCAGCGCGACGCGGGCAGCCGCCGCATCGGGGCTGGCTCGGATCAAGCGGATCACCTCGTCGATATTGGCGACCGCGATGGCCAACCCGACCAGGTTATGCGCCCGGTCGCGCGCCTTGCCGAGCTCGAACCGGGACCGGCGGAGGATTACCTCCTCACGAAATCGGATAAAGCACATCAGGGCCTCGCGCAGGCCCATCTGCTTCGGCTGCCCGTCGTCCAGCGCCAGCACGTTGATGCCAAACGACGTCTGTAACTGGGTGAAGCGGAACAATTGGTTCAGCACCACCTCGGGCGTGGCGTCGCGCTTGAGTTCCATGACGATGCGCATGCCGGAGCGGTCGCTCTCGTCGCGCATCTCGCCTATGCCCTCGATGACCTTTCCGCGGACCAGTTCGGCGATCTTCTCGATCAGGGTCTTCTTGTTCACCTGATACGGGATTTCCGTCACCACGATGGCGTGGCGGTCCTTGCGGATTTCCTCGAATTCCGTCTTCGCCCGAATGGTGATGCTTTCGCGCCCGGTTTCGAACGCCTGGCGGATGCCGGAGCGGCCGATGATGATCCCGCCGGTGGGGAAGTCGGGCCCGGGGACGATCTTCATCAAGTCATCCAAGGAAGTATCCGGCTCAGCGATCAGCGCGAGAGTGGCGTCGATGATCTCGCCCGGGTTGTGCGGCGGGATGTTCGTCGCCATCCCGACGGCAATGCCATTGGCGCCGTTGATCAACAGGTTGGGGAATTTCGCCGGCAGAACGAGCGGCTCTTTCTCCGATTCGTCGTAGTTCGGCTGGAAGTTGACAGTGTCCTTGTCGATATCTTCCAGCAGCAAGGCGGCGGCCTTGGCCAGCCGGACCTCGGTATAGCGCATCGCCGCCGGATTATCGCCGTCGACCGACCCGAAATTCCCCTGGCCGTCAATCAGCGGCAGCCGCATGGAGAAGCTCTGCGCCATTCGCACCATGGCGTCGTAGATCGAGGCGTCGCCATGCGGGTGATACTTACCCATGACGTCGCCAACCACGCGGGCCGACTTGCGGTAGGCTTTATCCGGCGTATAGCCGGCCTCATGCATGCCGTACAGGATGCGTCGATGGACCGGCTTCAGCCCGTCACGGGCGTCAGGCAACGCTCGTGCCACGATCACGCTCATCGCGTAATCAAGGTAGGAGCGTCGCATTTCCTGTTCTAAATTGACCGGTTGCATGTCCCCATATGGGCCGGTCGGGTCCACAGGGTGGTCAGGTGTGTCGCTCAAATCGTGCTCAATCCGTTGTTCGCGTCTGGCTGGCCGAGACCGGCGTCCGGCGCGCGCTCATCGGGCGCTTGATAGGCTGATTTGGTACCTAATGCGAGAGGGATCTGCCGCTAGTGCGTGATCTCGGCGAGCGGATCTCCAACCGTCGGCTCGGCCATTCCCAGAAGCCCGGATCGGACACTTCGACGTGCGATAAACATCAGACGCCAACCACAAGACTGAAAGAACCAATTTCCATTCCAAACTGCCGCCTTGCGTGACCCCAGGCTGGTCTCCGATGCCACGCCCGACGTGCCGGGGAACTCGGGCCGCCATCAAGTTTGCAGTCCAGAACGAACTCGTCAGCGGGAGCTTGGAACGCTACATCGCCGTGCCGCCGCAGCTGAGGTTCCGCGGGGCTATTCAGCGCAAAACCGACGCAGCATGTGGGGCGACGGGGCAGCGAGACTCGAGCAGAATCGCCGCGCAACTATCCGGCCAGAAAATGCTCTTTGCTACTCGGAAAAGAAGGCGTGGACCCACCGATGTGTCTTCGGCCCGCCGTTCATCGAGCTGAGGACAATAAGTAGCTCGCCAAACAAACAGCAAAGCCATTAAACGCGATCAAAGTGCCAAGGCACAGCAAGCTGCCGTCGGTCGTTTATTCCGATTACAAAACAAATGGTGCCTTGTAAGATCTTAAATAAAGGGAGAGAAAAGACTTCCAATGTCAGCCATTGTCGTGAATATACATGTAAGTGCTGCCAGGTACACCACCGGTCGCCGTTGTGGTACCGTAGGACACAGTTAGCGTCCCATTGGTCAGGTCAGCGGAAGTGAGGCCTGCCAACGTCAGGGACGCGGTTGTAACGCCAGCGGCTGTGACGTGTAACGTAAGACCCGTATAGCCGGTCGCGCCCTGTCCATTGGCCCATGACAGACCAAAATCACTTGGCGTGACGCCCCAGATCGTTGCGGCGTCCCCGGCGTGGAAATTATTGACCGTGTCCCAAATGACGGACCCAAGTGCGCGATCATCCGCGAAGAAGGTGTCGTCACCGATGCCCCCAGTCAGGAAGTTTGAGCCGGTACCGCCGTCCAGCACGTTGGTGCCGCTGCTGACTGCGATCGCATCCTCGCCGCTGCCGCTGGCGATGAACCAGTCGGGCGTGGTGGCGGCGATGTTCAGGCTGTCGCTCGTGATATTAACGTATTGCTCTTGGAGGCCGCTGACCGGCCCAGTGTAGGGTTGTCCTATTGGCGTGCTCGTCTGGCCGGTCGTAGTATCCCCGACAATCAGGGGAAACGTGCCACTCAGAGCCGTCTCGGCTGACTCGGCGATTGCCTGATGGCCTGTCTCGGTCGGGTGATAGGTGTCCCAAAATAAATACTGGTTCTGCTCGGCTGTGGTGGTCGCCGCCAGCGTGCCGCTGCTGGCGCTAGTGAAATTGCCATCCCAAACCGGAGTTGTGACGTTGGTCAGCCCGTAGGCCGCCGGATCCGCGATCGCATCGTCCAACAACACATAGGTGTTCACCACGTGCACGTTAACACCGGTGAGGGCGGCAAGCTGACTGTTGAGCGCCGTATTGTATTCAGTCGCAAGCTGCGAGGCCTGGGCATCGTATGCCGCCGACGGGGTGTTGCTGCCGTTGTCTAGTCCCTGGGTGATCTCCGGTATTTTGCCGAGATCAGGCACGTCCAGCACCAGCAGGTTCTTCGCGCCATCACCGACAAGGTGGTTCACGAAGGCCATCTCGTTGGCGACGGCGGCGTTTATGTCAGCGGTCTGCTGTTGCGCGGTCAGCGTTGTGGCGAGGATGGTGTCGATGTCATTCGCCCCGACCGATAGCGTGTAGAGAGCATTGGCCGAGCGGCTTGGCACCTGCGTCTGGAACTCCGAAAGCTGCGCTGGCAAGGAGACCGCCGCATACGCCGGTAAGGCCGCGTTCTGCGGCGTCGATCCGGTTTCGGCCCCGCCGTAGGCGAAATCCGTGCCGGCCGCCAAGCTGGGGGCAAGCTTGCCAAGGCCGAGCGCGATCGACAAATTCTGCACCCAGGTCGGCCCATTGCTGAACACGTTGCCGCTGAGGATGCCATATTGCTGCTTGTAATACGGCGGCGATACCGGCGTGGTCCCAACAGTGCTGATCGAGAGGTTGCCCGCGTCGGACAGGCTGTCGCCGAATGCGTAGATGGCGCTGTAGGTGGGAAGGGATGAAGACATGGGCAAAATCCTTCGCGGAACTTTTGACATCCGAGCCGCCCGCCGCCGCGCAAACGGGTCGAGACGGTTCTGTTGAAGTAGGCGGGAGAACAGCGGACAGTAGATGCCTCACGAGTTTGGCGGTCCTAGTAACACGCCAGCGTCGCAACTTTGCATGGCTGGTGCCCCGCAACACGGCACAACCGGTCACCGAACAGCGCCTTGATGAACGCTCATGCAGCCCCTGCCCTCGCTCGTATGTGTGGCACCAACGCTTGACCTCCCGCGAGGAAGAACGCGGCCAACACCAGAAGGTTTCAATCTCCCAACGGGCAGCCGGCCGATGCTTCCCGCGTCCCGAATGGGTAGAGCGGGATCCTGCAGCGCGCGACAGGGCGGCGCTCGGACCGAAGTGTCGGCGACTTGGACCGCCCACGCGGCGATCAGCGCCGCAATTCCGTTTGATACTTGGGCTCGGCCGTGCAGGCCGAGGGCGGCGACACTCACCCGGACCTCGGGTCCCTCCGGCGGCATGCACTAACGAGCATACGGATGCAGGCCGATGACGAGCGCGGCGCCAGTGGCCGCGGTCGGCAACGCCAAGGTGCCCAATCCGACTGCTACCGCACGGAGCGCGAGCGCACGGCCAAGACAATGGCTAACGCCTCCAGTTGCCAGACGCAGAGGGACAAAGCCGACCGATCGATGTCAGGGTGCATCCACCTGCAAAACCGCTTTTCCGGAGACACGCCGGTCCCGCAACTGACTGGCCACGACAAGGATGTCGCGCCAGTTGCGCTCCACGCCGATTTGCGGCTTCAGCAATCCGTCCGCGATCAGTGACACCAGCAGCGCGAGATCCGGCGCAAATCGCTCCTCCGCTTCGGAGGTGAAATAGCTAAAGCTTTGCAGGCGCGCATTTGCCGCTCCACGGAAATCGGCAAAACTGATTGTTGTCGGTCCGGCAGAAGAGTTGCCGTACACCACGACTGTCCCGTTTGCCTCGACAAGCTTAATTGCAGTCGCCAGCGAAGCGCCCCCGCCCGATTCCAGGATGAGCGCGAACCGGCCTTGAACGTTGTCGATGCCCTCGACCACTTCGTTTGCGCCGAGCTCCACCAACCCTGCCGCACGGTCGGTGCTTCCAACGACCGCGGTGACGTGTGCTCCTGAACGTGCCGCGATCTGCACCGCCAAGGTTCCGACACCACCCGCCGCACCGGTGACCAGAACGCGACGCCCAATCAACGCTCCGCCGTGGCGCAGCGTGCGAAGCGCCGTCAGGCCTGCGACCGGCAAGGTCGCCGCCTGGGCAAAAGAGACGTTCCCGGGCAACACCACCATGCGGTGGCTCGGTACCGCGGCGCGCTGAGCCCAGCCGAAATCGTCCACAAGTGCGACCAAATTGGCTCCAACCTGAGGCCCCGCGCCATTGGCGGCCCGACGCAGCACGACGCCTGCGATATCCTGTCCAGGAACCCAGCCTTCCTTATTCCGGGCAAATGAACTCAATTCGCCGCGGTTGAGGGAAATTGCATGGACCTCGATGAGTGCTTCGTCGTTGGCCGGTGCCGGTTCAGCAATTTCACGTAGTTCGATTGGGGCTGGCCCGTGGGGCGTGTTTACCAGGGCGAGCATCTGGTCGTCCTCCTCTGAACGTCGTTTCGATCCAGTCCGGCTGGCTTGGCGAGATGCCAATCGAAGATAATCTACCCCTGGCAGCACCACCGACCATCCAATCCGGAATTGGGGAAGATGATGTCCGCGAGCAAGGCGCGGGCAACAACGCATCGCCTCATCGACCCCGAGGGTCCGTTCGTCTGCCTTCATCTATCCTCGGAGGAGAAAAAGGGGGCCGCGAAGGTCCACCGCGAGCAACGGCTGACTTCCCGTATATGGTGATGGCAATCAAACTACGCCGGCGTTTCAATGGGCCTATGGAACGCGATGCAAAGATGCGGGCGCACCGCTCCTAACGCACCTCATCCGTAACGACATTAAACTCAATCAGGGTGCTTGGGCCGAACACCGTAGACAAGGCCACATCGGTCGCATCACGCCCCCGAGCCATCAGTATCCGCCCGATGCGTGGCAAGTTATGGCGAGCATCGAACGTATGCCAATGCCCGCCCAGGTAAACTTCGAACCAGGCGCTGAAGTCCATCGGCGCGTCCACTGGCGGGATGCCGATATCGCCCAGATATCCGGTGCAATAGCGCGCCGGAATGTTCATGCAGCGGCACAGCGTGACAGCCAAGTGGGCAAAATCGCGGCACACGCCACGCCCTTCAGCATGTCCGGCGGACGCGGTTCGAGTGGGGTTCGCGTGGTGGTATCCAAACTCGATCCGATTATGTACATAATCGCAGATCGCCTGCACTCGGGGCCATCCCTCCGGGGTCTGGCTGAACAGCGACCACGCAAGTTGCGTGAGTTCGTCAGTCTCGCAATATCGGCTTCCCAGAAGAAACACCAAAACATCATCAGGCAGATCCTGAATCGGATGTTGTTTGGCGTGTGGCACGATCAGATCCGGTGTGCCGGGATCGCTGACCATCAACCGGGTGGAAATCCGCAGCGGACCCGCCGGCGCCACGACGCGATGGCAGATGTTGCCAAAACTGTCGCGATATTCGCTCGCCGCGATCGGCGGATCGAACCAGATCTGGTGTGGCCCAGTAACGTCCGGCATGCGTGACGGATGTACGCTCAGGACCAAGAGCATGGGCGTCGGCTGGGGGCATTGGTACGTGAGGTCGTAGCCGGCGCTGATCTGCACGAATTTTAATCTCCGGTGAAAGAGGGCTGTTTAACGCGGTAGTTCGCACGAGGTTATTTCACGAAGCCGCGATAACACCCGTCGGACGCCGTGACTGCACAACTGTATGACAACGAGCGCTCTCCGCACGCACGTTAGTGCGAGATAAGCCGATCCCAACTCATACACCGACAACGGTCCGCGTAGCCGCGTCGGCTCCGCATCACGGTCGCGATGCCGAGCCATTGCGAATCTTTCCGAGCGGCGCGCGCGTTTCAAACCAGAGGTTCGGGCACTTCGGGTTGAAAATGACTTATTTTTCAGGGAATTTAAAGGCAAGATATTTTTGCAGCAAAACAGCAGGCGCAGAAAAGCGTCGTAGGGAGGAACACAACGTGGAAACTGACCGCCAGGCCAGACAACCATTGTCCGACGCACAGCACCGCGGGCAATTGCGGCGAGCTTTGATCGCCAGCACGATTGGCACCACCATCGAGTGGTACGATTTCCTGCTCTATAGCACCGTCACAGGCTTGGTATTCGCTAAGCTGTTTTTCCCGGCTTCGGACCCCCTGATCGGGACCCTGCAGGCTTACGTTATTTTTTATATCGGCTTCATTGCCCGCCCGGTCGGCGCCGCGATTTTTGGCCATTACGGCGATCGGATTGGCCGCAAGGCGACCTTGATCGCGACACTCGTGATTACCGGCCTGGCTACCGTCGCTGTCGGCTTGGTTCCGTCCTACGATCAAATTGGCATCTGGGCGGCGCTCACCATGATTGTCCTGCGGTTTATCCAAGGTGTCGGCGTCGGCGGCGAGTGGGGCGGTTCGGTGCTAATGTCGATGGAATGGGCACAGACCAACGCTAATCGCGGTTTCATTGCGTCCTGGCCGCAGTTCGGTGGCCCCGCCGGCATCGCGCTTGCGAACCTCGCGGTACTGATATTCAGTCGGATCTCCGGTGATCAGTTCCTGGTATGGGGTTGGCGCATCCCGTTCCTGCTCAGCATCATCATGGTCGCGGTCGGTCTCTATATCCGGCTCGGCGTGCTCGAAACGCCGGTGTTCGCCGAAATGGTGGAGAAGGAGCGCCTGTCTTCCTCTCCCGTCCTGGAGGTTCTGAAGCGGCAGCCCAAGGAGGTGATCCTCTCGGCGTTCGTCCGCATGGGGGAACAGGGGCCCGGTTACGTGTATATTGCGTTCATTTTCACCTATGGCACGCGTGTGTTGGGGGTCTCACGCGACCTTCTGCTGTCCGGGATGGTGACGGCGGCGATTTTCGGCTTCCTCTGGGTGCCGGTGGCCGGCCATTTATCGGACCGCATCGGGCGCCGGCGCATGTACATATGCGGTGCCATCTTCAGCGCCGTGTATGGATTCATTTACTTCGCACTGCTCGACACGAGGTCGCCGACCCTTATCTTTGTCGCGGTTGCGCTGTCGCTATTGCCGGTCATGACGCTCTACGGTCCGCAGGCGGCGCTGATCGCCGAATCCTTCGCGCCGCGTCTGCGCTACAGCGGCGCGGGATTAGGCTATCAGCTCGCCTCGATCGTCGCGGGCGGTCCCGCACCGTTCATCGCAACCGCGCTGCTTGCCGAGTATGGAAGCGGTTACGCGGTGGCGATGTATATAGTCGTCTGCTGTGTCATCAGCATCGTCTCGGCGACACTGTTGGAAGATCACACCAACAAGGATCTCGCGGCGGCACACGAGGGCATCTGAGCCGCCGCGGCGGCTACTTCGGCGGCGGCACGGAGGCGGCAACGAGGCGGAGATGCCAGCCGTCCGTGCCGTGCTGGTAGACGGTCGCGAGATTGCCTTTGATTTCGCGCCGCCCACCATCGGGCGTCGGCACCGTGGCGGAGAATTGGCCGATACCGAAGCCGCCGTCGCCTTGCACGTGGACCTCCGCGATCTTCGTCACGTGGTCGCCGGCCCCCGCATCGAAGCGCGACTGGTAGTACGACTTAAGATTGTCCGCACCGTGGATGACTGGCCCGGGGGAGACGAGCACGCCGTCACTCGCATAGAGCGCCGCCATGCCGGCCGCGTTCTTGGCATTGTAGTTGTCGTCATACCCTTTGCCGAGCGTTTCCGCCGCTCGCATCAGCTCCTGTTGGGAAAGCTCTGCGGCTTGGGCCGGCATCACGGCCCCGATGATGACGCATCCGGCCAGCGCTGCAGCAGCCACAACAGTCCTACGCATGATCAGTTTCCCCTCCGTTGGATGATGGTATAGCCCCCTCAGGGTGTTCCCAGAGATTGACCTGCCATTACAGCATCCTTGTCGCAGACGCCTATGGCGAAAGCTCACGGCAATCTCGACCTCGTCGTGACCGACGCGACGTTCCGCTGACCATTGGCATAGTGCATGATCAATGCCTTGACGGTTCGTCGCAACTTTTGACGACCGATTTGTGCCGACCCCGGCGGACCCGGGAAAGTGTCCCATAAGTCCCCGATTGCCAGGATTTGATATCGGCTGAAGCGCCGCGGAGGTCGATTTTTGGGTGAAGGGCTGCGAAATGGAGTTCGGTCACCTGCGGCTGAGCCTTCCGTTCCGGTGAACGCGCCGCCGGCAACCATATAAGCGATCCGCACCCAGGACGAAGGAGATGACAATGGCAGATAACATCGCGGAGATCGCCGAGCGACATGGTTTCAGCCCTAACGCCGGTCGGGCGGTGGCGGAGGCTCTGCGCCATGGCGGCAATACAATGGCACAGTTCAATCATCCCGAGCTTGGCGGCATGGGGCAATGGGTCGCCGGTGGCATGCTGATGATTGGAGACATGTTCAACAACGACCTCAAGACTCGGGTCGGTGCGCTGTGCCGGGATCTCGCGGCCGCACCCGGTCCCATTCCCGCCGCGGCGGAACAGGAACCGACCCGGACAAGCCATTGGTGGCCCGATTATCTCGGCACGCCGTCGGCCACGGGTGCGCAGAACGACATGCGCTACGCCTGTTTCCCAGACCGCCGGCGTCTCGCGGTGATGAGGGACGGTCACGTACGGGTCTATGACACGGGCGAACATCGGATCGGCGGCTTTTCCCAGCAGCAGAGTGGCTCGCAGAGTTTGGAGTTTACCAGCCAGATGGGCTCGGTGCGGCTGGAGGATCTGAAGGAGGCGTGACATCGGGGGCGGCGGCGCCGATGCTTATGCGCCGGTCGCGGTTATGCGGGCGTTTTGCTTTGTTCAGACACAACCTCGTTAGTCGCACTTCGGCGGTAAGCCAGCGTGGCTAGCGGCGTCGTTCGCATTGGCATCTCCGGCTGGACCTATGCGCCCTGGCGGGGGGTATTCTATCCTAAAGGTCTCAAGCGAGAGGAGGAATTGGGACACGCCGCCAGCCATTTCCGAACGATCGAGATAAATGGCACCTTCTACGGCATGCAACGGCCCGCCGCGTTCGAAAGCTGGGCTCAGCAAGTGCCGGCGGATTTTGTATTCGCGGTCAAGGCGCCGCGTTACATCACCCATATCCTCCGGCTACGAGACGCCCAGGTACCGTTGGCGAACTTCATCGCCTCCGGCCTGCTACGGCTGGGTATTCATCTCGGTCCTATTCTCTGGCAGTTCGCACCCAATTTCCGCTTCGATCCAGAGAGAATTGAGCCATTCCTTCGCATGCTGCCGCATGACACCCAAGCCGCCGCGGCATTGGGGCGAAAGCACAACAACAAACTGCTCGCGCCCGCCTGGTTAGAGGTCGAAACCCGCCGTCCAATGCGGCACGCATTTGAAATCCGGCATGAAAGCTTCCAGTGCAAGGAATTCGCTAACCTGCTGCGGGCCTACGATGTCGCCTTGGTTTGCGCGGATTCGGTTTCCTGGCCCCAGCTTATGGATCTGACGTCGGACTTCGTCTACTGCCGGCTGCATGGATCGGAGGAACTCTATACCAGCGGCTACGACAACGCAGCGCTGGACGAGTGGGCGCGCCGCATCAAGACCTGGGCGCGGGGTGGAGAACCCGAAGGTGGCGAACGGGCGGGTGGAAAAGCCCGGCCCCGGCGACGGGACGTGTTCGTTTTCTTCGACAATGATAAGAAGGTGCGCGCGCCGGCCAATGCAATGGAGTTGATCCGTCGGCTTCGCCCATGACGGCCAGGCAACCGTCGGGTAACCTGGCGCACCTCGGAGGGCGGGACGTATCAAGCCCGTGGGTCGCAAGACCGAATGGTGAACAGACCATGGTCAGCCTGCATGATCAGGCTGAGTAGAATAGATAGGAACACACTATGGAACCCGCCGCCCGGCCGGCCGCCACCATCTTGCTGCTGCGCGACAGACCTACCGGCCTGGAGGTATTCATGGTCGTGCGCCATCACGCTATCGACTTCGCAGGTGGTGCCCTGGTGTTTCCAGGAGGCCGCGTCGAAGAAACCGATCTAGAACTGGCCGATCGCCCGCAAGACTGCCCAAATCCCGCTGGACTAAGTGCGGATGCGCTGGCGTTCCGCGTTGCTGCCATCCGCGAAACCTTCGAGGAATGCGGCGTCCTCTTGGCTCGTCCCCATGGATCGCAAGACCTTATCGACGCAGTAACCCTTAAGCGGCTCGAGGACCAGCACCGTCCCGCCCTCAACGCCGGGTCGATCGGTTTCGACGCGATACTCGGCTCCGAAGGTCTTTTGCCGGCGTCAGATCTGCTGGTCCATTTCGCCCACTGGATTACGCCTGCACATCAGCCAAAGCGCTACGATACGCATTTCTTCCTAGCCGAAGCCCCGGAATCGCATCTGGCTGTCCATGATGGTCAGGAGGCGGTAGAATTGATTTGGATCACGCCTGCGCACGCGCTGGCTGACACCGCCACGGGAAAATACAAGTTGGTATTCGCGACCGCCAAAAATTTGGAGAAGCTGGGGCGCTCCCGCACCGTGGATGAAGCCATGTCGGCAGCCCGGTCGGCCAGGGTTGTGACCGTTCAGCCAAAGGGGACGAAACTCGAAGGCGGGAAGCGCCTGTTGCATATCCCCGAGGAAGCCGGCTACGGCGGCAGCGAGTTCATCGTGGATTTCGCGCCCGCGTCCTGACGACCTCTGCCCGCCTTGGAGAGCCCCTATGGCGACCCTGAGTCACTCAGCGGATTTGGCGAGCAGGCTCTCGATTGCCGCGGGATTGTTTTCGCCGGTAGAGCGGCCTTTTTCGACCGTGCCCTTGAACACGATCAGCGTACTCTGCTCTTGCGCTCCCATTTCGCGAACCAGATCCTTCCGGTCATCGAAATCGATGCTGTAAACGATCACGTCCTCGAAGCGCGGCTCGGCCTGGAGCAAACCAACAATCCGACGTTGTCTGGCGCAAACCGGGCTCCAACTCGCGGTAATTTGGACAAGGATACGCTTGCCCTGCCTCTGCGCGGCCTCGAATGCCTCCTCGGTGAATGGGATCGCTCCTGCTGCCGGCCTGGGAACGGGCACCGACGCGACGACAAGCCCGGCGGCGAGCAGTAGCTTCCACAGACGCATGGCAGACCTCCTGGGTCGACGATTCCCCAACGATCATAGCACGATCGAGGCTGTCCTTACTCTAGGAGTTTTCTGACGCCGCCCCTCCGAACGCGGCACGCCGAGCCTCGGTCGCCAGTCGGTCTGCGCGTTCATTCATGTCGTTGCCGTCATGGCCGCGCACCCATTTCCATTCCACCCGGTGCGTCTCCTGCGCTACGAGAATGCGCTTCCACAGATCGATGTTCGCCACCGGGTCGCCGGCGGCATTCTTCCAGCCCTTGCGCACCCAACCCGTGGCCCACCGCGTGATGCCGTTCCTAACGTACTGGCTGTCAGTGTGGATCACGACATGACACGGGCGTTTCAGCGACTCGAGCGCCATCGCCGCCGCGGTCAGTTCCATGCGGTTGTTGGTCGTGATTGCCTCGGCGCCGGACAATTCCTTGACGACCTTTCGAAATGTCAGGATCGCCGCCCAGCCGCCCGGTCCGGGGTTTGGCCTGCACCCCCCGTCGGTCCAAATCTCGACCACCTTGTCGGGGTCGGGCGGCAGCGACACCATGATCTCCTCAGAGGCCATAGGCGCGCCCGTCGGTGGCAGTTAGGTGAAACCGCAGGCGCCGCAGGTATTCCAACGGATCCTTCCGGGTTACCAGCGCGCCCGCCGGGGTATTAAGCCAATCATATAACCGCGTCAGCAGGAAGCGAATCGCCGCGCCCTGACACAGCACGGGCAACGCTGCCTGCTCCGTCGCCGACAACGGCCGCACCGATTGATACGCGCGCAACAGCGCTTGGCTTTTGGTCACGTTAAAGGAGAAATCCGCCTCGAAGCACCAGGCATTGAGGCAAACCGCGATGTCGTAATCCAAAAGATCCGTGGCGGCAAAGTAGAAATCGATCACACCCGACAGTTCGTTGTTTAGGAAGAAGACGTTGTCCGGGAACAGGTCGGCATGGATATGCCCGATGGGAAGCTGTGTCGGCCAGCCAGCCAGGATCGAGGCCAACGCCGTATCCAGCTCCGTTATCAGCCCCGCCTGCACCTCATCCCCGCGCGCTCGGCAACGATCAAGCAGTGGCATCCAGCTGCTCGGCCCGAGCGCATTGGCACGCGTCGGGGTATAGCCAACGCCTGCCACATGCAGCTTCGCCAGCGCATCGCCAACCGGGCCGCAGTGCCCCGGGCGCACGCGCCGCGGCCAGACGCCGGGTAGGAAGGTCGTGATCGCCGCGTGCTTTCCGCTGAGATGACGCAGTGCTGCTCCGTCCCGCCCGCGCACCGGTTGAGGGCACACCAGCCCGTGTTCCGCCAGATGCTCCATCAGACCGAGAAACCAGGGTAGGTCATTCGGATCGACGCGCTTTTCATACAAGGTCAGAATGAAATCACCGTTGCTGGTGCGGAGCGAGAAATTGGAGTTCTCGACGCCCTCGGCGATGCCCCGGAACGCGACCATTGTGCCGATATCGTAGCCAAGCAAGAAATCGCCCAGCGCCTCGTCGGTGACCTCTGTATAGACGGCCATCAGGACAAGGCAGTCAATGCGTCCAGTTCTCGATCCTGCCCCACTTGAAGTTGTCGGCATAGGCCTTCGGCTTGATCCGGCGCGTTTGCGGCAGTTCCACATCGTATTGGATGCCCGCGCGTTCGGCGTATGCAATGGCTTCATCGCGCGTGTCGAAGAACAGTTTCACCTGTGTTTGCGTATCGCCGCCGCCGCTCCACCCCATCAGTGGGTCAGCGTGCCGACCGTGCGAGGGGACAAATTCCACTGCCCATTCATGCGTTCTGGCCCACCCGGACTGCATGGCGGTCTTCGGTGGCTGGAAAATGCGGGCACGCATGGAAAAGTCTCCGTAAGCCTATGTTTCCCGATGGTCGGGGCGGCGGGACTCGAACCCACGACCTCCTGTACCCAAAACAGGCGCGCTACCAGGCTGCGCCACACCCCGACGGTCGAAACCGGCCGGACCCTATGAGCGGCAGCGTTCGGATGCAAGGATCAAGTCGGCGATGCCCCAGATTGGCCCGGCAGTTTGGCCCCCGAGGCTTCCCTACCCCCATACCGGAGCGATAGCTTGGGATACACACGCGGTTGGGGACCCACCGCGCCACGTTCCCCCGCCACCAGGGTGGCAGACCGAATTGCACGATGCTCGATCAGTTGGGTAGAAATTGGAGCCTTTTCGGCACGTCGCGGGATCGAGAGTTGGCGATAAGGACAGGTTCCTCGGAAATTGCTATAAGCGCGGGCAGATTTAGGAGTTGAAAAGAGATGACATCGTATCGTAAGGCCTTGGCTCGGAGCGAAACGGCATCCAGGCGCCGAAACATGCTGGTTCGGGCCATTGGGGTTACAGCGGCTGTGTTCGTCTGGTCAGCGAGTGCTCACGCCCAGATCAATCCATTTCGGGGTAATAAGGGGCCGGTACTGTCTAAAGCCGATCTCGAGCAAGGCACTCAAGCTGCCAACAAGCTTCTCAAAACAGATGAGGGGAAAGTGGGGGCATCTGAAACGTGGACGGGTCCCACTTCCGGAAATAGCGGCGCATTGACCGTTCAAAGCGCCTTTGAGCGCAAAGGGAGCACTTGCCGGTCGTTGCGGTCGGTCGTCAATTACAAGAATGGTACAAAGCGGACATGGAACCTGAATGTCTGCCGGCAGCCGAATGGCGATTGGAAGATCGTCTGAACCGGGGTTCCGACCCTTCGGCAGTAAAAATCAAGGCCGCGACCCTGGCCGCAAAGGACACGGTTCGCACCTGGGCGTTGAGCCAAAAAGCGCCGGCGTCTATTGGACGCGCGCAGACCGGAAAAGAAGTTCCATCCGCGATCACATTTTGCACCACCAGTAGAGCCTTCGGATGTTCGTTGACAACAAGCGAAGCCGGCTGGCCGCGTGACCCTGGCCCGGTGCGCCAGATCCGCATCCCGGGAAAAGATATATTCGACATATTGCTTTCTTCCCCCGGACTAATAAACTCCGCGGCGTCTGACGCGCGGAGGAGAACGGATGTCGATGGGGGTTCTGTCTGAGGTTACGGAAGAAGCGATCGCGATGTTGATCGATCGGTTCTACGCCAGAGTTCGTCAAGAGCCCGTGCTGGGACCGGTCTTTGAAGCATCGATCGCGCCTGAGGAATGGCCTGGGCATCTCGCGACCATGCGTCGGTTCTGGTCATCGGTAATGCTTGCTTCTGGTCGATATTCCGGCAACCCGGTCGCGGTCCACAGGGCCGTGCCGAACCTTCAGCGATTAATGTTCGCCCGCTGGCTCGCTCTGTTCGAGGAGACGGCAGCAGGATTGTTCGTCCCGGGCGTTGCGGCTCAGTTTACGGCAAAAGCGCAACGTATCGCACTCAGTCTGCAGGTTGCGTTGTTTCACAAGCCGGGACGACCTCCCGATGGATTGGCGTTACCGCCCCAAGCACTAGACGCTCTCCCGGTCATCTCAGATACCCCATGAAACTAACAGCCTTTACTGATTACACGCTAAGAACGCTCATGTATCTGGCGGTCAATGATGGCCGGTCGACGACCATTGCCGATATCGCAAACGCTTATCGCATCTCGGAAGCACATCTGATGAAGATCGTCCATCAACTAGGTGTCGCCGGCGATATCGAGACCACACGGGGCAGAAATGGCGGTGTACGCCTCGCGCAACCGGCCGCAGATATCAATCTCGGCACGGTCGTAAGACGAACCGAAGCCGACATGGGGTTAGCGCAGTGCTTCGGCGATCCGGCGAGTTGTTCGATCAGCAGTGCCTGCCTGCTGAAAGACGTCCTGGAAGAGGCGCTCAGCGCGTTCCTGACCGTTCTCGATCGATACACGCTTGCAGACCTGATCACGCCGCGTAAAAGGCTTTCCATCCTGCTCGACGTTGCAACCGGCAGCCCGATCGGTTCCTCACTATGAAAACGCCTGTTGGTATCGGGTGCAACGTCTGCAGCAGAGAGACGATTTTCCTCAACGGCACGATGCGCCAATGAACGCAGTATCACCGATAGCGGCGAAATAAGGTTCTCTCCATGCAACTGAATATTGAACACTTCGCTGAACGCCTTCTCGCTGGGATGTCCGAGGCAATCATCTACGCGGACGCCGAGGGGATAATCCGTTTCTGGAACCGCGGGGCGGCGCGGATTTTCGGCTTCGAAGCAAGTGAAGCTCTAGGTCAGCCGCTAGATATCATCGTCCCTTCGGGACTCCGGGAACGACACTGGCAGGGCTACTACGCCACCATGCGAACAGGACAGTCCCGTTACGGGGAAGACCATCTTCTGTCGGTTCCGGCGATCCGCAACGATGGGAAGCGCATTTCGGTGGAATTTACCATCGTGCCGTTCACCGATGAGGCGGGTCAGATGGCCGGCATTGCCGCAGTCATGCGCGACGCTACCCGATCATTCGAGGAGTTGCGGGCTTTGCGCAAGGAATTGGCTGCGCTACGGGCTGATGGCATTGCGTGAATAGAATGGGATCTGCGCCGTTGAGGTTAAATGTTCACCATGGCACTGAGTGATCTGCTTCTTCTCGTGGCCTTACGATACGACATCGACGAACCCGACCTTGACACGGGGCTATTGCGGGTAGCAGCGATCGCGGGCCGGGACCTGGACCCGGCTTGCTTTCATTCCGCTCTCGCTCAAATGATCGCTGACGGCTACATCCATGATCCGATACAGCTCCGGGCAGGTGCGCTGCAATGTCGTTGGCATCTCGAACTTGCTCTCCCTGGAATAGCCCAAGTAATGCAGTTATACCAAGCGACTGATGAGTTGACTCTACCGTGATTTCGCCCGGCTCGGGGCGGCGTGATTTCTTTTGCCGATCCTGGATGAGGGGGGAACGGCGATGACGGTGCAGATCACACGGTTTGAGCACGATGCGGACGCCCTGCGTCAGCACGCGGCGCGCATATCCGAAGCACCTGTTGCACGGCGGCTTCTGGCGTTGGCCTTGGTTTTGGAAGGGCATGGCCGGGCGGGCGCGGCCAGGAACTCCGGAATGGACCGACAGACGCTGCGTGACTGGGTGATCCGTTACAACGAGCAGGGCATAGCGGGCCTGTCGGACCTTCCAAAGCGCGGCGGCGCGGCACCAAAACTGTCCATCGAAGAAAAGGCCGCGTTAACAGAGTGGGTTCGACAAGGCCCGGACCTCGTGGAAGATGGCGTCGTGCGCTGGAGGTTATGCGATCTGCGTGACCGGATCCTGGCGCGCTTCTTCGTGGTCATGGATGAACGCAGCGTCGGGCGGATCCTGAAGACGTTGACTTTCAGCCATATCTCGGTGCGCTCGCGCCATCCCCAGGCGAATGCCGAAGCCCAGGAGACGCACAAAAAAATTTTGCTGATCTCGTCGCCGCCGTCATTCCCGATGCCGCGCAAGGCAAGCCGATCGAGTTATGGTGGCAGGACGAGGCCCGCATCGGCCAACAAGGCAGCCTGACCCGCATCTGGGCGAGGCGCGGCAGCCGACCCACAGCCCCTCGCGATCAGCGCTACCAGTCGGCCTATCTGTTCGGCGCCGTCTGTCCAGGCCGCGGCGTTGGCGCCGGGCTCGTGCTACCGCGTGCCAATGTTCATGCGATGAACCTGCATTTGCAAGAAATCAGCACGCAGGTAAGCCGAGGGGCGTTCGCCGTGCTCACACTGGATGGCGCCGGCTGGCACCAGGTGGGGGATCGTCTGGGGGTGCCGGACAACATCGGGCTGCTCCATCTGCCGCCCTACTCACCCGAACTGAACCCCGTCGAAAACGTCTGGGAGTTCCTCCGCCACAACGATCTGAGCAATCGTGTCTATGCGACCTACGAGGCGATTGTCGACGCCTGCTGTATCGCCTGGAACAAGCTCATCGCCACACCCGAACGGATCCGCTCGATCGCCACTCGCGACTACGCCATAACAGTCAGCTCATGAGTTGTTTGGTATTACTTCGAGAGCGCGGCAAAACGGCGGTCGAACTGCTCGCCGGCACGGTCCTGCCCGACCACTGATAGTGCCTGTTGAAAGCCGGCCGGCCTGCACCTCTCTGGCCAATCCACCTTGACTCCGCCCGAGATCGAGCCCCAGCGCGTGGTGCGGAAGTTACGGTCCGACGTTGATCAGGCGGCCAACGCCAGGCAACCTGACGGTGGTATCGTTGCTGACTGACCGGGGCGCGGCTTTCAAGGCTCATGTAGCGTCGGCTGAGGGCTCACTCATCGTTCTGTTCCAGCATCAACGCGCCGGCCAAGTCGAATGGCGGCACAATCAGCGGGAAAGATGCCGACGGCATTGGAGCGGCGTTTGACTTCGCCGTTGAGGCGCTCGAGCGGATTGGTGCTGGCGATCTGCGGCCAATTCCTTGGGAAAGGGGTGTAGGCCAGAACATCCCACGCGCTTCATCCATCGGTTCGGCGCCGTTCTGACGCGGACTCTTCGCTATGAAAACGACCCGAAGTGTCTGCTACCGATGTCTGATGGACGTCCCGAACCGCCGCTTCACGCGTTCCCGCGTCGTCTGGAACACCACATATAGCATCGGGATCAGGAACACGCCGATCGAGCTTGCGACAATCATCCCGGCGAAGACCGCCGTGCCGACCGCGCGGCGGCTCAACATCGCCGCCCCGGCCGCCCACACCAGCGGGATCAGACCGAAGATGAATGCGATCGACGTCATCAGCACGGCCCTGATCCGCATCCGAGCGCCCAATGCCGCGGCGTCGTGAATTGAGTGGCCAGACTCGCGAGCCTCTTTGGCAAACTCGACAATCAGGATGCCATTCTTCGCTGCCAGGGCGATCAGCACCACCATGCCGATTTGGGCATACAGATCCAACGGCAGCCCAGTGTACAGCAATCCGAAAAATGCCCCTAGCACACCGACCGTGACAGAAACCAGCACCGGTATGGGGATCATCCAGCTTTCGTACAGCGCCACCAGGAACAGGTAGGCAAACAACACCGCCAGCGCCAAAATATAACCGGTCTGCCCAGCGGCTTCACGCTCCTGATACGCGGTGCCGGTCCACTCGAAGGAGAAGCCCGGTGGCAGTGTGGTGCGTGAAAGCTGCGTCATCGCCACCAAAGCATCGCCGGACGACACGCCCGGCTTGGGGCTGCCGTTAATCGTCACGCTACGGTAGTTATTGTAACGGCTGATGACCTGAGGACCGAGCACGATCCGGACGTTGGCGAGGGAGCGCAGCGGGACCATCTCGCCGCGATTGTTCCGGACATAGATCTTGTAGACCGCCGTTGCGTCGCTGCGATCCACCGCGTTGGCCTGGATATTGACCTGCCAGGTGCGGCCGAACAGGTTGAAATCGTTGACGTAATAGCCGCCCAACGTCGCCTGAAGCGCGTTGAACAGGCTGGAGATCGATACACCCAGCGCCTGAGCCTTCTCGCGGTCGATATCTAGCCAGATCGACGGATTGGACGCCGTAAATGTGGAGAACACCCGAGTCAGTCGCGGGTCCTGATTGGCCGCCGCGACCATCCCTTCCATCACGCTGGCCGTATCCTCGGGCGGCCTGCCTTCAAGATTCTCCAACTGATATTCGAAGCCGCCGCTGGTGGAAAGCCCGATGATCGGTGGCAGGTTGAACGGGAAGACGGTCGCTGAGCGGATCTGCTGCCCCGCGGCGAAGATCCGGCGAATGACCGCCTGCACGCCATCGCCAGGTCCCGTACGCTCCCGGAATGGCTTCAGGCGAACGACGATGAATGCTGCGTTGGGCTGGTTGCCGCCATCCAGCAGCGAGAACCCAACGATTGAAAGAACAGCCTCGACCTGCGGCATCGGCCGGATCAGGTCTTCCACTTGCCGGACGACGTTACGGGTTCGCTCGACCGAGGCCCCGTCAGGCAATTTGACCATCGTAAAGATGGCGGTTTGGTCCTCTTCGGGGAGGAACCCGGTCGGGGTGATCCTGCCCAGGAGGAAGATACCAACACCCGCTGCGGCAATGACGACCAGGGACAGGACCGCCACCCGCAACAGCCGGTTGACCACGGCGGAGTATCCATCCCGCACCTTGTCGATGCCGATCAGCATCCATCCCACCGGCCCGCGCGGGCGAGGACCATGGCGCAGGAATAGCGCACACAACGCCGGCGACAATGTCAACGCGATGACCGCCGACAACAGCATGGACGTGCTGATCGTGACCGCGAACTGGCGGAACAACGTGCCCGACAATCCCGGAATGAATGCGATTGGCACGAACACCGATAGCAACACCAACGAGATCGCGATGACCGGCCCGGTGATCTGCGCCATCGCCTTCCGTGTCGCCTCCCGCGGCGACAAATCCGGCTCCTCCCCCATCACCCGTTCCACGTTCTCGACCACCACGATCGCATCGTCGACAACGACGCCTATCCCCAGCACCATCGCCAGAAGCGAGATCGTGTTCGCGGAGAAACCGAAGGCCAGGAGCACGGTGAACGTGCCGATCAGGCTGACCGGGATTGCGACCATCGGAATGATGGTCGCACGCACGCTGCCCAGAAAGACAAACACCACGGCGACGACCAGCGCAAAGGCGATCAACAGCGTCTTCGCCACCTCGCTTATGGTGTCGGAAACGAACGAACTGCTGTCGTAAAATACCCGCGCCTTGATGCTTTCGGGAAAGCGCGCCGACAGTTCATTCAGCGCCGCGCTTACTCTGGCAGATGTCTGCACCGCGTTCGCGCCAGGCGAGAGATACAGGCCGATCGAAACCGCAGGGTTCCCATTCAGCCTACTGAGCGTGTCGCTGTTCGCCGCCCCCAACTCGGTTCGGGCCACATCGCGGATGCGTAGCACCGATCCGTCCGGATTTGCGCGGATCACGATATCCCCGAACTGCGCTGGCGTCGTCAGGCGGCCTTGAGTCTGCACGTTCAGCTGGAATTGCGTCGCGTCGCTGGTCGGCCTGGCCCCGATACGCCCGACCGCCGCCTGGACGTTTTGCGACTGGATCACCGCGATGATGTCCGCCGGCGCCAAATTCAACGCCACCAATCGGTCCATATCGAACCAGATGCGCATCGAGTAATCGAGCCGGCCGAACAGGGTCGCATCGCCCACGCCGGGGACGCGGGTCAACCGGTCGAGCACATTGATCGTCACGTAGTTGCTGATGAACAGCGGATCCTGCTTGCCACCCTCACTGTAGAACTGCAGGAATTCCAGAATGGCCGAGGATCGTTTGCGCGTGGTCAGTCCATATTGCTGGACTTCCGGCGGCAAACGGGCGATCGCCTGCTGCACGCGGTTATTGACGTTGACGGTATCGACGTCGGGATTGGTGCCCAACTCGAAACTGACTGTCAGCGAATAGCTGCCGTCGTTCGCGCTGTTGGACTTCATGTAGATCATCTTGTCGACGCCGACGACCGCCGATTCGATCGGTTGCGCGACAGTTGCCTCCACCACCGCGGCGGAGGCGCCCACATAAGTGGTGGCGACAGTGACCTGCGGCGGAACGATATCGGGAAACTGCGAAACGGCGATGCGCTGTATCGACAGTGCGCCCGCCAGCGTCAGCAGTATGGCGACGACGATCGCGAGGCGCGGCCGGTCGATGAAAACGCCAGAGATCATACTACGACTTTCTCACGCTCGGGTCGGTCGGCGGTGGCGTGGCCGGGCCGGGGCTGACCTCGATGCCGGGCCGGACGCGTTGGACCCCCTCGGAGACCACCATCTCGCCCTCCTTCAACCCGCCGGCGACAACGGCCGTGGTGGGCGTGGACTGGCCCAGCTGGATCCGCCGCTGCTCCACCTTGTTGTTGGCACCGACAACATAGACGTAGTCGCCCTGCTGGTCGGACAGCACCGCCTTGCGCGGAATGCCGAGCGCCATGACCGGTTCGATGCCTTCGACGAGGACGTTAACGAACGCGCCGTCCACAAGCGGCCGATCGACCGGCTGACCGGACAGGGCCTCGCCACGTGGCGGGTTAGGAATTTTGGCACGCAGCAGGATGGTATCGGTTGTAGCTGCGACTGTTGGCTCGACGTAATCGATCTTTCCGTCATGCCCATAAAGCGAGCCGTCGGGCAACCGCAGCTTCACCACGATTGCGTTTGTGCCCCCCTTGTCGGCGTAGCGCTTCTGCAACTCGGTCAGCGATCGCGACGCGACCGGAAACTGCACATACATCGGATCCTGGCTGACGATGGTCGCCAGCACCCCCGAATTTGGGGATACAACGTTGCCGGCAGTGATGTTGGTCCGGCTGATCTTGCCGGCGACCGGAGCGTGGATCTCGGTGTAGTCCAGATTGATCTGCGCCACGCGCAACTGCGCCTGCGCGGACAGGACCTGGGCTGCCAGAGATCGCTGGTTGGCAACCGCGTCATCAACATTGGACCGCTGGCCGGCCGGCGTTCCCAGCAACGACTGCGCTCGGGTGAGTTGGATGTTCGCGTTGGCGAGCCGGGCGCTGGTGTCAGCGACCGCGGCTTCCTGCTGCTGCACCGCCGCCTCAAACGGCGGGCGCTCAAGACGGTAGAGCAGATCGCCCTTTTTAACCTCAGCCCCCTCGGTAAACAGACGCTCGTCGAGGAAGGCCGTCACCCGAGCAGTCAGGGCTACACGATCGATCGCCTGAATGCGGCCGATGAATTCCGACGTTTCGGTGATCGCCGTCTGCTCCGCCCGAACCACGCCGACCGATGGCGGGCCGCTGGGCATCTGAGCAAGGGCAACCGATGCGACTGACAGAGAGAAGGCAAAAGCAAGATATGCAGTTGGACGAAACACGCTAGGTCCTCGGATCAGCCGCTTGGCGCGGCGCCACGCTCAAGTTAAGGGCTTGTCAGGTTTCAGCAATAGGACGGCCGTCATAGCATCCGCGATCCCGGACGCATCAGGACAACGGCCGAAAACTACGCCTTCATCTAGCCCCCTCCGATGCGACGCCAGCACACCGCTCCCGGCCGCGATGCAGACAACACAACCGGCACACCTTCTGGATAATCATCGACATTGTCTCGCCGGCGCACCCACATCGCAAAGCCCAGCGAATTGCGAGGTTCCGAGCAGCGTCGCGACTAGCATCCGCGGCAACCACCTAAATATGCGCGCATGTGGTCACCAGGATGAAACACGCTGGCACGAGTCAAAGCAATGGTTTGGTGTCTCATTCGAGAAAGCTCCCTCGCAACAGGCCTAGCGAAACGCCATCCCAGATGGTTGCCAACGCGCTCTTCACGTAGTTCATGCAAGCCGCCGCGGTTGGGCTCAAAACAGCGCCCAAAGTGTGGAAATGCATAAACTGGCGGATGCTGAATCTCAACTTGCTGGTTGTGTTGAGGCAGTTGCGCGCAAACGCAGTGCCACCCGTAAAGCGGCAAAATTCCGTCAATGGTTACGCGGTCTGGTTGCCGGCGTCGCGCGAGGGGTGAGGCGATACTTGTCGGGATCAAAAGGGGGCGTCGCCACCTTTGCGGTCGAGGGGAGCGCCATCGCCTGCCCTTAAACCACCTTCCCCGTATCCGGATGCATCAAATGCATCTGGTTCAAATCAGCCGTCAGCGGCAGCATCTCCCCCGGCGCGGCATGGGTGGCCGGATCGACACGGGCACAGACCGGAGCTCCGTCAACGAAGAAATGAACCATGGTTTCCATGCCCATCGGCTCAACCACGTCGACCGGCAAATCGACCCGGCTCCAGCCCGGCTTACCCTGCTCATGGTATTCGAACAGGTGTTCAGGCCGAAGTCCGAGCACCATGTCCTTGCCCTTAAAGGCACTGTATCGGTCTGCTCGGGAGGGCGGGACAGGAACGCTGATGGCATCGGTAACACGCACAGCCAAGCCGCCGTTCGCACCGTCCTGCACCCGGCATGGCAGGAAATTCATCGCAGGAGACCCGATAAATCCGGCAACGAAGCGAGTAGCCGGATGATGATACAGTTCTTGCGGCGTCCCCACCTGCTCGATAACACCGTGATTCATCACGACAACCCGGTCGGCCAGTGTCATCGCCTCGATCTGGTCGTGAGTCACATACACGGTTGTGGTGCGAACCGTTTGATGGACCTTCTTGATCTCGGTTCGCATCTGCACCCGCAGCTTGGCATCTAGGTTCGACAGCGGCTCATCGAACAGGAAGACCTTCGGGTTGCGCACAATCGCCCGTCCCATCGCCACCCGCTGCCGCTGACCGCCCGACAATGCCCGTGGCTTTCGGTCCAGCAACAGAGCAATGTCGAGGATGCGAGCTGCCTCGTCGACCCGCCGCTTGATCTCGTCCTTGGGAAATTTCCGTAATTTCAGCCCGAACGCCATGTTATCGAAGACGCTCATGTGCGGGTACAGGGCGTAGTTTTGGAATACCATCGCGATATCGCGGTCACGCGGCGGAACATCATTGACGACGTCGCCATCGATCCAGATCTCGCCGCCGCTGATCTCCTCCAGCCCCGCGATCATTCGTAGTGTGGTAGACTTGCCGCAACCGGAAGGCCCGACCAGCACCACGAACTCATGATCGGCGATGTCCAGATCTATGCCCTTCACCGCCTGGACGCCGCCCTCATATTCCTTGACGACCTTGCGGACAGAGACTTCAGCCATGTTTTCTCGTTTCCTCAGTTAAGGGCGTGGCCGGAGTTATCGGCCACCCCAGACAGATCAGCCCTTGGTTGCGCCGGCCGTGAGGCCCGCCACATAGTAGTCCATCAAAAAGGCGTAGATGATAATCGGCGGCATTGAGGCCAACAAACAGGCGGCCATGATCTTGCCCCACTGGAATACATCGCCGCGGATCAGGTCGGAAATGATCCCCACCGTCAGTACCATCTGATTCGATGTATAGAGATATGCCAGCGGATACAGAAAGGCGCCCCAGGCCACAGTAAAGGCAAAGATCGTGGCGGCGATAATGCCGGGCATTGCCACCGGGATGAAGATCTTCCACAGCATCTGCAGATAACCCGCGCCGTCGATCAGCGCGGCCTCGTCCAGCTCCTTAGGGATGGAACTGAAGTAACCGATCATGATCCAGGTGCAGAATGGCACTGCCAGAGTGGGATACAGGATGACCAAGCACCAGAAGTTGTTGATTAAACCGAGCTGGCCGACGATCTGAAACAGCGGGATGAAAAGCAAAGACGGGGGAACCAGATATGTAAGGAATACCCCCGTCGACAGCGTCTGGCTGCCCCAAAATCCCATCCGCGACAGGCTGAATGCCGCCAGCACGGATATGACCATTGAGATCGCGACCGTCAGCACCGTGACGATTACCGAGTTAAGATAATACCGCTGGAAATTCGGATAGGTGATCAGATACCAGAAATTCTCCAGCGTCGGGTGGTGCACCAGCCATGGGCTGCCTGTCTGCGCCGATATCTCCGCTGACGATTTCAGGCTGGTTACTAATGTATAGAAGGGCGGGACCAGGAACATGAAGACGAATACGGCCAGCGCGATATAACTGCCCCAGAGTGCCCACACCCGACTTCGATGCAGACTATGTTTCCGCGCTGCCGCTACCGCGATCCGGCGCTCGGACTGCGCGTTGATCTGGGCCGAGGACGGCGCCTGGGTCTTCGTAAGGCTGCCGTCCATCTGTGCCGGGAAGGCCCCGACTGGGCGGTCCGTGACTTTTGTGTGCTTGAGTTCCTTGTCTGACTTGTCAAGATCGTCCCGCGTGCCATGGCTCATGTCGCGATCTCCTTGGTGCGCCGAGTCACGCCGCGCAGCACGAAGAAGGCTGCAAACGCCAGGATCGGGAACATGAACAAGCTGTCGGCGGCGCCGAGCGGGATGTCGCCGGACTGTATGCCGACTTGGAAGGCGTAGGTGGCAAAGACGTGGGTCATGTCCTGCGGCCCGCCGGAGGTCAGGATGCGCACAATATCGAAATCGGCAAACGTCACGATCAGGCTGAACAGCACGGTAATCGAGATGATATTCCGCATCATCGGCAGCGTGACATAGAACAACTTCTGCAATCCCGTGGCGCCATCGATTGCCGCCGCTTCGAACAGTTGCTCAGGTACCGACTTCAGTGCCGCCAGATACATGATCATGAAGAACGGTGTGCCGAACCAAACGTTGACTGTGATCGTGCAGAACCGCGCGATCCAGCCGACGCCCAGCCAGGGAACATTGGCGATCCCGAACTGATTGAGCACCCAGTTGAAGGCCGAGTATGACGGATCGAACATCCACCACCACGTCAACGTGGACAATGCCAGCGGGATGACCCATGGCACCAACAGGAGACCGCGCCATATCCGCTGGCTCTTGCCGCCAATGTTGTGCATCAGATGTGCGAGGACAAAGCCGATCAATGCCTTGAAAACAACCGAGGTGATCGCGAACAGGCAACTTTGGAAGATGACAAGCTGGAAGGTGTGGCGTTTGAGCAAGAACTGAAAGTTGCCGAGACCGACGAAGGCGGTCATCTTCTTATTCAGCATGCTCAAGTAGATCCCGTAGAACGCCGGGTAGATCACGAACGCACCAACCAGCAGAATCAACGGTAGCGCGAGCAGAAATCCCGTGGTCGATCGCCTTTGGGCGAACTTCTTCATGTTGCTCCTTCGAGCTTTGCCCCCCGCCTGTCCCATGACGCTGATCGGGATGCTCGTGCCGTCCGCCATTCCCTATACCTCCCAAAACCCATCCTGGCGGAGCGACCCGGTCATTGCCGGCGAACTCGCTCAGGTCAGCAAGTAAATCCTTCCAATTCATTCGCGGCGCAAGCAGTGACCGATCGGCCGCTCTTGATTTTAGCCAGCATAGTCGGCACCGTGCCTCGGTTGTGGATCTGCAACGCCGGTCTGAGCCTTCACGCTGTAATGCGCGGCAGCCGGCCTGTTGCTGGATCTATCGAGCGGACGCTATCCCTTGACGAGATGCCACGCAACGCTGCTTCCCCAAACTGCGTGGCCTTTCTGATTACAGTGCGGACAGGAGCCTTGGACAGATCGTGTCGGGACACCAACCGGCCGTCACTCGTCGTATGAAACAAGCGCCTCGCACGGCACGTCCAGACGCTTGCGACCATTGAGGAAACTGAGTTCGATCAACGCCGCTGCGGCGGGTACGGTGGCGCCAACCTGGCGGAGTAACGCGATCCCAGCGGCCATCGTCCCGCCGGTCGCCAGCAAATCGTCTACCACCACCACGCGCTGACCCGGGAGGACCGCGTCAGCCTGGATCTCCACGCGATCCTCGCCGTACTCCAAAGCGTAGTTCAGGCCGACGGTCTCGCCCGGCAGCTTGCCGCGCTTGCGGATCATAATGAAGCCGCAGCCCAGTTTCAGCGCCAGCGGAGCGGCCACCAAAAAGCCTCGGCTTTCCACGCCGGCAACCAGGTCGGGCATGTAAGCCCGCACCGCCCGAGCCATCCGGCCCATCGCAACCTGCCAGGCATCAGCCTCCCGCAGCAGCGTCGAGATATCGTAGAACACGATGCCGGGCTTGGGAAAATCTGGAATGCCGCGGATGTGGTCTTTCAGGTCCATCAGCGAGGGTCCTCTGTCGGGTACAGCTTACAGTAAAGCGCATGGTAACCTCTCGCCAGTGCCGACGCCGTCCACGGTGTCATCCAGCGGCGAGGCGTTCGGCATACTCGATCGCCTCCACCAGGCTTCGCGCATTTGCGATACCTTTGCCGGCGATATCGAATGCCGTCCCATGATCAACCGAGGTCCGGATGATCGGCAACCCTAACGTGATGTTAACCCCGGACAATGCGTCCCAGCGGCCGCTCTCGGGATCGATCTCGAACCCCAGTAGCTTGACCGGGATGTGACCTTGGTCGTGGTAGTTCGCGATAACCGCATCGTATTGCCCGGCCCGTAGCTTTACGAACACCGTGTCGCCAGGCACCGGGCCGACGACGTCCAGACCATCCGCAACAGCTCGAGCGATCACCGGTTCGGCAATGTCGATGTCGTGCCGCCCGAACAACCCCCCCTCCCCGGCGTGCGGATTTAGTGCCGCGACGGCGATGCGGGTTCGGCCAAGCCGCAACCGGGTCAGCGCGTCATGCGTCAGATCGATCACCCGCCGAAGCCGTTCAGCCGTCGCCCGTTTCGGCACGTCTTCCAGCGCGATGTGCGTCGTGACGTGGCTGACCCGCATGTTGCCGTGCGCCAACATCATACACGACCCCTTCACGCCGGTCAGCTCAGCCAGCATCTCGGTATGGCCGGGGTAATGGTAGCCTGCCTTGTTCAGCGCCTCCTTGTTGAGCGGCGCCGTGACGATGCCGCCGATGCGGCCCTCCATCGCGAGGCGGACCCCGCGTTCGACTGCCTGGAACGCGAAACGGCCGCCATCCGCAGAGAGTTGGCCGGGTCTGATGGGTTCGCCCTCCGGCCCCGCCTGCAGGGCGCACAAAGCTGGCCAGTTCGCATCATCTTCCGTCACAGCCGGAATGGCGATCCCCGGAGTGAAACGCGAGCGGGCGTTTTCCAGCGCAGCATTGCTGCCGATCACCACCATCCGCAATGCGCCGCTCTCCAGCCGCGGGCGCAGTTCCGCGGCGGCCTTTGCGATGATCTCCGGGCCGACGCCGGCGGGGTCGCCCATCGTTATGGCGAGGGGAACAGCGGTCATTGATCTGCCCTTTCAAGGATCAGCTCGCGCAGCAGCGAAGTGTGGCCGAACGCGCCCGACTTAGACACGACGGTGACGCCGTTCCACCGCCCGCCCTGCATGACGGACTGAGGAACCCCCGGCACCAGCCGCCCCTGTACCGATAAAGCGCGAGCACCGACCGCCTCGCAGAGGCTTCGCAAGGTTTCGCCGCCGGCCACTACAACCGTGCCGGGCTGGCCGACCCGATCGATCAGCCGCGTGATCGCGACGGCAATCCGCGCTGCCGCCGAGGCGCGAGGCGTATCGGCCGGAAGCCGGAAGCTGACAAGCGCCAGTCCCGCCTCGTCCAGCCGCCGGGGAATGGGATCGAAGGCGTGGCCCTCGATATGCAGCCAATGCGGCTCGCAAGCGGCGAGCTGGCCGGCTGTCACCGGCTGGTCGGATCCGAACAGCCCCAGGATCGGACGAGGCAGCGGCATGAGTGCCGGCCGCGAGCAATCGGCGCTCAACGCCTGCGCCAGCCCACCCGTTCCAACCCACAGAACGGGTCTGCTGCATCGCCTGCCAATGGCGACGATCCGCCGAAGATCCTCATCTGTCTCAGCATCCAGGACATTGATGCCGGGTAGCAAATCGGCGTCGCCGTGTCCTCGCTGCGCCGAAACGCCGAATGCACGCAAGCCGGTCGCCAGATCATCACTGACCGGTATCCATCCGCTGCTTTCGCTCCGATATTGCCGGCCCGCGCGGGAGATCCGCCCCTGATACGGAAATGCCGGCGCCAGAACACAGAACCGCCAGGGTCCGGCTCGCATGCAGGCCGCGATCTCGGCCAACGTGGCCCCACGCATCAGACTGTCGATCTTCTTAAAAGCGATGTCGGCCCCATCGAGGCTCGGAGCCAATCTGGCGACCTCCGCTGCCGCTGCTTCAGTGTCACGCTCTCGTGTCCCGCTGTCGAGACCCAGGCTTCCCTCGAGCTCCTGTGAGCTTCCGCCCGGCCAGAACACCGGCAGCTCACCGGTCAGCGGAACGAACTCCGCCGCGGTGTCGAGCGCACCGGTCAGGTCGTCAGCCAGGAGGCGCACGATCGTCATCGTCCAGGCGGCGTACAGGCAGCACCGGCCGGCGTCAAACCACTCGGTGGCATCCGGATTGCTTTGCGACTTTGACCCCAGGGAGAGCCGACATGCAGCGACGCAACTTCCTGGCCGGAACAGCCACGGCGACCGCTCTGTCGCAACCCGCGGCGGTGGCGAAGACAAACCCGCGCGTGCTGCGCGACGTGCCGCAAGCGGACCTGACCGTCATCGATCCGGTGCTGACCACCGCCTACATCACCCGCTACCACGCGACGATGGTTTGGGATCAGCTTTACGGCATCGACAGCACGCTCCAGCCGCGGCCGCAAATGGTGGAAGGTCACACCATCGAAGACGATGGCTGCCTTTGGACGTTCACCCTGCGCGACAATTTGCGCTTTACCGACGGCGAACCGGTGCGAGGCCGGGATCGCGTCGCTTCCATCAAACGCTGGGCAGCGCGCGACCCGATGGGGCAGCCTCTGCTCGCACGCGTGGCGGACATGACCGCTCCGGATGATCGCCGGTTCACTATTCGGCTGGCGCGGCCGTTCGGTTTGGTGCTGAACTGCCTCGCCAAGATCGGCCCACCGGCGCTGATGGTGATGCCCGAGCGCTTCGCCGACACGGACCCGTTCCAGTCGATCAAGGAGGTTGTCGGCAGCGGCCCATTCCGCTTCGTGGCCGCCGAGCGCGTGGTTGGCAGCAGAAGTCGTCTACACCGCAACGACGACTATGTGCCGCGTCCGAACGGAACGCCTGATTGGCTTGCAGGACCGAAGATCGTCAACTTCGACCGGGTCGAGTGGACCGTCATGCCCGACCCCGCCACCGCCGCCGCCGCGCTGCAAAACGACGAGGTGGACTGGTGGGAGAACCCGCCCAACGACCTGTTGCCGATGCTCGATCGCAGCGCCAGCGTCCGCACCGAAGCCAACGGACCGCTCGGTACAATGGGGGGACTGCCGTGTTGAACCATCTGCATCCGCCGTTCGACAAGCCGGCGGTCCGGCGGGTGATGCTGCGGGCGATGTCGCAAAGCGACTTGATGACAGCCGCGACCGGCACCTATCCCCGGATGTGGCGCGACTGCATCGGCATTTTCACGCCGAATACGTCGATGGCGAGCAACGCCGGAATGGAGATCATCACCGCTCCGAAGCCCGATCTGGCGACCCTGGGAAAAGCGCTGCGCGACGCGGGCTATCAAGTGGAGCGGATCATTCTCATGTCCGCGATCAGGTCGCGCAGAATGCTCAGTGCAGCGTGGCGATGGATCTGATGCTGAAGCTGGGGATGCAGGTCGATCTGGCGGTGATGGACTGGGGCACCCTCGTGCAGCGCCAGCAAGGCGCCTCCGGACAAGGGCGGCTGGAACATGTTCATCACGGGATGGTCCGGACTGGACATGACGACACCGGTCACCAACCAGACGCTCCGCTCGAACGGGACAAAGGCCTGGTTCGGCTCGCCGGACCTGCCGCCGGTGCAGTCGTTGATCGACGCCTGAGTAGAGGCGCCGGATTAGCCATCGCAGCAGAAGATCGCCGCTGAGATCCAGACGAAGGCGCTGGGGCTGGTGCCGTACGTCCCGACTGGGCAGTATTTCTCGCGCACCGCCTGCCGGAACGACATCACCGGGATCATTCCGGGGCAGTACGTTGCGAGATTTCAGGAAGCGCGCCTAAACTGACCAAAACCCGGGCCGCCGGCCTGAGGGAGGGCCGATGACGCCGTTCGGGACCTGGTTGGCCGAAATCAGTCTCGCGCTAGGTCGTAGGCGTTTGCCGCAGGCCGTGGCCAAGCTGGACGCGCAATCCATCGCGGACACGGTCATCCCGGTGGTCGCACGGGGGCCGCTGAGGCCATCACCTGCCATTACCGCGGAGCGGCCTGATTCACTTTGCAAATAAGAGGGGAACACAAGAATGAGCGGAACCGCCCTACCTCACCCCCGCCGTCGTGGCCTGCAATCAGTCGCGCCATTTTTCGTTGATCTCTTTGAACGCTTCATGCCCGACCCCTTTGTGCTGGCGATCGGCCTGACCGCGGTCACGGCCCTTCTGGCCCTGCTGATCGCGCCCAAAGGCTCGTTCGAAATGATCGTCAGCACGTGGTATTCGGGCATCTTCGCGATCCTTGGCTTCGCTTTCCAAATGATTCTGATCCTGGCAACCGGGCATGCCCTCGCTCATGCGCCGGTTGTGGCGCGCTTCCTGCGGAAGCTGGTGGCGATGGCGCATACCCCCAACCAGGCCGTAGTGCTCACCTTCCTCGTGGCCGCAATCGCATCCCTGCTGAATTGGGGCTTCGGACTGGTCGTTGGCGCTATCCTCGCCCGCGAGGTGGCACGGCAAGTTCGGGTGGATTTTGGTTGGCTGGTGGCGGCCGCCTACTCTGGATTTCGCGGTGTGGGCGAGCGGCCTATCCAGTTCGATCGCACTCACCCAAGCCACGCACGGAAACACTTTGAACATCGTCGAGAAGCTTACCGGCCAGATGCTGCCGTTATCGGAGACGGTGTTTGCGACCTTCAACTGGCTTCCCACGTTGCTTGTCGTGCTGGTGATGCCGATTGTGTTTATCGCCATCCGCCCGGCAGACGCAGATGTGACCGTATTTGTGCCTGAGGCCGAGTTGTCACCTCCGACTGCTCATTTGTCCAACTCCATCGCCCGCCGCATGGACCGCTCTCCCGTCGGGAGTTTGTTCCTGGTGGCGGCCGGGGTTGCCGCAGTGCTTGTGCTATGGCTGCAGGGCGCGCTGGCGCTGGACGTCAACATGGTCATTCTGATTTTTCTGATCGCTGGAATTGCACTTCACGGTTCGCCAGTGGCATACGGCGCGGCAATGCGCAACGCTGCTCGGCAGACGGGAGGCATGATGCTGCAATACCCGTTCTATGGCGGCATCATGGGCATCATGTCGGGCACCGGCCTAGCCGATTCGATATCAAAAACATTTGTCGCTGTGGCCAATGCTCACACCTTGCCGTTCTGGAGCTATATCTGCTCGCTGATCATCACGTTCTTCGTGCCGAGCGGGGGCGGTCACTGGGCCGTGCAGGGTCCTTTCGTGGTGCCCGCGGCAGCGACTCTGCACGCTTCGATGGCCGGCTCCGCAATGGCAGTGGCAATGGGCGAGCAAGTGGCCAACATGCTGCAGCCTTTTTGGGCGCTCCCGGTAGTGGCGATGGCCGGTATCGGCATCCAACGCGTCATGGGTTATACTGTTGTAACGTTCGTTGTGACCGGCGCGATCTACGGCCTGGCGTTGTTGCTGCTGATATGAAAATCTCCGCTATGACCCTGTTGCGGACATCGGTAGCCCGACGCCGAGATACTGCGCCTCAGACTTGGGTACTCTCGCTCAAGGCGTCCTCGAGAGTGACGAAAGGAACGTTCTCGCGCCGCTCGAGTGCGGGCGCCATCAGGCAGAATTTTGGGAAATGCGCACGTCGACCCGCTTGCAACGCCTGTGGCATAGCCAAGGCAAGCTCCAGATCCCGCTCAGGTGGGTCAAAGCGCCAATGTTGCAGCGGACATCCCCTGCTAGCAAACTGTCCGGACCCTCCGACGGGACCGGACCATGACTAACGTCACTCTGCGCAATACCGACATCGACGCAGCGCTCAACGAGGCGAAAGAGGCCTACGTGACGAGCGCTCCCGCCAGCCTTGCCCGCTACGTCGAGGCGACCACGGTGATGCCCGGTGGCAACACCCGCACGGTGCTGCACTACGTCCCCTTCCCCCTCGCCATGACCCGCGCCCAGGGCTGCCGCGTGTGGGACGCCGAGGGTCGGGAATTCATCGACTTCCTCGGCGAATACACCGCTGGCCTCTATGGCCACTCGCATCCGGTGATCCGTGCCGCGTTAGATCGTGCCCTCGACAACGGAATCAGCTTCGGCGCCGTCAACATGACGGAAAGCCGTTTTGCCCGCGCAATCTGCGAGCGCTTTGGTCTCCAACGCGTGCGCTTCACTAACTCCGGCACCGAGGCCAACCTCCTGGCAATCTCGCTCGGTCGAAATCTTCACCCGGCGCAAAAAGATAGTGGTGTTCAACGGTAGCTACCACGGCGCGGTGTTCGGCTTCGCCACCGGCGGGTCGCCGATCAACGTGCCCTTCGACTACGTCGTCGCGACTTACAACGACGTCGAACGGACCCGAGCGCTGATCACCGACGACCTCGCGCTGGTGATCTTGGAGCCGATGATCGGCAGCGGCGGATGCATTCCGGCGTCCACCGAATTCCTGACAATGTTGCGGCAGGAAACCATGCGGGTCGGCGCGCTGCTTGTCCTGGACGAGGTGATGACTTCCCGTCTAGCCCCCGAAGGCCTGCAGTCGGTCTCGGGCGTGAAGCCGGATCTCATTACCCTGGGCAAATACCTCGGAGGCGGCATGTCGTTCGGTGCTTTTGGCGGCCGAGCCGAGATTATGGACCTGTTCGATCCCCGGCGGCTGGACGCACTGCCGCATGCCGGGACGTTCAACAACAACGTGCTGACGATGACAGCGGGCCTGACCGGTCTGACCGATGTATATACGCCAAAGGCCGCATCCGCGTTGAACGCGCGTGGGGAGAGGTTGCGGGAGCGGTTGAATGCGCTGTGTCAGGCGGCCGATGCTCCGATGCAATTTACCGGCATCGGATCGATGCTCGCGCTGCATACAATGCGCGGGCCGGTGACCAGTCCCGAGCACGCTGCAAGGTCCAGTCCGAAACTAAAGGAGCTTTTTTTCTTCGACATGCTAGCACAGGGCATCTGGCTAGCGAGGCGCGGCATGTTGACGCTGTCCCTGCCGATCGGGGATGCCGAATGCGAAGCGCTTATAACCGCGGTGGAGGAATTTCTATCCACAAGAAAGTCATTATTGCAATGACCGCCCGACGGCTGATCGCCATCAGTGGAACGTTCCAATGGCATGGATAATGCCGTCAAGTAGAAGTGCCGATCGCATAGTAACAGGCGGCAAAAACCCTCTGGACGCCGACACTTTCTGTCATCAAGCAACTCGGTAGACGCACCTCCCGGTCGCGAGTAAAGCAGGAAGCCGGTAAGATCGAGCCCACGCCAGCGGACACTCCCGGCGGCTCTTGTCAGTCGATCAAGATTCCGCGATAATACGGGACATACCAATGAGAGCAGCGACAAAATACTGCCCTCCCGAAAATGGCGCAGGTTCTGCGATGCGACGCTTACTGGTCTACCTCGGTATTCTTCTCTGGCCCTCGGTTTTTTCCGCGGCTTACGGGTATGACTTGGTGCTGCCCAGCGTCGACTTCGCTGCGACGGCGGTGCATGAGGCGGGACCTATCAAAATCACCGAGGCCATCTACTATGCGAACGGCAAACTGCGCATCGATCGCGGCAAGGGCTTCAGTTCCACCATCCTGGACCTGAGAACGCAGACAGAATGTCTGCTAATGGTCAACCATACCTACCTGGTCATGCCGATGGACGACGAGTTGTTTCGCCGCTACATCGCCCGCACCGTCGACGCGAGCGGTTCGCGAAAACTGGGGACAGAACGGATCGAAGGGCTGAGGACCACCAAATATGCGTTTGGCGATGATGGCGAGTTGGCCGCCGCCGGGTCTTATTGGTTGACCTCAACCGGCATTATGGTGCGGCGCGAATATAACGATGGCGTATTTCGTAAAGACACGCATCACCTGCAGTTCCTGACACACATCACACCCGGCAAACAACCAGCTGAATTGTTCCAAATTCCCGCCGGGTACAAGCCAGCGACCTAAGTTAGAATGTCAGCCGGGCGCGCACCGTGTGTGGCGTCACGCCCTCCGACCGGCGGCCGTCTGCAGCCGCCTCTCCCGCGCTGAACCCCGTGGCACTATGTTCGCGCCAACGTCGGCTTCGCCCATGGTCCGGAAGACGTTGCCGCGGACCGCACACTTCCCCGCGCCGACGTCCGGGCGAGGTAGCCCGACAAACGCCGCGAGACGAAGCCCGCCCCGTAGGCGAAACGCATCATGGGTCCAAAGCTGTTGGCCGCAGCGGTACCCACGAAATGCAGGCCGGGAACCGAACTCTCGAACCACCGCGACAATCGTGGTGTGTTGTTCACGCAGTCAAGCCGCTCGAGCACCTCAGGCCGCAAAAACGGCAGCTTGCGCATATCGACCTTATAGCCGGTTCCGGCTATGACATGATCGACGGTCACCGACCGGGTTCCGCCGTCCCGAAGATCCAACTCCAGCCGCACCCGGCCGTCCAGAGGTTCGGCCCGAGCGATCAATGCTCCGGCGATGGTGGGAACGATGCCGTCCACCTGCGGCTGCAGCGTCCAGCCGGGAGCCGCCGGCAGATGCTTTTGCACCACCATGACGCGGAACGCTTCCGGCATGGTATGGAATACCATAGGCATCGCGCAGCACGCCCATGACCGCCAGCCCGTTCCCAAACCGGATTCCGGTTCCTTGACTTTATCCCAAAGCGATCGCTCGGTCGGCGGCCCACAATAGCCGATCTTGGGACGCCGCACGATCATGGTTACGCTGGCGCCGGCCCGCAGCAGCAATGGCGCCAGATTGACCGCGGAGGCGCCACCGCCGATGATCGCAACTTCCTGGCCGGCAAATTGATCGACCTTCACGTGCATCGCGCTGTGAGACGCCAGACCAGCCGGCAGCGCCGCCAACTTCGGCGGCATGTACTCGTAGGCCCGGATGCCAGCAGCGACAATCACGCGGCGCGCCGGCGCCACTCCGCCGTCCTGGAGGTGCAGGTCAAAACCGTGGGCGGTCGGTCTTACCTCGGCGACGATGCGATCCTCCAGCCGCGGCACAAAGCGCTGCTGAAAGGCGATGCCGTAAGCCACAAATGTCTCAAGTGGGATCGGGTAGCCCACGTCCCGATAGGGCAGGCCACGTTCCGCGCTGAAGCGAGCTAGTGTCATCTCGCCGGCGGGGTCGTACAGGTCGGACCCGTTGCCCTCTGACTTCAGCACCATTCCCTCTGGCATAGACGTGCGCCAGGTGTGCATGGGGCTGCCGAATATACGGAAATCTACTCCGCGTCCGGCAAGATGAGCGGCGATCGAGAGCCCGTAGGGCCCCGCGCCGATAATCGCTACATCGACGATTTCAGTCATGATACCCGCTACGTTGGAAACAATTGCTTTATCGCAAGTTACGGCAAATCCGGCAATACAATTCCCGGAGAGGCTTGGTAGAAGCACGATGTAGAGCCGTCAGATTATCACCCAACTAGCACACCAGAAACCAGCGCGCTCGCCTTCTTCAGTTGAGCGCCCTGGGCAAGCACGCCAGCACCGTTTTGTAGTAGCAGACCTTCTTGATAGGCCAATAAACTATGTGTGGTGACCAGACGCTCGCATCCAGCAGTCATCATCGCGCTGGCATCCGCAACGCCCCGTCCAGTCGAATGACTTCGCCATTAAGGAACCGGTTGCGCAGGATATGCTCCACCAGTTGAGCAAATTCAGACGGCCGCCCCAGCCGCGAGGGATACGGAATTCCGGCGCTCAGGCTAGCTTGCACATCCGTCGGCAGGCTATCGACCATCGGCGTATGGAACAAGCCAGGCGCGATCGTCACGACCCGCACGCCCGCGCGGGCCAACTCCCGCGCCGCAGGCAACGTCATCGCCACCACGCCACCCTTTGACGCCGCATAGGCCGATTGACCAACCTGCCCTTCATAGGCCGCGATCGAAGCCGTGTTAATAATGACCCCGCGTTCGCCTTCCTCCAGCGGATCAGCCCGGGACATCGCGGCGGCCGCCAAACGCAGCATGTTGAAACTGCCGATCAGATTGACACGGATAACCCGCTCGAAAGCCTCCAGTTTTAGTGGACCCTCACGTCCGACGATCCTTCCGGCAGTTCCAATACCCGCGCAGTTGACCAGGATCCGCGCCGGCCCGTGGACGACAGCAGCGGTCGCAAAAGCTGTTTCGCCGGACGCCGCATCGCCTACGTCGCACTTCACGCCGATTCCGCCGATCGCCGCCGCCTGAGCCTCGGCCGCCGCCCCGTCAATGTCGAAAACCGCCACCTTGCAACCCAGGGACGCAAGGTGCGCCGCCGTCGCCGCGCCCAAACCCGAACCGCCGCCGGTCACCACCGCCGCCAGATCTTTGATCTGCATCATTTCGCCCTCCTCGATAGCCTCGCAAAAACCACCCAGCGAGACCCCGCGCAAGTCTTCCTCACCACGATCCGTCTTGACCGCCGGCCGGTCCCGTTTGACAACCGCCGCAATGAACCAAGGGAGCAACGTCATGACCGCCGCCCCATCTTACGCCGACGTTTATGGTGCCTCGATGCGGGATCCGATGACGTTCTGGGCGGCCGAAGCTCAAGGGATCAGTTGGGACAAGCTCTGGGACAAAGTGTTCGACCCCAATATTGGCCCGTTCGGCCGGTGGTTCGCCGGCGCCGCCCTGAACACCTGCTACAATTGCCTGGACCGCCATGTCGAAGCCGGGCGAGGCGATCAGGCCGCGCTGATCTACGACAGCCCCATGACCGGCACCGTTCGGACCTTCACGTATTCCGACTTGCTGAAACGGACAGCCAAACTGGCGGGAGCGCTCGCCGCGCTCGGCGTGACCAAAGGCGACCGCGTGATTATCTATATGCCCATGGTGCCGGAGACAGTGATCGCGATGCTCGCTGCCGCCCGACTGGGCGCGGTGCATTCGGTCGTGTTTGGCGGCTTCGCGGCGGCCGAACTGTCCATCCGTATCGCCGACGCCAAACCGAAGGTGATCATCTCGGCATCCTGCGGACTGGAGCCGGGTAGGGTGATCAAATACAAACCTCTACTGGACGCTGCCATCGCAATGTCCCCGCACAAGCCGGATGCCTGCCTGATCCTGCAGCGTCCACAGGCCGAGGCTCCGCTCACCCCGGACCGCGATTACGATTTCAACGCCTTTGTCGATGCCGCGGAACCGCATGGTTGCGTCTCCGTCCTGGCAACGGATCCGCTGTACATCCTGTATACGTCGGGCACCACGGGTAAGCCCAAAGGCGCGGTCCGCGACAATGGCGGCCACGCCGTGGCGCTGTGGAACTCGATGAAGATGATCTATGGTCTGGACGCAGGCGACGTCTGGTGGGCCGCGTCGGATGTGGGCTGGGTCGTCGGCCACAGCTACATCGTGTATGCCCCACTGCTGCGCGGCTGTACCTTCTGTTTGTACGAAGGCAAGCCCGTGGGCACTCCGGATGCCAGCGCTTTTTGGCGGGTCATTTCGCAGCATCGGGTAAAGGTGTTGTTCGTCGCCCCCACAGCCATGCGAGCCATCAGGCAGCACGACCCCGAGGGCAAGTTGCTGCGCAACTACGATATCTCCGGTTTTGAGGTGTTATTTGTCGCCGGCGAGCGCTGCGACCCTCCCACCGCCATCTGGGCCCAGGAGCTGCTGAGCCGGCCGGTGGTCGATCACTGGTGGCAGACCGAGACCGGTTGGGCAATTACCTCAGGCTTCCGCCAGTTCGGACTGTTCCCGTTCAAGCCCGGCTCCGGCGGCCGGGCATGCCCGGGATACGATCTGCAGGTGCTGGATGACGGAGGCAACGTGCTGGCGAGCGGAGAGAGCGGCAATCTGGCGGTACGCCTGCCGCTGCCGCCTGGAAACAGTCCGACGCTGTGGCAGGACGACGACAACTTCCGTAGATCGTATCTCGCCGACTTCCCGGGGTGGTACCGCACGGGCGACGCCGGCATGATCGATGCGGACGGCGACGTCTGGGTCATGAGCCGAACCGATGACATCATCAACGTCGCCGGCCATCGTTTGTCGACCGGATCGATGGAAGAAGTCCTCGCGTCCCACAAGGACGTAGCCGAGTGTGCGGTCATCGGCGCCAAGGACAAACTGAAAGGCCAGACCCCGCTCGGCCTGGTGGTGCTGAAAGCTGGCGTCACACGCCCTGAAGCAGAAATTGCCGCCGAACTTGTCGCCCTCGTCCGCGAACGCATCGGCCCGGTCGCCGCCTTCAAGGATGCGCGGGTGGTCGCCCGGTTGCCGAAGACCCGCTCCGGAAAGATCCTACGGGCCAGTATTCGCAAGATTGCCGACGGGGAGACCGCACCGGTGCCCTCGACGATCGAGGATCCAGCCGCATTGGATGAGTTGCGCTTGGCGATGGGAGGATAGGTCAACCCGGCCAAGTGGGGTGGACCCTCCACAACTCTCGATTACGTCATCTGCTCCGACGCGGATTTAGTCAGGGGCTGATGATCGACCTGACGGACGGGTTCTAGGTCAGGCGCCGAAGCGGGGCAAATGCGCCGCCAGCTCGGCGCAAGCCTCATCATCGGTCCGGTCGTAGCGCAACGGAGTCACGACGATCCTGCCGGCGCGCATGGCGCGGTAGTCGCTCTCCGGCCCCTGCTCAATATCGCCACGCCTGAAGTTGAGCCAGTGGTAAGACATCCCGCGCGGGTCGACGCGGGTATCCACGTGCATCCCGGCGACGGCACCCTCACCCTGACGGGCTAGGGTCATCGGACCTGCCTCGGTCGCCGGGATCGGGGGAAAATTGATGTTCAGGACCGCGCTTTTTCCCCAGCCGAACGCCCACAGCTTGCGGATCGTCTCGGCACCGAGCGTCCGGGCGGTATCCCAGGGGACGGCGTCTCGTTTGGCGAACGCCTGGCTGAGGGCCAAGGCGGGGACGCCCAGCATCATCGCTGTCATGGCGCCGCCGACGGTGCCGGAAAAGACCGTTTCGATACCGAGATTGAGCCCTCGGTTCACACCGGAGAGCACGAGTTGCGGTGGTGCGTCCTTCATGATGTGGCACAAGCCCATCGCGGCGCAGTCGCCGGGGGTGCCGGTGACGCCGAAGCGCCGGGGGCCGCGCTCGGTGAGCCGCAGCGCGTGGTGCAGACTGATCGCGTGCGACTGGCCGCTCTGATCGTGTTCGGGTGCGACAACCCACACCTCGCGGGCGATCTGGGCGGCGATTTCCTCCAGCACTTCCATGCCGGGGGCGTCGATCCCATCATCGTTCGTCAGCATCACCCGATCCAGCACCGTCAGCACTCCTTGTTGTGACTTCTGTTTGGCCCGGTTGCATCGCGATGGGCAAGGGGTCAGCATTCGGGAAAAGGAAGGAGGCACGCCCATGGTGATCATCGACGCACAGGTTCATATCTGGGGCAGCGGCAAGCCGAGCGGCCTCCACCGCCAGACCTCGCTTTATACGGCGCAGGAACTGCTTCTGGAGATGGGCCAGGCCGGGGTCGATGGTGCGGTGCTGCACCCGCCGAGTTGGGACCCGAACTCCAACGAGATGGCGATCGAGGCCGCGAAGCAGTACCCCGACAAATTCGGCATTTTGGGCTGGTTTCCGCTCAACGACCCAGCTCAGCGGAAGCGGATCGAGACCTGGAAGCAGCAGCCCGGAATGCTGGGTCTCCGTTGGTCGTTGACGCGGGACGGACAGCAGACCTGGCACGAGGATGGCACGATGGACTGGCTATGGCCGGCGGCGGAAAAAGCCGGCACGCCGGTCGCGACCATGGCCTGGCGGTTTCTGCCGCTGTTCCGAAAGATCGCCGAGCGGCACCCGCGTTTGAAGTTGATTGTCGATCATCTGGGGTTGGTGCGGTCGGAGCAGGGTCAGGCGGCGTTCGCGACGCTGGACGATCTGCTGCCGCTGGCCAAGCTGCCGAACGTGGCGATCAAGGCGACGGGGGCGCCGGGCTACTCGAAGGAGGAGTATCCGTTCAGGGATATCCAGGACGGGTTGCAGCGGATTTTCGACGCATTTGGTCCGGAACGGTTCTTCTGGGGGACGGACCTTACGCGGATGCCCTGCAGCTACCGGCAGTGCGTGACGTTCTTCACCGAGGAACTCCCTTGGTTGAAGGGGAAGGATCTGGAGAAGGTGATGGGCCAGGGTGCGATCGACTGGCTGGGGTGGAGGCGAGGCTAGACTTTCAAGAGGTCCACAGCAGCGAAAGTCCCGGAGAAGGAGCCACGGTCGCCGTCTGACGTGGTCTAATATAGTAGAGCGATTTTTGTGGCGTCCAGCATTTCTTGATGCTGCACTGACGCCCCGTTTCCTTCGATCGACTTGACATTGTTGTTGGAATGAGCACGAACTATCTTCGTTAACCGCCCGCAGCTTACAAAACGGGTTGCTCTTCTTCTTAACGAAATGACAACAACAGGGAGGAAATCCTATGCAATCATGCAGATTCGGTACGTCTTGTCGCTCCACGCAGCATGTAGGAGGGGCGACCCTCTGCGGGAGAGTATAAAATGAGACCGTCAAAGGCTTTGGGAACACTTGGAAAAGCGGTTCCCGTCATTATGCTCCTGCTCACATTTTGCGCGAGCCATCCCACCCAAGCGGTCGCCAGGCACAAACCGCCAAGGTGTATCGATACTCCACCCTATGATACCGTCCCGTTTAGGGCGCAGGAGTTTGTCACGATCGCCCCTGGGGTCAATGTGGAGGTGCTGGACTGGGGCGGTTCAGGAGAGGTGATGGTGTTGTTGACCGGATCGGGTGACAATGCGCACGTATACGATTATTTTGCATTCCAATTCACCAATTTCTTCCACGTCATTGGGATCACGCGCCGCGGGTGGCTGCCGTCGAGTCAGCCCGCCAACGGCTACGATGTCGAGACAAGGGCGGCCGACGATATCAAGATCCTGGATGCGTTAGACATAACGAAAGCCATCTTTGTGGGGCATTCCATAGCCGGTGCAGAGTTAAGCAAGATTGGAGCAAAGTATCCGAATTATGTCGATAAGCTGGTTTATCTGGACGCTTCGGATCTGTCGGAGCGGAACACATTCCCCGACATACCCAGTCCATTTTCCCTTTTTACTGATGCAGACGCCAAGTCTTTGTTTGACTTACAAGCAACCTATGCCCGTTGGCTGGCAGTCCGCGAACCAATCCCGGCGATTTGCCTTTCCTTCGATTTCGACGAAGATGGAATGGTTACGGGCACCTCGACACCAGAACTCCATCATCGAGCAACTTTCCGCGGGGGTGAATATTCCGAACAATCCGCCAACGAATTGGGCGGATATCAAAGTGCCGCGGCTCGGGATTTTTGCTCCGCCGACTGCTGAGAGCAAGGTGCCCTGGGTACCTGGTACTTGAGTTCCTGCCGACCGGGCAATTTTTGATGAACGATTTCCACGCCTTATTCAGTGGTTTACTGATGTGATTGGTAAATTTGCAGAAGAACATTCAGGAAGCCCTACACCCAAAGTATACTTACTGCCCGGCGCGCCACACTACGTGTATATCAACAACGAGGCGGAGGTCGTTCGCGAGATGCGGAAGTTCTTAGGACTACCACTAGCGGGAAACTGAACAACAAACTGTTTGCACCGCCGCGACGCCCGTGGCCAGCAATTGTGCCACGGGCGCAGCGGTCTACGCCCGTGAGATAGGCCACCTACAGGGCGACACGGTGCCCCGTTTCGGCTCCAGTATCCTAGGAGGAGTCGCATGATGGCTTATGGAGGAGTTGCCATGGTTGAAGGGGAATTAACTGGACGGTAATGGATCACGCGGTGATCGTTGTTGGAGCGAAAACGTGGGTAAAGTCGAAGCATAAACTATCGCGTCCAAAGACTCTTGTCCCTCGATGGGCGCCTGGACATCTGCTCGCTTAATCGGCACACAGTTTCTACAGGATCTCCGCCAGTTGCTCCATCCGAAAGGGCTTCGACAAGACCGGTGCATCAAACAAACTAGCGGTTTTCCAGCGGATCCATAACCAGACGCAAACAAAAAGGGTACGGTTCGGTCCCTTAGCAGCTCTCCTGCCAGATTTACGTCCAGCACGCCTCCAAATCGAGCGTGCCCGCTTGCTTCAATGCATCGCTTAGCCGGGTCGCGATGGCGACCACTTTGCAGCAAGATCCTCCAGATATTCTTCAACCAGCATTGCAAGTACCGGCTCATCTTCCACGACCAGCACACGCAATCCGACAAAGCTCATATCCCAAGGTCTTCCATCCTGACGATGTTAGGGAAGGCCACTTCCTCCGCCGTCACCTCAGCGATCGATACATCGAACGAGCAGACGACACCATCCGGCGAAAAAGAAAGCCGAGTGGATCCTCCAAGGTCTAGCGCAAGGTTGATCAGCGTCCATTAAGACGGCTTGCGCTTTTCCTTAAACGCTTGGACGGCTTCGCGGTGGTCTTCCATTTGCGAACAGCGGGCCTGGTTGAACGCCTCCAAGTCGAGCGATACGGCGAAATCGCCGGTCTCCGCCGCGGCCAGATTCTTCTTTGTGTAACCCAAAGCGACGCGCGGCATCGCGGCGATCCGATGCGCCAGTGCCATTCATGAATCGGACCGCGGTGCGCAACCGCTGGGGCCAGGTCTCGGGCGCGTTGAGCGACGATCCCGTCCAATCATGCTTTCGCATGATCGCGCCCATCTCACCACCGCCGGCCAGAAAAGCGAGAGGATCCGTACCCGGCTGCCGAAACGACGAACCAAGTTTGTAACGTCTGAGATTCAAGGCTCCTCCCTCCACGCTCACAGACGGTGCGGCCAACCCATCCATACGCTCGCTACTATTATGATATCGAACCTATACTGGTCCATCTAGCACTCAAAGTCCGACTTTTGAACTCATCACGTATTTGTGATTCTCAATCACTTTGATCGATCACCGGTTGGGATCGTTATGCCAGTGGCAGTTGGTCCGAGCGGGCGGCGCGCGGAGAGCTTGGCCACTAAAATGGGGGAGGGATGTCCGGTGGGGATCCAGCTTACAGACAGGCGAGTGCTCGGCGCGACACTCTGCGAAGTCGAGCGGGGCCTATTCTACGTGACCTACACTATGGATAACGCGGCTCTTGGAAAGCATCTTTTGCCGCGGTATCAGGTCGGCACCTGCGCTTCGGACGCGCAACAGCGGATCGAGAGAAAAGCGCGCGAGTGTGGTTATGAGGCGGTCGTCTGGGAGTCAGCACCCGTGCATCCGAGTGCCCTCTCGTTGCCCGAAGAAGCCACTCGCCTGGTGAGTTGATCGAGCGGTTGCTGGTCCAAGCGTTTCGGTCTGACCCTGATAAGCGCGCGTCGTCCGTGGGTTGAATGGAAGGTCAGGCGGGACATTGGAAATTTTCTATTAGAAATGTTCCCTATCGCGTTACCTCCCGCATAGCTTTAGAAGTCGATAGTTGCCTTGTCGGTGACGGTTGATCATCGGACGCGCGAACCAACCGGGAAGATCCGTAACTATGAGCGAAACAGCGACCCTTGCCCGGCCTGCCCAAAAAACCGAGCACTTCGACGTACTGATCGTTGGGGCGGGAATTTCGGGGGTGGGGGGGGCTTACCACCTGACCAAGCAATGTCCCGACAAGAGCTTCGTCGTCTTAGAGGCGTTGGACAACTTTGGCGGGACTTGGTGGACCCATCGTTATCCAGGCATCCGATCCGATAGCGATCTGCATACATTCGGGTATCGCTTCAAGCCCTGGACAAGCGCTCCGATCGCAAGCGCGGCCGAAATCTTGGCCTACATGGGTGAGGTCATCGCCGAGAATCATTTGGCCCCTCACATCCGCTACTGCCACAAGATCATTTCGGCAAACTGGTCAAGCGAACGGAACCAGTGGACCATCGAGGCAACCCGGACCGACACCAAGGAGGCCGTCCAGGTCACTGCAAATTTCCTGTGGATGTGCCAGGGCTACTACCGCCACTCCGAGGGATACACACCGGGGTGGGACGGTATGGACTCGTTCAAGGGTAAGATCGTGCACCCTCAGACCTGGCCGGACGACTTGGACTACAAGGACAAGAACGTCGTCGTCATCGGTTCGGGAGCCACCGCCGCGACACTGTTGCCCGCTATCGCCAAGGACTGCGCTCACGTGACGATGCTGCAGCGCTCGCCGACGTATTTCCTGACCGGACGCAATGCAATCGCGTTGGCTGAAGAGCTGCGGGTACTAGGCATCCAAGAGGAATGGATACACGAAATTGTTCGCAGGAAGATCCTCTATGAGCAGGCCGTATTCACCCGGCGAGCCTTTACCGAACCCGAGAAGGTAAAGCAGGAGTTGCTAGGTGCTGTCCGAGCGGAACTGGGTCCGGACTACGATATCGCGACACATTTTACCCCAAGCTACCGGCCATGGCGGCAGAGAATTGCGTTCGTCCCGGATGCGGATCTGTTCAAGGGCATCGCCTCCGGCAAAGCTTCGGTCGTCACCGACGAGATCGAGCGGTTTACCGAGACCGGCATTCAGTTGAAGTCCGGCAAAGCACTGCCGGCCGACATCATTATCACTGCTACCGGGTTTCATTTGAATGTCCTGGGCGATATCGAGTTTTCCATAGACGACAAGCCTCTGGTATTCTCCGATACCGTGACATATCGCGGGATGATGTTCACCGGCGTGCCTAACATGGTCTGGGTTTTCGGATATTTTCGGGCAAGTTGGACGCTGCGAGCGGATCTGGTGGCCGACTTCGTCTGCCGCTTGCTGAAGCACATGGATGCGAAGGGCGCACGCCGGGTGATGCCGGCACTGCGGCGGGAGGACGAAGATATGCCTCTGCTGCCGTGGATTGATCCGGAAAATTTCAACCCAGGGTACATCATGCGAGGGATGCACCTGCTTCCAAAACGCGGTAACAAGCCGGAATGGCAGCACAATCAGGATTACTGGAGGGAAAAAGACGAGTTCCCGGCGATCGATCTTGACGACAAGGCGTTCGACTACACGTAAGAGCGAGGAGGGGTCGAGGAACTTTCGAGCCACACATGCCCCCACAAAGTCATAGGACATTCCTGTGTCTGGAGGTCTGCCGCCGCCTTCGCCCGCCGCGGCATTTAGAAAGTGAGTGAACGCGGCCAAGCTGTGCTCGTCCCGGCCGTACTGCGGCGCATGTTGCCGTGGCGGGTGCCCTGTTCCCCTCCGCCGGAACCGCGCTAACATCTCGCGGCAAGGGCGCACCGAGTGCCCGCCTTCGCACGGGCCCGGTCTCGGAGGGCGCCTTCAATATACGAAGGAGGTGCGGCCATGTCAGGAATACAAAACGGCAGAAGTCCCCGCTCGGTGGCTCTGGTGGGCCCTTATAGCAGCGGGAAGTCCACGCTTTTTGAAGCGCTTCTCGATGCAGCGGGCGCGGCTGTCAAGCGACCAGCCGACCCGCGCAACCGCCCGATGACCACCGAGATCCGCCTTGGCCATTGCTCCTATCTCGGGGATCCTTGGTCCGTCCTGGATTGCCCCGGTTCGATCGAATTTGCCCACCAAACATGCTCCGCGCTCGCGATGGTCGATATTGCCGTGGTGGTATGCGAGCCCACCCCAACAAAGGCCGCCATGGTCGCGCCATTACTAAAAACGCTCAAGGAAGAGGGCGTCCCCCATATCGTCTTTATCAATAAGATCGACACGCTGGACGGCAGCATTGCCGACACGCTCGCCGCCTTGCAGGCCTACGCCGCGAGCCCGCTGGTGCTCCGGCAGATGCCGATCTTCGACGGTCCGACCGTAACCGGCTACGTCGATCTCATGAGCGAACGTGCGTACCGCTACCGCAAGGGCCAAGCGTCCGAACTCATGCAAATTCCTGCGGCGATGCTCGCCGACGAGCAGGTCGCGCTAGGGCGCCTCGTGGAAACGTTGGCCGACCACGACGATGCACTGCTGGAGAAAGTGCTGGAGGACATAAAGCCGACCCCCGACGAACTGTACCGCGACATGCGCAAAGACCTTCTGGCTGGCTCCGTGATCGAGGTTTTGGTCGGAGCCGCCGAAAACGCCAACGGCGTGCGCCGTCTTTGGAAGGCGCTGCGCCACGACACGCCAGATCCCTCCGAAACCGCGGAACGCCGGGAAATCGTGCCGGGCGGAGCGCCGCGCGCGCAGATTTTCAAGACCGCCTATGCAGGCCACACCGGGAAGTTGTCCTACGCCCGGATTTGGAGCGGCACAATCTCCGACGGCGCGCAACTCGGCGGAACGCGTCTCGGCGGCATCTATCATTTCGTCGGTGGCGACCTGACAAAGGTCCCAGAAGCAAAACGAGGCGATATCGTCGCATTCGGCCGTCTCGATGGTGTGCCGACCGGCGCCACCTTGTCGCCTGGCGGGCAACCGGAACCCCTGCCCTTTCCGAAAACTACCCCGCCCGTCTATGCGATGGCGATTGCCACAACCGACCGGAAAGACGACGTAAAGTTGTCCGGCGCACTGCAAAAGTTGGCCGAGGAAGACCCATCTTTGTTCATCACCCAGGAGGGTGAGACCGTCCTGCACGGCCAGGGCGAGATGCATCTGCAAACCACGGTAGACCACTTGGCCAGGGACTACGGCTTAAAGCTTTCAACCCATAAACCCTCGGTCGCGTATAAGGAAACCATTCGCAAGGCCGTGCACGAGCACGGTCGCCTCAAGCGCCAGACCGGCGGTCACGGCCAGTTCGCCGACGTTAAGATCGATGTCGCTCCAAGGGCGCGCGGGGAGGGCTTCCAGTTCGTCGACAAAATCGTCGGTGGCGCGGTCCCCCGCAACTTCATTCCCGCCGTCGGTGATGCCGCCGAGGAAGCCACACGCAAAGGTCCGTTTGGTTATCCAGTTGTGGATGTGTCCGTAACGCTGGTCGACGGCGGCTTCCACTCAGTAGACAGCTCGGACATGGCGTTTAAAACCGCGACCCAGATCGCGATGAAGGAGGCTCTGACCAAAGCCGACCCTGTGCTGTTGGAACCGGTGGACCACGTCACCATCAGCGTCCCAAACGATTATACCGCGAGGGCGCAGCGATTGCTGACCGGTCGCCGCGGCCAAATTCTCGGATTCGCCGAGCGGCCAGGGTGGCCGGATGGGATAACGTGGATGGGCTGGTGCCTGAAGCCGAACTGCATGACCTGATCATCGAATTACGCTCTCAGACCATGGGATTAGGGCACTTTCCAGAAACGGTTTGACCACTTGGCGGAGACACGCGCGGTTCCCTGACGCCTTGCGCGGCATGATACCTCCCATCATGCTGCGCAAAACGTCCGGCTAGGGAGCAGCTCAGTGAACTTGTTCGATCTCAAAGGAAAAGTCGCGGTCGTGACCGGCGGCAACGGCGGCATTGGGCTCGGTATGGCCAGGGGCATCGCCTCGCTCGGTGCCCACATCGTTATCGCCGGCCGTAACGAAGAGAAGGCCGCAACCGCGCTGAGTGCCCTGCACGATATGGGTGGCGAGGCCAGCTTCATCGTTGCCGATGTAACAAGAAAGGTCGACTGTCAGGCGCTGATAGCGGCCACAGTTAAGAAACACGGCCGCGTTGATATCCTGGTCAATAACGCCGGAACCTCGGTTCGCAAAATGCCGCAGGACCTGTCGGAGGACGAATGGCACCACGTCCTCGATACCAACCTGACCAGCGCCTTCCTTTGTTCTCAGGCCGCCTATCCAGTCATGGTGAAGGAAGGTGGAGGCAAGATGATCAATATCGGTTCGATGATGTCGCTGTTCGGCGCGCCCTACGCCGTCGCCTACGCCTCCAGCAAAGGCGGTATCATGCAGATGACGAGGGCGATGGCGACCGCTTGGGCAAAGGATAACATCCAGGTCAACGCAGTATTGCCCGGTTGGATTGATACCGATCTGACCAAACGGGCCCGCGAGCAGGTGACCGGGCTTCACGACAGCGTAGAGAAGCGCACGCCGCATGGTCGCTGGGGCACGCCTGACGACATGGCGGGAATCGCGGCATTCCTGGCGTCCTCTGCGTCAGATTTTGTCACCGGCACGGCAATCCCCGTTGATGGGGGGTTTTCAATCGGGATGTAGTGGGTGTTGCCTCCGTGCCGCTGCCAGGGCTGCTTCGCCCCTGGAAGTTTGGCCGTCTACAAAGATTTCTCACGCTTTCTTCACGCTCTGTGATAACAACGGCGGAAACCACCACGCCGGTCTTTAGCCATGAGCCGCAAGTTCGCGCACGAGACATCACGCCGGGTTCGGCTGATCGCTGGCCTGGCATTGCTGGCCACGCTCGGGGCATGCGGCAGCAGCCATACCCATCGCTCATCCGCTCATTACAGCCCCTCTCGCTACTATCCGCCGCCAGGGCCGGCCACCGATCCTTGGGGTCCCTATATCCACGAGGCGTCCGGTCAATTCGGCGTGCCGGAAAACTGGATCCGCAGCGTGATGCGCCAAGAATCCAGCGGGCAGGAGGATGTCGTCTCCTGGGCCGGGGCGATGGGGCTAATGCAGGTGATGCCGGACACCTATGACGGGCTGCGGGCACGCTACAATCTCGGTGATGATCCGTTTAATCCTCGCAACAATATCCTCGCCGGCACCGCTTATCTGAGGGAAATGTACGATCAATTCGGCTCGCCCGGATTTCTCGCAGCCTATAACGCTGGTCCGAACCGACTGGATCAATACTTGAGCAACGGCGCGCCGCTGCCGACCGAAACGGTCAATTATGTGGCCTCGGTGGCGCCTTTGTTGGGGTCTGAGTCGCCAATGTCCGGCCCGCTGGCCGTCTATGGCCGAGGCGCAACGGTTACGCGCGTAGCATATCGTCCCACTTCGGCCGGTTGCGATCCGGATGCCGCTTATGATCCGGGAAGGCCCTGCACGCCCCTTGCTCCGGTTCAGACCGTCGAAGCCACCCGATACGCCGTCGCGCCGGCGCCATATACCTCGGAGGGTTGCGACCCCGACGCTGCATATGACCCGACACGACCGTGTCAGCCACCCGCGAGGGCCCCCCGGCCGATCGAGCCGCTTGCCCCCCTCCCCTCGTCGAGCCGAACACAACGGGCCGGCAGCCGCTGCAGTATGCCATCGAAGCCCGGCCGATCCAGGAGAGGATGGCTCAGCCCGTCGCCTTTGCTCCAGCATCCCGTCAAGGACGCTGGATGATACAGGTCGGAGCCTTCGCCACCCTCTCCATGGCTGAAGCGGCCGCCCAGGCCGCTCAGTCCGCCGCACCCGACCTGCTGCAGACAACGAAGATCGAGTTGCCCGCGACCGCGCGCTTGGGGACCAAGGTCGCCTTCAGGGCACGCTTGTCAGGACTTTCTTCGACTGCGGCGGTGGAAGCGTGCAGCCGTCTCACTCGCCAGGGCAGCGCTTGCATCACCGTGCCGCCATCGCGCGATACATTCTGATCGGAAGGATATCACTGATCAGCGGCACGAACTTCAGGCGATTGCGGCTAACTCCGGTAGTCCGGCTTGCCGTCCTCTACCAGCCGGAGGGCCGCGTTCCAGACCATCGCATAATGCTGATCATTCTCCTGCAGGCGAAACTGCTCCGCCGTATGAGCGCAGACCTCTGGCGGCGGCAGGATGATCTCCCCCCGCCGGCCAGTGCATCGATCTGCGCGGCGCAGGCGCGCTCTAGCATGTAGATGTAAAGGAACGCCTCGGGAATCGAGGTTCCGCCAACAAGGAGGCCGTGGTTGCGCAAGATCATCGCCTTATGTTGGCCGAGATCGGCGACGAGACGGTCCCGTTCATTCAGATCCAGAGCGATCCCTTCATATCCGTGGTAGGCGAGGCGGCCGTAAAACTTACAGGCGTGCTGCGACAACGGGAGCAGTCCGTCCTTCTGCGCCGACACCGCGATACCGGCCGCGGTGTGGGTGTGCACGACACACATCAGATCCTCCCGAGCCATATGGATCGCCGAGTGGATGGTGAAGCCTGCTGCATTTACGTTTCCGCCGCCGAGGCTGCGCTCTTCCTCGACGACGTTTCCATCCACATCGATCTTCACCAGGTCGGATGCACGCATCTCGTGGAAATTCACGCCGTACTTATTGATCAAAAAATGATGTTGGGGTCCCGGTAAACGGGCGCTGAGATGGGTGTAGATAAAGTCCGTCCAGCGATGATGCGCCACCAGCCGGTAGAGCGCTGCCAGATCGCAGCGAATTTGCCACTCGGCCGCAGACACGCCATTGACGACGCCGGAGAGGTTGAGACATTCATGGCTCGTATCCCTGAAAATTATCGGGATAGCGTCACAGCTGGCCGTCTCCGTCAAGCGAGTCGGTGGGAGATCGGGAGTCCTCGCGAACATGCCTGCGGTCCTTACGAACGCTGCGGGTGCGTCCGCCAGCAGCCCGCGCTATTGCAGCCCACGGCCTAGCTTAACCGACCAGCGCTAACGCCGCTGAGCAAGTAATTCATTGTGGATCGATTATCTTCAGTACCACGGGATGATATTGCTCGCCGTATCCGGATCTCACGGTCCGTTTCAGGCGCGCCATGGTTAGTTCCGCAGCCGCTACGTCCAGACCGGATGCAGCGGCCATCTCCAGCGCATAGGACAGATCTTTCATCGCATACCGCACCGAGAACGCCCGTTCCGGAAAGATGTCCGGCAGCATTGCCTTTACTCCATGATTTCGCAGCACGAAACTATCGCCCGACCCATTGCTATCGTCGGTAGCAGCACGTCGGCAGGCACCCCATTGCGACGCCCAATGGCAATCGCCTCCGCCAATGCGCCGCAATGTTGGAACACCAACATGTTGTTGAGGATTTTGACCACTTGGCCGCATCCGACGGGACCGCAGTGCGTGACGTCGGTTCCCATTGTCTCCAGAATACTCGCGCTTGATTCGACCGAACGTCTCCGGTGTGGCGCCGACCATGATGCTCAGTTCACCACGCGACGCGGCGTCCCGCGTGCGCGCGACCGGTGCATCGGCGTAAAGAATATCCTTCGTTGCGAGTTGTGCTCCGATCCGCCAAGTCAATTCGACTTGGGACGTACCGGTATCGACGACACACTGGCCGGCCCGCAGATGAGGCTCAAGTTGCCCCACCACCGCAGCGACCGCTTTGCCGTCCGGCAGCGATAGCAAGATCACATCGCAACCGGCGGCGATCTGCTGCATGGAGGCCGCCTTCACGCGGTGGCGCCGCCAATCGATCCAACGGTTCGGGCCGCAGATCGCAGGCCAGGACAGGAACGCCTGACCGGCGCGCCAGATGGCCGCACATCGGTTCTCCCATCACGCCCAGGCCAATAAAACCGATGGTCGCGATCGCGGGCCTTGTGTCTGGATCGGGCATGTGCGTTCCCCTATCTCGGAGAGAACGCTGTTTTCTCCGCCCGCTTCCAGCTTGTCAAAGCGGCTAGCGACCCTTCGTCGCCCTACCCGACCCGGAACAACACACTCGCTGCCGCCTGCGCTGCCGCCACGACTCGGGCGCCGGGAACACAAAGAAGAAGCCTGTGAATAGGCCGGTGGCGGCCACCACGAACGACAGTGAGGCCGGGCGTGGGTCGAAGGGTTCGGCCGCGGCGTCGAAATACATCACCTTGACGATCCGGATGTAATAGAAGGCGCCAACCACGCTGGTCAGCACGCCGATGATCGCCAACGCCAGCAATCCAAGCCTGTATCGATGCCGAAAAAGGATCTACCAGCTTCGCGAAGAAGCCGGACATCAGCGGAATGCCGGCTAGGCTAAACATGAACACCGCCATGGCCAGCGCGAGCGCCGGATCATTGGCGGCCAAGCTGGACAAGTCAGAGATCTGCTCGACAGCCTTCCCCTTGCGCCGCATCGCCATAATGCAGCCGAGTGTGCCACCAGTCATGAACACATATA
>CAWFVX010000009.1:0-94018 GCA_963819345.1 uncultured Alphaproteobacteria bacterium
GACGATCGCTGTTGGGATGCAGAGCAAGGCAATGAGCCTCCTCATTCAGTTTCAGCGGCAGCCTTTTTCCGTCGAACGTCGGATTTTTCCCATTGTGCCAGCCCTCGATCCGCAATCCTTTTTGGCGCGGGACGGTCATTTGTTTGTCAGCCGTGGGTGCGAGGTCGAGCGCTAGCTTTCTAATATCGAAGTGTACAATTGATTTGCCCCACTCTTCGAAGCCAAAGCCGACACGGGTGCCGTCATCCGAAACAGATAAGCGGTCAAACTGCCCTCGAAAATCCGCCACCGATGGTTCGGTGACCCAACGTACCGCGCCGTCGGATCCCAAGCGGGCAAGCCATGGACCTTGTGTCGCTACCAGTAAGTCTCCGCCCGGCAGCGTGATCAGGCTCATTACCGTATTTTGGCCTGCCGCCAAGGTGCTTCGGGCGACCGCAAAGACCTTGCCGACATCTCCAGCGCCAGCCGGGAGGCGGATCGTTTGCAACAGCCCCCCTTTGTCAACAGCCCATACTCGTAACGTCTTGTCTCCAGATCCCGTCACAATCCATCGGTAGTCTTTGTCTGACGAAGCGCACCGGATAATCGCAGTGTGCATTCCCGGGTCCACGACCAACACCGGCTGGTCAAATAGCTCTGGCGCAGGCCCATCCGGGTCCATCACGGCAAGGCCACATACGCGACATGCCCCGACCAATTTTCGTCAGTCATATGCAGTTTCCTTCAAGCATCCCGCCGGCCGGATCTCCGCGCCATGGCCATTGCAGCAACCTCGCTTATCCTGTGGAACCGTCACGGTATCCCGTATCGTGCGCGGACACGGGTTGCACAAATTGCTGCAGGTGCGAGTGGCACGCGCACCTGATCGGCGAGCTACGCCAACTATTCGGCAGCCGCCATCAGCGGTGGTGCCTCGATGTAGCCTTGCGCTAGTCGCCGCCCGGTTTCCCGCAGCAGCTTCTTGTCCAGCTCCGGCGTCTTTGCCGGCGGGACAGCGACCACCGTGTCGTTGCAATAGGTCGGGATGACGGCGCCGCCTTCGCGCGACAGACCCACCGGCTGCCCGCCGGCATCTTGACCGCTCGGATATCGCGCCGGATCTGGTTGCGGAACATCGTGATCCCGCGATCAGTCGTACCGAGATGTTCCATGCCATGGACGGCAATCGGGCGCTGCGATACCTGGGCCTCAAAGTCCTGCGGCCGGCGCTGGCTTTCTTCATACGTGTCCGCAGCGATCTGACCGGGCAGCATGATGCCGCGGTCCGCCCACCAATCCGGCGTCACCACCCCCTCGGTCTCGCTGACGTGGCGGAATTCGATCAGCATCGTGTTGGTGTCGTCCAGCGGCACAATCCAGCGGCTCATCATCGGGCCGCTGAACGGATGCACCTCCTGGCCGGTCTCCCAAACCGGTGCAACCTGCTGCAGATTGGGCAGCACGTTCTCGACCATCCGAGCCCAGATATTGTTCCCCACGCGCCGGGTCGCGATGTAGATGATCCCGACCGGCGTCTCGGCGAACTCCAATTCCGGCAACACACCGAACTCGTCGGTGAACACCGAGCCGCTGACGATCGTGTGCAGGAACGCGGTGTGGACGGCGTCCATCGTGTTTTCAAGGATCTGCAGCCAGTTGCACGGGTAGTAATACTTCCGGCCCGGGATCATCCGGTAGCCCGGTCGATTGAAGCTGTCATAGTTGGGAAACGCTGGCATCTGCTCCGGCGGCCCCATGTAGCCGAAGATCATGCCGTGGGTCTCGTGCACCGGATAAGCGCCGTGGCACAGCCGGTCTTTCAGCGTGCTGGTCGCCGGCTCGCCGGGAGTCTCAAGGATCGTGCCGTCCACGTCGAACAGCCAGCCGTGGTAGCAGCAGCGTATCCCCTTGGCGCCGACCAGGCCGAACTCGAGCGACGTGCCGCGGTGCGAACAATGCCGCTCCAGCAGTCCGACCGAGCCGCCGCCATCGCGAAACACCACCAATTCCTCGCCGAGGATTTTGACCGCCAGCGGCAAATCTTTGAGGTCATCCGCGTAGCAGACCGGCTGCCAGAACCGGCGCATATACTCGCCACAGGGCGTATCCGGCCCCACATGAGTCAACTCGGCATCTTCCGGCGGAACGTGGCGGTGATGGTAGCCGCCGTAGCGCTGCTTTAAGAACGGAGCCCTGGTCGCCATGGCAAGCCTCCTGCCCTTGAGGTCGTTTTTTCCGACCGTCGTTTTTCGCTTCTCGCAGTTGACAGCTTGATATTGAACGCAGGAGCCTGAGGACGACAAGGATTGCGGAAGCGGGAAAAGTCAAACAACCGAGAACACTGTTTGCATTGGCGGCCCCATTTGGCCGGGGCCAGTGCTACGGCAAGTCACCGCGGCCGCACAGAGGGGTCCCCGTGCTTCAGCGGACCCTTCCCCTCGGCGAGCGTGCCGAAGTTGCTTCAAGAGGCGCCCAGCACGGCCTCTAATCGCGTCCATTCCGACGGCGCATGCGGGATCCCAAATCGGAGCCAATCGGGCCTGTCCTGGAAGGGTCGCGTCAAAATGCCCGCGCCGCAGAGCCGCCCGAACAATGCCAGTCCCCAGTTCGTCTGAACCAGCCGGAACAACGGTGTAGCCCCCGCAATTTCCAAATCCGAGGCCTGCAATAGCCGATCCAGCCGGCTCGCCTCCTCGCGCAATCGTCGCACAGTCGCGGCAAGCCATGTGTCGTCTGCCAGCGCACGTCGGCCAATCTCGATCGCGGGACCGGACACCGGCCAAGGCCCGAGCGCCGCCCGAAGCCGTGCGCAATCATCGACCGACGCAATGGCAAAACCAAGGCGAACGCCAGCAAGTCCGTAGGCCTTTCCGAGCGAGCGCAAGACGATCGCGCCAGGCGCGGGCAAATGGGGGATCAGGCTCTCCTCCCGCCCCAGCAAGTCCATAAATGCCTCGTCGATGATCAGTCGGCCGCCGTGACGGGCCATCGCGCCCGCTATCTCGGCCATGGCTTCCGGCGCGAACTTACGGCCATCCGGGTTGTTCGGGTTCACGACTATACCGACATCGACTGCCGAGAGTTCCGCCATCGACCGCACGGTGACAACGTCAGCCCCGGAAGCGCGCCAGCTTGTCTCATGCTCCCGGTAGGTGAAGCCCAGCACACCGACGCGGCGCGCCGGAAAGACCCGAGGCAGCCACTGGATCAGCGCCTGAGCGCCGGCCGCGGCAACAACACCGGCCGATTGCGATGCGCCATAGGCAGCCCTCGCCACGCTCTCTAGTGCATCGAGCGCCGCGGCATCAGGCAACCGAGCCCAGGCGTCCGGCGCTACAACGCCGACCGGGTATGGCACCGCGTTGATACCGGTCGAAAGATCGATCCAGGGCTCAGGCGCTTCTGGAAACAGGCGCCGCGCAGCGTTGATATCGCCGCCGTGATACCGTAGCGCGAGCGCCTCTTCCGGACCCGGTCGCCGCGAATCCATGCACCACCTTTCCAACGTCGAACTGGCGCTGGCCGCCCTGGTTCTGGAGGCGGCGATCGGCTACCCCGGCCCGATCTACCGCGCGATCGGGCACCCTGTCACCTGGGCAGGCGCCCTGCTGGCCTGGCTGGAAGCCCGGCTCAACCGGCCCTCTGCGCCAGAGTGGCAGCGCTGGGCACTCGGCATCCTGACCCTCGTTGTGCTGCTGTCCGCCTCGGCGATCGGGGCATTCGCCTTCGAGCGGGCTTTACCCGACGGGCCGGTCGGATCGGGCATTCTGATCCTCGCGGCCAGCAGCCTCCTGGCCCAGCGTAGTCTTCACCACCATGTCCGCGCAGTTGCGGAAGCGCTGGGGACCCAGGGTTTGCAAGCCGGCCGCGCAGCCGTGGCGATGATCGTCGGCCGCAACCCCGACCGTCTCGACGAGGCGGGCGTTGCTCGCGCCGCGGTCGAGAGCCTGGCTGAAAACTTCTCCGACGGCGTGGTTGCCCCTGCCTTCTGGCTGATCGTCGGAGGCTTGCCATGCGCCATGTGCTACAAAGCTACGAACACCGCGGACTCGATGATCGGGCACCGGACACCGCGTTACCACGCGTTCGGCTGGGCAGCCGCCCGATTGGACGATGTCATCAATCTTCCCGCCTCCCGCCTGTCCGCGCTGTTTCTCATTGTGGCGGCCGCCGCGATCGGAGCTTCGCCGCGAGGCGCCTTGCAAGCGGTTTGGCGAGACGCGCGTGGCCACCGCTCCCCAAATGCCGGATGGCCCGAAGCCGCAATGGCCGGCGCGCTTGGTTTGCGGCTGGCCGGTCCGAGAGTATACGGCGAGACGCTTATCGACGACGCATTCATGGGCGATGGCCGCCGGGAGGCAACCGCCGCCGACATAATCCGGGCCCTGCGTTTATATCGCGCGGCTTGCGTGGCTCAGTGGCTGGTGTTGCTCGCAATCGTCCTCATCGCGCGAGCCTGAGCAGGTGATCCAAATCGATATCCAAGGCCAGATGATCGGCCAGCGCATCAAGCACTCGATCGATGCCTGCCTCGAAGGAGAACCCCCCGGCCTTGGCGCCAAACCAGGCCAGCAGCGAGGCGCGCGCCCTGTCATCGGCAAGCAACCCGTGCACGTACGTGCCGCGAACGCGACCATCGGCCGATATGGCTCCATCCAGTCGCCCGTCGGAAAAGCGCAGCAAGGGTCGGTCACAGTCAGGCCCGGCGGTTTGGCCCATGTGCATCTCATAGCCGCGGAACGGCTCGCCGTCAGTGATTGAAATTCCGCTTACCTCGACGAGCGTCTTGTCCCGCGTCAGCGACGTTTCGATATCAAGCAGGCTCAGACCCGGAGTAGTTCCAGGCGGCCCCTCAATGCGGTCCGGATCGGAAACCCTCTGTCCGAGCATCTGGTATCCGCCGCAGAGGCCCAGGACATATCCGCCTCGGCGAACATGAGCGCGCAAATCGATATCCCACCCGTTCCGCCTAAAATCCTCTAGGTCCGCGATTGTCGCCTTTGAGCCGGGCAGGATCACCAAATCGGTCTCCCCCGGCAACGCGCGTCCGGGTTCGACCATAACCACCCGGACCAACGGCTCCAACCTGAGCGGGTCCAGATCGTCAAAATTCGCGATGTGTGCCAAGCGAGGGACAGCGATGGTGAATGGTCCTGAGCTCCGTGTCTGCCAGTTGTCCAGTGCAACGGCATCTTCAGCGGGTAGCCGAACGGCATCGCGAAAATAGCGAACCAATCCCAAACCGGGCCACCCTGTGCGGTCGGCTATAAAGTCCATGGCCGGTCTGAACAGCGATGGATCACCGCGAAACTTGTTGACCAGAAATCCCGTCACCAAAGCCGCGTCGGCGGGGTCGAGGACTGCCCGTGTACCGACGATCTGCGCGATGACCCCACCTCGATCGATGTCGCCGACCAGTATGACCGGCACATCCGCCGACCGGGCGAAGCCCATGTTGGCGATGTCGTTGGCGCGCAGGTTTACCTCGGCTGCGCTTCCGGCGCCCTCCACCAATACGATGTCCGCTTCGGCCCTCAGGTGCTCGAAGCTGTCGAGTATGCCGGGCAGCAGGCCAGGCTTCATGGACTGGAACTCCCGGGCGGCGGCATTGCCGGTCACTTTTCCCTGAACAACGACCTGCGCACCGACGTCGCTCTGTGGTTTGAGCAGCACTGGGTTCATGTGGACCGAGGCGGCGACCCGGCAGGCCCGAGCCTGCAACGCCTGCGCCCGGCCGATTTCCCTGCCATCGGCGGTGACCGCCGCATTATTGGACATGTTCTGCGGCTTGAACGGGCGAACACGCATCCCCCGATTGCTCAGCGCCCGGCACAACCCCGCGACGATCACCGATTTGCCGACGTCAGATCCAGTTCCCTGGAGCATAAGCGCTTTGGCGGATGGGCGCGTCATGCCAGCCCTCGTTGGGACGGGGTGTTGATTGGCGCTGGCCCGGGCACCTTAAGCAATCGGTGGCGCCACCTCGTTACGTTGCGTCGACCGCCGGCCAAGCTGTGGCTGACGGCAAGACCCATCAAGCTGACAGTAGAGTCGAGGAAGGGCACGGTATCTTCAGAGGGCGCTTCCGGCTGGCCTGAGCGGCGGGTGCGGCCACATTTTCACCCCTGTTACGGTTCTCCCTGGCAAGCCTGTGAGAAACCCTCTCTCCTTTATTTTGGAGAGTAGACGAGATGCCTCGGGGTTGCCAGAGCATCCGCCCCAGCCACTTCGGGACATCGCGATCGCCATGTGGCCAACTCCGGTAGGGGGCAGCTGCCGGCTGTGTCGCCGCATTTGGTCCTGGGCGAGCCACGGACGAGACGCTTCTCATCGGTTCGCCCGAGAGGCGGCCGACGCGGAGCGGTACGAGCTCGGGGAGTAAAAGCCCTCCGTCGCGACGTATAAACTTCGAGAGGAACAACGTGATGACGTAACCATGCCTACACCGGGGCGCCGGCCTGCGCCGGATTGACGCTCAATGATCAGCACTAGCACGCCGTAGCGGCCAAAGCCCAGACAGGTGGCGAACTCGGTCACCTTCCGCGGAGTCTGCGTCACTGTCACGCCGTGCCAGCAGCGCCGGCTGGGCTTCCAGCAGCCCGCTGGCGCGGGTCATGCCAGTCGGTCTTCAACTACGTGAAACTCCTGGCTTTTTACTGGCGCGCGTGTGATGCTCAAAGACGGGAGGCTTCAGATGACAGATGATAATCACCCGGTGAATATTGCCCGGAACCCACGCCTGCGTCTCACCAACGCAGAACGCGCGGCTATTAACTCGTTGAACCGAGAAAGTCTTACGAGAAGAAGCCAATTCGTCTTGGGTGACACACAACGGAAGGTGCGTGACGTTCTGAAGGACGAAACGAGGGCCACGCTTGTTGCGGTTACTCCAGACTTCGATGCCAAAGCCAGCCAACTTAGTAATAGGTTCAGGGCGCAGTTGAACAAACTCAAGGGAGCACCTCCGCCGGGGCCGGCCCTACATATTCCGGTGGATCAGACCTTGAGCAGCAGAGGACGCCGGGACGGCGCCAAATGGGACATTCCTGGCAGCCTCTTTGACAAGCATGTGTTCGGCGTCACTTCCAGTTATGACAACGTGCCCGCAGGCAGGTATTGGGGAATAGTTCAGCCCGCGAATGCGGGCGAGTTCTGGTGGGCCGAGACAGATTCGTTTGTCACTGCGCCAGCTAATAGCCTGTTCGTTGACATTGACAACGATCCTTGTCGTATATTTGGGCATATCGGATATAATGGGGATCCGCTGTTAAGCGGAACTATTGGTGTTAGTATGATCTTCATGTTAACCCCGGATAGGTTCCCCTTTACTAGCCGCAATACTTTTGAAGTACGTCCGGAAATTCGGACTGGCGGTATTGTCTCTGGCTGGACTGGTTTCTACGATTGGTTATGGGCAGCCGATGATAAATGGTCGAAGTGTTGGCGCACCTTTCGAGCGACAATCTCGCTCAGCTCTGGGGAAGTGTTGGCTGATCACGCTCTCAGCGACACTAGGTTCTTTCTGGAAGACGAGTCGCCAGTAGGTCAGGCAAATATCAGTGAATTCATGGGGTGGGAGCCGATCCTTGGATTCGAGGGCGACCTCGGGGTTTGGCGCAGCCGAGGCGTCACGCTCATCCTACGGGTCGAATGCCACTACGATTTCCAACTCGAGGGCGACAGTGATATTTGGTTCCGGCGCACCGGAGGTTCAGCCCAGGACTTTATCCCAAGTTTCGACAATGCACTTACCTTTCGATGTTTCCCAAGTAGTCTCCTCCTTGTGTGAGTTACCAAGCTCGCAGCGCCAAGAGATCGTCCAACGGTAACGCGGGAGCCTGCGATAATAAGGACTATCTAATGCCACGATATCAATACGAGACGTATTGCTATTCTGGCTTGTCTTGTGACGTCGGTTCCAGCCCCCGAGGCTAATCCGTCGCACGCTTTAAGTCGCAGAGTGCCAGGTGAGTCGTCTTCGGATATTGTTGCAGTTCTGCCGGCGTGGCGCACTCGTTCAGGCCGGCTCTGCGCACGCCGTCGAGATACAGCGCCAGGGTCGGCTGGTCAGGGATCGCACCAAAATCGCTGAGACAGCGCTCCATTGAAAATTCGGGATAGCGCCGCAACAGCTCAACCTTCGCCGCCTCCGCGTCGGTCTGCCGACCCAATTGCGCGTAGCTCATGGCTAATACCACTTGGGACCATGTAGCTGTCCCCCCTACGGTCCTACGAACCATCGTAATAACCTGGTGGTATTGCCCAGTCGCGTAATATGCATCAACGGCGCTGTTGTAAAAAGGCGGATAGTGAGGATTGAGGCGAAATGCTCGATCCATGATATCGGCCGCCTCTTTCGCCCTTCCAACGAGGGGCAGATTGACAGCAACGTGAAATAACACATCCGGATCATTGGGATTCAGGTCTAGTGCTTTGTCGAGCACGGCGACCCCACGATCAAAGTCGCTTAAAGCGAAATAAGTCATGCCCAGCAGCGAATAAGTGAGCGCATCATTCGGGTCCAAGGCAAGGGCCTTTAACAGCAGGTCCCTGGACCTTGCAAACAACACGGTTGGGTCCGTATCGCTCCAGCCCCAAAAGGCCTGGGTGACGTAGACGTGCGCCAAGCCAAAGTAGGCCCGCGCGAACTCCGGGTCCAGCTCAATGGCCTTCTTGAGCAGCAATTCAGCCTTGGCGACATCATCCTTTGTCGCCTTATAGTGAAGTTCCTGGCCCGCTATGTAATAATCGTAGGCGGTGAGGTTCGCGGCGGGCTTGCGTCTGATGCTTGCGGCGTCCGTCGCAGCCAGAGTGCCGGTTACTCCACCCAACTCCCCGGCGATCTTCTGCGTCACTTCGTTTTGCACTTCGAAGATGTCGTTGAGGGCGCGGTCATATCGGTCAGACCACACGTGGGCATCGGTCGCAGCATCAATGAGTTGCGCGGTGACCCGCACGCGGTCGCCGTTCGTCTGAATGCTGCCTTCCAGGACGAAACGAACGCCAAGCTCCCGCCCGACCTGCTGCACGCTCACTGCTTTGCCCTTGTAGGACATGACCGAGTTGCGGGCGATAACGAAGAGGCCGTGATAGCGCGAAAGATCGGTAATGAGATCTTCCGTGATACCGTCCGCCAGGCGCTCCTGCTTGGCGTCGCCACTAATGTTGGTGAATGGCAATACGGCAATCGAGGGCTTGTCGGGCAGCGGCAAAGGCGCGGTTGCCGCGACGGCGACCGACTGTGGTGCAATCGGCAGCGGTGTGCGGTGCAGCCAGAACCCCGCCCCAATTACAGCGCAGACCGCCGCAAGTCCCACCGCAGATGCCGCGATGACGTTGCGATGACGCAGTAGTCGGGGTGGCCTTGTCGAGATGACGGCGGGAAGAGCCGCTGAATGGTCGGTCGTGTCGAGAGCTTCCCCGGTATCAAGCCGCGCCACAAATGCCTCGACTGGGCGCGCGATGTTCTTCAGATTCTAACATCCCGATCGATTCAAACGCAAGATCGAGCCGATCGCGCACGTGATCGCGCACAGCTCGCGTCACGCAAACAGCACCCGCCGGACATTCGCCTTGAAGCCTCGCCACTATGTTTACTGCGTCGCCATGGAAGTCGGTTCCCTCGGCAATCACGTCGCCGACATTGATGGCGATTCGAAAGCGGATGGCCTGATCAGGGGGCTGGTCGCCATCATAGTCCGGCACCTGCCGCTGCACATTCACGGCACATTGCACCGCACCATCAATACTGTCGAAAACGATGAGTAAGGAGTCGCCTCCGGTCTGGACAATCCGGCCGCCATACTCTTCGATCGCTGGGTCTATTAAAGTGCTGCGCAAAGTCCGCAGTCGTCCGAGCGTTCCTATGTCATCCGACCCAATAAGGCGGCTGTATCCGACCATGTCGGCATAGACGATAGCGATCAGTTTTCGCCCTCCTGGCGACCTACCGATCAGGTCTGATGCGTTGCTCCCTGACATATTGGACAGCTCCACGATCGGATCGAGGCAGCAAGCGAAAACACTGACAACCCAAGGACGAGGGAAGATCCACCTCAACGTTTACAGCCTGTTGAGTAGTCGGCGAAGCCTCCAACCCAAACAACGCTAGCACCCGGCGTTGTGGCAAGCGAGAGCCCCTCAGGCTTACCGACGTCGGTTAGCGCGAACCGGTACCCTATGCGCTCATAGTCGCCGATATGCTGCAGGCTTCGATACGGCACAACGGAAATGAGTGTTCCAGCGCGATAGGAATCGCACGTACGTTAAAACTCGATGCCCGGCTGCGCCTTTACACCGGCTGAGAAATGATGCTTAACCATCCCCATCTCCGTAACGAGGTCGGCAATCGCAATCAGCTCGGGCTTCGCGTTCCGGCCGGTCACGACGATATTCAGATCGTCACGTCGTTGACGAAACGCCGCCAGAACCTCCGGCAACAGCAGGTAATCGTAACGCAATGCGATATTCAGCTCATCCAGCACTAGCAAGCCGGATCGCAGGATCATCCATCAACTTTCGCGCCTTACCCCACGCCCGGCCCGCAGCCGCGATGTCGCGCTGGCGATCCTGCGTCTCCCAGGTAAATCCCTCCCCCATCGTGTGCCATTCAACGAGGTCCGAGAAAACGTTCCAACGCGGTTCGCTCACCGGTATGCCAGGCGCCCTTGATGAACTGCACGACCCCGACGCGCCAGCCGTGCCCCAGCGCCCGCAACACCAGCCCAAAAGAGGCTGTGGACTTCCCCTTCCCCGGTCCCGTGTTGACCATGAGCAGCCCCTTGGATGCGATCGTCTTGGAAGCAACTTCCGCATCCTGAACCTGCTTGCGCCTGGCCATTTTATCTGCATGCCGGCGATCGGCCTCATCAGCTTCGGTCATCCGTTCCCTTCCAGTTCTGCGGAGCCGGGTCGAGGCGGCGCCAGCCCGGAACATAGGTGGCTCGGCTGACAGACGTCGATCCCGTCCCCAGAGATTCGTTCGAGCGATCCGTTTGACAGACCATCTCACCAGCAGCATACAGAGACCATGTTTCGACGGTCCCTCCATCCGGAGGGTTAAACGGGAATGCGGACGGCGCGTATAACCGCGTCGAGACCGCAGCTGCCCCCGCAACTGTACGTGGATATCCGAGCGCCAACCAAGCCACTGGAATTCGGTCGCCTGACGGTGACCCTCTGGGAAGGCGGTGCAAGGAGATGACCCACAAGCCAGGATACCGGCCAACGAAACAGTGCTGACGCGACGGGCGGGGTGCCCCGGAGCGGTGCGAACAGCGGCCGATCCGACACTCCGGATTTGCTGCAGTACCCACTGATGAGCTGGTCTGGAGGTGGGCATGCAGCACACAATGACGAAGATACCGGTAACGATCGTCACCGGCTTCCTCGGCGCCGGTAAGACGACTTTCATCCGCCACGTTTTGGAAAACGCCGTAGGGCGCCGTCTCGCCCTGATCATCAATGAATTCGGCGACGTCGGCGTCGATGGGACGATCCTCAAAGCCTGCGGTATCGATAATTGTCCCGACGAGAACATCGTCGAGCTCGCCAACGGCTGTCTGTGCTGCACGGTCGCGGACGATTTCATTCCGGCCATGGAAGCCCTGCTGGCACGCTCACCCCAACCCGACCACATCATCATCGAAACCTCCGGACTCGCCTTGCCGAAGCCATTGGTCAAAGCGTTCGACTGGCCGGAAATCCGCACCCGACTGACCGTTGACGGCGTAATTGCAGTGGTCGACGGTGCCGCCGTCGCCGAAGGCCGCTTCGCCGACGACCCCGAGAAACTGGCCGCCCAGCGCGCCGCGGATGATTCGATCGACCACGAAAATCCGCTTGAAGAAGTCTTCGAAGATCAACTTCTGTGCGCCGACATTGTCGTGCTGAACAAGGCCGACCTACTGCCCGCCGAGACCATTCGACGAGTGTCTGCGGAAATCCAGGCGAGGGTCCCGCGTCCGGTCAAGCTCGTCGAAACCCGTGAGGGGCGCATCGATCCCGCCGTCCTGCTCGGACTAGCCGCCTCAGTCGAGGAGGACCTCGCCCAGCGCCCCTCCCACCACGACGCCGAGGACGGTCACGATCACGACGACTTCGAGAGCTTCGTCATTGATATTCCCGCGACCTCCGATCCGGCCGGCCTGCTCACCCGCCTCTCCACCATCGCTGAACAATTCGCCGTGCTGCGAATGAAGGGCTTCGTGGAGGTCGCCGAAAAGCCGATGAGGTTACTCGTTCAGGGCGTCGGGCACCGCTTCCGGCAGCAATTCGACGCCGCGTGGGCGGCTGGCGAGGCGCGGCGCAGCCGGCTCGTCGTGATCGGTCAGAAGGGCCTCGACCGGGATGGCATTACCGCCGCGCTCGCGGGCCAAAGCGTGATCGCATGAGGCTGACCCAGCCGGAAGGCGTGAATCACGCGATCAAACCAAAGCCTAGACCATGATCGAACGCCGAAGTCTGAAACCTCGAACGATGGTCTAAGGTCCGAACGATGCATCTGCTGCGCGTCGAATCCCGGTCGATCGACGGTTCCGCTGAACCCGTGGACCTCGGACAAAGCCCGGCCGATATCGTCGCGCTGTCCTTCGCCGACACCGACCTCGCGGTCCTGGCCGCCGCGTGGGAGGCCGAACAAGACACTCTGCCCAGCCTACGCCTCGCAAACCTGACCGCTCTGCGGCACCCCTATTCTGTTGACCTGTACGCCGAAAAAGTCCTGTCCAAAGCGCGCTTCATGCTGGTTCGTCTGCTCGGCGGCATGGATTATTGGCGCTACGGAGTGGACGAACTCGCGATACTCGCCCGCTCATCCGGCTGCCATCTCGCGATCGTGCCAGGCGATCACCGCGAAGATGCGCGTCTGGATGAGGCCTCGACGCTGCACCCCAAGGCGTTGCGACAGATCGGGTCCTACTTCGCTGCCGGCGGCGTTACGAATGTCGGCGCCTGTCTACGCTTCATCGCTGGCCATTTATCCGCGCAAGCCCCGGCGCCCGTCGCCGCACCAACATACGCGTTCGGCTTCTTCGCCCCGGCGATGATCCGCGGCACGACCTGTGCACCTTCGGCGCTGATCGTTTTCTACCGAACCTGGATGCTGGCCGCGGACACCGGCCCGGTGGAGGCGCTGGCTCGCGAACTCGCCCGTAGGGGCTTTCAGGTGACAGCCGTATATGTGACAAGCCTGAAGGACCCCGCCGCCATCGCGCCGCTGAGCTCTCACCTTCGAAGAAGACGGCCGGACATCATCCTCAACCTTACCGCGTTTTCCGCCCGGTCCGATTCCGGCGGATCGGTGCTGGATCAGGCGAACGCGCCGGTCCTCCAGTTGCCCCTGAGCGGCGGCAGCCATCGGCAATGGATGGACTCAACGCGCGGCCTCGGACCGGCCGATCTCGCGATGAATGTCGTGCTGCCCGAGCTGGACGGCCGCATCATCGCCGGGGCGATTTCCTTCAAGGGTGAAACACGCCGCTATGCCGCGCTGGAATTTACCCGAACTCGTTCACCAGCCGGATCTACCCGGAGTTTCCTACGCCGCCGATCTGGCACGCAACTGGGTCCGCCTCGCCGCCACGCCTCGCTCGGAGCGGCGCCTCGCCTGCATCCTATCTAACTATCCGGCGAAAGCCGGGCGCACCGGTTATGCCGTCGGCCTCGATACGCCGCGCAGCGTCGTCGCGATCGCCAGTCGGCTCGTCCGGGAGGGGTACACGGCCAGCCTCCCGTTCGACGAAACTGGCTTGATCACCGCGTTGTCCGCCGGCCCGACTATCCCCGTGCTGAGCCTGGCGGATTACACGCGTTTCCTTGCAACGCTCCCTACTCCCTTCGTCGACCAACTCCACGCGGCATGGGGTGAGCCGGCAACAGACGACGCGATCCGCGATGGATCGTTCTGCTTCCGCATCGCACGTGCCGGCAATCTCCTGATCGGCGTGCAGCCGGATCGTGGCCGTACCTCCTCCCGCAATACCGACTATCACGACGCGTCGCTGCCGCCCCGGCACAGCTATGTCGCGTTCTATCTTTGGCTACGCATGGTCGAGCAGGTCCACGCCGTTATCCACTGCGGCACGCACGGAACCGTCGAATGGCTTCCTGGGAAGGCCACGGCACTATCGGAAAGTTGCGCCCCGCGCGCGGTTATCGGACCGATGCCGTTGATCTACCCATTCATCGTCAACAATCCCGGCGAAGCCGCGCAAGCCAAACGCCGAATTGCGGCAGTAACGGTTGGGCATCTCACGCCGCCCCTGATGGCCGCCGGCACACATGGCGCGACGGCCGAGTTGGAACAGTTACTTGACGAATATTCCGAGGCACAGACGCTTGACCCGCGCCGCGCCACTCGACTTGCCGAGTTGATAATGGCGCAGGCGCAGGCCACAGGCCTCGCAGCCGAGTCCGGTGTCGCGGCGGGAGACAATGCGCAAGCGGCGCTGATCAAGCTCGACGCCTGGCTGTGCGACATCAAAGACATGCGGATTGGCGATGGGCTGCATGTATTCGGACAACGAACTGACCGTCGAAATGAGGCGCTGGACGAAAAACTCACCGCTTCCTGTGCCGAGGCGGAAATGCGCGGCCTCCTCACAGCCCTGGACGGCCATTTTGTGCCACCCGGCCCTGGGGGCGCGCCTGGCCGAGGGCGTATCGATGTCCTTCCCACCGGGCGCAATCTCTACAGCATCGATCCGCGCGCCGTGCCGACGCGCACAGCCTGGGAGATCGGCCGGCGCACAGCCGAAGCCTTGCTGGTCCGCCATGCCCAGGACCATGGTGAATGGCCGCGCCGGATCGTGCTCGACATCTGGGGCAGTTCCACGATGCGGACCGGCGGCGACGACATCGCGCAGGCCCTTGCCCTGCTCGGCGTTAGGCCCCGGTGGGACATCGATTCCAACCGTGTGGGGGGTTTCGATATCCTGCCACTGGCGACCGTGAACCGGCCCCGTGTCGATGTCACCCTGCGTATCTCCGGCCTTTTCCGTGACGTCTTCCCCACTCAGATCGCTTTGTTCGACGAAGTCGTGCGCGAGGTCGCCGCGCTTGACGAAGCGGCGGAGGACAATCCACTTGCCGCCAGCGTCAGGTCCGGAGCGGGCGACACCGGCATTCGCCTGTTTGGAGCGGCCCCGGGAGCATATGGGATTGGCCTGTCGCATCTCCTGGCGGATGGCGACTGGTCAAACCGTGACGACCTGGGAACGGCTTATCTGAACGCCACCTCACACGGATACGGCGCTCGGTCAGACGGCAAACCCGCGGCACGCGATTTCCGCGACCGGGTCGCTGAAGCGGATGCGTTCGTGCACGTTCAGGATATGGCGGGACAGGATATCCTTGGCGCCGATGCCTTCGCCGAACACGAGGCTGGCTTCGCCGCCGCGGCAGCCTCTCTCGGCAACCATCCCGCCATCTATCATGCCGACACAACGGATCCGGGTCGATCCCGCATCGGCACCATGCGCGAGGAAGTGGCGCGGGTGCTGCGGGCTCGAGCGACCAATCCGCGCTGGCTAGCCGGCCAGATGCGCCACGGCTTCGCGGGGGCAGCGGAGATCGCCCAGACTGTCGACAATTTCTTTGCCTATGCCGCTATGGCTGACGTCGCGAACGACCGTCAGTTCGACATGCTGTTTGATGCGACGATCGGCGACGAGGTAGTCAGGAACTTCCTGGCCAGTGCCAATCACGACGCGGCAGACGCCATCGCGCGACGGTTCGAGGAAGCCATTAGACGCGGGCTTTGGACCACACGCCGCAACTCAGCCTCGGCCATCATGACCGGTCTGCGGAAACCCGCAACGTGAGAGGCGCGGATCTCCTCCCAGCAGAGCGTCCGAACTCGCGGCCACCCGGCATCGGGATACGGCATCAGCCCCCGGGAAGCGCCGTGAGGGGTTGGTGCCCTGGCGCTTTGCGACCGATGCAGAGCGGCGACGGCCTGATCGTGCGCCTGAAGCTGACCGGCGGCATCGTCGACCTCTCACTGGCAAAACGGATCGCCGGCTGGTCGAGCCGATGGGGCAACGGTCTTATCGACCTGTCGAGCCGAAGCAACCTGCAGCTTCGAGGCCTCTGCGTCCAGCACCTGCCCGCACTGCACAAAGCGCTAACGGAAGCCGAACTACTTGACGACACCGAAGCGGGTGAAGCCACACGCAACGTCGTCTCCAGCCCGCTGGCCGGCCTCGATCCCGCGGCGGCGCTGGATGTTCGGCCGATCGCCAAAGGCCTCGAGCAACGCCTCGCAACTGACGCTTCGCTGCATACTCTGCCTGACAAGTTCGGATTCGCCGTCGATGACGGCGGACTGCTCGGTCTTGCCACCGTCCCGGCAGATGTCCTCTTCGTGGCATGTCTAACGGTCGATGGTCCCGCCTTTAGGATCCATCTCGCCGGCGCCCCGCTGAATTGCCTCGGGCCGTGCCGTCCAGAAAAGGTCGCCGAGGCCGCCACAACACTCGCCCACGTCTTTCTATGTTTCCGGACGACTAGCACTCGCCGTATGCGCGATTTGGTTGCCTCGCTCGGCGCTGAAACGATCGCACGGGAGGCCGGACTGGCGCTCACTTCAATGTCGAATACTGACCGCACCGCCTTGCCCTCCGCCTTCCTGGGCGCGCACCCGCTGGGCGCCGCCGGGTTCCTCGGCCTCGGTCTTCCCTTCGGCCGGATCGTAGCGGAGGATCTCGCTGAACTCGCATCGGCGGCCACCTCCATCGGTGCCCATGATCTGCGCCTGACACCATGGCGAGCAGTCTTGATCCCGGTCCCGTCCGTTGGACCCGCCCGCATGTTGTCGGCGGAATTGAAGCCGCATTCATTCATCCTGGATCCCGAAGACCCGCGACGCCGCATCGCCGCCTGTCCGGGCGCCCCCTCCTGCGAAAAGGCCACGACGAAGGTGCGGCACGACGCCACCAAGCTCGCGTCCACCTTAGCCAGGCCCCCTGGGTCGGACATTGTCATCCATGTCTCGGGATGCACAAAAGGTTGCGCCCATCCTCGAGCCGCCACCGTCACGCTGGTTGGCCGCAACGGCCGCTACGACCTCGTGCGCAACGACGTCGCCTCCGGATCGCCAACCAATCGTGGCCTTACCCTGGCGCAGGCGGTTGAACGGATGCGAGATGGCGCCGCATGAACAGTTACATCCGTGATGGTGCCGAGATCTATCGCCGTTCGTTCGCCATCATCCGCGGCGAGGCCGATCTCGTGCGTTTCTCGCCTGACGAAGAGCGGGTCGCCGTCAGAATCATCCATGCCTGCGGTATGGTGGAGGTGGCGGCCGATATCATGTTTTCCAGGGGCGCGGTCCTCGCCGGTATGGCGGCGCTTGAGGCCGGCGCCCCAATCCTGTGTGACTCGAAGATGGTCGCGAATGGCATCACCAGGGCCCGCCTGCCCGCCGCCAACGAGGTCATTTGCACGCTGGATTGTCCATCCGTTCCAGCACTGTCCGTGAGCTTGGGAACCACCCGAACCGCGGCGGCGATGGAGTTGTGGCGCCACAAGCTGGCCGGTGCGGTGGTGGCGATCGGCAATGCACCGACGGCCTTGTTCCGGCTAATGGAACTGCTTGACGAGGGAGCTCCGGCACCCGCTTGCGTCGTCGGCATGCCGGTGGGCTTTGTCGGTGCGGCCGAGGCAAAAGAAGCGCTGATGGCCGACCCTCGCCTCTCGTACCTTTGCGTCCGCGGGCGCAAAGGCGGCAGCGCGATGACCGCCGCCGCCATCAACGCTCTCGCGAACCCCACGGAATGACCATTCCAGAGCCCATTGCTGGCCCCAGAGCCACCGGCCGCTTCTACGGCATCGGCGTGGGACCGGGCGACCCGGAACTTCTAACCATCAAAGCCGTGCGGTTGATCCAGACGGCGCCGGTTATCGGTTATTTTGCCAAGGCTGGCCGGCGTGGAAACGCCCGGGGCATCGCTGGCCACTGGATGACCGGCACTGCGCTGGAATTACCGTTGCACTACCCGATGACGACGGAGCATGCGTTTGACAGTCCGGTCTACGTAAGCGTCCTGGCGGCGTTTTACGAAAATGCTGCCGCCAGCATCGCTGCCCATCTGGATGCCGGCCGGGACGTGGCCATGCTGAGTGAGGGTGATCCCCTGTTCTACGGGTCATTCATGCATTTGCTTATACGGTTGCGGCCGCGCTACCCGGTCACCCTCGTCCCGGGCGTGACGGGGATGGGCGGCTGTTGGGCCGCGGCGATCCAGCCGATGACCTGGGGCGACGATACGCTGTTGGTGCTGCCGGGGACGTTGCCGCTGACTTCGCTGATCGAACGGCTTCGAACCACCGAAGCTGCCGTCATCATGAAGCTGGGGCGAAATTTTGCAAAGGTCCGCCTCGCATTGCAGGAAGCCGGGCTGCTGCGCCGCGCGATCTATGTAGAGCGCGGCACGATGGAGAATGAGGTCGTTATGCCCTTGGCTGAAAAGGCCGATGACAAGGCGCCGTACTTCTCCCTCATTCTGATCCCCGGCGAGGGACGGCGCCCGTGACGGGCCGGTGCATCATCGCCGGTCTCGGCCCAGGGCCAGCCAAATGGATCACGCCGGAGGTAAGCACCGAACTGGAAGCCGCGACCGATATCGTCGGCTACCAACCCTATCTTGACCGCGTCCCCCAGCGGCCCGGTCAACAGCGTCATGGCAGCGACAACCGGGTCGAACTCAGCCGGGCACACGAGGCTTTGACGATGGCAGCGGAAGGGCGCCGAGTGGTGGTGGTCTCCGGCGGCGATCCAGGCGTATTCGGTATGGCGGCCGCTGTATTCGAAGCCATCGAGACAGGAGAACCATCGTGGCGCGCCCTCGACGTCACGGTCCTGCCCGGCATCTCGGCGATGCAGGCTGCGGCCGCCCGCCTCGGCGCCCCGCTGGGTCACGATTTCTGTGCGATCTCCCTGTCCGACAATTTGAAACCGTGGGCAACCGTGGAGCGGCGCTTGCGGGCCGCCGCGGACGGCGATTTCGTGATCGCACTGTTCAACCCCGCCTCCAAGTCGCGGCCGGATAAAATACACCTCGCGTTCAATCTGTTGCGCGGCTGCAAGGCCGCTGCCACCCCGGTGGCCTTTGCCCGCGCCATTGGCCGCGAGGACGAGCGGATCGTGCTTACCACATTGGGCGACGCCGATCCCGGCATAGCGGACATGAGCACACTCGTGCTGATCGGCTCGAGCGAAACGCGGTTCATCGAGCGTCCCGGCTTCACGCCATGGCTGCTATCGCCGCGAAGCTACGGAGCTGGCCGATGAGCCTCGATCCACGCGAGGACGTCGTCGATCGAATGGAAGGCCGCGTATTCTTCGGGTGCCGGCCGGTCAACGATGACCACCTCGATGCCCAGCGCGCGGGCTGCCTTTATCTTCGCCTCAGTCGCCGAACCGCCGCTATTCTTGGTGACGAGCGTGTCGATCCGCTCATCGCGCATCAGGGCGATCTCGTCCTCGACGCTGAAGGGTCCGCGCGCGAGGATGACGCGGTGGAACGTCGGGGCACTGTCAGGGGGGTCGATCGTGCGCACGAGAAAACGGTGTTGCGATGCGCCCGCGAATTCAGCCAGTTGCACGCCGCCGATGGTCAGGAACACGCGGCGCGGCTGGTCGCCAAGCGCGCGGACCGCTCCAGCGATATCGGCCACATTCGTCCAGCGATCATCGTTCTGTCGCTGCCAGGGCGGCCGGGTCAGGCCGGCGATAGGAAGCCCCACCTTCCGGCAGGCGGCGACGGCATTTCGAGAAATCTGGACAGCGAACGGGTGGGTCGCGTCGATAACCGCGCCGACTCTCCTCTCAGTCAAATAATTCTCGAGCCCGGCCACCCCGCCAAAGCCGCCAATACGGAAAGGTATAGGTGGGGGCAACGGGTTTCGCGTCCGCCCGGCGAAGGACAGCACCGGGTCAAGGTCCCGGCGGTTAGCGATCCGCTTGGCCAGCGCGGTTGCCTCCGTCGTGCCGCCAAGGATCAGAAGCCGCATCTCTCCGCCCTACGAAGGTCCACCCGTTGAGCGCCCCCGCACGCTGGCTGTCGATCGTCGGGATCGGCGAGGATGGTCTGGAAGCTCTGTCTCCTGCCGCACGGACGCTGATCGCGCAAGCGTCGCTTGTGATCGGCGGCCGGCGGCATCTCGCGCTCGTCGCTGGCGCCGTAAGAGGCGAAACCCTGGCATGGCCCTCGCCGCCGCAAGCTGCATTCCCGAGAATTCTCGCGCACCGAGGTGCTCCCGTGTGCGTCGTTGCAACCGGGGATCCCTTCTTCTACGGAATTGGCTCCCTGCTCGCTCGGGAGGTTCCGCCGGAGCAAATGATCTGCCTGCCGGGTGCCTCCTGCTTCAGTCTGGCAGCGAGCCGTCTCGGCTGGGCAGTACAGGACTGTGCACTCATCACGTTGCACGGCCGAGCGCTCGAACGGATCATCCCTCGCCTGCAGCCGCGTGCCCGCATCCTCGCCTTGTCCTGGGACCACACGACGCCACGCCACCTCGCACAACTTCTGGTTCGGCATGGGTGCGAAGACGCGAACATCATCGTCTGCGAAGCATTGGGCGGCCCAAGAGAACGTCTCAGAACCACCAAGGCAAGTTCATTCAGCTTCGACGACATCAACCCGCTGAACCTCGTCGCGGTCGAATTGACAGCAGCGCCAAGACCGCGCGTCGTTCCGCTGACCCCGGGACTGCCCGACGCATGGTTCGAGCATGACGGCCAACTCACCAAGCAGGACATCCGCGCCGTGACACTTGCGGCACTGGCGCCGCGGCAGAGCGAGCTGCTTTGGGATGTTGGTGCGGGATCCGGTTCCGTGGGGATAGAATGGATGCTGGTCCATCCTTCGAACCGCGCGATCGCCATCGATCGCGACGCGACCCGCGCAGCACGGATCGCCCGCAACGCAGCGGCGCTCGGTGTGCCCGATCTATCTATCGTCGAAGGCTCGGCACCCGATGTGCTGCAGGGCCTGCCAAGACCGGATGCGATCTTCATCGGTGGTGGCGCCACTGACCAAACGATCAATACCGCATGGACCGCGCTCCCCAACGGCGGCCGCATTGTAGTGAACAGCATAACGATCGAAACCCAGGCCGAGCTGATTCGTTACTTCAGTAAACTTGGCGGCAATCTGAAGACGATCCAGATTGCTCATGCCGACCCGATCGGCGGCTTCAACGCCATGCGGCCGGCGATGACGGTCACTCAATGGTCGGCGACAAAACCATGAGCACTCGGATCGCGATCGGGGTTGGATGCCGTCTTGGAAGCTCAGCATACGCAATTGAGGCCCTAGTCCGCCAAGCGCTGGATCGCACCCAGCAGGCCAGACGGCTGGGACTATTCACGATCCAAGACAAGAGCAATGAGCCAGGCTTGATCGCAGCCGCTCGACGCCTTGGTCTCGATCTGATCTTCCTCACCCGCGATGCGCTCCGTGAACAGGAACCTTTCGTCCAGAACTCGATCGATCCGGTCCGAGATCCGGTTCGGCGTTCCGTCCGTCGCTGAGGCTGCGGCGCTGGCCGGCGCCGGCATCGGTGGGGTGCTGATTTTCCCGCGGATCGTCAGCCAGGGCGTGACCTGCGCGATCGCCCAATCGCGGGATGATCCGTCGTGACAATCTACTTCATCGGCGCCGGCCCGGGTGCGCCTGACCTCATCACGATCCGCGGCCGCGATCTGATTGCCAAGTGCCCGGTTTGCCTGTTTGCCGGATCGCTCGTCCCACGGGCACTCCTGGCACATTGTCCGCCGGGCGCGCGTATCGTCGACACCGCGCCGCTCTCGCTCGACCAGATAATCGACGCCTGTGCCGAGGCTGATGCGGAAGGCCACGATGTGGCCCGGCTGCATTCCGGCGATCTGTCCGTCTGGAGCGCAATGGGCGAGCAATTGCGGCGTCTGGACAGCCTGCGCATCCCCTTTACCATAACCCCGGGAGTTCCCTCCTTCGCCGCCGCAGCCGCCGCTCTGGGCCAGGAACTGACGTTGCCCGGCGTTGCCCAATCGCTTGTCCTCACCCGAACCAGCGGCCGTGCGTCGGCGATGCCGGAGGGCGAAACCCTATCGAAATTTGCCGCGACCGGTGCGACCCTCGCCGTCCATCTTTCGATCCACGTCCTGGACGCTGTGGTTGCTGAGCTGACCCCACATTACGGGCCCGAATGCCCGATCGCGATCGTCTATCGCGCTTCATGGCCGGATGAACGGGTGCTCCGCGGAACCCTCGCGACGATCATCGGGCGCTTCAACGCAGCGCCAGTCGAGCGATCGGCGCTCATCCTGGTCGGACCCGTCCTGCGCGCGAGCGAATTTCGCGACAGTGCACTCTATGATGCGGATTATCAGCGTCGTTTCCGGCCCGATCGCCGCCTGTCGAGCGCCTAATGACCGGACCGCGCCAACAACCCCCCCGACCGATCAAATATCACCACGTCCAGCAGCACCCCGCCACCGAGCGCCTGCTGGGCCGTCCGCGAAGCGGCTGCTGCAACGCTGGCGGGAAGATCGATCTCGGCCGCCTTGGCGTGACCAAAAGCTTCCATGGTGGAATTGGATCGCGCGATCGCCTCCGCCAACTCGGTTCCGCCACCGCGTTCCGTTGCTGCCCGGCTCAGCCAATCGAGATCAACCTCGCCACGCCGGGAATGCAGGTCCAGGAGCCCCTGCCCCAGCTTGGTCATCTTCGCCATCCCCCCGGCGACGGTCACACGCGGAATAGGATGACGGCGGATATACTTGAGCATGCCGCCAACGAAATCGCCCATGTCGATCAGCGCTTGGTCAGGCAGCCCGTAAAGCCGGGCAATCGCGGCCTCCGACGTTGCGCCGGTCGCCCCCGCCACATGGTCCAAACCCATCGCGCACGCCACATCAATGCCGCGATGGATCGAATGAATCCAGGCCGAGCAGGAATAGGGCACAACGATCCCGGTAGTGCCCAGGATCGACAACCCTCCGACAATACCGAGGCGTCCGTTCAACGTCCGTTCGGCGATCTTTTCACCCCCGGGAATCGACAGCTCCACCACCGCATCACCACTGCCGCCGCAGAGGGCAGCGACCTCGGCAATCGCCGTGCGGATCATCTCGCGTGGCACCGGATTGATCGCAGGCTCTCCAGGCGGCAGTGGCAGCCCGGGCCGGGTCACCGTGCCGACACCCTCTCCGGCGCAAAAGGTGACGCCGCTGCCAGGTGCGCCCAGGCGAACGGTCGCCAGGACCAGCGCGCCATGCGTCACATCAGGGTCGTCCCCGGCGTCCTTGATGATGCCGGCGCGTGTGGCGTTCCCAAGGAATTCGCTGACCGCCAGAGCGAAGCAGGGTCGCGACCCGCCCGGCAACAGCACCTCGACCGGATCCGGAAACTCTCCGGTCAACAGCGCCTGATACGCGGCCCGGCTTGCGGCCGCCGCGCAGGTCCCCGTGGTCCAGCCGCGCCGCAACGGGCGCTTAAGTGCGGCACGCTCCATGGTGCTTCGTCCTACCGAACCCGAACGACCCCGCCTAGGGCGTACGCCTGATGACCGGTCCGCTTCGGGTCGAGGGCTTAACGTTCCCGGTGCTGCAGCCGGGGGAGGTCTGGCTGACCGGCGCCGGTCCCGGCGATCCAGGGCTGCTGACGCTGCATGCGCTGAATGCCATCAACCAGGCGGACATCATCCTGTATGACGCGCTGGTCAACGACGCCGTACTGAAGCTCTCCCGGCCAGGCGTAATCCTGGAGTCCGCCGGAAAGCGAGGCGGCCGCCCGTCGCCTCACCAACGGGACATCACCGAGCGATTGATCGAGCTGGCGCGCCAGGGCCAAAGAGTGCTGCGCCTGAAGGGCGGCGACCCTTTCGTCTTCGGACGCGGCGGCGAGGAGGCGATGGGGCTGGCAGCGGCCGGCATATCGTTCCGCATTATTCCCGGTCTGACCGCCGGATTGGCGGGACTGGCCTACGCCAACATTCCCGCCACAACCCGCGATACCAATCACGGGGTCATACTGGTCACCGGCCAGTATGCCGCCGGAACCGAGCGGGCAATGGAATGGAACGCGCTCGCGCAAAGCGGCCTTCCGATTATCGTCTACATGGGCATGACCCGTCTTCCCGAGATCGCCATCGCGCTGATGGCAGCCGGCCTGTCGGACGAAACGCCGGTGGCTGTTGTCTGCGAGGCGACCACCCCCCGGCAGAGAATACTCGTGACGACGCTCGGCAGCGTTGCCAGCGACGTCAAGGCCCAGGGTCTGGGGTCGCCATCGATCGTCGCCATCGGCGAGATGGTCAAGCTGCGGGCCGCACTGACCCCCTTCGCCATTACGCTCGGCCCGTGATGGGAGAGATGCCACCGGGCCTGATGATCGCGGCACCGCGCTCCGGCAGCGGCAAGACGACGCTGACCTTGGGGCTGCTGCGTGCTTTCCGTCGAGCCGGCGTGGCTGTTGCCAGTGCCAAATGCGGCCCCGACTACATCGATCCTCCATTTCATCGCGCCGCGAGCGGGCGCCCCAGCGTCAATCTGGATTCGTGGGCAATGTCGCCCGAACTTCTGGAGTGTCTGGCTATCCAGGTTGGGGTCGACTGCGAGTTGATCATCTGTGAAGCCTTGATGGGCCTGTTCGACGGCGTTCCAGGGCCGACCGGGCGCACCGGCTCCTCAGTGGACGTGGCCGCGGCGCTTCGTTGGCCGGTGTTGCTGGTGCTGGATGCAAGCGGGCAATCGCAGTCTGCCGCGGCGATCGTCAAGGGGTGTGCGACCTACGATTCGCGCATCACGATCGCTGGTGTCGTGCTCAACCGCATCGGCAGCCCACGGCATGCAAGACTTACGACCGACGCAATCGAGGCGCTCGGAATTCCGGTCGTCGGCAGCCTGCCCCGTTCCGATTCTATCAAGCTGCCCGAGCGCCATCTCGGCTTGGTGCAGGCTGATGAAACGAACGAGCTAGACGAGCGACTAGAGCGGATCGCCGCGTTTGTTGCCGAACACACCAGGATCGATGCGATCCGAGACTTGGCATCGCCCCGACACCCCACGACGAACGAGATCGCGCCAAGTGCGGCGGTCCAACCGCCAGGGCAACGAATCGCCGTCGCCCGCGATGCGGCATTCTCGTTTCTCTATCCGCACCTGCTGCAGGGATGGCGCGCTGCCGGCGCTGAAATTCGCTTCTTCTCCCCGCTCGCCGACGAGGCGCCGGACGACGATTGCGACGCCTGCTGGCTGCCGGGCGGTTATCCCGAACTACACGCCGGCAGACTCGCCCAATCGAGATATTTCATCGACGGACTTCGCCGGTTCGCCACAACGCGCCCAATCCATGGCGAATGCGGCGGCTACATGACGCTCGGAACCTCGCTGACAGACGGCAACGGCATCGTCCATCAAATGGCCGATCTATTGAGCGTCTCGACCAGTTTTGCGCGGCGCAAACTGCATCTGGGATACCGCCGAGCGCGCCTGATCGAAGATAGTTGCCTGGGCCAATCGGGATCGTTATTGCGCGGCCATGAGTTCCACTACGCCAGCATCGACTCGCCAGGACAGGACCTCCCATTCATCCTGACCTCCGATGCTTACGGCTCTGTGCCCGTACCTACCGGCAGCCGGCGGGGGCTCGTTTCGGGTGCCTTCTTCCATGTGATCGCGGCTGAACCATGACCCACGGCTGTAGCCCGCCCGTCTTCGACGAAGCCTTCCGCGAGCAGCTCACGACCTTGATCGCCTGGCGCCGAGACGTGCGGCGTTTCAGCGACCGCCCAGTGCCTGAGCCGTTGATCGAGACCCTGTTGGACATCGCTCAGTTGTCGCCCTCGGTCGGCAACAGCCAGCCGTGGCGCTGGGTCCAGGTCGACAGCGCGGCGAAGCGCGCCGAGATCCGCACGATCTTCACTGCCTGTAATGATGCCGCCCGATTGGCACAACCGAGCGACCGCGCTCGTGCCTACGCGTCACTGAAATTGGAAGGCCTGGATCGTGCTCCGCTTCAGTTTGCGGTTTTCTGCGATCAGGCGACCGGACAAGGCTGCGGCTTGGGCCGTCACACCATGCCCGAAATGCTCGAATACTCGACCGTCGCGATGGTCTCGACATTCTGGCTGGCAGCTCGCGCGGCGGACCTCGGCGTGGGATGGATTTCGATCCTCGATCCCCAGAAGGTCTGCCGCGTTCTGGACGCACCGCCGCAATGGAAGCTGGTCGCCTACCTTTGCGTCGGCTGGCCCGAAACCAACCATCCTGACCCGGAACTCGAGCGCTTCGGCTGGCAGTGCCGGACCAGCGCCGGTCGACAGATCGAGATCCGATGACGCTTCCAAGTCCAACAAAAGTGACAGCTTTCATCTGTGTCACCTGTAGAGCCGGCGATACAGGGGAAGAACGGCCTGGACGAGTGCTGTTCGATGCAGTCACATCGAAACTCGGTTCCCCGGCAGACAGTGATGTAACGGTCACTCCAGTAGAATGTCTTTCCGTCTGCAAGCGCCCGTGCACAATAGCGCTGATGGCCTCCGGCAAGTGGACCTACGTGGTCGGCGACCTCGATCCTGAGGTCAACGTTGATGACGTCATCAGCATGACTGCAAGCTACGGGCTAAGCGACAACGGCATCGTCCCATGGCGCGAACGCCCGCAATCCTTCCGCAAAGGCATTATCTCGCGCATCCCGCCGCTCGATTTTCCCGATCAGCGCTCCTGACAGAGAACGTTCGTCACCGAACCAATGGCCGGCGCGGAGGCAAGCAGGTCAATTGGCTGGTCGAGTAAAAGCGCATGCAGAACCTTGAGCGGGCCGCCGTGCGACACCACCACGCAATCCTGCCGCGCACGGCGGAGGTCCACATCAAATTTGCGGATACGCGCGATCAGTTCCGCCCCGGATTCGCCCCCGGGCGGCGCAAAGGTCAGCAAAGATGCAGCCCAGCAATCGAGATCGGCTCGGTCAATCGTTGCCCAGGCTCGTCCCTCCCACGCGCCGAAATCGAGTTCCCACAGCCGGCGATCGACAGACAACGGCGCAGACAGTGATCGCGCGATAGCCTCGGCAAGGAACCGGCACCTGACAGCGGGGCTGGTCCATACTCGCCTGGCGCTTTGAAGTCCGGGTTCCGATACAAGGTTGCTGAACGTCTGTTCATCGGCAGACGGCTCCGCCGCAACATCGAGGCGGCCGTAACATATTCCGGGCGCGATCCGCGGCGTTGGATGGCGGATCAGGGCGATCCTCATTTCAGTGTCAAAGGCAAGCCGGCGATCATGAACACGACATGCTCAGCCTGAGCCGCCATTCGCTGGTTAAGCCGACCCGCGTCATCCCGGAACGACCGGCCCAACGGCGTCTGAGGAACGATCCCGAGGCCAACTTCGTTGCTGACCAGGACAGTCGGTCCGTGACGCCTGCTCAGAGCGGCTTCCAAACCCGCAGTGGCGGCCTCGATGTCGTGGCCACCGAGCGTCAGGTTCGTCAGCCAGAGCGTCAGACAGTCGACCAGCACGGGCTGGGCCGACTCCCGGTCGAGCGCCTCAACAAGTGCGATTGGCTCTTCGAAGGTGCGCCACCCCTCGCCGCGCCGAAGTCGATGTTCGGCGATGCGGCTTTTCATTTCATCATCGGCAGGCTGGGCGGTCGCCAGGTAAACCCAGGGCGCGGCGTGCTTGGTAAGCAATCGCTCAGCGTACAGGCTCTTGCCCGAACGGGCCCCGCCGAGGACGAGCGTCGTGTGGGAAATGGTTGAGAACCTGCAATGGGACTGGAAAGCACTATACGCTGCAAGGCAAGGACTTCAAATACGAAGGCCTCTAGCAGTAAGCTCTCCGCGCCTCCGCGGCATACGTCCGCGGAGGGGCATTCATCCCAACCTACCGGCAAAAGGCGACGTAGAAACTACAAAACTTAGATCGAACCGAATTCGATCGAAAGCCGCCTTAGCTGGTCGGGGCGCCCAAGGACAATTCGACCCGGCGGTTTTGCGCCCGACCCTGGGCCGTATCGTTTGAAGCAACCGGACTCGCTTCGCCAAACCCTTGTGCCGAAACAAGCTCGGGTCTGACGCCTTGAGAGATCAGGTATTGCATCACGGCATCCGCACGTTTTTGGGATAGCTCCTGATTGGAGGTAACACCCTCCCGCTGAAGAGCAGGGCCGATCGGGGCATTGTCGGTGTAGCCACTCACGATCAAGTGATTCTGCTGGGTGGGTGCCAGTTTCTTCGCCAGGTTGGCGATCACCAATTCCCCTTGTGGTCTTATTTTCCAGCTGCCCGGGGCAAACAGCAAGTCGCTGTTAACCGTGTACTTGATCGCGCCCTGCAACCGGCTGATTTGTTGCTGGTCGGCCGCAACCTGCTGTTGAAGCTGGTCATTCTTCGCCTGAAGCGCGTCATAATCGCTTTGCCAGACGACACATCCGGTTAGGAACGTGGTTGAGAGCAGCGCTATGGCGGTGAGGCGAGATTTTGCTGGATGGGTCATAATATCCCCCAATCTTGTGTGGTTGCGTGTCAATCGACTGCCGAAGTCAGGGCACGCGTTGGTGCTCCGACCATTAACATTCGGCCAATCACGCTATCGACAGGCGCGGCGAGCGCTATGCATTTTCGGCAAAGACCATAGGGCCCGCGGAAGTTCGTTCGGTCCAGCCCGCAATACCCTGTGCCAACTAGGTGTCACATGACCCGATTTGCCGATCTGGACGCTTTGAGGACCGCCTGCCTGGATCTTCCTGCGGGCAGCGACGTCGCCGCCGAGGCGGTGCGCGAACGGCAAACAATCTTGACCAAGCCCGCCGGAAGCCTTGGGCGCCTGGAGGACCTGACGGCTTGGCTGGCCAGGTGGCAGAGCCGTCCCACCCCCCGCCTGGACGCCGTCGACGTCCTGGTATTCGCCGGCAATCACGGCGTCACCCGCAAGGGCGTCTCTCCCTTTCCAGCTTCGGTGACGACCCAAATGGTGGCGAACTTTTCGACCGGCGGTGCCGCGATCAATCAGATCGCGAAGGTCGCGGGCGCGGTTCTGCGCGTCATCCCGCTGGAACTCGATCATCCGACGGAAGATTTCACCGAGGCACCGGCCATGGACGAAGCGGGCTTCATGCGCGCCGTTGCTACCGGCTATGACGCCGTCTCAAACGACCGCGATTTGCTGTGCCTGGGGGAGATGGGCATCGGCAACACCACCGCAGCAGCCGCGATCGCCGCGGCTCTATTTGGTGGCGGCGGCACCCGGTGGGCCGGTAGAGGGACCGGCATCGACGACGCGGGGCTCGCACGCAAGCGAGGCGCGATCGACGCAGGGCTGCGCCGCCAGGCGTCATGCCTCACTGACCCTCTGCTGACGGCAATGGCGCTTGGCGGGCGGGAGCTTGCTGCGATTCTTGGAGCCACACTGGCAGCGCGCCATCACGGTATTCCCGTGCTGCTGGATGGGTTCGTCTGCACCGCCGCGGTGGCGCCGTTGGCTCGGCTAAGGACGGATGCGCTGGACCATGCCTTGCTTGCTCACGTCTCCGCCGAGGCAGGACATCGGGCGCTGGCCGAGCTTCTCAGCCTCAGTCCACTGCTGGATTTCGGTATGCGGCTTGGCGAAGCGTCGGCGGCGACCCTTGTCGTCCCGCTGCTACGTGCCGCCGTGGCCTGTCACACCGGGATGGCGACATTCGCCGACGCGGCCGTCGACAACCGAGCTTGAGTCGTTGCTGGGGAACGATCTCGTAGCAGTCTTCATGCTGCTGACCCGGCTGCCGGTTGGTCGGTTGGCACGCTCCGGGGAGCGACCCGATCTTGGCCGCTGCATCTGGGCGTTCCCGATCGTCGGCGTTGCCGTGAATGGAATCGGCGGGTTGGTCTATTGGCTGGCCCGCACTGTTCACATGCCGCCTCTGCTTGCCGCTGGATGGACCCTGGCCGCGACGTTGATCATCACGGGGGCGTTCCACGAAGACGGCCTTGCCGATGCGGTCGATGGCTTGGGCGGAGGCGCTACGCCGGCTCGGAAATTGGAAATAATGCGCGACAGCCGTATCGGGAGCTACGGCGCCGCCGCGCTGATCTTGTCGCTGATCGTGCGGACAGCCGCCATCGCCACCCTTGGCCTGCCGAGGGTTGGGCTGACGGCGATCATCCTGGCGGGGATGATCGGGCGCAGCGCGATGATCGTGCCGCTCCTGGTTCTTCGCCCGGCCCGGGGAGACGGGATGGGAGCATCGGTCGGTGAACCCCGGCTGATAAGTGCCGGTATCGGATTGGGTATCGCGGTGATCACGTCATTCCTGTTTTTGCCGCCTCTTTCCGGCGCCGGAGCCCTGGTGCTCGGGTTCAGCAGCTCCTGGCTGTTGTCGATAATCGCCAACCGTCAGGTGGGAGGCCACACAGGGGACGTTCTGGGAGCCGTCGAGGTCGTTACTGAATGCGTAGTTCTGACTGTGCTGGCCAGTGCTTTCGATAGTGGTTAGGTCGGGATCCGGTCTGATACTAACAGCCCAAAGGGCTGACCGTTATGCGCGCAGGGTAGTGCCTCAGTTTGAAAATATCAAGAATGAGACGGGTAATAAGGTTTAGCTTGCTTTCGGCGGCGTTTGGTTGAGGAAGAGCCCTTGATAGCCTTTCTCGGGGGTCCCGGTTGTGTAGTTCAAAAATGAGTTGGCAGATTCTCAACCCGGCATCGAGGATAATTTCGTTAGGCCCAGAGTTAACGATTTCCAACTGGATGGGGCCAATAAATCCGCAATGAATGGTTGGCGCAGTCAAATGAACCCCTATTCCTAACGGGCCAACGAACTTTTACCTTCAACGCGGGCAGCTAATTTTGACTTGATTGGTATTTTTATAACTTCCTTCGTCCAAGCGAGAACAAATTCGCCCTTTTTTATGATCCACATATCCTTTTCTTCAATGTGCTGATTTCTGATGAAATTTGTATACTTAAAACCTGCGGCCCCTGGACGAATCGTAATCCCTTCATGAGCAATCCATGTAGCGAATGTTCGACCTAATGTCAGATCGACGCTTGTCGGTGAGTAAGCGTCACGGGCAGGAGCTGGATTTATGTCCACATGACCTTCGGCAATAGCGATCTGGATTTCGCGATCAGTTAGAATCATCTCCCGCCCCTGTTTTTTACGCCGAGATCAATGCCGTCGTCGGCACCCATACCCGCCACCGCCCCGACGCGGATTCTCTCAGGTAACTCAACCAACGCGCGATCGTTTTCGTAACCAATCACCCCAACCTCAAACCGATCTTGGCTAACAAGGGCGGAGGAGTGCAGGACGACCTCCTCCTTGCCTTCCACAGTGTCGATGCCGACTATCTGCTCCGAAGGACCTGGACCGGTCGCTAGAACGTTGCATCTCACGAATTGCATGCGCACTCCCCCTTTGGAACATAACTAGAACACCGTGTGTCTACAACACGGATCGCCAACTTTCAACACAAAATCAAAAATGCGAATCGGGTTGGCCGGCAAAGGCTAACGCTCCTGGCTGGGCTAAAGAAAGCACCCGGTTAAAACTATCCACCGTTCATTTTCAAAAGTGTCTATTCCTCCCTATGTTGGGCAAAGGACGGGTTGGCGTGGCGGGTGCCCGCGAAATCAATAAGATACCAGCCGCCCGTCTTTCGCTTGCAGGGTCAATGTCTCGGGCGACTGGTATGAGCACGTCAGGATGCACGGTCGGGCCTTATCCTTTGGGCAAACGGCCATACCGAGCGGGGTGCTGCAATTCGCGAACGTCAGATGACAACTGGAATTATTCGGCAGCCAGACCTTGCGTCTCTTCGGCGAGCAACCGGTCCACCGTTCGACGCATATGCATTCTTGCCGCGTCAGTCGCGATGTCCACCAACGCCGCCTCGCCTAGCTCCGATAGCCGCGCCTGCTGGGCTTCGACGACGACGCGGTCCTCGTTGAAGGCGCCGGCGATTTCGCTGAACAGGCTATCGGTAGCGGCCGGGTCATTCGGGCGGAAGCCGTTGGCGGTGGACCAGAAGTAGAAGCACGTAGTGTCGGTTTCGGGGGTAAGCCCGTGGAACAGGCGGAACTGCAGCTTGCTGTTTGCGGGGACGCCGTCCTTGTAGGTGCCGGCTTCGTCGGCTCCGCTGAACTGCAGGACGCAACCGGGAGCGATGAATTCGAAGATCTGGACCCGATCGATGCGGTCTTGGAAACCGACAGCCCGCGTATATGTCGGCGGCGGCAGGGAGTTTCGCATCCAGCGGGTGAATTTCAGACCGAGCTGGGGTGCGGACCGTGTCCATCCGGGCTTCGACGTGGGTCATCGGGTTGCCGCCGATAGTGGATGCGTGAACGTAGCCAAGGTGGGTGAGGTCCATCAGATTGTCGATCATCAGCGCGGCAGAGCTCTTGATCGGATAGGTCGTGTGCTTGTGCGGCCAGTGAAGCGTGTCGTTGTGCCAGGGATAGGAGACGATGGTCGCTGGGTCGGCTTTGGCCGGGTCGCCAACCCAGATCCAGAGGAATGCATCCTGCTCGACTAGCGGGAAGCTGCGCACCCTGGCCCGTTCGGGAATGCGGTCTTGCCCAGGAATGTGCACGCAGCGCCCGGAGCGGTCGAAGGTCAGCCCGTGATACCCACAGGTCAGCCCGCGCTCGGTTACCTGCCCAAGGTGCAGCGGCGCGCCACGGTGGCAGCACATATCGAGGAGTGCGCCGGCGCGGCCCTCCGCATCCCGGAACAGAACTACAGGTTCGTTGCAAATTCGTCGAGCCAGCGGCTGTTCGGCAACCTCATCGGCCCAAGCAGCAACGTACCAAGCATTGCGGATGAACATTTGCGGGCGCTCCCTGCTCGGGCCAGCTTGTCGTCTCATCGGTTAGCCAGCGTAAACTCAGTGCGGGCGAGTGGTAAGGGGGCCTGGTCCGAAGCCACGCATGTGTAACAAGCAGCACGGGAATCTAGCGCCTTAGCTTGGAGCACTACTCGGTGAAATGTCCACTAATGCATCAATATCAATGGGCTTGCTACGAAAACCGGGGATACCGCGCCGCTGTTCCGCGTACCCATTCAATTCGACGCTCAGAGGGTTCTCATGCCATTTTTGGCATACTCAAGCGCTGGCGCCCAGGCTGCTCCGACACGTCACCGAAATATCATCAAAGCGGCGCTGCGCCGCCTCAATACGGTCATGGTTGATGCCTAGCTTGTCCGTCGAGGCTGGTAGAGGTCGTCTCCACCCGCCGAATTAAAGGGATGATAGCCATGATGCGCTTCAAAGCCTTGTTGATCGCGGCCCCGATAGCCGCCGGTCTCCTGGCCGCGCCGGCAGCTCATGCCGAATGGCATGGCGGTGGCGGCGGCTGGCATGGTGGCGGCGGTGGCTGGCATGGCGGCGGTGGCTGGCATGGCGGCGGCGGTGGCTGGCATGGCGGTTACGGTCATTACTACGGGCCTGGTCCTGGCGTCGCGGGTGCAATCCTCGGCCTTGGCGCGGCCGCTGTAATCGGTGGCGTGATCGCGTCGCAGGCCTATGCGCCGCCGCCGCCCGTCTATTACGCACCTCCGCCGGCTTATTACGCTCCGCCGCCGGGTTATTACGCTCAGCCGCCGGGTTACTACGCTCCGCCGCCACCTTATGCGGCGCCTCCGGCATACTATCCACGCGGCTATTGAGACACGGTTTCGCGGGGCGCACCTCCCCGCGCTGCCACCGGATAAGGCGCCGTCAATCGTTCGCTACCGCCGGCCGTTATAAACGCAAGCCGGCCTCCAGCAATGGTGGCGACCGCGCGACGCGAGGCGGGATCAACTATGACCAAATCCGCCCGATTGCCAGGATCGATAACCCCCCGATCGGTTAGGCCGGTTGCTCGCGCGGGATTCTTCGATACCAAGTCCCACGCCCGGGCAAGATCCAGTATACCCCGCTCCGTCAGAACGAAAGCCGCTGAAATCATCGCTGGATAATAATAATCTGACGTCAAAACCCGGCATATTCCTGCCTCTGCCATCCGGGCCGCCGAGCCCCAACCCAGATGCGACCCGCCCCGCACAACATTTGGGCACCCCATGGCAACGAAATCACCCGCGGCCGCAGCGGCGGCGGCGATTTCCTCCGCCATCGGAAACTCGCAAATCCGGGCGCCACGGGCGCGGAAACCTTCACGAGCGGCAATGCTGTCATCGTCATGACTAGCCATCGGCAGTCCGGCCGCGTCGGGCAGCCGCGGCGATTCGATCCAGCGCAGCCGGGACGGCTTCCGCCCTCGCTGCGGTTTTCTCAGCCATCGCGCCGAATGCTTCGATTTGCATCCCTGCCCGGGCGCTATACTGGGCGCCTTCGATCGGATTTTTGAGTTTCCGCACTATAGCCGGCGTGTGGTCATTAAAGGCCAGCAGATGCACCCGGCCGGCCGCAATGTCCGCCAAGGCTGTCTCGAGCGCGTCGAGATTGTAGGCCTCCCACCGAAGATGCACCCGCATATCGCAGGTCCACGACCCGGCATCCAAGGCATCCAAAAATGCCCGCCATGCCTTCAGACCGCGCAATCCCGGCTCCCATGATAACGTCACCCCGTGAAACGCAGTGGTGATCCCATTTGCCAGTAATTGCGCTTCGGTGTCCCGCAACGCCAAATCGACCGGAAAATCCACGCCTGGGCGCGGCTGAAGCTGCCGCTCGAACGCGTCGCCATGCAGATCGACGATTCCTGGCAAAACCAGCAAGCCGGATGCATCGAATTGCGGTCCATCGCCGCGATCGAAGGAAATCAACCCGTCCTGCACCGCTAAATCGGCGCGCCGCAGCCCGTCGGATCCGACCAGCACCGTTCCGCCAGCGATTTGCATAGACCAAGACCTCATGGTTCGAAGACGATCTGCACCCGCGGCGTCGGGTAGCAGCCGGAGGCGAACTCGACGATCGCCCCAGCGCGATCAACGTTGATGTTTTCCGTTACCAACACGGGACGGTTTCGCGCCATGCGCAAAAGCCCTGCCTCAGTCTGCGTCGGTAGTCGGGCAGTCACACGGGTTTGCAAGCGCAGATAGTCGTCGACCCCGACCGATCGCAGCGCGTCGGTAATTCGCGGCGTTCCGTGTAAAGCCTGCAAGATGCCCTTCAACCGCGTCGCCGGAAAATAATGCCGAGCGAGGCTGACAGGACGGTCGTCGGCGAAGCCAAGCCGTTCGAGCAGCACGATCTTGCTGCCCGCCCGAACACCCAGTCCGTCAGCCACACGCCGCTCGGCGGAAAGCTCCCGCAACTGCCGAACGAGCCCCGATGGCTCCTTGTTATGTTTACGGATCCACTCGGAAAAACGTGTTCGCGCTTCCACGTTATAGTCCAGCACGTCTTCGGCCACGAAAGAGCCGCGGCCTTGCTCGACCCGAACAAGACCATCCCGCGACAGCTCTTCCAGCGCTCTTCGCACGGTATGGCGGTTGACACCAAACCGCGTCGAGAGTTCAGCCTCGGTCGGAAGCCGCGTACCGGGCTTGCAGGCGCCCGACGCAATGTCGCCTTGGATTTGGCCGGCAATCTGACGCCACAGCGTTACACCATCCTGCCGATTTACCTGATGGACGCCGAGGTCATCCATCTCCACCGTAACGTTCATTGATCTTTCATCCAAACCCAGCCGTGGCCGTGTTCACTTCCCTGTTGACGGTAGACCAGCCGATGTCTAGTTGTCTAGACATCTAAACCACGACTGTGTAGCGATGGACGACCGCGCATCCTCCGATCCTTCCGTCAGGGCCCGCCAACGCTGGATGGCCATCCTTGCCCGCGCACGGTCCGATCAGCTTCAGGCGTTGCTGGCCGACTGCGAGGCTCTACCCGGCCACACGATTGTACGGGGGCCGGAGGGCGGCCTGGTCATGATACGCGCCCGCGCTGACGGCGGCGGCGCGGCATTCAATTTGGGCGAGATGACCATCACCCGCTGCACAGTACAGACGGAGACGGGCTTCGTGGGGCATGCCTACATCGCGGGGCGCGACGCACGGTGCGCCGAACTGGCCGCGCTGGCCGACGCGCTCCTGCAAGATCAAAGGATCGCGGATAGCATCGAAGGCCGCGTCGTGGCACCTTTGGAACGTCAGCAAATCGAAGGACGCGCCGCCAGATCGCGGAAGGCCGCGGCCACGCGCGTTGAATTCTTTGCAATGCAAACGATGCGGACCTAGGCGCCGGTATGAGCACGGATCTCGCTTCCGCCTTCGCTGACCCGGTCATCGGTGCCCAGGCCTGCTTCCGGGCGGTACTCGATGCGATGGCGCGGCCAGGACTGCTACGCTCAGTGCGCGGGGTATCGGCTCCCGCTCCGTTGTGCCACGCAGCGGCCGGCGTGCTGCTGACCTTGATCGACCACGAGACGCCGCTGTGGCTCGATCCAACCGCCGCTGCCGCTCGCGCCTGGATTGCTTTCCATACCGGAGCGCCGATTGAACCCGCGAAACGAGCAGCCTTCGCCATGGCGCTGTCGTTGCCCGATCTAGCCGAACTGCCAAGCGGCAGCGACGAGATGCCAGAAGCATCCGCGACCGTCATTCTGCAGATCGCATCGCTTACCGAGGGCCGGCGTTTCGTGCTGGAAGGCCCGGGACTACGCTCACCCACTGACCTGTATGCCGATGGCCTCCCGGCCGATTTCGCTACGATCTGGGCTGGTAACCATGGGCGGTTCCCACGCGGGATCGACCTCATTCTATGCGCTGGCGACACCCTCGCCGCCTTGCCGCGCAGTGTCACCGTCAGGGAGGGCTGAACAATGGCTTATGTCGCGGTCAAAGGTGGCGAACGCGCAATCGACAACGCCCACGGGTGGCTAGCTGACGAGCGTCGGGGCGACCCTGCCATCCCTGCCCTCTCCGTTGCCCAGATCGAGCAACAGCTCAGCCGGTCGGTCGACCGCGTGATGGCCGAGGGCTCGCTGTATGATCGGGAACTGGCTGCATTGGCGATCAAGCAGGCCCAAGGCGACCTGATCGAGGCGGCGTTTCTGCTGCGGGCCTACCGCACCACCCTGCCTCGCTTGGCGCACTCGAAGCCGGTCGAGACCGCCGCTATGGGGATCGAGCGCCGGGTGTCCGCGATCTTCAAGGATTTGCCGGGCGGTCAGGTGCTCGGTCCAACCTACGACTATACTCATCGGCTGCTGGATTTTGGCCTGATGGACGATAACGCGGTTGCCACCGCTCAGGAGGCTGAGCCGGATCAAGCACCCACGCCACGCGTGGCCGACATATTGGGCCACGAAGGATTGCTAGAACCGGATGTTGGCTCGGACGGCGACCCCGGGGACCTGACCCGTGAGCCGTTGTCGTTTCCCGCCGGCCGCGATGTGCGCCTGCAGGCATTGTCTCGCGGTGACGAAGGCTTCGTTTTGGGGATGGGATATTCAACCCAGCGCGGCTACGGCGGTTCGCACCCGTTCGCCGGCGAAATCCGCATGGGCGAGGTCTCCGTCGAAATCGAGCCGGCGGAACTTGGCTTCGCCATCGATATCGGCGACCTCATCCTAACCGAGTGCCAGATGGTCAACCAGTTCAAAGGCTCGAAAACCGTGCCGCCGCAGTTCACCCGCGGCTACGGACTGGTGTTTGGCTTCAGCGAGCGCAAGGCGATGGCGATGGCCTTGGTCGATCGGGCAATGCGCGCCGACGAACTCGGCGAGGATGTCGTCGCGCCCGCTCAGGATGTCGAATTCGTCTTGTATCATTCAGACAGCATTGAGGCGACCGGCTTCGTGGAGCACCTGAAGCTGCCGCACTATGTCGATTTCCAAAGCGAATTGCAGAACGTGCGGCGCATGAGGGCCGAGGTGGCGGAATGAAAGGCTACAATTTCGCCTATCTGGATGAGCAGACGAAACGGATGATCCGCCGCGGGTTACTGAAAGCCGTCGCGATCCCGGGCCACCAGGTACCGTTCGGTTCGCGGGAGATGCCCCTGCCCTATGGCTGGGGCACCGGCGGAATCCAGGTGACCGCGTCAATCCTGGGTCCGGACGACGTGTTGAAGGTGATCGATCAAGGTGCCGACGACACCACCAATGCGGTCTCCATCCGCCGCTTCTTCGCCCGCACCGCGGGAATCGCAACCACGACCGCGACCGCCGAGGCGACGGTGATACAAACCCGCCACCGCATCCCGGAAAAGCAACTGCGGGAAGACCAGATCATCGTCTATCAGGTGCCGCAGCCGGAGCCTTTGTTTCGGCTGGAACCGAGCCGGATAGAAACGAAGCGAATGCATGGCCTGGCGGATTACGGGTTAATGCATGTCAAGCTGTACGAAGACATCTCTCGTTTTGGCCAAATATCCATCAGCTACGACTATCCAGTGATGGTAAATGAGCGTTACCTGATGTCCCCCAGCCCGATCCCGGCCTTCGACAATCCGAAGATGGACATGATGCCGGCGTTGCAACTGTTCGGCGCCGGGCGTGAGAAGCGGATCTACGCCATCCCGCCGTGGACGCAGGTCAAATCGCTTGATTTTGACGATCATCCGTTCCGGCCGATCAACGCACCCCACCCATGCGGGCTATGCGGGGCGACAGCTTCCTACCTGGACGAGGTCGTGATCGACAACAAAGGCGGCCGATTGTTCGTTTGTTCCGACACCGATTACTGTGCGGAACGCCGCGCGGCCGGCCATCGCGGAACGGAGGGGCTGCAGGAGGCTGCGGAATGAGAGAAGCCACGTTGCTTTCGGGCCGAAACCTCGGTCTGAACTTCGGCAGCATCCCAGCATTGGCTCAGGTCGACGTCGATCTCTGGCCCGGCGAGATGCTGGCGATCGTGGGTGAGTCCGGCTCCGGCAAGACCACTTTGCTGAATGTGCTGTCAGGCCGCCTTACGCCGGACCAGGGTCTGGTCTGGTATCGCGATCCCGCAGGCCAGTTGCACGATGTGCACGCGATGCCGGCGCCCGCGCTGCGCACTTTGCACCGGTCCGATTGGGGGTTTGTCCATCAGGATCCGCGGCAGAATCTGCGCATGGCCGTCAGCGCCGGGGGCAACGTCGGCGAACGCCTGATGGCGCAAGGCGCTCGGCATTACGGTGACATTCGCGAGGCCGCATTGGACTGGCTCGCGCAGGTGGAGATCGACGCGGATCGCATCGACGACCTGCCGCGCACGTTCTCCGGAGGGATGCTGCAACGCCTGCAAATCGCCCGAACGCTGGTGACCCATCCCCGTTTGGTGTTCATGGACGAACCGACCGGCGGCCTGGACGTCTCGGTACAGGCACGGTTGCTCGACCTGATCCGGTCGCTGGTGACGCGGCTGCGCATCGCCGTGGTGCTGGTGACGCACGATATCGCGGTCGCCCGCCTGTTGGCGCATCGGATTGCCGTGATGCAACGAGGCCGGATCGTAGAGACAGGCCTGACCGACCAGGTCCTAGACGATCCCCAGCACCCCTACACGCAGTTGCTGGTCAGTTCAGTGCTGAACGCATGATCAAGCAGCCGTTAGCAACGACCGTCATGCTGCGTACCCGGGGACTAGCGAAAACCTTCACCCTGCATCTGCGTGGCCGCGTGCGCCTGCCGGTACTCTCGGGCGTCGACCTCGACGCAAGCGCGGGCGAGTGCGTCGTGCTGTCCGGCCCTTCCGGCGCCGGCAAATCGACCTTGTTGCGCAGTCTTTATGGGAATTACCGAGCGGACAGCGGTCGCATTTGGGTCCGGCACGACGGCGAAATGGTCGACATTGCGTCCGCTGATCCGCGAACCATCCTCGCGGTCCGGCACCAGACCCTCGGCTATGTCAGCCAGTTCTTGCGCGTTGTCCCGCGAGTTTCCGCGCTCGACGTGGTCGCGGAGGTCCTGACAGCGCGCGGCGTCGATCAGTCCGCCGCGCGGGATGCGGCCCGGGCACTCCTGTTGAAACTGAATATTCCTGCGCGCCTGCACTCGATCCCGCCGGCAACCTTCTCGGGTGGCGAGCAACAGCGCGTCAACCTGGCGCGAGGCTTCATCGCCGGCCACCCAATTCTGTTGCTGGATGAACCAACCGCATCGCTGGATGCAGCGAACCGAGCGGTTCTGATTGACATGGTCCAAGCCGCGAAGGCAAGTGGAACGGCAATCGTCTCGATCTGCCATGACACCGATGTTCGCGATGCCATCGCCGACCGTTTGTTCATGATGACGCCCTACCAGGATGCCGCATGACGCAAGAAACGATCCTGACCAACGCAGTCCTCGTCCTACGCGATGAGACGCTGGCGGGAACGATCGTCATGCGCGGCCAAATCATCGCCGATATCCACTCCGGACGCTCGCATTCGCCGGCTGCGATCGACCTGGACGGCGACACGGTCATCCCCGGCGTCGTCGACGTTCACACCGACAATCTAGAACGGCAGGTGCAACCCCGCAGCCTGGCACGCTGGCCCTCCCGGTCCGCGATGGTCGCGCACGACGCGCAATGCGCGGCGGCCGGGATTACCACGGTGCTCGACGCCCTTTGCCTGGGCGACCTCGGGTTCGACGCAGAACGGATCGAGACCTTCCGAAACGGCGTAGTCGATCTGGATGCGCTGACGCACGCCGGGCTGCTGAAAGCCGACCACTTTCTGCATCTGCGCTGCGAAGTCCCCGCGCTCGACATGCTGGCCCTGTTCGATCCGGTCGCCGACCACCCGCTCGTGCGCATGATCAGCCTGATGGACCACAGCCCCGGCGTCGGCCAATACGCCAACATCGATTTCTACCGCAAGCTGCGCCGCCAGGGCGGTCTCGACGAAGCCGCCGTAGAACGCCGCATCCACGAAATGCAGGCGCAACGAGCCCGCTGGCGCGATCCGAACCGCCGCGCGCTGCTCGACCGCGTGCGCGGCACCACGATAGCGATCGCCAGCCACGACGACCGCACCGAGGAAGAAATTGCCGAAAATGCCGCCGACGGCATCCGGATCAGCGAATTTCCCGTCTCGATGGAAGCCGCCATTGCAGCGAAACGGGCCGGTATGCAGGTAATCGCGGGAGCACCCAACATCGTCCGCGGCGGCTCCCACTCCGGCAACGTCGCTGCGGCGGACCTGGTGCGCGCGGGTGCGGTGGACGCTTTTGCCTCTGACTACGTTCCACCGAGCCTGATCGAGGCTGCCTTCCAGTGCACCCGCGAGGCCCGGATCAACCTGCCCGAAGCCGTCGCTATGATCTCCGACCACCCCGCCCAAATGTCGGGACTGCCCGACCGAGGCCGGCTCGAACCCGGTTTGCGCGCCGACCTCGTCCGCGTCCGCCTGCTCGGCACTCTGCCGGTCGTCCGCCATGTCTGGCGGGCAGGAGAGCGTGTGATCTGATGGTCGCCAGGGTTGCGATCTACTATGCCCCGCTGCCCCAGGACCCACTGACCCCCATGAGTTCATCCTGGCTCGGCCGCGACCCGGTCACCAATGCGCCGGTGCCGCAGCCATCGCTGGATGGCATTGCCGAGATTACCGCCGAACCCCGGCTCTATGGATTCCATGCGACGCTGAAGCCGCCGATGCGTTTGGCGGAAGGCACCGACTGGCGAGACTTCGTCGCCGCCGTCCGTACAATGGCGGCGGATATCGCGCCGTTCGACTTGCCGCCGTTGGTGGTAGCCGATCTTTACGGCTTCCTGGCGTTGCGTGAATCAACCGACTGCCCGCCACTGCAAGCTCTGGCCGATGCCTGTGTGGAACGAGTTGATTCCTTTCGTGCCCCGACATCGGATGACGAGTTAGCTCGGCGGCGGCGGGCGAAATTGTCCGCCAAACAGGATGCGATGCTCGTGCGCTGGGGCTATCCGTACGTGCTCGGCACATGGTTCTTCCACATGACGCTGACACGGCGTTTATCGGCTGCGGAAAAGGCGGTCGTTTTGCCGGTCGCCGAGGCATGGTTTGAGCCGGTGCTGTCGGCGTCCCGCCGCGTAGAAGACATCTGCCTGTTCACCCAGGCCACGCCTGGAGCCGCTTTCACGCTCGCGGAGCGCATTCCGTTGCGCGGGCGCGTTTGACCCGTTTACTTCCGGGACCATTTCTCTCCCCACCGATCAGCGAAAACCACATCCTCCAGCAGTGGGAGGGCAACGGGGCCAAATTTACCCAGAGGGTAGCCAATCGGCAGAATCGCGTAGGAGTATGCACCCTCCGGCAGGCCCAGGACCGCGTTGGCGTCCTTATCGAGAGACTGATACAGCGTTGTCAGCGTCGCACCGAGCCCTAAGGCACGAGCAGCTAACAGCATATTTTGCACAGCCGGGTAGATACCCGAACCGGACTCCCAACTGCGGGTTTCTTCCAACAAACACGGCACAATCCAAACCGGTGCTTCGTGCAGGTGATCTGCCAAGTATTCAGCCGCATCGATCATACGGTCATACCGGGCACGGGACGGGCCTGGCTCGGGTGCGCCGGTGCCGGGCGCTCCGCTACGGAACCACGGGCCGGTTACCTCGTGGAAGCCGCGCCGGTACCTGAAGGCCACAGCATCTTTGATCGCCTGGTCGCGGATCACCAGGAAGCGCCAGTGTGCCATATAACCAGGGGCCGCGGCCGTGCCCGCTTCCAGGATCTGGCTGATCAGCTCCGTGGGCACCTGATCCGGCTTCAACCTGCGCATTGAGCGCGTTGTACGAATAATCTCAAACAGGTCAGCGTTCACAGCCAATCTCGTCTTCGCAACGCCCGGCCTCGGCCGCGTCAGCAACAATGCTGCCCCATATGGTAAATGTAAAGGTTGCTACCGTCCAGCAAGCTCGTCTTCCCCAATGAGCACGCCGTTATTTGGCTTTCGGCCCGATTGTTACGCCAGTCGGCGATCGATATTCATTCAGTTTGTGCTTTCCCGACCAGATGCTGCAGCATCGTCAATAGATTGCTCAACGCAAACGGTTTACAAAAAACCGCGCTCGGCGCTGGAAGTTTTTGGGCTCGCATCACTCCATCTGGTTTGCCCGTGATAAAAATGACTGGTAAGGCTGGATTCGTCATTCGTGCACTTTGTGCGAGCGCAATGCCATCGAGATGGCCCGGCATGTTGATATCGGTTAACAGAAGATGCGGATGGATTTCCTGAAGGAGGGGAAGTGCCACATCCCCACTATCAGCCTCAACGATCTCGAAGCCTTCACCGGCCAATAGGTCGGCAAGGATATCGCGAATATCTGCCTCGTCATCCACGAGAAGAATTTTGCCTGATGTCATTTGGAACACCAGCTAACAGCAGAGATTTGGTATCCGCCTAAACTGCCACCAGCGGCCTCTATTTTCGACCGCTGGGCAAAACTCGGTGTCTGCATGGGCCAATTTTCCATCCCTTCCGCGGACACGAAGGGCGTCTTCGCTCGGTGCGACTGTCTGCTACAGTACGTACCAAGCATCACGATACACGCAGAAGGCGATCAAATCGGCGGCTGACCGAGAAATAGCAATCGCAGGATGTAGCTTCCAGCGCAGCCCGGTCCAGCACGCTGATCTGCCCGCGTGTGTAACGGATGATCCCTGCCCTTTGCAGGATGCCCGCTGCAACGGTGACGGACGGGCGGTAGACGCACAGCATCATTGCCAGAAATTCCTGGGTCACCGGAAGTTCGTCGCCATCGCTTCGGTCATGCGCCATCAGCAGCCAACGGGCGAGACGCTGCTCAAGATCATGACGGCCATTACACGCAGCTAGCTGCGTCGCCTTATTGCGCATGGCCTCGGTGTAACGCAGCAGCAGGCTCCGAAGCGGCGGCATCTCATCGAGGCTTCGGCGTAAGGCACCGGCGTCCATCTGAAGCGCTTGGCCGTTGGCCTGCACAAACGCCTCCTCAAAACCATCGTCGACACCGGCGATGAGCGGCAAACCGACCATTCCTTCGCGACCGACAAGCCCAACCTCAGTCTGCGAGCCATCATCGAGCGTACAGACCATCGAGATCCATCCAGAACTCCACGAAATACGCGGCTTCAATTGGCTTTCCTGGAATAATAATGTTTTTGCGAACCGATAGGACGACAGGGCGGAGGTTGGGCGTCATCAAAGCGAGAATTTCCGAGGGTAAAGCCCGAAGAAGTCCATTACGAATGGTCGAAAAGGGCATGATCTGTGCTCCTCGCGGCTGGCGGGAGCACGAAGCCTCTCTCTAGCGCCCACAGCCCAAACCGTCTTAGGCGACCTATTAAGTGTCGCCATTCCGGGCCCGGAATACAAGGTGCAGCCTCTGGACATGAGCCCGCACTCGGGCGACAGCTATCGATGATATTTAAAAGGGCCCGCAACGGGATTGAAATCATCCCTAGTGATGCGCAAACCATTGCTGGAATAATAGGAGACAAGCCCGTGTGCGTCTTCCTGGGCACTTGCTAAGTATGACTATTGTATTTTACACAGAATTTGCCGAATTAGCATAACGTCATAGCTAAATCCAACGCCTTACTTTGTAGACCCATGTACTGGCAGTACTTCGTCCTAACTCCCTTGGGTGGGAGTCTGGCCAACATATCGCGTACCACTCCAAACTTCGCCGGGAGCGTCACCGATAAGCCTGCATCTCGCTTCCAAATAAGCAGCTTGATCGTCAACACAGTCCATATCAAAGCCTTGAATGATTTTATGGTCAGTATTAAGAAAGTACAAACGATAATGAGCCATGGTACACTCCTTTGCCGCATAAGGCGGGAGGAGAGTGCCTCTCAGTCATCAGCGCCTTGGGAAGATCCGAACCGATAATTTGCTACCATACCGTACAGAATCGCACCTCACACAAGGATTGGTTAGATGGCGAAAGGAATTAAGCCGCAAGACCGACCCCTGGGACAAGCCCGCGTCTCGACCCATGGCCAGACGAATGTAACCCCCGTCAGGACAGGGGCGAGGGGGGCGCCTGCCCGCACGTGCCGATAATCCGTAGGCGGGTGCCTTACCGGACCACCCGGTGCGCGTCGGCGCCGGAGCCGCAGCAGCCATGCCCGAGTCCGATGGATGCGAGTCGGCGTTTTGCTTCCTCGGCCGGTAGCTCATTTTGACCAGATAGCTTTGCTATCCATCCCGGCGATGCTGTCGAAACGTCTTCCGTTCCGGCAAATAAGCAAGACTTCAGATCGGTTTCGTCCTTTCCCTCACTCTCAGTGGTTATCGATTTGTGCAGCAAGCCACGCTGCCCAGCAGACAGAAAGTCGTCGGCTGGCCACAGCCTGCGCCGGACGCCCTACTACTCCTTGGTAGACTGGAGCATGCCGAGGGCAGAAGAACCATTCTTTGCTTCGCTCACGCTAACGAATTTCGAGACCGAGTAGTCAGAGAACGGATCACCCGATGAAGCGTCGACTTTAGCCGACACCAGTTCCGCTTTGCAAGTATCGCCAACAAATGGGGCCCCGAGGACGCTGACGCGTTTGGTCTCAGGGGATAGCGAAATATAGTTTAAAAGAACAGCGATTGGCTTACACGACCCTGGTAGCGATTTATATTCCACCGTGACGAAATCTTGTCCGTTCACGGTGCCAACGGCACGCTTCGAGTCAGCGGAGGGTTCAGAGCGCGATGCGCCGGGACGAACCGGCCAACCGTAATACGCCTTATAGGCCGCGGATGGCTCGCTTTGCGGGCCAAAACTTCCCGCGAGCATCCACCGCCCCTTGATCCCCTGAGGTAAATCAAAACCCTCGACATCGACATAGAAATAGGCCACCGAATAGGCGCCAAACATGTATGTTCGCTCAATGGTGGTGATGTTGATACCGCCGGTCATTCCTTTTGTTGGTTCGATTCCAGGTGGAAGTGCTTTCTGGATGGCAGCTTCATCCCAAACGACACTAACCGAAACGGCACTCATGCCAGCAGTCAGATAGGGTGGCGGCTGTAGCTGATCCGCAGCTTGCGACGATACGGAAGCAACTGCTAACGCGGCGCCAGCTATCACGCCGATGCCGAGGGTCTTGGAGAAGCAGCCAGTGAACAGGGTTTTGGACATTCGCGTTTCCTCCATGAATGGAATTCTAGTCGTTTCACTCCTTGTAAACGCTGTCGCGCCGACGCCTGGCGCGGCAATCAGCGGTCCGCCTCAAATGCGTAGCTTTAAGGTGTCACGGCACAGGAAAGCCGAGCGAGCGTGACAGAACGAAGCTGAGGGGCGCGAACCTTGTGAGCGCCGAACATCGCGCCAACCCATCTTGAGCACAACGGGTTGCTGCATCGGCGTTTTGCTTCCGCGCCCGGTTTGGCACAGAAGTCATGGCGGCATTGAAGGGTGAGCCCATGGAAGATGACCCGGTTTTAAGCTGCCTGCTCGGCGTCCTGGACACGCTCGGCAAGGTCTCCCGCGCGATGCACCCCGGGAGGTTGGCGCTGCTGATCGAGACACTCGGCGACCAGGACGCCCGACTATCCGTCGCTGCCGAGGGATCCAAAGACCAGGTCGCACTGGCCGCCAGCCTGGCGTTACAGGCCTGCGCCAGTTTGCGCGCCGCGCCACAGGCCGGCAACCCGATGATGCAGGCCTACCGAGCCATGCGCCAGTACAGCCGATCCCTCGAGGCGCTCGCCGCCTTTGCCGAGACCACTCCGATGGTAAGTCGTTACTTGACAGAACCACAATTTCGAGACGACCCAGCGTTGATGCGAAGGCTGGCTCAGCCGCCGCATTCCAATTCCGGTGCCTTCCATTTCGACAACCAGATCGAGCAGCGCGGCGGATTCTCGGCGTATGTCCCCCCATGGTGACGATCCATCCAAGCCCACGCCGCTGATCATGGCGCTGCACGGTGGTTCCGGTCACGGGCGTCTGTTCTTGTGGAACTGGTTGCCGGAGGCCAGGTCACGATGCCTCATCGTCATCGCGCCCACGGCGACCGGCAGCACCTGGTCTCTGATGGAACCCGAAATTGACAATCAGAACCTGGCGACAATCCTAACGCGGGTGCAAGCTCGGTGGAACATCGATCCCCACCACATGCTGCTAACCGGCATGAGTGACGGCGGCACGTTCTCGCTAATAAGCGGATTGGCGGACAACTCCCCGTTCACCCATCTGGCGCCAGTAGCAGCCTCGTTTCATCCGTTCCTTCTTTCGATGACGAGCCCCGGCCGGCTGACCGGGCTACCGATGCATCTGACGCATGGTGCCGAGGACTGGATGTTTCCGGTCAGCATGGCCCGTGCCGCGCACCGCATGTTGGCGGCCGCGGGCGCCGCGGTGGTCTACCGGGAAATCGCGGACCTGTCCCACGCCTACCCACGCGATGGACAAAGTGAGGTGCTGGACTGGTGGCTGGCTGACCGATAGTTCCCTGACCTTGGCATTTCGAACACCGCGACGCCGCTGAAAAATTCCTCTTGCATCCGGAATGTTCTCACTCTACGTTCCAGCGAACAAACATCGAACGCCAACCCCAAGGCCACCAACCATGTCCCAGGCTCTCGCCACCACGCTTCCCCAAGCTGTCGTGGAAACCATCCTCACCCACCTCGCCACCCTCTTCCTCATCGGCGCCGCCGGGGACATCACCGCCGCCCGTCAGGCCGCCGCCCAAACGCTCGCTGCCTACGACCCGCAAACCGAGGATGAACTTCGTCTCGCCGCCAATATCGTCAGCTTCGGCTTTCAAGCCCTCGAAGCGCTCAGCCAGGCCGCCACGCCGGACATGCCGCTGACAAAAATCCTCCGCCTCCGCGCCGGTGCCGTCAGCCTCAGCCGAGAATCCCATAAGGCCCAGCGCCGTCTCGACCAACTTCAGAAAGCCCGCCGCCAGGGCATTGCCGTCCAACCCGCCGAAACCCAGCCCAAACCCGCACCAAAAATCGAAAAAACCCTCGATCTGATCAAGGACACCCGCACGGTCACCGTCGCCGCCAAGACCCAGGGGCTGACCTGGACCCAAGCGTACGAGCAGCGCCAGCGGGACAACCGTATCGCCGCCGGCCTGAAGCGAGCCGAAGCCCGGATCGCCGCACAAGCCAATGCCGCACCGCTGGGCGCCGCTCAGACCGTCTGAACCGCAGACGCCGCAATAAGCGACAACGGCTAGCCAACCTCAATCACCGCATCGACCGCGAACGCGCCCTCTCCCTCCGGCATTGCGAACACCGGATTCAGATCGATCGACTGCAGCCGATCACCCGCCGCGACCGCGAAAGCCGACAGCCGCGACAGCATGACCGCCAGTGCCGTCACATCCGCTTTCTTCCGTCCACGCGCACCCAGCAACAGCGGCGCGCCCTTGATCGAGCGGATCATCGCCTCCGCCGTATCGGCGCCGAACGGGCAGCGGTGGAAAACGACGTCCTTCAGCACCTCGACGAAGATTCCGCCCAGGCCGAACATCGCCATCGGGCCGAATACCGGATCGCGGTGGATGCCCAGAATGCATTCGACGCCGCCCTTCAGTTGTTTCGCCACCAGCACGCCGTCGATGCGGGCGTCCGGCACCGCTTTTCTTGCCCGCTCCAACAGCAGCGGGAAACCGGAACGAACCGCACCGGCATCGGCAACATCGAGCAACACACCGCCGATTTCCGACTTGTGCACAATATCCGGGGACAGGATTTTCATCACCACGGGAAACCAAATCGTTGCGCCGCCGCCGCCGCTTCGTCCGCTGTCGAACAAGCAACTTCCGGAGCCGACGCAATTCCCGCAGTCGCCAGCAGGCGTTTTGCTTCGGCTTCGGACAAGGTCGTCTCCGGCAGTGTCACCGCCGGAACAACCGGTGCAGCATCGACTGCCTTTGCCGCAAATGCAGCCCCGAAGCGGCCCATCGCGTCGATCGCGGTCACGGCACGGGTGGGATCTTCATGCACGACCCAGCCGTCAGCCTCCAGCTCATCGCGACGTTCCGGCGCCACGATGACCGAAAGCACATACAGCCGGTCAGGGTTTTCCGACTTCACCGCATTCAGTTGCTCACGCATCGCCGGCCAACGCCGAGCAGACGCCGTCATGCTGAAGAACGCCAACACCGAGGCGTATCCGCCGTCGCGCACCATCAATTCGGTGAACGTCTTCACCAGCGTCACATCGTTCGATACTTGAGCAGTTGCATCCACCGGGTTGCGCGGCGCACAGAACGGCACCAACGCACGCAACTTCTGTTGTGCCTCGATCGGCATTTCCGGCATTGCCAGCCCAAGATTTTCCGCAACGTCGCTTATCAGCACGCCGGCCCCGCCGGAAACCGTGATCACACCGAGGGTATTCTTCGCCGGATAGATCTTCCGCGTCGCCGTATGAGCGATATCCAGCATCTCCTCGCTGTTGCGCGCACGAAACACACCGAACTCGCGCATCACCGCCTCGGTTACCGCATCGTCTCCCGCGATCGATGCGGTGTGAGACTTCGCGGCCTTGCCGCCAAGTTCGCTGCGGCCGACCTTCTGCATGACAATTGGCTTTTTCGCCGCCCGAGCGGTTTCCAGCGCCGCGATCAGTCCGGGGGCTTCACGAATGCCCTCGGCATAGACCGCGATGACATCAACGTCCGGGTTTTCCGCCAGCCAGCCGATGCATTCGCCGACGGTGACATCAGCCTCGTTGCCGGTCATCACGCACAACGACGCACCGATGCCGCGGTTGCGCGCGATGGTGTAAAGATGCGTGCCATAGGCGCCGGACTGGCTGGCAATGCCGATCCGGCCTGGCACCGGCCATCCGCTGTCGAACGACGAAGAGAACGTCGCATAGTATGCTCGGTTTGCGTCGAACACGCCCAAACAGTTTGGACCCAGGATGCGCATACCGGCGGCCTGGGCAGTCGCGACCATCTGTGCCTGCTTGACGGCACCTTCGTCGTCCATCTCCGCAAATCCGGCGGTGAACATGATGACGCCCTTGACGCCGCGCTTGGCCAGATCCTCGATCGCCGGCGCAGCGAGTTCAGCCGGCACCGCAACGATCGCCACGTCCGGCGTTTCCGGCAAATCGGCGACCGTCGGATAGGCTTTCAGCCCTTGGATTTCCGACCGGTTCGGGTTGACGGGGTAGAGTGCGCCGGCGAATCCCTGCGCGCGCATATAGGCGATTGGGCGCCCACCGATCCGTGTCGGGTCGGAGGATGCGCCGAGGACGGCAATGGAGCGGGGCGCCAGAAGCGGCGTAAGGCCGGCGAAGCGAGACATGATAGTTCCCAGGTTTGGTCGCACGGCAGGTCCATCGCCGCAGAATCATCCTGGACCGGGTATCATTGGGCTGCAACTTCCTGCGACCACCGCTGCCAAGGTCCCTTGATAAGCATGGCTATCCTTCCCAAATGCCCGCCAACTGATCCGGGCCCCTCTGGCGAGGACGACGACACAGTGTCGTCCAACCTCGCGATGTCGGATCGCCGTGTTCCGCGCCGTTGTTTGCCGGGATTCGGTCGATCTGCAGGCCCGGTAATGTTCATCCTTCCGCAGTTCGACCCATCCGGCCTTCGGCGAGCAGCACGCTCACACAGGAGCCGAATGTTGAACGCCCATCTATCAAACGAAGTGCTGGCGGGCACCCACAGTAACAGCTGCGATGAGGGGCGGGAACGGCGCCTCGAACTGCTGGGCCGGCGATTGCCACGCGTATCCAGCGAACGTTTCGCTGGCTGCGACAACCATCGGCGCGTTGGCTGCGCATTCCTGCCGGTATACTGCTGATTATAGGCGGGTTTCTCAGTATTCTTCCGATCTTCGGCCTGTGGATGTTGCCGCTCGGTCTTGTTTTGCTTGCGGAGGACATTCCTCCGCTACGACGCGCAACCAATCGCGTGCTGGCATGGATCGAGCACCGCCGTCCGCACTGGATGGGTCTCGCCCGCCCCTCGACCGCAAATTCTCGGGCAGCCGGGAAGGACAATCTTTGAACATCGATGCCTATACCAGCCGGCCAGCCACAGGGTTCAGGGGCACCGGCGGGTGCGCAGACCCTGTATTTAGATTTTATAGATATGTCCTTGATGCGGCTGCAATTCACGAGCACTTGCCGTGACCGCTGATGAGGTCGAGATCGGACGGACCGGATGACCTGGTTATTCGATCATAATGTGTGGGCCAGCTTCCTCACGCTGACCGTGCTGGAAATCGTATTGGGCGTGGACAACCTTGTGTTCATCGCCTTACTTGCCGGGCGCCTTCCTCCCGCTCGGCGTGACGCGGCGCGCAAAATCGGCATGGCACTTGCGCTCGGAACCCGGCTTGCGCTGCTGGGCTCGATCGCGTGGCTGGTTCACCTGACCGAGCCAGTCTTAGCGGTTGGAGGCTTCGACTTTTCTTGGCGGGATCTGGTCCTGTTGGCCGGAGGCGCCTTCCTATTGTTTAAAGGAACGCGGGAGATCCATCTTCGCGTAGACGGCGTCGACACCGATCAGGGAGGCAATGGCCGTGACGCTGGTTTCGTCGGCACAATTGTCCAGATCGTGCTGTTTGATCTAGTGTTTTCACTTGACAGCGTGATCACCGCCGTCGGCATCGCAGATCATATCGGCGTTATGGTTGCGGCGATCGTGTTCGCGATGGCGATGATGCTGATGGCTTCAGCCGCTGTCGCCGGCTTCATCGAGCGGAATGAATCAGTCAGGATGCTGGCGCTATCGTTCCTGATTCTGATCGGCATGATGCTCGTCGCAGACGGCTTCGGCATGCATATCCCGCGCGGTTACGTCTATGTCGCCATGGGCTTCTCGGCGCTGGTGGAGGTGCTGAACCTTCTGGCTGCGCGCCGCCGCATGGACCGAACGAGAGCGAAACAGACATCGCGGAAGGGCGCCCTGGCGGACGCGAAAGACCGATGACGACAATGCAGCCGATCTCCCGGCAAACGCCGCCTTCACGGCACAATCTTCCCGAACGCATCGTAGAATGGGTGATCTTCAGCAGTCGATGGCTGCTGGCGCCTATTTATCTTGGGCTGGCCTCCGGCCTGATTGTGCTGGTCATCAAATTTGCACAGCACGTAGTCGAGCTATTGTCACATGTCATAACGACCAATGGCGATTCAACCACGGTTGGCATACTTGCCCTTATCGATTTAGCGCTGATGGCGAGCCTGGTGCTGATGGTGATGTTCGCGGGCTACGAAAATTTCGTCTCGAAACTGGACCTTGTGGGGCATAAGGACAAACCGAGTTGGATGGGCCACGTCGATTTCAGCGATCTCAAGCTAAAGCTGATGGCCTCGATCGTTGCTATTTCTGCAATCCACGTATTGGGAAGTTTCATGAACATCGATCGTCTCAGCGATCGCACCCTGGCGTGGAGCGTCGGCATCCACATGGCCTTCGTCGTCTCAGGCGTTCTTCTGGCAATCATGGACCGCCTTACGGCAAAGACACACTCATGAACCCTTGCAGACGTGCCACCCACAGGGGGTTCAATCCATGAAAACCTGGCTCATGATGATACCGTCATTGCTCTTGAGCGCCGCGTCCAACCCATGGGCCAAGAAGTCAGGGTGATACCCAAACACCACGGCGGTGTTCGGACGGCCGCTTCACCCACCCCGCTGTAAAACCAACAAGTCCAGAGACGCCGGTTCCCGAATCCCCACGATCGTCAGCCCCGCATGCACCTGCCCCCGATGATGAGCCTGATGGTTGAAGAAATGAGTCAGCGCCGGCGCCATCGACTGCTGATACATCTTGCCGCTAGAGTTTTGATAGGAGATCACGTGCTCAAAGGTCGGTAGCCTTGTCACAAAGTTGAAAATCCGGTCATCCTGATGCTCCCGCGCCACGCGTAGGTCGGAAAAATCCTCGTGCAAGATCTGGTTCAACCGCTCCGGTTGGGGGCCTTCACCGGTAAACCGCCTCATCCAGATATAGTCTGCCACCAGCAGATGGTTCAGCGTTCCGTGCACGCTGCCAAAAAACAGCCCGATCGGCTGTTTCCGCACATCATCGGGCAACGAGCCCGCGTCGGCGTAGAGCCGCCTGTTGGCCCAACGATTATAAGCCGCGAGTTGGTCAAAAAGTGCTTTCAACATCGGTCCCTTTCCTCCTCGCAGACAATGAGGCTGACCCTCCTACCCGATACTGGCGCAACGGGGCACGAACCGGTAGTGAGAAGACGGACCCCAAGCATGAGGAAACCTCATGTCACGCCCATCTCTCCGCGCACTGCGCGGCTTCGCCGAGACGGCTCGGGCCGGCAGCCTCGCGGGGGCATCACGCGTGCTCAACGTGACACCGTCGGCGGTCTCACACCTCTTGCGAGAGCTCGAACAATCCCTTGCGTTGACTTTGTTCGTCACGCGCGGCCCGAACGCCCGCCTTACCGAAACCGGCGAGCGGCTGGGACGTCGCCTTATCACCGCTTTCGACGCCATCGAAGCGGCAATCACCGAGGCGCGTCACGAGGCTGGCGAGGTCCGGGTCTCCGCGCTGTCCAGTTTTCTCACGCTATGGCTGGTTCCCCGCCTGACCGGCTTTCAGACGCGCCACGCCGACATTCGCCTGCTGTTCAGCACCGGGATCCGCCCGGTGGACCTGTCCGCCGAACCGTTCGACTGCGCAATCCGTTGGGGCCGAGGTCCCTGGCCCGACCTCAATGCCACGCTGCTATTCCGGGACGAGCCGGTCGTTGTGACGAACCCTCGGCTAGCAGGCACCGAATCGCTGCCCCGCCTGGCCGCGCGCACCCGGCCTGAAGATTGGCGGAAGGTGGCTGCCGCTCTCGGCTGGCCGGACACGCCCCCTGCCCTGACGTTCGAAACCCGAGCACTGGCGGTCCAGGCGGCGACGGCCGGCATGGGGGCTGCCGTGGTGGATCGCAATCTCGTCCACAGCATGCTGTCTGCCGGGATCGTGGCGGAAACCGCGCCTGATCCGCCCGTCCCGACGGCGGAAGGCCATTGGTTCGTCGCACTTCCCGACCGCCTGCGTATCCCCCAGGTTCGGCAATTCCGCGACTGGCTGGTCATCGAGGCTGCCGCCGGGCAAACGACCCCTTTGCAACGCGGCTTCAATTCGCCTTAGTTGGCGCCAGTATGATTGGACTCATTGGCTCCCGGATCCTCCAGGCAATCCCTGTCCTCCTTGTTGTCGGCTTCATCGCCTTCGCGCTGTTCGACTTCGTCGGTGACCCGGTCAACATCCTGCTCGGTCAGGATCACACCGAGGTGCAACGGATCGCGCTGGTTCGGCAACTTGGGCTGGATCAGCCGTTCTTCATGCAATACGCCCGCTTTTTATGGATCGCGCTGCACGGTGATTTCGGCATCAGCTACCGATTGGCGCAGCCGGTTGGCCCCCTGATCGCCGAGCGGCTACCGGCGACGCTGGAGTTGGCGATCACGGCGTCAGTGCTGGCGTTCGCGATCGGCGTCCCGATGGGTGTCTACACCGGTATCCACCGGACCAGCCTGCTGTCGCGCGTGTTCATGATCATCAGCCTGATCGGCGTTTCCTTGCCCACATTCTTGCTAGGTATCCTGCTGATCCTGGTCTTCTCCGTCGCCTTGGGCTGGCTGCCAAGCTTTGGCCGCGGGCCTGTGGTGCATGTGGGCACCTGGTGGACTACGGGCTTCACCTCCTGGGCGGGTATTCGGGCGCTGATCCTGCCGGCGACGACCTTGGGACTGTTCCAGATGACCCTGATCATGCGCCTGGTGCGGGCCGAGATGCTGGAGGTCCTGCGCACCGACTACATTAGGTTCGCTCGCGCCCGTGGCCTGACCGACCGAAGCATCAACTTTGGGCATGCCCTGAAAAACACGCTAGTGCCGGTCATTACGGTCATTGGACTGCAGTTCGGTGGCATCGTTGCGTTCTCGCTGGTGACCGAAACCGTGTTCCAATGGCCGGGGGTGGGTCTGCTGCTGGTGCAATCCGTCGCGGTCGCCGACATCCCGGTAATGTCCGCATACCTTCTGCTGATCGCCCTGGTCTTCGTGCTGATAAACCTGGTTGTCGATCTAATGTATTACGCCGTCGATCCTCGCCTGAGGCTGCAACGTTGAGGCTCGCGCACCCCTGGAACAGCGACTTCTTGTATAGCTTCCGCCGGTCGCCGGCGGCGGTTGGGTCCGCCGTGATCGCGCTGATCCTGGTCGCCGCCGCCGCTCTCGCGCCGTGGATTGCCCCGCATGACCCGATGGATGTCGCGTCGTTGTCGCTGCTGGATAGCTTTAAGCCGCCGATTGGTTTTAGCGACGCCGACTGGTCCAACCCGCTGGGCACTGACAACCAAGGTCGGGACGTCTTATCCGCCATCATGTACGGCCTGCGCATCAGTTTGTTGGTCGGTATCCTGTCCATTCTGTTCGCGATGGTGGTCGGCATCACCTTCGGCCTGCTGGCTGGATACGTCGGCGGAGCCGTCGATACCGTCCTGATGCGGCTGGCGGACGTGCAATTGACGTTTCCGTCCATCCTGACTGCTTTGTTGGTCGATGGAGTCATCAGCGCCGCGTTACCCCATACCATGCGAGGTTCGTTGCAGATTTACGTGATCGTCTTTGCCATCGGTATCAGTCTGTGGCCGAACTTTGCTCGCACCATACGTAGCTCTACATTAGTGGAGCGGAACAAAGACTATGTGCTGGCAGCCCGGGTAATCGGCGTGCCGTCCTGGCGCATCATGGTCAACCACGTCCTGCCTAACGTCATCGGTCCCGTCATGGTAATCGGAACTCTGGGACTTGGACTTGCGATCATTGCCGAGGCCACCTTGTCCTTCCTCGGAGTCGGTCTGCCGCCTACCCAGCCATCGCTGGGGACGCTGATCCGATTCGGGAACGATTTCCTGTTCTCCGGACGTTGGTGGGTGACAGTCTTCCCCGGCCTGACCTTGATCCTGACGGTATTGACGACCAACCTGCTGGGCGACTGGCTACGTGACGCACTCAATCCTAAGCTACGCTGATGGCTTTGCTGGACGTTCGGGACTTGATTGTGGAATTTCCCACCCGCTCGGGTGTGCTCCGGGCGCTAGACCAAATTTCGTTCAGTATAGACAGTGGGGAAATTCTTGGCATTGTTGGTGAGTTCGGTGCCGGAAAGTCTTTGACTGGTGCAGCCATTGTCGGGCTTTTGGAGCGACCCGGCCGCGTCGCTGGCGGTAAAATCACGCTGGACGGAAAGCGCATCGACAATCTGCAGCCGGATTCCCTGCGGAAAATCCGCGGCCGCCGCATTGGCAGCATTTTCCAAGACCCGCTGACCACGCTGAACCCGCTCTACACGATCGGTCGTCAGTTGACTGAGACCATGCAGACCCACGCCCGCCTTTCCGATACCGAGGCCCGCCGGAAGGCGATCGGCTGGCTCGACCGCGTCGGCATCCCGGCGGCGGTCCAACGCATCGACGCCTACCCGCACGAGTTTTCCGGCGGCCAACGCCAACGGATAGTAATTGCCTTGGCGTTGTGCGCCGATCCGGTTCTAGTCATCGCGGACGAACCCACAACTGCGCTGGACGTTTCAATTCAGGCGCAGATCATCACGCTGCTGAAGAGCCTGACGCGAGATCACGGCACCGCGGTTATGCTTATCACGCACGACATGGGGGTGATCGCCGAGACAGCCGATCGCGTTGCCGTCATGTATGCCGGCCGCATCGTGGAAATCGGTCCGGTCGCCGCGGTGGTTCGACATCCGGCTCACCCCTACACCGACGGCCTGATGGCCAGCATACCGTCTCTGGAGCATCGTGTAGGTCGCTTGCGGCAGATTGAGGGCGCGATGCCTTCCTTGGACGCGATCCCCGCTGGCTGCCGTTTTCATCCGCGCTGCCCACACGCCTTCGCCCGATGCCAGGAAGAACAGCCGGAATTACTGGATGCAGGAGCGACCCGCGCGGCCTGTTGGTTGCTTGACCATGCTTGAGCAAAAGACGTTGGAGGTGGTCGCGGTCTCGCATTACTTCGATGTCTCCCGGCCGCTATTGCAACGCGTCATTGCCCGTGAGCCGCGGCGATTGTTGCGAGCGGTGGACAAGGTTTCATTCGGTATTATGCCCGGAACCACGTTTGCGCTGGTGGGCGAATCAGGCTGCGGCAAATCCACCATTGCCCGTCTGGCTGTCGGTCTTTACGAACCCAGCGTTGGTGAAGTGCTATTTGAAAACCAGGCGTTGTCGTCTGTGCGCCAGCAATCGGCGCTACGGCGGCGGATGAACATGATTTTCCAGGATCCTTATGCGTCGCTCAACCCGCGCTGGCGCGTATGGGATATCGTCGCCGAACCCATCCGAGCCTTCCGCCTGGCCACGCGGCCAAATGAGGTCAACGGGCGAGTCGGATCGTTACTTGCCCATGTAGGGCTGACGGTGCGCGACGGCGAGAAATACCCACACGAATTTTCCGGCGGGCAGCGCCAACGTATTTCGATCGCGCGCGCATTGGCAAGTGAACCTGATTTCCTGGTCTGTGATGAGCCGACCAGCTCACTTGACGTTTCTGTACAAGCACAAATTCTGAACCTTCTGCGCGACCTGCAGGATCGGCTGGGTCTGACCTACCTGTTCATCAGCCACAACCTAGCCGTCGTGCGGCACATGGCCGACCGGCTGGGCGTGATGTACCTCGGCCGCATCGTTGAACAGGGGCCGGCGGAAAGCATCTTTGGCAGGCCCCTCCATCCCTACACGCGCTTATTGCTCGACGCGATCCCGGATCTCGAGCAGCCTCGCCGGGTTCGCACGCCTCTCGAGGGGGAACTTCCGAGCCCGATCGCGCCTCCCGCGGGTTGCACGTTCCATCCACGTTGTCCACTTGCCACTGGGCGATGCCGTGTGGAAAAGCCCATGCATGTGATGGTCGGCGACGTCGAAGTTGCCTGCCATGCGGTCGAGGAAGGACGGAATGGCTGAGGACGGACCGAAAGGCGGCCCGCTGCGAGCGGTGGTCGGACTGGGATTGATTGCGGCGCTGATTGTGGGTGTTTTGTTAGTGATGCAGCAACTGCGGCACGCGGCGGCGATCCAGGACTGTGTCGCGTCCGGCCGGTCGAATTGCGCGCCGATCACGACGGGGCGGTGATCCGCGATGATTCGTCATTCAAAGCAGGGCAAGGAAAACCAGCCTTCGAAACCCTCAGCCAACGCATCACGACATTGACATATCATCCTTTGACGCATACCCTACTTCACCTATGGAAGCAGGCTTCAACCTGAGGTTGCGCGGGTGGTGCGCTCTGTCAGAAAAGCATACGCGAAAGCGTTTACCAATTCGAGGAGTGCCACTAGGACGTCATGCGCAACAAAAAACGCTGCCAATGCCAAACTGGCATGAGCGGTAGCAATGATTGCGTAACACGTTCGGTGAGAAATCATGTCGGCTTTCCTTGTGCCCTAAGAACGAAACCGACCCTTTATATCTTCCTGAAATTGACGACGAGCAAACCGATTAATTTGAAAACCGTCCGAGATGGCGTCGAATTCTAAACCGAATTCCGATCCGAAAGTCGGGTTTTTCAATCTATTCACGAATCATTGGCATGAAGGAACAGGCCGGCCTATTGCACGCGACATCCGCTACCGGAACTGGACAGTCAAGGAATTCGCGGATTCGATGGAACGCAACGGGTGTCCGATATCGGATGATGCGGTGCGCATATGGTTTCGTGGGAAAAGTCTTCCCCGATCCACACAAAAGGCGGCTATCCTACGAGTATTCTTCCCGGAGGCGAAGAACGGCTTGGGTGCCACAGAGGCAGATCAGCAATACGTCGCCATGGATAAAGCATGGCAGGAAGCTCAGAGCCAGCCGCGCCCGCCGCCGAACCGCGCTCCCCACGTCGACAAAGATACCCCGATCTCACCCTGGACCGTATCCGAGCGTATCCGCGCAGAGGGCTTAGCGGTTCTCAGGCTCCATCCGCCGCGGCCAGGGAATGTTCCTGAGACGTACTATGTCGATATGACATTGGCTTTTTCTACCGCAGAATGCGAGTATGAGGGCCGAACTGTTCTGATAGCTCTTAGGAATGCTTTTTTATCCATAAATTCATCGAATTATCAACCTGCTTTCCGATCGCTTGTCGGTGAGCGGGCCGAGCATCCGAACTTCAAGCCAAGAGCTGAGGGCGTCGAGATCATTGGGCCGTTAGATAGTGACGGTTCCCTCACTGGAAACCCACTTGGCGAAGAATACCTCGCTATTATCGAGCGGACCGAAGGCCCCCAAAAGCCTGTGACAGTCAGGCTTCACGCCTCCCGTCGCAGTTTCGCCGTTGTCGAACTTGCCCCGGTGGAAGCTACGATCGATGCCAAATCAAACTCGGTCAACAAAGATGTCATTCTCAATCAGCTGATCTACGAAGGGAGAGCGAAAGATGGACAGGGGCAAGTCATAATCGCGGAGGCGCGGATGCGCCGCAGGGAGGGGACATAATGTTGATGCCGGGCGAGATGAAACGCATCTTATCAGTGATCGATGCGACCACGAGTTCATTTGTCGAACTTACTAAACTCGCCGGGCTTGAGCCGGCTCGATCATTCCGTGGCGCAGATTTAAGAAATGTCGATCTACATGGAGAGGATTTAGCCGGCTTTGATTTTACGTCCGCCGACCTTTCGGGTGCAGACCTGCGGGGAGCGGATCTTTCGCGTTCACTTGGGGTAAGCCGCGCAATCCTGGTCAATATAAAGGTCGACAACTCCACACTTTGGCCGCCGCAAGTATTTCAGCTTGGAAAGCCCGTTGCCAAGTTGACAGAAGCAGATTTCGATGGAGAAATTGTTCAAGATATGATTCTGAAAGGCCATTCGGTACCACCCGCGTGGCGTTTGCTCGTCAAGCGCCTTACTTTCGCCCACCGCCATTTGACTTCCATCAGGTTGCTGGAGTATCTGGATAACCTTGAGCAACTTGATATTTCCTTTACCAAGGTACGAGATCTAGCACCATTAACTTACTTGCGAGACGTCCGGTATCTCGATATCTCGTCGACACAAGTAACGAATCTTGAACCCATCGCGAGGTTGAGTAGTTTGACACATCTTAAGATCAGGAACACAAAAGTTACGAAGCTCGACTTTATTTCTGAGTTATATAATATGGTAAGTCTTGACATTGGAAGAACTTCGATTTCGGACATTTCTCCCCTTCGGCACCTCGTTAATTTGAGGGACCTAAACGTTAGCGAAACCCTTGTTAGCGATTTAACTCCTATTTTTGAGTTGCGTTTCCTTCAAACCATGGACATTGAAAAAACAAGAATAAGTCGAACTTCGATGTTGACGTTACTCAACAATAGTTACGATCCTGACCATTAATGTTGGTAAGTGATTGCGGTCCTTCGATCCTGCTTTATGGCTTTGATTTCGGAATAGGGCGATCGCTCCTCGCCACGCAATGGATGTTGGAGCTCCGAAGCCGCCTGTCCTGTCCCGCTAGCAGCCCGCGCGAAGCGGCACCAGTTCGCCTGTCGTCCATCCGATTTGTAAATCGTCGCATCTCTGTGCATCGTTTTCCTCCGGATCAGTGGGAACTGTGATGGCTGTGCTAGAGGGTTTTCGCGCGGTGCAGGTAGGGCCGGGTCTAGCTGCCGCGGTGTGCGGGCGGTTGCTCGCTGATGTTGGCGCGGACGTGGTTCGGGTCGATCCGGACCGGTCAACGCCGTTGGCGGACTATCTGAACCACGGCGCCTCCTGGAACGGGACACTCCAAGCGGCTGACCTGATCGTTTGCGAGGGCAGCCCCGCCACCCTCCAGCGCGCCGGTCACGACGTGAAAACCCTGCACCGCCGCAACCCATCCGCTGCGATCGTGCTGATCTCGCCGTTTGGCCAGACCGGACCGCGCGCCGAGGAACCAGCCACCGACCTCACCCTGTTCTTCGCCAGCGGCATCGCTCGGATGCTTACCGGCCAAGTGGACGACCTCGACGAGCCGCCGATGAGCCCCGTGGGTCGGCAGTCGGCTTTCATCGGAGGTATCGCCGCGGCCTGCGCTGGCATGCACGCGGCCCTCTTGGGCAACGGCGCGGTGATCGATGTCTCGATCCAGGAAGCGCTGGCGACCTTAGCAATAACGGAACTGGCCCGCGCCGGACAGACGGGAAAAAGCTGGTCGCGCAAGCGCGTCGGCGATGGGAACGGCGCCACCGTCTGCATTCTGCCCGCGAGTGACGGCTATGCAGCGATTTCGCCGCGCGAGGACCGGCAATGGGCGTCCTGGCTAGAGGTGATGGGCTCGCCCGGATGGGGCACCGAGCCCCGTTTCGCCAGCAAGAAGGACCGGGTCGCCAACTGGGACGCGCTGCACGCGTTGATGGCGGCCTGGAGCCGCGACAAGCCTAAACGCTGGATCGCCGAGGCGGCGCAGGCCGCTCACGTTCCCAGTTTTCCGCTGTGCGAGCCTGCCGAGCACAAAGCGTCACCACAGCTTCGGCACCGCGAGTTCTTCCGGCCGGTCTCGGTGACTGGACGGACGGTGCACATGCCGGGATCGCCGTTCGGGTTGCGGCTGCATCGCGGCGACCCGGCTGGCTTGACCAAGGGTCCGCTGCCGCTGTCGGGTGTCCGCGTCCTCGACTTCAGTTGGGTGATCGCCGGGCCCACGGCGACGCGATATCTGGCGGCGATGGGGGCGCAGGTTATCAAGATCGAGGCGCCCGGCCGAGGCGATCCGGGGCGGGCATCCGAACTGCATTCGGTTCTCGGTCAGGCCAAGAAGTCGATCGTGCTGGACCTGAAGAAGCCCGAAGGCGTCGCCCTCGCGAAAGCGCTGGCGGCCAAATCTGATGTGCTGATCGAGAACTTCGCCACCGGGGTGATGGACCGCCTGGGCCTGAGTGCCGAAGCGCTGCACGCCGTCGCTCCCAATCTGATCTATATCTCAGCCTCTGGGCTCGGCCGTACCGGTCCGGAATCGCATGCCGTCGCCTACGGGACGCTGCTGCAATGCTACGCCGGGTTCGCTGGCCTGAACCGCCATCCCGGCGTGCCACCGCGCGTCGGCATGGCCTGGCTGGATCCGATGTGCGGGCTGATGCTGGCGTTCATCGCTGCGGCCAGCGTCTGGCGCCGCCGCACCGGCGCGGTGGCGAGGGTCGATTTCTCAATGATCGAGGCCATGTTGTGGACCATGGCGGAACCTCTTCTGTCGGAGCAGGTCCCGCACATAGGAGTCTCCGATCATGGTGCAGTCTACCGGTGTGACGGTCCCGACGATTGGCTGAGCGTCGATCCGGCGCAGGCGCCTCTACCCGGCGACTACGGCTCGGCACTATTCACGCGGGACGGCATCGCTGCCGCTAGTCTCGCCCGATCATTTGATCTCGTTACCTGCCCGCATCTTCGCGCCCGGGGCTTCTGGGATGCGTATGGCCCAGGAGCTTTTCCGGGGCTGCCGTGGCGGGCGTCGTTTGGTCGAGCGAGCGGGGCCGCGCCGGGTCTGGGCACTGATACAAATGCGGTTTTGCGCGAGATGCTGGGGATGCATGCGGCTGAGGTTGCCGCATTGCGGGAGGCCGGCGCGGTCAAGTGACGCCCAAATTCGCCGCTATCGGGAACAAGATATCCATTCGCTGGCAAGCACGTGTCAGAAGCCTGCGAAGGCTGGAAAAAAGTAAGGTTTTGTTTCCATTATGTGTTATGCGCCGATGTCGCTGGTCGGCGCGATGGCTCACCCGTCATCGTCGGCATCCGCACAATGAATGACCGCTTTACTGCCAAGTGCAAAGGGTAAACGCCGAGTGGCTATAAACGTATTGATACCTTGGAAGATGCCGATCTACGTTCACCTGAATGGGTATCATCCGCTAATTGCAAGCGTCGTTGAAACCCGGCCACAGGGTCTCAACTTCATGATTTGCGATACCTACCGCGACCCGGATGAATATATTCGCGAGGTCGTGAGCAACGAATTCCGATCATCAATCATGAAGATCGGTGGCACGGCCAACCAGTCGGAAGCCGTTGCCTTCATTGCCGAATTCAATACGCGTTACGATCCGTTTTTGCAGTATACTCTTCAGTCATTCGCCGGTACTGCTGACGTTGTGTTTCACCATACGGCGCCAATTCACATGAGTACATTGCCGTTTGTATTACATTTCGAATCCATTACGACATTATTTTACCCGTTTCTGTATGACGGCGACACCGCCGATACCAAAATACGAGAACTTCCAATCTATAGAGTGATACGTGACAAGCTGGAGTCACCCTTGTGTCGTGCCATTTTTTCACACATGAAGGCAGGTGTTGATGCGCTCATTCGCTGCTTTGACAGTCAGATTATCACATCAAAAACCCGGTTCGTTCCTCTCGGTGTAGGTATTCCCACAGAATATAGCCTGATGGTGGAACGGAAGCTCGCGCAACCCACCCGGAAAAACGGCTTGAATATCCTGTTTACCAACTCAAATCATCGAGGCGGCCAGAATTTCTTTCATCGCGGTGGATTGGAGTTACTTTATGCATTCTATAAGCTTAGATCAAAAGTCCCCGAAGCACATCTGACGATAGTGTCTCCGCGGCTGCCGGAAGCCGATTGGCTTGTCGAGGCGCTCGGCGACGGTCTGACATGGATTGCCGATCGCATCGATGACGAGACGCTCTTCGATTGGCTTCTGTGGTCGGATGTCTTCGCGCTACCGGCTGCGGGCCTGCATAGCTATTCAGCGCTGAGAGCATTGAAATTCGGCAGTGTCCTCATCTGCAGTGACGCCCCCGGCTACAGCGAATTCGTCGAGCACGACCAAACCGCCATTGTGGTAGGCGGAAGACGGGAAACAATCTATCGATATGATGCCAGTACAGGTTTCATGCATACCGACTTCGGGTCAATCGTGTACCCGGACGTCAACATCGCTAATGATCTGGCAGAGAATTTCCATCGCTTGAGCGAAAGCCCGGAAATGCGCCATCAAATCGCCACGGCGGCTTACCATCGCGTCACCACCGCGCATGCGCCTGACATATGGGCACACAGCGTAGCCGGCATCCTCAAGGCAGCCGTCAATGATCCGAGCTGACTTCAGGCCGTCATCACTCCGTGCGCTGGATCACGTGGTTCAGTGACCACCTCTAAAACTCCCCGCTGCGATAAGCCTCGTCAAGCCGGCGAGCCTCCTCCTCCGACGGCTCCGGCCACGGTTCGCCGCGCTTGCGCAACGTCCCGGTGAATTGCGGCGGACGCTTCTCATTGAACGCCGTGCGCCCCTCCTCGCCATCCGTCGTTGTCTGGATCAGCAACGAGTTGATCAGGTTCTGCACGTGCCACGCCTGGTCATCTGGCAGGTTGCCGAAGCGGACCACGAACTCCTTCATCATCCGCACCGCAGCGGGCGGCAGAGTAACGATATGGCGGGCCAGCTTCTCGGCCCGGGCCATTAGTTCGGCATGGGGCACGACCTCATTGACCAGGCCCACTCGCAGCGCCTCGGGGGCATCGAACGCTTCGTCGGTGAGAAGAATCTTCATCGCGTCGATGTAGCGAAGCTGCTTAATCAGCATGCTGGCGCCCGGCCCGTTGCCCAGCCACCCCTGGGTCAGCAGCGAAAACTTGAACCGAGCATTCTCCGCGCTGGCGATCCGGATGTCAGTGGACGTTAGCAGCAGATACAGGCCGGCCCCGGCGGCCCAACCATTGATCGCGGCGATGACCGGCTTCCAGACGCGCGGATAGTGGTCGCCCATGCGGCCATCGACCCCCGTCTTCTGCCCATGCACCGTCCCCGCGAGCGGCCAATAGATCCGCTGGGTGCGGAGATACTCACGGTCCTCCTCGGTGAGGTCCGGACGCGGCGTCAGGTTGTGGCCGCCGCAGAAATGCCGGTCTCCCGCGCCGGTGATTATGGCGCAGCGAATTGCCCGGTCTTCCCACAAGTCGATCCAGGCCTCCGAGATTGCGTCGGAGGTGGGCTTGTCGAGAATGTTGGCCTTCGAGGGGTTGTTCAAGGTAATGTATGCGACCCCGTCCCTCTTTTCATAGTCAATGGGCACGAACGAAAATCCTCCTGACGCTGTCTCACTGCGGCGCGATGGTGGCACGGCGGCGGGCAGAGCACCAAGGTCCGGAAACCTTTGGTTAACCTTTTGCTGACAGACTGGGCGTCTCAACCCAGAACGGGAACCCGATGTCGTTGTCCCATGAAGCTATCCCGATGCTCAGCGACACGCTTGTGCCTCCAATCATCCGCGGCACCGGGGACCTCACGACATTCGCTTACCAGGGCAACGGTTACGAGGCGCTGTTGGAGCGTATCGGACCAGAAATCGACCCAGCGGCTTACCTGTACGATAGGTCCCTCGCCTCCCAACTCGCGTTCCATCGAGCGGAAGGCATGTCGCTGCAAAGTGCTGCGCTGGAGGCGGCTCAGATCTACCGCGTCGGAAAGTCACCCCAGGGCGCGCTTCGGCTGCTGGCTCTGGTGAGCCCAGGCGACCTGATGACCAACACGCCGTTGGATTTCCTGACCAATCATTTGAATGTCCGGCTGGACCTGCTGTACGTCATACCCGGACGACCGTTGCCGGTGTCGATCCCGGAACACGACATCGCTTTTTTTGCGGTCGGGGAGGCCGATCCCCCGGAACTCGATCGCCTGCGCGATCTGTTCGCCCGGTGGCCGCGCCCCGCCCTGAACAACCCCAACGTTCTGCCGTCGCTGGAGCGCGACACACTGGCGGGGTCGTTCGCGGGGGTCCCCGATTTGTGCAGCCCGCCCACGGCCGCTGTGGACCGCCTCGCTCTGGAGGCACATATCGAATATGGCGTCGATATCACTGGTTTCTCACCGCCGCACGGCCCGTATCCTTGCCTGATCCGGCCACTTTCCTCTCACGCCGGCACCGGCCTGGCGCGTGTGGAGGACGCGGCGGAACTCGCGAAATATCTGCATTTATCGTTCGAGAATCGCTTTTTTCTGACCTCGTTCGAGGACTACGCCAGCCCCGATGGGCTGTACCGCAAATCCCGCGTTGCCTTCATCGACCGCGAGCCGTTCCTCTGTCACCTGGGGATTTCCAGCCATTGGATGGTGCATTACCTGAACGCCGGCATGACCGAGTCCGCGGACAAACGAGCCGAAGAAGCCAGCGCCATGGCCGCCTTCGACCGGGGGTTCGGCAGCCGGCACGCCGCCGCGTTCGAATCGCTACATCAACGGTTGGACTTGGACTATTACTCGATTGACTGCGCTGAGACTGTCGACGGACGCCTTCTGGTGTTCGAGGCCGACGCCGCCGCCATCATCCATATGATGGATCCGCCCGATTTGTTTCCTTACAAACAAACGCAAATGCGCCGGGTATTTGCGGCATTCGAGAACATGCTGCGCCGCCGAACCGGCCGGCTGAACGTCAGCCAAGCCGCCTAGCCCCTGATCGTTAAATGTCAACCCAGACCGTGAGGTTTGGTCCTGGCCTGGCTTTTGTTTGATCGCTTGATTTACGCCTTCCGAGTGACCCAGCCCCAGACGATCACGTTCTGAACATATCCACCCGATCCGTCCGTACCCGCCGCACGTCACCGGAACGGATCGTAATGCCGGCCCTGTCGAAGAACTCCAGGATCAGGATCGCGACCTTCCGTCCGTTATTCAATCGGTCACGGAACGAAGCGGCTGTCAACAAGCCATCTCCGTCCACGATCTCGGCAGCGATCGTGGCCATCTCCGCCATGGTTTCGCGCAGGAAGAAATTGTCCGGGAAGATCTCGACTAAGTCGCCCATCCGGGCCAGCTGCTTCAGCGTCTTGCGTGCTGTCGCTTCAGGCACCTTCAGCGCGAGCGCGATATCGCGAAGTCCGGGGGGGACGGAAGCGATCGGCTGCAATCAATGGCCGCGCCGCTCGCCATAGTTTCTCGTCCTGGGGCGACAGGCTGACCTGATGGCCGGGCAGCCGAAACCAGGGGCCATCCTGAGCGAGCACCTCTTGGCCTCGCAACGCCTCCAAAATCCCCACCATTCCGGCTATCGGCAGGCGGTTTGGCAGCGCCAACCGCAGCCGATCCTTTTGCAGCCCAGGCAGTTCGGGGGAGGCCCGATGGTGCGCCGCGAGCACCTCCAGGATAGAGGCGCAAACACCATCGTACGCGGATGACGACAGGATCAGCCCGCCAGCCGCCACGGCCGAAACAGCCGCGATCAGTGCCGCCCGGTCGGTTTGCGGCACATTGTGGGCGCGCATGAAGACCGGCTGATCAGTCCAACCCGGCGCGACCTCCAGCAGCCGGCGCAGCGCGTCTGCCGGACCGCTAGCCTTGAGCGCATGGAGTTGTGCCAGTCGCTGCGGGGTTCGCCGCCCGCGCCGCGGCGGAAACGGATCCAGGACAACCCCGCCCCCGATCGTGCAGGTCGCGCCGGTATCGCGTAGGACAATCCGGTCTTGCGCCAACGCGGCAATCCGTTGCGGCAATGTCAGCCGGATCAGCGCCCCCTGCCCCGGCTCCAGCCACTCCCGATCGAGCAGCGAAGCCCGCGCCATGGCATGCCCTGCTCCCAGATGCAGATGCACCTGCGTGTCCTGCCGGAGCGCCCTCGGGACGTCCGCCAGCAACGTGATCCGAGCGTCGAGGGCGGTGGTGGGGGCGTGGATCTCCGGATGCAGGACCCAGTCTCCGCGCGTCACCGCGTCCTTCGAGAGCTTCGGGCCGGTGATGTTCAAGGCCACGCGTTGGCCGGCGACGGCCTCGGTGGCTGGCCTGTTCTGAGCATGCAGTCCTCGGACGCGGAGCTCGAGGCCCGGGGGCGACAGAACCAGCCGGTCCTCCACCGCTATGCGCCCGGACACCAACGTACCGGTGACAATCAGCCCAGCGCCGGAAAGCGTGAACGCACGGTCGACCGCCAGGCGCGCGTAGCCGTTGGTGTCGCGAGGTGGTCCTGTCGACGCCAGCAACGCAGCGCGCAGATCGTCGATACCCTCGCCGCTGAACGCTGAGACCGGTATCACCGGCGCCTGGGCAAGCCGGGACTCTGCCAGCAAGGTGTGCAGCTCCGCGGAGACATCGGGGATACGGTCCGGCGCGAGGTCGGCCTTGGTCAGTGCCACCACCCCACGATCAATGCCCAGCAGGGAGAGGATCTGCAGGTGCTCGCGGGTTTGCCGGCGGATGCCCTCGGGCAACGCCACGACCAGCAGGGCGGTGTCGATGCCGCTGGCACCAGCGAGCATGGTGTGCACGAAACGCTCGTGGCCGGGAACGTCGACGAAACCGAGCTCCCCGGCGTAGGCGTAGCCGAGGTCAATGGTGATGCCGCGGCGCTTTTCCTCCACCAGGCGGTCGGTATCGACCCCGGTCAGCGCTTTGACCAACGCTGTCTTGCCGTGATCGACGTGGCCGGCGGTACCGATGATCACACTGGGTCTCCGGTGCGGGGTCTTAGGGTCGCCCGACGGGATGGGGTGTCAAGCCTGGCCGGATCATCTGTCAATAACCACCCTGCCCGCGGAGACAGGGAGATGCGTCGCGCTGAACCCGTGGTTCGGCGCGGCTGGAATGAACACTCCTTGCGCCTGTCGCGCCTATGGCGTTACCACCTCCGAAATAAGGCGAACGAGGGTGCGTGAAGCAGACAATGTTGGACCGCTTGCTGCTGAGGCACTCCGTTTCTCACACCCAACGGCTAATCATCGCGCAGTTCCTTCGCTTTGGAACCGTGGGAGGAATTGGCTTTCTTGTCGACACAGGGACGGTCTACGGGCTGCGCCACATTCTCGGACTTTATGGTGCCGGGCTCATCGCCTATGTGGTTGCGGCTACCGGCAACTGGGCGCTCAACCGGATTTGGACCTTCCGCGGCCGTGGATCGGGGCCGGCCTATCGCCAATGGGCCATGTTCATGGTGACCAACCTCGCCGGCTTTGTACTGAACCGGGGCGCTTACGTTCTGCTGATCACCTTTGTCGCCGCGGCAACACGCCAGCCGGTCATTGCCACCGCTGCCGGCTCCATTGCCGGGATGTTCGCCAATTTTAGCCTCTCCCGCCGGCTGGTGTTCCGATAGGACCCATGGCTGAGTTCGTTGTGTGTTCGTGCTATCGGCGTTGTTCAACTGAATAAAGCTAGAGCCGGCCTACGCCGGTCTGTGGCCTTAACGATTTTCTAATTCGAGCCGACGAAGCTGGACGCATCGAAACCAAACGATGCAGAGAGCATGTCCGCATTTCGCCGCGCCAATTTTGAGAGCCTCGCTTACGATAGCGATAGCCTGTCGCTGGCTCCGGCTTCCTTCGCAGCGGCCGAGAGGAGCGGGGCCGGCGCCAAACCCCGCGGTGTTTTCGTGAAACGAATGTCGGACATCATCCTGGCTCTGGTGTTCCTGGCGCTAGCTGGTTTACCGATGCTGCTGATCGCCGCGGCCATCGTCCTGACCAGCAAGGGACCCGCTCTGTTCAGGCAGGAACGAATCGGCCTGAATGGCACCCAATTCGTCATGCTGAAGTTTCGGACGATGATCCACGTCCCGGTCATTCCGGGATCGTGTCCGCAAGCCACCCGCGACGACCCCCGCGTGACGCGGGTTGGCGCTTGGCTTCGTCACACCTCGGCCGACGAGCTGCCGCAATTGCTCAACGTCTTAATGGGCTCAATGTCATTGGTTGGGCCGCGGCCGCATGCCCCCGGCACCTGCGTGGGCGGCCGGCCATTCGAGGCAGTCAGCCATCGTTACGCAGCGCGCCACCGGATCAAACCCGGCATGACGGGCCTGGCGCAAGTCCGTGGTTGGCGGGGCGAAACCGACACCGTGGTAAAGTTGCTGCGGCGGATCGACAGCGATCTCGAATACATCGAGACGTGGAGCCTCGGCACGGATCTGCGAATCATCGGCCGAACCATCGCCACGGTGCTGCGCATGCCGAACGCCTATTAGCTGGAACCGAGTTCGGTGTTCGAAACCCTGGACAAGCTAGCGCGCGAAGATCCCGCGCATGCTTGGCGGTCGGACCGGTCGCTCGCGGAGCAGCTTGGTCTGACCGCAGACCAGCCGTCTGTCGCGGTGCTGATCCCATGCCGGAACGAAGAGGCGGCCATCGGCAAGGTCGTGTCCGATTTCTCGCGCGTTCTGCCCGACGCGATCATTTACGTTTACGACAACAACTCAACCGACCACACCATCCTCGAGGCGCGAGCGGCCGGCGCGGTGGTGCGGCGGGAGCGATTGCAGGGTAAGGGCCACGTGGTCCGGCGGATGTTCGCCGACATCGACGCCGACGCCTACATTTTGGTTGACGGTGACGACACCTATGACCCGGCCGTCGCGCCCGGCATGTTGAAAATGCTGATCGACGGGCAGTTGGACATGGTCAACGCGGCCCGTTACGGCGCCGTGCGCGACGCTTACCGGCTCGGTCACCGACTGGGCAACGTCGTGTTGAGCTCAATCGTTTCTTGGGCGTTTGGTGACGCCATCACCGATCTGCTGTCCGGCTACCGCGTATTCAGCCGCCGCTTTGTGAAGTCGTTCCCCGCTTTGGCGTGTGGATTCGAAACGGAGACGGAATTCACCATCCACGCTCTGACCCTGCATATGCCGGTGCAAGAGGTGCGCGCGCATTACCGGAACCGGGCGGTCGGCACGTCCTCGAAGCTAAATACATTCAAAGACGGGATGCGAATCCTGCGGGCGATTCTCGCGCTGATACAGCATGAACGGCCGCTCTATGTCTTCAGCTTCAGTGCACTGATTCTGCTTATTGCAGGAATTAGCCTGGGCATTCCGGTGGTGCTGGAATTCGAACACACCGGCCTGGTGCCTCGCCTGCCGACGGCCCTGCTGTCGACCGGTCTGGTCCTGCTGGCGACGCTGTCGATGAGTTGCGGCCTGATCCTGGATGCAGTGTCCCGCGCTCGCAAAGAGAACAAGCGTCTGGCCTACCTCGCGATCCCACCACTAGGAGTTGTCGAATGAACCCGCTCGGTGTCCGCGTTGGCCAATCTCAGCCCGGTGGCAGTGCGGCGGTGCCGGCCCGCAGGACGCGGCTAGTCGCCGGTGCCCCGACCCCGCCGAACGAGCGCTACGACGCGGACATCATCATTCTTGGGCTGGACCGAATTGAGGAGACGTTGGCCGCGATCGCCTCGGCGAGCGGACAGAGAGGCGTATCGCTCCACATCTTCGTGCTGGACCAGGGATCATGCTCACTGACACTCGAGCGTCTCGAGCGCGCAGTGCAGGGCCGTAGCGATATCACGCTACTGTCGACGGAACGAAATCTTGGCGTAGCGGGTGGCCGCAACCTGATCTCGGGCCTTGGTCATGGCCGGATAATCGTTGCGCTGGACAACGACGCCGAATTTGCCAGCGCCGATACTGTCGCGCAGATGGTTGCAGCATTGGACTCGGAACCGCGTCTCGGCGCAGTCGGTTGCCGGATCGTGACCTATGCCAGCGGCAACGATGACCTGTCGTCCTGGGGTTATCCACTTGGCCTGTTGCCCAGCGCCGGGGAAAGTTTTGACACGGTTACCTATGTGGGCGCCGGCCATGCGATCCGGCGCGAGGCCTGGCAACAGGCCGGAGGCTACGATGCAAAATTGTTCTTCTGCTGGGAGGAGTTTGATTTCTGCCTGCGTGCGATCGCATTGGGCTGGCATATCCGCTACCGCGGCGACATAGTCATTCGTCACAAGGTATGTGCTGAACAGCGTGTCGGTTGGGACGACGCTCGATGGTTCTACTTCGTACGCAATAGAATTTACATCGAGCGAAAGCTGGATCAGAGCTGGTTCGCGCTGCTGCCTCGGATTGCCGGATATGTGCTGAAAGGTACATGGAATAGACTGCCGATCCAGACGCTGCGAGCGATCCGGGCGGCTGCCGCGATGGGCCCCCGCTCAACGCGTCCGATGCCCGAGCACGCGCTGTCGTATATGAACTCCAACGACCGGGTATATCGGGGATCGGTCTGGCACCGTATCGTCAAAGAGGTCTTGGGCCGGCTCAATGTCGCAGGAGACGTTGCTTCGCCAGCAAAGCGATGACCACCGGGCTATTGATCAGGTAGCGCCGGAAGAGTTTCCGCGGATTGCTGGCCAAGCGGAACAGCCACTCCAGGCCGCACCGTTGCAAAATCCGCGGCGCGCGCCGACAGGCACCGGAGAGGAACTCAAGGCTCGCCCCGATACACAACCCCGTGCCGGTTATGCCGCCGGAAGCTGCGAGAGCGGCTGCGAAAATCTCCTGCCGCGGCGAGCCGACCGCCAGAAACACGAAGCGCGCCGGATTTGCTCTGACGAAGGCGATGGTGTTCGCGAACGCGGCCGGATCGCGGTCGAAGCCCATGGGCGGATTGTAGTGCGCGGGGGGCGCCAAACCGCAACGGGCGATCAGAGAGGGCAGCCAGGCAGGCGACAGCCCCACGATGGTGATCCGCTCCCCTGGAGCGAGGTAGTGCGTGAGCAAGTGTGCGGTCAGGTCGCTGCCCGGCGCGACCGCTGGCGCGGGCAGCCCCATCAGTCGCGCCAACCAGGCGACTACCCGGGAGTCGAGCAGGCACAATGCGGCGCCGCGATAAATCGCGCGCAGTTCCGGATCGCGGCTGACCCGCACCAGATGGTCGGCGTTCGGCGTCACCACGTAACCGAACGGTGCATCGGCCGGACGCGACGCGATCCAGGAGGCTGACTGCAAAACGTCCAGATTGTCGAAACCGAGACCGGCGAGGTTGACCAACGACTTCATTTACGATTGCCCCTCAAAGCCCGAGCCTCATGGTGAGCAGACCGACGCCGCGGCTGTACCCGGTTGCCAAAGTGTCGGTTGGCGTGTTGGACCCACGCACGTCGGTCTGGTCGTAGGTGAAGGACAACCGCGCTGACCGGTTCATCACCCAGGTCACGCCAAATCCCGCAGTCGTGCCGACCTGATAGCCGCCTTGGAAGAAGTCGGCCCGCTGCAATCCCAAGGAGGCCCTGAACAAAAGGTCCCGGAAATACTCATGGTCGATGGTTAGCCGCGCGCTGGTGTAGGTCAGGCCGGCGACCCCTTGCTGCGCCGCGTCTCCGGTCTCCCGGCTGATGGTGGCGCTGAGGGTTGTCAGCCCCGAAGGCGACCAGCCGACCCCAGCCTCAGCGATCAGAGTGTTCTGCTGCCGATACAGCTTGTTGGCGAACTGCCGCGCCTCACCGCCGATCAGCAGCCGCCACCGCCAGACCCCATCGTCATCGTAATCGATGCCGGCCATTATTTGGTAACTGGTGGAATTCGGGCTCGCCTGGCCAAGTGGTGTCTGTGTGTAGTCTTGTCCGATCGCCCGAGCGACGAATACGACTGTGCGCAACGGTGCCAATTCGTAGTGCACGGTGACGCCGCCCTGCACGACTACTCGGTCGCGATAAGCCTCGCTGGTCGGAACCCCCATGATCGAGGTGTTGTCGTAGGTCCAGTTGGTTGCCTGAATGGCAGGCTCGATGGTCCACCGGCCGCGGGTCATCGCGTACGTGGCCCGCACATCGTCGAGCTGGAATTCTATTGGCCGGTCGCTGGCGATGGTATCGAGCGCGGCCTGATCCTCATGCTGCACCAGGTGCGCCGCCGCCAAGGTGAGTTTGTCTTCGCCGACGTCCACTCGGCCGCCCACCACCGCCGTCACATCGGTGCGGTTCTGGCTGGGCAGCGAAACATACCGTGTGTCGTTCACCGAGAAGAGCGCGCCGAAGCTGTCGCGCGACCAACCCGACGCTATTGCCAGCGCCGGCGCGGTGCCGACTTCCCAACTTCCTCGGCGATAAGGTCCGGAAAGAGCATTGCTGGTATAGCCGAAGCTCTCGTCGAGTTGCGGCAGAAATTCGAATGCGCCCTCGCGCAAGCCAAGCGGCATTTGCTCGGGATGGAGCCGCGTTTCCACCGTCACTCCCTCATCATTGTCGTAGCCCGGGACACCATCCGGAAACACCCCAGTAATCAGCTCGGCCACCGCTCGCCCTGCAATGCAGACCCCCGCGGTCATTGCCAGGAAGATCCAAAGCAGGGTTGTGCGCGCCCACATGCTGGGCGGACTATTGTGTGAAGAAGGCTAATATTTAGTTAACGGCCGGAAGTATGGAGGCCGAAGGGGTTGGGCCGCGGCTTGGCAGGTCGTCCTGTCATTGCTTTTAGGGACCGAAACTTGGGTGTGGGTTGGATCAACGGTGGCATCAAGATCCGGTCATTTCTCGGGTGCTTACGCGAGACCGAGAAAGACGACAGCAGCGCGAGCAAGGCGGGTAAGATCGTCATCGCTCAGTCGCCCGATGCGCCGACTAAGGTTCGCCTTCGGAACCGTTGTAATCTTGTACGCCATATTCCTTTTCGAGTGACCAAAGTCGAACAGTGGACACAACTTAAAGATGAATTGTGAGGCTGAGAAAGACGCGCCGTTCAATTGGCGGCCCCGCCGATACCTGCAAGCTCGATGCGTTGAACTGCAGCGCCGAAAGCGCGAGCGTAATGTTATCGCTCACCTTGTAGCCGACACGGGCGTCAGCCAGGAAATAATCGCTGACCTTCACCGGCAGCAGCGTGACGGCGGTGGGGTTGGCGCGATAGTCAAGGAACCATGATTGCCACCGGCTTTGGACATCGAACTCCCATCGATCGTAAGTGTAGCCGCCACTGAGGACCACGGCGTGGGTAGGCGTCCCCTGCTGGAAGTTCTGCGGACTGGAGATACCGAACTGGTTGATGTTGAGGTGGTCTGAAATTGATATGAATGAATAGCTGGCATTCCAGCGAAAGCCAGACGGTGAGTGTCCACGCAACCCGATCTCGGTGCCGACGGCGGAGCTATAGCCGACGTTCTGCGACGTCGAACGCAGTTCCTGGACCCCGTCTACAATAGCGCCGTCGGGTGAATACGCCGTCTCGTAGGGATTGATCAGAATATTGTCTGTCCGCTGCGCGAAGATCGCGCTTCGGAACGTCGAGTTCAGGTTTGGCAAAGCGCGATCCCAGTCCAGTTCGACGTTGTTGATCGAGGCGGCGCTGACACCGGGATTGCCGACACTGATGGTCCCGGCAAACGGCCCAACCGTCTCACGATCCTGCAAGCCCAGGTCGTAGATGCTGGGCAACTGCAGTCCCCGCGCGGCCAACAGACGCAGCGTATCCTGGTCGGTCACCTTCCAGACCAAGCCGGTGTTGAAGCTGGGCTGGTCGATTGTCCGGTTGTTGTAAGCCGACGATGGATAGCCGACGTCCGGCACCAATGGGCCGGATTGGTTCAAGGCGAAATGATCGAAGCGGACGGCGTTGTTCAACGAGAGGTTGGGCGTGATCTGCCAGTCCCACATCGCACTGCCGGAGTAGACCTGATACCCGACCTTGCCAGCGAGCACGGCGTCGGAGTTGGCCTGATTGTCTCGATAGTCGAGTCCAATCCGTATGGTATGATCGGCGTTGAGCTTGACCAAGTCGCTAGCTTGTACAACGGTAACGGTGTCGTTGATGTTTTCCCACTCGGTGGCGCCGCTGAACACGTACAGTAACTCATTTCTGTAGGCGCTGAGACTCAGCAGGCCATACCGCGTATCCGCGATGAGGCCGACGCGCGACCAGTTGGTGCGCTCGTAATCGGTGCCGTAGTAGGGGGAAGAGGTGGCTTCCCAGATCCGGGTATTGACCACAGCTGCCGAGGCGAAGACCTGAACGTTAGACGAAGCCTGGGCGCGCGCATCGATGTTGAATGCGCCACGCTGCGGTGCCTCCCGAAACGGCAGGTCTCCGAAGGCCACACCGGTTGCGGCATACTCCTGCGCGCGAAACCCATCGGCGGCGATGCGCAAGCCACCGACGTCGGCGATGCGGCCGGTGCCAACGGCCGAGAGCGACGCATACCCTTGAGTGCCGCCGCGCAGCGTCGCGGTATTCACGCTCTCCAGCAACGGATCGTAGGTGATGATGTTAATCACCCCCGAAACAGCGTTGAAACCGAACAACGCGGTGTTGGGGCCTTTGACGATCTCGATCTGGCGGATTTCTTCGAGGGTGACCGGGAGTGTGTACCACTGCGTGCGACCGAGGTCATCGAGGTAAACCTGCTGGCCGTTCACCAGCACCAGCAAGCGTGGATTGCTGGTTTCGTTGTAGCCCCGAATGCCGACATCGGCCGCGGCGAAGCCATAGCGGCGAACGCTAATCCCGGCGACAAACTGCAGGATGTCGGGAATGTTGTCGGCACCCGAACGGCGAATGTCGTCGGCGGTGATGATCTCCATGTTGGCGGGCACTTCGGAGATGCGCTGTGGCTTGCCGGTGGCGGAGGTCGTGACCGGTTCGCCGAACAATTGCTCGAAGCCGGCGTAGTCGACCGACTGGGCGGATAGCGGCGATCCGCTCAGCAGGAAGGCAAGCCACGTCGCGGCCAGAAGCGTTGCGGTCCGACATCTTGGCAAAGGAAACGCCAGGCTTCGGCGGTTCGTTCGAAGGAGGGCCAGGACGCGGGCTGGGCGTGCGGGAGGCCTGGAGGGCATCCTATTTCTCGCGCACGAGCATGCGAAACGCCTGCATGAAGTGGACGCCGCTGCGTTCGGCCGAACCCTTGTCGATGACGATCTGGACGGTCGGTTCCGTGGAGAATCCGATAATGCAGCCGCGTGACTGAACGCAGGCCATATCGGCTGAAATGGTTGGAATATGCAGCCGCTGCGCCGTATTGGAGATTGTTTCCATGTTGGCGGCCAGGCCGGACGTCACGTACAGGGCGGCCACGCCGGTGACGACGGCCAGTTGTTCGACTGGGACCAACCGAACCTGCAGGCGAACCCGCCCGGCCGGCAGGTCAGTGCCGATAACCCCGCAAATGATATCGGCGTCTCGCCGCGAGGCAGGATTGGTTGTTGACACCACGATGCCAACGACCACGACACCGTTCATCCCGTCGCCGACGAAGCCCAGGGTTCGCCCGAGGACCTGCCCATCCTTGGCGCTGAAATCTGCCGCGGCAACGGTGGAATTTGCGGCCACCAAAGCAAGCGAGGCGATTGCGGCGAAAGTCATTACTAGCAAGTTCACCGCGCAAGCCCACTTTTCCGCCGCGCTGCCGAGTTGTGGTGGCCATGTCTCGGACAGGCACGGAGCATTGACTACCCGATTGACCGACTTCAGTGCGTCGTTGTGCCGCCCCAATCCTTAAGCTGAAGTTAATGCGCTCTAAAAAGTCAGCGGCAGACATAATTTAAGGCCATGATCATCTGCTGGCCCTGAAATTGCCCGCATGAAAGTCGTGCTACCCACTCCTAACGGCCAGGAACCATATGTTTTATTTAAGCAATCGTTAACTGTTGGGTAGTAAGCTGGCGATACAAGTGATGGCAGTATGCTTATTGAACGAGCGGGAGAGATTTGGATGGCCAACGTGGCGAAGGGAGAGGGCAGAGGCCCAACTATCAATGCCGTTGATGGCGACGGTTTTCGGCTGCGTGTCTGACATTAATCCGCTTTTGGAAAGACGAAATTTCCATCGCCCTCGTAATCTTTGTCTCAATGCCTATTCGACACGTCCGTTGCGCTCGATCGCGAACCATCCACCGCACTGGCGACTGACGAAGCAGGCGCCGCCGCATTTTAGTTCAAGCAAGAGGATTTTAGCCGATGGCAACTACATTCGACGTCATTGACATTACGGGCACAGCTAACTCTGGCGATGTCATCGATATAGGCGAGGCAAGCTCGAGTTATACCGTTGGCCAGTCCGCTACACTGTTGGGTGTCATTACGGCAGAGACAAGTGGGGGAACTCACAATCCGTTCGCGGCCGCTAGTTTCGCAGTCACTATAGATATTCCGGCCACACAAATTCCTGATGGCGATTACATCGTTGTATACGACGAGACAGTAGACACTGTCCTTGGTGTCCAACTATCAAACGGGACAGCCTCAGGCTCCGCTGCGAACGGTTTGTTCTCCGGGGGCGCGGTGGGAGCCGGCTCGGGTGCAATCGACGTTGCGGTCACAGTCACCCAAGAGGCAACTGGCGCTACCGGAGCCACAGGCGCAACCGGGGCCACCGGTGCGACGGGCGACACAGGCGCGACGGGCGCAACGGGCGACACGGGCGCAACGGGCGGCACAGGCGCGACGGGCGACACGGGCGCGACGGGCGACACGGGAGCGACGGGCAGCACGGGAGCGGCGGGCCACACTGGCGCGACGGGTGCGACCGGCCATACCGGCGCAACCGGGGCCACCGGTGCGACGGGCCAAACCGGCGCGACGGGTGCGACCGGCCATACCGGCGCCACCGGAGCAACGGGCGGTACAGGCGCGATAGGTGACACCGGAGCAAGCGGTGTCACAGGTGCGACCGGTTTAGCAGGTGCAACTGGCGCGACAGGGGCCACCGGCGCGATGGGCGACACCGGAGCAACGGGCGCCACAGGTGCGACCGGTGGCACCGGAGCGACCGGCGTCACAGGTGCGACCGGCGTGGCAGGTGCCACAGGCGTGACGGGCGACACCGGAGCAACGGGCGCGACAGGCGTAATCGGTGGCACCGGAGCCACCGGCGTCACAGGTGCGACCGGTGTGGCAGGGGCCACAGGCGCGACGGGCAACACCGGAGCGACGGGCGTCACAGGTGCGACCGGTGTGGCAGGTGCCACAGGCGCGACGGGCGACACCGGAGCGACCGGCGCCACAGGTTCGACCGGCGTCACAGGAGCGACAGGTGTGGCAGGCTCCACAGGCGCGACGGGCGACACCGGAGCGACGGGCGGCACCGGAGCGACCGGTGTCACAGGTGCGACCGGTGTGGCAGGTGCCACAGGCGCGATTGGCGGCACCGGAGCGACCGGCGCCACAGGTGCGACCGGGATAACAGGTGCCGCAGGCGCGACAGGCGGCACCGGAGCGACCGGCGTCACAGGTGCGACCGGGGTAACAGGTGCCGTTGGCGCGACAGGCGCCGCAGGGGCGACGGGCGTTACCGGCGCAACCGGAACCGGCGCAACCGGCCATACGGGCGCGGCGGGTGATACCGGCGCAACTGGTGCAACGGGCGACACCGGCGCCACAGGAGCGACTGGCTCAACCGGTGCCACGGGATCTACCGGTGCGACTGGTGACACAGGCGCAACAGGTGACACGGGCGCCACGGGTGCGACCGGGGCAACGGGTTCGACGGGCTCGGGTGCGACGGGCCACACGGGAGCCACCGGCACCACGGGGGCGGCAGGCAACACCGGCGCGACCGGCGCGACCGGTGACACGGGGGCGGCAGGCCACCGGCGCGACCGGTGCGACGGGCGTACCGGCGCCACGGGTGCGACCGGCAGCCACCGGCGCGACCGGTGCCACCGGCGACACGGGCGCGACAGGCACCACCGGCGTCACGGGCGCGACCGGCACCACGGGTGCGACAGGCGATACCGGCGCGACCGGCGCCACTGGCGTCACGGGCGACCGACCAGGTGCGACAGGCACCACCGGCGCGACCGGTACCACCGGTGACACTGGCGCGACCGGTTCTACCGGTGACACGGGGGCGACCGGCACCACGGGTGCGACAGGCAGTACCGGCGCGACCGGTGACACGGGTGCGGCAGGCAATACCGGCGCCACCGGCGCGACCGTGGCGCACGGTGCGGCAGGCAACACCGGCGCGACCGGTGCCACCGGCGTCACGGGCGCGACCGGCATCACGGGTGCGACAGGCAATACCGGCGCGACCGGTGCCACCGGCGTCACGCCACACGGGTGCGACAGGAAATACCGGCGCGACCGGTGCCACCGGTGACACGGGTTCGACCGGTGCCACCGGTGACACGGGTGCGGCAGGCACCGCCGGCGCGACCGGTGCCACCGGCATTACGGGAGGGACCGGCACCACGGGTGCGACAGGCAGTACCGGCGCGACCGGTGACACCGGCATTACGGGTGCGACCGGCACCACGGGTGCGGCAGGCAACACCGGCGCGACCGGTGGCACCGGCGTCACGGGCGCGACCGGCACCACGGGTGCGACAGGCAATACCGGCGCGACCGGTGACACCGGCATTACGGGTGCGACCGGCACCACGGGTGCAACAGGCGGTACCGGCGCGACCGATGCCACCGGCGTGACCGGCACCACGGGTGCGACAGGCAATACCGGCGCGACTGGTGCTACCGGTGACACGGGGGCGGCAGGCAATACCGGCGCCACCGGTGACACGGGTGCGGCAGGCAACACCGGCGCGACCGGTGCCGCCGGCATCACGGGCGCAACCGGCGCCACGGGTGCGACAGGCAATACTGGTGCGACAGGCAATACTGGCGCGACCGGTGCCACGGGTGCGACAGGCAGTACCGGCGCGACCGGTGACACGGGTGCGGCAGGCAACACCGGTGCGACCGGTGACACGGGTGCGGCAGGCAACACCGGTGCGACCGGCGCCACAGGTGCGACCGGAGCGACCGGCGCGACTGGTGCCACCGGCGCCACAGGGGCGACCGGTGACACCGGCGCCACGGCGACGGGCGACCGGTGACACCGGCGCCGCGGGTGCGACCGGTGACACAGGCGCCACGGGTGCAACCGGCGCGACTGGTGCCACCGGCGCCACGGGTGCGACCGGTGCGACCGGTCACAGAGGCGCCACGGGTTTGACAGGCGCCACAGGCCCCACGAGCGCAAGCGGCGGCACGGGCGCGACCGGCGCAGCGGGCGGGCTTGGCGCAACGGGCGCTACAGGTGCGCCTGGTCTCGCCATCGATGATACGACGACAAGTCAGCCGATGTCGGCGACGGCCCAGACCTACACGGGACCCGTAGCCGGACTGACTAGCGAGTTTATCAGCCCCAGCAACGATAATCTGAATATTACCGTCACAACACCAAACTGGTTTATCCATAGCGGTAGTGGTAACGACGCAATCGCCGTAGGCAGCGGAACAAACGTCTTGGACGGCGGCGCCGGGTCAAATTTTCTCACTGGAGGCACTGGCAACGACACCTTCTTTGTTGACGATCGTGGGCCCTCGTCCGACATTTGGACTACGGTCGCCAACTTCCACTCAGGCGATGCCGCGACGATCTTTGGGGTAACGCCAGCTGCCTTCAACCTCTCCTGGGTGGATGGACAGGGAGCAGCCGGCTATACCGGCCTGACGCTCCACGCCACTGCACCGGGCGTTCCAACGGCATCGCTGACATTGGTCGGCTTTACCTCGGCCGACCTAACCAACGGCAAGTTGACCGTAAGTTACGGCACGGAGGCGGCCTCGGGTGACGCTGCAGCAAGCCCATACCTGTACGTTCGCGCCAACTAATACAGCGTTGCCATGAAGCTACTCCTATCGTGCGACTTCATCGATTTCGTGAGTCGGGGTGCGAACAATAGGTTCGGCGTTGATGCCATCCAGATGAGGCGAGAGTGCGTGCCATGGGTTCCGCCCTCGCCACAACATGAAGGTGGCGGAGCATCGAGCCCGCCATCTTCCAACTGAGCCCGCCATCAGATTGAGCCTGATGGCGTGGGTTGGCATAAACACGAAGGCGCAGCGGCCCACTGGCTGAGTGACGACTTTCATTGAGGTTTCTTTGGAGGTGTGGGCGGCATGTCGGAGCGGTCCCGCAGGCGGCTGGTCGGCGATGGCGGACCGCCGTCCGCCGGCTACGCGCCCTGTGCAACATCGAAAACTCACGAAGAGGTCGATATTAGACTAGCATCGATTTCCGACAATCTAGTACGATAGGACCTATGTCGAAAAACCTATGTCGAAGATCGGGTTAAGCCCGAATGACCGGCCTTCGTTTATCGGCCGATGGAATGCCTCTACTTGACCAGAGGGAACTGCGTCCATGGAGCAAACGCCGTGAAGACAGCCGATGGCGGCCCACCATGAGTGCGAATACAGGAACGAAATCAATCGGCCTTTGCATGATCGTTAAAAACGAGTTCGAAAATGATCCGCCGCTGCCTCGAAAGCGTGCGGCCGCTCGTGGATTTCGTTCTGATCCAAGATACCGGCTCGAGCGACGGCACCCAGGATGTCATCCGTGATTGGCTGAAGCAGACGGGACTGCCAGGCGTGGTGTTCGACGAACCGTGGCGGGATTTCGCGTACAACCGGACCCTGGCGTTGGCCCGGCTTCGGGAAAACGCCGACATTGACTATGCGCTAGTCATGGATGCCGACGATATCCTGGAATTCGAGCCGGATTTCGATCCCGCCAAATTCAAGCGGTCGCTGTCGGCAGATCACTACCACGTTCGGATCCGGCTTCACCAGGTGAAGTATGGGCGCGTGCAGATCTGCAGCAACCGCAAGGCCTATCGGTACCGGGGCGTATTGCACGAATTTATCGAGGGTCCCCCAGGTCACGTCACCTCGGAAACCGCACAGGGAATGACAATAGTTGCGGGAGTGGAGGGCGCCCGCAGTAGCGATCCGGACAAATACCGCCGCGATGCCGCGTTGTTAGACGAAGCGTTGCAGACCGAGACCGATCCGTTCCTGCGCTCCCGCTACACATTCTATCTTGCTCAAAGCTACCGGGACGGCGATCAACCGGAAAAGGCCGAGGCAGCTTATCTACGCCGAGCCGAGCTCGGGTTCTGGGTCGAGGAAGTCTTCGTGAGTATATTGGAGGCCGCCCGGCTCCAAGAAGCGCTTGGTCGTCCATTCGAGTCGGTGATGGCGACCTATAATCGCGCTGGGAATTGCGTGACCACTCGCGCGGAAGCCGCGCACGGTGCCAGCCGCTATTGCCGGCTGCAATCCCGCTATCGCGAAGGATATGAGGTTGCCAGACGTGCTCTGGCTCTGGTTGGCGCACCGATGCCGGACGGGCTGTTCATGATACCCTGGGTCTATCACTATGGGCTGTTGGACGAGTATGCGATCAATGCGTACTGGGCTGGCCACTTTCAGGACTGCCTGAATGCATGCGAGCGTATCCTTGCGCGAGACGATCTGCAACCGGCAATCCGGGACCGCGTGATTGCGAACGCTAAATTTGCACGCTCGAAGTTGGCGTTGACACCGAGCGAGAGCCGCGCCGCCGATCCGTTGCCCGCGTCCGGCACGCGCGGGGCGAAGCGGATCGGCTTGTGCATGATTGTGCGGAATGAGGCCAACGTCATCACCCGATGCCTCGACAGCGTGCAACCGCTCATCGACTATGTGTTGGTCGAGGACACCGGATCGACGGACGGGACCCAGGCAATCATCCGGGATTGGCTGACGCGAAAGGACATGCCTGGAGAGATCATCGAGGAGCCGTGGCAGGATTTTGCGACCAACCGTTCACTCGCTCTGGCGCGTCTGCGAGATCGTGAGGACATCGATTACGCGCTGATTATCGATGCCGATGATACCGTCGTTCTCCAGGAAGGACTCGACGTATCCGCGTTCAAGGCAAACCTGGTGACCGACCTTTACAATCTCGAAATGCGCAACGGGCCACTACGCTACCATCGGCCACAGATATGCAGCAACAGGCTCGCATTTCATTTTCGCGGTGTCTTACACGAGTATCTTGAAGGTCCGGCAGACGGATTTACATCCGGGTCTGCGACCGGGCTTTATATCAGATCGAGCCGCGAAGGCAACCGCAGCAACGACACAGGTAAGTATCGAAACGATGCTGAGGTGTTGGAGCGGGCTCTTGAGACGGAAGAGGATCCGTTTCTGCGTTCCCGGTATACGTTCTATCTAGCACGCAGCTATCATCATGCCGAGGAGAACGCCAAGGCGATAAAGCTGTATCTAAGACGCGCCGAGCTCGGTTATTGGGAAGAGGAAGTTTTTGTCAGCCTTTACAGTGCCGCACGACTTCAGGAATTGACAGGGCAGCCGTTTGATGAGGTCATCGCAGCTTATCTGCGCGCATCAAACCTAGCGCCAGGACGAGCGGAAGCCTTGCACGCCGCGTGCCGGTATTGCCGGGCCAACGACAGATTTGCCGAGGGCTATGAAATAGCCCGACGCGGCCTCGATATTTCGATACCTGAGGGCGGCCTTTTCGTTGAACCGTGGGTGTACGACTATGGAATTCTCGACGAGTTCGCCGTTCTTGCTTATTGGACCGAGCGGTATCAGGAATGTCTAGACGCGTGCCAGCGTTTGCTCACGGGTGACCGGATGCCCCGGGATATGCGTAGCCGCGTTGAAAAGAACGCCGAGTTTGCGGAAAAAAAACTCACTGAGGAAGCCTCCAAGGGGGCGCCCTTGAACCCAACGCCGAGCGAGGACCTTCGGCCCCGACGATGGCGGGAGTTGAATGAGCCCGACTTTAAGCCGGGGCGCCTGAAACTTTTGCTGATTTGCGGTCCCTGGGGCAGTGGTACTTCTGCGGTGGCCGGTATTCTGGAACGGATTGGCGTCTCTGGCCTCGCCCCCTATTTTATGACGAACGACAAAAAAACGCCAAACAGCTATGAGTCCGTTGCGTTCAGGAACCTGATACTTCAGCACATTGACCAGTCTACCCTCTCGTTTGTTCCTTGCGCCCCAGGGAGTATAGAATCCAGCTTCGCAAGCCTGCAACGACGTATTGAAGAGCAGGAATTCGGATTTTACGACCCTCTGTCACCCAAGCCGATATTCCTAAAGCATCCGCTATCCGCACTGCTGATACCGCAGCTTTCCAAGGTATTCGACATAAATCTCATTTTTGTTATGCGTTCACTGGCTGATATTGAAACAAGTCGGCGTCGCCGAAAATGGTCGGCTCATTTCGGCGCTGAGGGAGCGCGGATAATCTATCAACACATGGCTCAGGCCCAAGATCGAAATCAGTGGCCAATATCAACGATCCACTATCAGGAATTACTGGCTTCCCCAATAGATCATGCCCGAAGGATTGCAGATTTCGCAGGAATCAGACCGAGTTCTCACGAGCTAGGTCACGCCTGCAATTTTATCACGCCTATGCTGGCTGAGGAATACGCCAGCTAGTCCGGGGTGTTGAGTTCCATCTGGAACTGATCCACTTGCGGACAAATTTCATTAATAATTGACCCATGTTTTGAGCTCGGCCCGGCTGTTTTCAGCGCGGCCATGAAGCTATTATTATTGTTATAATAACAATAAGCGGCGATTAGGCACGTGGATTATCCATCAACGTTTTCTTAATATTTCTCTCCGATAAGGATCGCGGAAAATGCGGCATGGGAGAAGGCATTGCTGCGATTGGCGAAATGGCGGATCGACAAGGTATCGATCCGACCGCTGACGAAGCTGCTTCACGTGTCGAACTGGCCGTTCGCGCTCAAGATGGCGTTTTGTCCGGCGCTCGCCATGGCCGCGCTCATCGGGCTGGGCCTGAACGGCATCCTCGTGACGGCGGAACAGGCAGCCCTGATCGACGCCGTGGTGCAGCACGACCTGTCGACCGCCGTAGGCCTGACGGACAGCGCTACCAGGCTGCAGCAGATCAACAGCACCCTGTACCGCCTCTCCACACTGCAAGCCAGCAAGACGACCGACCTGAGTGTCGCGCAGGAGATCGAAAGGCTGGTCATGCAGACCACGTCGTTGGCCGACGATCTTGCCGCCCAGGGATGGAATACAGGCATGGCGGCAGAACGTGACGACATCCTGCAGGTCGTGGCGAAAATCCGCGTCTACGGGGAGGCGATCGACGTCTTCGGTTCCATGCTGGAGATCGATTTCCCGAGTGCGGTGGAGTTTTTTCGGCCGTTTGACAAGAATGCGGCAGAAGTTCTCAAGTTAATCGGGGAGATCGCGGATCGGGCGGTGACGGATGCGAAAAGTCGCGCCGAGGTATCCGTGCATCTCGCCAAGACAATACGCCTATCATTGATGGCGGTCTCGGTTGCTGGATCTCTGCTGTTGTTCGGTATCGCGGCGCTGCTGACCCGTGCAACTGTCCGGTCGGTCAATCAGATCGCAACAGCAACCGAGAAGGTGGCGCAAGGCCATGCGGCGGTGGATATTGCGGTCCTGGCGCGGGACGATGAACTCGGCACGATCGTGCAGTCATTGGCGATCTTTCAGTCCAACGTTCGGCAACTCGCTTTCCTGGCGCACCACGATCCGCTCACCGGACTGCCAAACCGTGCGCTATTCAACGACCGCGTCCAACAGGCCCTCAAGCTGCTGGACCGCAGTATCGGCTTCGCGGTGCTTTGTCTTGACCTCGACCGATTCAAGTTCGTCAACGATACGCTGGGCCATCCGGTTGGCGACGTCCTGCTTCAGCGGGTCGCCGAACGTCTTCGGGCCTGCGTCCGTGACGGCGACACAGTTGCCCGTTTGGGCGGCGACGAATTCGCCATCGTCCTGCTCAATCTGAACGAGCCGTCTGAGCTCGATGTGCTCGCGTCACGGATCATCGAGACAGTCAAGTCGAGCTACGAAATCGACGGTCACCTGATCCACATCGGCACGAGTATTGGAATGGCGCTGGCGCCGGCCGATGGCGCCATCTCGGATGAGCTGTTGAAGAAGGCCGACACAGCTCTGTACGAGGCGAAGAGCGGCGGCGGCGGCTTATCCTGCTTCTACGAAGACGCGATGAACGTTGCCCTCCAGTCCCGGCGGCAGATCGAAGCGGGATTACGGCGAGCGCTCGAGGAAGACGAGTTCGTTCTGTATTATCAGCCTTTGGTCGACGCCCAGTCGCATCGTGTGTGCAGTTGCGAGGCACTGGTTCGGTGGAACCACCCGGAGCGGGGATTGATTTTCCCTGAATTATCAAGTAATATCAATATGATAGGGTTAATATGTCGCGTTCCTGTCGCAATTTATGTCGCCAGCTCTGCCGCCCCTGCGGCGAACTTCGCCCGGTCATCGTCCAAGTTCGGAAACAGATGGCCATAGACGTCGAATGTCATCTGGATCGACGCGTGCCCGAGCAGGGCTTGCACTCGCTTGGGCGAGAACCCGCGCTCGATCGCCCAAGACGCGAAGAAGTGCCGGAGGGCGTGCATTCCATATTTTGCGGAGAGCAGCGGTCGGCTCTCATCACCTGTTGCCGTCGGACTAGGGACAGTCACACCGGCCTTGACCTGAATCGGGTCAAATCCGCGATTGATGATGTTGGAGTGACGCTGGGGCTTCCCCGCGCCATTGGGGAACACCAACCAAAGCCGCCCCGGTGTCGATTCGCTCGCGCCCACTCTCGGGCAGGCCAGCTTCCATTCGCGTAGGGCATTTAGAACCGGGGGGGCCATCGGGATCGTGCGATGCCCGGCCTCGGACTTCGGCGAACCGATCGTGCCCCATTCGTCGGCTCTCTGCCGGACGTGGATAGTCTCGCCCTCGAAATCGACCGCATCCCAGGGGAGGCCTCGCAGCTCCGACGAGCGCATTCCTGTAAAGACGGTGGTCAGGAGCAAGGGCCGCCACCGGCCGGCGGCCGCGGCCAATATCGCCGAAATTTCAGCCTTGGTGGGATAGTCTTTTCCCACAGCCAGCTTGCGATCGTCGCGGCCGCGGGCCCTGATCCGGACCGTTGAGGCCGCATTCTGCGCGACCATTCCCCGACGAACCAATTCGGCGAGGATGCCCTTCAAGCTGCCCAAAACCTTCTTCGCCATCGCCAACGAAAGGCGCCCGAGAAGGTCGTCCTTGAACTGTTCCACCGCGGGGGCGGTCAGCCTGGCCAGCTTCGTGGCACCGAGGAAGGGGAGGATGTGCAGGTCCACATGGTTGCGGTACTTGTTGAGCGTGGAGCGCTCTAGCTTTTCCAGTTCGCCGCGTCGGATCCACAGCGCCGCCGCCTCGGCCACCGTGATGCTTGTGCTCTCTGGGGTATGCATCCCCTGTTTGACCTCATGCCGGGTCGTATCCAACCAGCTGGTCGCGGCTTTCTTCGTAGCGAAGGTCTTGAGGTGTCGCTTGCCACCCTGGTCAAAGTAGTCCGCAATCCATGCGGTTTTGACCTCGCCTCCGGATTTCCAGGACCGTTTGCGCACCGACGCCATAGTCACCTCCACTGCGGCCGCAGTATGTCGCATAATATCCCCTTGTCAACAAGAATGGCATTGACTGCCATTGAGCGGGCTCCTATAAACATGACATGTTTCTTGTGTATCCGAGTGCGAATGCCAGCGACTGATAAGTACACACTGGCGGATATGGCTAAACGAACCAAAGCCAAAACGCGTGCGCTTCAAGCGTGGACTGATGGGGGTGTAATTCTGAGCACGACCGATACCGATCGTGCGGGCCGGGGTGTCCATCGCTTGTACTACGAGTGGGAGGTCCTAATCGCCGCGATCCTGACCCCCTTGGCGTCTCGTGGTGTTCCAATCGGACACCTCAAACATCTGGCCGCACTACTCCGGCCGATGGTGATCAATGCGATATCCGTTGTTCCCGCTGTCATAGGTGTCAGCCCGGAGTCTCGCGAAATCAGTAAGGCGCTTGCACGAGCAATAAAAGGAGAAGGAGAGAACTATCTCTGCTTCGACTGGGGGTCCGATTACCAGTGGATAGGCGTCAAAATGGATGAAGGCGGTCCAGCCTGTATCTGCCCCAGTCAGGACTTTCCTCTTCCATTACAATCACGCAAGGATGCGAACACGTTCTTGGTCGTCGATATAACAAGCCTGCTGCATGGCGTCACCGATTGAGTCTTTTTTTGTGAACTAGAGACATGACATGTTTCCTGTTTATGGGGATGCAAATGACCGAACAAATAGCTGATGACACACTTGAGGGGGCCAAGGCGATCGCCGCCCATATCGGCAAGACGCTACGAAAAACGAATTATCTTCTGGAGACGAAGCGGCTTCCTGCATTCAAGTTTGGCAGCGTCTGGCACATGCGAAAATCCACTTATCGCCGCTTTGTCGAAGGTCTCGAAGCTGCCGCTACAAAGGCCGCCTAATTACCAAAAGAAAAGACCGCGCCACCGGGAACGCGGCCTAAAGGCGGTAAAATGACGACTGCACATAGCACGCGGTCCCGCAAGCGTCACCTAGAATATGAGGCAGGCTTGAAGCGGTTCCACGAGGAGGCCGGAGGGCTTTTCGCGTGGACATCATTGATTCAGGGCGAATCCCTGAGCTGTCGGCGGCACGGTATGGGGCGATTTGGAGTTGATTCGGCTGCTACGCGCAATCGTCAACTCCGCGCGGTGGATCCGGCGCGCGCCGCACAACCAGCCAATTCTCTGCCTCTGTTGCCCACGACGCATCAGACAGATCAGCCCTGCGACTGCGTTCGGCGTGGTGACCCCGGAAACACCCCAGCCCGGCACGTCATCGCGTTCGCCTTTTGCGATCGGTGCAGCACTGGGCATCCGAATCTAATGGCGAAGGCGGGTGAGGGGCTCCAGCGAATTTTTGGCCCGGACCTCCGACCGATCAGGGTTACGCATCCGGCCGGAGGCTGCGCGTAATGAATCTTAGATCATTTCTAAAACGGCGGGATTCATTTAGGCAACGCGGTTGCCTGATCGAGGTGCTGGCATGCAAACCACCGGCCGGACTGCAAATTTGCAGATGACGGTCGGTGAAGCCGCCAAGCTGATGAACGTCAGCGAACGCATGATCTATTCAGCTCGGCGTGTCCAGAGGTCCGACCGACAGGATCTCATAGATGCCATCGAGCTAAACGAAATGACTATTCATGCCGCACTGACGCACATTGATGGCGTTAAGCAAATCGATCGCTACGCCGCCTTGAGTCGCGCTTGGAACGCTGCAAACGAAGACGAGCGGGGCCGGTTCCTGGCTGCGATTGAGTGGAGCGGGCGGCCGTGAGCGGCGATCAGATGATCCGCACCAGCGGCACGTTGCCTGTAGCCCAGCGCCTCCGGCCAAAACCAGCGCCGCGTTCTCTCCAGCAGTCCACGTGCTGCCCTCGGTACATCCGTCTCCCAAGGCCGTTCGCCGTCCCTTGGGCAGTCGACTGGGTCGACCTCGAGGACGCTGCCGGTCTGACGATCGAGGGCGAAGCATGAGCGCCGCAACAGGCTTGGTCGATTTCGTCACCAGCCCGCATTGGGTCGCCTGGCGGAACGAAATGCGCAACGGCAAAATAACGAAGGTGCCCTATTGCTCAGCGACGCGACAAGCCGAAGCCGATGACGCCTCTACCTGGCTCCCGCACGATCAGGCCGTGCTGATCGCCGAGGCGATCGTCAACGGCTCAGGCGGCGGCATCGGCATCGAACTGGGCCAATGCGGCGAAGCCTGGATAGCCGGCGTCGACTTGGATACCTGTCGCGATCCGGTCTCCGGGATCGTCGAACCATGGGCCGTCGCGGTCATCGAGCGACTGAACTCCTATACCGAGGTGTCGCCGTCCCAAACCGGCGTTAAGGCATTCCTTCTCATCAATCCTGCTGAAGTGCTCGAGCTGCGGCGCATCATGGGCACCGCACACGGTCGCCAGTTCAAACGCGCCAACGGCAGCGGCCATCCTCCGAGCATCGAGTTGTACCTCAGCCACCGATACTTCACAGTGACCTGGGATGGCTTGGCCGACGCTCCAGCCGATCTTCGCGTCGTTCCCCTCGAGGATCTACGCTGGCTAATCGAAGAGGCCGCACCAGCCTTCTGCGGAAAGGCCGAACGTAAGAACGGAACCGATGATACCATCCTCAGCCGACTGAACACCGCGGCGCAACATAACCGCGCCCTGGCCGCAGCACTGCTCAACGCATCCACAATGCGCGGCGGATCTCGCTCCGAAGGCGCACTCGGCCTGGGCGCGGCGCTGCGGCGGGCCGGATGGACCTACGCCGACATGAAGGCCGCCCTGCTCGCCTACCCAGCAACACAAGATTGGGCGGCCGAAGTAGACGAACGCCAGTTTGAGCGTATCTGGAACCTAGGCCGCGAACCCGATCAGGAACAACCCTGGCGCGCAATTCATCTCCCCAGCCTTGAGGGCATTCCCGTCCCCGACCGACGGTGGATCGTTCCCCACTGGCTCCCCGTGCGCGTGGTAACCCTCTGCTACGCGGACGGGGGAATAGGAAAGACACTCCTCGGGCTGCAATTGATGGCGTCTACCGCACTGAACTCAAAATGGTGCGGCATCCCCGTCACGCCGTGCAATTCAATCGGACTATTCTCGGAAGATGACGCTACCGAATTGCATATCCGCATGGATGCGATACGCCAGCATCACGGTGTGTCATGGGCCGATCTTGAGAACATGCATCCAGTCGATGCAACTGGACAGGATAACGTCCTGGTCCGGTTCCAAAGCGATGGCACGATGGTCACCACGGCACGCTTCGCCCAGCTGCGAGACGAAGCTATGGACATCAAAGCCAGACTGGTCGTGATCGATACCGCGGCAACGTGCTTCAGCGGCAATGAAAGCGATCGCGCGCAAGTCACACAGTTCGTCGGAAACGCCCTTACAAAGTTGGCTCAAGATATCGATGGGGCGGTGCTGCTCAACGCGCATCCGTCACTGTCCGGATTGGCAAGCGGCGATCTCCGATCCGGATCAACGGCATGGAATAACTCCTGTCGATCCCGCTGGGGACTCGCTCGGCCAGAGGACGCAGAAGGCAAGCCCATCCTCGACTCGCCAGAACGCATCCTGACCAGGCGCAAAGCCAACGCGGCATCAACAGGCGATACCGTCACCATGGAATGGCGCGACGGTGTGTTCCGGTGCCGGAAAACTTATCACTGCCGGACAGCGGCACGCGAAAGGACCAGGCCGAAGCCGCTTTCCTCGCGGCACTGGATGCCAACATCCGCGCCGGACTACACGTCAGCCAAAACAGCCGTGCTGGAAATTACGCACCAAAGGTGTTCTGCAATTTCCCAGAAGGAAGGGATTTCAACAAACGGGAACTGACCGAAGCCATGGGCAACTTATTGAAGCGCGGCTGCCTCCGCACGCAGACTTACAAGCATAACTATCAGACGCAAGAAGAGCTTGTTATGGCCTATAAATGACAAAAACATTTCAATCTGCCCCGCGGTTCAGCGGTTTCCACGCGGTTGTCTGTAAGCCATTGAAAACATTGTCCACGCGGTTCGTCCACGCCGGTCACCATGCGGAACAAGTTTTCCTTCGGTTGTCTGTAAGCCATTGAAAACATACAATGCCAAAAGTCCACGCCGGTTCCTACCCTCATCACCCCCATACCCCCTATAGGCAGGCGACCCGTTGGGTCGTGTCGCCTTCCTAACGATAGGGGACAAGCCGATGCAGGCAAAAGCAACCTCCAACCGACTTTTAGGAGCGCACACCATTGACCACGAAGACCACGAGGGCGGCCTCCATCGAACTGGGCAGGATGCTCGACCGTCTGGAAATCCTCCTGCCCATCGTGTCGTGGCTATGTTCAGAAGTTAGCGTCTGGCCGTTCTGAACTGGCGCACGCTCTGCACACCGATTTTGCACAGCCTAGGGAGCCCTTCGAGGTGAATGCAGGGTCTGCATTCACCAAGGTTGCGGACCGTGCATCTTGCAAGAAATCCTACCCGCGGGGAAGGATTTTCGCTCGGTCCAAAGAAATCTCCGCCCATGAACCGCTCATGGATTTCTCGCTGATGCGTTTCAAGTTGAAACTCGTTGCAAGCCAGCTCGCTAGTCCAGGAAAAACTGTTACCCAGGGTAACAGTTTTAGGTCGGCCGCCTTCGTATGGGTTTTAGGTCGGCCGCCTTCGTGTGGGATAGCACCAGCCAACATCGGTATGTGCGGCTGTAACCGGCCCGCGAGGCCGACTTATTGCCTGTAAGCGCCATTTCGGGGCGTCTCAGCTGTATCGAAACATGAGACTGGCCGCTTCGGTGCCGACTACAGATTCCGATTGACATACCGACTCATAACTCCCAAATTGGGAGCAGGGAAGGTCACGTATGTGGGTGGTATCTCGGGGCCTGCTCCGCGACTTTTGGAAGTCGCCAGGAAGGCAAGATAGCGAAACGCCACTAAAAACGTGGTATGATGTAGCGAAACATGCGAGTTGGACTTCCCATAGTGATGTCAAGATGGCTTATGGGGTCAGTGTTGACATGGCATACGGATATCATGTCTTCGACATTGGTGGGAATAAATATCGACTGATCTGTAAAATCGATTTCGCTCGGCATGGCGTTCTTACTCTCCGGGTTTGCACCCATGCTGAATACGACGAATTGTGCGCCAACGGTGGCAAACGGCTTCAAAAGCTGTGAAGGGATAGCCATGAATACCGATCGGCCGATCCGTACGGAGACAGATTATGCGGCAGCAGCGGCTGAGGTGCGGCGCCTCTGGGGTGCTGAGCCCGGAACGGCCGAAGGCGATCGTCTCGATCTCCTTCTGGTCCTGGTTAGCGCCTATGAAGATGAGCACGACGCAATCGATCCGCCGGATCCGATCGATGCCATTCTCGAGCGTATGGACAATCTGGGCATGACGCGCGCTGACCTTGGCGCGATGCTGGGTGGAGCTACGAGCGGTCGCGTTTCCGAGAAACTAAATCGCCGGCGTCCACTTTCGATCGACATGATCCGGAAGTTGGCATCCGGTTTGGGACTGTCAGAGCATTGCCTGCTTCAGGAGTACGAACTCACGCGTCAATTCGCGTGATCGCTGAATGCGGAGGCAGTTGTGTCAGAGGGATCGATCACTCTGGGCGAGGCTGCCGAGCACACAGCGCTGTTAACTGTGGCGTGCACCCGCTGCGAGCGGGCAGGGCGGTATAATCTGGACACCCTGATCGCCCGCCATGGGGAAGGCTTCGGCATTCCTAAGCTGCTGCGTCTGCTGTCCAAAGATTGCGTAAAGCGCGCATCCGTTAGCGCCTATGACTTGTGCGGCGTTCATTGCCCGGAGTTGCCCGGGTTCTTCCTTGGCGAGGAGGACTGACCTCGCTGACTTCACCGTCTGCGAAGAAGCACGTCTATGGGGCGCCAGCGTGGCGAAAGTTGCCGCAACCAATCCGACCTGCGAGGCATTGAGATGCCGTCGCATGAGGTTTGCGGACAAACGAACCGCCGTGCTGCACCGTCGTCGCCCGCAAACTCGTGATACTTTGCTAATGTTCATATTAAGAACAGAACGCGGCGAGACATTCCGCATCGTTGCCACATCGCTTCGTCCAAGATGCAAATTTGCGTCTTGATCGTTGCGGTCTGTGGCGACTGGTCGGCTACCACCTGATTGTCCATCTTGTGCTGCCTATCGGATAACATGACGTTAGCGTCTAACTGTATTATCCAACATCATCAGGCGCATGTGTTGCTGCGGGTAACACCAGGGTAACGCAGGAGCGCATTGACGTATCCGAGTGAGACAACGTCATCCCTGGACGAGGTTTCCAGCCGACGGGAAAAGGCCCCCACCGCCGGGAGCCAGGGGGGCGAGTTCCCTCCCGGGGCTTTCTCCGAACCCTCCCC